>NZ_BAAGWZ010000001.1:0-552944 GCF_054780095.1 Humibacter ginsengisoli
ATGATGACATCCTCCCAGCGGCACCCTTCGGCACCACAGATCAGGTGTCACCTCTCCGTGCAGCAGTCCCCGGCGTCGCTCACACGAGTTCCAGGATGACACTTGCTTGATACTCGAATCGCCCTGGGTTTGGTTCCGGTTCTTTTAGGAGGATGGAGTCATGCCCCGTCAGTTTCCGCCGGAGTTCCGGCTGCGAGCACTCAGGATGCTCGAGGAGGCGTTGCCTGATCACGAGACCGAGTACGCGGCGATCCGTCATGTGGGTGCCAAGCTGGGTGTCGGGCCGGAGACGCTGCGTAAGTGGCGTCGCCGCGCCGAGATCGATGCCGGCACCCGTCCCGGTGTGACCAGTGATGAGCTCGCGGAGATCAAACGATTGAAGCGGGAGAACGCCGAGTTGCGCCGTGCGAACGAGATCCTGAGGGCTGCGTCGGCGTTTTTCGCCGCGGAACTCGACCGCCCCACGACGAGATGATCCGGTTCATCATCATGTTCAAGGATCGTTTCGGGGTCGAGGCCATCTGCCGCACGATCGGTGCGACAGAGTGTGGGTTCATCACCGCTCGCGGTTACCGGGCAGCGATGACTCGCGCCCCGTCAGCCAGGCAGCTGAGAGACGATCTCCTCGTTCCCGAGGTGGCCCGTCTGCACGGTGAGAACTACGGCGTCTACGGGGTGCGGAAGATGCACGCGCTGATGCGTCGGCAGGGGTGGGAGATCGGTCGAGACCAGACCGGGCGGCTGATGCGGGCCGCCGCCGTGCACGGTGTGAGACGGTCGAAGAAGGTGTTCACCACTCGGCCTGACCCCGCGCAGCAGCGACCGACGGATCTCGTGCAGCGCCGGTTCGCCACAGACCGGCCAGAGCGATTGTGGGTGGCGGACATTACGTATGTGGCGACATGGTCCGGGTTCGCGTACGTCGCGTTCGTCACCGACGTGTACTCACGGCGCATCGTGGGCTGGAACGTTGCCGCGACGCTGAAGGCCGACATCCTGCCCCTTCAAGCCCTGAACATGGCGGCGTGGGCTGCAGGAGGCAGGCTGGAGGGGCTGACGCATCACTCGGACCACGGGTCGAACTACATGTCATTGGTCTACACCGACCGGATCATCGAGCTCGGCGCGAAACCATCGACGGGGACCATCGGCGACAGTTACGACAACGCCCTCGCCGAGGCCGTGAACGGGCTCTACAAGACCGAACTGATCCGACGCCAAGGACCCTGGCGCACCGTCGAACAAGTCGAGCTCGCGACCCTGGAATACGTGTGGTGGTGGAACAACTCCCGTCTACACGGCGAACTCGGCCTGCGTACACCCGCCGAGGTCGAGGCCACCTACTACGCTGACCACGAATCACCCGTGCCGACAACCGTCAGCCACGCAAAACCCTAGGAACAAAACCCAGGGCGATTCATACTCGCTGTCGCGCTCCTGTATAAGTCCGAGGTCCCTCAGGCGGCGCACGGCCACATGCTCACTCGGTGCGAGCTCCTTGAAGCCGACGGGATCTTCATCAACAGTTCAAGCATCACGGCCCCATTTGCGTATACGGCTTGACATGCTGAATCATCTCGTCGATGTTCCCTTGTACGCGACTCTTCCAATCCTCCAGTTCAGTGAGTACAGATGAACGAATCATCGTGCGCTGAAAGACGTCGGTGGGCAGATGTTGGACGACAGCGGAACTTAGGTTGCGGTAGAGGTAGGCATGTCCTCCCGCTCCGCGTTCGTCGCTGGCGGTGATCGCCCGAGCCGGCCGGAGGGACTCGTGCGCCCCGGGACACGTCAGCCCACGACCTTGGTGAACACCTCGTTCAGCGCTTCCGTGGAGCTGGGATGCGTGTAGATCGACGTGCTCAGCTGGGTCGCCGTGATGCCGTGTCGCATGGCGAGGCTCACGAGGTTGATGATCTCCTGCGAGTCGATGCTGAGGAGGGCCGCGCCTAGAACGAGGTCGGTATCGGCGTCGACAATGAACTTCATCAAGCCGCGCGTCTCTTCGACGGTGTATGCCCGGGGCATGGCGACGATGTCTGCGACGTTCTCACGCGACACCCTGACGTGCATCCCGCTCGCTCGCGCTTCTCGTTCCGTCATTCCGACGGTGGCGAGGGGAGGAGTGGTGAAGAGCACGTGCGGAACCGCGACCCGGTCCGCGGTGGAGCGCTTGCTGTCTCCCAGCAATTGGTCGAGCACGATTCGTGCGTCGTCGAGGGAGACGTACGTGAACTGCGGACCTCCGTTCACGTCACCGAGGGCGAAGATGTGCGGTCTGCTCGTACGCAGCCGTTCGTCGACCACGACGGCGCCTCTGGCGTCGACCGCCACGCCCGCGGCGTTCAGATCGAGGGCGGATGTCGCCGGTCTGCGTCCGGTCGCGGGCAGTACGGCATCGGTTCGCAGCTCCGTGGTGCCGTCTTCGGTGCGGTACACGATGACGG
The DNA here is from genome assembly GCF_054780095.1 of Humibacter ginsengisoli. Taxonomy (NCBI): domain Bacteria; kingdom Bacillati; phylum Actinomycetota; class Actinomycetes; order Micrococcales; family Microbacteriaceae; genus Humibacter; species Humibacter ginsengisoli. Next base: position 2,448 of record NZ_BAAGWZ010000001.1, read on the forward strand.
CTGACCCGGCCTCGTCGCGAACTTCCAGCACATCGGCACCGGTGACGAGCTTCACGCCGTCACCGCTGAGGATTGCTGTCACGGCCTCGGCAACGTCGTCGTCTTCGCGGGGAAGAAAACGGGGGGCCGACTCGAGCACCGTGACGTCGGCGCCGAAATGCCGATAGATCCCGGCAAACTCAAGCCCCAGGTAGCCGCCGCCGATCACCGTCAGGTGGGCTGGGAGCCTGTCCTTGCGGATCAGGTCGGTGCTGCTGACCCGATGGGCGCTCTCGGCAAGGCCCGGGATGTCGGGGAGAATGGGCTCTGAGCCGGTGTTGATCAGGATCGTGGGAGCGCTGACCGTGATCTGATCGTCCCCCGCGCCGACCGAGACCGTGTGCTCGTCGACGAAGCGCGCGCGTCCGGTGAGAACCATCGCGCCGGGCTTTCCGTTGAGGCTCTCGAAGTTCCCGGCGCGGAATGCGTCGGTGAGAGCCTTGACGCCCGCAACCGAGTGCGCGAAGAACTCCTGCGCGTCGTCTTCGAGACGACGAGCGTTCGAGTAGTGCACGAGCATCTTGGAGGGCACGCAGCCGACGTTCGGGCAGGTCCCGCCATACATGTTCTCGTCTTGCTCGACGAGGATGACGCGTCTGCCAGCTTCCGCCAGGACGTGTGCGGCAGTCTTGCCGCCCTTTCCGAAGCCGACGACCAGAACGTCGACGGTGAGGTGAGTTCCGATTCCCATACCGACACTCTGCGACCGTTCGACTGCACCGAACAGCCTGCTTGGAGCCAGAAATCTGCCCTATCGTGTCAATGTGGACACGATCAGTGCACTTCTTCGCCGAGCGCAGCTCGAAGCATCCCTCGAACGGCGATGTCTGCTGGGCAGGTCGACAGACATGCCGGTGAACGGGTACCCGAACGGACAGGTGCCGTTCCACGTGTTGATGGCAGGCCGGTGCCGATTCCACACGGCCCGACAGTCGTTCGATATGGCGCCCGGCGACGTGGTTCTCGTTCCCAGCGGGCGGCCACATCGGATCACAGTGGAAGGGCCGGGACGAGCCGCCGGCGTCACCGAGCAGGCCGGGCCCGCGTTCCTCACGACACGTAGCGAGAACGTCGGCGACCCTGTGGTCGACCTCTTCTGTGGTCATTTCTCGGTCGGCCCGGGTGCGGGCGCGTTGCTGTTCGAGAGCATTCCCGATCCGATTCACGTCTCGTTCGGCCGGTCGGAAGACACCGACCGGGTGCTCCGACAGCTGAGCGAGCTCATGCGCGGCGAAGCCGAGCGCGAGGGGCAGGGCACGGCGGTCATCCTCAGCGCGCTTTGCACAGCCCTATTGGCCATGGTGTTGCGCACATCGGCCGGCGCATCCACCTCAGCGCGGCTATGGACGGCCGCCTCCGATCCGAGCATCGCCTCCGCCATCGACGCGGTTCATGCCGACCCCGGTCGCGCGTGGTCGATCGACGTTCTCGCACGAACGGCTCGCATGTCCCGTTCGACGTTCATCCGCCGCTTCTCGCGTGACACCGGCATGTCGGTGGCATCGTTCGTCACGCGAAGCCGTCTGATGTCGGCGACCGAACAACTCGTGATCGGTGGTCCTCCGGTCGCCCAGGTGGCCGCGGCCGTCGGGTACTCATCGGAATCAGCGTTCTCGAGAGCGTTTCGCGGTGCACTCGGCGTCACGCCGGCGCAGTTCCGGCGACAGAGCGCGAGGCGCTGACCGCGATTCGGCAGAACGCGGGATTAGCGCTCCCGCACGTGCTGCTGACTCTGATCGAGGCGGAAGGCGAGGTGCGAGACTGACCATGATCCGCGTGACAGCCGTCGCCATGCCGTCGCGAGACGACAACGCCTAACCCGGTTGACCGACCACCGTGCCCACTCGCACCGGCTCAACGGCCGCGCCCGCCCTTGGCAGCCGCAACGGACGGATTCGTCTCACTTCAGCAGCGGCAACTGTCCAACCATGCGGCTGACTCGATTCCTCGGGCCAACGATGCTCACGGCCAGATACTCCAATGCATTCGGATGACTACCCGCCACCTGATCGAGATACTCGCCGTAGAGGCGGGTCCGCTGAGCCTCTTGCGGCATGTCGGCGATGAAAATGTCTTTCCCCTTTGCAGCCGTCGCACGCAGGTCGCGAAGCGTCTCGGCTGTGGCGGCCAGGATCGTGCACCCTGCCCAAGGCAGTCCCGGATGTACGGATTCCGAGGCGTCGACGGCGTCGGGACCCGCCAGCCCCGGCACCAGCGCGGCAGTCGCCGCGGCAACGCAGACGGCGGCGTTCGCGGCACGCCCGGGCGAGAGCGCGGTGTCGATGACGATGACCCACTTCAATCGAGCTTCACGGGTCGAGACCCAGGGATCGACTTCATGGGAATCGAATCCGATAGTTTGCTGAATCATCCCACTAGTCAGACTGATGTCCTACCGGTTCGCAAATCCTCCGAACTTCATGGCATCATTAGCGCGAAATGGTGGTCATTGATGAGCTCGACGCAGCGATCCTGGCGATTCTGCAGAACGATGCACGCACGAGCAATCGTGAAGTCGCGTCCAGGACGGGGGTCTCACCGACGACCGCCCTCGAACGCACGCGAGCGCTGCGAGACAAAGGGCTGATCCAAGGGACAACGCTCGACGTCGACCTGACGCAACTCGGACGCGGGGTTCAAGCGTTGATCTCGGTGCGGGTGCGCCCGCCGTCACGAGCTGCAATCGAGGACTTCCGCGATTGGGTGACGGCACTCCCGGAAACGATCGCGGTGTTCGTCACAACGGGCGACCACGACTTTCTCGTCCACGTCGCCGTGCGCGACAATGAAGCGCTCTACGCGTTCGTCATCGACAAGCTGACGAGCCGACCGGAACTCTCCGACGTGCACACGTCGGTCATCTATGAGCACATCCGGAAGAAGATCGTCGAACCCACTGTGATAAAGCCCAGGCGAGCCTGAAAACGCACATCGGGCCGCTTGGTCACTGACGGATGCGTCGCCGCCCCGGGGGGCGACGCTCGGTCAGCGCGGCTGATCTTGGGTCGGCGCCGGGCCGAGTTCCTCCAGGAGCTTGGCCATCGCGACATAGGCCCGGTTCCGGTATGCGATGAGTTCCGCGGTGCGCTCGGCAGGGAGATCCAGGTAACCGGAACCGGTCTTCGTTCCCAGATTGCCGGCATCCACCAGCCGCTGAAGCGACTCCGGTGTGGCGAATCGCTCGGGCCACCTCGTCTGCAGGGACTCGTAGCAGAACGCATAGACGTCGAGGCCCGCCATGTCAGCGATGGCGAAGGGTCCGAAGAACGGAAGGCGGAACCCGAACGTCGTTCGCACGAGGGTGTCCACTTCAGCGGCGGTGGCGATGCCTTCTTCCACGATCTGTGTGGCCTCGTGGAACAGCGCGTACTGAAGGCGGTTGAGGACGAAGCCGGTCGAGTCCTTGACGCGTGCCGATTCCTTGCCGGCTCGAGCCACGACGTCCTGAGCAAAGGTGATCGCAGCCTCCGATGTGCCCTGGTGCGGGATGAGCTCCACGCCGGGGATGAAGGGTGCCGGGTTGGAGAAGTGGACGCCGAGGAAGCGCTCCGGACGCTCGACCGCGCTCGCCAGGGTGCCGATCGCAATGGTCGAAGTGTTGGAGCCGATCACCGCGTCGGGTGGAGCGGCCGCGCTGATGCGCCGAAGCGTCTCCTGCTTGATCTCGGCCTTCTCGGGTACGGCTTCCTCGATGAAGTCCACATCGGCCACCGCAGCCTCGATCGAGACGGCCGGCTGCAGGTGCGACGCGAGGCGCTGGGGGGCATCGGGCGGGAAGAGGCCGGCGGCGGCGAACTCCTCCGCCTCGGCGAGCAGCCGTTCGTAATTCGCCTTCGCCACGTCTTCCGAGACATCGCTGATGCGAACGGTATCGCCCGCGAGCGCGAGAACCTGCGCGATGCCTCCCCCCATGTATCCGGATCCGACGATGGCGACGATGCGGTGTGTCATGGATGTCCTTCTGTTCGGCTTGGGTGGTTACCGTGGATCGCCTCAGCCGCGGGGGAGAAGCGAGCGGATGTAGTTCTGGTTCGTGGCGCAGACGCCGAGGCTGTCGCCACCGTATTGCTCGCACAGGATGATGCCGTCGAACCCGACGGCGACGGCCTCTTTGAAGATCTGGCGGTAATTGATCAGCCCGGTCTCCATGGTGGACGGCACCGAGGTCGCCCAGCTGCCGTCGGCGGCTTCGTCGCGCGTGTAGTTCTTGACGTGCCAATAGTTTGCGTAGGGGAGGGTCTTCGCGTAGAGCTCACGCCAGTCCTCCACCCGACGGTGGAGGCGGATGAGGTTTGCCACGTCAGGGTTGAGGCCCACGTTGTCGAGTCCCACCTCCTCGACGAACCGCACCGCGCTGTCGGCGGTGCCGAGGTAGGTGTCCTCATACAATTCCAAAGCCATCCGAAGCCCCACGTCCGCTGCGTGCTTGCCGAGCTCGCGGATCCGAGACACGGCCCGTTCCCACACCTCGGGGTCATCCGGATCCCGAGGGCCCTGTGCGGTCCAGAACCAGAGGGCCTCCCGTTGGGCGGGCGTGAACGGTTGATGCAGACCCGTCGAGAAGACCTGCATGCCCCACTCCGCCGCCGCATCGATGGTGCGGTGTGCGTACTCGAGATTGCGCTCCTCATGGCCCGGCATGATCACGCTTTGACGCTGGAGGTGTACGGAGGGAACGCCGATGCCGTGCGACCGCGCGATCGCCAGGAACTCGGCCCGGCGCGACGGCTCGAGATCCGCTGGGCGTATGTGGCTGTCGGCGAGCTCAATCAGAGAGAAGCCGACGTTCTCGATCTCATCGAGCATGTCATCCCACACCTCGGCGGGGGCATCGTGCATCGCGACGCTGTTCTGGTCCATGGGTGGGAAGCCGTGCAGGCAGACAGCGATCGGCCAGGTTTCGGCGGTGAAAGTGGTGGGCATGTCGTTCGATTCCCTGTTGTGGTCGTGGAGTGGCTGCGCGGGTGTTCGCGCTAGTCCTGCGGATGGGTCGTGAGGAGCCGGTGGTAGGCGCCTTCGAGGTGGGTTTGGATGGCCTTGGCTGCCAGTTGCGGGTCGCGCTGGGCGAGGACGTCCCGGAGTTCGGCGTGTTCGGCATACCCGACTTGGAGGAAGTCTCGGAACGAGTCGTTGCGGGCATTGAGGAAGAACTCCACCTGGCTGCGAATGTGCTCCCACGAGTTTTCGAGTCGCCGGTGGTCGGCGGCCTTGTAGAGCAGATCGTGGAACTCGAGATCGAGTCGAGTCACGGCTTGAGCCTCGTACCCATCGTTCACGCGTTGCATTCGCTCAAGCACTGCATCCATCTGGGCTAGCAGTTGCGGCGTCATGCGCTCGGCGGTGCGCTCGACGGCGAGCCGCTCAAGAGCCAGGCGCAGGGTATAGACCTCGATGATGTCGGCTCGCGTCAGCTCGACCACGAACGCGCCACGATGTCGTCTCAGTTCAACGAACCCTTCGTTGGCGAGCTGGTTCAACGCCTCCCGGACCGGGCCCCTGCTCACCCCGAGAGCCTGAGCGATTTCGGCTTCCTTGAGATGCTCGCCCTGTTGAAGGCGGCCCGTGCTGATCATCACACGCAACGCGTCAAGCACGTTGTGCGAGAGGGCAGGCTGCACGACTGGGGTGACCTCGAGGCCGGATACTGTCATGCCGAAAACCTTCCCATAAAAGCGTCCTGATGATTGTAAACAATTTACCGTTGACAGTCTGCAAAGGGACCGGCAGGATATCCACACAACACTTCGCGGGCGATCGATCGCCCACTAGACGCGTCACCGGCCGTGTTCGTTTGCAGTGCGGCTCGGTCTCGAACAAAGGAGTTTCGCGTGAAGAAGAAGGCACTCGCCGCCCTGATGGGCGTGGCCGTCGTGTCTCTGTTGGCCGCCTGTTCGTCGACCGGTGCTTCTGCCGGGCCGACGGCAGCCCCGACGGACAAACCCCAGTCTCAGGCCGACAAGCCGTCGAATTGCGACAACAAGATCCCGTACCCGGCCGCGACCCGCGTCTCGCTCTGGGGCTGGTCACCCACCCTGCCAGTCGCGGTGGATGCGTTCGACAAGGCGCATAAGGATGTGCAGATCTGCTGGACGAACGCCGGCGCAGGTAGCGCCGAATACCAGAAGTTCTCCACAGCCATCGCCGCAGGCAAAGGCGCGCCCGATGTCGTCATGTTGGAGACGGACCACCTCAATAGCTTCCTGATCAAGGATGCGCTCGTGAACCTCAGTGATTACGGCGCCGACAAGTGGAAGAACGACTTCTCCGCGGGCACGCTGAAAGACATCTCGAGCAATGGCGGCATTTACGCCATCCCGGATGACGGCGGTCCGGTCGCGATGATGTACCGGAAGGACATCTTCGACAAGTACGGACTCACCCCACCGAAAACCTGGGCCGAGTATGCGGCCGACGCTGCAAAGCTGAAGGCGGCAGGCGGCCCGGCGATTGCTGACTGGCCGAATGACACTCCGGCTTACGCTCAGGCCCTGTTCGCTCAGGCCGGCGCTGACACGTTCGACTACAGCATCGACAAGAAGACGAGTCTCGGCGTCGACATTGACAACGCGGCGAGTAGAAAAGTACTCGACTTCTGGGACACTCTCGTGCAGAAGGGCGAGGTGGTCACGACAGGTCAATCCTCGACGGACTTCGTCAGCCAGCTCGCCTCGGGCAAGATCGCCACTTTCATCGCTGCATCCTGGGAGCCGGGTCACCTCACCGGAGCCGGTTTCCCTCGTGGGGCCGATAGCCCGTGGCGTGTGGCGATGCTGCCGCAGTGGGACGCGAAGTCCCCGGTGCAAGTGAACTGGGGCGGCTCGACCTACGCGGTGACCAGGCAGTCGAAGGTTCCACATGCCGCCGCGGAGGTGGCACTGAACCTCTTCGGAAACGAGAACCAGCAAACGCTCGGCGCCCACTTCCCGCAGCACCTCAAAGCCCAGAAGGCCTCGTGGTTCGTGAATGCAGCCGATCCCTTCTTCGGCGGCCAGAAGGCCAACAAGGAGATCTGGATCCCGACCGCGGGCGCGTACAAGGGGCAGAGCTATAGCCCGTTCCAGGACTACTACTACCAGCAGATAACGGCGATGCTGACCAAGACCACGAGTGGCTCAGAGAGTGCCGCCTCCGGGCTCTCCAAGCTGCAGTCAACCATTGCGTCCTACGCCAAGGCGCAAGGCTTCACGGTGAAGACCAAGTGATGACCGGAACCGGCTCGTACGCCTTCGCCCGGCCGTCGTCCCGCAGAATGACGACGGCCGCGCGCGGCAGATCCGCTCGGCCCAAAGTCATCGGCTGGCTCTTCGTCGCGCCGTTCGGCCTGGTCTTCCTCGTCTTTCTCGTCGCACCGCTCGTATACGCGTTCTGGTTGAGCCTCTTCTCCAAAGGCCTCGCCACCGGAACGACGTTCAGCGGGATCGGGAACTACGTCAAGGCGTTCAGCGATCCGGAGTTCCTCGGAGGCCTGCTCTTCGTCGTCGCGTTCTCCGTGGTACTGATCCCGCTGCAGATGCTCGTCTCCCTCGCGGCGGCGCTGGTGCTCGACACGGTGACGACAAGGCTCGCCCGGTTCTCCAGGTTGATGATCTTCGTGCCATACGCGATACCCGCTGTGATCGGCGCGCTCATGTGGGGCTTTCTCTACAGCCCGGGCTTCGGTCCGCTCGCCCAGCTTTTCGCGCTGTTCCACGCGTCCGCCCCCAACCTCCTGGGCGCCCATGAGGTATTCGGCGCGCTGTTGAACGTCGTGACGTGGCAGTGGAGCGGCTATTACATGATCATCATCTACGCCGCACTCCAGGGCATCGACAGCTCGCTTTACGAGGCGGCACGCATCGATGGCGCCAACCAGTGGCAGATCGCGTTACGGATCAAGGTTCCGCTCGTGGCATCCGCGCTCGTGCTGATCCTCGTATTCGCCCTGATCGGCACATTGCAGTTCTTCACCGAGCCGCAGGTGCTCGCGCCATCGTCGAACGGTGCGATCACGCCGTCGTTCACGCCCAACATGTACGCCTACAACCTGGCGTTCTCGAACTCGCAGATCAACTATGCGTCGGCGATCTCGTTCGCGCTCGGACTCGTCGTGTTCGTCGGGGTCTACATCTTCCTTTTCGCCACCCGGAAGAAGGGACGGATCGTCTGATGACGGTCATCGGAATCAAGACGGCGCAGCGAGTTGCGCAGTCAGGGCGGGGTCGCGCCAAACCGCGAATCGGGGCGCATGCCTTCCTCGTCGTGCTGGTCATCTACTTCCTGCTCCCGCTCTGGTGGCTCATCGTGGCCAGCACGAAGGATGCCCACGGCCTCTTCTCCGGCAGCGGCGGCGCGCTCTGGTTCGACAAGACCTTCGCGCTGTTCGATAACCTCGGCCTGTTGTTCACGTACAACGGCGGCATCTATTTGCGCTGGCTCGGCAACTCGCTGCTCTATGCGGTGAGCGGCGGCGTGGGCGCTACCGCTTTGGCGATCCTCGCCGGCTACGGATTCGCGAAGTTCGCCTTTCCCGGCAGACGCCTGAGCCTCGCGCTTCTACTCGGGTCAGTGATGGTTCCGCTGACCGCGCTCGTGATCCCGACGTTCGCCATGCTCTCCCAAGCCGGCATGACGAACACGATCTGGGCCGTCATCCTGCCGTCTTTGCTCAACCCTTTCGGCGTCTACCTGATGATGGTGTACGCGACCGACGCGATCCCGGACGAGCTACTGGACGCCGCCAGGGTGGATGGTGCGGGAGAGTTCCGCACCTTTCTCACTGTGGCGTTGCCCCTGCTGCGTCCTGCGGCGGTCACCGTGCTGCTGTTGTCGGTGGTCGGTACCTGGAACAACTACTTCCTTCCGCTGGCCGTTCTCTCCTCCGACAATCTGTTCCCTGTCACGGTCGGACTCGGCCTATGGGACGGCTTGGCGAACTCGGCCAGCGGCACAGGTACCACGTCGTTGTGGAGCCTTATCGTCCTTGGCTCCCTCGTGTCGATCGTGCCCCTGATCGTGGCGTTCCTCAGCCTTCAGCGTTACTGGCGCGGTGGGCTCGCCGTCGGGTCGCTCAAATGACATCGGTCGCCGCAGCTTCGTCGTCGACGACAACCAACCATCCATCAACGAAAGGATCGGCGTGATCACCGAGACCGCCACGCTCCGCGACAAGAATCCCGGTATGGAATCGACCGCGCTCTTCCCGGATGCGGCACCCCACGACCCGAACGCGACGCACGTGCGCGCCGCAACGATCGAGGTGGATGCCGCCGCTCCCGGCCAGCGCATCGAGCCCATCTGGGCGAGCCTCGGATACGACGAGATCAACTGGACATACACCGCCACCGGTCGCGAACTGCTGGAGACCATCGGAAAGACCTCAGCGACGCCGTTCCATGTTCGCCCGCACTACGTGTTCGTGAGCGGCACCGGATTCGGCCTTCCGCACCAGGGGAGCGGGAACGTCTACCACGAGCGTGACGGCGTGCCGTTCTATGACTTCACGATCGTGGATCAGGCGTACGACGCCATCGTGAACGCCGGACACCACGTGCTTGTCGAACTCGGCTTCACTCCCCGTGACCTCGTTCCGGACCGCGCATACGAGGAGTACCCGCTTATCGACAGCCCGACCGTGTACAGCGCGTACGAGGCCGGGCACTGGAGCTTTCCTCCGAAGGACTATGCGAAGTGGGGCGCCCTTGTTGCCGCGCTCGCGCAGCACTGCGTTGAACGCTACGGCGAGGAGGAGGTCTCGGAGTGGCTCTGGGAGCTGTGGAACGAGCCGGACATCTACTACTGGCGCGGGACCCGCCAAGAGTTCAACGAGCTTTACGCGACGACGGCTCGTGCGGTGCGCAGCGTGCTGCCGAGCGCCTCGGTCGGCGGTCCCACCGTCACAGGCGGTCCGAACGGCGCCGGCTTCCTCAGGCAGTTCCTGCAGTTCGCCGCCGACGAGAACCTGCCGCTTGACTTCGTCTCGTTCCACACCAAGGGATCTCGGTTCGTGCCTTGGCGCACCTATGGGCCGACCGGTGCTGAGGCTCCCGAGAAGCAGTCCCCGCAGACCACCAAGATGCTCTACGAGATCCGCAGGCTGCTCCGCGTGATGGCGGAGTTCCCGCAGTTCGCGAAGCTGCCGGCGATCGTCGACGAGTGCGACGCCGGCGTGCCGGCTCATTGGGGTGTCTACGACAACTCGAACTTCCGCTTCCAGAACACCGAGTACTACCCCGTGTTCCAGGCCAACCTGATCAAGAAGATCCTCGACGTGAACGCGCTCGAGGAAGCTCAGGTGCGTGAGGCCACGACCTGGAGCTTCTACTTCGAGGGCGAGCGGATGTTCGAAGGCACCCGTTCCTTCGCGACGGCGAACGGAGTGGAGAAGCCGCTGCTCAACGCCTACCGCATGTTCGGGAAGCTCGGTACCACTCGCATCCCGGCCGTCTCGGACAGCACCTGGAAGGTCTCGGAGCTCGACGCCATCGCTCCAGCGTTGCCGCCGGAGGAAGTCGACGCCCTCGCCACCCGGACGGATGACGGGGACCTCGCGATCCTCGTCTACCGCCGCACGGACGACCAATACAGCGTTGACGACACAGCGGCCGAGGTCGCGGTGAAGCTGAACGGCTTAAGGTCTGGTTCATACACGCTGGAGCACTACCGCATCGACGAGCAGCACAGCAACGCGCACACCGTGTGGCGGCAGCTGGGTAGCCCGCAGCTGCCGACAACGGAGGAGATCGAGATCATGCACAGCAAGATGGGTCTTGAAGAGTACGAGCCGACGCACAAGATCGAGGCGACCGGGGGAACGAGCGAGATCGCTCTGAGCCTTCCGCTGCACTCCGTCTCGCTGCTCGTGCTCAAGCGGTCGGCAGCCTCGTGAGCGCCATCTCCGGCCGTACGTCGCCGTCGGTGCAACTCAGCGACGGTATCGCGATTCCGCAACTCGGGTTCGGCGTGTTCCAGATCTCTCCAGATGAGGTCCAGGCCCGCGTCGAAGAGGCGTTGGAGGCGGGATATCGCCACATCGACACGGCAGCCGCGTACAACAACGAGCAGGGTGTCGGCCGCGCGCTCGCCGCGTCCGGCCTGTCCAGGGACGATGTCTTCATCACCACCAAGCTGCGGAATGGCGAACAGGGGCGGGCATCCGCAGGCGACGCGCTGCGAAGCAGCCTGGACCGCCTCGGTCTCGACCACGTGGATCTCTACCTCATCCATTGGCCGTCACCGGCGAGAGATGCCTACGTCGACAGCTGGCGTGCCTTGATCGAGGCCAAGGATGCCGGACTCGTGACGGCGATCGGCGTGTCCAACTTCCTGCCGCATCATCTGGATCGCATCATCGCCGAGACCGGGGTGACTCCGGTTGTCGATCAGATCGAGTTGCATCCGTATTTCAGCCAGCCCGAATTGACCCGCGTTCTCAACGATCGCGGGGTGGCAGTGGAGGCCTACAGCCCCATCGGGCAGGGCAGGGACCTCGCCGACCCGGTGATCGCTGAGATCGGGGCGACGGTCGACCGGTCGCCGGCGCAGGTCATCCTGCGCTGGCATTTGCAGCACGGATACATCGCCATTCCGAAGACGTCGTCGCGTGCCCGGATGATCGCCAATCTCGACATCGTCGGGTTTGAGTTGAGCGACGAGGACATGCGCCGCATCGATGCTCTCGACACCGGAGAGCGCATCGGGGGAGACCCGGACACCTTCGAGATCAGCCAGATCCGATAGCCCGCCCAGGGGAAGGCGATCGGTGTCGGCTCCGGTCCTTGTTCGACCGGTCTATGCCCTGATCTCTCCCGTCGCTTTCGATCTGCGGCACGCACCGCGAGTTCAAGCACCACACATCAGTATTTGGAAAGGAACACCCGTTCATGACTCCTCGGTTTCCGCAGGCGCGCACCGCAATACTCACGGGGGCGGCTTCACCCAGAGGTATCGGCCAGGCGACAGCGAACTACCTCGCCGAGCGCGGATGGAACATCGGGGTGGTCGATCTCGATGACTCGGAGTCCAAGGCTGTTGCCCAGAGCATCGCCGAGCGATACGGGGTAAAGGCCGTCGGCGTCGGTGCCGACGTCGCCGATGAGGCCGCGGTCGACGTGGCGTTCGACACGCTCGAGGCCGAGCTTCCACAGCTCGTCGCACTGGTCAACCTGGCAGGCATCTCCTCACCGGACGCCTACCTCGAGGTCAGTTCCGAGGAGTGGGATCGGGTCATCCGTATCAACCTCACGGGAGTGCATCACGTGACTCGCCGCGCAGCGCAGACGATGGTCAAGAACGAGCTCGGGCGGATTGTGAGCCTCTCCTCGGTGTCGGCACAGCGGGGCGGCGGCACGTACAGCAAGGCGGCGTACTCGGCGGCGAAGGCCGGTGTCATCGGCCTCACCCGTGCGGCGGCACGTGAGCTGGGCCAGTACGGCGTCACGGTCAACGCGATCGCGCCCGGTCCGATCAACACCGACATCATGGGCGGGCCGCTGACCGAGGAACGCAAAGCGAGGATGGCTACGGACGGAGTGCTGAACAGGATCGGTGAGCCGCTCGACGTGGCGGCGGCGGTGTCCTATCTCATCAGCGAAGACGCTGGCTTCGTGACCGGTCACACTCTCAATGTCGACGGAGGCCTCTATATGCACTGAGCTCACTGCGGGCACGGACCGCGGCGGCCCCGAGGGCCGCACTATGTAATGAGCGGTGGTATCGCGAAAGCGGTGTCATTCCAGTAGACCTGGGTCGGACCCGCGCCTCTGCAATTCGGAATGGAAGTATCAGATGACGAGACTGTGGAACGACCCGGCCGACTTTGCCGACGAGATGCTCGACGGCTTCGTGCGGGCGAACGGGCGCTGGGTTCGCAAGGTCACCGGCGGCGTCTCGCGATCGACCAGATCGGCCGACGCGGAGGTCGCCGTGGTTATCGGTGGCGGATCCGGACACTACCCGGCGTTCGGCGGTCTGGTCGGGCCAGGGCTGGCGCACGGCGCTGCCATGGGCAACCTGTTCGCGTCGCCCTCGGCTCGCCAGGTGGAGGGCGTCATCCGCGCCAGCGAACAAGGCCGCGGCGTGCTGCTCAGCTACGGCAACTACGCCGGCGACGTGCTGCACTTCACTGCTGCTCAGGAGGCGGTGAAGTCCACGGGGATCGACTGCCGCACGGTCACCGTGACCGATGACATCTTCAGTGCTCCGCCAGACGAGAAGAACAAGCGTCGCGGCATCGCAGGCGATCTCACCGTTTTCAAGACGGCCGGCGGCGCAGCGGCATCCGGATACGATCTCGACGACGTTGAACGCGTGGCGCGTCTCGCCAACGAGCGCACGCGTTCGATGGGCGTTGCGTTCACCGGCTGCACACTGCCAGGAGCCGAAGAGCCGTTGTTCACCGTCCCGGAAGGTCGCATGGCGATCGGGCTGGGCATCCATGGCGAGCCCGGGATCGATGAGACCGGCATCCCCAGCGCAGACGGGCTCGCCGAGTTGTTCGCGAGTCGCCTCCTCGATCCCGCCGAGGTTCCGGAGGGAGTCCAGGTCGAGGGTGCTCGCGTCGTCCCGATCCTCAACGGATTGGGATCCGTGAAGAACGAAGAGTTGTACGTCGTGTTCGACCGGCTCGCCGTCCTTCTGGAGGATGCCGGAGTCGTGATCGTCGACCCACAGGTCGGGGAGTTCTGCACGAGCTTCGACATGGCAGGCGCCTCGCTGACGCTCTTCTGGCTCGACGAGGAACTCGAACACCTGTGGAGCGCGCCGGCGGACACGCCGGCGTTCCGCACCGGAGCTGTCGACACCGCAGGCATGACGATCGTCCCCACCTGCGATGACGATGACGTTGACGACGAAGTCGTCGAAGAGATCCCGGAAGCCGGAACTGAGTCCAAGGAGGCCGCGGCTCGGGTGATAGCTCTCCTCGCGGCCGTGCGGGATGTGATCGATGAGAACGCCGACGAACTCGGGCGCATCGACGCAGTCGCCGGTGACGGAGACCACGGCATCGGCATGCAACGCGGTGCCCGGGCGGCCGTCGACGCGGCGACGCGGGTGGCCGACGCGGGGGCGGGTAGCGGCAAGGTGCTCACCGTGGCCGCGAACGCCTGGTCGGATCGAGCGGGGGGCACCTCTGGAGCCCTGTGGGGAATCATCCTCACGGCCCTAGGCGGCAGCGTCGGAGACGAGGATGCGCCGAATGCGCGGTCCGTGTCAGCGGGAGTGAGCGCCGCCAAGCAGGCTGTCATGGAATTCGGCAAAGCTGGGGTAGGAGACAAGACGATCGTCGACGCGCTCGTACCGTTCGCTGACACGCTCGCCTCGCACGTCGAGGCCGGCGAAGGATTCGTCGACGCCTGGAGCGCGGCAGCGTCGGAGGCGACACGAGCGGCAGACGCTACGGCCGACCTGCTGCCCCTCATCGGTCGGGCGCGGTCGCATGGTGAGAAGGCACTGGGGGTCCGAGATCCGGGTGCAGTCTCGATGGCGTTGATCGCCAACAGGGTGAGCGAGGTTTTGACGTCGTGGCGATCTGACAGTTGAATCGCCGCGCCCGCCCGGCCGAAAGCTGCGCGGATCGCAGGGTCGAGAACAAGGACGGGTCTTCGGCTCGTCGACATGGAGAAGGAGAATCGCATGCGTGCGTGGCGCGTGGTCGTCGGATCGGACGACGCTGGTTTCGACTACAAGGAAGCGATCAAGAAGGACCTGCGGAGCAATCCGCTCGTCGAATCCGTGACGGACGTCGGTGTGGACGCGGACGGCCACACGAACTATCCCACCATGGCGACGACTGCTGCGGAGATGGTGGCCCGGGGTGAGGCGGACCGGGCCGTGCTCATCTGCGGTACGGGACTGGGGGTGGCGATCGCGGCGAACAAGGTGAAGGGCATCAGGGCGGTGACCGCCCACGACAGCTACTCCGTCGAGCGCTCGGTGCTCTCCAACGACGCGCAGGTGCTCTGCATGGGGCAGCGCGTGGTCGGTTTGGAACTCGCCCGACGTAATGTGCGCGAGTGGCTCACGTACGAGTTCGACGCGAACAGCGCATCCAACGAGAAGGTGCAGGAGATCTGCCGCTACGAAGGCGACTGACGTGCCGACCGGCAGCGCTCGCCCACAGCTGGTGGCGGTGAGCCTGAAGATGTACTTCGGCCACGCCCGAACAGTGCAGTGGAGTCTGGAGGTGGCGGCACTAGCGGCCAGGCATCCCGCGGTTGCCGGCGGCCGGGTGGAGCTTCTCGTGCTGCCGACGTTCCTCTCCATCCCGGCAACAGTGCAGATCTTCGACGGTCTTGTCGGTGTCGGCGCTCAGAACCTCAGTGAGCACGATTCGGGCGCTTTCACCGGCGAGGTGAGTGGCGCGGAGCTGGCAGAGCTCGGCGCGGTGGCCGTCGAAGTGGGCCACGCGGAAAGGCGTACATTGTTCGGTGAGACCGATGCCGTCGTGCGCGCGAAGACCGCTGCCGCGCTGCGTCATGGACTCACACCCGTGCTGTGCGTTGGAGAGAAGCTGCAAGGCGATCCCGAAGCGGCCGCGCAGGAGTGCATTCGCCAGTTCGACGACGCGTTGCAGGACAGCCGAGCGCTGGGCCTGCCCGGGCGCATCGTGGTCGCGTACGAGCCGTATTGGGCCATCGGCGCCGCCACTGCCGCGCCGATCCATCACATCCGCGCCGTCTGCGGCCCCTTGCGCGACCACGTGCGCGCGAGCCGAGGTGCGACGTCGCAGGTCATCTACGGCGGAAGCGCCGGCCCCGGCTTGCTCGCCCGTTTGAACGGCAGCGTCGACGGACTGTTCCTCGGTCGGTTCGCGCACGACCCCGCGGCAGTCGGGTCGGTGTTGGACGAGGTGATCGCCCCGTGAATGCGCCCGAACTGCGATGCTCGTTCCCGTACGGCTCGACGTCGACAACCGCCGAGAGCCGTAGGCGCCGCCCCTGCAGATCATGAGGATTGACGAGACATGACGATGAATCAGACACCCAGGCGGGACATCGCCATCATTACCGGTGCGGCCAGCGGCATCGGATATGAGGTGGCCTCGTACTTCGCCGCACGAGGATCTCGGGTGATCGGCGTCGATCTGAGCGATGCCGTCGTCGATCTCATGTCTGCTCTTCCCGGCGACGGGCACCTCGGCATCGTGCGCGACCTCACCGAACCGGCGGCAGCCCAAGCGGTCATCATCGAAGCGATCGAGTTCGCCGGGACGCCGACGATTCTGGTGAACTCCGCCGGAATCGCGCTCCTCGACAAGGCCGTCGACGTGCCGCCGAACCGGTGGCAGGCGACGCTCGACGTCAATCTGAGCGCGAGCTTCTACATGGCTCAGGCCGCGGGAAGAGTCATGCTCGAGGCCGGTTACGGCCGGATCATCAATCTCGCGTCTCAGGCGGGGGTGATCGGCCTCGACGAGCACGCGGCCTATGCCGCCAGCAAGGCGGCGATCATCGGGCTCACGCGCGTCTTGTCGAAGGAGTGGGCGCCCTTGGGGGTCACCGTCAACGCGATCTCCCCAACCGTCGTCGAGACGCCGCTCGGCAAAGCCGCATGGGCGGGGGAGAAGGGCGAACGAGCGAAGGCGGAGATTCCGGTAGGGAGATTCGCCCAGCCGGGAGAGATCGCCTCGCTGATCGGATACCTCGCCAGTGAGGATGCGGCCATGATCACGGGCACCAACGTGCTCATCGATGGTGGCCGCACCAGCGTCTAAAGGCCCGGGCCTACTCCACTACGGGGTCCGCCCCAATGGCGGCGAGTACGCGTTGTGCAATCTGCGCGTCCTGTTCCGGTGGTCCGCCCGCGATCCCGAGACCGCCGATGTGATTACCGTCGAATACGAGAGGCACTCCGCCGAGGATGTTGGTGAGTGTAGTTCCGGTTCCGAGTGGCAGGGAGGTCGCGAGCTCGCTGTTCATCCAGCCGGTTGGGCGCCGTGTGGATGCGGACGTTTGGGCTTTGCGACGGCTGGTTTCCGTGCTGTGGGGTGTTGTGCCATCGGCGCGCGCGAACGCGACCAGATTCATGGTTGGATCGACGATCGTAGCCGCGATGGACAGTCCGGCGGCGGCGCCTTCGGCGATCGCGGTCTCGAGTATGCATAGGGCGAGCTCGTGGCTGACTGAGGTGGTCTCGACATAACGGCGCACGCGAGCGATGTCTCGGGGCGTGTTCATCGGCTCTGGTTCCGTGCTTTCGCTTCTCGTCTGCGGCGATGCAGGATCGGTTCCGTGTAGCCGTTTGGCTGATCGAGTCCGTCGAAGATGAGGTCGCATGCCGCTCGGAAGGCGATGCTTCCTTCAGCCGAGAGCGGATGGTACTGGGAATCGTGCACGTTCTGCCGGTCAACGATGGCCGCCATTCGAACAAGCGAGTCGCGTACTTGCGCTTCTGAAACGATGCGGTGATGCAGCCAGTTCGTCAATAGCTGGCTGGAAATGCGTAGTGTTGCCCGGTCTTCCATGAGTCCGATGTCGTGTATGTCGGGGACCTTCGAGCAGCCGATGCCCTGGTCGATCCAGCGCACAACATAACCGAGAAGGGATTGCACGTTGTTGTCGACTTCTTCGGCCCGGTCGGCTTCGCTCCATTCGGCGGGGGTGCCGATCGGTACTATCAGGAGCTGGTCAAGGTCGCTACGCCGGTTGCCGGCGAGTTCCTGCTGTCGTCCGCGCACGTCGACGCGGGCGTAGTGGAGGGCGTGCAGTGTCGCGGCGGTGGGCGATGGGACCCATGCTGTGGTGGCGCCCGCCTCGGGGTGTGCGATTTTCTCCTCGAGCATTGCCGCCATGCGATCCGGCATCGTCCACATTCCTTTGCCGATTTGTGCGTGCCCCGGCAGGTGCGCCTCGAGACCGATGTCGACGTTCTGGCCCTCGTAGGCAAGGATCCACGGCTGTCGCCGTAACGCGGCTTTGCGCACGACAGGACCTGCTTGCATCGAGGTATGGATTTCATCACCGGAGCGGTCGAGGAAGCCCGTGTTGATGAAGAAGAGTCGGTCCTGCGCCTCGGCGATGCACGCCTTGAGGTTCACGGACGTGCGCCGCTCCTCGTCCATGAGGCCCAGTTTGATCGTCCTCGGAGGTAGTTTGAGGAGGCGTTCCACGCGGCTGAAGAGCTGTACGGTAAGGGCGACCTCGGCAGGGCCGTGAAGCTTCGGCTTGACGATGTAGATCGAGTGGTGTTTGCCGTTGGGCTTCGGAGCGTGGATGTCGATGCTGGGCAGTCCGCACAGTGTCGTGATGATCGCGTCGAGGGTGCCCTCGCCGATCTCCTGTCCTTCTGCGTCGAGGATTGCGTCTGTCGTCATGAGGTGTCCGACGTTTCGGACGAGCAACAGCGAGCGGCCGGGGAGGACGAGGGGGGCGCCGTCGATACCGATGTAACGGCGGTCGTCGGCAAGCTGCCGTGTGATCCACGTGCCGTTCTTGTGGAATTGGGCTTGAAGGTCACCTCGGTTGAGTCCGAGCCAGTTGCGGTACGCGGCGACTTTGTCGTCGGCGTCCACGACGGCGACGGAGTCTTCGAAGTCGATGATGGTCGTAAGTGCCGCCTCCACGAGCACGTCGCTGATACAGGCTCGGTCGGCGGCTCCGACTGGGGAGGCCGAGTCGAATTGCAGCTCCCAATGGATACCGTGTCGTTGCAGCAATACCGCTTCGGGATGGTCGGGGTTTCCTCGCCAGCCGCGGAACCCGGCGGGGTCAGCGAGCGAGGTGGAGCCTGAGGCGGTCGATACGAGCAGTAGCCCGCTCTTGACGATGTACCGATTGGCGTCGGAGTGCGATCCCTCCAGGAGTGGAAAGAACTCGTCGAGCAGTCCCCGTACTGCGCTGATTACCTGGTCGCCGCGCTCGCGGTCGTACCCCCCTGGGCGAGCCGAACCGGGTAAGACATCCGTTCCGTAGAACGCGTCGTAGAGCGAACCCCAGCGCGCGTTTGCTGCATTGAGGGCGTAGCGGGCGTTGGTGATCGGTACGACCAATTGGGGGCCGGCGAGTTCGGCGATCTCGGGGTCGACACCGCTGGTGGTCACGGTGACGTTCTCCGGCTCGGGTAGGAGGTAGCCGATGCGTTCGAGATGCTGGCGATATTCCGATTGGTCCCAGCCTGTCCGGTGCGCGCTATGCCATGCGTCGAGGTCAGCCTGCAGTCGGTTGCGTTCGTTGAGAAGCGCCCGGTTGATCGGCATCAGGTCGCTGGCGATGTCTGCGACGCCGTTCCAGAAGTCGTGCGGATCGATGTCGGTGTGGGGGAGTACCTCGGAATTCATGAAGTCGTACAGGCTGCGCGCCACCTGCAGCCCGCTAGTGTGGACGCGGTCCGTATGGCTCATGTGAAGGTCTCCTCGAATATGGCGCCTGGGTTGAGAATGAAGTCGGGGTCGAGGGCAGTCTTGATACGGCGTCCTACCTCGAGGACGTCGGGCCCGATCTGCTCAACGAGCCATGGTCGTTTGAGGCGGCCGACGCCGTGTTCGCCCGTGATCGTGCCGCCGAGGGTGATGGCGAGCGTCATGATCTCGCCATAAGCGCGCTCGGCGCGTTCCTCCAATTCCGCATCGGAGGGGTCGTAGACCACGAGGGGGTGGGTGTTCCCGTCTCCTGCGTGCGCGATCAGTGCTACCTCCACCTCGTTGAGGGCGGCGATCCTTTCAACGCCATCGATGAGCTCGGTGAAGCGCGGTATGGGCACGCCGACGTCTTCGAGAAGTAGTCGCCCGCGCGCTTCAATCGCAGGGATGGCAGCTCGCCTGGCTGCGGCCAGGGCGTCGCCTTCTTCCGCTGTGGTCTCGTATACCGAGATGGGGTTGTGGCGCATACATATGGAGCGAATCGTTTCAAGCTCGGGCGCTCCAGCTTGCTGCTCGTCGGTGCCGGCGAGAACGAGTGCGGCCGCGGCGCGATTGAGTCCTAGATCCCTCAGATCCTCAACCGCGTTGATCGCGAGGTTGTCCATGTACTCGAGCATGCTGGGCCGAACGGTGGCCGCCAGCTCGGCGACCGCTCCTGCCGCGTCTGCCGTGTTACGGAACCATGCGGCCACTCGGCGTTGTGGCGGAAGTGCGGGAAGGAGTCTTAGCGTCACCTCGGTGATCACGCCGAGAGTTCCCTCGCTTCCGACGAAGAGCTTGAGCAGCGAGAGCCCTGCGACATCCTTCACGAGGGAACGACCGATCCGCAGGACGCGACCGTCGGCGAGCACCACCTGCAGGCCGAGGACATAGTCGACTGTCACTCCGTATTTGACGCAGCATAGACCGCCCGCGTTGGTGGCGATATTGCCGCCGATTGAACAGATTTCGGACGATGCGGGGTCCGGCGGGTACCAGAGCCCTTTCTCCGCGACAGCGTCTTTGAGCTCGGCGTTGAGCACGCCCGGCTGAGTCGTTACCGTACGCGTCGCCGCGTCGACTGTCAGATCTCGCATCCGTTCCGTCGTCAGCACGATCCCACCCTCGACGGCGGTTGCTCCGCCCGAAAGACCGGTTCCTGCGCCGCGGGGAACCACGGAAACGTGGTGCTCTGCCGCCCACCTCATGGTCAATTGCACCTCGGCGGTCGTCCGCGGCCGGACAACGGCGATCGGGGTGCCGGCATCCTTGGCCTGCGCGCGATCGCGACGGTACTGCTCGACGGCCGTGGGGCCTGTCAGCACGGTGCCAGGCGGCAGCGCGCAGACCAGGGCGGACAGAAATCCCATCGACACTTCCGATCGTTCCGCATTACGAAACGGTTGTTTCGTTTACCGATATTCGGAGGGTAGCAATGAGCGAGCGGTGGCGTCAATCGAGCGGGTCGGATCGGGCGCGGTGCACCAATTGCACAGGTTCTGAGGGCTTCTTGCGCGCGAGTCCAGGTCCGAAACTGCGGGCGTTCAGGACCTCATCTGAATGATGGCCCGGCCAACGATCTCGCCTCGAGCGAGTGCCCCGAAAGCGCGGCCTGCATCCGCCAACTCGAACCGTTCGGTCACCATCGAGCTCGTGTCGAAGAATCCAGTTGAAGTGAGTTCGGCCACCCTCGGCAGGTCTTTTCGCGTGCGGCCGCCGTACGAGCCGATGATGGAGTGTCCGCGTCGGACCAACGGTGTGATCTCCACGGGCGCGCTCTCTGCACCGCGTGCGATCCCGATCGCGACCATGCGTCCGCCGTCGCCGAGCATGTGTGTGGCCTGTTGGAATGTGGCCGATCGACCGAGTGCTTCGAACGCCACATCTACTCCGCCTGTCAGACGGACGACCTCCGCGACGGGATCCGATTCGGTCGCGTCCACGAGGTCCGTCGCGCCCAGGCTGGCGGCGCGGTTGAGCTTGTCTGCGGAGATGTCCACAGCGACAACTCTCCCGGCGCCGGCCGCTATCGCCATGCGGATGACGGCGCCACCGATGCCGCCGGCCCCTATCACTGCGACCGTGTCCCCTTCGGACACTGAGCCTGCGCGGAAGACCGCGCTGTAAGAGGTGAGGCCAGCACAGCCGAGAAGGCACACGGAGGCGAGATCGATGCCAGCCGGAGCCGGAGCGAGCGCGGTCACCGGCACCACGCAGTACTCTGCCAGTCCGCCCATTGAGTACATCGCGAGGAATGATCCATCCGGCATCGCAACGCGGCTTCGTCCGTTGTAAAGCGTGCCGCGCAGCCGGTTCTGGGAGAAGAACGCCAGACACAAGTCGTCGCGTCCGCGTTGACATTGACGGCATGCGCCGCACGGCATGATGAAGGCGGCGATGACTGAATCGCCCACCGTCATCTCCGACTCGGTGCCCTCGCCGAACGCAACGATCGTGCCGCTCACCTCGTGTCCGAGGACGGCTGGGCGCGGGAAGGTGACGTCTCCCTTGATGACGTGAAGATCGGTGTGGCACACCCCGCATGCTTCGACCCGCAGGAGGGCTTCTCCGGGCTCTGGGCTCGGCACGGCGATCTGACAGATGGCGAGTTCTGCCGCGTCCTTCTCGAGGATGGCGGCGCGCATCCTCATCGGGATCGACAATGTCGCATTACGGAATTCGGAGTCCATAATCCGCTACGGTAGGTGCCACGCGCAGGGCCGTCAAGGCGCGATCGTATAGCGCGCGATCACGACGAAGAGGAGTCGAAGATGCGAATCACCACGATCGAAACATTGCAGAGAGGACCACTTGCAGTGGTCCGCGTCGGCACCGACGAGGGCGCAGTCGGGATAGGCCAAGCGGCACCATACGAGGCGGAGACGACGGTGCATGTCCTGCACGATCTCGTGGCCCCGTTCTTCCTCGGCCGAGACGTATGGGACGCAGAAGCCCTTGTCGATGAGTACCTGCGGGCAACGTATAAGTTCCCGAGCAGTTTCCTCCTGCGCGCGGTGGGAGGCATTGAAACGGCACTCTGGGACATCATGGCTCGTGCGGCGGGGGAGCCGGTGTGGCGTCTCCTCGGCGGTGCCGCACGAACGTCGGTCCCCGTTTACGCCTCGAGCATGATCCGTACCATCAGCCCCGACGAGGAGGCCGAGCGGATCGCAGCCCTCGCGGATGAGTACGGCTTCCGTGCCGCGAAGATCCGAGTTGGCGACGCAATGGGGCGTGACCGTGACGCGTCTCCGGGCCGCACCGAAAGCATCATTCCTCGCATGCGTGAGGTCCTCGGAAACGACTTCCGGCTGAGTGCCGACGCGAATGGCGGTTACACGGCCGCAGAGGCGATCCGCGTTGGCCGCTTGCTCGAACAGCACGGCTATGCACATTTCGAGGAACCTTGCCCGTTCCCAATGCTTAGTGAGACCGCTGCCGTTACAGCTGCGCTCGATATCGCCGTCTCCGGCGGGGAACAGGACACCTCTCTCCCGCAGTTCCACCGCATGGTGTCCGAACGCGTCGTCGACATCATCCAGCCGGATGTCGGCTACATCGGCGGCGTATCGCGAGCCCGGAAGGTCGCTGTCCTGGCGGAGATGGCGGGGATCCCATGTACGCCGCATTGCGCGAACTCCTCGCTCCTCCAGGTCTTCAGCCTCCACCTTGCTATTGCCATGCCGGCGTGCATTCAACCGCAGGAGTGGAGCATCGAGACCACCTCTTGGACCCAAGGCGTCTTCAGCCCACTTCCAGCCGTCGTGGGTGGCGAAGTTGTCGCCCCGCAAGCAGCTGGCTGGGGAGTCGAACTCGAATCGGAGTACATCCGAACCGCATCGCGACGGATATCGACGATTTAAGAACAAAATCGTTGACCCCTACGGGTTGGCGGACTAACGTGACCTTTCATCGGAACTTACATTCCGCAAAGCGGAATCTGCGAAGGGGCTGGAATGGGCAACGTTGTGCACATCGAGATCGACCCGGATGTGGCCGCTGCAGACCCGGTTCCTTGGGCACTGTCACGTCTGGAGCAGGTCACCGAGCACGTCGATCACCCTTTCCGGGTTCGAGTTGAACTCGCGGAGGTGGACAGTGAGGATCCGGAGTCGTTCCGACTTGGCCGAGATGATTCCGGACCCTTCGTCAGCGCTCCCGCTCTGCGCGGACTGGCCTACGGGATCACCGAGCTGGCGGATCGGCTCCAGCTGAACGGGGGAGCGGATGTCGTCGATACGAGTGAGACCCATTCACCTGCGACCCCGGTGCGCGGTGTGTTGCGATCATTCTCCAGCGATGTACTTGATCTCGGCTGGTTCCGCGACCCCGGATTCTGGGCCGGCTACCTAGACGAGCTTGCCGCACAGCGGATCAACCGCGTGCAGCTCGCATTCGGCATGCAGTACAACTTCTCGCACGACGTCGACGTAGTCGACAACTACCTGTGTTTCGCCTATCCGTTCCTTCTCGACCTGCCTGGGTGGAACGTGCGGGCCACCGGCGTGGATGAAGCCGATCGGCAGCTGAACCTGAGCGCGCTCCGCTTCGCGAGCGATGAGGCGCGGCGCCGCGGTATCTCCTTCCGGCTCGGCCTGTGGAATCATGCCGTCCGTCCTGAGCTCGGGGAGAGCCCGCGGCTTCGCTACCCGATAGTGGGGCTCCATGACGATCAGGTGGCCGAGTACTCGGCCCAGGCGTTGAAGGCGCTTCTGGAGGAGTGCCCGTCGATCGAGGGCGTCACGTTTCGCGTCCATTATGAGGGTGGGGTGCCCGAGCGCGATCATGGAGTGTTCTGGTCCCACGTCATGGCGGCGATCCGAGAGGTCGATCGTCCCGTCGAGATCGACATGCACTCCAAGGGGGTGGATGCCGAGTTGCTCGAGGCGGCGCGCAGTGCTGGCGCTCGTACGAGCCTTTCTCCCAAGTACTGGGCCGAGCATCAAGGTCTCCCTTACCACCAGGCGCGGGTACGCGACCTCGAACGGGCGCGGCCCGCGAACGGTGACCCGCTGGCCGGTGTGACCCAGAACACCCGGCGCTTCACCCGTTACGGCTATGGAGATTTCCTCGCCGTGGACCGGAAGCAGGATGTCATCTTCAGGGTCTGGCCGGGCACTCAGCGATTCCTGCTGTGGGCCGATCCGGCCATTTTCGCTGGGTACGGGCGGTGGAGCACCATCGGGGGAGCCCTAGGCGCCGAGCTGTGTGAGCCTCTGACGTTCCGTGGCCGCAAGGGCACCGGCGAGGGCCCGCGGGACCTATACGCGGATCCTGAACTGCATCGTCCGGCGGATCGAGATTGGGAGAAGTACCGGTACGCCTACCGGCTGTGGGGTCGCCTGCTGTATGAGCCAGACGGCGACCCGGAGCAGTGGCGACGCTACCTCCGACGCGAATACGGCGCTGCTGCGGCGAAGGTCGAGGAGGCGCTCAGCGCGGCGGGACGCATCCTTCCCCTCGTCACCGTCGCCTTCGGCATCAGCGCGTCGAACAACTTCTACTGGCCAGAGGGCTACACGAACCTACCTCTGTTCCACGACGAGAAGACGGGCCCGTACGACTTCGACACCCCCACTCCATACACGTGGACCGCGGCGAGCCCGTTCGACCCCGAGGCGTTCGAGACAACGGAGGCTTTTGTGTCCGGCATGCTCGCCGGCGAGGCTTCCGAACGGTACACTCCGGTCGACACGGCCGCAGCGCTCGACGGGCTCGTCAAGCGTACCGAGGCCGCTGTCGCCGCCGCTGAGGGCGAGCCTCAGACGCCGCTCCTGCGCGAGGCGCTCGTAGACGCGCGGATCCTCGCCGGTCTTGGTCGAATGTTCGCCGAGCGTATCCGCGCGGGCGTGGATGTCGCGATCTTCGAGCACACGTCAGAACCCGCGCAACTGGACCGGGCGCTGGTGGCGTTGCGTCGATCTCGTGAGGCGCTCGCGGCGGTCGTGGAGGTAGCTGCTCCGGTCTATGTCGACGACCTGGCGTTCGGAGACCGCCCGACGGAGCGGGGCAGCTGGCGCGAGCGCCTAGCGCAGTTGGACTCGGAGCTCGAGGAGGTCGCCGAGAGGCGGTCGACGCTCGGCACTGCAGACTCGGCGCGGATGATCGATCTGCCGGCGCCTCGCAGCAGGGGGGCCGTCGGCGTCGAGGCTGTGACGCTGACCGAGTACGACCCTGGCACCGGAATCCCGATCGAGGTCGCCCACCTTGCACCGTTCTCGCGTGCGCGTGTGCATTACCGGGCTCTCGACCAGTCTGCGACCTGGGATGTCGTCGAGGCGCGTGCAGACGAGTCGGGAACTATGCACACGGTGATCCCTGCGGCGGCGACGCGTTCGCGTTTCCCACTCATGTGGTACCTGACCGTCGAGCTCGGGCACGGCCCGCTCCGGTACCCGGATCTTGGCGATGACCTCTGCGGACAGCCCTATTTCGTTCTGTCTCAGGCCGGCACGGAGGAATGTCGAACGCGAGAGGCGCCGCCGGCCCAGTCCTGAATCCCGATATCGCACGAACGCCAAGAGAAGGAGTCAATGAAGATGTTCAACTCACCCCAACGATCACCGCGCGCGCGGCGAGTGCTAACCGTCGTGGCGGGTGCGGCGCTTGCTGTCGCTACACTCGCTGCGTGCTCGGCCACCAGCACGCCGGGATCGGGCTCGAGCACTGCTGCGGCGTCGAAGCTCTCCGGCACGCTTACCGTCAGCTTCTTGTCCGGACAGGCCTACATCAACGATGCGATAGCCGGATTCAAGAAGGAGAACCCGGGCGTCACAATCCGCACCACGCAGGCCGTCTCTAACACCTATCAGCCCCAGATCCGAGCGCAACTCGACGCCAAGCACGGCCCGGACATCATGTTCGTCTGGGGTGGATCGGGCAACGCGATGGCGACGAAGACGCTTGCTCAGGCCGACGAGCTCACTGACCTGAGCAGCAGTCCCTGGGTCAAGCGGACCGGGACGACGGCCAACAGCCTGGTCAGTTACAACGGGAAGGTCTACGCGCTCAACAGCTACCAGAACCCGACGGGTGTCGAATACAACGTCGACCTGATGAAGAAGCTCAAGGTCTCACCCCCGACGACCTTCTCCCAGATGCTCGACTTCTGTAAGACCGTCAGCGGAAAGGGAGTGATCCCGATCGCTATCGGCGCACAGACCGGCTATCTCTCGATCGTCGTGCCCTCGGAGTTGGCGAACACGCTGGTCTACTCGAAGGACCCCAACTTCGCCAAGGAACTGGCCAGCGGCAAGGTGAAGTGGAGCACATCGAAGCTGTGGAAGGATTCCCTGACCAAGGCGCTCGAGGAGTACCAGCAGATGCAGAAGGCGAACTGCTTCCCGACCAACGCGACCGGATACTCCGACACGGCTGCTGATCAGCTTGTCGCCTCGGGCAAGGCGCTCGGTGTCGACATCATTGCTTCGAATCTGCCGACGTTGCAGCAGGATGCGCCGTCGATGAAGTTTGATATGTACTCGCTGCCTGCCACGCAGAACGCGTCCGACACTGTCCTCACGCTCGACAACGGTGCAGCATGGGCCGTCGCCAAGACCAGTTCGAACCAGAAGGCGGCTGTCGCATTCGTGAACTACATGGGTGAGCCGGATCAGATGGCCGCGGCCTCCAAGGCGAACTTCGGTGTTCCGTACACGC
The DNA here is from genome assembly GCF_054780095.1 of Humibacter ginsengisoli. Taxonomy (NCBI): domain Bacteria; kingdom Bacillati; phylum Actinomycetota; class Actinomycetes; order Micrococcales; family Microbacteriaceae; genus Humibacter; species Humibacter ginsengisoli. Next base: position 29,458 of record NZ_BAAGWZ010000001.1, read on the forward strand.
CGACGTCGAGTACGAAGGTGCCCGCGGAGATGAAGGGCATCCAGAAGCAGTACCTGTCCGGGAAGACGGCGCTGTGGGAGAACGGATTCTGGCCGGGATACCAAGGCAAGCAGACCTTCATCGCGGAGTGTCAGAACCTGCTTGTCGGAAAGCAGACCGTGCAGGGCGTCGTCGACGCCCTTCAAAAGGTCCTTGCCGGGGCCTGATTCGGGACAGCTCTTCTCACATGGAGGTCTCCGACCCGAGCACGGGCTGGAGACCTCCATCGACACCCTTCGGGAGCACTATGAGTACCGAAACAGCCGTCCGCCGGCAAGCAGCGACAACGAAGCGACGACGGCACAGCCACGCAGTGACGGTATCGTTCTGGTTCGCCGTTCCGTGCCTTGTCTTCTTCGTGGCCATGGTCGCCTACCCAACCGTCCAGGGCGTGCTATATGCGTTTACGGACTGGAGCGGGCTGGGCAGCGCCATCCACTTCAATGGCATCGACAACTTCGTGGGCCTGTTCAAAGATCCACAGACCACTGGAGCCCTGGTCAACACCCTGGTAATGGCGGCCGCGATCACCATCGCCCAGAACGTCATTGGCCTTGCGCTCGCGCTCGGGGTCAATACGCGGATCAAAAGCCGCAATCTCCTTCGAACCCTGTTGTTCGCTCCCGTCGTCATGACGCCGATCATTGTGGGGTACCTATGGCAGTTCCTGTATGTGCCGTCCGGTCCCATCGCCTCGCTGGCTGGAGCGCTTGGGTTCTCGAATCTCAACGTGCTTGGCAACCCGTCCACGGCCATCTGGGGGGTGGTCTCCGTCGTGGTCTGGCAGTATGCCGGCTACTCCATGGTGATCTTTCTCGCCGGGATGCAGAACATCCCTGAAGAGATCACCGAAGCGGCGGCGATCGACGGTGCTGGAGCGTTCCAGCGGTTCATCTACGTAACCTGGCCACTGCTCCGCACACCAACCGCGATCAACCTCACCCTGTCGCTGATCACCTCTCTGAAACTGTTCGACCAGGTCGTCGCCACCACGCAAGGCGGCCCGGGGTACTCCACGCAAACCCTCTCGACCTTGCTCTATAACGAGGCGTTTCTCTACAACCGCTACGGCTACGGCATCGCGCTCGGCCTCATCGTGTTCATTCTGATCGCAATCGTGGCGTTCGCTCAGATGCGCCTGTTCCGGGATCGGAGCCAGTCATGAAGCGCTACACCTGGCGTACCTTCATCGTCGAGATCGTGATGGTAGCGGCCGCACTGATCTTCGTCTTCCCGCTCTGGATGCTGATCTCGGTGGGTTTCAGATCCGCCCCGGAGGTCGTGGCGAACCCTCTTGGTGCCCCGACCAGCCTTTATCTGGACAACTTCGTACAGGCATGGCAGACAGGCGGCCTGGGGCCGGCATTCATCAACAGCATCCTGATCACGGCGACGACCGTCACCATCCTCGTCATCGTCGGCGCAAGTGCCAGCTACTACTTCGCTCGCGCCCTCGGCAAGGCGAGCAATCGATGGTATTTGTTCGTCATCGCCGGCATGATGGTGCCCTTCCAGATCGGCGTGCTACCCCTGTACCGACTGTTCACGCAGGTGGGCCTGGCCGGCAATCCGCTGTCAGTGATCCTGCTGAACGCCGGCGTACAGTTACCGATCACCGTGATCCTCTACACCGGCTTCATGCGGCAGCTCCCTGCCGAATACGAAGAAGCCGCTCGCGTAGACGGGGCTAGCTCCTTCCAGGTATTCCTTCGAGTTGTCGCTCCCCTTCTCTTACCTGTCACCGGTACCGTCATCATCCTCGATGGAATCGCGATCTGGAACGAATTCTTCACCCCGCTCCTCTACCTCGGTGGCACGCCCAACGTGACAGTACCGGTGCAGATCTACGGGTTCGTCGGCGAGTACACCGCAGACTGGGGGAAAATCTTCGCTGGCCTTCTGATGGCGAGTCTGCCTGTGCTGATCGTGTTCTTCATCTTCCAGCGGTACATGATCCGCAGCTTCGGCAGCGGGCTCAAAGGGTGATCACCGGCAGGTACGAGGTACTTGGAGTGGACTCGCCAGGATCGGCGGCCGCTAAGGTAAGGAGGAAGTGGTTGGGCTGCTCGACGCCTGTTGGAGGTACCCGGGGTGACGGACGCGAACACTGTCCGGAACACCGACTCGGATGACGACTTTCGAGCGAATCGAAGCGGTGGAGTTCAATCCGTCGAGCGAGCGTTTGAGATCTTGGAATTGATCGCTTCCTCCGATGGGGAGACGACGCTCAAAGCCATATCGGCCGCGAGCGGAATGCCTCCGCCGACCATCCACCGCCTGCTCCGGACTCTGGTCGGGCTCGGGTACGTCAACCAAAGCGCCAACCGGAGCTATCTCTTGGCGCCGCGGTTGATCAGTCTCGGCGAGAAGGCACATACCCAATTGGGGATGGTCGCGCGGCCGGAGTTGTCGCGATTGGTTGAAGTGCTCGGAGAAAGCGCGAACATGGCTGTTCTCGACGCTGACATGATCGTCTATGTCGCTCAGGTCCCTTCGAGGCACTCGATGCGAATGTTCACCGAGGTCGGCAGGCGGGTACATCCACACAACACCGGAGTGGGCAAGGCGATCCTCGCGAGCCTGCCAGAATCACGCGTCAGGGAAATCATCGATCGATCCGGCATGCCAGCAAGCACCCCTAAGAGCATCTCGACGATGCGGGACTTACTCGTCGAACTCGAATTGACGCGTGCACGCGGGTTCGCGATGGATGACGGTGAACAGGAAGTCGGCGTGCGATGTTTCGCCGTCGTCGTGCCTGAGGCGCCGGTCCCCGCGGCGATCTCGATATCTGGGCCGGAAGGACGCATTGATGAGCAATTCCGTGAACGCGCAGTTCCACTGATTCAAACGGCGGCCAAACGCGTAAGCGACGCTCTCGGAAGCTGAGCGCGCCGCGACCGGTCGGCCCAAATGCCGAGAATGTCGCGTTCCCCGTTCATGGTCACCCCGGTCGCAGAATCGATCATGTCGATGACATCACTCATCGCCCTTCCGCTCACTCAGGCCTCACCAGATCCACCGCTAATCAGACAGTTCCACAACCCCCGAGTCTGTACGAGCGCTATTCAGGGCCTGCGCATGAGCGTCACTTTCATCAGCAGCCGCAGCCGCTTACGCCGCTTCAGTCGGCGGGTGAGGCGGGGGCGACAGTGATCGCCTCGCGCAGCGCGGCGACCGCAGCTCCGCGTGCCCAGTCGACGAAGGTGTGCCGTCGCACGACCAGGCGGCAGTTCGCGGCGGCGCCGAATGCATGTGCGGCGAATTCCTCGCGGAAACGGCGTTCGTAGAGGTCGTATTCCATGACGCCTTCACCCGCAATCACGACCACCTCGGGGCCGAACAGGTTCACCGCGGTAGCCACGGCGGTGCCGATGGCCGTGCCGGCACGCTCGAACGCATCGACCGCGATCGGGTCGGCCTCGTGAGCGAGGCGCACAGCGTCGGCCAGGGTGAGGTCCGGGTCATCGTGCCCGCGACGGACCGCGTCACGAATGGCGTTCGACGATGCGACCGCTTCGACGCATCCGCGACGGCCGCATACGCACACGGCGTCAGACGACGCCAAGGGGAGATGTCCGATCTCGCCGGATACGCCGTGCGCCCCAACGACGACGTCATCGTTCACGTATATCCCGCAGCCGATGCCTGCACCGATCGTCACAATGGCGAAGGACTCGGCGTTCGTGCCCACACCGAACCAGTGCTCCGACTTTGCCAGCGCATGGACGTCGTTCTCCACTGTGATGGGGAGCCCGAGCCGGTCTGCGAGCCGACTGCCGAGGGGCACGTGGCTCCAGCCAAGCAATGGTGAGTGGCGAACGATACCCGAAGTCGTGTCGACATCGCCAGAAACCGAGACGCCAACACCCGTAAGGCTGGCAGCGAGATCACCAAGCTGATCGATCAAGCTCTCGACCGACTTGACGATTGCCGCAACGGTGCTGTCGGGGTCATGGTTCTTGAGCCGTCTGCGGGTCGACCCGAGCACCTCGTTCCCAAGGCTCATGGTGACCGCGAAGATCTCGTCGACGTTGACCTTGACTCCGATGGCGATCATGGATCGCGGCACAACGCTCAAGGGGCGTACGGGGCGGCCCGGAAAAGAGTGTTCCGCGTGTTCGCCAACCGTCACGTAGCCGGCTTCGATGAGCGGACGGACCGTCTTCGTGACTTTCGCTTGCGAAAGTCCGGTGAGTCGCCCGATGTCGAGCCTGCTGACGGGGCCGTGCGTGATGATCCGAGTGAAGATCTCGGCTGACGTCGCAGTACCCAGGAAGGGTCGGCGTGCGACGTGTTCGGAGATGGTTGCGCTCATTGTGAACCTAGCTGGTCAGTGGCAGGGCGTCGCCGTGACCCCTACTTTACGGCGCCGACGCTGTGATTCGGCTCAGGCTGAGGGTAGCGCATCTGGCGATCTTCTTTCTGCCGTGTCATAAGGCGCTCGGCCCGACAAGTCGCATGATTTGCGGTATGACGTCGCATGCTGGCTCGTTCAGAGTATGCAAAATGAGCGCATTTATTGACAACGGCAAAGAAATACGTTTTGCTGTACACGATCCGAGCCGCCCGAGGCCGCTGCTCCCTGTCGGGGAGACGATCCCGAGCCGGGTTGTCGACCGCGAGTCCCGGATCAGCGCCACGCATCCGTATCTGTTTGGAGTCTTCGATGACGAAGGTTGGACAACGGGAGGCGCGCGGAACGCGCGTCGCCCGCCGAGCGCATCCTGGGTCAGCCGGATGACCGGCGCACCGGCGACGGCACCACCAGCGACAAGAGCCTCGCGGAAGGCGCCCGCAGTCCGCACGGTGCCCCGGCGTCGTAGCCTTCGGCAGCGCTGGAAGATCTCACTCCGGCGCCACTGGCAGCTCTATCTGCTTACGGTCCTGCCGCTCGCGTACTTCGTGATTTTCAAGTACGTGCCGATTAGCAACGCCATCATCGCGTTCAAGAACTACAGTCCGGTGCTCGGCGTCTGGGGTAGTCCATGGTCCGGGATCACGAACTTCCAAGCCATGATCCAGAACCCGGTGTTCCCGACGTTGATCTCGAACACTCTGATTCTGTCCGGCTACGCGATCTTGGCGAGCTTCCCGATTCCGCTCATTCTGGCCCTTGCGCTCAACGAGGTCCGGCTGCGTTGGTTCAAGAAGACGGTGCAGATGGTCACCTACGCCCCGTACTTCATCTCAACGGTTGTCGTCGTGTCGATGCTGATTCTGATGATGGCGCCACGACTAGGCGTCGTCAGCCAGGTGTTTGGGTTCTTCGGCATTCCTGCGCCCGACTTTCTGGGCAACCCCGACTACTTCAGGCACATCTACGTCTGGTCGGATGTCTGGCAGACGGCCGGCTACTCCGCCGTCATCTATATGGCGGCGCTCTCCGGCATCGATCCGGCGCTTTATGAAGCGGCAAGGGTTGATGGCGCATCGCGGCTGCGCAAGATCTGGCACGTCGACATTCCGGGAATCATGCCGACGGCGATGATCGTGCTCATCCTGAGCGTCGGGAACATCATGGCCATCGGCTTCGAAAAGGTCTATCTGCTGCAGAACCCGCTGAACCTCGGGCAATCCGAAATCATCGCGACCTACGTATACAAGCTCGGCATCCTCAACGCTGACTTCGGAACGGCTACAGCCATCGGCCTCTTCAATTCGGTGATCAATCTCGTGCTGCTCCTGCTTGTGAACTGGGTCGCACGTCGAGTGAGTGGGAGTGGGCTGTGGTGACGGTAGATCGTGTAGCCGACGTGAGTCGGGCCGCGTCTAAGTTGCGCGCGAAGAAGCGCCACATCCGCGAGTCCCCGACGGATCGCGCGCTCCTTGTCGTGATCTTTCTCGGTCTCACGTTCGCCGTGCTCATCGTGCTCTTGCCCATGCTTTATATCCTCGCCAACTCGTTCTCCTCGCCTCAGGCAGTGACGGCAGGAGAGGTCTTCCTGTGGCCCATCGACTTCACGCTCAAGGGCTACGAGACGGTCTTGTCGGACCCGCAAGTGCTGACTGGATATGCGAACTCACTGTTCTACATGGTCGCCGGAACGTTCATCAGCACGACACTGACGATCTGCATCGCTTGGCCGCTCTCGAGGCGCACATTCATGGGGCGCAACGTCATCATGACCGTGATTCTCTTCACCATGCTCTTCAGCGGCGGGCTGATCCCGACGTATCTCGTGGTGCAGCACCTCGGCATGCTCGATACCCGCTGGTCGCTGCTGCTGCCGCAGGCGATCGCGGTCTGGCAGGTCATCATCGCGCGCACATTCTTCAGGTCCGCAGTCCCTGAGGAACTCGTCGAGGCTGCATCGCTCGACGGGTCGAGCGATCTGCGCTTTCTGTGGAGCGTCGTGCTTCCGCTGTCGAAACCGCTCATCGCGGTCATCGCCCTCATGTACGCCATCGGTCAGTGGAACGGCTACTTCGACGCGATGCTCTACCTGAAGAGCTCCGACTTGTTTCCGCTCCAATTAGTGCTGCGAAACATCCTCGTGCTCAACGCGACCAACGGCGGAACGAACGATCTGGCTGCACAAGCCCAGAACCAAGAACTCGTCAATCTCCTGAAGTACTCGCTCATCGTCATCACGAGCGTGCCGGTCCTGGTCATCTACCCCTTCGTCGCCCGCTACTTCAACAAGGGCGTCCTCATCGGATCCGTCAAAGGCTGAAGCCTTTCTCGAATCCACGAACACAACCGCACATCCCGCACTGCAGTCCATTTCCAAGGGAGGAAAGACCCATGTATCTCGCTACCGACAGTCGCAGCCGCCGTCGGCGCCGGCTGACACGCATGCTCACCGTAGGTGTGAGCAGCGCGGCACTGCTCGCTATTTCGGCGTGCACCAGCAGCGCGCCGAACAATTCCGATGACAAGATCGGCGGCACGGCGCACATCAGTGTGTTCGCCCAGCAGGGCACGGGCCAGGATCTCGCCACCAACGAGTTCACCAAGCAGCTCGAGAAGAAGTTCAACATCAAGTTCACGTGGCAGACCACGACCCAGGACTCCTCCGTTGCGCCCCAGAAGCGGCAGATCTTGATGGCCAGTGGTGATTACCCAGACATGTTCCTGCTTATCCCCTGGGTCGACCAGTTCAACCAGGTCGATGTCGAGAAGCTTGCGCAGCAGGGTGTTGCTGTGCCATTGAACGATCTGATCAAGCAGTACGCGCCCCACATTCAGAAGGTGATCGACACCAACCCCGATTACAAGGCCATGGTGACGTCGCCGGATGGGAAGATCTACGGTCTGCCGCAGCTCGCCGAGACCCTGCACATCCAATACCCCTCGAAGCTGTGGATCAACACGGCATGGCTCAAGAAGCTCAATCTCCAAATGCCGAAGACCACCGAAGACATGATGAAGGTGCTCGACGCCTTTAAGAATGACGACCCGAACGGTGACGGCAAGAATGACGAGATTCCGCTCAGCGGCGACTCGCACGACACCCTGATCCCGTACTTCATGAACGCGTTCATCTATGACCCGCAGAACCCCGACAAGGGGATCCAATCGACGACCGTGCTCAATCACGGCAAGGTCGATATCCAGGCGAACAAGGAGGGATGGCGCGAAGGCCTCCAGTACATCAAGTCACTCTGGGATGCAGGCCTTATCGACAAGGGTGCCTTCACCCAGAATCCTGCTGCACTCGCCCAGGAGGGCAACAACTCCGGTCCGGTGCTGCTTGGCAGCGCAACTGCCCTGCACCCGTACATCTTCGTGAGCCCAAGTGCTAAGGACGGCCGCGACAAGGACTACGACGCCGTGCCGCCGCTGACCGGGCCGAAGGGGGCGAACTATGCGACCTACGCGTATGGCAGCGTCCCTGGCGCCACGTTCATGCTGACGAACAAGGCGTCGGAGAATGACCAGGTGGCCGCCATAAAGATGATGGACTACCTCTTCACCGACCAGGGCCAACTCGACGGCAACTTCGGACCGGAAGGCAAGGGATGGGCGAAGGCCAAGCCGGGCGACGAAGCGCTCAACTCGAAGGTGAAAGCACAGTTCGTCAACCTGCAGCAGACCACTGATCAGTTGAACGCCGACGCGTGGCAGGCTCTGTCGACCTACAACCAGAACGCAGCCTTCCGCGAGTCGCAGGCCGAGCCGACCGACATCTACGACCCGTCGGGATACGAGCGGCGGCTCTTCGATGCCACCCAGCTCTATGTGGGTCACCAAGACAAGAGCGAGATCTACCCGTCGTGGAAGGTCTGGCCCGACCCGGCCAAGGCCACACAGGTGGCCACGGAGCAGACGAATATCGACAACTACGTGACGCAGAACGCACTGGCGTTCATCACGGGATCCAAGAGCCTCGACACGGACTGGAACTCGTACGTGAAGGGCTTCGACGGCCTCGGCCTCAAGGACTACCTGAGCACCTTGCAGACGGCGTACGACAAGTCGATCAAGAAGTAGCGCGAGTCGTGGCCGTGCACCGATAGAGGTGCACGGCCACGACTTCGTGGATGCACCCAGCGAGGAACGGCGCGCCGCTGGATGCTGTACTACTCCTCTGAAGCGGGGTCCGCTGCGAATACGTCGTCGAGACAGATGGGATCGGCGCTGACAGGGAGAACGACACGCTTGCCGTCGAACGCGACGGTGATGTGGTCGCGAGCCGCGCCGGTGGCATCCGTCAATGTGAGCTCTGAGGGACGCCCGTCCAGCCAGCTCAGGTCGACGGCCAACCCGCCCCGTGTGCGGATGCCCGTGATCTCTCCCTCTGGCCACTCGGCAGGGAGAGCGGGAAGCAGGCGCAGAGGATCATCGTCCTGGCCTGTTCCCGAACCGACCAGCATCTCCGCGAGCGCGGTCGTGAAGCCGAAGTTGCCATCGAGCTGGAACGGCGGATGCGTCGAGAAGAGGTTGGGCAGTAGGCCTCCCCACTCGGATCCGTCCACCGGCGCGTCCACATCGGGGTTGTCGGCGTAGAGGCGAGTCGCCTCACGGAACAGCGACAGCGCCGTTTCGCCGTCGCCGAGGCGGGCCCGCAGCGCGATCTTCCACGCCCACGACCAGCCCATGGCGCCGGGACCGCGCAGGTCGAGGGTGCGCCGTGCTGCTGCTGCGAGTTCAGGCGTGCGCTCGCTATCGATCTCGTTCAGCGGGAACAGACCGATGAGGTGGGAGAGGTGACGATGGTGCGGGTCCGACGAGGATGCCTCCACCCCCCACTCGCGAAGCGAGCCGTCGCCCGCGATCTCGGGCCGTTGCAGCCGCGGCAGTGCGGCGGCCACCTCCACCAGCAGGGGGTCGTCGAGGGCTTCCCCCACGACGGCTGCGGCGGCGAGCGTTCGCTCGAAGGTGGTGCGAATCAACGTGAGATCCATCGTGCTCGACGTGGAGACACTGCCGATGGAGCCATCCGGCCTGCGGAACGAGTTCTCTGGCGACGTGGACGGTGACGTGCCTAGCGAGTCGTCGGGGAGTCGCACGAGCCAGTCGAGTGCGAAGCTGCTCGCTCCGCGCAGAATCGGCAGCATTCGCGCGGCCAGCTCGTCGCGATCGCGACCGTACTCCCAGCGCTGCCATAGGTGGTCGCACAGCCAGAGGCCGCCCATGGGCCAGAATGCCCACGACGCGGCACCATGACCAGCCCCGGCAGGCAACGCGTAGCCCCAAGGGTCGGTGTTGTGGTGTGCCACCCATCCGCGAGCGCCGTAGAGTTCTCGCGCCACGGCTTCCCCATTGCGCGAGAGTCTCTCGATCAGATCGAGCAAGGGCGTGTGGTGGGCACCAAGACCGGTTCGCTCCGCGAGCCAGTAGTTCATCTGGGTGTTGATGTTGATCGTGTAGTTCGACGACCAGGGCGGCCGCATCGAGTCGTTCCAGATGCCCTGCAGATTTGCCGGCGGAGAGCCCGCGCGCGATGACGAGAACAGGAGGTAGCGACCGAACGCATACATCACCGTGGCGATGGCACGATGATCGCCCGCCGAGAGCAGTGCGACCACGTCCACAGGCTCTTCCTGCCGCGCGCCGATCGCGAGTCGTGAACTGCCGAGCTCCGCTGAGGATGCCGTCATGTGGCTGTGCCTGAGCGATTCGGGATGGTGCTGCACGAGTTCGTCAGCCCGTCCGCGAGCAGTCGTGCGCAGGTCGTCTCGGCTCGACATAGGTACCCGCTGCCAAGCACGACGGGCGTTCGTCTCGGTCGTCACGGTGAGAAGGATGCTTCGCACGTGTCGGAGGCGAACCGTGTCGCCCTCGACGGCGGTGCTGCCGTCCGCTCGTATCGCGATGGCGACAGCGGCGACCGGGTCGAAATCGATTGCTGGCAGAGTGGCGCCCCGCCACCGGTGCGCCGGGGCCTCCGGCTCGTGGGCTGGTGCACCGTCGACGGGAGTCTCGAGCACGATGCTGATGCCGGAGGCATCGACCGCCCGCTCGACCACGCGCAATCCGGACCGGAAGGTGAGGGCGGCGTCGATGGGGTGTTCGGAGACCAGCTCGACGAACAGCGCATCGTCGGACGCGGATGCCCAGGTGCGTCGTTTCACGGCGCTATCGCGGCATCTGAATCTTTCGGTGACCACGGCGGCGTCGAGATCGAGCACGCGTTCGTACGGTGCATCATCGAGCGGGCCCAGCTCCAAGTCGAGGTCGCCAAGAGGAAGAAACTCTTGACTCCACGGGCCCTCGAAGGTGCGCAGCAGCTCTTCGACGCGGGCGTCGTCGCCGCTCGCCACGGCATCCCGCACCGACCGCAGGCGTTCGGGACCGGCGCCGGTCGCAATGACTTTGTTCAACGCGGCGTGCGGTGCGTCGGGAGTCCCGGACCACACCGAGGAGTCGTTGAGGGCAAGCCGACCACGTCCATCACCGAAGACCATGGCGCCGATCGAGCCGTTGCCGACGGGTGTCGCCTCCGTCCAGCGCCGAGCAGGAGCGTTCCAGCGGAGGCGCACCGGCGCGCCTGCGGTCGAGTTCGTCACGTGCAGTCCTCAGGGTGTCGAAGGTATGGCGATCACAACGTGCTGCGGGGGTGTGGGGTGGAACCGGGCACCAGGTGTGCGTGCATCGGCCCTCAGCTCAAGACAGCGTAGGGCAAGAATGTTTTTGACATCAATTAAAGTGGCGCGTCGCTGCCACTCACATCCCCGTTCGATCATCGCGCGTTCCGGGCTAGAAGGTCAGCGCTTTGCGCTGATCTCTCACTTGTGAAGAAATCTACGATTCGCGGTTGCGCTTCTCACTTGACCATGGTTTATTGACACAGTCAACTAATTGAGCCTGGGAGTTTTCATGCCCGACGGCACCGCTGCCGTTCTCGCCCTGCACGCCGCCGGCGTATCACTCGTCGTCGACGCGTCACGGCATGTGCCTCGCGTGCTGCACTGGGGTGCCTCGCTCGAAGCCCTTGACGATGTGGCGATAGCGGCACTGCGTGAGACCGCGGAGCCTGCCGTGCTCAACAACTCGCCCGATGTTCCGCGCATTTTCAGCCTCTGGCCCACCGAGTTCGAGGGATGGCTCGGCAGCCAGGCGCAGACCGGCCACGCGGCGGGCACCGCCACCACACCACGTCCCCAACTCGTCGACACCGAATTCGAGGATCGAGGCACGGGCGGGGGGCGGATAGTCTTCCACCTGGAGGACGCCGTCACGTCCACGCGGTCTTGTCTGGCGCTCGAGCTCGATCCGTACGGGGTACTTGCGGTCGACATGTGCATCGAGCGCGACACCTCGGGAGACGTCCCTTACACGCTTGGCGGTCTGCGGGCATTGATGCCCGTACCCGAGCGGGCGACGGAGGTTCTCGACTTCGCTGGCAAGTGGTGCAGGGAGCGATCGCCGCAGCACGGTGCCATGCGATTCGGAAGCCATGTGCGACGAGCCCACCGCGGAAAGCCGGGGCACGACGCGCCGTATCTCGTGGTCGCCGGCACCCCTGACCTCGCGTTCCGCCATGGCGAGGCATGGGCGGCGCACCTGGCATGGAGCGGCGACGCCGAATACCTCGTCGAACGTCTGCCGGAAGGGGCAGGCACCTTCTCATCGGTGCTGGGTGTGGGCGAAGACCTTCGCTGCGGCGAGATCATCCTCGGCAATGGCGACCGCTACGACGCGCCCACAGCGCTGTTCGTCTGGAGCGATCGCGGTCTGGACGGGCTGGCGGAGCGCATGCACGACCGTTTGCGAGCCAGGCCACGGCATCCGTCCTCGCCAAGACCGCTCGTACTCAACACCTGGGAGGCCGTGTACTACGACCACGATCTCGAGCGGCTCGCTGACCTCGTTGATCGCGCCGTTCGGGTAGGGGTCGAGCGGGTGGTGCTCGACGACGGCTGGTTTCAGGGTCGCAGACATGACGGAGCCGGGCTCGGGGACTGGGTCGTGGACGGCAACGTCTGGCCCGACGGCCTCGGCCCTCTCGCCAACCTGGTGCACGGTCGGGGCATGCAGTTCGGACTCTGGTTCGAGCCCGAGATGATCAGCCTTGATTCCGAGCTGGCGCACGAGCACCCCGACTGGGTGCTCGGACCGAGGCAAGGCCTGGGCGCGCCGGCGCGGCACCAGTACGTGCTGGACATCGCGCGTGCGGATGCCTGGTCCTACGTTCTCGAGCGCATCAGCGCGATCGTCACCGAGTACAGCGTCGACTACATCAAGTGGGACCACAACCGCGACCTCACCGAACCGGTCGGCCGGCGGGCGTGCGGCGACCGCCCGGTCGTCCACGAGCAGTCGCAGGCGCTCTATCGCATGCTCGATGAGCTGCACCAAAGACATCCGGGGCTCGAGATCGAGACCTGCTCTGGCGGTGGCGGTCGCGTAGATCTGGGCATTCTCGATCACACAGACCGGCTGTGGCCATCCGACTGTAACGACCCCGTCGAACGTCTGCAGATCGAACGCTGGACGAGGATGCTTGTGCCGCCCGAGCTCATCGGCTCCCATCTCGGTGCCGAGCGTTCGCACACCACGGGCCGTCGCACCGACCTCTCTTTCCGCCTCGCCATCGCACTGACGTCGCACGCCGGCATCGAATGGGATCTACGGAACGCGAGTGAGGAGGATCTTCAGCGCGTCTCAGCGTGGGCGCAGACCTATCGTGAGTTGCGACCGCTGCTCCACTCCGGCCGCGTGGTGAACGCCGATCTGGCAGACGAGACGGCCATGCTCAGCGGGATCGTGGCTCGAGACGGGAGCCGCGCTCTCTTCACGTGGGCACGCCTGACCACCAGTGCGCACGGGCAGTCGGGTCGGGTTCGTCTTCCCGGTCTCGACCCGAATGCGCGGTACGTGGTTCGGGTCCGGGACGAGCTCGGTGACGTCAGCCGCCACGAGAACGCCGACCCGGCATGGGTCGTGGCGGCGTCCACGCCAGCCGGTGCATCGCTGCCCGGTTCCGTGCTCGCCATCGCGGGTGTGCCGCTGCCCACCCTCAACCCCGAACAAGCAATGGTCTTCGACGTCGCCCGGCAACCATGACGGGCACGCGGTGGAACGACGCGCAACAGCGCTGAGGGTCCATCGAGAACGATCCGCGGCACCGACGCCTCGGATGAAACCAGAGAGGAATACGCATGACACGGCATTCCCGGGCGCGGCGATCCTGGGGGATCGTCGGCGCCACCGTCGTGGCTGTCGGTCTCATGGCTGCTGCGGCCACACCGGCAGGCGCGATACCCAGCACCGCGACACCGACTCCGACGACCACCACTCCCACCATCACGCCGCCCCCGACATCGACCGCGAACCCGACATCGACCGCTACCCCGACATCGACCGCGACCCCGACGGCAAGTCCTCGGACGTCTCCAGGCGCCACGGCGAGCCCGACGCCCACAGCATCGGCAAAGACCGGTTCGAAGCCGAGCCCCACCGCGTCAGACGTGCCGGTGCCGACCCCGATAAAGCCGGCGGCATCCACCGCGGACCCCTGGGCCGTGAAACCTTACATGGGGTGGAGCAGCTACAGCATGCAGGTCTATGACAACAGTAAGTGGATCACCGGCAAACAGATCATGGCCGAGTCGGATGCCATGCATGCCAAGCTGCAGAAGTTCGGCTACGACTACATCAACATCGACGCCGGCTGGAGTGACGGCGTCGACGCCAACGGTCGGCCAGTGCCTAGCAAGACCCTCTACCCCCAGGGATTTCAGACTGTCATCGACCACGTGCACGCCAACGGCCAGAAGCTCGGTGTGTACATGATCCCCGGCATCTCGCCCGCCGTCTACAACGCGGCGCTGCCCATCGCGGATGCACCTGGATGCACGACCCACGACATCGTGAAGCAGCCACCGCAGCCGTCGGACTACTGGAAGATCGGGTACAAGATCGACTTCTCGAACCCTTGCTCTCAGAAGTACATCGACTCGATCGTCGATCTCTTCGCCAAGTGGGGCGTGAACTTCGTCAAATTCGACAGCGTGACCCCGGGATCGGGGATCACGGACCTCTCGATCGACGCGCGTGATGACGTTGCGGCGTGGTCAAAGGCGCTGAAGGCGCACAAGATCTGGTTCGAGCTCTCATGGGCGCTCGACCCGAACTACGCTTCGTACTGGAAGTCGAAGGCCGACGGCTGGCGTATCGACTGGGATGTCGAGTGCTACTGCCAGGGCGTGGCGCTCACTCAGTGGAGCAACATCGCACGACTGTTCCCCGACCTGGCCACGAGGTGGCGAGATGCCGGTGACGGGGGATGGAACGACCTTGACTCGCTCGATATCGGCAACGGCAAGATGGACGGCCTGACCCGTGATGAGAGGCAGTCCGCCGCCACCCTATGGGCGATCTCGGCCGCGCCGATGTCTACAGGCAATGACCTCACGCAACTCGACTCGTACGGTCTGAGCCTGCTCACCAATCCTGAGGTGATCGCCGTCGACCAGGCGGCTACACCGGCCCGCCCGGTGTCGACCTCGACCCAGCAGCAGGTCTGGTACACGCTCGAGCCCGACGGGAGCTACACCGTGGCACTCTTCAACCTTGGCCAGACCGAGAAAGACATCACGGCCAACTGGTCTGACATCGGCCTCAGCGGACCTGCCAGCGTCCGCGACCTCTGGAGTCACAAGAATCTCGGAACCTTCTCTTCGTCGTTCACCGGATCGGACATCCCGATCCATGGCGTCCGGCTGCTCAAGGTGACGCCGAAGTCGGGAGACCATGTTGCCGTCAACGACGATGCACTACGCGTCGGCTACGGCGGCGACTGGACGCGCAACGGGGGCAACGAGGTCGCGGCCACCACGCAGGCGCTCGGCGTGACGGTCACCGACACCGGTACACCGGCGCCGCCCAGCACGACAGGGGCAGACCTCACGACCACGGTCGACGACACCGACCCAGGCATTACGTACACGGGCAGTTGGAACAACAGCACCGGTCGCGGGTTCGGTGACTACGGTGACGGCGTCCATTGGACTCAGAATGTCGGCGACTCGTTCTCGTACACGTTCACGGGCACCGGTATCTCGTACCTCACCGAACTCGACGAGTCGGAGGGCAACGCCGACGTTTACATCGACGGCAGTCTCGTCAAGACCATCAGCGCGTCAAGCGATGCGAGTCATCCGCATGTGGCGCAGCAGACGGTGTTCTCTACGAGTGGCCTCACGAACGGACAGCACACTCTGAAAGTGGTGATGAGGTCCGGGCAGTTCATGCTGCTCGACTGCCTGAAGGTCGTGCAGCCTGGCCTGATCGACCCCGCTTCTGTGTCGTTCGACGACAAGGCGCCTGCGGACGTCAGCGTCACGTTGCTGCGTGACCCTAGCGAGCTGGCCGGCATAGCGTACAACGGCACAACGCTGAAGAAGGGCACCGACTACTCGGTGTCCGGCTCGAAGGTGACACTCGCCAGTGCGTTCCTGAAGACGCTGCCCATCGGATCCGACAGTCTCGACGTCTCGTTCCGTGGTGACGCCTACGACGACGTGCACGCAACCACCACCAACGGCGACTCCGTCTCGTACACCTTCAAGGGAACAGGCGTCGACTGGATCACGGCGACCGGGCCGGACCAGGGCCTTGTCGACATCTACATCGACGGCAAGCGAGTGAAGCGCGTCGACACCTCCAGCGAGTCGAGGCGCACCCAGCAGTTGACGTACTCGGTGTCGGGGCTGCACAAGGGAACCCACACGTTCATGGCGGTGAAGGCATCAGGCGACGTGATGCGCACCGACGTGATCCGGTACACGGTGGGTTGAACCTGGCGGCGGGTCGACGCATCCGCCTCGACCCGCCGGCTCGATCAGGAACATGAGAACGACATGATCATCGGAGACACCGCTCCCTTGGATACCCCCGGCGACTATTGGGAGTTCTGGGATGCCGCCCTTGCTGACGCGCGCAGCCATCCACTGGACATACGCGGGGAGACGGTCGACACGGGGCTCGCCACCGTAGAGGTTCGCGACTTCGCGTTCGCCGGTGCCGATGGCCGGCGCGTGACAGGATGGCTGCGGTTGCCGCGACACCGCACCGGACCGCTGCCGGCCGTCGTGCATGCCAATGGATATGGCGCCGGACGGCTGAACGCGATCGACGATCTGGTGTGGTCAGCAGCGGGATACGTGCACCTGATCGTGAACACGCACGAACAGGGTGGCGGCAGCACGGGGCACATTCTCGATGGGATCCTCGACCCGCACAACTACTACTACCGCGGAGCGTTCGTCGACGCAGTACGGGCGGTCGAGGCCGTGCGACAGCTCGCCGAGGTGGACCCGTCGCGGGTCGCGATGATCGGCAACAGCCAGGGAGGCGGCATTGCGCTCGGAGTGGGTGCGCTCGTGCCCGACGTCGTCGCCGTGCTTGCGCAGTCTCCGTTTCTCACCGACGCCCCGTTCGCCCTGGAGCACGCGGTGTCTGGGCCGTGGACCGAAGTTCGCGGCTTTCTCGCCGATCATCCAGAACAGACGGATGCCGTCATGCGCACGCTCGCGTACGTCGACGGCGTCACGTCGGCGAGGCACGCCGTCGCCCCGGGCTGGATCAGCGCAGGATTGATCGACGACATCTGCCCGCCGCAGACGGCTGCGGCGGCGGCCGCCGCCTACTCCGCACCGGTCGCGTATAGGGAATGGCCAGGCGCGGGGCACGAGTCCGGCGGTACGGCAGATCGGATCGCAGCTTTAGCTGTGCTGCGCGAGCGATTCGCCCTGGAACATGCCACTACGCCGGCTCCATCTCTTCCCCGCGGCTGAACCCGTCCGACGTACCGCTCAAGAAACGAGGCACGGCAATGCCCATCATCACGGCCGCCCGCGCATACCTGGTCGACGTGGATGTCGAGACCGTGCGCACCGACGCTCTGCAGACCTTCGCCAAGCAAGAGACGATCTTCGTCGAGATCGATACCGACGACGGGCTGACCGGCACTGGATACTCTTACACGATCGGAACGGGCGGCCGCGCTGTGCTCTCACTGCTGCAGGAGCACCTCATCCCGCTCCTGCGCGGAATGGACGCAGGTGCTACAGAGGCCGTCTGGAACGCGCTCTTCCTCTCCACGAAGGCCACCACGGTCGGCGTCATCACCAACCTCGCACTCGCCGCGGTCGACACCGCGATCTGGGATCTCGCCGCGCGACGGGCGCAGGCTCCGCTCTGGAAGCTCGCCGGCGGTCACCGCCGCGAAGTGCCGCTCTATGACACTGAAGGCGGATGGCTGCACCTCACGGTGGACGACCTCGTACGCTCCGCCCGAAAGTCCCGCGAGGCCGGATGGCACGGCGTCAAGGTGAAGATCGGGAAGCCGGACCCGCACGAGGACCTCGAACGCTTGATGGCCATCCGAGACGAAATAGGCACCGCCATGCACCTGATGGTGGACGCGAATCAGTCGATGAGTGCCGCCGACGCCATCCGGCGGGCACGCATTCTCGAGCCGGCAGACCTCTTTTGGCTCGAAGAGCCGCTTCCTGCTGAAGATGTGGACGGTCACGCGCGTCTCGCGGCTGCGACCAGGATTCCCGTCGCGGTGGGCGAGTCCATGTACTCCGTCGGCCATTTTCGAGAGTATCTCCAGCGCGGTGCTGCAAGTGTCGTCCAGGTTGACGTGGCGCGCATCGGTGGCATCACTTCCTGGTTGAAAGTCGCCCACCTCGCGGAGGCGTTCAACGTGGATGTCTGCCCGCACTTCCTGATGGAGCTGCACGTCAGCCTCGCCGCCGCGGTGCCCAACGGCCGGTACATCGAGCACATTCCGCAGCTGCGGGCGATCACGACGGCGTCAATCGACATCCGGGACGGGTTCGCATACGCGCCGGACGTGCCGGGCCTCGGCATTGCCTGGGATCGCGATCGAATGGACGACCTGCGCGTTGCTTGACGCGTCCCACGTCGTACGGAGGCTCCAGCCGCCTTCGACATAAATCGGCGCGGTGCGTCTCCTGGCTGCGGCAAGCCTCAGCCGGCCGCGTGACCGCGGCCTCGCGCACCGCCGTGTCGGCATCCGTCAACCCCTGCCCGCAGCGCGGGGCGGGCGTACGGTGTCCGAGCATGAACACAACCGGATGGGTCGTCCTGATCATCATCATCGTGATCGTCGTGGTGGCGATCATCGTGGCGATCGCTTTGACCGTCGGACGCCGACGCAAGCAGGAACATGACAGGCATCGCGCCGACGAACTCCGTGCCGCGGCAAGGGACGACGACCTCGCCGCACGCGAGCGGGAAGCGAAGGCATCCCGGGCGGACGCGGACGCGAAGCAGGCGGAGGTGGAAGCCGAACGCCGTCGCAGGGACGCCGAGGCGCATGCCGCTGATGCCGGCAACGCGCGTGCCGCGGTCGATGAGAAGCTCGGCCGCGCGAACGAGATCGATCCGGATGTCCGAGGCCCGCGCTCGGCGGATGAGAACGGCGCCGCGCCGCGCCATGTTGACGACGATGCCTCGGGCACGACGGCCGGTGACTCCGACGTACCGCCGCCGCGACCATCGCGCTGAACACCGCGGTGCACCACGGCTGGCCTGAGTCCGGCGGGCCCCACGGCGGAGGTGGCCATGGGAGCGGACGTGGGGACGTTCGCCGTCCTGGCTCTGCGAGCCCGATGAGTTGCCATCCGGACGATATATGCCCCGACAGGCATGTTCTTGCCGCGTGCAGTGCACCCCCCGAAGGGGAGCTGACCAAGCCTCGATTTTTCCTTGACGCGGCGTTCTGCCGAGCGACAGAATTTCGGCTGTTAACCGCGTCGTGTCGCTCGACGGAACCGTGCTCCCACACGGTTCTGCCCTCACCCCGTTGACGAACCTTCATGGCCGTGTGCCACGTGCATGAGGCCATCACTGCAAGGAGTCCGGATTGCGTCTGTGGAGCGCGTCGAGTGGCGTAGCGCAGCCGACCAGGTCGGTTGTGCTCGGCCTCGTCGCGACTCTCGCAGCCTGGGTGACCGCGGCCGGGATGCTCTACCCGACCATGGCGGCTGCCGCATCGGAACCCACACCAACGGCGGTGCCCCAATCCGTCCCCGCGGTGCAGTCGCAGCAGCAGCTACCGGCCCAGGTGCCACTGCGAAGCGAGCCCGCCGTCGTCATCGCCGTCAGCCCTGCAGAAGCGAGTGCGCGACTGCAGGAACTCCTCGCCGCTGAGACGAAGCAACTGCAACAGCAGCGCGCCGCACTCGCCGCCCAACAGGCCGTCGTCACGCTGACTCCCCAGCAGCTCGCACTGCTGCAGGCCCAGCAGGACGCGCAGCAGCAGGCCGCGGCGGCCCAGCAGCAGGCGCAGCAAGAACTCAGCAGTGCACTCCAGCAGCTCGCTCAGGCGCTGTCGCACGGCACCGGCAACTGCACCACCGTCGCCGGCACGGCCGGCCAGCAGGCGTCGATCTCCTGCCCGGTGGACACCACGCCTACGACCACATCGACCGGTGGCCAGAACACGGGAACCGGCACCGGCAGTGGAAACTCGACCACGGGTACTGGCGCCGGTAACGGGACCTCGACCACGGGTGGCACCGGCACCGGAGCTTCGACCACGGGCGGCTCCGGCGCTGGCACGAGCGGCGGCTCCGGCACGCCGGACTCGTCCGGAACAGCGGGAACGTCCAATGGGACGACCACGAGCAGCGACGGTACGGGAACAGGGACGGGGTCGGACACCACCGCATCGGACACGGGCACTCCGCAGAACCTCGATGCGGCCGCAGCTCCCGCTACCCCGGTCACGGGCGCGCCTCTCACGCAGAGCCAGCTCAACGCAGCGCTCGCAGAAGCCGAGGCCGACTGGCGGTCGGTCGGCGCTGACCCCAGCGGCGTCACCGCCTCGATCGGGGACCTCGGCGGGCTCACCCTCGGGCAGACGACGGGCACGAGCATCGTCATCGACCCAACCGCTGCCGACTGGGGCTGGGACGTCGACTACCCGGCCGATCCCGCCTCGCAGCACATGAGCCTCGTCACCGTCGTCCGCCATGAGCTCGGGCATGCGCTCGGACTGGATCACACGGCGACCGGGCTGATGGCCGAGACTCTCGCAGCGGGCGAGGTCAAGGGCGTCGACAGCGCTCCCGAGCTTCCCGCCCCGCCTGCCCCAGCAACACCAGCCCCCGCGCAGCCCGCCCCGGCGCCACCGGCCCCCGCGCCCGCCGGATCCACGCCGCCGACGCCAGCGGCATCCACGCCGCCTGCGCCATCGCCGGCATCCACGACGCCCGCCCCGACTCCGACGGACTCCGGCGCCGCTTCGGCGCCGGCAGACACGGCGTCGACGGGCGATCAGGGCGGAAACACACCAACCCAGACGAACGCGCCAGCGGAGGCATCCTCGCCGAAGGCGAACCTCAGCGGGTTCGCCGCCGACGCGATGGCGCCGGCCGTCGCGACCCCGCAGTGGAGCGTGGCCGAGGGAACAGCGACCCTCGCGAACTCCGACGGCTCGCCGCTCGTCGGAACGCTCGGCTACGTGAGCGGGTCGAACAGCGTGACGTTCACAACGGAATCCGGTCAGGTCGCGACCCTGTCGCTCGATGGTGTGACCGCACTGGCGATCCGCGGCGGAAACGGCGACGACAACGTGACCGTCAGCATCTCGGGCGCTCCCACCGCTGTTCCGCTCAGCTTCGACGGTGGCGCCGGCGCAGACACGCTCAGCCTTGCAGGGCCCGCCGCGACGACCGATTTCTCACAGCTCGACGACACGCTCGACATCGTCCGAGACGGGCTCAGCCTCACCGCGACGGGCGTCGAGAACGTCACGGACTCCGGCTCGGGAACGGTCGAGGTGACGACGGGCGGTACGGATGTCTCGCTCGATTCCTCGGGTACCGACGAGGTGACGGTGCACGGGCTCGACGGCGACGGCACGGTGACCATTGCGGCGCCGTCGGGTGAAGCGGTCATCGACGCCGGCTCGGGTTCGGTATCGGTCTCGGGCGATGTGAGCTGGTCGGGCTCGACCGGGCTCACTCTGCGCGGCCGTACGATCTCCGTCGCGGACGGCAGCACGATCGACCTCGGCGACGGCGACCTCGAACTCGCGGCATCCGATCATGGCGCTCCGGGCGCGACAGACGTGGACGCGTCCGTCGGCGTGACGGGAGCGACCCTGCGCGGGCACAACATCGTGCTCTCCGCGGACTCGTGGCTGAATCTCATCGTCGCCGCCGCGGCACAAGCCCAGGCGCAGGGCTCGTCGCACGCCCTCGTCGACGTCATCGACTCCGCGCTGCGCGCGCTCGGAGCCATCAGCCTGCTCTCTGCGTCGACGGCGAACGCCGAGGCGGACTCCGCATCTTCGGCAGGCCCGGCCAACGCCGAAGCCGACCTGGTGAGCACGGCGATCGCCCAGCTCATCGGCAACAGCACCGTCGATGCCTCCGGCACAGTGACGGTGCAGGCGACGAACGACGCCGCCGCTCGCGCCGATGCGGCGGGTTCCGCCGGCGGGGGAGTGAACGCCAGCGCGGGCCTGGACCGCCAGACTCTCGCGACGCTGGGCGGAGCTTCCGTCACGGCGGCAGGAGTCGATGTCTCCACCGCTGTCACCGGCGGGCTGTCGGCAGCGGCGACGACATCCGCAGCCGACGGCGCAACGGGGCAGCAACCCGGAGCACGCGCGACAGGGGTCACCCGTTCGACCACGAGCAGCGAACTCGACGGAGTCGTCGTGCTCGTCCCAGCGACCGGCGCCGAGTCCGGCCGTGTGGATGTCGTTTCTACAGCGAGCGGTACCAACGGGGTGACCGCGGCCACCGGCAGCGCCGCTCCCGCCGTCGCCGCCCTCGTCGTCGACGACTCCACGAGCAGCACGGTCGGCGACGGCACCCGGCTCGCGGGGGTCGGCGGACTCGGCGTGACGTCGACGACGGACGAGACCTCGGGCACGGATGCCACGGACTCGGCATCCGGCGGCGCCATCACCCTCTCGACGGTCTCGACGAACGCGCGCCTCGGCACCGGTCCGACCACGGGAGCAGCGAGCCTCGACGTGACGGCGACTCAGCAGGCGGATGCCGCGACGACAGCCTCCCGTGTCGCGGTGACCGATGCGACGCACACCACCACAGCAACGGCGGACCGCAGTCTCGACGTTGCCGGGCAGGCGACGGTCGCGGCGACCGGTGGCTCGAACACCAGCGCGCTGACGACGCCATGGGCGACGAGCCCCGAGGTGTCGGCAACGGTCGAGCTCGCGGCCCTGCGCGCCCTGGGAGACTCGCTCGCCGCGGCATCCTCCGCGCGCGGCGGTAGCGACACCGCGCTGCCCGAGCTCAGCACGGTGCCCGTGCGTTCGGTGGCGCTCGACGTCGCGGCGGTCACGACGAGCAGCACGTTGCCCGACGGCATCCTCGTCTACGCCGGCGGGCCGATCGGGGTTCCGGCGACCACGACGCTCACGGCCTCGGCGGCCGCCGGATCGTCCAGCGCCGGTGGCCACACCGCCGGCGATGCGGGCGACGCCGTCAACATCGTGCACGTCGGCACACAGGCCTATGCGGGCTCGGGCGTCGCGAGCGGCACCCGGCTCATCGTGAACGCCGGACGCGGCCCCCCAGGTACTGACGCGACCTCAGCCACGGCATCCAGCAACCCCGACAGCACCGCACTCAACCTCGTCACCTCGTCGACGACGGCCAGCCCCGCTCCCCAGTCGCAGGCGTTCCAGCCTCCTGCGGGATCGGTGCTCATCTCCGCCGCCACCGGCGGCACCGTGACGGCCGGCTCCGCCACCCTCACCTTCGCACCCGGCTCACTGCCCGCGGACGCGTGGATCTTGATCACGATCCGCCCCGCGACCTCTGCCGGAGTGCTCGCGCTCAGCGACATCTACCAGTTCCAGGCCTTCGACGCGGCGACCGGCGCACCAATCACCCAGTTCCGCATCGCGCCGCAGCTCAGCATCGGGGTCGGTGACCCGGGATCCGGTGGAAGCGCGCAGGATGCCACGATCTGGTACCTCGACCCGACCGCCGGTCCCGTCAGCATCGCGTCGACCACCGCGCCGGGCACCGTCTCCGCGGCCCTGCCGCACTTCAGCGAGTTCATCGCTGGGCTCAAGGCCACCGACCTGTTCACCGCGATCGCGGGTGCCCTTGCGAACTTCGGCAGCGTCCCGAACTTCTCCGAAAGCTACCCCGAACTCGGCGTCGGGGGTCTCATAGAGCTCACGGATGCGACCCTCGCGGCCAGCGGCCTGAGCGTCAGCATGGCCACCGGCGTGCCGCTCTTCACCGGCAGCATCACGATCTCGGCGCACAGCGTCACGTTCGGCGGCGACAGCAACGAGACGATCACCGGACCCACCCTCTCGTACACCCTGACGGGTCAGGCGGCGACGGCCGGCACCTTCACCATCGGGGCGACCGGCCTCGCGCTGCAACTCACCGGCGTGGCGAGCATCACGACCGGCGCCGTCGCCGTCACCGCCTCGCACGGCGCCGACGGCAGCAGCCAGGTCACGGTGTCCGCACAGGGCGTGACGCTGACGGCAGGCGATGCGGCCGGGGTGAACGTCGAGATCACCGGTGGCACGCTGGCGCTCGTCGTGAGGCAGGCGGATGCCGCTTCCGCCCCGCTCGTTGCCGTACAGGTCACCGGGAGCCTCAAGGTCAACGGGGTGCAGGACGTGACGTTCGGCCCCGCCACAGCGACCTTCACACGCAACGAGCTGACCGGTCTCGAAACGACCCCGATCACGGTGCCGACCACGACCGACGGCACGGGAACACCCGTGGTGCTCAGCCTGCCCGACGGTGCGAGCGGCTTCACGGCCGAGGGTGTGACCATCACGTCCGCGGCTGACAGCATCACCGCCGACATCGCCGTCGACGTGCAGGGCTCCACCGTCGTGCTCGGCCTCGCCAAGGTCACCGCCACCGTGGGCGGTGACGGCATCACGAACGGCTCCGGTGCACTCGTCGTCGCCGCAGGCGGCGTCGCCGGCACGTTCACCGGTACGGTCACGGTCTCGGGCACGGCGACCTCTGTGACCGCGCAGTTCAGCACCATCGCGGCGGGGATCGACCAAGCCATCCAGGTGGGCGGGCAGACGATCGAGGTCGAGTTCGCGGCGCCGGTGTTCCAGCTCGTCGTCACGGGCAAGCTCGACTTCGGCCCGGTGTCGATCGAGGGCACGATCAGCACCACCGTGCAGAACGGCATGGATGTCTTCGCCGGCACTGGTCTCACCGTGTTCGTCGGCGACGGACCGCTCGACCTGCCCAGCGGCGACCGCAACCCCGCGGCGAACGGCATCCTGCTCACGAATGCGACGATCGCCTTCGCGACCGACACGACCGGCGCCGAGGTCGCGATCGACGCGAGCGGAACCGTCAGCCTGCTCGGCATTCCGGATGTAGCGCTGTCGGGCACCGCCGAAGTGCGGTACAACACGTTCTCCTCGGCTCTCCATCTTCAGCTCCCGCTCGGCTCGGGCACGCAGGCACTCGACTTCACTGGAGCGGCAGGCGCGACGGTGACCGCCACCGGGGTCACGTTCTCGCTGCTCGGCACAACGTTCACCGGCGACATCACCGTCACAAGCGCTCCTGGCACCCTCACCGTCGCCGTCAGCAATCTCGCCGGATCGATAGCCGTCGGCGGCACGCCGTTGCTCGCGGCGAGCGGGCTCACCGGGTCGGTCACCTTCACCGCGGCCGGGGCGGCGACGACGGCACCGCTGACCGGTAGCGTCACCGCCACTCTGCCCGGCGCGACACTCACCGCTCAGGGCGGCTTCTCGCTCGCCTTCGACACCGGCACGAGCCCGTCGTTCGCGTTCACGGCGACGGATGCGGTGCTGACCGTCGACGGGGCGACGGCGAGCGGCACGATCGCGGTCACGCGCACAACCGAGGCGAGCGGCACCGTCACCGAACTCGGCATCAGCGGCGCGAAGGTCTCCCTCGGCGGTGCCGACAGCGATGGCGGACTCAGCCTCACGGGCGGCACGGGCCGGCTCACGATTGCACCGGACGGGGTCTCAGGCAGCTTCGCTGCGACGATCAGCGCGACCGCGGCATCCGGATCGTTCGGGCTCACCGGGGCCGTCGGCGTCACCGTCGACACGGCGAAGCAGCAGCTGGCCGTCACCGCCACCGGAGCGATGCTCACCATCGCCGGCCAGACGATCGCGGCCGACGTCTCGGTCGAGCACAGCCTCGACGCTGCCGGCAACGGCCAGCTCACCATCACGGTGGCGAACGCCGGGTTCGCGACCGCCGCCGTCACGCTCACGGGCATCGCGGGAACTCTCGTCGTGGCATCCGACGGCATCACGGGCTCCCTGTCGGGCGCGCTTCTCGTCGGTGTTCCGCAGGTGTCGGTCTCCGGCACGCTCAGCCTCAGCGTGAACACGACCTCGGCGGCGACGACGAAACTCGCGATCACGGGGACCGGTATCCAGCTCGATATTCTCGGCGAAACGCTCAGCGGCGACGTCTCGATCACGCAGAGCACGGCCGGAGCCGGCGGAGCGGCGACCACCACCATCGCCGTTTCGAAGCTCGACCTCGCACTCGGCGGCGGCGCACTGACCGTCGTCGACGGGTCGGCCACCGTCGTGCTCTCCGCCGGATCAGTCGAGAGCGTCACGGCCTCCGGTCAGGTCGCGCTCGACGTGCCAGGGGTGACGCTCTCCGGCGCGGCATCCGTCGGCCTGACGGGCACGAGCGGCAGCACTGCCCTCACCGTCTCGGTGTCCGATGCGACGCTGACGGCGGGTGGCCTCCAGCTGACCGCGGATGTCTCCATCACCGACGCCTCGGGATCGCTGACCGTCACCGTCTCCGACCCCTCGGCCCCCGCAGGCGGCATGGCGCCCCCGCTGCTCGACATCGCCGGCATCGTCACGATCGCGGGCGCCACCGGCACCCTCACCCTCGGTGCGGCAGGCGACTCGGGCTCGCTCGTGCTCACCGGTGTGCAGTTCACCGCGGGACCGCTCGACTTCAGCACCGGCACCTTCGCGATCGGTTTCTCAGACGGTCAGTTCTCGCTCTCGGTCACAGGCGGCGAACTCACCGTCGGATCGTTCGAGCTGCAGTCGGACTTCGCGATCACCCGGAGCAGCACCGGCACCGTGGTGGTCGGGTTCAGCGGGCTCACCGTGCTCTCGGGTGGCACGACGATCATCACGGGCGGCACCGGCGCGCTCGCCGTGATCCCCGCCACGACGGGCGCGACGCCGACGAGCGGCGGCATCGCCGGCGACTTCACCGGCACACTGACGGCCGCGGAACCCGGTGTCTCGGCGGGCGGCACCGTCGACGTGCGCGTCAACACCACGCTCCAGACCGTAGACACCTCCATCGTCGTCGGCGGCACCACCGTTCCGATCAGCTTCCCGGACCCCGCCGGTGCGGTCGTCTTCGACTTCGCGATCTCCAACCTGACGCTGCAGATCAGCGACGACGTCACCGTCAAGGGCAGCTTCGAGTTCGGCACTGCCACGGTCGTTGGCCTCACGAGCGCTGAGGTCGTCGCGGGGCAGGGCCTGCAGATCTTCGTCGGCCGAGGCCCCGCGTTCCTCGACGACGGGTCGATCAGCCCGAACGCGGTCGGCGTGCTCGTCACCGGTGCCACCATCGGCATCGTCGAGGGGCAGAACGCACAGGGCACCAAGGTCTTCGCGGTCTCGGCGACCGGCACGATCTCGCTGATCGGCGTGAGCGGCGTCACGATCACGGGCACGGCGACGGCGAGCGTCAACACGACGGGTCTGCCGATCGACCAGGCCATCACGATCCCTGGCAGCACCGCCGATCCGGTTCAGGTGACCTTCGCCGACGGATCGATGCTCACCCAGGTCTCCATAACCGGTGCCACCATCGCGGTGCTGGGCCAGACGCTCTCCGGCGACCTCACGATCACGTCGTCGAGCGACGGGCTGACCGTCTCGGTGAAGAACGCGAGCGTCGCACTCGGTGGCGTCGCGTCGCTGAGCGACGGATCCGGCGAGATCTCGATCACCTCGGCAGGCGTCGCCGCCCACCTCACCGGCACCTTCGCCGTGAGCATCTCCCCGAGCATCCAGTTCGACGCCAGCAAGCTCGCCGTCGAGGTCAACACCACAGCGGCCACCGTGACGCTGCCGAGTGGCACCGTCGTACCGGCCGGACCGTTCGTGCGCGTCGACGCCGTCGGGCTGAGCGTCACCGTTCTGGGCCAGTCGATCACGGCCGACGTCGCGATTCAACGGGCGACGGATGCCGCGGGCAACGCCGTCACCACGATCGGCCTGTCGAACGCGAAGGTCAGCGTCGGCAGCGGCGACGTCACCGACCCGACATCGGGCGCGATCGGCGTCGGCCTCTCCGGCGGGCACGGCGTCCTCGTGATCGGGTCTTCGGGCGTCGCCGGAACCCTCTCCGGCACCGTGACGGTCGCGCTTCCCGCCAGTGTCACGGCCAGCAGCGCGCTCACCCTCGCGATCAACACCGGCACCGCCGCCGTCAGCGAAACGGTCAGCGTGGGCGGGCAGGATGTCACGGTCGATGTTCCCGGCGGCCCGTACGTGCGCTTCGAGGCCGACGACTTCGCACTGACCGTGCTCGGCCAGACGCTCAGCGGTGACTTCGCCTTCGACGAAGTTCCCGTCACGTCGACCGTCGACGGCACGACGACGAGCGGCGAGGATGTGCGCATCGCGGCATCCGACGTGTCGCTCGACCTCGGCGGCATCGCCAGCCTCACCGGCGGAGCCCTGCTGCTGGTGCTCACGCCCGACGGCGTCGCCGGCAGCGTCTCGGGCACGGTCGCGCTCACGATCCCCGACGTGTCGGTCTCTGGCACGATCGGCGCGCAGGTCAACACCACGGATGCTGCGGTGAACGAGACCTTCACGGTCGCCGGGGTGCCGACGACGCTCACGCTCACCAAGGGTCCGTTCCTGCAGCTGACCGGGAAGGGACTCCAGCTCTCGATCCTCGGCCAGACGCTGTCCGGAGACCTCACGATCACCGAGTCGACGGCGCCGGGGCCAGACGGAACCGCTGGAACCGCCGACGACGTGCCGACGGTGACCGTCGCCGCCCAGAACCTCGTGCTGTCGCTCGGCTCGGCGGCGACGTTCACGCAATCCGGCGACGGCCAGTTCACGATCACGGCCGCGGGCGTCACAGGCAGCATCGCCGTCACGGCGGCGATCGCGGTCCCCGGCGTGACGCTCACGGGCACGATCGCCCTCGACGTCGACACCGCAACGGGCACACTCCAGGTCAGCGGCACGGGCGTCGCCCTCACGGTGCTCGGTCAGACACTGACGGGCAACATCGTGGTCACCCGGAACAACTCGGCCGCGGGGCCCGTCACCACCGTCGCGGTCAGCGACGTGTCTCTGAGCTTCGGCGACATGGCATCCGTCACGGGCGGAAGCGGTCTGCTCGTGATCGCGAAGGGCGGCATCGCCGGAACCATGAGCGCGCAGCTCTCCTTCGGTGCGGGCTCGCCGTTCGACCTCGAGGGCGCGGTGTCGCTCGCGGTGAACACCTTCGCGACGGCGCAGACCGCCGACGTGCAGCTCGCGGGTCAGGATGTCTCACTGAATCTCCCAGCGGGCCCGTACGTCGAGCTCAGCGGCACCGGCATCATCGCGCGGCTCGCCGGCCAGAAGGTCAGCGGCGACTTCACCGTCACCCAGCAGGCCGGCACCGTTCACATCGCGGCGAAGAATGTGACCGTGCTGCTCGGCACCACCTCGACTGAGCTGCTGCGGCTCACGAACGGCTCGGCCGACGTCACCATCGGCACGGTCATCGTGACGAACTCCGACCAGACGACCAGCACCGTGAGCGACGCGCTGGTCGGCAGCGTCACCGGAACCGTCGCGCTCGTGAACGTGCCGAGCGTCACCCTCGGGGGCACCTTCTCGGTGATGTTCGACACGACCGCCGTGTCGCCGGACCCGACGGTGACGGTGACCGGCACGAACGTGACGCTGGGCGTTGCCGGGCAGACGCTTTCGGCGGCGTCGATCTCGTTCAGTTCGGGCGCCGCGGGCGTCGCGGTCTCGATCTCGGGTGGAGAGCTCGACTTCACGGCCGGTGGCACCCCGCTCGTGAGCGCGGACGACCTGAACGGCTCGTTCACGCTCGTCCCCTCACAGGGCGCCGACACGGCCACGACCGCAGATGACGTGGCCGGCGGTGTGTTCGGCGAGATCTCCGGGAAGGTCGCCGTCGACGTGCCCGGCGTCTCGTTCCTCGGATCGCTCATGGTCGAGCTGAACACGACGGGCACATCGCAGTCCGTCGTGACCGATTCCAGCACCACCCCGCCGACCACGGTCGACCTCGACCCCGGCACCGTGCAACTCAGCGGCACAGGCGTGCAACTCGACATCGCGGGCCAGACGATCGGCGGCGACTTCACGGTGAAGGTGTCCACCGCGAGCGGCTCGACCTCGGTGCTGATCGGCGTGACGAACATGACGCTGACCATCGGCTCGTTCGTGCACATCGACTCGACCTTCGGCTGGGGAGGCACCGTTCTCGTCACGAGCGCCGGCGTTGCCGCGCACCTGACGGGAGATCTGACCAATGCCGCGAACCAGAGCATCTTCGCCCTGCCCAGCGGCATCACGCTCGGCGGCAGCATCGCCCTGGACATCAACACCGGCGTCGCGGCCGTCGATGTCACCACTCCCGTCACGCTGAAGGAGGCCGCCGGGCCGCTGTTCAGTCTCTCGCTCACGAACGCGTCGCTCTCCGTCGACAGCGCGTTCACGTTCAAGGGCTCGTTCGCCGTGCAGCGCGGCGGGGGCTCATCGTTCAGCGCGGTCGCCGGATTCTCGACGACTCCGAGCAACGCCGTCGCCGTCGGTGACGTCAACGGCGACGGCACGCCCGACATCGTGACGGCGACCGCTGCAGGCATCCAGGTCCTGCTCGGCACGGCCACGCCGAGCGCGAGCGGAGGCCCGGATGCCCTCAGCTACACGCAGACGACGGTGACGCTGCCGAGCGCCGTGGCCACCGAGAACGTGGCATCCATCGTCATCGCCGACGTCGACGGCGACGGCCTGCCCGACCTGCTGCTCGTCGGAGACAAGACCGCCGTGCTGCGCAACCTCGGCACGACACCCGCCAACCCGGCCGTCCCCGGGTCGAAGGCGACCTGGAACGGTTTCGCCGACACGCCCGACACCACCGGAACCGGATCGACCACGCTCGCCACGCCGGGCGCGACGACGGCCGCCGTCGGCGACCTCACCGGAGACGGCATCGTCGACGTCGTCGTCGGCGGTCCGACGCTGGCCGTCGAGGTGTTCGCGGGTGTCGGCGCGAAGACCGCGTGGTCCGGCTTCGGCCCGACAGCGGCCAGCACGTCGGGCTTCTCGGCACCCGATGCGACCGCCATCGCCCTCGTGGACATCGACCGCGACTCGCACCTCGACGTGTTCATCGGCAACTCCGACGCGGCATCCACCGGCGACAGCGTGGCGATGAACCTCGGCGACACGCTCACGACGACGAACGGGGTCACCACCAGCACATGGAAGGGACTGAAGGCCGCCGCAGCCTTCGCCGCTCCGGGGCACAGCGCATCCGTCGTCGTCGGCGACGTCAACGGAGACGGGCTGCCCGACGTGATCGGAGCGCAGCTCGGCACGGCCCCTGTCGTCTACCTGGGCGTGGCCGCGGTGGCCGCCAACAGCTCCGCCACTCCTCCCGTCGCGGCGGTTCCGGCGCACCTCGGCGAGCCGGTCGCGCTCGCACCGGCGTTCGCGCTCGCGTCGCACTACGGGCTCGCCCTCGGGGACACCGACGGCGACGGCCACACCGATCTCGTCCTCACCGAGACCGGCGCCGGCGCCGACACCACAGGCACCTTCGTCTTCCGCAACCTGGGCAGCGCCGGCTCCGGCACCCCGTTCGACACCGGTACCCGCCTGTCGACCGTCGGCGGAAACGGGGCGGTCGTCGCCAACGTGGACACCGACACCGATGCGGACCTCGTGCTGTCAGGGACCAGCGGGCCGCAGGTTCTGCAGCAGGTGGCATCCACCCAGACCCTGATCGGGATGTCGGGCGTCACCGTCTCGCTCGGCGCGGCCGGGTCCACGACCTCCGGAGCCGCCCTGACGCTGAACGACGTCACCGGCGCGTTCGAGATCGTCTCGCCGACGACGGCGGGCGGCACCGACGGAGGCGTCGCCGGCAGCTTCTCGGGGTCGGTGGACGCCAGCTCGAGCGGATTCACCGCCTCGGCGAGCGCATCCGTCATGTTCAACAGCTCGCAGCAGCCGATCGACACATCGATCACCGTTGCGGGCACGGTGATCGCTCTGCACTTCACCTCCCCTGACCAGGTGGCGACCGTGGCGAACGGCACGGTGACCCCGTTCGTGTCGGCGACCGTCACCGCCAGCGTTGTCATCGACAACGTCGTTCAGATCATCGGCACCGTCGGGGCGTCCAGCGGCGGAACGGTGACGCTCTCGAATTCGACGGTGTTCATCGGCTCAGGACCGGCCTTCCTCGACGCGGGCAACTCCGTGCCCAACCCGAGCGCCGTCGGACTGCTGCTCACGGATGTCAACGGCACCTTCAGCTCGGACCACTCCGCGATCCAGGCGAGCGGCAACGTCGCCCTCGTGGGCATCTCCGGCGTCACGCTGAGCGGCACGCTGGATGTCGACGTCACGGGCGGCGTGCTGAACGTCGTCGGC
The DNA here is from genome assembly GCF_054780095.1 of Humibacter ginsengisoli. Lineage (NCBI taxonomy): Bacteria > Bacillati > Actinomycetota > Actinomycetes > Micrococcales > Microbacteriaceae > Humibacter > Humibacter ginsengisoli. Next base: position 61,596 of record NZ_BAAGWZ010000001.1, read on the forward strand.
GACCTCGACTTCGGGGTGTCCGGCCTCGCCCTCACCGGTGCATTCGGGTTCACGTTCGATTCCGCGACGAGCACCTTCGCGGTGAAGCTCGGCTCGGACATCACGCCGATCAGCCCGCCGTCCGGGTCGGATGAGGTCGCGGTCACGGCCGACGACGTGAAGTTCAGTGTCGCGGCGGGAACGTTCGCGCTCGACGTGGACATCTCGCACGGGTCGATCACCGTCTCGAAAGCCGGCGTCGTCGTGGATGTCGCTGCCGGTGTCACCCTGGGCGCGGGTGGTCCATCGGGCGTCGCACTGACCGTGCCGGCCGGCGACGCGAGCGTGCAGCTCAACACGACGGGCGCCGCGGCGACCGGATCGAACAACGACATCATCGCGGCGCACAGCGTACGCGTCGTGCTCGGCGTCGCGAACGCGGCGAACCCTGCGGATGCGACGAACCTCGCCCAGCTGGCGGTCGGCGGCGTGACGGTCTCCGGCGCGTTCGCGCTCGAGCGGGTGTCGGTCCCGCCGCCACCTGGCGCGGCACCGGGCGCGACGCCCTCGACCGAACTCGACGTCGCCGTGACCGACCTCTCCGTCACGCTCGGGCCGGTGAGCCTGACCGGCGGCACGGGCGCCCTGGTCGTCACGTCCGCCGGCATCGCCGCCCGCTTCTCCGGCACGGTCGCGATCGACCCGAGCGTCGGGATCACGCTCGGCGGCGCGGTCGGTTTCACGATCAACACGACCGGTGCAGCGGTGGACGCTCAGATCGACACCGGCGGGCTGACCCCGGTCCCGCTCAACATCCCGGCCGACGTCTCGGTCGAGTTCGACGGCACCGGCATCACGCTCGGCATCGCCGGCCAGTCGATCACGGCGGATGTCGCGGTCACGCAGACGACGAACGGCACGCCGCCGGTCACCACGACCACGGTCACCCTCAGCAACGTCAGCGCGAGCTTCGGCGGTGTCACGCCCATCGTCAGCCTCACGGACGGGGCGGGCACCTTCACCATCGCGACCGGTTCGCTGCCCACCGCGACGATCTCCGGCACGGTCGTGCTGAACGTGCCGTCGGTGACGCTCAGCGGCACCGTCGCGCTCTCCATCGCGCCCGACCCGGCGAACACCAGCGCGCTCCTCGTCAGCTTCACCGGCACGGGCCTGACTCTCACCGTTGCCGGCCAGGCGCTCACGATCGGAACTCTGACGGTGACGAAGTCGGGCGGCGACGTCAGCGTCGCCCTCACCGGCGGCAAGCTCGACCTCCCTGGAATCGCCGAGCTCGACTTCTCCGGCAACCTCGACGCCACCCCGGCCGGACTCGTTGGCGGGCTCACCGTCGACCTCGGCGGCGGGTCGCCCGACGGCACCGTGCAACTCGGTGACGCGAAGCTCAGCGGCCAGGTCGAGATCGAACTCAACACCGGCGCGACGGCCGCGACGTTCGACACCACGCCGGGCGACGACAGCACGGCCGTACGCCTGCCTGCCGGTCCCTTCTTCCAGGTCACCGTCACCGGAACAGACGGCGTCTCGCCCGCGACCGTCACCATCGGAGGAGCGACGCTCACCGCGTCGGTCCTCATCCAGCGCACCGGCTCGGGTGGCCAGGCCGAGACGGTCCTCGCGGTCACCGGCGGGTCGCTGACTCTCGGTGGCGACCAGCTCATGAGCGGCGTCGCGGGCCTCCTCGTGCTCGTTCCGGCCGCCGCCGGCGCTTCCGGCAGCCCGGGAGCCGCGGGCGGGCTCGCTGCGCAGCTCTCCGGCACCGTGAACCTTTCGAGCCTCCTGCCCTCCGACTTCCAGGTGTCCGGCAGCTTCGCCCTGTCCATCAACCGGGCGGCGCACGCGGTGAGCCAGTCCGTCACCGTCGGCGGCCAGACCGTCGCCCTCGACCTCCAGGCCGGACCGTTCCTGCGCGTCGAGGCCGACGACGTGGTCGTATCGATCGACGGCCAGAAGCTGACGGGGAACGTCGCGATCGAGCAAGCGACGACGCAGACCGGATCGGATGCCGCACAGACGCAGACCGTGATCGCCCTGTCGAACGTGGGGCTGAGCCTCGGCGGCGGCGTGCTCACCCTGAGCGACGGGCACGGAGCACTCGTGATCGCCCCGAATGGCGCCGCGGGTGTGGCCGGAACGGTCGGTGGCACCGTGGCGTTCCACGTTCCGGGTGTCACGCTCAGCGGCACGCTGCAACTGGCGATCAACACGACGGGCGCAGCGCAGACGGTCCCCGCGATCACCATCGACGGTCAGACCGCGGCGGCCACGACGGTCGCCGCCGGCGTCGCCGTCAGCGGCACCGGCATCTCGCTGACAATCGGCGGACAGCAGCTCAGCGGCGACTTCAGCTTCACCCAGGCCGGCGCCGGCGCATCCGCCACAACGACCATCACCGTGACCAACCTCTGCGCGTTCCTCGGCGCACCCGGCAGCACGGCAGTGGACTGCACGGCCGCCGACGCGGAGAGCGGTGCCGCAGGTGTCGAGCTCTCGACCACCGGCGACACGACGAGCACGATCGTGATCACCTCGGCGGGCGTCGCGGCCGACGCCCAGGTCTCCGTTGCTCTGATCGGCGTTGCCGGCATCACGTTCTCGGCGTCCGGCGAACTGCAGCTCAACACCACGAAGACGGCGACCACAGTCGGCGGGACCGCACTGCCGGCCGGTCCATTCGTCAAGGTCGTGGTCGGCGCAGGCACCCCGGCGACGCTGTCCATCGGCGACGTGGTCAGCCTCTCGGGCGAGTTCACCTTCGAGCAGTCAGCGACGCCGGGTGCGGATGGCACGCTCGGCACGAGCGACGACGGCACGACCCTCGAGATCAGCGCTGTCGACGTCACGGCGTTCGTCGGGCAACTCGGCAGCGACTCCGCCCTCCCGGCGGACGGTGGCACCGGGTTCTCACTCACGAACGGCACCGCGCTCCTGCTGCTCGGCGACGGCAGCTTCGCCGGGCACGTCTCGGCGGGTGCTTCGCTCGCGATCGGCGGGCGGATCGCCGCGAGCGTCCAGACCCTCAGCCTCGATCTCAACCAGGGCGCACAGGCCGTGTCGGAGGACATCCCCGTCGGCGACGGGACCATGCTGCTCTCGCTGCCGGCGGGACCGTACGTGAAGGTCGCCGCCACGGGGATCGCCATCAGCATCGCCGGGCAGAGCCTCTCCGGCGATGTCAGCATCACGAAGACCAGCGCCGGCCTCACGCTCGCGTTCGCGAACGTCGCAGCAGGCTTCGGCCCCGCGGGAGCGCCCGTCATCTCGCTGACGAACGGTGCAGGCGACTTCACCGTCGATGCCACCGGCGGCGTGTTCGGCGAGCTCACCGTGCAGCTCGCGTTCGATGTGCCCGACATCACGGCATCCGGCACCTTCGAGCTCAGCGTCAACACGACATCGCAGTCGCAGACGATCCAGAGCCTCAGCGACCCGACCACCACGGTGGACCTGCCGGTCGGCATCGAGATCGCCGGCACCGACGTCACGCTCGGCATCGCCGGGCAGACGCTGACCGGCGGATTCACGGTGACGAAGAGCGGCACGACCACCGCCATCGACCTCGAGAACATGGCGCTCGAGCTCGGCAACGGCACGGACACACTGCTCACCGTCACGCTGAACGGCACCGCCCAGCTCACCGGCGCCGGTATCGCCGCCGACATCGAGGGCACCGTCACGATCGGTGCCGCGCTGCAGGCATCCCTCGGCAGCACGCTGTCCTTCGGCCAGAACGGCCTCAGCGTCGACGTGGGCATCAACACCGAGGCAGCCGCGGTCACGCTGCCGAGCCCCACCGACCCGACGAAGACGGACACGCTGAACCCGGGGTCCATCACCGTGACCGCAGGGTCCTCGGCGAACCCCGACACGATCACGATCGCGGGTCAGACCGTGAGCGGCGTGTTCACGTTCCAGCAGCAGAAGACAACGGCAGGCGTCAAGGTCGTCACCGTCGGATTCGACCAGCTGAGCATCACGCTCGGTGCCGGTGGCACCGGCCTCACCGTGACGAACGGCTCTGGGGCCTTCGTCGTGCAGCCCGGCGGAGTCTCCGGCACGGCCACGGTCACCCTTGCGACGAACGGCCTGCCCGTCAGCATCTCCGGAACTCTCGCGCTGAACGTCAACACGAACTCCGCGGCGGTGAACCAGACCGTACTGGTCGCCGGCACCCCGGAGACGATCGACCTGCCCGCCGGGCCGTACCTCCAGCTCGAGGCCGACAACCTCGACCTCGCCTTCGCCGGCGTCGACCTGAACGGGAACTTCCTGTTCCAGAAGTCCACGGATGCCGCGGGCGCGACGCTCGTCACCGTCGCCATGTCGGGCATCTCGCTGTACGACAACTGCACAGGAACGACCGCGTCGACCTGTGACGCGACCCCGATCGTCAGCGACCTCGTCGGCGCCCTCGTCTTCCTTCCGGCGACGAAGACGAGCACGTCGGGGTTCGCGGCCACACTGCAGGGCACCGCCGGCGCAGGGTTCAGCTTCGGCGGCATCCAGCTCTCGGCAGGCACCGTCGGTGTCACCGTCAACACGACGAACGCGGCCGTCGACGAGACCGTGTCGGTCGGAGGCGTGCAGGTGAGCATCGTGGCGGGCCCGGGCGGCACTCCGGCCTCGGACATCTCGATCGTCGCCGACGACGTCTCCTTCAACTTCGAGAACCTCCTCGAGATCGAGGGCAACTTCGCGATCGACGGCAGCGGAAACTTCGCCGGCACGAAGCTCAAGGTCTTCGTCGGCGAGGGGCCGGCACTGAACGCCGACAACACCACGAACCCCGACGCCGTGGGCCTGCTCATCACGAACGCGTCCGTCCTGTTCCACGAGACGAGCGGTGCGAGCTCGAGCTTCGCGATCCTCGTCACGGGCGACCTCGCTCTCGTCGGTCTCGACGGGCTCGGGATCGCCGGCACGGTCACCTTCCAGGTGAACACGGGCGCGACCGCCGTGTGCGTGACCGCTCCCGGCACCTCGGGGAGCTGCCCGGCCGCCACCGACGGCACCGCCGGCCTGGTGCAGCCCGACACGTTCAGCTTTGTCGCGACCGGCCTCGACATCTGGGTGCCGGGCATGCTCGACATCAGCGGCTCCCTCGCCGTCGCGCGGGAACCAGACGGCACCCTCGATCTCGCGGTCATCGGCGCTACCGTGTCGCTCGCCCTCGACAACACCGGCATCGCGCAGCTCTCCGGCTCGGCCGCGTTCTCGATCAGCCCGCAGAGCGGATTCCGGCTCAGCAGCTTCCAGGTGACGGGCTTCTCGCTCTTCCCGCAGTTCAGCAGCCTGACCTTCGGTCCCGGGGCCGCCTCGCCCGATGTGCAGGCATCCGCTTCCGCCCAGCTCGCAGCCCTTGACGCGGCAACCACCACGACCCCGCCGCTGCTGTTCCCGACGGCCGACCTCGCCAGCCCGATGAACGGCGCCGTCGTCACGGAGGGCGACCTGCGCAGTCCGCCGTCGGGCAGCGACTGCACGAACGGCGCCCCGTGCATCGAGGTCGCCTACAACGACCTCAACGGGTTCGGCTTCGACGACAGCCAGCTTGCGACAGCGCCGTTCACTGTGTTCCTCAACGGCAACCAGCTGTCCGGTACCCCGGGCTTCACCGTCGGCAAGGGCACGAAGGTGGCAGGCAAGGTCAACACGTGGGTGTACTCGGTGAGCGGGTTGCCCGCCGGCAGCGGAGCCCTCGTCGGCGTGTGGGAGGTGCACTTCACCGGCGGCGCCTTCCACGACACGCACGGCGCCAGCAACCTCGCAGGCGTCGACCGCTTCTACGTCGTCGCCCAGGCGGGCCAGCTGCCCGGCCCGATCGCACAGCTCATCGGCGGCGGCACGACGATGCGGCCCGCCGACCTCAACGCGCGCGGCTACCTCGACGTCACCTTCACGAGCCTCGACGGCACCCCGATCGATCCCGCCTCCATCACGGATGCCGGCCCCGAGTTCACCCTCGGCGGCACCGCTCTCGACGGCGTCGAGCTGGGCGCCGACGGTGTCGCGGGCGCCCCAGTCCTGCTCGGTGGCGCGCCGGTGCTCATCAGCGGCAAGGCGGGCACCTCCACGAGCCTCACCTACCGCTACTTCCTCGTCGACACCGACTCGACCGGCGCGACGCCGCTGTTCCAGCAGGGCACGCTGACCGTGAACTTCCTCGGCTCGATCACGAACGGGGTCGCGACCCCCGCCTGGACCACGCTCGGCGCTCCCGCGACGGGCATCCCGGTCGGCGACGACATTCCCGGCCAGAGCTCGACCATCACGCTCGACCCCGCTGCACCCGGCTCGACCACCGGTTCCGGCAACTTCAACCTCGGCCCGCTCACACTCAACGGACCGAGCATCGGCCTCGGCGACGTCGGGTTCAGCGACGGCAAGCTCGTCGTCACGGTCGTGCTGAACGTCAACGCGGCAACCTTGAACTTCGGTCAGGCCCCGCAGACGAGCTCGACCAGCGGAACCACCGCGGGTGCCACGAGCATGAAGCCGGCGCAGTCCGGCTCGGGCGTGAAGGTCGCGCTGACCGGGCTGTCCGGAAGCTTCGGTCTCTCGGTCGACGTGCTCGGGGCTCTGTCCGGCCATCTGAGCGTCGCGCCGACCGGCAAGTGGTCGATCACGGCGGCCGGGCTCACCGCGACGATCCCCGACGTCGTGACACTGTCGGCGCAGGGCATCCAGATTCAGTACGACCCGAACTTCGACCCGAAGACCGGTCATCAGAAGCTCGTGCAGATCAACACCGCCACGATCACGCTGCCGAAGCTCAACGTGACAGGCAAGCTCTCGCCGTTCGACACGAAGACGGGCGCCAACGTCGACCCGTCGACCATGCCGGCGCCCGACCCGGCGAGCACACCGAACCCGCTGCAGCCGGCCGCGGCATCCGACGCGACGATGATCCCCGGACTCGTCGTCTTCGACGACGGCTTCCAGATCGGCGAGGCATCGCTCACCTACGCGCCAGGACTGTCGCAGACCGGCGCTGGCACGCAGAACAACCTCGCCGCCACGCCCGGATCGGCGTCGTCCGACGGCGCCATCAACCTGTTCGGCATCCTGACCCTGAAGAGCCTCACCGTCGGCGTCGACAACCTGTCCGTTACCTTCGGCCAGGCGCCGGTCTTCACCGGCTCGATCTTCTTCGCGACGAGCGGCGCAACGCTCTTCCCGGGGCAGGCGGTCACGGCGACCTTGAGCGACAGCAACTCCGCGACCGATGTGAACCCCGATGGCACACCGAACACCGACGCACTGCGCGCGCAGATCGACTTCGGTGCAGACGGCACGGTCAAGGCGTTCCAGCTCGACGTCGACACGATGACGATCAAGCTCGGCAGCTTCCTGACCCTGTCGGCGACGGGATTCGTGCTGAACACGGGCGCCGCGGCCGACCAGCCTCTCGTGTCGTTCCAGTCGGTCGGCGCGAAGGTCACGGTCGGCCCGCTCGCGCTCACCGGTACGGCGACGAACTTCGAGTTCCTGGGCGACGGCACCTTCAAGACCCTGAAGGGCTTCGGCATCACGATCTCGGTCGGCTCGGCGACGGGCGGCTCGTTCCAATGGCCGAGTTGGCTACCGATTCACATCGACTCGATCGGCGTCAGCTTCCCCGACGGCATCAGCGACCCGGGCGACTTCGAGCTGATCCTGTCAGCGAGCGTCACCGGCCTCAACGGCTTGTCCGGCCTCGACTTCTCGGGTTCGATCCAGGGCATCCACATCGACCCCGAACTGCTGCTGCAAGGGCAGAACCCGATCACCCAGATCGACTCGCTCGGCGTGACCGTGTCGGGGAACCTGTTCGGCGGTGAGATCAATGCCGGCCTGGTCGGTGGCATCGAGCGGCTCGACGCGAACGGCAACATCATCCAGCCGACCGACGAGACCACCACGGTCGCGCAGAGAGTGTTCTACCTCGGCCTGCAGGGCGGCTTCTCGATCGCAGGCATGAGCGGGTTCACCATTCGCATCGGCCTCTCGCAGCTCGGCCCGCTTCAGGTGTACCTCGACATCGAAGTGCCCGGCGGGGTGCTGCTCGTTCCGCAGATCGGCCTCGTGATGAACGACTTCTCGGCGGGCGTCCAGTTCTTCTCGACCCTGCCGAGCGAGGACGACCCGACCGCGCTGCGCAACGTGCAGATCGGCGCGCCCACGAACCAGAGCGCCGACACCTGGCTCGCGACCCTGCAGCAGCAGGTCGCGGCCCAGGCCAAGCAGATCGCGAAGAACCCGTCGATGGGCGGATTCCTCGCCGCCTTCACCGCGCCGATGACCATCACCGGCTCCGCGACGATCTACTCGCTGTTCACGTCCCAGGCCGTCTTCAACGGGCAGGTGAACATCGCCATCTCGACCGACGGCAAGTTCCTCATCCAGGGCAAGCTGAACTTCGCAGACAACGCGCTGTCGCTCTCCGGCCGGCTGTACGCCGACCTGTCCGATGTACAAGACGGCAAGGTCGTCATCCTGTTCCTCGCCGACATCCCCGACCAGGTGCGCATCCTCACCATCGACGGCAAGCTCGACATGGGATTCCGCGACTCGAGTGGGCAGGAGGTGACGTTCGACGTGCCGGGCGGCGGCTCTGCCACGCCGGGCGCCGCGACGCCGCCGACCGCTGACATCACGGACCCGGTCGGCACGAACGGCAGCATCGACCAGGGGCAGCTGAACACGACGGATGCCGGCGGCTCGCACTACATCGACGTGAGCTTCCACGCTCCGGCGGGTGCCGAAATCGACTGGGCGACGCTGCTCGGCGAGCAGTCCGGGTCGAACGCCGTCCCGCTCACCCTGATGGTCGGCGGTGCGAAGGCCGGCTCCGGCACGAAGATCACGCTCGCCGGCGGTGTTCCGGTGATCTCGGTGACGACGGATTCCGGTGTGCGGTACTTCGCGCTGCACGTCGGCGGCACCGTCATGGTCGCGTGCAATTCCGCCGGCGACCCGGCGGCATCCGGCATGTGCCCCGACCGGCAAGTGACCTACGTCGATGCGAACGGCAACACGGTGGTCGTCTTCGACTCGCTGATGCTCGTGAACAGCACGGTCACGGCAGCCGACGCCGCCGGGCTCGACGACGACACCCTGCTGGCCGACGCGATGGCGATGTCCGGTGTGACGACTCTGCGCTACACCTTCGACCTCCCGAACACGCTTCCCGACGGAATCCCCGTCGGCGTCGCAAGCCTCGAGCTGCCGTCCAACTACTTCGCGAACCTCACGTCAGGAAGCATCACCGGCGCGGCGAACGCCGACCTCACGCTCTCGTTCACGGTCACGGGCGCGACCGTGACGCTCGCCGACCCGGGCGACGGCGCCAGCATCGACGTGAATGCGCTGAACGACCGCGACTACGTCGACGTCACCTACGCACAGGGCAAGGACGCCTCGGGCGGTGTCGTGCAGGTCGACCCCGCGTCGATCACGGATGCCGCACCCGAGTTCACGCTGAGCGGACCGGGAGCCGGCACCATGGTTCCCGACTCCTCCCGGGCGCCGGTGCTGATCGGCACGAACGCGGATGGCTCGCTCATCTACCGCTACTTCCTCACCGGCCAATGGGGGAGCGGCGACGTGACCCTGACCTTCCTCCCCGGCTCGTGGTCCTTCGACTTCGCGCCGACGCCGGCGCCGACGCTCACCGTCACGGCCAGCGGCTCCTCCACCATCACGCTCACCCTGTCGGCGTCGAACCTCCCCGCCGGATTCGTGCTCGACGCCTCGACGCTGCCGCAACTCGGTGCGCTGTTCCAGGACGCCGACCCGAACACGGCCGGCATCCAGCTCGCGATTCCGGCCACCGGGGCCACCGGATTCGACTCGAACGGCAAAGCCCTGGCGGCGAGCGACTGGCGGGTCACCATCGACCCGTCCGGCCAGCCGTTGCTGCCCGACGCGAGCGGCACCTACTCGATTCCGGTGATCGTCACGTACATCGGTGCACAGACGGCAGGCACCGCAGCTCCCACCTTCGGCCCGTCGAGCGATCCGACCAAGGCCGGGAGCCTCACGGTGCAGCCCCAGTACGCCGCCGGGGTGGATGCCGGCGCTTCCGACGCCAACGGTGCAGACGCGCCGTCGCCGGAGACGTTCGCAGAGAACGGAACGACCGACAAGAACAACTTCCTGATCGTCGACGTCGACAACCTGCCCGGCGGTCTCGACATCACCGGAAGCGGCGCCCCGTCATGGGCGACGCTCGGGGGTGCTGGCGCGGCCGGCGTCTCGATCAGCCAGGTCGTCGGGCTCGGCGGCGACCAGTACATGTTCGTACTGGCGGGTGCATTCGCCCCCGGCCCGGTCACGCTCACCATCGACCTGAGCACCGTGATCACGAGCGGCGCACGCGCTCCGCCTGCGGGCTTCACCAGCACCCTCGGCTTCACCGTCACCGGCACCTCCGGCGACATCGTGAACACGTCCGCGACGGACGCGAACGGCAACCCGACCACCGCCTCCCTCAACAACGGCTCTGTCGGCATCGGCTTCATCAACGGCCAGGGCTACCTCGAGATCGACTACCACCCGACCGACGGTTTCGACATCGACCCCGCCACCATCGACGGCAACGAGTTCACCCTCACCGGCCCATCCGGCGCCGTCGTCGCGCTCGGCAGCCCGGTGCGCGAGCCGGGCACCGACATCTGGCGCTACGCGCTCGAATCCGATCTCACCCCCGGCCTCTACACGCTGTCCTTCGCAGCCGGCGGCTTCCGCGACCTGTCCGGAATCGCCGACCTGGCACAGAGCGAGACCTTCACGGTCGCACAGACCATCAGCGCCATCGCCGACCCGTCGAACGGGCAGCAGCTGTCTTCCCTCGACTTCAACGGACGCAGCTGGGTCGACGTCACCTTCCCGAACGCCGATCCGACGACCATCCTCGACAGCCCAGCCGAGTTCACGCTCGCGATGCCGGACAAGCCGAACAGTGCCATCCAGCTCGTGGGCGCCCCCGTGCTGGTCCCCGGCACGACCGACACCTACCGGTACTTCTTCACCGGCTGGCTGCTGGACAACAAGGGCAACCCCGAGAAGCTCACCCTCACGCTCCTGCCCAACAGCTGGGCCGACATGAGCGGCGACACCGACGGCGACCCGAACGCAGCGGCCGACATCACCGCGAACGGCCACGCGACGAACAAGGCGACGGTCGAGACGCCGTTCACGGATGCCGTGAGCTCGGGCGACTGGACGACTCTTTACGCCCGCGCATGGTTCGACATGAACTACACGCCGGCGACCGGCAGCGTCGACGCGGCATCCGTCAACGGCGACGAGCTCGCGCCGATCGCCGGGCTCACACCCGACACCGTCCCGGTCGTCCAGGTCGGCCCGGACGAGTTCCGGTACATGTTCACGGGCAACCTCGCGGCAGGACCGGTGACGGTCGGCGTCGTCGCCGGAACATGGAAGGACAGCGACGGCAACCTCGGCACGGCGGGCAGCTCGAGCTTCACGCTGCTCCAGCCGGCCCAGTCGTTCTTCATCGACATCTCCGGTGAGCTGCTGCTGCAGCTGCCCGGTGTCAGCGACCCGATCGTCGACCTCACCGCAAACGTCACCCTCGAGGTCGACACCACCCGCGACGTGTTCACGCTCACCTTCGACGGCGAGCTCAGCGTCATCGGCCTCGGTACCGTCGGGGCGACGAGCGGCGAGTTCGTGCTCGACCTCGGCGACACCACGACCTCCACTCCCGGCCTGTGGGGTGTCGCGGCGCTGCAGACGAACTTCTCCGGCCTGCAGAAGTACGGCATCGACCTCGACGTGACCGGTGTACTCGCGATCAACACGACCGGAGTCGAGAAGGACGAGACGATCACGCTGAAGGGCATCGGCCAGAACGGCACGGATGTCACGAAGACGTACAACCTGCAAGGCGGCAGCTTCGATCTGCAGCTCTCGGGCGTGCTGGCGGTCACCGCGCCGGGAACGACGACGCAGCTCCTCGACCTCGACGGAGCCATCGACATCCACCTGCAGACCCAGGGAAGCTTCGAGCTCGACATCTTCGCGCAGGGCGACCTGTCGTTCGGCATCGGCGCCGCGCAGGTGCACTACGGCAGCGTCTCGGCGCTGCTCGTGGTCGAAAGCGACGGCGTCGCCGGGCGGGTATCCGTCGGTGCGGGCGGCGACATCGGGCTCGACGGGATCACCGGGCTCAGCGCGAGCGGATCCGTCACCGTGTGGTTCAACACGACCATGCACGACGTGGTGTTCACCGTCCCCGACTCGTTCGCCGCGACACTCGGCGCGAACGACCCAGGCACGATCACGATCTTCGGCGCGGCGCCTGGGCTCGACGGCAAGCGCGATCCCAACGCCCCAGCGGGCGGCGCGGTGTACGTCAAGGCGATCGTCAACGCGACGCTGAACATCGGCAACGGGGCGCTGACGCTCATCGGCACCATCGGAATCACCGCGAGCGTCGACGGCTCGGGCAACGCCGTGCTGCAGCTCGACGGGAACGTCGGAGCGACTCTGCCCGTGTTCGGCTCGGTCACTGGTGAGATCGCTCTCGCGCTGTACATCGACACGCAGAACCCTCTCGACTCCGGCGTCGTGGGCCGCGTGCAGCTCACGCTCGGCAGCGCGATCCCCGATCTCTCGTTCACCGGCCAGCTGCTCGTCGAGATCAACACGCTCTCCACCGACAAGACGGTGCAGACCTTCGCCGTGCAGGAGACGAACGGGGTCTTCGGCGGCTTCGTGCTCGACGCACAGGGCAACCCGGTGGTGCAAGACGAGACCATCGCCGCAGACAGCCTCATGGTGCACCTGGCCGGCTCCGTGATCATCGGCACCACGCTCACCATCACAGGCAGCGCCACACTGAACCTCAGCGCCGCTCCTGGCAACTTCGGCTTCGACCTGGCAGTGACCGGGAAGGCGGCCCTGAACCCGCTCGGCGACGTCGCGATCACGGGTCACTTCATGGCGAGCAGCGCGGGCGTCGTCGCCTTCGCCAACGTGACCGTGAGCTTGGGCGTCGGCAGTGACTTCACGATCGCCGGAAGCGCGACATTCGCCCTGAACACGACCGGGTCGACCGTCCAGTTCGACGTGAACGGCACCCCGACGTCGGTACCGGTCGGCTTCGAGCTCAGCGTCACCGCGACCGTCGACATCTTCGGAGTCATCCAGGGCAGCGGCATGGTCTTCATCGAGGCCGGCCCCGGCGGGTTCGAGATGACCCTGCAGATCGCCTTCAGTATCGGCGGCCTGTCATTCTCGGCCGACGGCGCTGTCGGAATCTTCAGCAACGGCATCGTGCTGAGCCTGGCAGTGACGGCGACTGCAGACGCCGCCATCTTCTCGATCAGCGCATCCGGCACGCTGGCGATCAACACGACCGGCGCCGCCGTCACGTTCAACAATGGCGGCACGAGCCCGATCACGGTGCAGAGCGGCTTCATGCTGTCGCTGACCGGCACCCTGTCGATCCTCAAGATCTTCAACCTCGACGCCGGCTTCAGCATCACGGTCACGAACAACGACGGCCAGGAGTACTGGAGCCTGTCGGCGAACGCGTCGCTCGACTTCTTCGGTATCGCGTCGCTCTCCGGCAGCATCAGCCTCGATTCCCTGGGCAACTTCGACCTCGAGCTCTCGGGCCGGCTCGTGCTCGGCAGCTCCGACTACGGGATCGTCGGCGACTTCCACGTGCAGGTGACCTCACAGCACTACACGCTCAACGGAAGCGACGAGTACCGCTTCTTCCTCAGCATCGGCGGGGATGCCTCGGTGCGGGCCTTCGGCATCAGCCTCGCCGGAATCAGCGTCGACGCATCGTTCTCGCTCGACACGGGTGACGCCAACGACAACGGCGAGGTGCCGATCGTGCTGAGCGTGCACGTCGAGGTGCACTTCCTCTTCTTCAGCATCGGCGGCACCGTGAGGATCCAGCTCGGTGTGCTGCAGCTCCCGCCGCCCGTGTACCTGGCGTCGGACGGCACCTCCGGCAACCGCACATGGGACAGCACCGATTCGACCCCCCGCGAGCTCATCCTGAACGTCGGCAGCCTCGCTGCGGCGCGCAACATCGGCACCGGCTCTCCGGACGAGACCTACAACATCACGCAGATCGGCGGCGGTCCAGGCGACGCCACGATCCAGATCACCGCGTACGGCCGCACCCAGGTCTACAAGCACGTCAGCGGCATCAAGGGCGACTTCGGCGACGGCAACGACCAGCTCTACGTCAACCCGTCCGTCACGGTGCCGCTCACCATCACCCTCGGCGGCACGGAGGCCGCAGGCTCCGACGCGGCGAACAACGACAGCAACATCGTCGACGATGCCGGCGTCGCGGCCAGCGGCACCACGACCATCGACGGAGGCCCCGGAATCGACCTCATCACGGTGGTGGGCGACGCGACCGTGACCGGCGGGGCCGGCGACGATGTTCTGCAGCACGTCGGCAGCGGGACCGCAAAGCTCGACGGCGGCGCCGGGAACGACATCCTGATCGGCAGCAGCGACACCGACACGCTGATCGGCGGCGCCGGGGACGACAGCTTCGAAGGGCTCGCAGGGTCGTACGAGGGCGACGCGGGCGACGACCTGTTCGCCATCGACGAGACGGCGCCGCACTCGGTGACCGTGGACGGGGGCGACGGCAGCGACACTCTGCAGGCCGTCTTCGGCGCGACGAACGACACGATCGACGTGTCCACGCCCAGCGCGAACACCCTCGACATCGGAGCCGGCTCGAGCTCGCAGACGCTCACGAACGTCGAGACCGTCACGATCGGTGCGGGTGCAGGGGCCGACACGATCACGGTGGGCGACCTCACCGGCTCAGGGCTGTCGACGCTGAACCTCGACCTCGGCGCCGTGTCGCCGGCATCCGACGGGTCGGCCGACAAGGTCACCGTCGAGGGCAGCCAGACCGTCGCCACACGGGCGACCGTGTCGACCGTGCCCGCGTTCACCACAGTGCCGAACCCGAGCGCACCGATCCCGGTCACCGCCACGGACGTATCGCTCCAGCCCGTCGCCGGAGGGACGGGATACTCGGTCGTCATCGCCCACGGCGTTCGGGCAGAAGGCGACGCGCTCACCGTCGAGACCTTCGGCGGCGACGACATCATCGACGCATCGGGTGAGACGGCCGACCAGCTCGCACTGACGCTCGAATCCGGTGACGGGAACGACCGGGTCATCGGCTCGCCCTTCAACGACGTGATCGACAGCGGTCTCGGAAACGACACCGTCACGGGTGGCGCCGGCACCGACACCTTCACGGATGCCGGTGGGGACGACACCCTGATCGAGACCTTCGACAGCGACTTCGAGCTGACCGACAACCTTCTCGTGATCGGCACCGCGACCACAACGAGCTCCGCCGGCAACCCGACCACCGCGACGTTCTCGTCAGCCACCGTCGAGAACCTCGGCGGCATCTTCGAGAACGCGGTGCTCACCGGCGGGGCCGGAGACAACACCTTCTTCGTGGGCAACGCAACGGGCGCGCTCGTCGCGAACGGCCGGAGATTCCAGGTGGTCGGCTGGACGGGTGCCGCGACGCTCGACGGTCTCGGCGGCGACGATCAGTTCGTCATCTCGACCCTCGACTCCGCCGGGTCCAGCGACTCGATCGACGGCGGCGCCGGAACGAACAGCCTCGAGGTCGACGGCACGAGCCTGCGCGAGGACGTCGCCATCGGAACCGATGCGAGCGGCACCGACCAGATCGTCTCCACCGAGTGGGACCCGGACCGCAACCCGGCATCGACCACGATCGACCACACCGGCATCCAGTCGGTCACCATCAACACGGGTGCCGGAGCAGACCGCGTGTTCGTGAACTCGATCGACGTCGTCCACACCATCAATGCGGGCGACGGCAACGACGAGATCGCCGTCGGCAGCCTCGCGGCGCCCGCCGACGACGCCACAGGCGCCCCGACGCTGATCGCCAACACGGGCGGCGTGCTCACCGGCATCCAGGCCCTGCTGTCTATCGACGGCGGCATCGGAATCGACGCGCTCAGCTTCGATGACTCCGGCGACACCGTCGGTCGTACCGGCACGCTGACCTCGACGCAGTTGAGGGGCTTGGGGATGTCCGCCGCCGGCGCCGACTACCTGGACTTCGAGTCGCTGGGCATCACCGAAGGCTCGGGAGACGACACCTTCACCATCGAGAGCACGCACAACGGCGCATCCCGCACCACCGATCTCAACGCCGGCCCCGGCAACGACACGGTCGACATCGAGACCGTCAGCGGACCCACCTCCGTCGAGCTCGGCGCCGGCGACGACACGGCGACCGTCTCGGGCACCGACGCGACGCTGAACGGCATCGGCTCGTTCCTCACGATCGACGCGGGCACAGGCAGTGACACGCTCGACGTCATCGACACCGGCGCGACCACCGACCGTATCGGCACGGTCACGGACGACTCGATCTCCGGCCTCGGCACCAACCTGAACGGCTCGCACGCGCGGCCCAGCCTGGTGCAGACCGTCACCGTCGCGGGTGCCTTCGGTGGCCGGTTCACCATCACCGTCGACGTCGCCGGCGTGAACGGCGCGACCACAGAGGCGACCACGGCCGAGATCGACTACAACGCCTCGGCACTCACGGTGCAGAACGCGCTCGCCGCCGTGCTCGGCGCCGGCAACGTCCTCGTCACCGGTGAGGGCGGCGTCTGGGTGATCACCTACGCCGGGGCGCTCGCGGGTGACTCCGGATGGGCGGATCCGATCGTCGGCGTGCAGTCCTCGGCGCTGCACCCGCTCACCGCGTCGGCCGCGCCCGGCGCACAGCCGCTCGCTACCGGCTTCGCCGAGGGGAGCGACGGGCTCATCGACTACACGGCGTTCGAGAGCTTCGCACTCTCCCTCGGCTCGGGAGACGACGCCCTCGACGTCGAGGACACCATTGCCGGCACCACCACGATCGACACCGGCGCCGGCGATGACCGCGTCGATGTGGAGGCCATCGGAGGCACCACGAGCGTGAGCGGCGGGACCGGCGACGACTGGCTGGTCACGAACGGCATCGCCGACCCCGACGGCACACCCAACCCCTTCGCCGGCAACACGCTGACCCTGAACGGCGACAGCGGCTCCGACAACTTCCTCGTCAACCTGTTCGGCAACGGCGACTCGTTGATCGACGTGGTCGACAGCAACAGCGACGGCGGCGTGAACAACCTCATCGTGAACGGCTCCGACCTCGGCGACACGTTCCTGCTGCGCCGGAACCTCGTCGCGTTGCTCTCCGCCCCGCAGGCCGGCACCGGCGCCTTCACCGCGGCCGAAGAGGTCGAGTACCCCGGCGCACTCGGCGGCAGCGTCGTCGTCAACGGCGGCAGCGGCAACGACTTCTTCGCCCTCGACGACACCTCCGCGGCGGTGACGATCAACGGCGGCGCCGGCGATGACACGTTCGACGTCGGCCAGCTGTACACGAACTACGTTCCGACCGCCATGTTCGGCATCCCGCCGGCCGACTTCGCGGCGACAACGCGCGGCGACCTCAGCAACGGCATCTCCTTCGCCGCCACGATCAACGGCGACGACGGCGACGACACCTTCAACGTCTTCCACAACCTCGCCGTGCTCGCCCTCAACGGCGACGACGGCGACGACACCTTCATCATCGAGAGCTTCGCCCTTCAGTCGCAGACGAGCGAGGTCAACGCGGGCGCTGGCAGTGACCTGATCGCCTACGCGATGAACGCGCCCGTCGCGGTCGACGGCGGCGACGGATTCGACACAGTGATCGTGATCGGCACCGAGTTCGGCGACCAGTACGTCATCACGAACAACGCGGTGTACGGCGCCGGGCGGTACATCACCTACACGAACGTCGAGGACCTGAAGATCGAGGGCCTGCAGGGCAACGACACCTTCTACGTGCTCTCCACGAACCCCGGCGTCGACACCCAGATCTTCGGCGGAGACGGCAGCGACACCGTCCAGGTCGGCGGCAACGCCCAGCCGGTCGAATCCAACGACGGCCTCGGCCACACCGGGCTGATCGACTCGTCGGCCGTCGAGACGACATCCGGGCTGACGGATGCCTGGAAGAACGTCTCGGTCGACGGTGTCGCCGCCGAGATCGTCGACGCCGACTCGCCCGCGATCGTGATCGCACCCGCCGACGGATCTCCGGAACTCACCGTGAACGAGGCCACGCCGGGGGTGACGGAGCAGCTCACCGTACGGCCGACGCTAGCGCCGGACGCCGAGGTCTCTGTGACCATCTCCGCCCCGATCGAAAGCGACGACCCCAGCGTCTCGACCACGGTCGAGCTGTCGGCCGACGGCATCCACTGGGGCACGAGTGCGACGCTCTTCTTCGCGGCGGGCTCGACGGCCGGGCAGACGCTGTTCGTCCGAGCCGCGTTCGACCTGCTCCCCGAGGGCACGCAGGCGGCGGCACTGCAGGTCGCGGTGAACTCGACGAGGGCCGACGGCACCCCGGGCTCCTACAACGGCATCGAAGTCAACGACGTTGCGGTCAGAGTGATCGACGCCCAGGAGCCAGCGGTCGTCGTCACACCGGACCCCAACGGCAACACGGTCGTCGAGACGACCGACCCCGGCGCGGCCACGACCGCGAACGACGAGATCTCGACCTTCACGGTGCAGCTGCCTCGCGGTGCCGTGATCAGCGGCGCGGTGACCGTCGTCGTGACGGCACCCGAAGGGCTGCAGCTCCGGGTGGGGAACTCCGGCGCCTGGGCATCCTCCGTCACGCTCACCTTCACCGGTTCAGACGCGACCGCGCCGATCGAGCTCGAGGTGCTGGCGCCCGCCGACGGCGTCGTCGAGGGCCAGCACATCCTCGACATCACGGCGACGGTGGTGGTCTCCGCGAACGGCGCCGACGCCATCACCGGTACGGTGGCCGGCACGACGGGCCGCGATGACGAGTTCACCTTCGCGGGCACTCCGGTCGACGGTGGGCTCGTCGGGTACACGGTCGTCATGACCTCCGGCGCCGGTGCTGGACAGGTGCGCTCCGTGCTCGCCGTCGCGGTCGAGACCGTCGACGGCGCGACCATCAACGTGATCACGGTCGACACCCCGTTCGACACCCTGCCGGTCGCAGGTGACGCCTTCGAGATCTTCGGCTACCAGGCACCGGCCACCGCGCCGGCAGGCGTCCTCACCGTCACCGCAGTGACGCAGTCCGACCCGGGTGACGGCTTCGGTGAGATCGACACCCTCACGGTGACCGGCGCGACGCTCACGCCCGGCGCGCTGGTCGGCGCCACCCTGCGCATCGTCGGCAGGACCGGCTCGACGTTCGTGCGCACGATCGCCTCGAACACCGCGAACGAGATCACTCTCACCGACGCGTGGGGTGCCGCGCTGTTCACGCTCGGCTCGACCCAGGTCGTCGTCACCGACGTCCCTGGCGTCACGGTCGCCTCCGTCCCGGTCCTCGTGTACGACACCGACACACCCGACGTGGTCGTGACCCAGACGAACGGCTCGACCCGCCTGGTCGAAGGCGCCACAGGCGACGAATACGGCGCGACCGACTCGATCGGGGTGCGTCTGACACAGGCCCCGGCCGACGGTGGCACGGTGACCGTGACGCTGACCGCTACGGCGACACGGAGCCTCGACCTCACGCCGGGCTCGACCCAGTGCGGCCTCGGCCAGAGCATCTGCGACGGCATCCAGCTGCAGTTCATCGCCGACCCCGCCAACGCGGCCTTCGAGACGGTCAGCGCGGACGGGTTCTCGATCTCGCTCACGTTCACCGCCGCGAACTGGAACGTGGTGCAGAACATCACGGTGCGTGCACTCGACGACGGCGTCGTCAACGGCGGCGATCTGCAGGAGTTCCCGCACCTGCCGGAGCGGGCGATGGGCGTGCAGGGTCCGCTCAGCGTGAACGGCGGCGACGACCCCGATCCGTTCGATGTGCCCGACCTCGACTCCTACCTTCCCGTGCTGCTGCCCGGCGAGTCCTCCGGCCACCCGCTGCCGGCCACGGCCCCGAGCACTGACGAGATCGAGTCCGGTCAGGTCGACACGCTCACGGTTGACGACGCCGACAGCCCGGCGAACGACCCGGCCGACGTGCTGGGCATCGACCCGCTCACCGGTCTCGACAACCTCTCCGGCCTCGGCATGGACGCCGGCGTCACGATCGACGGCATGCGCTTCTTCGGCGGCATCGACTACACCGGCCTCGAAGACCTGCGGATCGACCTCGGCTCCGGCGCCGACAGATTCACCATCGATACGACGCACGACGGCACCACCGAGATCGACGGCGGCGCAGGCGACGACACCTTCAACGTCGTCTCGCTCTCCGGCCACACCCTCATCGACGGCGGCGCAGGCGACGACACGTTCGACGTCGACACGGCGAGCCACCTCCTCACGATGCTCTCCGCGCTGCTCGCTCTCGACGGCGGTTCCGGGAACGACACCGCGGTGATCGACGACAGCGCAGAGACGAGCGCAGTGGATGCCACGCTGACGCAGACCTCGCTCACCACCTCCGACGTGACTGCTCGCACATCGCCGGATGAGCTCGGCCGCCCGCTCGACCGGATCTACTCGGTCACGCCGCCCGCCGACGGCTCGGCGTACACGCTCATGCTCAACGCCACCATCGGCGGCATCACCACCGGCATCGGCGCGGTCACCGTCGTCGCGGGCGAGTCGGCGGCTGCCCTGCAGCTCGCCCTGCAGCTCCTGCTCTTCCCGCAGACCGCCGGAGACGACCCCGGCGTGTCCGAGCTGTGCGGCAGCGGCACGCCGCCCACGACCGCGTGTGCACCGAGCGTGTACGTGTGGCAGCTCGGCGGCGAGTTCCTGATCGGATTCCGCGGCGAGGTGAACGCGGACCCCGCGAACCCCGTCACCATCGGCCTCTCCGCGATCGGCAGCGCCGCCACCCTCACCGAAACCACGGCCGCGTTCTCGACAGCGCGGCAGCACGGTGTCGAATTCGCCGGCCTGGAGACGATGGATGTCTCGCTCGGCAGCGGCGACGACGTGCTGAACGTACAGGGCACGTCTGCGCAGACCAACGTCTCGCTCAGCGCAGGCGACGACAGCGTGTTCGTCTCCTCGCTCGCGAACGAGCCCCTCGGTGCGCACCCCCAGTTCCTGGCCGGCGAGCTCGACGGCATCCTCGGCACCCTCAACCTCGACTTCGGCACAGGCGACGCGAACAGCCTGCTGATCAGCGATGAGGCGAGCGTGGCGGGCGACGCGAATGTGCTGATGACGGATTCCGTCGCAGAAGCGTCCGCGCGTGACGCCGCCGTGACCGCGGGCGAGGGCTTCCTCGGCGGGGCGCCGGAGATCTCCCTCGTCGGCCTCGCGACGGGCTCGATCACGTGGCGCGCGGCAGCCGACGGGCGACTCGACCCGGGCATCCGCATCTGGTCCGGATCCGGCGCGGACTCCTTCGCCGTCGACGGCACCTTCTACCGCGCGGGCACGCGTCAGACCACGTGGCTGAACACCGGCCTCGGTGACGACAACGTGACGACCGGGCTGACAGACGGACAGGACGGATTCTTCATTCTCGACACCCAGGGGCCGGACAACAACGAACTGCCGCTGCCCACTTCGCTCGCGACGGGCGACGGGGCGCTGATCCCGGCATCCACCGTCTCGGTCACCGTCGACGGGAAGCCACTCGACCTCAGCCGCTTCGTCGTGCACGGCGAGCTCGACACCGTCGGGCTGTTCGACTCGCTGCAGCCGGGCGACACCGTCGACGTCACCCTCACGACGGAGCTCGTGACGCAGGGCTTCGAGTCCGGCATGCAGCAGGTGAGCCTTCAGCCGGGCGACTCGGCGCGCGTGTTCGTGAACGGCGTCGAGCTGTGCGGGCCAGAGACGCAAGTCTGCTCGGTCGTGGGCGGAGTCCTGAGCTTCGACCCCGGGTCGGCTCACGACCTGGGACGCGCCGACCCCGCAACCGGCGAGCCTGCCGACCTCACGGCCGACGACGGCCCCTCCTACGTCGTCGTCGATGTCACCCGCACGACCGCGGTGCCCGAGTTCACGGTCCCGGCATCCGGCCCCATCGCCGACCCGGCGCTGAGTGATGACGACACGGTCGACGCGAGTGCCTCGACCTTGCCGCTCGTGATCTTCGGCGGCCAGGGCGACGACCGCATCACGGCGGGCCAGGGCGACGACCTGGT
The DNA here is from genome assembly GCF_054780095.1 of Humibacter ginsengisoli. Lineage (NCBI taxonomy): Bacteria > Bacillati > Actinomycetota > Actinomycetes > Micrococcales > Microbacteriaceae > Humibacter > Humibacter ginsengisoli. The sequence continues at coordinate 83,756 of NZ_BAAGWZ010000001.1, forward strand.
GTTCGGCGACCGGGGCCTGGTGCTCTGGTTCGAGCAGGGCGCCGTACCGCAGCTCCCGCTCGGCGACACGGCCCTGACCCCTGACCAGCTCATCGCACTCGAAGCGGCCGCGGTCGCGGTCAGCGGAAACGGCGGCACCGGCGACTTCACGGATGCTCAGGACCACCTGGTCGGCGTCGCCGTCACGACAGCACCCACGGTCGGCGGGAACGACACCGTCTCCACGGGAGCCGGCGACGACCTGGTGTTCGGCGGCGACGGCGCCGACACCGTGAATGCCGGCGACGGACAGAACATCGTGCTCGGCGACAACGGCCGATACTCCGCGAACAACAGCTCGACGGCCACCTGGGGCACCCTGCCCATCTCGGCCGGCATCCTCACCACGACCGACCCTGCAGACGGCGGGAACGACACCATCACATCGGGCTCCGGCACCGACGTGATCCTCGGCGGTGCCGGCGATGACACCATCGCGAGCGGCGCGGGCGACGACGTCGTCGTCGGCGACCACGCGAGCCTCACCTTCGGCGCCGAATCAGGCGCACTCGAGCTGCTCAAGGTCGCCGTCATCGACGACACCATCGGCGGAGCCGACACCGTGCACGCCGGCGCGGGCGACGACATCGTCATCGGCGGCACCGGTGGCGACCGGCTCGACGGAGGCGAGGGCAGCGACCTCGTCTTCGGCGACAACGTCACCATCGACCGCACGACGAACTTCGGCGACTTCGCAAGCCTGCGTTTCCAGACGCTCGACGGCACCACCATCTACGACCCGACGACCGGCGCCGTCGACCTTCCGCCGACGGCAGGAGCGACCCCGGAGAACCAGCCGGGCGGCAGTGCGTGGTGGGCCGACTTCGTCATCGCCTTCCAAGACGACGACCTCCTCGCACAGCAGACCGACCAGACCGCGTACGGCAGCGACTACATCGCCGGCGGTGGCGGCGACGACGTGATCTTCGGCGAGCTCGGCGATGACACGATCCAGGGCGACGGAAGCATCGACACAGCCGACGGGACCGACGCGGTCGGGCCGTGCACGGCGGCGCAGAAGGCGAGCACGGATGTCATCGCCTCCCGTTCCGCGGCCGGCCTGTGCGTCATCCCCTCGGTCGTCACCGCCGACGACGGCAACGACTACATCGAGGGCGGCGGGGGCAACGACACGATCTTCGGCGACGGCGGCGACGACGACATCATCGGTGGCTCGAGCGACTTCTTCGGCCGCACCACCATGGAAGAGCGCCCCGACGGGAACGACCTGATCTTCGGCAGCACGGGCGCCGACACGGGATACAGCGACAACACGCCGGGAACCGCCAGCGACTCCGACGTCATCGTCGGCGATAACGGCGACATCGTGCGCCTGGTGGATGCGAATGACGCCCTGCTGCACTTCACCTACGACAGCGGGCTCGTGCCCCGCGCCGTCGTACTGCTCGACTACACGCCGGGCGGCCCCGACCTCGTGCCGACGGACTTCCCGGGCTTCACCCCGGCGGATGCCGCGACTGCAGGCACCGGGACTGTCGACGTCTGGGGCGCAGACGAGATCCACGGCGGGGCGGGAGACGACACCATCTACGCCGGCGGTGGCAACGACGTGGTGTACGGCGACGCGGGCGACGACGACATCATCGGCGGCTGGGGCGACGACTTCCTCGACGGCGGCACCGGCACCGATGGCATCCTCGGCGACGACGGCACCATCCTCACCAGCCGCAACGGCATGACCGAGCCGCTCATGGGCGTCACCTCCGCGAACACAGAGGTCACCATCGCGGACTCTGGCGACAAGATCCAGACCACCGTCCTGGCGACCGGGCAGCTGTTCAAGACCCTTCTGGAGCCGGCCGACGAACTGAACCTGACCACCGCGGATCCCACCGACCCGACCGTGACGATGCCCGCCCCGAAGGTCGAGAACGACGTGATCTTCGGCGGCGACGGCAATGACTTCCTGCACGGTGGCGCCGGCAGCGACGCGATCAGCGGCGCCGAGGCCCTGCCCACCTCGTGGGCGCCCGGGCTCGACGGCACGCTCGTCGAGGTGGATTGGAACCACCCGTTCAACGACGGAACCCTGCTGGGCTTCAACTCCACGACGGATGAGTTCACGCTCTACGACCCGAACGACCCGCGGACGAGGATCACCCTGAACGCCGACGGCACCCTGAACCGCACGGGCGACGAGACCTACCTCTTCTTCCTCGACAACGATGCGAGCCAAGGTCCGCTCGTTCCCTCGTGCACCGCAGCGGACAAGAAGGGCAACTGCACGCAGACCTCCGAGACCGCCAGCGACGGCAACGACGTGATCTTCGGCGACCTCGGCAACGACTGGATCGTCGGCGGCACGGGCAACGACATGCTGTTCGGCGGTACGGGCGACGACCTCCTCAACGCCGACGACAACCTCGCCACCGACGGCTTCGCCAACGACAAGCCCGACACCGATTCGACCTACGAGGACATCGCCTTCGGCGGCGCCGGATACGACGTGCTGATCGCCAACACGAGCGGCGACAGCCTGATCGACTGGAGCGGCGAGCTGAACACCTTCCTCGTCCCGTTCTCGCCGAACGGGCAGCCGACGATCAGCCGCAACCACTCCCCGTCGCTGCAGTCGCTCCTGACGCTGCTCGGCATCGTCGAGGGCGCCGATCCGCTGCTGACCGTTTCGGCGGGTGAGCTGGGTCTCGTCACCTCCGACCAGACCGGTGGGCCGACCGATCCGCAGCCCGTCGGGCACATCGAAGGCGGGCCGATCGACCAGGCTCCGCTGCCCGCCACCTACGACCCGAGCGCGCCGACCGAGACCGTCTCGGGCAGCACGACCCCCGTCACGCCCACCGCGGGCACGGTCGCTACGACGTCGGGTAGCGGGACGACCGGGAACAACGGCAAGGGAAAGGGTGGCGGTGCCGGCGCCACGTCGACCAGCAGCGCCACGGCCAACGCGATCGCCGAGGCCGGCAGCAGTCGCAACGGCAACGGGAAGAAGTCGGGTGCCGTCACCATCTCCACTCTGCTGGCGAGCGTACGGGGCTACGCCACAAGCGGGCAGCGGCAGGATCCCTCATCGCCGCTGCTGCTGCTACTACTTCTCCCGCTGCTGCTCCTCGTCGCCGCATCCACGGCCCGCTTCTCGAGGCGTCGGCGCAGGCAGGCACGCCTTAGATTGAACACATGACGCACTGGCACCCTGTACGGCTGATCGCGGCGTTGTGCGCCGCGATCGTGCTGTCCGGGTGCAGTGCCGGTGCACCGTCGAGAACGGGCGCCCCGAGCGGGTCCGCGTCGGCCGTTCTCGGCTGCACTGCAGCGAGCACCGAGCTCGTGGCATCCGTTCAGCAATACGTCACCGCCTACGGCTCCGCGCTCGCCTCGCCGAACCCGTCGTCCTCGTCACCCTCGTCGCCTCCTGCCAGCGGGCGGGGTGCCGCATCGTCGACGAACGGCGCGCGCCTGCAGGCGGCCGTCGGTGCAGCGCAGAGAAGCGTCGCGGCGGGCAAGTGCAGCCTTACCGACTTCCGGGCCCGGCTCGACAAGGGGCTCCGCGGAGTCACCGCGAACGGGCCCATCGCGCAGGCGGTGCTCCTCAAACTCACGGCCTCGCTCGACGGAACCGCTCGCACGCAGGCCCAGACGGTCGACGTGCCCGCCGGAGCGGACTTGCGCACAGTGGTCGCCGGGCTCGCCCCCGGCTCGACGATGCAGCTGGCCGCAGGAAGATACCGACTCAGTGACACGCTCGTCCTACTCGACGCGGTCAGCATCGTCGGTGCGGGCATCGGGGCGACCACGATCGACACCACCGCCGGCGGTGCCGGTGTCGTCGACCTCACCGACGGCCGTGTCGAGTTCCGAAGCCTCGCCGTCGTGCACAGCGGAGCATCCTCAGGGGACGTGATCATCGGCGGTCCGACATCGTCGCTCGAGCTCACCCAGGTGCGCGTGAGCGGGGCCGCTGCAAAGGGCGGCGCCGCCGCGAGCGCCGGGTCGCCGGCCCCCGCACCGCCCGCCGGGAGCTCCGACGGCATCGGTGTTTTGATGTCCTCGAGCGAGGGCGCCGGAACTCATGGCACGACCCTTGAGATGACGGACTCGACAGTGGACGGCAACGAGGGGGGAGGCATCATCCTCTCGGTCGGACAGGCGGCGAGCTTGCGCCGTCTCACCATCACCTCGAACGGAGGATGCGGGGTCTGCTTCTCGGGCAGCAGCACCGGCGCCGTTCGTGACAGTCACTTCAGCGACAACACGGTCGGCGTCGCCGCGCTCGATACGGCAGCGCCGGCCGTCACGAGTGACGTGTTCACAGGGGGCGAGTTCGCGATCCAGGCCGCGGGCTCGGCGACCCCGGATATCGAGGGTGCGACGATTTCCGGCGCGACCCGTGGGGCCATGATCTTCACCGACACCGCTACCGGAAAGGTGGACGGCTCCAGTTGCACGAGCGTGCCCTTCGGCATCGTCGTCGGCTCGAAGGCGCTGCCCTATCTCGGCACCAACTCGTGCCCTGTGGCGACCGGGCCCTGACCGGCTCGCGTCGTCCCGCACGGATGCGAGCTGGTGCGCCCAGCGGACAGCTGGCGCCCGCCGCCGTGGTTACGCGGGCTTCGTCCAGAGGATGGTATGCCGAAACGCGAGGTGATGGCGCATCACGGCTCCCGGCATGATCTTCACGACCGTCTTCTTCAGCTCGTCGAATGACATCGTCGGGTCTCGAACGGGAAAAGGCGCGGGCTTCGGGCTCCCGACGGCCAGCCACGGGTGCTTGACATAGCCGATCATGGGATTGGTCACCATGGACGCGAGGTCCCACAGATGGTCTACAGCGCTCACCGGCCGGGCAAGACCGACGGCGAGGAATCGCCCACCGGGAGCCAGAATGCGACGAACGTGGTGCAGTGCTGCGGCGATGTCGAGGTGATGAAGGACCGCGATCATGGTCACCGCGTCAACCGGCCCCGGAACGTCGGTCCATTCCCCGTCGCGGACCGTCACGTTGGACAGCCCGGTGCAGCGGGCCGTCGCCTGCTCTCGCATCCCGGCGTCGATGTCGTTCCCCTGCACAGTCACGAAGTAGGGAGACAAGGCCGCCAGAAGCTCGCCGCGACCGCAGCCGACATCGAGCGCTGCACGGCGCCGGGGAGGGAGATTCGCCAGGATCCAGGCGTGGAAGTGGTCGTTGTGACTCCACGGATGCCGTGCATTCAGTCGCGCCATGCCCGACGCGAACCGTCCGCCCGCGAAGGTCTGAGCCCATCGCCTCAATGCCATGGCTGACATTCTCACGCGAAACCCGGTGCAGTCGGCAGGCTCGGCGCCGGAACAATCGGATCGCGACAAGAGAACGGCCGGGGCTGACAGACGCGTCAGCCCCGGCCGTCGTTGCAGAACTCAGCCGGCGACGATTCCTTCACCGCCGATGCCGTTCGGCACGGTCACCGATCCGATCTCCTGCAGGATGCCGGTGCTCCCGACCTCGAATTCGTCGACGATTCCGGCAGCACCCGTCTGAACATACAGATAGTGGCCATCAGCGCTGACGGCGGCGTCGACGGTCCCCGCATCCGTACCGGTAACGCCGATCGAGCTGAGCGACCCGTCTTGGCCGATCTGGTAGCCGCTCAGAGTGCCGCTGCCCGCGTTGGACGCGTAGACGCGGTCTCCGTCGACGACGATCCAGCAGGTGGCCTTCTGCCCGGTGGTGAGCTCGGCATCCTTCGTCACGGTGCCATCGGGGTTGACGGTGAAGCTCGCGACGGCGCTCGGGCCGGCCTCGCTGGCGATCAGGCGACCGGTCGCGTCGAACTGGAAGCCGAACGGAACGTCGCCTGCGAAGGTGCTGACGACGGGTTGGAGCGAGGGGCCGAGGAGGCCGAGCGAGAAGACGTCGAAGGCGCTGGTGCCGCCCTTCGTGGAGATCACGAGCTTCGATCCATCCGGAGTGAAGGCGATCTGGGCAGGCGTGCTGGTGAACTCGGGTGTGGCGTTCGGGTCCAGGCCGAGATCGCGGTGCCATCCAGGCACGGCGATGAGGTTGCCACCGAGGTTGAGGTAGCCCTGGATGGAGCCGCCGCCGCGTGCGTTCAGCACATAGACCAGATGGCCGTATGCCGCGATCGAGACGGGTGCCTGGCCGTCGGAGTCGACCACCTGACGGCGGATCAGCTTGTCGCCGGCGACGGTGAAGGAGGTGACGGAGTTGCTGCCGCCGTTGACCGCGAACAGGCTCTGTCCGCTTCGTACCAGGGAGCTCTGCGAGGCGAGGTGATCGACGACCGACCCGTTCAGCGCCACGCCGTTGCCGCCGGTGTCATAGATCCCGGCCTGCCGCAGGGTCCCGTCGGCCAGGCGATCGTAGCTGACGATCTGGTTGCCCGAGAGTCCATCCGTCTGCACGAAGACGGTGCCGCCGGGAGGCGCTGGATGCTGCGCGGGCGTGGCGTTCGCGGCCGTGACACCGATGCCGACGAAGGCGGCCGTGGCGATGGTGGCGAGACCGAGTCGAGAGAGGGCTTTCATGTGTTTGCTCCTGAGAGATGGATGGCGTTCGGGGCAAGTGAACCAACGGCGGCGCCCGCATCCGGCAAAGATTTCGGATCTGTAAGCGAACATTTCGGAGCTGTAAGAATTGGCGGGCGCAGAGCACCGGCGCCCCGCTTACGCTCGAAGTCATGCAGACAGGCGCACGCGTGACGGTCGTGGAAGACGACCCAGCGGTGCGCACCGTTGTCGCCGATCATCTGCGCGCCGCCGGCTGCGAGGTTCAGCCGTTCGCCGACGGCCGGGAAGCCTGGCACCAGATCGAGAAGCGGATGCCCGACCTGCTGATCCTGGACCGGATGCTGCCGGGTCTCGACGGCGATGAGCTGTGCAGGCGCATCCGGCGGATCTCCGACGTTCCGATCATCATGCTCACCGCGCTCGACGGCGTGGAGCAACGGATCGATGGTCTCGAGCGCGGCGCTGACGACTACCTCGGCAAGCCTTTCTCGTTGCGGGAGCTGCAACTGCGGGTGAACGCACAGCTGCGGCGAAGCAGCACCGCGGCGCCGTTGACGTTCACGGCCGGCCGTTTCCGGGTCGACGCCGCGCACCGGCGTGTCTGGGCCGGCGAGCAGGAGATCGCTCTGACGACCCGCGAGTACGAGCTGTTCCTCTATCTGGTTCGCAACCCGGGTCGCGTGATCAGCCGTGAGGAGATCTTGCGCGAAGTCTGGCAATGGGATTTCGGTGACGCGTCGAACGTCACCGTGCACGTGCGACGGCTGCGGGAGAAGATCGAACCGGATGCCCGCATCCCGAGCTTCCTGCACACCGAGTGGGGCGCCGGTTACCGCTTCACGGTGGAGGAGGGGGCGCCGTGCTAGGCATGCCGCAACTCGCGCTCATCGCCGGCACCACGCTGGCTGCTACCGCGTTCGTGACCGGTGCGACGCTGCTCGCGCTCCGGCTCAGCCGACGTCGGAGCGTCGGTCTCCGTTCCGCGGTGATTCTCGCCGGAGCGCTGCTGTCGGTGATCGTCTCCACGCTTGCCGTGGCCGCCGAGATGTACCTTGCCGGCCACGATGTCGTCGTCTTGAGCTGGGTGATCGCGATCTCGGCCGCGCTCAGCATGGCTGCGACCTGGGTCATCACGGGACGCAGCGCACGGATCTCGGCCGCGGCGCTGATCGACGATACGCGACGCATCGGCGCCGGCGACGTGGTGGAGCCGGTGGCCACGGGATGGCGTGAGCTCGACGACGTCTCGGCCGAACTCGCCGAGACCTCGACCCGGCTCGCCGAGGCGCGCGCTCAGATCGCCGAACTGGATGCCGCGCGCAGGCAGTTCTTCGCCTGGATCTCCCATGACCTGCGCACGCCCCTCGCCGGTATGGGAGCGATGGCAGAAGCGCTCGAGGAGGGAACGGCACCGGACACTGCGGCGTACGTGAAGGTGATCCGTGCCAAGGTCGACACTCTCAACCAGATGGTCGGGGATCTCTTCGAGCTCTCCAGGCTTCAGACCGGCACCTTGGAGCTGCACCCTGAGCCCGTCGTCCTCCTCGACCTCGTCAGCGATGCCGTCGCCGACGTGCAGCCGATCGCCGTGGCGCGTGGCATCACTGTCGCGCAGGACGGCGTCGGCGGGCGAGTTCTCTGGGCCGACCCGAGGGAACTGACGCGCGCGATCGGGAACCTCCTGGCCAACAGCCTGCGGCACAGTCCGGACGACAGCACCGTGCTCATCCGTGCCGACGCACTCGATGACGACCAGCTCATCTTGAGCGTCATCGACCAGGGCCCCGGGGTTGCGGCGGAGAACCTCGGTCGTATGTTCGATGTCGGTTGGCGGGCGGATGCGGCGCGCACCCACGACTCGGAAGGTCGCACACCGGCCGGAGCGGGCCTCGGGCTGGCCATCGTGCGCGGAATCGTCGAGGCGCACGGCGGCACGGTCCAGGCTCAGCGCACCGATGCCGGGTTCCAGCTCGACCTGCTTCTGCCGACGACCAACCGCGCTGAGGCGAGAGGAGCAATCACGTGAAGATCGTCGTCGTGGGAGCCGGGGGAGTGGGCGGCTATTTCGGGGCTCAGCTCGCGGCCGGCGGGCAGGATGTCGTGTTCATCGCCAGAGGCGACCACCTGGCCGCCATGCGTGCCCATGGGCTCCGAGTCGAAAGCGAGCTCGCCCCGAGAGTTCTCACCGACGTTCGCGCGACCGACGATCTCGGCCAGGTCCACGATGCCGACCTGGTGCTCATCGCGGTCAAGCTCTGGGACACCGACGACATCGCTCAGCGCCTCGTGCCTCTTGCGGCGAGCGGTGCCGCCGTGATCTCTCTCCAGAACGGCGTGCAGAAAGATGAGACGCTCGGCCGGTACCTGCCGAGAGAAAGCATCCTCGGCGGCGCCTGTTACATCTCGGCGTCGATCGAGGCGCCCGGCGTGATCCGTCACACCGGAGCGCTCGCGCGGATCGTGTTCGGCGAATACGACGGGCGGCAGAGCCCTCGATCCGAACAGATCCTCGACGCCTTCCGCGGTGCCGGAATCGAGACCGAGCTGAGCCACGACATCACAAGCGTGCTGTGGCGCAAGTTCGTCTTCCTCGTCGGTCTCTCCACGGTGACAAGCGCCGCACGTCAGCCGATCGGCGTGCTTCGCGACAACCCGGATGCTCGTCAGGTGCTGTACGAGGTGCTCGCGGAGGCGACGGCGGTGGGAGGCGCCGCCGGAGCGAAGCTTCCAGGCGACTTCGCCGAGCAGCAGCTCGAGTTCTGCGACACCTTGCCGCCGCAGATGAGTTCGTCGATGCTCCACGATCTGCAGCATGGCCATCGGCTCGAGCTTCCCTGGCTTGCCGGCTCGGTCATCCGAATGGGAGCTGAATCAGGTGTGGAGACGCCGTACACAGCAGCGCTCGCCGGCGTACTGGCCCCGTACGCCGAAGGGGAGCGATCCGCTCCACGATGAGCTAGCCCTGGGAGATGTCAGCCGCGCGTGCGATGATTCGAACAAACCTACGAGCGCGAGGAGGCTGGCATGCGTGGCGAAGCAACCGTGCTGCACGCCGACCTGGACGCGTTCTACGCCTCCGTCGAGCAGCGCGATGCCCCGCAGCTGCGCGGACGGCCGGTCATCGTCGGTGGCGGAGTCGTGCTGGCGGCCAGCTACGAGGCGAAGGCGCGCGGCGTGCGCACCGCGATGGGCGGGCGTCAGGCGCGCGACCTGTGCCCGGATGCCGTCGTGGTGCCGCCGCGTATGGATGCCTATTCCGCAGCGAGCAAGGACGTGTTCGCGATCTTCCGTGACACGACGCCCCTTGTCGAGGGTCTCTCCATCGATGAGGCGTTCCTGGAGGTGGGCGGTCTTCGACGCATAGCCGGCACACCGGAGCAGATCGCGGTGCGCCTGCGGGAACGGGTTCGCTCCGAGGTGGGGCTCGCGATTTCGGTCGGGGTGGCGCGTACGAAGTTCCTTGCGAAGGTCGCCAGCGCGGTGAGCAAGCCCGACGGGCTCCTCGTTGTCCAACCCGATCGTGAGGAGGAATTCCTACTTCCGTTGCCGGTCGAGCGGTTGTGGGGAGTCGGCGCCGTCACGGCAGAGAAGCTGCACCGGCTCGGCGTTCACACCGTCGGCCAGCTGGCCGAGCTGGAAGAGGACACCGCTCGAAGGGCGCTGGGCAAGGCGGTCGGCGCGCACGTGCACGCGCTGGCCCGGTTGAGGGATCCGCGTCCGGTCGACACGACGCGGCACCGTGGGTCCATCGGATCGCAACGGGCGCTCGGCACGCGTCCTCGCACCGCCGAGGAACTCGGGCTCATCCTCACGCAGATCGTCGATCGGCTCGCTCGCCGGCTGCGCGACAAAGACCGGATGTGCCGTACCGTCGTGCTGCGTTTGCGTTACGGCGACTACGCGAAAGCCACCAGGTCGCGTACGCTCCGCTCGCCCACGGATCGCACCGCGGTGCTGCTCACGGTCGCGCAAGGCCTGCTCGCCGCGGCCCGGCCGGTGGTCGAGCAACGCGGCATCACCCTCATCGGCATCTCGTTGTCGCACCTCGGCTACGCCGACAGCATCCAACCGGAGCTGCCGATCGACTGGGGTGACGGATCCCGTCTCGACACGGTGGTCGACGCAGTGCGGGACCGCTTCGGAGCAACCTCGGTGTCCAGGGCCGCGCACCTCGGGCGCGATCCGGGCCTGTCCGCTCCGCTGCTGCCCGAACACGAGTAGCCCCCACGACCCGGGACCTCGCCTTCGGCGGGGCGACCTCAATGCGTCCGGCGGCGGGGTTCGGTCACGTCAACGCAGGTAGGCGTCGACGAACAGCGAACCGCGGATCGCGCGGAGTTCATCGATGATCCGCACGTAGGTGTTCTTAGTCAGACCCGATGCGATGATGTCGTGCGCTCCGAGCGCGGGAAGGCGACCGGTCCGCACGCGCACCACCTCCCATCCCGACGAGCGCACAGCGCGATCCTTGCGCTCGTCGACCTGCTGCCGCTTGCCGACGTGCTCGAGCCCGTGCCGGCCGGTGCTGTCGTACTCGAGCGCCACGCGCAGTTCGGGTAACAGGATGTCGGGCCACACCTCCACATGGTCGAAGAACGGTCGGGCGATGCGGATGGCGTTCAGGCCGGTCGTCAACGCAAGTCGCGCCTCGAGACCCGCACGCAACTCGGTTTCGACCGCCGACGCCGGTTTCGGGGCACAGTCGCTGGCAAACGGTGTTCCTGCAGGGAGCGCCGGCGTCTTGTCACAGATTCGACGGGCTGGCCGACGCGTTCGCGCAGACCGTGGCGACGGAGTCGGACTCCCGATCGGCGCATCCCGAACGACACTCAGTCGTGGATTCGCACGCGAGACCGCCAGCCGCGTGCACTCGGGGCACCACGCGGAACGCCGGCGCCGCTGCCCGGGCCGGTCGCGCTGCTCGCTGGGTGTCGCCACGAAGATGTGGCCGGCCTCGCACTGCCATTGCAGCAGCACCTCCGCCGCGGGAGGGATCTGGGACAAGGTGAATCCGCCGTTCAGATCCGGGTGGTACTGGCGGATCAACGCAGGAAAGGATGCCCACGCCTCCCGATATGTCCCGACGGGATACGGCACCTCCGTGCCGCGCGAGAACTGCCGCCTCGCCCACCACTGATCCACCGGTTCCGCCACACCACGCACCTTAAGCGCGGCCGGTGACAGCGCTCGCGTGCCCGGGTCGTTGTAAGGGCGGATTCGTCAATCGACCAGACGGGCAAGGTTCGCCAACTCGTTCGCTCGGCCGGCGAGGAGGCGTTCCGTCCAGACGTCGTCGTGCATTTCCTCTACCTGCATGACGATCCGCGTGCCCGCTCCGGCAGGCTCGAGGTCCACAACCGTGAGCTGCTCGTACGGCTCATGGTTCGGAACGAAGTCGATGATGGAGCGGTAGGCGATCCGCTTCGGTGGCTCGAGCTCGGTGAAGAACTTGCGCGATCGAGTGCTGAGCGGCAAGCCGTTCTGCTCGAGGAAGGCGACCTGGTCAGGCGCCTCCGCGGTCATTGTGTAGACGAGCTCGCCTCCAGGTGCCAGGTCGAGGCTGTCGACGTCGGTGCGAAAGCCATCCGGTGCCCACCAGTGTGAAATGCCGTCGGATGTGGTCCAGAGCTGCCAAATCGTCTCGGGCCGCGCAGAAACGGTGCGTTCGATGGTCTTCACGATGATCTCCTGTCGTGGATGCCGGAGCCCGGCAGTCGGTTGATGAGGCGACACGAGAGAGAATATATTCGTCGCGACGAATATGTCAATCACCACTATTCTGCCGGGGGAGGGGATGTGGACGCGCAACAAATCTTCGCGACGATCGGTGAGCCGACCCGGTATCGCATCGTCACGCTGCTTGCGGACGGGCCACGAACGGTGGGCGAAGTGGCCGCCGCGCTCGGCGCACTGCAGCCTCAGACCACGAAGCACCTGCAAGCCCTCGAATCGGTGGGGGTGGTCAGGGTGCAGCGGCTGGGGCGTCGCAGGCTTGCCAGCCTCAACAGGCACGCTCTGCGGCACCTCGCCACGTGGTTCGACCGGATGGGTACCGAGACCGAGGACGATCGGACGCTCGTCGCCTACGCAACGAGCGTGGCCGATGCTCAAAAGCATTCCGGCACCGGTGCGGCGTTGACGGCGGATATCAAGCTCGAGCGACGCATTCATGCTCCAGTCGCGGCCGTCTGGGCCGCCTGGACCGATGCAGGCGTTGCCCAGCGATGGTGGGCGCCTCGACACTTCGAGGTGGTGCGGTGCGCGATCCAACCGACGACGGGAGCAGCCGTTCAACTCGTACTGCGTGAAGCGGACGGCTCCATGTATGCATCCGCTGGCTCAGTGCAGGAGGTCGAGACAGAGAAGCGGTTGAGGTTCGAGCTTTCTCCGCTGGACGACCAAGGTCGCGCACTGTTCCGCGTCGAGATTGACGTGGAGTTGGAAGGCAGCTCCGAGACAACGGTCCATCTTGCCATCCGCGTGAGCGAGGCTGATCAATCGGCCGCCCCGATGCTTGCCGGCCTCGAGCCCGGATGGTCGCAACAGCTCGACCGACTGGATGCGTTGCTCGCGACAGGCTGATAGCTCAAGTAACACCGCCCTGGCACCGCCGTGCACCGACGGTGCCAGGTTTGTCCCTGCCTGATCGAGAGCCGTCGCCTGCCCGTTCGTTCTGATTGCACCCCTCGTCAGCGCAAGCCAGGATGGCGTAGTGGTCGATCAGCAACAGCTCTGGGATGCGCATGCGGCGCAGAGCTACGACACCCCTGGCGAGGGCATGTTCAGCCCGGAGGTTCTCGGGCCGACGGTTGAGGTGCTGAACGAGCTGGCGGCACGCGGCCGCGCCGTGGAGTTCGCCATCGGCACTGGGCGCGTCGCCATTCCTCTGGCTGAGTCCGGTGTTGCGGTATCCGGAATCGAGCTGTCGCAAGCGATGGTCGCCCGTCTTCGCGAGAAGGTCGGCGAAGACCGGATTCCCGTCGTGCTCGGCGACATGGCGACGGCATCCGCGGGCACCGGTTTCGCCCTGGCCTACCTCGTCTTCAACACCATCTCCAACCTGTTGACGCAAGAGGAGCAGGTCGAGTGCTTCAAGAACGCCGCACGTCACTTGCGGCCGGGTGGATGCTTCGTGATCGAACTCTGGGTCCCCCAGCTGCGCGCGCTGCCGCTGGGGCACGGCGGGACGGTCGAAGTCAGCGAGCCGGGCTACCTACTCGTCGACACGGTGGATGTGCTCCAGCAGCGAGTGGTGTCGCATCACTTTCACTTCGAGGCAGACGTCGACGGAGGGCGGCAGGCGGAGGTCTTCCGCACGCCGCATCGGTACATCTGGCCGAGCGAGCTCGACCTCATGGCGCGATTGGCCGGGTTCCACCTGGAGTCCCGTTGGGCGGACTGGAATCGGGGGCCGTTCACGGCCGAGTCGCACAGCCACGTCTCGGTCTACCGTCTCGGCTGAAGACCAGAAAGGCTGGGGCTTCCATGGCCGAGCTGATGTCGTACGTCGATCGCGCGACTCGTACGTACTGGCGCGTCACGGGCCGACGCGTCCACCTCGACGTCGATCGCTGGCTCGATGCTCCGATGCACAGGCGTTCGGTAGTCGGTGACGACTGGCTGACGGATGCCGCAGACGCGGTCGGCGCATCAGTCCGGCGCGGCGACGAGGAAGCCGGCCTGCTCCCCGACTTCTCTGCGCTCGACGGGCCCACGTTCGACGCGAGGGAGGTGCATCCTGAGATCCGCGACTTCTACGAGCACACGGCGCAGTGGCGGATGGAGGTCTGGACGCAATGGAACCCCTTCATGCGACCCGCGGGAGATCTCGTCGCCCGGTACTTCGGTCGGCGGGTACGACAGCTGACGATTCCGACACGCCCCCTGGATGTCGCGCTCGGCATGGACAGCGAAGTCGCGGCGATCGTGGCGCCGGATGGAAGGCAGCACGGAGCAGGGTGGATCCGCACTCTTCGATCCACCGGCGCCTACGTCTACAGCGGCTACTACCGGACGACAACCTTGCCCGGCACCGAGCAGCCCAGCGTGCACGTCAGCTTTCCGCTCGAGTCCGGCAACGTCCAGGTCTTCCTGCGCCCACGCGCATTGTCAGATGGCGGGCTCGAGTTGAACTCGCTGCCCGGTCCCTTCGGGTCGGACGGCGCGTACATCGCGGTCGAGAAGAACGGTCGAACGCATGCGGCGCGCGTCCCGTTGCACGAGAAGTTCCACCTCTACTTGGACGACGAGGGCGTCGTGAGAACAGACCACACCCTGCGCTTCCGTTCGACGACCGCAGTGCGTCTCCACTACAAGCTGACGCGAAAGAGTTGAGCCGCCGGCTCGATTGAGCCGCGCCCGCTGGCTCGAGTGTGCGAGCATTCGCGGGGAGGGATGATGCGAATCGGCACGCGAAAGAGGGCGCTTCTCAGCGTCGCCGGCGTCGCATGCGTCGTCGCGCTCGCCGGGTGCACGGGCACAGTCAATCCCGGCGGTCCGGAGGTGACCGCATCCTCGCCGGCCGTTGTGGCGACGACCGTCCCCGGCACCATCCCCTTCGCCACCGGCACCCCGCCGCCCGATCCCGACGCGGTTGCGCTCGCGCAGAAGTGGATCGACTCGGTCACGCCACCACAGGGCGCGCGCGTTCTCGACGCGGCACCGGCATCCGGCCCGAAGGAGCCCGCGGAGGAAGTCGCGTGCGACTGGCTGGTGTCGGCAACCAAATGGTGGTCGGTGGCCGCGCCTGATGCGGATGCGGCCAAGGCGTGGCTCACGGCGCACCCGGTCGCCGGTCTGGTGTTCGATGGGACGCTGACCAGTACCGACGGAGTGTCGGCCGTCTTCGAGCGCCCTCCGCAGAAGCAAGACAATTCCATCGGGTTCGAATTCGCCCCGAGTGGAAAGGATGTGGTCATCCGGGTCGACGCGCTCGTCGTGCCGGCGGGCGCCGAGTGCAGTTCAGGCGGAGGACCGGCGCGGGGAGCCGGTCAGTGAGCTACGCGCCGGTCTGCCGCTTCGATGCGGCCGGCCGCGCCGCGATCCACCAGGCGCCGAGAGCGCCGACCGTGAGCACGGCCGAGAAGACACCGATCGTGGGGATGACGCCGATCAGCACGCCGAGCACACCGAGGGTGACGCCGCCGCCCGTGCGCAGCCCGGAAGCGAACATGCTGTACACGCCCAGTGTCCGACCGCGTTCGCCGGGCGGTGCCTGCAGCTGCACGACGCTCTGCGTGATCGAGAGTGAGGCGATCTCGCCGCATCCGGCCACTACGAGCGAGGCGAGTGCCAGAGCGTAGTTGCTGGTCAAGGCGAGAACGAGGGTCGCTCCGCCGAAGACGACGGTGGAGATGACCGCGGTACGCACGGACGGCCGCATGATTCCCGTGGCCTCGAGCAGGAATCCGCCTGCGACGCCGCCGAAGCCCATCGCGAACAGCAGCATGCCGTAGGTCAGGCCGCCTCCCGAGCCGGTGCCGAGTCGCGAGGCGAAGGCGGGCATCGACGACGGCAGAGCGTTCCCGATCGTCACGGCCGTGAGGCCGGAGATGATGATCATTCCCACGATCATGTGGTTCGAACGGATGCGGCGAAGCACCGTGAACGTGTCTCTGAAACGTACTCGCGGCGCGCTTTCGATCAGTCCGGCATCCCGAATGTGGCCGGTGAACCGGGTGCGCCACATCAGGATGGTCATCGGCAAATAGAGCAGGACGTTCACGAAGATGCCGCCGGTGGGACCGAGCCAGAGCAGTAGGGCGGAGCCTACGACAGGCCCGAAGAGGATGCCCAGGCTCTGGAACGTGGCGTTGAGACGCACCGCGCTCGGCAGCTCGTTGCGGTCCACGAAGTCGTGGAGCATGAGCTGCTCGGCGGGCCCCCAGATCGAGCCGGCCATCCCGTGCAGCACGAGCAGCACACAGGCCTCCCACACCTGCAGCGTCCCGGTGAGGAACAGCACACCCCAGAGGGCGGAGACGAGCATGAACAGGCCCTGTGCCACCTGGATGAGCTTGCGACAGTCGTACTTCTCCGCCAGTGTGCCCGTCCACACCGACAACAGCAGGAACGGCAACCAGTGGCTGATCACCTGAAAGCCGACCAGGGCGGGGGAGTGGAAAGTCTGCCAGAGCACCCAGTACGTGATCACGTGCTCGGTGTTGTCGGCCATCATCGACAGGCCGGATGTGAAGAGGTACGGGCGAGAGTCCCGGTTGCGCAGCGCCGCGAATCGCCGCGGGATCCCGGGCTCCCCGATCGGGTCGGAGGGAGAGCCGGATGCCTGCATCGCCTTCCCTCCTCGCGGCAAGATTATCCTATAAATGTTCGTGCTTATTACATTTTGCGCGGTCGCGGCGCTTGGCCGAATCGGCCCGACTGCTCACGCCCGCGCGGCGATCGCTTCGCTCATCCATCTCGCGTGCAGCGCCCACGGATCGTCCACGCCAGCGCTCAGCGCACGCACATGGTCGAGAAGCGCTGGCGCCAGGCTGAACCACTCACTGGTGCCCAGCCGCCACTGCGCGAACTGCTCGTGTCGCTGGCGTTCCTTGGCCCGTCCGCCGAGCTCCAGCGCCACGAGCTCGTCGTGCCACAGCTGCCGCATGCGCTGACCGAGGTTCGCGGTGGTGCCGATCTTCATGCGGTCGTCGAACCTGATGTAGTAGACCACCTCCACCCGTGGCGGTGGCAGTTCGTCATCCGGCACCGTCCCGTACCTCCACTCGCAGACGGCGCAGATCAGGCCGGAGCCGTAGCGGATGCCGACTCGGGATCCGCACGCGAGGCACGGGGAGGGCAGCACGTCCTCCACGCCGAAGAGCCGCCCGGAGAAGTCGCCGGCCGCTGCGAGATGCGCCGGGCAGAGCGGCACGGGAGCGTCGGCGACCGCCTGGTCGTCGCATCCGGGGCAGCAGCATTTCACGATCAGAGCGTTGCACCTGCCTCCGACCCTTAGTGGATGACGTGCCCGCCGGGTCGTTCTGCTGTCAGATCACGGCGTCGTCCGAGGCGCCGTCGGCAGCCACCGTCGGCCGTGGGTAGGCGGCGAGGATGACGGCGGACGCGATCCAGCTGGCACCGATCAGAGCCAGCAGCAGTCCGGCCGCACCGGATGCCACGAGTCCCGCGAGACCGGCGCCGACGGCGGCGGCGGTGGCGCGCAGCCCCGCGGCCACGGTGAAGACCTGCGAGCGAAGGGGTCGCGGGCTGTGTTTCGTTCGAAGCAGAAGCATCGCGGCGACGCCGGGTCCCGTCGCGATCCCTGAGACGCCGATGAGCACGATGGCACCGGGCAGCCCGGGCACGATCGCGGCCACGATCGTCAGCAGCCCGGTCACGACGGCTGCCACGGCCATGACCGTGGCGGCGGGCATGCGGTGGATCGGCCGCATGGTCACCGCGAGCGAGCCGAGGAGAGCGCCGATCGCGAAGGAGGTGACGATCCAGGCGGCGTCGCTCTCGTTCCGCGTGGTCGCGACGGCGATCCCGACCGCGGCGATCGGCAATGCCCCCTGGCCGAGTTGATTGAGCGTGCCCGACCAGGTCACGACGGCGAGCGGTCGATGGGTGGCGATGAAGCGGGAGCCCCGCGCGATCTCACGGAACACGCTGGGCCGATCGGGGTGCTCCGGGTGCGGGGAAAGCCGCAACAGCACGCAAGCGATCATGCCGATGACGGCGATCCCGGCGAGGGCGAGCATCGAGACCCGGCCGGAGCCGACGGTGATCGCAGCAGCGGCGATGGCGGGTCCGGCGACGCTGCCGATGTTGTAGGCGAGCGCGTCGGTGCCGAACGCTCGTTCGGGGCGGCCGGGGATGGCATCCGTGACGAAGCTCGACATCCCGCCCATGAAGAACGGGGTGACGGCGCCGGCCACGATGAGGGCGATGGCGACGACGGATGTCGGCAGCACGCCGAGGAAGGCGGCGATGGTGAACGCGACGGCGGTGACGAATCCGGACAGCACCATGAGCCGAGTGGGATGCCTGCTTCGGTCGAGCAAGACACCGGCGATCGGAGCGGCGAGCACGCTTGGGGCGAGCGAGGCGGCGACGAGTCCGCCACCGATCGCGACGCTGTGCACCTGCTGCACCGCTAGAACGGGAAGCGCGGCAGCCGTCCCGGCACTTGCCAGTCGAAGCGGCACCGCGGCGAACAGATACCTCGCGCCGCTCATCGCCTCAATCATGACATCGGGGTTCGGGATGCGCCGGCGCAGCCGTTCCTGTCAGCGCTCGGCCCTGCGGATGCGCGCATCCTCTTCCCAGTGCCCCCAGAGAGGGGGTGGTTTAGGCTATCGGACACGATGCGGCGGGAAAGTCTTCGTGAGCGAAAGGGGCGGACTGCTCCTGTCTTCGTGGACCCCACCGGCCGCAGGCTCAGGCTTCTTCGGGTCGTCGCAGTCGCGCTCGGAAGTGGCGCACTCGTCGTCGTGGCACTGCTTGTGCTCGGCGTGGGGATCGGTCCTCGTCTCTCGATCCCGGGCTTCCCGAGCGGACTGATCGGTCATGCCCCGGCGGCGGCACCGACACGCACGCCGGCCCCTGGCGGCCCCGTACCGAAGAACTCGGCGCCGCCTTCAGCACCGTCAGCGGGCGGCGGTTCCGGCTCGGCGGATGCCGGTGGTGCAGCGGCGCCGGTGTCGGTCACCGCACCGATCGCCCCGGCCACACCCGCTCCGCAGACATCGTCCTCGCCGTCGCCGAGCCCGAGTGCCTCGCCCACGCACGGGCAGAGCGGGTCCGCTCCCAGGCCGACCACGCACCCGACGCCGCCTCCGCATCGATGAGACGAACGGCTCACGCTCGACATCCACGCATCCACTGGGTAATCCTCGGCCTGTCGATGCTGATTCTCGCCAGCGGGCTCATCGCGCAGGGGTACCTGAACCACCTCTCCGGCATCAGCAACGACGCCGCCGTTGCGGCAGGGGATGCGTCTGCGGTTCCGGCCTCGGTTCTGAAGGGCGGGCCGGTGGTCGACACGCGGGGCGACCACGTGCGCACCGCTAGCCCGCCGCGCAACTCCATCGCGCTGACGTTCGACGACGGGCCGGACCCCACGTGGACGCCGAAGATCCTCGCGGCGCTTCGTGCCCATCACGCCCACGCCACGTTCTTCGTGGTCGGCTCTGCCGCGCTCCAGCACCCCGACCTGATCCGGCAGATCCTGGCCGACGGCAACGAGATCGGCATCCACACGCTGACCCACGTGAATCTGGACACGGCACCGGCCTGGCGGCGCCAGCTGGAGATCACGGGCGATCAGGATGTCGTCGCCGGGATCACAGGGCGAACGAGCGTGCTGCTGCGTCCGCCGTACAGCGCGAGCAATGCGGCGGTCGACAACGCCAGCTGGAAAGTCATGCAGTCCACCGGGAACGACGGGTACATCACGGTGCTGTCCTCCCTGGATAGCAAGGACTGGGAGCGGCCGGGCGCCAGGGCGATCGCGCGCGCCGTAACGGCGCCCGGCGCGAAGGGACACGTCGTGCTCATGCACGACGGCGGTGGTGACCGGTCCCAGACGGTGGCCGCCCTGAACTCCGCGCTCACGACGTGGGCCGGTCAGAAGCTGCGAGTCACCTCGGTGGGCGACGCGCTCGATCTTCGAACCATGGCTACCGTTCCTCCCCTTCAGCGGACGGCCGACGCCGCGCTCGTCTGGGCCCTGCAGGCGGCCGACTTCCTGGGCGGCTTCCTGAGCATCGCCCTGATCGTGGCCGGGATCGTGACCTTCGCTCGCGCCGTCCTCGTGGTCGCCGTCGCCTCACGGCATCACCGGCGCGCTCGTGCAGGACGCCACCAACACGGCGTCGCCACGGAACCGCCGTTGACCGAGCTCGTGACGGTCATCGTGCCGGCGTACAACGAAGCGCTCGGGATCGAGGCGGCGGTGCGCTCCATCGCCGGCTCACGGCATCCGGTCGAGATCATCGTCGTCGACGACGGATCGACGGACGGCACGGCCGACATCGTCGAGGCACTCGCCCTTCCCGGTGTCAGGGTCATCCGCCGTCCGAACGGCGGCAAGCCGGCAGCACTCAACACCGGCATCGCGGCATCCAGCAACGACATCATCGTCATGGTCGACGGCGACACCGTCTTCGAACCGGACACCGTCACCAAGCTCATTCAGCCGCTGGCGAAGCGCGAGGTCGGGGCTGTCTCGGGCAACACGAAGGTCGCCAACCGGCGAGGCGTGCTCGGTGCCTGGCAGCACATCGAATACGTCGTCGGCTTCAACCTCGACCGCCGGCTGTTCGACGTCGCCGAGTGCATGCCGACAGTGCCTGGCGCGATCGGCGCCTTCCGTCGCGAAGCGCTCACCAGGGTCGGCGGCGTCAGCGACGACACGCTTGCCGAAGACACGGACCTCACGATGTCGTTATGCAGGGACGGCTGGCGGGTGGTCTATCAAGACAACGCACTCGCCTGGACCGAGGCACCGGCCAGCATCGGCGCGCTCTGGAAGCAGCGCTACCGCTGGTGCTACGGCACCTTGCAGGCGATGTGGAAGCACCGCGGAGCGCTGCTGCAACGAGGTGCGGCCGGAAAGCTGGGCCGGCGCGGCCTCACCTACCTTCTCGTGCTCCAGGTGCTGCTTCCGCTGTTCGCTCCCGTCGTGGATGTCTTCGCGCTGTACGGCCTGGTCTTCCTCGACCCGGTGCGGGTCGCCCTGGTCTGGCTCGGCTTCCTCGCCGTGCAGCTGACGATGGCCGCTTACGCGTTCCGGATGGACCGTGAGTCGCTTCGCCCGCTCTGGACTCTGCCGCTCCAGCAGGTCGTGTACCGGCAGCTGATGTACCTGGTCGTCATCCAGTCCGTCTTCACCGCGGTCGCCGGCATGCATCTGCGCTGGCACCGCATGGAGCGATACGGCCAGCTTCGCGTTCCTGGCGCCGAGGCACCGAGCAAAACCGCCTAGATCATTACGCCGGGGTTCAATATCCCGTCCGGGTCGAGCGCGTCCTTGATGCGCCGGGTGAGCAGCATGACGTCAGGCCCGAGCTGATCGGGAAGCGAGTCGCGCTTCGCCCGGCCGACGCCGTGCTCGCCCGTGATCGTGCCGCCGAGCGAGATGGCGAGGTCCATGATCTGGCGGAACACTGTGGTCGCGCGCTCCTCAGCTCCGGGCTCATCGGGATCGAAGACGACATTGGGATGCGTGTTGCCGTCGCCGGCGTGCGCGCACACCGAGACGTCCATGCCGTGGCGCCGGCCGATCTCGGTGATGCCGTTCACTAGCTGCGGGAGGAGGGGGATCTGCACTCCGACGTCCCCGTACATGAGCTTGCCGTGTGCAGCCAGCGCAGGGAACACCGCACGCCGCGCCGCCGCATACCTCTCGCCCTCCTCCGCGACCGAGCACACGTGCGTGAGGATGGGCGCGTGTGCGCGGCAGATCTCATCCATACGTGCGATCTCCTGCGAGCGCACCGGCTCCGGAGCATCCGACTGGATGATCAGCATCGCCGCGGCATCCCGGTCCAGGTCTTCGCCGGAGTAGTCGCAGACCGCGCAGGTCGATTCGCGGTCCATGAACTCCAGCATCGCCGGGCGGATGACCTGACGGATGGCCACGACCGCTTCTGTGGCGTTCTCGACCGAATCGAAGGTGGCCACGAGTGTCGACGGCTCGCCACGAGCCGGTACGAGACGCAGGATCGCGCGGGTCACGATGCCGAGCGTCCCCTCGCTGCCGACGAACAGCTTGACGAGCGACAGCCCGGCGGTGTCCTTGATCTGCGGCCCGCCCAGCCTCACGAGGGTGCCGTCGGCGAGCACGACGTCGAGGCCGAGCACGTAGTCGGTGGTCACGCCGTACTTGACGCAGCACAGACCGCCGGCGTTCGTCGCGATGTTGCCGCCGATCGAGCAGATCTCGAACGACGACGGGTCGGGCGGGTACCAGAGCCCGTACTCGGCGGCCGCGGCCTTCACCTCCGCGTTGAACAATCCCGGCTCGACGGTCGCCGTATGGGCACGCGGATCGATCTGGATGGCGCGCATCCGCTCCATGCTGATCGTGACGGCGCCGCCGAGACCCTCGGCACCGCCGGAGAGGCCGCTGCCCGCTCCGCGCGGCACGACCGGCACGCGGTTGCGACTCGCCCACCGCACGATCTCCTGCACCTGGCCGGCGTCGCGCGGCCGTGCAACGGCCAGCGGGGTCTGGGCGTCGCTCTCCTCCGCGTTGTCCCAGCGGTACCGTGCAAGCACGTCGGGATCGAGAGAGACCACGTCCGCTCCGACCAGCTCGACCAGCGTGGACACGGGAACATCCGTCATCATGACGACCCCTCTCAGCGGAACCGCACGTAGTCCGACGCTACCGCGGCGGGGCGCCCTAGCCGACGGGTCAGCAGTGAAGTCCGCGCAGAGGCGCGGCCCCGGCATCCGAAGAACACCGGGGCCGCGCTGCGTCTCAGCCGAGCAGGATCACTGCAAGGCGCTGATGATCGCTCCCACGTCGGGGGTGCCCCATCCCGTCGGCCGGTCCCATCCGGTCGCACCGGAGTAGCCGCCGCTGAACGTGGCCGTCGAGTTGCTGCCCTGGGTCACATCGTGCAGCAGACCCTTCGATGCCCACGCGGATGCCTGCTGACCGACGTTGCCGACCGAGTGACCGGTCGCCTGGATGACGTCCGCCGTCAGCGCCGCCCACTGCGGGGAACCGGCCGAGGTTCCACCGAAGTAGTAGAACCCGTTGTTGTCGCCGCCCAGGAACCCGAGGTAGGTGAGCACGCCCGTGTACACACTGGCGTTGTAGGCGACGTCCGATCCGCCCTTGGCGAGGAAGAGGCTCTGCGCGCCGCCTGTCTCGCCGATGACGCCGAATGCACACGACAGCGGGCAACTGGCGTAGTCGCCCCACACGGTCTCGCGCGGCAGGTCGAGGCCGCTGCCGGCCCACAGGTTCGTGCCGCCGACCGCGGTCACGTTCGGGTCGGATGCCGGATACCCGAAGTTCGCGTAGCCCGCGCCGTTGTCCGAGCCGTCGTCACCGGATGAGGCGAACAGCGACATGCCCTCAGCGGCCGCCTTCACGAACGACTTCTGCGCCTGCGTCGTCTGCCCGTTGTTGGCGTGCGGCGAGGCGATGAGGTTGTCCGCTTCGCCGTAGCTCATCGACAGCACGTTGCCGAGGTGGTTGTCCACCGCGTACCGCACCGCGTTGTCGATGGAGGCTCCGTGGTCGTTCGCCGCCACGACGAGCGCGATCTTCGCGCCCGGCGCGACCGCATGCGCCCACTGCACGTCGAGGGAGGTCTCCTCGGCCCAGCCGGTCTGCGTGCCGCGACCGTTCCACGTCGGCTTGCCGCCGGGGTAGTAGACGGTCAGGTCGGGCGCAGGGAGCCCGAAGGACTGCGAGAACGTCGCGAGGTCGGACTGCACGGTCGGGCTTCCGAAAGCGTCGACGATGACGATGGTCTGCCCGGTGCCGGCCGCGGTTCCGTCGATCGTCGCCGGAATGTCATAGGCGGCGCGGATGCTCTGCGGCGTCTGGCAGGCGACGGCGCCTTCCGACTGCGCGAGGCAGTCCGCCGGTGTCAGCGACGGCTTGATCGCGCTGGCGGGCAGCCCGGCCTTCTCGACGAACGGATGGACGGTGTACACCCAGTTCGTACTGGGGCTGGCCGTGCTCGGTGTGGCCGCAAGCGCCGGCGCCGACGCCGAGACCGCGAGGGCGGCGGCTCCAGCGATGGCGAGCGTGATTGAGACGAGCGATCTGCGCTTCATGGGTGCTCCCTTGTCCCGCCGCCGCTCCCGTCGCGACGGCCCAGCGGAACACTACGCTCGGGCAGGCCACCGGGGATAGGGGTTACGGCATCGAAAACCACCCATTGGAGGGTCAGGCGGTCCAGACCGGCGGGGCTAGGCTTCGGCTGCACACGTTCTCTCACCTCTTCAGCGGGGGTGGGTGGCCTGCGCAGAACGGGAGGTGCCGTGATGCCGCGGAGTGCTCGTCCGCTGGCGATGGCCTCAGCCGTCGCGGCGGTGCTCGTGGTGACAGGATGCACCGCTCCTTCTCCGGCCACGCCGACCCCGGTGGGCCTGCCCGCGGCGATCAAGAAGATCATGGACAAGCCGGCGTACGCCAACGGCAGTTGGAGCATGCTGGCGGTGGACCTCACGACGGGCGCGGCGGTCGCCGAACAGAGTGCCGACAAGCTCGCGTTCACGGGTTCGACCCGCAAGCTGTTCTCGGTGGGCCTCGCGCTCGACACGCTGGGAGCCGATCACACGACGACCACAGGCGTCTACCGCGACGGAACCGTCGACACGTCCGGCGTGCTGCACGGCGACCTCGTCTTCGTGGGCGCAGGAGACCTCACTCTCGGCGGTCGCCGCACAGCAGACGGAGGCATCGCGTACACGCCGTTCGACCACAACGACGCGAACAACCTGGGCACGGGCATCCTCACACCGCAAGACCCGCTGACCGCCTTGAACGACCTGGCGAAGCAGGTCAAGGCATCCGGGATCACGAAGATCGACGGCGACGTCGCTGTCGACGATCGGCTCTTCACCCCGTATCGCGTACCCAATCAGCAGCTCCTGATCACGCCGACGATGCTGAACGAGAACATGCTCGACGTGACCATCACGCCCACTCAGCCCGGCCAGCCCGCCACCATCGACTACCGGCCCAAGACCCCGGCGTTCGCGGTCACCGGTACCGTGATGACGACCGCTGCCGGAACGGACGCGACCGTGGCGATCCCGGAGGGGAAGACGCCGAACGGTAGCTCGGTCAAGGGCGTCGTGAACTGTGTGGGAACGCCTTCGTGCACCGGAACGCTGTCGGGGACGATTCCCGTCGACTACAAGGCGCCGCTGTCCGGCGACCACCAGTTCGTGGGCACGTTCCGCATGGACGACCCGGAGAGCTTCGCGCGATCGGCGTTCGTCCAGTCGCTCCAGCAGGCGGGTGTGACGGTCGCAGCGCCGGCGGTGGAGGCCAACCCCACTGCGGACCTGCCGGCGTCGTCTCACTACGCAGCGAGCAAACGAGTCGCCTCCTACATCTCGCCGCAGTACGCGGACCAGGCGAAGCTGATCCTGAAGGTCAGCCTCAACCTCGGCGCCAACCTCGCGCTCACGCAGTACGGGCTGACGAAGGGGCAGAAGACGATCAAGGGCGCGCTCGCCGCCGAGCGCCGCGCGCTGATCCACGACGGTATCCCAGGCACATCGTTCGACTTTCCGACGAACGGTAGCGGCAGCCCGGACAGCAAGGCGACACCTAGGGCGATCGTCGACATGCTGAGATACATGAGCAAGACATCCGTTGCCGACCCCTACCGGCAAGCGCTGCCGCTGCTCGGCGTGGATGGTTCACTCGCCGAGACGGGCCGCGACCTTGCGGCGAAGGGGCACGTATACGGCAAGACGGGAACGACCGTCACCGACGGCGCGCTCGTCGCCCAGAACCTTGCCGGCTACGTGGATGCTCGCAACGGCCATCGGATCGCGTACGCGATCATCCTGAACAACTACGGTGCGATCAAGAGCATCGACGATGTCGCCGCCGTCATGCAAGATGAAGCGGCCATCACGAACGTTCTCTACGAGATGAAAGGTTGATCTTCAGTGCCATCTCCCCGAGCCGTGGCCTTCTTCGACGTCGACGAGACGCTGGTCTCGGTGCGCACCCTGGAGTCGTTCCTGCTGTACTACCGGGGTCTGGTGCCGTCGATGATCTCGCAAGACGATCTCCGCGCGCTTGCCGCCAAGGTGGTGCAACTGGACCGGGCGGAGTTCAACCGCCTCTACTTCAGCATCTGGGGCGGTCAGCCTGCGGAGCGGGTACGTGAGGCAGGCCGCACGTGGTATGCCGAGGCATCAGCTCATCCGGACTTCTACCGGGCGAACGTGCTCCAGCGACTTCGGGAGCATCAGGATGCCGGCGATCACGTCGTGCTCGTCTCGGGATCGTTCGCGGCACCGTTGGAGCCGCTGGCCGCCGACCTCGGGGTCGAGCGTCTGTACTGCACGGAACTCGAAGTGCTCGACGGGCGCTTCACGGGCGAGATCAGTCAGGCGATGATCGGCGACGACAAGAGCCGCGTGGTCGAGGAGTACCTCGCATCCGCTGATGAAGCGACGTCGAGCTGGGGCTATGGAGATCACTCCAGCGACCTGTCCCTGCTGGAACGCGTGGGCAATCCGGTCGTCGTAGGGTCCGACCCGGTCATGCTCGAGGTGGCGGCCGAGCGTGACTGGCCCGTCATGCCGATCGAGCAGCCGCTCGCACCGCGCAGCTGAACCGATGGGCCTCGTTTCTGCGGCGATCCAGCGCCAACCTTGCTGATCGAAGGGCCCCGAGGCGCGATACGGTGATCTCTACTGCCCCCAATCGATCGTGAAGGACCCGTATGGCATCGATCGCTGCAGCGCTGAAAGAACTGCTTGCCGACCAGGCCGTCTCTGTCGAGGATGTCCTCGCTCGCCATTTCACCGACTCTTATCGTCAGAGCACGAACGGCGAGTGGATCGATCGCGCGGCCTTCGCCGATCAGATGACGCGGCTGCGTCCCCACGTCGACCACGTCGAGATCACCGTGCTCGACGAGGTGTCGCAGGGATCGGCGTACGCAGAGCGGCACGTGATCCTCGTGACTCAGCGCGACGGCGGGATGTTTCGCCAGGAGGTGTTCCTGTTCGCCCAGCTCGCGGAGGACGGCAGGTTCGACTCGCTCGAGGAGCTCGTGCGGCCGCTGCCGGCCTGAGGGGCTTCAGACCGAGTGTCAGGCGTCGGACAGGGAGCGCAGGCGCTCGTCGATGCGTCGCTGCAAATCGCGCGGGCGGAACGGCTTGACCATATAGACATCTGCGCCGGCGTGCAGGCTCGCCTCCTCCTCATGCCGCGCGGTGACCGCGCTCAGCACTACGATGAGCGCGTCGCTGATCGCCCGGATGCGACGGATGGTCTCGACTCCGCCGATGCCGGGCATCCGCAGGTCCACGGTCACGACCACCGGATGCGCCGCGCGCACTGCGGCGAGCCCGTCGAGCCCGTTGGCCGCCGCGACGACATACAGGTCGGCGCGTTCGAGCACCGCTGAGACGAGGTTCCGGATCTCATCGTCGTCTTCGATGACGACCGCACTCCGGTGGATGCCAGGGCTCACCGCGCCACGGCCGGCCGGTCGGATCCGGAAACCCGCGAACGCGTCGTGGGCGTGGGCCGCTCATGCGGCATCGGCTGGCTGACCATGCGACGATCCTTCTCCTCGGGCTGAGACTCCCCAATCTAGACGCGCGTCTGAAGGATTGCAAAGTCCCCAACCCGAGGGGTAGCCACGACAAGCTGCCGCGAGGCCTATGCCTGGACGCGCTCAGTGCACCTGCACCTCAGTAGTGCTGTGATTCGGCGCGCAACCGGGTGACGAGTTGGTCCGGGTTCGCGATTCCCAGACCGGGCAGGATGAGCAGCCAGTACCGCTCCACGCGGGCGTGGATGTCTCTGGCACCGGTGAGGCGATGCGCCACCTGCTGGAGCCCGGTGAAGGCTTCGACGAGCACTTCCGCGGCGCCCGGCAGGTCGAGGCCAGATGGAAGGGTGACGGATGCACCGGCTTCCGTCAGAAGATCGAGGGTGATCTTCGTCCAGCCCACGAACGGGGTCGGCAGGTCGACATCGCGCAGGCCGGCGTCGTGTTGCAGACGAACAGCCGCACGCACCAGTACATCGTCGCGGAACCGAGTGGCGACGATGAACGAGAGCAGCACCATCGCCTCGAGCCCGAGGAGGCCATCGGCTTTGATGCGGTCCAGCACGTCGTCCCACAGACCGTTGTGGCGCACCACGAGTTCGCGTGCGAGCTGCTCCTTGGCCGAGAAGTGGTAGCTCATCGCACCCTTGGTCCGGTCCAACCGGGCGGCGATGCTCGACAGCGACGAGGCGGCGTATCCGAGTTCATCGAACTCCTCGGCAGCGGCGAGTACGATCTCCTCTCGCCGTGCTGCCCCCCGCGCCTGTGTCATCGAAATACCAGAATAGGCGTGGACCGGTCGGTTCAGCGCGTATTGATGAAAAAGGCTCGTCACGCGGATCGATGCCGAGCGGTTGCTACGCTTCCGACCATGGGAGCGGTCGAGGGGGAATGCGCATGGGAGCGGTCCAGAGGGAATGCGCCGTCGTCATCGAAGACGACGCCGTCATCCGCGAACTGATCGGCACCGTGCTGGAACAGATGGGGCTCGAGGTGATCGCCGTCTCGAACGGGATGGACGGCGTCGCCCGGGTGGCCGAGCGCCAGCCGGTTCTCGTGACGGTGGATGTCGCCATGCCCGGTATCGACGGCTTCGAGACGGCGAAACGCATCAGGGCGATCAGCAGCGCGTACATCATGATGGTCACCGCGCGCGACGAGGAGATCGATGCGCTCCAGGGGCTCGGCGTCGGAGCTGACGACTACGTGCTGAAACCGTTCCGGCCGCGCGAGCTGCGCGCTCGTGCTGAGGCGATGCTGCGCAGACCGCGCATCGTCGAGTTGCCGGATGGTCAGCCATCCGTAGGCGCACACCCGCATGCGCGCGCCGGAGGCGGCGGAGCGATGGATGCCTCAGAGTCCGCCGGAGGCGCCGTACTCGAGCACAACGGCGTCGTGCTCGATCCGGACACCCGGATCGTGATGAGGGAAGGCACTGAGCTCGAGCTCACCCGCAGTGAGTTCGAGCTGCTGCACGCGCTCCTGACCTCCGGTCGCAATGTTCGGAGCAAGGACGACCTGGCGCGATTGTTGCGCGGAGACGGTTACGTCACGAACCCGTACGTGGGGGACGCCGATCGACGTGGGGTCGAAGTCCACATCGGGAACCTGCGTAAGAAGCTCGCGGACAATCCGGCTTCTCCGTACCTCATCGAGACGGTGCGGGGCGTCGGATACCGCCTGGCGGCAGTGCGCCGGTCATAGGTATGCCTGGAAATCGTTTGCCGCTCGCCCCCACTTTGGGGCACGACGAAACGCGCGAGATTCGCCGTTATGTGGTGAACTACCGGCTCGGGCAGATAGCCTGTAGTTCTCCATACTGTTGTCGTTACGACGCGCCCATTGGTCTTCGGGCCGCATTCGGGTTGAGGCACGTCTCAGACCGGGGGAGAGGGGGCGCCTTCATTCGGGTTGAAGGCGCCCCCATAATCGATCGTCCGCCGGCTGTCCCATTCGGGTGGGAGAGCCTTCCAATCGGTCGTTCTCTTGCGGGAACACAGTCAGTCTGCCCCGCCCGCCCACCGATTGGCCGCATGCCTTGCTCAAGAGTGCCTCAGGAGAGTAGAGAGCTCCGTGCGAGACTTGAGGTGACGCTGCGGCTCGGGGGCACGGACGTCGCTGCCACCCGGCTCAAGGAGCGGTGAAACGCTTGAGGGCGATCGCGTGGGCGACGCTCGGAGAGGAGCGTGGATGATGTCTGAGACAATCGTGCGCAGCGAGCCTGCGGCGGAGCACTCCGGAGCCGGGGCGGCGCCGAGCGTGACGGTCGTCGTCGACTGCCTATCGTGCGCCGAGACGGTGCGCTCGGCCGTGGCCGTCGCCGATCTCGGTGCGGCGGTCACGATCGAGGTCGGGATGGGTGCCGACATCCGTGGCCCGGTGTTGTCGGTGGCGGAGTCGATCGACCGGATCGACCGTGAGTCCGTGGTCTCTGCGGTCGACCGCGACTACGTGCTCCTCGAGCGGGTTCCGCAGGAGCTCGCGTCGCGCATCGCGCTCTTGAGAGAGCGATCCGAGCGCAAACGAGTCCGGTCGCTGGATGCCGATCGCCTTCGCAGCGAGACCATCGGGCTCATGTGGGAGGTTCACACCGCCGAATCGATCGCCGAGCTGGCGGAGCGGGTGACCGTTGGGGCGCGGCGCGTTCTCAACGTGCATGCGGCGGCCGTCGTGATCCCGGCCGACCCGGATGACCGAGACGGCTCAGCGACCCCGCTTCTGTGGAGGTCGCCTGGCGGGGACTCGCCCGATCTGTTCGAGCGGGTGGCCGCTTTCGCCGCACGCCGTGCGACCGAGTCGGCGTCTTCGGCGCCGGCGCCGGGGTGGCCGCGCGAGAAGCCCATCATCGATCTGGTGAGCGAGGAGGATTCCAACCTCGTTCGCGACCTCTTCGACCGGCGCACTCGGCGCGTGATGCTCGTACCCATCGAGTTCGAGAACTACGGAACGGGTGCGCTGCTCCTTGCCGACGATGCGGCGCAGCCGGCGCGCACTTCGCTCGAACGGTTCATCGTGTCGTGGATCGCCACCCAGATCGGCCGTGCCGCCTTCGAGTTGTGGATGCGTGACCGCCAGGAGCGCAACGAACAGGAGCTGCAAGAAACCTCGGCGAAGCTGAAGAAGCTCGTGGACGAGATGGGCGACCTGAGCGTGGTCGTGCGGTCGATCGCGGATGCCGTCAACGTGGGAGTTCTCTTCTACGACACGGAGAACCATCCGGTTCTGCACAACCGCATGGTCGAACGGCTGCTGGGGCTGACGGGATTCGACCCGGCGACGGGCCGGAGCGAGCACGTGTACGCATCCGATCGACGCACGCGCGTGAAGCAGGACAAGAACATCATCTCGGAGACGCTCGAGGGCGATCAGCGCGGGCTCATCTACTGGGTGGGCGATCCCCGGGGCGAGCAGCGGGCCATCGTCACCGAGGCGCATTCGATCACGCGCTCGAACGGTGAACGACTCGGTTCGGCAGTCGTCACTTACGACGTGACCGACCTGGCCAACGCGATCGAGATCCGGGAGGAGTATCTGGCCACCGTCTCGCACGAACTGCGAACACCACTGACCTCGATCGTCGGCTACATGGACCTGATCGACGACGGCTACGACGTCGACTCGCTCGGCTTCGCGAAGGAGTTCAGGAACATCCAGCGAAGCGCGACGCAGATGCTCACGCTCATCCGGGACCTGCTGAGCACGAGCACGAACGAGCTGGCGCTTCGCATCGAGCCGATCGACCTCTCGGCGCTGCTGACGCAGTCCGTCGCAACGATCAAGCCCACGGTGGACGCGGCGCGGCAGACGCTGAGGATCGAGATGCCGCCGTCGACCGTTCTCGCGCACCTCGACGGTGCCAGGATCAAGCAGGTCGTCGACAACCTGATCTCGAATGCCGCGAAGTACACGCCAGAGGGTGGCACGATCACCGTGACGCTCGAGCGCGCCGACGACACCGTCTCGATCGCGGTCGCGGATGACGGCCGCGGCATCAGCAAGACGGATCAGGCCCGGCTGTTCGACAGGTTCTTCAGAACCCGGGATGTGCGGGAGGCGGCTATCCAAGGCGTCGGCATCGGGCTGACCATCGTGAAGACGATCGTGGATGCGCACGGCGGGACCATCCTCGTCGAAAGCGAGCCGGGCCAAGGCTCGACGTTCACGGTACGGCTGCCGGCGCGGGCAGGGTCGACACCGTTGCCGACCCTGCCGATGCAGCCCTGACCGAGCATCCATGGAGCCCGATCGGGGGGTACCCGGGGCCCTGATCGGGGGGTAGCAGCAGGCGTGATTGAGGTCGCCGGACCGCCGGGCGCGTGACTAGGGTTGAATCACCTTCGCGCGGCCGTACCCGAATGCGGTCGGAGCCGGTCCCGCGGTTCGTGTCATGGTCGACACGCTGCAGTCGGCGCGATATCGACAAGTTAAGGGTGCGTACAGTTGCCTCTCATCGACAGCAGTGCCGCTCACCGTTCCACCCGTTCGGAGACGCTCGTGTGGGCCATCGAGCAGGTTTCTGAGCAGTCCTGGTCTGCAGACATCGAGATTCCGCGCAGCCATTGGTTGTGCCATCCAGCGCCCTCACGTGTGCCCGTGACACTGCTCGCGGAGGCCTTCAGGCAGGCGGGACTGGCCATCTGCGTCGCCGGGCTCGGCATGGGACAGTCCGTGCAGTTCGTGGTCTCGACGATGACCATTCGGGTGGAGGCCGAGGAATTGCACTTTCCGCGATTCGGAGCTCTCGAGGGAAAGCTCGAGGTGACGTTCACCGACGTGCGCTATCGCAAAGACCTTCCGCACCTCCTCGAGGTCGACTACCGGCTGCCTGGAGTCGCAACGGGACACGTCGGCGCCCGTGTGCTCAACGACAGTGAGTATGCAGCGATCCGCCGGCATGCTGAGCGGCTCGGCGACGACATCCGTGAGTCGTCCACCAGCCTGCTCGACGTGCTGGAACAGGATGCCCATCATGTGCGTGCCCGTCTATCGCTCAACGAGGCCGACCCGTTCTTCTTCGACCACCCGGTCGACCACCTCCCGGGAATGCTGCTGCTCCATGCATCGGCCCGGCTTCACGAGTATGTCTACGCCGCCCCGCCTCGATTCCTGACGGTGTCGTTCCCAGCATTCGGCGAATTGCGCATAGAGACCGTCGTGGAGGCGAGCCTTACCTCGCACGGCATCGATGCGGCATTCGTGCAAGGCGAACGGGCCATCGCTACGGCGGTGACCGACACGGACCCCGCCGCGCTGGCCGGCTGAGGGCCGTGGGCGGGACGTCGGCCTCAGCCGTCCTGAACTGACGCGGACGCCGGACCCTGTCCTGCCGAGCAGTGCAAGGGGGTTGCACTGGGGGACCCAGGATCCGGCGCCTGAACTGCGTCGAACGAACCGGAAGGTTCGTTTTGGGCGAGACACGTTCGGGTCGTGCTCGCCCGCTCTCGGGTTGAGGGCTTGTCGCAGTAACTGCGACTCGACCCATACTGCCAACCTCGCCGCCGGTGCGAACCCTAGAAATCCTCAGGATTTGCTCAAGCCCGATGGATCGCGCTTATGACGCGAGCTTCTGCAGCAAATCGGGAACGCGGCGCAGCAGTTCCTGCTCGCCCTCGTCGAGGCGTTCAGTGATTGCGCGGGCGAGCACATCGCGCCGAACGTCCCTGCCCCGCTCAAGGGCGGCACGGCCGGGCTCGGTGAGCGAGATGACGAATCCGCGGCGGTCGGCCGGGTTCGGCGCTCGCGACACGAAGCCGTTCCGTTCCAACTCGGCGACCGTGCGGCTCATGCCCTGATGCCGCACGCCGCGACGGGCGGCGAGCTGAGCGATAGTCTGGGCGCCCTCGGCATCGAGCTGCGCGAGCGCCTCCGTATGCGCTCGAGGCGCGCCGGCAGTCTGCGCGCGCACCGATCGGACGAGACGGCTGATGGCCACGCGGAGGTTCTCGGCGAGCTCGCGGGCATCCGTTTCGGGCATCTCCTCATGCCGGGAGCCGGGATCGGATGCCCGCGATGCGGCGGGCCGCGACGGTGTCACAGTTCGACGGATTCGCCCGGTTGCAGCGGAAGCATCGGAACGGCGGTCAGGCTGCCTTCACCGAGCATGCGGTCGGCGCCCTTCTTGCCCACGTCGCTGAGCATGGCGTCGTGGATCGGGATCGACTGCCGTGGCCCCACCTCACGCACGAAGTCGATGGCCTGCGCCATCACCGTCCACGGCCCGGATGTCGGGAGCAGGAGGGTGTCGACCGGCACGCCGGGCGCGGAATAGGAGTCGCCGGGGTGCAGAACCGCGCCGCCCACGAGGAACGTGACGTTCTCGTGCACCCGTATCTCCGGGTGGATCACGCCGTGCAGGCCGGCGAAGGCGCTCACTGAGATCGGCCCGACCGTGAATTCGGTGTCTTCGGTGATCGCCGTCGCCTGCCCGTCGCTTGCGGCGTCCGTGTCGGTGAGCGCCGTCGCCTGCCCGTCACTTGCGGCATCCGTGTCGGTGAGCGCATCGACGACGGCTTGCGTGCCGTAGATGCGCAGCTCCGGTCGCTGTGCGAGCGCCGCGCGAATGGCGTCGCGGTCGAAATGGTCGAAGTGGTCGTGCGTCACGAGCACGGCGTCGGCCTGGTGCAGCAGCTCGGCGGCGTTGGGCGTCAGCGTGCCCGGATCGATGACGATCGTCGTGCCGTCGTGCTCGATCGTCACGCAGGCGTGGTTGTGCCGGGTCAGTTTCATAGGTCTCCTCGGGGGTCAGAAGAACTATACAACTATGTTGTATATCGACCAGGCGCGGTAGTAATCATGCGGATGCCCGCACAACCGAGGCAGTGCGGGCATCCGTTTCGCCAAGAGGCGATGTCAGCCGTCGAGACCGGGCAAGGTCTTCGTCCCCTGCGTCTTGACGGCGCTCAGCTCCTTAGGGTCGATCTTCAGAAGCCGAAGGATCGTCGGTGCGATCTGGGTCGTCTGCACGGCTGCGCCGATCGTGCGCGAGTGCCCCACCTGCGCACCCGAGACGACAAGAGCCACGTCGCGGTCGTCGGCGGATGCTCCGCCGTGCTCGGCGATCTTTTTCACTCCGCCCGTGTAGACGACGCCGGGCTGGGCGATTCCGACCAGGTCGGGAGCGTGAGTGTCTCCGGCCTTCGCTCCCAGCAGCGCATCTGCCTGCGCTCCCGTGGCGACGGAGGAAAGGCCGGACGCGCTCACGGTGGTCGAGTAGACGCCCTTGGCGTCGTTCACCGTGTTCGCGGGCGCCGAGTGCTGAAGCAGGTACGACTTGGCGAACGAGAACGCCGCCGACGACCTGTCCGAGAGCCAGAGGAGCATCGCATCGTCGTCGACCGAGAACGACACGAGTTCCGTCTCGGAAGGATGCTGAGCCGCCCATGCCGTGTTGAGCGCCTCGATGATGGCTCCGTCATCCACTCGCCGCAGCGCGGAGGAGTCGATCGGCGACTGGCCGTGCTTGGCAGACAGGATGATCGTGGTGTCGTTCTCGAGCCCGTCCTGCTTGATCTGCGCCACCATGCGGCCGAGCTGCGCGTCGACGTAGTCCATCGCGCGCGAGACGAGCGGACCGGGCTTGCCGTCGCTGAGATATCCGCCGGCGAGACCGTCGGAGTTCGGCAGCTTCTGCGCGGTGGAGAGCGTCTGGAAGTTCATGCCGAAGACCGCCGGCGTTCCCACCTTGCTGGTGCGCGAGTGGTCGTATCCGTCGATCTCGTTCAGCACCGCCTGCACCTTGATGCCGTCGTACTCCTGCGTGAGCGCGTTGTCCGTCGTCCAGTCGTCTCCTGAAGCGTCGGCAACGGAGTTGATCTCCGGAGTGAAGAGGTCTTGCACTCCCGTTCCCGAGGGGCCGTTCAAAATCTCGTACGCCGGGTGCTTGTCCGACCACGCCGTTCGCAAGCCGTGCGAGCGCGCCACCTCGAACACCGTGTTCGTGGTCAGGTACTGACTCGGATAAACCGGAAGGCACGTCTGCGGGTCGACCGGGAGAGCGGCAGGGTCGATGAGGGTCTGCGGCGTCGGGGTCATCTTCAGGGCCCCGGCAGTGATGGCGGATGCGTTCGCCAGCGTCTGCGCCTTCGTCTGGGTGGGGAGGGCGGTGAGCGCCGGATCCTTCAGTCCCTCGCCCGCGTCCAATGTGATCGGATTCTGCGACCTGTCGATCGCCTCGGTCCAGGGGACCTCCGTTCCCGGCACCGCGGTCGTGCAGTCCGTGGTGCCCGGGGCGAGCAGTGCGTGGTTGTACGTGTCGTCGTAGTAGACGCCGCTCGCCCCTGGGCCGGCCCCCGTGAACTGGGCGACCATCCCGGGGAAGGAGTCCGAGGGCAGCGTCGTCTTCGCGGCCGTGTACTCGAGACCGTGGTTGACGAGCCCCGCGATCGTCGACGACGGGTGCGACTTCACGTATCCGGCGAGGTCGGTCTGGTGCATGCCGTCGATCGAGATGACGAGTACGTGCCGCGAGCCGGCTCGCGTCGCCGCGGCATCCGTGGGCACGGTCCGCGCCTGCGCGGCGGCGACGCCCCCGAAGGTCGCGACCGCGACGAACCCAGTGGTCGCGGCCAGCGCAATCCAACGATGTCTCACAATGAACTCCCTCGAGTGAGCCGCCCGTGCGGCGGCTCTCAGACGCATCCGACCGGCAGCAGGCATCCGGAACGGAGAACTCCTCGTGAACAACGGTCGACGGGCTCGTGAGAGTCGGTTCAGGAGCCACTGGCGGGGCCGACGTGAGAGGCTCGAACCCTGACGAGGCTCTCGTGAGGCCACGTCGAGATCGCCCCGACGACGAAGCGAAGGATGCACGTGAGCACGAACCCAGCACACCTCTCCGACACGATCGCGGATGCTGAGCATCCCGACAGCGCAACGATGGATGCCGAGCGCGGCTGGCGCCGCAGCAGCGCCGAGGCCGAGGGCGTGGACCCGGCAGGCATCCGTGCCCTCATCGACGATCTCGACAGCGATCCGGAGATGGATCCGCATGCGCTCGTCGTGGTGCGTCACGGCGCGGTGGTCGCGTCGGCCCAGTGGGAGCCGTACGCGCTCGAGCGCCCTCAGCTCGTGTACTCGCTGAGCAAGAGCTTCACCACGACCGCGGCCGGATTCGCGGTCGCAGAGGGACTGCTCGACCTCGACAAGCCGGCGGCAGACTACTTTCCGGAGTACGCCGACAGTGTGGCGCCGGCGAGCCGTGGCATCCTCGTGCGGCACCTGGCGTCGATGGCCACCGGGCACCTGAACGACATGATCGTGGCCTTCGCGATCGACGCGGAGCATCCGATCAAGGCCTTCCTGGCGGCACCGCCCGAGCGTGAGCCGGGCAGCGTCTTCACCTACAACCAGCTGGCGACCTACACGCTCGGCGCGATCATCCAGCGCGGCTCGGGGATGCGACTCAGCGAGTACCTTCGCACGCGTCTGCTCGAGCCGCTGGGCATCGCTCCCGTGGGGTGGCAGCAGGAGCCGGTGGATGTCGAGCTCGGCTTCTCGGGGCTGTTCGCCACCCCCGAGTCGGTCGCGAAGCTCGGGCAGCTGTACCTGAGCGGCGGCGTGTGGAACGGCCGGCGACTGCTGCCGGAGTCGTGGGTGCGCGAGGCGACGAGCAAGCACGTGGACAACGCGGCGCCGGGCGGGCTGACGAAGGCGGACTCCGACTGGGAGCAGGGGTACGGCTTCCAGTTCTGGATGGCCCGGCACGGCTTCCGGGGCGACGGAGCGTTCGGCCAGTACTGCATCGTTCTGCCCGAACAGGACGCCGTCGTGGCGATCACATCGCAGACGGTCGACATGCAAGACGTGCTGAACCGGGTGTGGAAGCACCTGCTGCCCGCGTTCCACGATGCGCCGCTTTCGCCGCAGCCCGGTGGCGGGGACGCACTGCACGGCAACCGGCTGAGCATCGGCTTCGATGAGTCGCTCGGCTCGCTGACGCGACTGGACGTCTCCATCGCCGGTGAGTACCGCCGCACGGACGATGCGACGTCGCGCGAGGAGTACGAGGCGCTCGCAGCCGTGACGCTGGAACGCGACGGCGACGACTGGCGGGTGACGCTGCGCGAGAGCGATGCGGCTGTGGATGCCGGCACTCCGGAATCGGGGAACGCGGAGGCGGCCGATGGCGCCGACGGATGGGTTCAGGCCGTGGGTCCGCGCCGCACCTCAGGAACGCCCTCCGGTACGGTCGGCGGACGCATCGGCGACGGCGGCTGGGTGGTGACCGAGGGCTCCGACTCCGGAACGCTCGAGGTCCCGGTGGCGGTGCGCGGTGGCATCCGCTCGTCCGATGGCGTCGTGCTTGTCGACGTCGCGTTCATCGACACGCCGCATCGGCTCAGGCTCGCCTTCGACACGGATGCCCGCACCGTCTCGCCGCGCTGGATCACCCGCGCGCTGGGCTTCGACGGCGCCTACCAGCTGCGCGCCGTGCGACCGGGGGAGTCGTTCGCCGTGCAGCGCTGACCGGTGCCGCGGGCTATGGGACGGGGACGCTGCTACGGCTGCGTCATCTCGGCGTAGCGCACCGCGACGATCTTGTCGACGGCCTGCTGCAGGCGCTCGACGGCAGGCGCATCCTTCTGCGAATGGTCGTGCATGACGAGTCCGAACGCGGCCATCACCAGAGTGACCGCGGCGACGGCCACCTCGTGCGACGGGGCGCGTTCCTCGGCGAGCTGCACGAACTGCTCGCGCACGGTGGCCATCCACTGGCTGAACGCGGGGACGAGCTCGGGCCGGTGCTTGATGACCTGCTTCATGCGCCGGTGGTCGAGGCGCGCGTCGGCCGGCTCGCCGACCAGGTGGCACAGCGCGGGCACGAGGTCGCCGGTCGCTGCGCGGAACTGGGCGACCACCGCGTCGGAGATCGCCGTCTCGGGAAGGCCGAGCGCCGCTGCGGCCTTTGACGGGTAGTAGTTGAAGAAGGTGCGCGGCGAGACATCGGCGTGCTGGCAGATCTGCTCGATGGTCGTGCCGTCGAGGCCGTTCCGGTCGACGAGGTCGAGCGCTGCCTCGTGGATGGCCTGCCTCGTCTGCTGCTTCTTGCGCTCTCGCAGCGTGTCGGGGGCGGGCTCTTGCGCGATGCTCATGGTGTTTCCATTCTGCTCTGTCGCGGCCCGGGACGGCCGGATCGCGGCCGTCCCGGGCGGACAGTGCTTGCTCAGGCGCTCTGCAGCCTGATCGAGCCGGTCTCGGTCATGCCCGCGGCATCCGCCTGCTCCTGCAGCGCCGACGTCTGGCGGAGCGGCGGCACCCTGAAGAACCAGCTGAGGATGAACGCCAGCAGGATCACGCCGAAGCCGACCCAGTAGACCAAGACGACGGCCTGCGTGAATCCGACCATGAACGGCTTGCTCAGCCGGCTGTCGGCGCCGTTCAGGAACGACGTGTCGCTGGTCGACGTGTTCGACGCGGCAGAGGCCTTGGAGCCTGCCTTCGTCAGCTGCTTCTCCAGCGTCGGCGTGAGCTGGTCCACCCAGTGCGTGCGCTGGTTCGAGTTCGACCAGTTCACTGCGACGCGCCCGTCGACCACCGTGGCGTACGCCTTCTGGGCGACCGCCGTCAGGGCCGCGCTCTCCGCGGCCGGCGTCGCGGCGGCAACCTGTTGCTGGATCACGGCGGGGGCCGCGGCCTCGGGAATGGCGCCTGCGGCGACCTGCGCATCCACCGCGGCGCTCACCTGGTCGGTGACAGCCTTGTCTGCAGCGGTCTTCGCGGCAAGGGATGCCTGGTCCAGCCCCTTCTGCACGTTCGACTTGATCGGGTCGACGATGGGCGTCCACAGCTGCTTCATGATCGCCTTGTTGCCGGCGGCGTTCGCGACCTGCGGGTTGAGCGCGGCGTCGAGCGCGGCGGTCAGGGTCGGCTTGTCGGCCGTGGCGTGCACGATGTTGGCCGGCAGCGCGGAGAACAGCACGGAGAGCATGATGGCCGTGCCCAGCGTTCCACCGATCTGGCGGAAGAACGTTGCGGCACTGCTGGCCACACCCATGTCTGTGGCCTTCACGGCGTTCTGGCTGGCGAGCACCAGCGACTGCATCAGCTGACCGAGGCCGAGACCGATCACGAACGTGCCGAGCATGAGGAACCAGAGCGGGCTGTCGTACTTGAGGAACGTCAGCACCACGAACCCGATGGCGGTGAACAGTGTTCCGGTCACCGGGAAGATGCGGTACT
Source organism: Humibacter ginsengisoli (assembly GCF_054780095.1). Taxonomy (NCBI): domain Bacteria; kingdom Bacillati; phylum Actinomycetota; class Actinomycetes; order Micrococcales; family Microbacteriaceae; genus Humibacter; species Humibacter ginsengisoli. Next base: position 123,682 of record NZ_BAAGWZ010000001.1, read on the forward strand.
TGCCCGTTCGTGCCACAAGCTGGCCGGAGCCCAGCGACGCGATTATGAGGCCGATCACCATCGGGATCATTGCGAACCCGGATGCTGTCGGGCTCAGCCCGGTGACGATCTGCAGGTAGAGCGGAATGGTCATCATGGCACCGAACATGCCGAAACCGACGAACACGCCGATGACCGTGGCCATCGAGAAGGTTCCGGAACGGAACAGCTTGAGCGGGATGATCGCGTCATCCTTCATGAGTCCCTCGATCACGATGAACGAGGCGATCCCGACCGCGCCGACGATGTAGCAGGCGAGTGAGCCCGCCGAGGTCCAGCCCCATTCGCGACCCTGTTCGGCGACGAGGAGCAGGGGAACGAGCGCCACGATGACGGCGGTCGCACCCCACCAGTCGACGCGCGGCTTGGCGCGGCTGCCCACCTTGGGCAGGTGCAGGAACGCGATCACCATGAGCAGCGCGATGATGCCGATCGGAACGTTGATGAGGAACACCCAGCGCCATCCGGTGATCCAGAGGATCTGGCCGGTGCCGGCGAAGATTCCGCCGACGAGCGGGCCGATCACGCTCGAGATGCCGAACACGGCGAAGAAGTAGCCCTGGTACTTGGCTCGTTCGCGGGGGGCGAGGATGTCGCCCATGATCGCCAGGGGCAGCGCCATCATCGCGCCGGCGCCGATGCCCTGGAACGCGCGGAACGCGGCCAGCATCAGCATCGAGGTCGAGAACGACGACAGCAGTGAGCCGAGAACGAAGACGACGATGCCGAAGATGAACAGCGGGCGCCGGCCGAAGACATCCGACAGCTTGCCGTAGATCGGCACCGAGATGGTCGAGGTGATCAGGTAGGCCGTGGTGACCCAGGCCTGTTGCTCGAGGCCGTGCAGGTCGTCGCCGATCGTGCGGATGGCGGTGCCGACGATGGTCTGGTCGAGCGAGGAGAGGAACATGCCGGCCATGAGGCCGTAGATGACGAGGAGGATCTGCCGATGCGTCATGATCGGCTTCGATCCCGATGCCGAACCCGGTGAGGTTCGTACAGGAGCAGTAGCGGTGGACATGCCGGCCCTTCGAGTGACGAGTGATTCGGGACGCGTCGCGCTCGTCACCGTCAGCCGGCGCCGGGCGCCGACGTTGGCGGGCAATTTCTTGCAGGCGGTGCAAGAATACGCCGATCGTGCAGCCTGTGCAAGTTTACTGATGATGCAACTTTGCCGGGATGGCAAATGTGCGGATCTGCAGGGATTGTGGCCTCAGGAACGCGCGGAGGCGCGCGGCCAGCACACCGGCATCCGCGTCGTGTCGCTGTCCGGGAAGAACGTCGAACTCTCCGCCGCGTGCGCACTCGGCGACCTCGCGGGCGCCGTGCTGCATCATGTGCGGTCCGGCGTCGCCGGCGAGCGCGAGCACCGGCACGACGATGGATGCCACCAACTCCGACGGCACGCGGCCGTCGCCAAGGACTGCGTCGTCGTACGCGAGCGTCGGCGCGATGGCCGTCATGCCAGGCCACGCAGGCGACTGGCGCGTGCCCGCGACGGCCTGCTCGGGCATCCCGACGCGGCGAAGGAACAGTTCCACGGCCGTGTCGCGGTCCCCGTCGGCAAGAGCTCGAGTGAGGGCGGCGCTGTACTCGCCCCCGGCTGCGGTGAGGGGTTCGGGCATGAACGGCGGCTCGTAGACCGCGACGGCGCGGATGCGGTTGCCGAGCCGGGACGCAGCCCTGAGTGCTAGCGCGCCGCCGGACGAGATGCCGACAAGCGCCGGCGACCCGCACGTGGTGCCGGTGGAGTCGAGAAGAGCGTCGAGCAGCGCATCCAGATCCTCGAACTCACGCTCGACCGCGTACGGCTCCGTGTCGCCGCTTCGACCGCGGCCACGCCGGTCGTAGAGGAGCACGGTGAAGTCCTCGTCGAGCTGAGTGCAGAGCGGGCGCATCGGGCCGGAGTCGCGGAAGCACATCGCTCCGTCGATCAGGATGACGCCCGGCCCGTCGCCGTGCAGCTCGTAGGCGATCTCGGTGCCGTCGGCGGAGCGCACGGCGGTGGTGGGTGCTGGCATGGTCGGACCGTACGTCTCGGCGGCAGAGCCGTCAAGGGTGAGGCGGGCCGAATGAAAAGCGGGAATCCTGGCGGCGAAGTGACCCGAACACTCGGCCGCCAGGATTCCCTTTCACCCCTCTGGGAAACGCACCGTTGGCCTCCCCTCCTGGGGATGCCTGCTGGGAGTGCCTGGTGCCACATCCAGAGGATATGAATACCAATGTACTCCATATCGTGGCCCCCATTTGGGGGTTGATTTGCGAAAGCCTGATGTGCAATGGTGACCCGAGCCGCAGCTTCGTGGACGAAGCGACGATGCTGTGCGGTCAGTCGGGGTGCGCGACTTCGACGCGCACCGCGATCCGCTCCCTGCGCACCTTACGAGTCTGCGCCTGCAGCGCTCGTGCAAGCGAGCCGACCTTGGCCGATGCGGTCGACGAACTAGGCGCACGCACGGCGACATCGGCACTGATGGAGCGCGCGGCGCGGTCGGTGCGCACGCTGGTCACCCCGTCGGATTCCTCCAGCAAGGGGACGAGCTGGCGCCGGAGCATCCGGAACTCCGCCCCGGCGAAATCGTGGGCGACGAATTCGATCTGTGCTGAGTAGTCGGGCATGCATCCATGTTGGGCAGCGGTCCTCAGCTACATATTTGACACAGTTTTGGCCGTGCTGAAAACGGATGGCCGCTTCCTAGCTCCGCGCGCCGGAGGCGGTCAGCGGGCGTAGCGGTCGACGAAGGTGCGCAGGAGCCGAGCCGGCCACGTGACGGGCGGCGCCGATCGGATCGTCTGCTCCGTCGCATCCAGCTCATGCGGCTCGAAGTAGCCCTCGAAACGGTAGGTACGCACGCGATCAAGGATGTCGTCGGCGGTCAGCTCGGGATGGAACTGCGTGGCGTACAGGTTCGTCTTCACGCGGAATGCCTGCACCGGGCAAGCGTCGCCGGCGGCGAGCAGCGTGGCATCCGCAGGCAGTCGGGTAACCGCCTCCTTGTGTCCCACCCATGCACGGAATGCCGGCGGGATGCCCGTGAAAAGCGGATCGCGCACACCCGCCTCCGTGAGTCGCACCTCCACCGCGTCGACGGGTTCGCCGTAGGTGCGATCGATCACGCCGCCTCGGTGCACGCCCAGCGTGCCGACGCCGTAGCAGGCACCGAAGAAGGGGAAGTCCCGCTCGACGATGCGGTCGAGCAGGCTCGACATCTCCGCCTCCACGCGGAGCTGCACTATGGACTTGTCGCTCCGCGGATCGCTCGCGTTGAACGGGCTGCCGCCCACGAAGACGCCGGAGTATTCATCGAGGTCGAGCTCCGGCATCGGATGCTGCTCCAGGCGGATGCGCGTCAGCTCGCCCTCCTGCAGGCCCGCGAAGTCGCGGAACGCGGCGTACTCTGCGTCGGCGAGGTGATCGTCGAAGCGGGTCGCGAGCAGCAGGAACGGGCGCACGTGCTCCAGCGTGTCACGATCGCGTCCCCAGCGCCGATCAGGTCGCGCAGATGACCCCTGTCAACGCCTCGCAAGGGTCATCTGAGCGACTTGAACGCTGATACCCCCTAGGGGTATAGTTGGCCTATCGAGAACGAGAGGACTTCGAATGACGACCGCCGAGTACGACGTGACGGGAATGACGTGCGAGCACTGCGAGTTGTCGGTGCGCGAAGAGGTGAGCGAGGTTCCGGGTGTTGAAGACATCCGGGTCAGTGCGCAGGACGGGCGCCTCGTGGTGACCTCGAGCGCCACGATCGACGACGACGCCGTGCTGAGCGCCGTGCGCGAGGCCGGCTACACCGCGGTCCGCCGCTGAGCGGCGCTCGGTCGTCAGAGCCGCAACGTTCAGGTCGCAGTTTCTGTCGCGCGCGATCGGTGAGCCCGACAGAAAGTGCGACCTGAATGAGAGAAAGCGCCGAAGGGAGACGCAGGTGACCGTGCCACTGACATCCGCCGATGCCCGGCCGAACGTCGAGCTCGAGATCGGCGGGATGACGTGCGCGTCGTGCGCGAACCGCATCGAGCGCAAGCTCAACAAGCTCGACGGCGTGACGGCGACCGTGAACTACGCGACGGAGCGCGCGAGCGTCACCGCCCCCGCGAACGTCGATGCCGAGGCACTGATCGCCGAGGTCGAGAAGGCCGGGTACTCGGCCCGGGTGCACGCCCCGGAGCCGCCGCGGCCGGCGGAGTCCGACGCGCGGGCATCCGATCGGGACGGCTCCGACCCCGAGCTCCTGTCGCTGCGGAATCGGCTCATCGCCTCTGCCGTGCTGTCGGTTCCCGTCATCGCGATGGCGATGATCCCGGCGCTGCAGTTCACCTACTGGCAGTGGGCATCCCTCGCGCTGGCGGCGCCGGTGGTGGTGTGGGGCGCGTGGCCGTTCCACCGCGCCGCCTGGATCAACCTCCGGCACGGCGCCGCCACCATGGACACCCTCGTGTCGATGGGCACGCTGGCCGCGTTCCTGTGGTCGCTGTACGCGCTGTTCCTGGGGACGGCGGGGATGCCGGGCATGCGGCATCCGTTCGAGCTGACGCTGCAGCGCACCGACGGAACCGGGAACATCTACCTCGAGGTCGCGGCGGGCGTGACGACGTTCATCCTGGCGGGCCGTTACTTCGAGAAGCGCTCCAAGCGGCAGGCGGGCGCCGCGCTGCGTTCGCTGCTCGAGCTCGGCGCCAAGGATGTGACGGTGCTGCGCGATGGGCGCGAGACGACCGTTCCGGTCGGCGAGCTGCGGGTGGGCGACGAGTTCGTCGTGCGCCCGGGGGAGAAGATCGCCACCGACGGCGTCGTCGTTTCCGGGGCATCCGCGGTGGATGTCTCGATGATCACGGGCGAGTCGGTTCCGGTCGAAGTCGGCGTGGGGGATGCCGTCACCGGCGCGACCGTCAACGCGAGCGGCCGGCTCGTGGTGCGCGCGACGCGCGTCGGCTCGGACACGCAGCTGGCGCAGATGGCGAAGCTGGTCGAGGATGCCCAGGCCGGCAAGGCGCAGGTGCAGCGGCTCGCCGACCGCATCTCGGGCATCTTCGTGCCGATCGTGCTCGGCGTGGCGGTCGTCACGCTGGTGGGATGGCTGCTCGCGGGCTTCCCCGTCGCAGCGGCTCTGACCGCGGCTGTGGCTGTGCTCGTGGTGGCGTGCCCGTGTGCGCTCGGACTCGCGACTCCGACCGCTCTGATGGTGGGAACGGGGCGCGGGGCGCAGCTGGGCATCTTGATCAAGGGCCCAGAGGTGCTGGAGTCGACGCGCAAGGTCGACACGGTCGTGCTGGACAAGACCGGCACCGTGACGACGGGCCGCATGGCGCTGGTCGGCGTGATCGCGGCCGCCGGTGAGGACCGCCGCGACGTGCTGCGAGTCGCGGGCGCGCTGGAGAACGCGTCGGAGCATCCGATCGCGCGGGCGATCGCGAGCGCGGCGATGCGCGAGACGAGCGAGCTCCAGCATGCGGAGGGCTTCGTGAACGTGCCGGGCAAGGGCGTGCAGGGTGTCGTCGACGGGCACGCGGCGCTCGTCGGCAAGGCGGCGCTGCTGGCGGAGTGGGCGGCACCGCTCACCGCGGAGCTGGCGGAGCAGATGGCCCTTGCCGAACGCGACGGCAGGACCGTGGTCGCCGTCGCGTGGGACGGCGCCGCACGGGGCATCCTCATCGTCGCCGACACCGTGAAGCCGACGAGCGCCGACGCCGTCGCGCGCATGAAGCGGCTCGGCCTCACGCCGATCCTGCTCACCGGAGACAACGAAGCCGTCGCTCGGCACATCGCATCCGAGGTCGGCATCGACGAGGTCATCGCCGGCGTGCTGCCCAAAGACAAGGTGGATGTCGTCGCCCGCCTTCAGCGTGACGGCAAGACCGTCGCGATGGTCGGCGACGGCGTGAACGACGCGCCCGCGCTGGCGAAGGCCGACCTCGGCATCGCGATGGGAACGGGAACGGATGCCGCGATCGTCGCGTCCGACCTCACGCTCGTCGGCGGCGACCTGCGGGGTGCGGTCGACGCGATCCGCCTCTCCCGCGCCACCCTCGGCACGATCAGGTCGAACCTGTTCTGGGCGTTCGCGTACAACACGGCTGCCGTGCCGATCGCAGCACTCGGCCTGCTGAACCCGATGCTCGCGGGCGCCGCGATGGCATTCTCGAGCGTGTTCGTGGTGGGTAACAGCCTGCGCTTGCGCGGGTTCCGCTCGATCGCCTGACGTGCGGGCATTCGCGGTCATCTCGCCGCGACAACGCGCCAACCGTCCGCTGAGGCCAACCGTTCACTGAGGTCAGCCGTCCAGTGAGGCCAGCCGTCCACTCGTACTAGGTGTTTGCGCCGACACTACGCGCAGTGCGCCCAGTGTCGGCTCAAACGCCTAGTCTCGCGACGGGGACGGCGGCGACCGATCCCCCGTGGGCGTGGCGTCAGCGCTGGTAGGACTCCGCCAGCAGCTGGGCGAGCGCGTGCGTGGCGAGGGAGCGCATACGCGGGTTGTCGTCGGACGACACCGCGAGCGCGGTCCCCATGATGAGCGCCCAGCCGCGGGCGCGGAGCCAGGTTGCGGCATCCGTCGCGCCGGCCTCGGGATGCGAACCATCGGCGACCACCGCGCGGAACACCGCGCGGGCCTCCGGCAGGAACGTGAGCCATGCCGCCGCGAGGTCCGTGGCCGGGTCGCCGGCGGTGAGGTCGCCGAAGTCGAGCACGGCGGCGAGGGATGCGGGGTGGCCGGGGCGGGCATCCAGAACCAGGTTCCCCGGATGCAGGTCGCCGTGCAGCCAGATCGGCGCACCACGCCAGGGCGGTGCGGCCAGCGACTCGTCCCAGAGCTCGCCGAGCGCGGTGATGTCCCACAGGCGCCGCAACTCCCAGAACCGCTCGCGCACGACGCGATCGCGCGAGGCGAGCGGGATGCCGCGCACCGGGTTGAGCGGAACATCCGGATGCAAGAGCCCGTCCGGCGTGCGCGGCGCCGGCGTGTGCAGAGCGGCGACGAAGCGGGCGAGCGGAACCGCGAGGGGCGTACGGTCGGACGCCGCGACATCCGCCCCGTCGATGCCCTCGACCCAGCGCACGACGCTCCACGGCCAGCGGAACAGCGCACTCGGCACGCCGACGCGCACCGGCACGGGGCCAGGCACGGTCAGCTGCGGCGCGAGCACCGGGAGCCACCGCTGCTCGTGCTCGAGGAGGTGAGCGGCCACATTGCGCCTGGGGATGCGCACGGCGAGGTCGTCGCCGAGGCGGTAGATCGCGTTGTCCCAGCCGTTCGACACGAGCCGGAGATCGCCCTGGAGGTCCGGGTGCTGCTCGGCCAGGAGCGCGCGCACGAGTGCTTCGTCCACCTGGATGTCTGCTGCCGGGGTCTGCATAGCCGTTACAGCGTACGACGCCGGATTGTGGACCCGTGTTGCCGTTGCAGCGCCGAATAGCGGCATGAAGCGCCAACTATTCGCCGGTACCGGAGGCAACCGCCGTACTACGGTCGGATTCAACGGTGCACACCCGGCGCGAAGAGGCGTCACGGGGTGCACGACGACCCGAGTAGAGAAGAGGCTGCCATGACGGTAGAAGACCTCGTCGGCCAGGATGACGCGAAGAGCCAGGACGACGCGAAGAGCCAGGACGACGCGAAGAGCCAGAGTGCCGGCACCGGCGCGAGCACCCGCAACACCGAGTACGACCCGAGTGAGTTCCGCCGGGTGTTCGAGAACCACTTCACCTGGGCGGCCGCATTCGAGCGCAACACCCACCGCTACGCGCACCGGCCGGCCCTGACCGACCCGCAGTCCGGCCGATCCTGGACCTACGAACAGCTCGGCGAGGTGACCGGGCGCCTGGTTGAGGGCCTGCGTTCCCGTGGGGTCGGCGTGGGAGACATCGTCGCGTACCAGCTGATGAACGTGCCCGAGTTCGCGTTCCTCTACATCGCGGCGCAGGGGCTGCGTGCCGTCAGCTCGCCGATGAACTTCCGGCTCGCGCCGGCCGAGACCGCGCACATCCTCTCGGCACAGACCCCGACCGTGTTCGTGTACGACATCGACGACACGGCGAACGTGCGCAGCGCGCTCGAGCTGTCGTCGCACAGCCCGCGCATCCTCGCCGGAGTCGGCGATGGTGAGCTGCTCCCCGGCGCGGTGCGCTTCGAGGAGCTGCTGGCGGATGCTGCACCCAGCTTCCGCGCGCCGGCCGATGCGTCGACGTGGGACGAGACATCCCGCCTCTACACCTCCGGCACCACCGGCATGCCCAAGGCCGTGCCGCTGACGAGCCTCAACGAGGTACTCACCGCGCACGACGTGATCATGCACTTCCCGCTGGCGCCGACGGACAAGACGATGAACATGTCGCCCTGGTTCCACCGCGGCGGCAACTACTGCGCAGGCCCGAACACGGCGTTCTACGTGGGTGCGGAGGTGGTGACCCTGCCGCGGTTCGATCCGCAGGTGGTGCTGGACGGCATCCAGCACTACAAGCTCACCTACGTGATCGGCGCGCCCACCAACCTGGAACGCCTCGCGGATGCCCAGGAGGCTCAGCCCCGCGACCTCACGTCGCTGCACGGCATCGTCACGATGGGTGCCCCGCTCGACCGGGCCGCCGCCCTGCGCTACCAGCGCGTGCTGACGCCGCGCATCGCGAACGGGTACGGCACGACCGAGGCGTTCTGGAACACCTACCTACGGCCGGACGACCTGCCGGATGCCGCCGGTGCCGCCGGCCGCGCCTGCCTCGACGACGACGTCGCCGTGGTGAAGGTGTTCGCCGACCGCATCGCCGCTCCCGACGAGCAGGCCGAGAAGGACGGCCAGGAGATCGGCGAGGTGATCATGCGCTCGACGAAGAGCGGATACGCCTACCTCGGCAACGAGGAGGAGCAGGCGGAGAAGTTCCGCGGCGGCTGGGTGTATCCGGGCGACCTCGCCACGTGGAACGAGGACGAGATCGTCACCATCGTCGGACGCAAAGACGACATGATCATCTCGGGCGGCGAGAACGTGCATCCGGTGCAGGTCGAAGAGGTGCTCGCCGGCCACGAGGGCGTCGCCGACTCCATCGTCGTCGGACTGCCCGATTCCGAGTGGGGGGAGCTCGTCGTGGCCTATGTGCAGCCGCGCGAGGGCAAGCTGACGGATGCCTCAGAGGCTGCGCGCGACCTGGACGCGTACCTGCGTGCGAGCGTCGCGCTCGCCGACTACAAGCGTCCGCGGAGGTACGCCTTCGTCACTGAGCTGCCCTACACCGCCACCGGCAAGAAGCAGCACTTCAAGCTGAAGGAGCAGGCGCCGCAGGATGCGGCAGACGGCCGCTTCGTCGCGCCGTAGGACGCCCTCCCGCTCAAGCCGCGCAGCTGGCCCTTTAGGGTGCGCCATAAGGGCCGGCTGCGCGACGTGAACGAATTCAGGCAGGGGTGTATTCGCCGTCCACCGTGCGCGGCAGGTGCCACGGGTTGTCGTTCTGCAGTGCGGGCGGCAGCGCGGCGTCGGGCACGTCCTGGTACGCGACGGGGCGCAGGAACCGGGCGATGGATGCTGTGCCGACCGACGTGAAGTGCGGCGCCGTGGTCGCCGGGTACGGTCCGCCGTGCTGCTGGGCGTACGTCACCGAGACGCCGGTGGGCCAGCCGTTGTAGAGCACGCGGCCGGCCTTGTCGGCGAGGGCCGCGACGAGGGCTGCGGCATCCGCGTCGTCGTCGGCGCCCTGCACCGTCGCGGTCAGCTGGCCCTCGAGCACGTCGGCGATAGCTAGCGCCTCGGCCGGTGAGTCGTAGCGCACGAGCAGGGCAGCGGGACCGAAGTGCTCCTCGAGCAGCTCGGTGGGGTAGGCGAGCAGGGTGGCGGCATCGGTGCCGTACACGGTGGGTGTCGGCACCTCAGCGTGACTCGGGTCGCCGACGAGGAGGGCGACGTCGTCGCGGCCGGCGAGCGGGTCGAGGCTGTCGAAGAATCCGTCGCGGATCTTCGCATCGAGCATCTCGCCGCCCGACGTCGTCTTCACGGCCTCGACGACGAGGTTCTCGAGCCCCGCGTCGCGCGGCACGAGCAGCACGCCCGGTTTCGTGCAGAACTGGCCGACGCCGAGCGTCATCGAGCCGGCGAATCCGATGGCTATCGCATCCGCTCGTTCGGCTGCGGCCGCTGCAGTGACGAAGACCGGGTTCACGCTGCCGAGCTCCCCGTAGAACGGGATCGGCGTCGGCCGCGACGCGGCGAGGTCGAACAGGGCGCGTCCGCCGTGCAGCGAACCGGTGAAGGTCGCCACGGTGAGATCCGGATGCAGCACGAGGTCGCGGCCGACCTGGCGTCCTTCCACCAGCGCGAACGCGCCCTCGGGAGCACCGGATGCCTTCAGCGCGCCGCTCACGTGCGCCGCGACCGCGCGCGACAGCTCCGGGTGAGCCGAATGCGCCTTGACGATGACCGGGCATCCTGCCGCGATCGCGGCCGCCGTGTCGCCGCCTGCCACGGAGAACGCGAACGGGAAGTTGCTCGCCGCGAAGACCGCGGCCGGACCGAGCGGGCGCAGCATGCGGCGCAGATCGGGACGCGGGCCCATGCCCCAGTCCGGGTCAGCATGGTCAATCGTGGCCTCGAGATAGGCGCCGCGTTCCAGCAGCTCGGCGAACAGGCGCAACTGGAAGGTCGTGCGCACGAGTTCGCCCTTGAGTCGCTGCTCGAGGAGGTGGCTCTCCCGCATCGCAAGCGGAACGAGCGTGGCGGTATCGGCATCCAGAGCATCGGCGATCGCCTGCATCCACGTCGCGCGCTCCGCAGGTGTCGACGCCGCGAGAACGGGCGCCGCCCCCACTGCGCCGGCCATCGCAGCGTCGAGGTCTGCGCTCGCAGGGGCTTCCGTCGTCGTTTCGCTCATGGTTTCTCCTTGTGATCCGCATCGCTTCGATGTCGTGCCATCGTCGCCCGAGAAAACGTTTCCTGGGCCATTCTCGCACTGTTTACCCCGTCGTTCAGGTCGCAGTTTCTGTCCTCATGTGCCGGCGATGCCGACAGAAACTGCGACCCGAACGGGGATACCGCCAACACCTACCGCACCGTCACCGAGATGGTGTGCCAACCGGTGGCGCCGTTCGGTGCGGGCGGCGCCACCGCGGATGTCTGCGTGTACCCGTCCGCGTTCGTCGCCCGCACCTGCAGCTGGTGGTTGCCGCGTGTGGCATCCCACTCCCACACCCACTGCCGCCAGGTGTCGGCCGAGACGGTGTCGGCCAGCCGCGCCTGTTGCCACGGTCCGTTGTCGACGCGCACCTCGACGGAACGGATGCCCGTGTGCTGGTCCCATGCGACGCCCGCCACGGCGTACCGCCCCGCCGGAATCGAAGCGCCGTCCCGCGGGCGGTCGATGCGCGATGCCGTCTTGATCGGCCCCTTCGCCGACCAGCCCTTGTCGGTCCAGTAGCCTTGGGCCTGATCGAAGCGCGTGACCGTGAGCCGGCTCAACCACTTCGTCGCCGAGACGTATCTGTACAGGCCGGGCACGACCATCCGCACCGGGAACCCGTGCTCGAGCGGCAGAGGCGAACCGTTCATGCCGACCGCGATGAGGGCATCCGTTCCGGTGTCGGTGAGCACGCTGAGCGGCGTACCCGCGGCGAATCCGTCCACGCTGCGCGACAGCACCATGTCGGCGGATGCCCGTGGCTTCGCCTGCGCCAGCAGCTTGCGCACCGGATACCCGAGCCAGACCGCGTTGCCGACCAGGTCGCCGCCGACGTCGTTGGAGACGCATGCCAGCGTGATCGCGTGTTCCTCGAGAGGGAGCGCGAGCAGCTGCGAGAACGAGAGCGTGATCGGGTTGCCGATCATGCCGTCGATCGTGAGCTTCCACGTGTCCGGATCGACAGCCGGCACCTGCAGCGCGGTGTCGATGCGGTAGAAGTCGGTGCTCGGGGTGATGTAGGGGGTGAGCCCGCTGAGGTGAAGGTCGGCGCCCGCTGGCACCGGCGGGGCAGGCATCACCGGCTTCGGCAGGTGCACGAGCGAACGAGCGGAGGCGATCGCCACGCTTCCCGCGTTGATCGTGCGCGCGACAACGCCGGCGACGAGCGCGACGGCGCCGACGCCGATTCCGAACGCAAGGAACGACCGGCGCGTGCGCTCGGGAGCGCTGCTGGGCACGCGCGATGGTTCGGACGCGGCTGCCCACTCGCGCAGTCGATCGACCGCACGAACCAGCACGTAGACACCGACCAGCGTGCCTGCGACCGTGGGAAGGAGCCACCAGTAGGTGGCATCCGCTCGGGTCATGACCGCGATCAGGGCGACGAGGCCGATGAAACCAAGCAGAAGCACCCCGAACGGACGCCTGATCAGCTCGAGGATGCCCGCGAGGCCCGCCAGCACCACGACGAGAATGCCGAGGCAGACGAAGAGGAACACCTTGTCGCCGGTGCCGAACAGGCCGATGACGAGGTCTTTGAACCATCCGGGTGTGAGGTCGATGACCCACGACCCGACCGCGAACAGCGGACTGGATGCGGCGCCCACGAACACCGCAAGCACCTCCGCGACGCCCCATGCGGCGAGCGCGGCCACGACTCCGCACCCCGCAGCGATCGCGTACAGGATGCGCCCGCGTGGTGCAGCGGCGCGCGGCGTCGTGGCCGCGCTAGGCGCGGTGGTAGCGCTCTGCATGGGGCTCAGCATAGGTCGGTGGCCCTGCAACCGGCTGTGCCGCTGGTACCTTGCGGACTCGTCGTAGAGCGGAAATCGTGGACGGTCGTGGTCGACGGTCGCGAGACAGCCACAGCGGATCGGTCGTCCAGCGGAGGAGCCGGGGTTTCAGTGCAGCCAGAGCTCGGGTGCGGGCGTTAGCTGCTCCAGCTCATCCCACAATTCCTGCGGGATCTCCACCGCGGCGTACTCAAGCGTCTGCTCGACACGCTCCGGCGTCGAGATCCCGACGACGGTCGAATCGACGAGTGGGGAGCGGAGGGAGAACTGCAACGCGGCGGCGGCGAGGGGCACGCCATGGCGAGCACAGGCATCCTGCATCGCCGTCGCAGCGCTGGCGATGCGGTCGTCGCGGTCGCCGTAGCCGTACTTGGGCTGCACGGCCGGTCCCTTGGCGAGCATCCCGCCGCCGAAGGGTGCAGCGTTGAGGACGCCGATCCCACGTGCGCGAGCGGCTTGGAAGAGTGTGTCCGCCGAACGGTCGAGCAACGTGTGCCTGTTGTGGCTCAGGACCACGTCGAAGAGCCCCGTGTCGAGATACCGTGCGAGAAGCTCGACGGGGCCTCCCGCCACACCGATCTGCTCGACAACGCCTTCGCGCTTGAGGTCGGCGAGTGCGGCCACCGGTCCGTCGTCTGCCACGCCCTGCTCGAAAGCGATCCGCTCCGGATCGTGCAGGTGCAGCAACGGCACGGCGTCGATGCCCAGACGTTCGAGGCTTTCGTGCAAGGATGCCCGCACCCTCGCGCCCGAGAAATCACCGGTCGCCGGGTCGGGATCGATCTTCGTGGCCAGGACCACATCGCGGGGGAGCCCGCCGTACTCCCGGATCGCCGCTCCGATCCTGCGCTCCGCCGTGCCGTCCTCGCCGTAACCGTTCGAGGTGTCGATGAAGCGGATGGGGCTGTCGAGCACGGCCAGCACCGTGTCGACCGCTCGCCGCTCGTCCACGTCGTAGCCGTACAGTCGGGCCATACTCGCGAGCGGGCTCGTCCCGAAGCACAGTTCGGTGACCTGCACGCCGCCAGCGCCCAGTGGCGTCGTCTTCAGCGTCATCGAAGGCTTCCTGCAGTCTCTGCGTCGGTCGCGGCTGCTTCGCGGGGCACGGCCGGCTGTGCGGCCGGGGCGTACTCCGCGACAGCGGTACGCGCAGAATGATAGGCCGCGACGAGACGATCGAGCACGGCATCCGTCTCATCGTCGCCGCGTGCGAGCATCGGATGCTCGGTGCGCCAGCCGACCATGCGCGCGACAGACCTTTCGAACGTGAGCTTGGGGGCATACCCGGGCACGAAGCGGCGGATCTTCGTCGTGTCGAAGACCGCCGAATGCCCGAGGTCGCCGACCATCTCGCCCGACCAGAACCATTCCGGAGCGATCACGGGATAGAACTCGCTCGGAACGTGGACGAGTCGAGGCTCCGTGCCGAGCGCCCGCGCGACGATGCCGTAGATCTGATCCCACGTGTAGACGTCATGGCCCGTGATGTTGAACACCTCGCCGATCGTGCGCGAGTTGCCCAGCAGGCCGACGAGGCCCTGCGCGAAGTCCTCGGCATGAGTGAGGGTCCACAGCGAGGTGCCATCGCCGTGCACGGGCACCTCCTCACCCCTGGCGAGCCGATCGAAAACCGCCCAGCCCCCCGGCAGCGGCGGGTTCTGGTCGTCGTAGGTGTGCGAGGGCCGCACGACGGTCACCGGGAACCCGGATGCCCGATGCGCGTCGAACAGCGCACCTTCCGCCCGCCATTTGGCGGTCGCGTAGGGCAGCGGAGGGTTCGGACCCGTCGGCGTCGACTCCGTGATGGGTACCTGCCGCACGGGTTTCGAGTAGATCGAGGCGGAGCTGATGTGCACGTACTGGCCGATCCGGCCGGAGAAGAGCCGAAGCATCCGCTGCACGTCGTTCTCGTCGTAGGACAGAAAGTTGACGACCGAGTCGAACCGGCGCTCGCCGATCGCGGAGGCGACAGCGTGTTCGTCGGTCACGTCGGCGGCGAGGTGCTCGACGGATGCCGGCAACTCCCGCTGCGCTCGGTTGGCACCGCGATTCAACACGGTGACCCGCATGCCCGTGGCCGAGGCCAGTCGAACGCACGAGGCGCTGATGGTGCCGGTTCCGCCGATGAAGAGCACGCTCAGCGGTGCGTTGTCGTGCTGGAGCACAGTGGTTTCCTCTCTGGAAGATGCGGGACGAGCCGAACGAAGGACCGCGAAGCGATCAGCGCCCGGCCCACCAGTCCTCGAAGCCGTTCTCGGCGAGGCAGATGAGCACGTCTTCACGACGGATGCCGAGAGGCTCGAGCTTCTCGACCACCGCGCGGAAGAACGCTTGCTTCGTGGCGACCGGATACATGTGAACGGCCGTCACGTGGATCAGCAGCAGCGACCGGCGATCCACGCCGTTGTATGTCGGGTCGAATTTCAGCTCCTCGGGCCCGTGCGGCCGGAAGACCTGGAACCGGTCGTCGGCGGGGATGCCGAGCGCCTCGATCTGCGCTTGGTGGATCGCGGCGCCGATCGCGTCGTGCGACGCGTCGAACAGTTCGCGGGCGAGGTCTACCTGAATGAGTGGCACGAGGCCGTCCTCTCTGATGTGGGTTGAAAGGGGTGTAAGCGGCGCGACAGTGTGGAGGCGTCGCCCCTGTCGGGCTACTTGATCGCTCCCGCCGACAGGCCGCGCTCGAACAAGCCCTGAAGGCAGAGGTAGGCGACGATCTCGGGAATGGCGGTGAGCACGGCCGATGCGAGCACCTTCGTCTGGTCGTTGCTGAACTCCCCGACGAAGAACTGCGGAACCAGGGTGATCGTCTGCATGTTCTGCGACTGCAGGAACACGAGCGGCATGAGGTAGTCGTTCCAGGCGCCGATGAGGGTGAAGATGAGCACTGCAGCCGCGATCGGACGCGTGAGCGGGATCACGAGGTACAGGAATCCCCGGAACGAGTTGGCCCCGTCGACCCGAGCAGCCTCGAACATCTCGTCGGGCAGCCCGTTGATGAAGTTGCGGGTGAGAAGAACCGCGAACGGCACCTGCAACGCGGCAAGGGGCAGGATGACCGACAGGTACGTGTTGTAGAGGCCGAGCTGCTGCGCCGTGGAGAAGAGCGGGGTGAGCAACACGACCTCGGGCAGGGTGAGGCAGACCAGGAGCATCCAGAAGTACACCTCGCGCGCCCGGATGTGCAGCTTGGCGAACCCGTACGACGCCAGCATCGTGACCGCGTAGACGAGCACGATGACTCCGATGGCGATGATGGCGCTGTTCAGAAAGAATCGGAAGAACCCGGGCACGCCGAGCACGGCGGAGTAGTTGCCCCAGCCGGCACCGGCGAACGAGCCCTGAACCATGACGATCAGCGGGAAGAGGAACGGCAGAACGAAAACCGTCGCCGCCAGTTGCAGCAGTGCCTTGCCCCACCAGCTCCTGACTTCGAACATCAGCGGGCGCCCTTCCTGATCGTGCTCTTCTCGCTGCGCTCACGCCCGGCCGTCTGGAAGATGATCGCCATGCCGAGAGCGACGACGAGCAGGATGACCGAGAGCGCGGCGCCGTATCCCGCGTGCGCGAGCTGAATCGTTGTCTGGTAGATGTACGTGCCGAGGAACTGCGTGGCGTTGTTCGGCCCCGCGACGGTCACGAGCCATGGCACGTCGAAGGTCTTCAGGGCGCCGATGGCGCTGAGGATGGCCAGCGCGACCGTTGTGCCGCGCACGCTGGGCCAGATGATGCTGATCAGCGTTCGGAGGTTGCCGGCACCGTCGATGCGCGCTGCCTCGATCATCGACTGGTCGATCTGACTCATGGCCGCGAAATAGAGAACGAAAGTGAGGCCCGTCCACTGCCAGATCGTGATCACCATGATCACCGGAAGCGCCGTGCTCTCCTGTCCGATCCACGGCTGAGCCAGGAGGCCGAGGCCGATGTGTTCCAGCAGCCAGTTGAACTGGCCGTTCGCCGCGAAGAGCTGCCGGAACACCGGCGCCGTGATCGCCGGTGCGAGCACGACGGGAACGAAGACGATCACCTTGTAGAGAACGCCGAGCTTGATCTTCGAGTGCATCATCACGGCGAACACGAGCCCGAGCACTGTCTGCAAGCCGAACGTGACGATGAAGAACACGATCGTGTGCGAGACGGCCTTCCAGAACACCGGGTCCTGGAAGATCCGCACGTAGTTGTGCAGCGCGACCCACTCGGGTTCCGGGCTCAGGCCGTCCCAGTTCAAGAGCGAGATATAGCCGGTGTAGCCGATGCAGTAGTAAATGAGTCCGATGCCGAGGACGAGCGCAGGAAGAATCCAGGGCAGTCCCGACGCCTGGAGCCGGCGGCGCCGGCGACCGGTCCCACGAGGAGACCGGTCGCCTTTCGCCGCGGAGCGAGGCGCGCCTTGCGTACGCACGACGGAGGCGGTCACGGGGTGCGCCCTTGGTCCGATTGCTCGGCGGCCATCGTGAACTCGCTCACTGGTTCGCGGCGGCCTGTGCGGCCTTCTCGAGGGTGTCGGCAGCCTGCTGGGGACTCGCGCTTCCGCCCGCCACCGACTGCGCGGCAGCGAGAATCGCATTCTGCACGTCGGCGCTCAGGAGTGCCTCACGCGGCTCGGTCACGCTCCCGACCTTCTTCAGCAGGTCGTTGACCGGAGTGCTCTGCAGGTTCGGGTCGACGAACTTGATCTGTGCGAAGTCCGGCTTGACGCCCTTGAGCGTAGGCAGCGTGTCGAGCCGGTTGGCGATGACCTGCTGACCCTCCTTCGTAGTCGCGATCCACTTCGCGAAGGTCTCGGCCGCTGCCCGATTCTTCGATTTGGATGCCACGGCCAGCCCGTAGTCAGCATCGCCGTACATCTCGCTGACGTGGCCCTTGCCCGCGACATCCGGGAAGGCGATGGGAAGGATGGGGAAGGTTTTCGCTCCCGCGACTCCGGCAGCCGAGATGGCCTCGTTCATCGCATTCTCGGTCGCGTACTGGGTGTACCAGGTGCCCATCATGATCATCGCGTACTTGCCGGTGAGGAACTGGTTGTTGGCGTCCGGGTATTGCTGTGCGCCGAGCGCGCCGGCCTGCATGATGCCGCTGTCGAAGAGGTCCTTCCAGATCGCGAGCGTCTTCACGATCACCGGGTCGTTCCACTTGGCCTTACCCTGCGATGCCTTCGTCCACAGCCCAGGCTGGATGGAGTTGGCGATCGACTGCAGGGTGTCCTGATCGAAGCCCTCCTGCGCGGCGCCCTGCACGAAGCATCCGACGCCGTTCTGCTTGAAGACCTGGCAGTCCTTCTTCCACTCGTCCAACGTGGTGGGCGGTTTGAGGCCGTACTTGTCGAACAGCTGCGAATTGATCCACAGCATTCCGGCATAGGTGGAGCCGACGGGCAGCGCGGTCAGCTTGCCCTTGAGGGTCATGCCGCTGATCGCGATGGGCGCGATCTTCGACTTCCAGTCGGAGCCGAGCGCGGCTTTGGCGACCGGCGTCATGTCTTCCGCGTACGGCCCGAACTGCTGCACTCGAGCGCCGGGCTGAAGGTCGAACAGATCCGGACCGGCGCTCGAGGCGAGTGCGGCCCGGATGGTCGCGTCATAGCTCGTGATGTCGATCAGTTTGAAGTTGACCTTGATGTCCGGGTACTTCTTGTTGAACTGGGCGATGAAGTCCTTCGCCTCTTGGCTGTTGGTGGGTGTCCAGCCCCACCAGTTGATCGTTCCCTTGGTGGCTGAGCCGCTCGAGCCCTGGTTGCTGCCACTGCTGCACGCGGTGAGACCGAGGGCAGTCATGCCCACCATCGCTGCCACTGCGGCTGCTCTCAGCGCCTTCTTCGATCGGAATGGCAAGTGCATTGTGATCCTCTTCGGTTGGGGTACGGCGTCGTATCCGAATGGGGAGCCGGGAGAATGTGCGGTCCCGGCGTTCGCAGAAGATCGGCGCCTGTCGTTCCTGATCCCGAGGGATCGCGCTGTGGACGCCGTCGTTCTTGCGTCAGCGGCGGATGCCTTCCGCTGTGCAGACGACGTTATGCCGAGCGAAACTTCGTGTCAAGATTTCCAGCCAAGATAGAAACATTTCGCACGTGAAACGCGGATACGCGAGGCGCGGCCCGAGGGAAGCGTCGAAGGACGAACCGCGGGTCCCGCGGCTGAGGCATCCGTGCTCGGATCAGCGCTGAGGCGCGGCCGTGCTCTCGCGCACCACCAGCGTCGTGGCGAGCTCGACGCGGCTGAAGGCCAGTTCTGGTTCGGCGCGGAGCCTCGTGACGAGGTGGGTGGCCTGCTCGGCCATGGTGGAAAGCGGCACACGCACCGTCGTGAGCGGCGGCCCGGCCCATTTCGCGATCGCCAGGTCGTCGTACCCGACGACAGACAGATCTGCGGGTATCGAGACCCCGAGCGATCGGGCGGCTTCGTACACGCCGAGAGCGTGCAGATCGGATGACGCGAAGATCGCGGTCGGCGGGTGGGCGGAGGTGAGGAGCTCGGTGCCTCCGACATAGCCGTCGTGGTGATGGAACCGGCCGGCCCGGACATACTCGGACCGCATCGCGATTCCCGCGGCATCCAGTGCGGCCCGATAGCCCGAAAGGCGCGCCGTGGAGGCCATCTGATTGTCGGGCCCGGTGATGATCGCGATGTCCGTGTGACCCAGGTCGATGAGGTGCTGCGTCGCCAGGAACCCGCCGTTCCAGTCGGCGGAGCCTATGGACGGCGCATCTGACGCGGGAGCGCCGTACGGGTCCACCATGACCATGGGAATGCTTCGCGACCGCAATCGCTGCGCGTCTTTCGCGTCGAGCTCCGACGCCACGAGGATGACGCCGATGGGCTGTCTGCGCAGCACTCCGTCAACCCATGCTGGGCCGGGTCGATGGTCTTCCTCTGCGGCAGCGACCACCATGCCCATCTGCCGCTCCCTGGCGACGCGCTCGATGCTGGCGATAGCGGCAGCGCCGAACGGGCTGTCGATCTCGAAGCAGAGCACCTCGATCAGCGGGGCGGTGCCCTGCGGGGTCGAACGGCGGTTGTAGTTGCGGTCGTTGAGCAGGGCCTCGACGCGGCTGCGGGTCTCGTCCGACACTCCCTTGCGGCCGTTGAGCACCTTGGACACTGTGGCGACCGACACCCGTGCGAGAGCGGCCACCTCAGCCAGCGTCGCCCGTGAGGGGGCGGACTCGACTGGCTCGCGATCGGACATGAGCACACTGTATGTCACGCGCTGCGGCCGCGAAAGTTTCTTGCGTCGCGGGTCAGGTTGACCGGTGCGCCAGTGCGTCCTACTGTGACTGGACGAGAAGTTTCGCCCAACAGGAGAAAACTTGAGGACGGCGAGGCAGGTCGTGAAGGAGCGAGGATGTCCGACTCGGCACCCCACCGTGCAGAAGTCGCTGCGAACGGGACTCAGCCGTCCGAGGCGTCGCCTCGGGCAGCCGGGTTCGCGAGCTATCCGTCGTTGCGTGGCCGGCACGCGTTCGTCAGCGGCGGTGCCTCAGGCCTAGGACGGGAATTCGTCAGTCAGCTCGCCTCGCAGGGGGCCCACGTATCGTTCGTCGATCTCGACGACGCCTCGGCAGCATCCCTTCTCGCCGAGATCGTCGACCGCGGGGATCCGGAGCCGCACTTCTGGCACGTCGACGTGCGGGAGATTCCGTCGCTCGTCGCATCCATCTCCGACGCAGCCGAGCGATTCGGGCCGGTGACGGTTCTGGTCAACAACGCGGCGAACGACACGCGGCATCGCGTCGAAGACGTCGATGTCGACCTGTGGGACGACCGGATGGCCGTGAACATCAGGCACCACTTCTTCGCGGCGCAGGCGGTCGTACCCGGAATGCGGGAGGCCGGAGGCGGATCGATCATCAATCTCGGCTCGATCAGCGCCCACATCGATCTCAGGGATCTGCCCGTCTACATCGCCGCCAAGGCAGGCATCGAGGGGCTGACCAGGACGCTGGCGAGGGAATTCGGCGGCGCAGGCATCCGGGTGAACTGCGTCATTCCGGGCTGGATCATGACGCCCAGGCAGCTGGAGAAATGGGTCGGCGAGGAGGAGAAGCAGCACATCCATCGCATGCAGGCGCTGCCCGAGCTGCTGTATCCCGCCGACGTCGCGCGCATGGTGCTGTGGCTTGCCGCCGAGGACTCACGGCTGTGCACGGGCCAGACCTGGGTCGTCGACGGTGGGTGGCAGCAGTGATCTCGCCTCGACCATCACGCGCGATCCGGTAGGGGAGCTCAGCTCCCCACGCGGACGACCGGGTTGGTGAGGGTGCCGACTCCCGCGATGCTGATCGCGACCTCGTCGCCGGGGGTGAGTGTGAAGTCGGCGCCCGGGACGATCCCGGTCCCGGTGAGCAGGATGGCGCCGTCCGGGAAGCCGAGGCCACGGAAGAGCCAGTCGGCGAGATCGGGCAGCGTGCGGGCCATGGCATCCGTCGAGGTGGTGCCCTCGAACACCGGTTCGCCTTCCCGGCTGATGGTCATGGCGATGTCGAAGGGAGCCTCGGCGATCCACGCGGGCACGATCTCGGCTCCCAGCGCGCAGGAGGCGGTGTAGACCTTCGCCTGCGGGAGGTAGAGCAGGTTCTCGCCCTCGATCGACCGGCTGGATGCGTCGTTGCCCGGCACGTATCCGAAGATCTCGCCGTGCGCGTCGAGCACGAGACCGAGCTCGGGCTCCGGCACGTCCCAGGTGGAGTCCGCGCGCACACCGACAGGGTCGCCGTCGGGCACGACACGGGCGCCGGTCGCCTTGAAGAACAACTCCGGCCGCTCGGCGACATAGACACGGTCGTACGGGTCGCCGTCGGTGGCCTCCTCGATGCGGCCGTCGCGGCTGCGCAGGTACGTGACGCCGGCGGCCCACACCTCCTGGGCGGGGTCCACCGGCGCGAGCACGGCGTCTACGCGGATGCCTGTGCCGGCGGATGCACGCTCGACTGCAGCCCGGGCATCCTCCCGCGACAGCCGAAGGAGCTCGGAAAGCGTCATGCCGAGTGGTGCATATGCGTCGCCCGAGCGCACCGTCCACAGCACCTCGTCGCTGGAGCGCACCCGCGCCAGCGCAAGCGCCGCGCGCGTCGTCGTGTCATTCATCGTTGCTCTTCCTGACTCTCGTCTCTCGTCATCTTCTCGCGGCTCTGTCGCGCATAACTCCTGCAAGATCGCGGCCACCGAGGTCGCCCGCCGCGACAGCACCGGCGATGCACATCCTCAGTGAGCCGATTTGCAGGAGTTATGAACACGAGGGAGCGGTCAATGGGACTCCCTCGTCACCTTGGCGCCGCTGGCGCCGACGAGGAAGTCGAGGTCGGCGCCGGTGTCGGCGCCCTGCACGTGCTCGATGTACAGCTTCTGCCAGCCGCGGTCGGCGTTCGCGAACGAGCCGGTCTCCCGGAACGGAGGCTTGCGCAGCGCGAGCTCCTCGTCGCTGAGCTCGACCTCGATGCGCCGGTTCGGCACATCCAGCGAGATGATGTCGCCGTCGCGCACGAGCGCGAGTGTGCCGCCTGCCGCGGCTTCGGGGGAGACGTGCAGCACGACGGTTCCGTACGCGGTGCCCGACATGCGTCCGTCGCAGACGCGCACCATGTCGCGCACGCCCTCCTTCAGCAGCTTCGGCGGGAGCGGGAGATTGGCGACCTCGGGCATTCCGGGGTAGCCCTTCGGCCCGCAGCCGCGCAGCACGAGCACGGAGTCGGCGTCGACATCCAGGTCGGGGTCGTCGATGCGAGCGTGGAAGTCCTCGATCGAGTCGAACACGACAGCCTTGCCCCGGTGCACGAGCAGCTCAGGCGTCGCCGCGGCGGGCTTGATGATCGCTCCGCGGGTGGCGAGGTTGCCGCGCAGAACGGCGATGCCGGCGTCATCCAGCAGCGGATCCTCGCGCAGCGAGATGACGTCGCGGTCCCACACGGGATGCGCGCCCAGGAAGTCCACCAGAGGTGCACCCATCACGGTCTGTGCCGCCGGGTCGAAGAGGTCCTTCACCTGGTCGAACACGGCCAGCACGCCGCCGGCGCGGAACAGGTCTTCCATCAGGTATTCGCCGGCCGGCTGCAGGTTCACCAGCAGCGGCACGTTCGCACCGATGCGGTCGAAGTCGTCGAGGGTGAGATCGATGCCGAGGCGTCCCGCGATGGCCAGCAGATGCACCACCGCGTTGGTCGAGCCGCCGATTGCGGCCAGCGCGACGATCGCGTTGTGGAACGACTCCTTCGTGATCACCTTCGACACCGTGCGGTTCTCGGCGACGAGCTCGACGGCGAGGCGTCCGGTGGCGTGGGATGCCTCGAGCAGGCGCGAGTCGGCGGCCGGGGTTCCGGCGAGCCCGGGAATCGTCATCCCCAAGGCCTCTGCCATGATGCCCATGGTCGAGGCGGTGCCCATCGTGTTGCAGTGCCCCTTGGAACGGATCATCGAGGTCTCCGAGCGCTCGAACTCCGCCTCGCTCAGTGTTCCGGCACGCACCTCCTCGCTGAGCTGCCATACGCCCGTTCCGCATCCCATCAGGGCACCGCGGAAATGACCGTTCAGCATCGGTCCGCCTGGCACGACGACGGCCGGGATGTCGACGGATGCCGCGCCCATCAGCAGCGCCGGAATGGTCTTGTCGCATCCTCCGAGCAGCACGACGGCATCCACCGGGTTCGCGCGGAGCATCTCCTCGACCTGCATCGCTGCGAGGTTGCGCCACAGCATCGCGGTCGGCTTCACGAGCGTCTCGCCGAGTCCCATGACGGGGATCTCGACCGGGATGCCGCCCGCCTCGTAGACCCCGTTCTTCACGTACTGCGCCACCTCGTTCAGGTGCATGTTGCACGGCACGAGGTCGCCGGCCGTGTTCGCGATGGCGATCTGCGGGCGCTTGCCGTTGAAGGCATCCGCGGGAATGCCGCGACGCATCCAGGCGCGGTGGATGTATGGATCGCGGCCCTCGCCGCCATACCAGTCCTGGCTGCGCAGCGTCATGGGCAAGCTCCTTCGCTTCTGGGCGTCACGGTGCGAAGCGCCGCGCCGACAGGTTCCGGCGCAGACGCAGCATCCAGTCTGCACAATTTGTTCGAGTTGCGCGCAATTGGACGCGCGGGACAGCGGACTTGCGGTGCACCGGGGACTCGTGGCGCGGTCACGGCACCAGGATGCTGCGGCCCACCGAGCCACTCATCAGCGCATCGTACGCGCGACCGACATCGGCGAGCGGCATCCGTTCGCCGATGAGGCGGTCCAGCGGCAGACGCCCTTCCAGGTAGAGGGAGAAGATGCGGGGCAGGTCGATCGGAGGATTGGCGGAGCCGTAGAGCGAGCCAACGACCCGCTTCTGTTTCTGCACCAGCCGGTTGAGCGGAACGGTGAAGCGTGCATCGGATGCTCCGAGCCCGACAGCGACGAGGGTGCCGCCGGCGGCGACGCACTCGAACGCCTGCTCGAGGGTTGCCTGCCTGCCCACTGCCTCGACTGTCCACGGCACACCGGTGCCTCCTGTGATCCTCGTGACCTCCTCGACGAGATCGCTGCGGCGGCTGTCGACGACATGGGTGGCCCCGAGCTCGAGGGCCAGGTCGAGCTTGGCCGGATCCACGTCTGCGACGATGATCGGATTCGCGCCGACCAGTCGCGCCCCCATCACGCTGGACAGTCCGACCCCGCCGGCACCGACGACCAGCAGGCCGGCTCCGGCCGCCCGCTCCACGACGTTGAGCACGGCGCCCACACCCGTCACGACCGCGCACGCCGAGATGGCGGCCACCTCGGGCGGCACGCCCTCCGGCACCTTCACGACGGCGCTCTCGCTCACCACGACGCGTTCGGCGAAGCACGAGACGCCCATCAGGTGGTGCAGCTCGGTCCCATCGGGAAACGAGAGGCGGCTCGTTCCGTCCGGCAGTCCGCCCGTGGATGCCTGCACGCCGCCCTTCACACACAGGGCGGGGTTTCCCGAGAGACAGGCGTCGCAGCTTCCGCACCTGGGTCGCCAGAGCAATGCGACGCGGTCTCCGATCGCGAGTTCCCCGTCCCCCGCGTCGCCGGCATCCGGACCCAGCTTCTCGACCACGCCGGATCCCTCATGGCCCAGCACCAGCGGCAGTGGCGCCGCAAGATCGCCCGACATGTAGTGGTAGTCGCTGTGACATACGCCAGCGGCCTCGATGCGCACGACGATCTCGCCTCGCTTCGGATCGGCGAGTTCCACCTGCTCCACCGCGGGAGCAGTTCCCACGTGGCGCAGAACCACCGCGCGCACGATCAGGCCGCCCGTTCAGGGAGCGGATCCTGACCACCGACGAGCTGATCCCGCAGGTTCTCATCGACGGCGCACTGCTCGAAGGAGAACGAGTCGGCGAGTGCGTCGAGTTCGTGATCGTCGAGGCCTTTCAGCAGTTCCGCGTACTCCTCGGCGAGCGGCTGAGCGAACAGCAGGTTGTTCAGCAGCGTCGCGACCCAGTCGAAGCGCCCCCATGGGTAGGGGTTGAAGGTCGGGAACTCTCGAGCGACCAGGTCCTGCACAGCCCGACTGACCTCGCGGACCCCGTCACCGCCGAGACGGTCGCTTCCCCATTGGTCTGCGGCGAGCCGGTTCTTCTTGGCGATGAACGGGTCGAAGCGTCTCCGGTACGGGGACTCCGGGGTGACGCGCACGAGGCCCTGACGGCCGACGTCCTTGTACATCCAGCTCGTCCAGCTCACGTCATTCTCCCGGTAGATCTCGAGCTGATCGGCGAGGATCTGCCTGCGCATCGCGTCTTTGCGTTCGTCGCCGGTGTAGATGGGCGCGAACTCGCCGACCATGATGGGTGTTCCCGTCTCTCTGGCGTACTCGGACCGCTGCAGGAACTTCTGATAGGCGTAGTCGCGATCGATCCATACGCCGTCCGTGTAGCCGGGGTAGTCGCCGCCTCTTCCGAGGCCGGCAGCCACGTAGTCGTGCAGCGAGTAGACTGTGTTCTCCCACGGCTCCGCTTCGAACATGTCGAACTCTGTGGAGTACGTGTTGCCGTCGAGGAAGATCGTGTGGTGCGGGTCGATCGTGCGCACCGCCTCGAACAGTCGCCGGTACAGGGGGCCGACGACCGCACGCGATTCGTCGGCCGGCTCGTTCATGAGGTTGTAGCCAGCAACCCAGGTGTTGCCCTTGTAGTGCTCGGCGATCGCCTTCCAGATGTTCTCCACGCGATCCTGGAAGTGCGGGTGCTGCCAGAGGTGGGGCACGTGCGTCTCGTTGTCCGAGTGCCAGTGGTGGTTCTGGCTGCCCGGCAGAGCGTGCAGATCGATGATGGAGTAGACGCCGTGCCTTCCGGATGCCTCGATAGCGCGGTCGAGGTGGTCGAAGGCGGTCGGCAGAATCTCGAACGGCCGGGCATCCGACTCGAAGTGCCGGTAGTTGACCGGGATGCGGATGATCGTCATCCCCAGTTCGCCGAGGAATCGCGCATCGGATTCGCCATAGAACGACGTCAGGAGACGCTCGAAGAACCGGTCGGCGCGATCGTCGCCGATCGCCTTGCGCACCTCGGAGCGCATCAGGGACTCGTTCGCCCCGTAGCCGGTCACGAAGTTCTCCATGTTCAGCCAGCCGCCGACGCAGACCCCCGTGAAGCGGATGGGTGCGCCGAATCCGTCGAGGAATCGGCTCCCGTCGGTGCGGACGAATCCGGGCGGGGGTGTCTGTGGCATGACGCTGACCTCACTGTCTTGGTAGGAGTACCGGAATCTCGGGCAAATCGGGCGACGAAAAGTTTCGTCATCCGTACGAATTGTTTCCACACACGCTAAGGAAGCGCCGCGATGGTGTCAAGCGACGGTCGCATAGCCGCCGCAAAGGAAGTCCTCACCGTTCATAGGAAGTACATGGAGCAAGCAAAGAGCTTTTCCGACTCGCCGCGGTGCACTAGATGCATCGACTCGACCTGAACGGAACGAAGATCATGCGCAACGACAGCAACAAGCGACGCACGGCGGGCTGGATCACGGCCGCAGTGGCGGCATCCGTCGCCTTCGGGCTGGCCGGCATGACGGCCAGCGTGGCGACCGTGGACAGCGTCGCCGCGGCATTCTCCAAGACAGCGATAGCTCACAACAGCGAGCGCGCCGGCTGGTCATACGGCGGCGGGCAGGGCTCGACGGGTTCGTCCTCCAGCAGCGGTCAGACCGCTACCGCGAGCGAGGAGAAGGGCGTGGCCGTGATCGACACCGACCTCGCCTACGAGGGCGCTGAGGCGGCAGGAACAGGCATCGTGCTGACGAGCTCCGGCGAGATCCTCACGAACAACCACGTCGTCGAGGGCTCCACGAGCATCACCGTCACCATCCCGGCCACCGGCGCGAGCTACAAGGCGAGCGTGGTGGGCACGGACGCGACCGACGACGTCGCCGTGCTGCAGCTGAGCGGAGCATCCGGGCTCGCCACCGCGACCCTCGATGACGACGGCGGAGTCTCGGTCGGCGACAACGTGACGGCCGTCGGCAATGCCGGCGGCACGGGGACTCTGGTCGCGGCGCCCGGAGCGGTCACCGGCACTGGCAAGTCGGTCACGACGCAGGCGGAAGGCGTGGTCGCATCGGAATCCTTGACCGGGATGATCGAGACCAACGCCGACATCCAGGCAGGCGACTCGGGCGGACCGCTCTACGACTCGCAGGGCGAGGTCGTCGGCATCGACACGGCGGCATCCGCCAACCAGAACGTGTCGGACGGCTACGCGATCCCGATCGAGACAGCGCTCGGCATCGCACACCAGATCGAGTCCGGGCAGGCCAGCTCGACCGTGACCCTCGGGCTGCCGGCGTTCCTCGGAGTCGAGGTGGCATCGGATGCCTCCTCCGGCTACTCCGGGTTCGGCGGTGCCGGTCTGGGCAGTTCCGAGCTCGGATACAGCGGTGGGCAGAACGCGACGCAGGGCGCAGTTGTGGGTGGCGTGATCAACGGGACGCCGGCGGCATCCGCGGGTCTCACGGCCGGTGACACGATCACGGCGGTCGACGGCACGGCGATCACGTCCTCGAGCGGCCTCACCGCGGCCCTCGCGCAGCACAAGCCGGGCGACTCCGTGACGATCACGTGGGTCGACAGCGCAGGTTCGCACTCCGCGAACGTGACTCTGACATCGGGCCCCGCGGCCTGAGGCGGCCTTCCCGCCGCTCGTGCCACGCGAAAACAGGCAGGAATGCGGTTGCCACGCCGGAACAGGCAAGATCTGCCTGTTCCGGCGCGTTCCGCCTGTAGTGCCTAGGGGCTGCGGAGCGGAGGAGCGGCCGCACGAGGGCGGAGCGGGGAGCGCAGGGTGTGCTTACGTCTGGCAGACCGGGCAATACCAGGTCTCGCGGAGCTCGAGGTCGTTACGGCCGAGCCGCATGCGCTCGATCGGGGTGCCGCAGCGTCGGCACGGCATCCCCTCCCGGCGGTGCACGTACGACGTGCGGCCTCGTCGGGTCTCGCCCGTCGTCGAGCGGATCGCGCGGTCCTTGTTGGCCACGATCATCCGGTGGGCGAGGGCGACAGTCTTCGGCAGGTCCACCTCGCGCACCGGGCGAGTGGGCAGCATCCCTCGCACGAAGCACAGCTCGTTCACGTACTCGTTGCCGAGCCCGGCGAGGTTGCGCTGGTCGAGCAGGGCGACCGCGATCGCCGCATCCGGATGCTCCGACAACCTGCGCACAGCCTCGCGCTCGTCCCAGTCGGGACCGAGCAGATCGGGGCCGAGGTAGCCGACGGCATCGGCTTCGCGAGTGGTCGGGAGCACCTCCAGAAGGCCCAGCTCGAAACCGACCGCCTGGGCTGTCGCCGTGCCCAGCACCGCACGTGCCTGGAACGCCGGCCGGCGCCAGGGCTCGCCCGGCGCGTAGACCCGCCACTCGCCCTCCATCTTGAGGTGGCTGTGGATCGTCTGCGGTCCCACTCGCATGAGCAGGTGCTTGCCGCGGCTGACCACGTCGTGCACGAGCTGTCCGGTGAGGTCGACGGTGGCGAAGGCGGGCGCACGCAGGTCGCAGCGGGTGAGCACCGAGCCGGCCAGCGCCTCGTTCAGCATGCGCGCCTGGCGGTAGACACTGTCGCCCTCAGGCATCCATCACCCTTACCGGAGCGTCAGCACACCCGATGGACACGCACGCCACCCGGCCAGTACAGGCAGAAGAGCGCTTTCCTCTGGAAAACAGGCAGGATGCGCCTGTTTTCGGGATGTTTGCCTGCGCTGGTGAGTGGAACTGCGCTGGTGCGTGCAATCGTCGGGTCACGACCGCAGCCTCAGACCGCGCGGGCTGGGCGCGAAGCCGGCGGCGATGAGCGCCTCGCCGAACGGAGTGCCGAGCACGAAATCGCCGCCGACCGTCTCGATCGTGAGCGTCGAGATGCGACCGCGATGGATGGCATCCGCCAGCGCGCGCGTCGCCGGCAGCATCACCTGTTCGTCGTGGTCGAACAGCAGCGTCGTCTTGCCGCCGCGTTCGACGTACAGAACGAGCGCGCCATCCACGAGCACGACGATCCCGCCTGCCTTGCGTCCTGGCCGGTGGCCAGTGGCCGAGACGACGCCTCCCGCCGTGGATGCCTGCGGCCACGGCAGCGCCGCCCCGTACGGGTTCGCGGGGTCGGTCGCAGCGAGCGCGACCGCGTTGCGCGGCGGTTCGAGTGTGGTGTCGAGCGTGAACGTGCGCAGCCGATCCACGGTGGTGCTCGTGGAGAACTGCGCGGCGCCGAGCGTCTCGACGAAGTATCCGCGGCGGGCGCGGCCGGACTCCTCGAATCCGCTGAGCACGCGGTAGGCGAGCGCGAAGCCGCCCGGCTGGTTCTCGGCCATCACGCTGCCCCGCGTGACGACGCCGTACCGGTCGAGCAGGGTCTCGGCGACGGCCTTCGCGCGCACCGTGGCATCCGTTTCGGCCAGCGGCAGAATCGACCAGCGTCCGGCAGTGGTGGGCGGGCCGGAACGTGCGGATGCCGCGCGCAGACCCTCCGCCATCGTCGGCCTCGCGTAGGCGCGGGGCATTCTCACCCGTGCGCGCGGCGTCGCTCGCTGAGGCTTGTGTGCGCCGCGACCGCCCGTCAGAGCGCGCAGCGGCGCGAACGTGTCGTTCGTGATGAGCCCGGCCCACACCAGGTCCCAGAGCGCGGTCGTGAGGGCGGCGTCGTCGAGCGAACCCACGGCATCCGACAGCTGCCGGAAGAAGAACGCGCCTCCCGCACCGAGAGCCGAGAGCACCTCGCGCTGCAGCTCGTCGGTGGCGTGCTCCGGCGGCGGTGCCATCGTGAGCGGTGCGCTGTCGGTCAGGTGCAGGCTCACCCACCCGTCGTTGCCGGGCAGCGAGCCGCTGCCGCTCCAGAGCACCTCGCCGCTCGCGGTCAGCTCGTCGAGCATCGCCGGCTGATAGTCCGCCACGCGCGACGGCAGGATGAGGCTCTCCCATGCCGAGGCGGGAATACGAGTTCCGGCGAGCTGCTCGATGACGGATGCCACGGCATCCACTCCCCGAAGTCCGCCGCCGACATGCTGCCAGTCCGGCAAGAACCGTGCGAAGGTCTTCGGATCGACGGGCTCCACCTCGTGCCGAAGCGCGGCGAGCGAGAGGCGGCGGATGCGCCGCAGCACCTCCGCGTCGCACCATTCGGTGCCGCTCGCGTTGGGGCGGAACTCGCCCTCCGTGATGCGGCGGTCCTGCGCGAGCCGGCGGAGCGTGTCGTGTGCGACGGCCGCGCCGAGGCCGAAGCGCGATGCCGCGTCGCCGATAGTGAACGGGCCGTGCGTGCGCGCGTAGCGGCCGAGTAGGTCGCCGAGCGGATCGGCCACCGGTTCGATGAAGGCCGTCGGCACGCCGATCGGAAGTGGAACGCCGAGTGCGTCGCGCAACCGGGCCGCGTCCTCGATGGCGGCGTAGTGCTCCGCGCCCGCGACTGTCACGCGGAGCGCGCGCTTCGCGGCGACCAGCTCGTCGAGAGCCGCGCGGGCCGCCGCCGGGCCGGTCATCTCCTCGTCGGCGACCCCCGAATCGGTGAGCTCCTCGTCGGTGACCCCCGGGTCGGCCCCCGAATCGGCGACCTCCTCGTCGGCGACCCCCGAATCGGCGACCCCCGGGTCGGCGTCCCCCGAATCGGCGACCCCCGGGTCGGCGACCTGCTCTGTCATCACCCGCCCAGTGCGCCACCGCCGCGCCACCTCGTCGGCCGTGAGCGGCCCGAGCAGGCGCAGCAGGTCTGCGGCCCCCTCGAGGCCGAACATCCGTCGCTCCGGTGTCAACCGTTGCACCTCGCGCTCGACGCGCTCGATGACTGCCGGGTCGAGCAGCTCGCGCAGCTCCGCGCGACCGAGCAACTCGGAGAGCAGTGAGGCATCCACCGATAGCGCGGCCGCCCTGCGCTCCGCCAGCGGCGAGTCGCCCTCGTACATGAACGCAGCGACATACCCGAACATCAGCGAGCGCGCGAACGGCGAGGCCTCCTCGGTGCCGACCTCGACGATGCGGATGTCACGCGCCGCGATCCGCGTCGCGATGCGCCGCAGCGAGGGCAGGTCGTAGACATCCTGCAGGCACTCCCGCATGGTCTCGAGAATGATCGGGAACTGCGGGTGCTTGCGCGCGACATCCAGAAGCTGTGCCGCCTTCTGCCGCTGCTGCCACAGCGGCGACCGCTTGCCCGGGTTGTACTTCGGCAGCAAGAGGGCCCGCGCTGCACACTCGCGGAACCGCGAGGCGAACAGGGCGGAGCCGCCGACCTCGTCGGTGACGAGCTGCTCGAGCTCGTCCGCCTCGAAGACGAAGAGGTCGGCGCCGGGCGGGTCGGACTCCGTGTCGGGAACGCGCACCACGATGCCGTCGTCGCTGGCGATGCACGATCCCTCCACGCCGAGGCGCTCTCGTACGCGAGCCGCAACCGCCAGCGCCCAGGGCGCGTGCACTTGCATGCCGTACGGGGAATGCAAGATGATGCGCCAGTCCCCGAGCTCGTCCCTGAACCGTTCGGCCACGAGTGTGCGGTCGGTCGGCAGGTGTCCTGTGGCCTTCTTCTGCTCGTCGAGATACGCGAGAAGGTTGCCGATCGCGAGCACGTCGAGCCCGGCGTCGGCGGCGCGAGCACGGGCATCCGTCTCCGATGCCGACGACACCTCGCGCACGAACGCGCCGACCGCCTCGCCGAGTTCGGAAGGCCGCCCGATGCCGTCGCCCTTCCAGAACGGCAGGCGTCCCGGTTCGCCGAATGCCGGGGTCACGAGCACGCGGTCGTGGGTGATCTCCTGGATGCGCCAGCTCGTCGCCCCGAGCGCGAACACGTCGCCGACCCGCGACTCGTACACCATCTCCTCGTCCAGCTCGCCGACCCGCCGGCCGCCCTTCGCCGGATTCGTCTCATCGGTCGAGCCGACCATGTAGACGCCGAACAGGCCGCGATCGGGGATGGTGCCGCCGCTCGTGACCGCGAGCCGCCGCGCGCCGGGGCGGGCTGTGAGGATGCCGCGGTCGCGGTCCCAGACGACCCGCGGACGCAGCTCCGCGAACTCGTCGCTCGGGTATCGTCCGGCGACGAGGTCGAGCGTTGCATCGAAGGCGCTGCGCGGCAGAGTGGCGAACGGAGCGCTGCGGCGAACGGTGTCGAACCATCCGTCGACGTCGATCGGATCGAGCGCGGTCGCCGCGATCGTCTGCTGCGCGAGGATGTCCAGGGGATTCGCCGGCACCCGCAGCTCCTCGATGAGGCCTGCGACCATCCGCTCGCTCGCGACGGCGGTGTTGATGAGGTCGGAGCGGTGCTTCGGGAACATCACGCCCCTCGACACCTCGCCCACCTGGTGCCCGGCTCGGCCCACGCGCTGCAGGCCGCTCGCCACGCACGGCGGCGCCTCGACCTGCACGACCAGGTCGACCTCGCCCATGTCGATGCCGAGCTCGAGGCTGCTCGTGGCGACCACGCAACGCAGGCGTCCGCTCTTCAGGTCGTCCTCGATGACGGCGCGCTGCTCCTTGCTCACCGATCCATGGTGGGCGCGAGCCAATATGCCGGAGGCGGAATGCGTCTCGTCCGCTCCTGCCGTCCACTCGTCGGGGCGACGGCGTTCTTCAACGACCGTGCTGACGGACCAGGGATCGGCGGACGCGGCCGCGCGGCTTTCCTTTGTCTGGCCGGAACCGCCCATCAGTTCGGCGGGGGCACGGCGCGGTGCCACAGAGCCGGGCGCGACGTGCTCGGCGCCCTCGTCGAGCCGTTCCTCATATATCTCGTTCATCCGCGCGGTCAGCCGCTCGGCCAGCCGGCGAGAGTTCGCGAACACGATCGACGACCGGTGCTCCAGCACGCGGTCGACGATCGCCTGTTCGACGTGCGGCCAGATCGATCCGCGTTGCGGTGTCTGATCGTCTTCGTGTGCCGCAGGGCTCAAGTCGCTCATATCCTCGACCGGCACGATCACCTTGAGGTCGAACCGCTTCTGCGAAGGCGGGGCGACGATCGTCACCGGGTTGCGTCCGCCGAGGAACCGCGCCACCTCCTCCGGCGGTCGCACGGTCGCAGAGAGGCCGACGCGCTGTGCGGGCGAGGCGAGCATGGCATCCAGGCGCTCCAACGACACCGCGAGGTGCGCGCCACGCTTGGTGGCGGCCACGGCGTGCACCTCGTCGACGATGACGGTCTGCACGTTCGCGAGCGTCTCCCGCGCCTGCGACGTGAGCATGAGGAACAGGGATTCGGGGGTGGTGATCAGGATGTCCGGCGGCTTCGACAGCAACGCTCGCCGGTCGCTCGCGGGCGTGTCGCCACTGCGAACGCCGACGGTGACGTTCGGCGGCTCCGCTCCGAGCCGCTTCGCGGTCTGCGTGATGCCGACGAGCGGCGAGCGGAGGTTGCGCTCCACGTCGACGCCGAGCGCCTTCAGCGGGGAGATGTAGAGCACCCGCGTTCCGCGTTTCTTGTTCGGCTTCTCGCCGGCCTGGTCATGCATCAAGCGATCGATCGCCCACAGGAACGACGCGAGCGTCTTCCCCGACCCGGTCGGGGCGATCACCAGCGTGTGCTCGCCACGGGAAATGGCATCCCACGCTCCCAGCTGGGCCGTCGTGGGCGCGTCGAACGCCCCCTCGAACCACGCACGGGTGGCGGGGGAGAAGCGGTCGAGCACGTCGCTCATCGCTCCATGACAGCACAGACCACTGTCGTCCGCCTTGCGCGAACGACAGTGGCTCGCGCTACCGTCGGGCGAATGCAGACCTTCCTCATTCCCGGACTCTGGCTCGACGCTTCATCGTGGGATGCGGTCGCTCCCGCCATAGAGGCTGCCGGCCACCGCACGCATCCGCTCACCATGCCCGGCTTGGAGGCGGACGACGCCGACCGCAACGGAATCACTCTCGACACGCACATCGACCATGTCGTGCACCTCATCGACGAGGTGCCCGCCGACGAGAAGGTCGCCCTGGTGGCGCACAGCGGTGGAGCGCTGGTCGCATACGGCGCAATCGACCGGCGCCCCGATCGCGTCGATCGCGTGGTCTATGTCGACAGCTGGCCCGGCGCAGAAGGGTCGATCGTCAACGACGAGGTTCCGCACGACGACGCGGACATGCCCTTCCCCGGCT
This sequence comes from Humibacter ginsengisoli, assembly GCF_054780095.1. NCBI lineage: Bacteria > Bacillati > Actinomycetota > Actinomycetes > Micrococcales > Microbacteriaceae > Humibacter > Humibacter ginsengisoli. The sequence goes on from NZ_BAAGWZ010000001.1 coordinate 157,938, forward strand.
GGGATGCCTTCGAGGAGGGCGACGTGCGCGACATCACGCCCGAGTTGGGGGAGGAGATCGCCGCGCACACGCACCCGTCGCCGTCGCATGCGGCGACCGACCCGTTGCACCTGACAGACGAACGGCGGCTGGACGTGCCGGCGACCATCGTGATCACCACCATGTCGGCCGAGGACCTGAACGAGCTCATCGATCGTGGCGTCGGCTGGCTGGGTGACACCCCGCGGCTGTCGTCGCTGCACATCGCCGGTCTTGCCACCGGACACTGGCCGCAGTTCACGAAGCCGCAGGAGTTGAGTGAGCTGATCGTAGACGCGCTGGCCGAGTGAGGCAGGGGGCCCGCTACGCCGACCGTGTGGCGGGAGCGGCTCCGAGCAACTCGTCGAGTGCGTCGTGCCCTCGATCGGTGACCCGGATGCTCCGCGGCACTCTCCCGCGCTCGATCCACTCGGCTTCGAAGAACCTCGTCGCCACCGCGGTGCCCAGTGCACCGGAGAGATGGTGTGCCTGCTCCGTCCAGTCGACGCAGTACCGAAGGGGCGTTCGGGTGCTGAGCGCCGCATCCGGGATGCCCCAAGCGGAGAGGGTCGCGGCGCCCGCTTCCGTGAGGCGGTAGCGGTCGCTGCGACCGGGAGCCGAGAGTCGATCGGCGGTGTCATCGCGGTGGTGCAGGCCGTCCCCGCCCACGACGCATCCGGTGGCGATGAGGTGCCGGAACAGATCGACGCCGAGGCGGCCGGCGAGATGGTGATAGCAGGTGCGGGCCGTGCGGAGCGCCTCGGCACGGGTGTGCTCGCGCAGTGACGTGATCGGCGTGCGCGGGGCGATACGCGCCAGCGCCTCGAGAACGCCCTCCACGTCGGCGCTCGCCAGCCGGTAATACCTGTGCCGTCCCTGTGGCACGACCGCGACGAGGCCGAGGTCCAGAAGCAGCGACAGGTGCTCGCTGACGGTGGATGCCGCGACTCCGGCCTCCTCCGCCAGTCGTCCCGCGGGCAGCGCGCGGCCATCCGCCAGCGCCATCAGCACCCGGGCGCGGCGCGGGTCGGAGAACGCGGACGCGGCCCTGGCGACATCCGGTTCGCCGCGCGCGCTGCTCGTGGTGGTGGAGCTGATGATCGGCATAATCGCCAGGCTACGTCGCAATCGTTTCGGCGCATCCCGAAGCGTTCCTCGACAACGATGGGTGAACGTGAGGCGTGAACGAACCGGCTCGATTCCGACGCGGGCATCGTTTTTGACGGCAGGCCCGACCCTGACCGCTGCGCTGTGCGGCGGCTACTTCCTCGTGCTGCTCGACGTGACGGTGGTGAACGTCGCCCTGCCGAGCATCGGCGCCGGCTTCGGCGTGCACTCGCCGGGCCTCGTCTGGGTGGTGGATGCCTACACCGTGCCGCTCGCCGCACTCCTGCTCGCATCGGGGGCGATCGGAGACCGTCTCGGCCACCGCAGGCTCGTGATCGCGGGATTCCTCGGCTTCGGGTTGGCCTCCGTGATCTGCGCGACCGCCCCGGTATGGCCGATGCTCGTGGCCGGACGCGCCCTGCAGGGAGTCTGCGCGGCCCTCGTGCTGCCCGGCACCCTCGCCCTGCTCGTCGACCGCGCGGGTGACGGCGCAGCGCGCTCCCGGGTGGTCGGCGTGTGGGCGGCGATCGGAGGGGCCGCGCTGCCCGCTGGACCCCTCGTCGGTGGCCTTCTCGTCGGCGGGGCCGGCTGGCGGGCGGTGTTCTGGCTGAACGTACCGGTCGTCGTCGCCGCGGTCGTCCCGGTGATCGCATCCCGCGCTCCGGCAAAATCCGGAGAGCGCCGGGGCGGGCGCGTCGATTGGCTCGGAGCGTCCGCGCTGATCGTCATGCTCGCAGCGCTGGTCACCGCCGTCGTGCAGTTGGAGAATCCGGTGCTCGCCGGCGCCGCAATCGCGGTCGTCGTGGTCTCGGCGTTGGCGCTGTGGCGGTTCGAGTTGAGTGTGAGACATCCGTTGCTGCGCGTGCCGACGGGGGCACGTCGCCCGCTCCTGGCGGCGTGCGGCGTCGCCGGCCTGATGAACTTCAGCGTGCTCGGCGCGTTGTTCGTGCTCACGCAGACCCTGCAAGACGTTCGCAGCCTGCCGCCGTTGGCCGCGGGGCTGCTCCTGCTGCCCGGGATGCTGCCCCTTCCCCTGCTCGGTGCACCGGCCGGGCGGCTGGTCGCGCGGTTCGGGCACTGGCGCACTGCGGCGATCGGGCTGGCCGTCGCGGGGCTCGGATTCGCGGGACTGGCTGCGAGCATCCGCATCGTGGGGCCGGCGTGGCTCGTGGCGCTTGCCGTGTCGCTCGCGGTCTGGGGAGCGGGCATCGGCATCCTGACGCCCGCTGTCGTCTCCGCGGCGTTGGCGGCGTTACCGGATGCCTCGGGTGCGGCATCCGGGGCCAGCAACACCGCGAGGCAGGTCGGCGGCGCGCTCGGAGTGGCCGTCTTCGGAGTGCTCGCGGGGGACGCATCCGCCGCAGCATTCGAGCCGCGAGTGAGCTGGATGTTCGCGGGAGCGGCCGTCGTGTTCGCGGCGGTCGCAGCTCTCTGCGCCGTGGCGTCGCAGACACGTCGTCGTGCCGTCGATGCGCGCCGAGGGTCCGCGTCGGTCGAATGACGAGCGCACCTCGATGTAAGCGAACCCGGGGTCGCCGCGTGCCAGGATCCTCCCGTGCGTTTTCCTCAGACGATGACCTCGCTCGTACTCGTGGTCGTGGTCGTGGCCGCGCTAGCTGGCTGCTCGACCACCTCGAAGCGGCCGTCGGCCACCGTCTCGAGCACCCGGTCGGTCAGTGAACTGCCGACGTCAGGCATCCCGGACTACCAACTCGGCGGGTCGTACCCGCCCGCGCCCGACGTCACGATCGTCGAACGGGACAGCACATCGCGACCTGCGGCCGGTAGATACAACATCTGTTACATCAACGGATTCCAGACGCAGGGCGGCCAGGAGAACGCGATGTGGTTGAAGGCGCATGGCTCCGACGTGCTCCGCGACTCGAGTGGAAAACCCCTGCACGACCCCGGCTGGCCGGACGAGATGATCCTCGACACGACGACGGCGGCCAAACGCGATGACATCGCGAGCGTCCTCGGCAAGTCGATCGATCGGTGCGCCTCGCGGGGCTTCGACGCGGTCGAGTTCGACAACCTCGACTCCTACACACGATTCACGGGCCGGCTCACGGAAGCCGGCAACTTCGCTCTCGCGAGGATCCTTGTGGCCCGAGCGCATGAACGTGGACTGGCGGCCGGCCAGAAGAACACGCCGGATGAGTCAAGGCGGGCCAAAGCGGCCGGCTACGACTTCGCCATCGCTGAGGAGTGCCTGACGTACAGCGAGTGCGGGTCGTACAAGAAGGTCTACGGCAGCCGCGTCATCGACATCGAGTACACCGACGATCTCAAGGGGTCATGGACCTCGAACTGTGCACGGCCGAGCAGACCGGCCATGACGATTCTGCGGGACCGGAACCTGGTGCCGAAGGGGAACCGGGCCTACGTGTTTCAGCACTGCTGAATAAAACGGACGGAGATGCTCTAAACTCGGATCGAGATGAACAGGAGGATCCGGTGAACGCTTCAGGGGCTGCCGAGCGCAGCATCACGATCGCGAACGATGCGGAGTCGCTGATCGATCTGCTTCGGCTGCGGGAGGATGCGGTCGCAAGCAAGCGCATCCTCAAGGCTCCCGGATTCGGTGTCGTGCGGCTCTCTCTCGATGAGGGACAGACCATGTCGGAGCACGAGGCGGCCGTGCCCATCCTCATCCAGGTGCTCTCCGGTGTCGTCGACATCGAGATCGATGACGCGACCGAGCGATTCGAGGCCGGCGGCATCCTGTACATCGCCGCACACGTGCGACACGCGCTCCACGCGGTGGAGAGCGCGCACGTGCTTCTGACTCTCGCCGACGCCGCAACGCGGGCGCCCTCGGACAGGGCAGGCGTCGGCGGGACCGAAGTGGGCAGAGCGGATGCCGCCGCCGAGCCCGACCAGGACGGCGACGGGGTGGAAAGAGCGCACGCCCCGTCGCCCGAGCACCGCCCGCTGCTCGAGACCGCCGTGTGCGAGTGCGGCGTGGTGGAGGGTGGCGCATTCCCGGAATTGGATGTGCGCGAGGTGCCGCACAGCATCCGGCACGCCACCGTGTTCGGGGCGCTCGACTCGCTGCGGCCGCGAGACGGCCTCGTACTCGTCGCATCGCACGATCCGCTCCCGCTTTTGGCGCAGGTCCGCGACCGCACTGGCGATCGGTTCGCGGTCACATACCTGAAGCGCGGACCGGAGGCCTGGAGCCTGCAGTTCGTGCACACCGGCGACGATCGCGCGGAATGAGCACGCGTTACGCTTCGGCGCGATGAACGCTCGCTTCGCCCTCACCTTCTTTCTGATCGGTTCCGCATTCGTCGTCCTCGGCGGGCTCGTCGCAGCCGTGTCGACACCCCTCCGGTTCGCGAGCGGGCCGTGGCTGGCCGCTTACCTCGTGCTCGTCTGCGGAGTTGCGCAGTGCCTCTTCGGCATCATGCGGCGCTATGTGGCGCCGTCGCCGATGACGGGGGTCGGCTTCCCGGTGGAGCTTGTGTGCTGGAACCTCGGGAACGCCGCGGTCGTTGTCGGCGACCTGGTGCGCATTCCGTTCGTCGTCGGCATCGGCGGAGCGCTTCTCGTGGTCATGCTGGTGCTGCAGCTCCTGCACCTGCGGCACGTCGCCGCCAGGCTGCGCTGGGCGGCGTGGCTCTACGGAATCGTCGTTGCGGTGCTGCTGGTCAGCATCCCGATCGGAATCGTGCTGGCGGCTCTGCAGCGGTAGGCGTACGACGTGACCGGCCTTGCGAGGTCGTCTTTACGCGAGTCGCCCGACGAGCTCTTGAACAGGACCTGCCAGAGAAAGTCGCGGCCGCCGCGTTCGAGTTCATCATGGGAGCACTGCGCGAGAACGCGCGCGGGCTCGGCAAGCCTTTGCGTGAGCCCCTTGCGCCTCTTTACTCCGCCCGCAGGGGCGAGTATCGCGTGATCTATCGCATCCTTGATCAACGCCTCATCGTCGAAGCCGTCTCCACTTCCCACCGTCGTGACGTGTACCACCGCTAATGAGCTCAGGCAGTTGCTTCGCCGGAGGTGGCAGCTAGTCTCGACCTGTGAACTGGAGCCTCGCCCTCTTCGCTCGGGCCGCTGGGTTGCTTCTGATCGCTGTCTCATGATCCGAAGTTCGCGTCGAGGCGGGCGGCACATCCTGGGATGGGCGGTGTCTCTGCTGGCGGTCGGCGCAGCGCTCAGTGGCTGCAGTTCGGGCGTCGGGCCGTCCCATCCGTTGTCGACCGAAGACGCGAACCCGAGTTCGTTTCGACCGCTCTACGACAAGACGCTGGCTGTGCTCGCCGAGCCGTCCGGGCCCGAGCTGCCGGCACTGCGGAAGCTCTTCCCACAGGAGCCCGAATCCGAACTCGAGAACGCGATCAGCCTGTGCGGGAACATCGATCCGGGAACCTTCAAGCTCCGCCTCCTGAATTCCCTCGACCCGTACCACATCATGACCGGCCACCTCACCGGCCGGAAACGCCACTCGTTGACGGACACCAGCTGTGGCCTGGCGCTGTTGTTGACTTCGAACTCGAATCCACAAGGAGGACGACACTGGGAGATCCAAGCCTGGTCGCTTCGGGCTACGTCGAGTCCGACACCGAGGCCGGACGAATGATGCCCCGTCTCGGCCGGTGACCCGGAGTCCGGCCGACCCTCGTGCGCGCGGTGCCGCGTGTCTACGCGTCGACCAGGTCTAGCTCGCCACCATCGAGAGCGGCACCGCGAGGGCTGCTGAGAACGAGGGGCAGATCGCGCATGATCACGACGCTGTCGAGCTCCGCGGCGCTGCCGGGCAGTGAGTCGAAGAACGACGAGCGGATCTCGTTGATGCGGCCCGGCTGTACCGCCCACGCGTTCGACGTGAGCTCGATGCGTTCGGCGCTGCGACCGTCGCGACGCGGGGACCAGCCGATCGTGCCATTGCGATAAAAGTCAGACGCAGCCTGGACGGTTGGGAAGAGCCGACTCGACCAGTCCTTATTGAGCTCGACATCAGCCAGTGCGTACGTGTCGCGGGCGTCCATTTCGACTCTGAAGCGCGTCGCGGTCTCCTCGAGTTTGAACCTGGCGTGTTTCTGTATTCCGGGGAATAACCGGCCCCCGGTGACTACGGGTAGCAGCGAAGAGCTGTGCCGCTCGAAGATGTAGACCCCCGATCGGGTTCGCCCGCGCTCGTCCCACTCCACGGCGATTCGGTGTGCGGCATTCTCCGTACGAATTCCGACGGGCGCCGCCAGCCATCCCGGCCGGACTGAGCGCATCCCGATGACGCAGAATCCACCGACAGCCCGATCATCGACCAGCTTCGGGCGGAAAGGTTGCGGCAGAAGCCGAGAGGCAACTGTCGGATCGATTGCATAGCTGATGAGAAGTCGACGACGCAGCTGTGCTTTGAGGGAGCCGAAGGCGCTCATGCCGTCGCCTCCGTCGGGCGGTCCCTGCGGGAAGAGGTGGAGCGTTTGCGCACCTCGCGTAGGACGATCTGCTCCGGGCACACCGTCGAGAGGAAGTCGCCGACAGACAGTGCCAGTCGGTCCCCGACAAGGGAGTAGAGGATGCGGTTCGCATCACGTCGCTCGGTGACGAGACCTGCCTGCCGCAGCACGCTCAAGTGACGCGAGATGGTCGGGCCGGTCGCCTTGAACCGCCCGGCGATCTCTCCTGCCGCCATCTCGCCGTCCTTGAGGTCTTGCAGGATCTGCCGCCGAGTCGGGTGGGCAAGGGCGGTGAATACGTCGCTCGCAGCATCAGTCACGTTAGCAATTTAGCACTAGTGCTAAATTGCGTCTAGCGTGATTGCTAGAAGCGAAGGGCATGAACATGCGTGCCGCGATGACTCGCGGCACAGAGTCCGTCCCGCTCGTCGGTGCACGACTGCCAGACTTCGGGTGCCTGGCTAGATTGCAATGGTCGCCGCGACGCAGATGCCGGAGGCCGTCGCATCCCGTCGATGCGTCGACCAACGCCAGGAAGGGGAGGCGACACATGGCAGCGATGAGCCGTTCCAAGCGCGGGTTTCTCTCCGTGCTGAACAACAGCCTCAACCGGGTGACGCGCAGGCTCGCCCGCCGTGGCATCGGGCCGTTCTCGCTCGTGCGTAACGTCGGCCGGAAGAGCGGAACGGTGTACGAGACGCCGGTGATCCTCGCGAAGGTGCCGGACGGTTTCGTGGCCGAGCTCACCTACGGCCCCGAGGTGCAGTGGTACCGCAACATCGTTGCTGCCGGTCGTTGCGAGGTCGTCTTTCGCGGCGAGGACTATGTCGTGACCGCCATCGAGCCGTATCCCGTCGAGCCTGGGCGCGCCGCATTCGGGTTCCCGGCAGCGGCGCTGCTCAGGATGCTGCAGCGCAAGGAGTTCCGCCTGCTGCGGTCGGATCTCCAATCCGTCGACCGAGGCGAGCCCAGCGGGACATGAGCCGCTGGGCGGGCGCAGCCACGGGCATCCGTAAGATCGACCCATGGAGGTGCGCACACCCGACCCCGACCCGGACGACCAGGCGTCGAACGACGGGGCGCTGCCCGGCGTCGGACCGGGCTGGCTCAGCGACATCGAGCTGGAGCAGGTGCGGCGGCGGATGCCCATCCTCTATGTCGAGGCCGTTCCCGTTCGAGTCGACGGGCTCGGCCAGGTCACCGAGGTGGGCCTGCTGCTGCGCGCCAACGCGGTCGGCGAGATCACCCGCACCGTCGTATCGGGCCGCGTGATGTACGGCGAGACCCTTCGTGACGCGCTGTTCCGGCACCTCGAGAAGGACCTCGGGCCGATGGCATTCCCGCAGCTGCCCGCGAGCCCTGTGCCGTTCATGGTCGCCGAGTACTTCCCGATTCCCGGCGTTTCCGCGTTCGACGACGACCGCCAGCACGCTGTGTCCCTCGCCTACGTCGTGCCCGTCACCGGCACGACCGAGCCGCGGCAGGATGCCCTCGAGCTCACCTGGATGTCGCCGGCCGAGGCATCCTCGCCGCAGGTCGGTGCCGACCTCGAGGGCGGCCGCGGCGCGCTCGTGCGCGCGGCGCTCGCCTCGGTCGGCGTGCTGCCGTAGGGGTCATGTGGGCGCCGTCTCGGAATTCCGGTCCGAAGTGGTCGCGAACTCGGCCGCGTGACGACACATTCGGACGGCAAGTCTCGCGGCCTCGAGACTTTCCTGTCCGCGGTTGCCGTTTCCGGCGCCGATAACGACCATCCCGGACAGGAACTTTGTCGATCAGCGGCGCCTTAGGCCGAGCTGGTGTCTACAGGCACAGGCTCAACCCGCGCCCGCGCCCGGCTCGGGTATCGCCGCGATGAGGCGCTCGGCGGTGTCGGGCGCGACAACGGAGCATCCCACCTCGTAACCGGATTCCGCGAAGGCCGCACGATCGGGCAGGTAGCCGGGCGCTCCGTTCGCGTAGCCGATGGTCAGGACGTGGGCGTTGGGGAACCGCGCCGCGACTTCGGCACGGAGCGCACCGAGCGGCTCGCCGGGGAACGCGACCAGCCGAAGCGAGTCGCCGACCCCGATCACCTGAACCTCGAGCGGTATGTCGGCATCGGATGCCCCGAGCTCCATCGAGTTGAAGACCGGATTGTGCTCTCTGCGCAGGCCCGTGATCCATTCCTCCATGGCAATAGCTGTCGGAGTGGCGGAGGGGCCTCGCTCCACCCCTCCCGCACGTCGCGCGGCCTGAACGACGACGGATGCCGTGGCGAGCGGCCCGGAATGCACTGCGGCTTGGTGCAGGTCGACCGGCACGACCGTGTCGAGCCTGAGATTGATCACGCCGGCTTCGCGACCGGTGGCGGCGATCTCGGCGATCCGGGCGACGATGGCGCCGGCGGCGCCGAGACCCACGCGTCGCGCCTCCCGGGCAGAACTCTCCACTCGCACCGGGTTCACATCGCCGGCGAAGCCCTGCAGGAACACGCAGACACCATCCGTTGCATCCTCGACGAGCGAGCGCAGCGGCCCGACGAAGTCGGGGTCGTACTGACGCCAGGCGTCGTCGAGCACGACCGGATGGCACGCGAGGTTGACGAGCGTGGCGACGACGCTGTCGTCCGCGGCCTGGAACACGACGAGATGCGCGTCGTGGTCGACGGGAGCTTCGGGATCACGGCGGCTTCGTCCGACCGCGACGCCGCCGACGACGTCCGACAAGACCCGCACCGGGGTGAGGTGTGAGAGAGCCTCCTCCACCACGCCGAACCCGGCTTGGGCGAGTGTCTCGACGAGCTCCGGTCCCGTCTCGAGCGTGATGTCACGTGGTCCGCAGTGCGTGTGCGTGCCCGCGACGAGCACGCGATGGGCGGGCATCCCGAGACGCGTCTCGAGCAGTTCGCGAAGGCGCGACGTGAGTCCCGCTCCGGCGTAGAGCAGGTCGAACACGACGATGGCGACTCGCACATCGCCGGAGGCGAGCACGACAGCGCGCACGGTGAGACTCGAGTTCGGGGCCGTCGCCTCGCGCGCATCCGCGAGATAGCCGCCGAGCGGAAGACCGGCATCCAGAGGCAGGATCGCGACCGCAGCGCCCGCCTCGTACCCGCTCATCCCTCGCCACCCTCGGCATCGTGCGAGGCGGAGCCCGGCCTGTCGACATCGCCATCGTGCGCAACCGCTGCCGTGCCACGACGTACCATCCGCACCTCACTCGCCGGCTCCCCGCCGAACGTGTCGACCTTCGTGGTGCCGTCCGGCTCGAAGCCGTTGCGCCGGTAGAACGCCTGCGCCCGCGGGTTGTCGGCGAGCACCCACAGGTACGCAGGAGAGTCGCCGAGCGCGGCATCCAGAAGCTGCTGCCCGGCGCCGGTTCCGTAGTGATCGCGTAGCACGTAAATGCCCTGCAACTCATGCGGTGCAGGCCCGTTCGGGTCGCGAGCCGGGCCCGCTGACGCCCATCCGACGATCCGCTCGCCCCTCGGCGTCTGCGCCTCGGCGACCCACACCGTGAGGCCGGAGGCGATGATGCGACGCCACCGCTCCGCACGCGCCTGAACGTTCAGCCCATCGAGCAGGAACGCCGAGAACACGTGGCCGTACGATTCGCGCCACGACCGCACGTGCACGCGGGCGATGCCCAGCGCATCCGCGGTCGTCGCCTTGCGGATGCTCACGGATGCCTGCTCCTCGGCCATACCAGGACGATAGTGCGACGTGCGAGCCGTGGGTGCGGCATCCGTGCACCGCCGTTATCCTGGGGCCGTCGTCGTGCCGAGACGGAATAGGAGCCGCGTGAAGCCGCTGACAGTAGAAGACATCCGTTCGTCGTTCGTGAACGCCACACCGGAACAACTGGCGAGATTGCCCATTCCGGGCATCCACGAGACGCTCTGGGACGAACGCGAGTTCCTCGGCTGGCGCGACCCGCAGGCATCCCACCTCGGTTACATCGTGCACTGGATGAACGACCGCCCCACCGGGATCGTCTTGCGCGCGGCAAGCGGCGGGCTGCGGCCGGGCATCGCGGCGATGTGCTCGTTCTGCCACTCCGCGCAGCCGGCGACGCAGGTGCGCATGTTCACTGCGCCGCGGGCCGGCGAGTCCGGGCGCAACGGCAACACGATCGGCTCCTACATCTGTGACGACCTGGCGTGTTCGCTGCTCATCCGCATCACCCCGCCGCACGCGCAGTCCGCTGAGCACATCGCGGAGCGAGCGGATGCCCTGCTCGGCCGGGTGCACAACTTCACCGCTACGGTGATGAAGACGGCGTAACCGGCTGCCTCGAAGGGGGTACTGGCGTTACCGGGAACGGTCCGCACTCCCGTTCACGCTCGCGGTGCAGTTGACTGGGGACATGACCCCGGAACAGAGTGGCTGGAGCGCCGCCGAGCTCGACGCGATCGGGCGATCGGACGAGTTGCAGATCGCCTCCCGCCGCGATGACGGCTCGCTGCGTCCCTACGTGACCATCTGGACGGTGCGCATCGGCGACGAGGTGTACGTGCGCTCCGCGTACGGCGCAACCAATCCCTGGTTCGTGCGGGCGAAGCGGGCCGGACGTGCGCGCATCCGTGCCGGAGGCGTCGAGCGCGACGTGACGCTGACTCCCGCCGACGACGTGGAGGGTGCGACGCTCGACGCCGAGTATCACCGCAAGTACGACCGCTACGGGCAGCGCATCGTCGGAACGGTCGTGGGAGAGAAGGCCCACCCGAACACGCTGCGCCTACAGCCCGAGGAGTGAACATGACAGTTCAATCGCCGCTATCGCGGCTGACGCCGCTCACCCGCTCAATCGCCTCGGCCAAGCGAGCAAGCTCGCTCGGCTCTCGGCTCAATCGCCGCTATCGCGGCTGACGCCGCTCAGTGGCTCAATCGCCTCGGCCAAGCGAGCAAACTCGCTCGGCTCTCGGCTCAATCGCCACTAGCGTTAACCGGGTGAATGCACCCGTCGACCCCACCACGACATCCGCCTGGGCAGAGCTCGAAGCCCACCGCAAAGCCTTCGCCCCTGACCTGCGCGGCTGGTTCGCCGCCGACCCGGGACGCGTCGAGCGACTGAGCCTCGAGCTCGCCGACCTGCACGTCGATCTCTCCAAGAACCTCGTGACCGACGACATCCTCGCTTCCCTCGTGCGCCTGGCAGAGCAGGTCGGCGTTGCCGATCGCTTCGCCCAGATGCTCGAAGGCCGCCACATCAACACCACCGAGGACCGTGCCGTGCTGCACACCGCGCTGCGCAGGCCCGCGGATGCCTCGCCCGAGCTGGTCGTCGACGGCCAGCACGTCGACCACGACGTGCACGAGGTGCTCGACCGCATCGCCGCGTTCGCCGATCGAGTGCGTTCCGGACAGTTCACGGGCGTGACCGGCAAGAAGGTCGCGACCGTGGTCAACATCGGCATCGGGGGCTCCGACCTCGGACCGGTGATGGTCTACGAGGCCCTCAAGCCTTACGCAGATGCCGGCATCGAGGCTCGCTTCATCTCCAACATCGACCCCACTGACCTGGCGCAGAAGACGTCGGGCCTCGACCCGGAGACCACGCTCTTCATCGTCGCGTCCAAGACGTTCACCACGCTCGAGACACTGACAAACGCTCGCCTCGCTCGAGACTGGCTGTGGGAGGGGCTGCAGGCATCCGGTGCCATCGGCGGCGACGAGCAGAGCAAGAAGGATGCCGTCGCCCACCACTTCATCGCCGTCTCGACGGCGCTCGACAAGGTCGCCGAGTTCGGCATCGACACCGACAACGCATTCGGCTTCTGGGACTGGGTCGGCGGGCGGTACTCGGTCGACTCCGCAATCGGCACGTCGCTGGCGATAGTGCTCGGACCGCAGAACTTCGCCGACTTCCTCGCCGGGTTCCACGCCGTCGACGAGCATGTCGCATCCACTCCGCTGGAGCGGAACGTGCCGGTGCTGATGGGCCTGCTGAACGTCTGGTACTCGAACCTGCTTGGCGCGCAGTCGCACGCCGTGCTGCCGTACTCGCAGCTGCTGCACCGCTTCCCGGCGTACCTGCAGCAGCTCACCATGGAGTCGAACGGCAAGTCCGTTCGGTGGGATGGTTCCCCGGTCACGACCACGACCGGGGAGGTCTTCTGGGGCGAGCCAGGCACCAACGGGCAGCACGCGTTCTACCAGCTGATCCACCAGGGCACCCGCCTCATCCCGGCGGACTTCATCGCATTCGCCGACCCGGCGTATCCGCTCAAGGACGGCGACCGCGACGTGCACGGGCTGTTCCTGGCGAACTTCCTGGCGCAGACGAAGGCGCTCGCGTTCGGCAAGACGGCCGAAGAGGTCGAGGCGGAGGGCACCACCGGAGCGCTTGTCGCCGCGCGCACGTTCCCCGGGAACCGGCCGACGACATCCATCATGGGTACGGCGCTCACGCCGAAGGTGCTCGGCGAACTGATCGCGCTGTACGAGCACATCACTTTCACGCAGGGCGTGGTGTGGGGCATCAACTCGTTCGATCAGTGGGGTGTCGAGCTCGGCAAGCAACTCGCCCTGCAGATCGCTCCGGCGATCGAGGGCGACGAGGCGGCGATCGAGGCACAGGATGCCTCCACCCGGGCGCTCCTGGACTACTACCACCAGCACCGGTCCGGTCAGTAACACGGTGTCGCCGGCGTCGCGCGGCTGCGGCGCCGGCCCTACCGTTGTCCCCATGGCAGAGGAGAACAACGGCAAGGTCTGGTTCATCACGGGCACCTCGCGCGGCTTCGGACGCGCGTGGGCGGAAGCAGCGCTCGAGCGCGGTGACCGGGTCGCGGCGACAGCGCGCGACGTGGCATCCCTCGACGATCTCGTCGAGAAGTACGGCGATCGGCTACTGCCCGTGCAGCTCGATGTCACCGACCGGGAGGCGGACTTCGCGGCGGTGAGGGTCGCGCACGACCGCTTCGGACGGCTCGACGTCGTCGTCAACAACGCGGGATACGGGCACTTCGGATTCATCGAAGAGGTGACGGAAGACGAGGCGCGCGCGCAGCTGGAGACCAACGTCTTCGGCGCGCTCTGGGTGACGCAGGCCGCGCTGCCGTATCTGCGCGCGCAGGGCAGCGGCCACATCATCCAGGTCTCGTCGATCGGCGGGATCACCGCCTTCCCGCTCGTCGGCATCTACAACGCGTCGAAGTGGGCTCTCGAAGGCTTCAGCCAGGCGCTCGCGCAGGAGGTGGCATCCTTCGGCATCCACGTCACGCTCGTCGAGCCTGCGGCGTTCGCCACCGACTGGGCGGGATCGTCGTCGAAGCACTCGGCAGAGTCCCCTGACTATGCCGACGTGCATCGCGCCGTGGCCGAGAGCCGCAAGCAGCGCAACTCGACGCCCGGCGACGCGGAGGCATCGGCCGCGGCCATCCTCAAGGTCGTCGACGCCGAGGAGCCGCCGTTGCGTGTCTTCTTCGGGTCGGGTCCGCTCGCGCTGGCGAAGGCCGACTACGCGGCCCGGATCGCAACGTGGGAGGAGTGGCAGTCGGTCGCCGAGCTCGCGCAGGGGTGACGCCGGGCGCTCGCCACTGAATCATCACGGACGGGCCGAGACTTGACGCGAAAGCGTGGGTCTCGGCCCGTTCGCGCATTTTCCGATCGGTTGGCGGACGGCTCTTGCGCTGGCCTATTCCTAGAGCTAGGGCCAGCACGCGGGTGTCCGATCGCAGACCGTGCTCGGCGCCTCTCGCCGTTCATAACTCAGGAATTCAAGCAGAGGCCATCGACCGAGCCCGCGAGAATACGCGGGACCGAGAGGCCGCGGTGCTAAGCGGGCCTGAGTTATGAACGGAGGAGGCGGCAGCCTCAGCCCTGGGCGCGGCGCGGACCGCGGCCGCGACCGGTGCCGCCGTTCGGACGCACGACGTCGCCCACCCGGTACCCGGTACGACTCTGCGGAGCGCCGCCGCGGCGCCCGGCCGGCTGCTGCCCGCCGCGACGTGGCGACTCGCCACCGGCCTGCGCACCGTTCGCGGACTGGGCGCCGCGACTGGACGCAGCCTGGCCGGCGCGCGCTGGCTGCGAGCCACGCCCGCCCGCCTGCTGCGAGCGGGCATCCGCTCCGCCCGACGCGCGGCCGCGACGACGGCCGCCGCGTGAGGCGTCGAGCGCCTCGGCGACCGTGCGGCTGCCGCCCTTGGCCGCGCGCTGCGGTCGCTGCTGTGCAGCCTTCGGCGCCGGCTTCACGTAGGGAGCCACCTCGCCCACGAGACGCGCCACCTCGGGCGACGTCGCCGTCACGGGCAGGGGGGTCGCCGCGATGGCGGCCTTGCGCAGCACGACGCGCAGGTCGTCCTTCTGCGTGGGCAACGCGATTGTGACGACGTCTCCGGTGGCACCGGCGCGGGCGGTGCGCCCGGAGCGGTGCAGATACGCCTTGTGCTCCGCCGGCGGATCCACATGCACCACGAGCTCGACGTCGTCGACGTGAACGCCGCGGGCTGCGACATCCGTCGCCACCAGCACCCGCACGCTGCCGTCGCCGAACGCGGCGAGGTTGCGGTCGCGTTGCGGCTGCGACAGGTTGCCGTGCAGATCGACGGCGGGGATGCCCGACTCGGTGAGCTTCTTGGCCAGTCGCTTGGCGTGGTGCTTGGTGCGCATGAACAGGATGCTGCGCCCCTTGCCGGATGCGAGCGCCTGCACGAGATCGTTCTTCGACTCGACGCTGTCGACCTCGAACACGTGGTGCGTCATGCGGTCGACGTGGCTTGTCTCGTCGTCCACCGAGTGCAGCACGGGGGAGTGCAGGAACCGCTTCACGAGCTTGTCCACTCCGTTGTCGAGCGTGGCCGAGAACAGCAGCCGCTGACCGGATGCCGGTGTCTTGTCGAGGATGCGCGTCACCACGGGAAGGAACCCGAGGTCGGCCATGTGGTCGGCCTCGTCGAGCACGGTGATCTCGACGGCGTCGAGCGAGACGAAGCCCTGCTTCATCAGGTCTTCGAGACGGCCGGGGCAGGCGACGAGGATGTCCACGCCCGCTCGCAGCGCATCCACCTGCCGCTTCTGGTTGACGCCGCCGAACACAGTGGTGGTCGTCAGGCGGTAGGCGGCGGCCAGCGGCTCGAGTGCGGTCGCGATCTGCGTGGCGAGCTCGCGTGTGGGGGCGAGCACGAGGGCGAGCGGATGCCCGGCCCTGCGCTTGCCGCCGGCGAGCGTCGTGCCGAGTCGCGCGGCGATGGGCAGCGCGAAGGCGATCGTCTTGCCGGATCCGGTCTTGCCGCGGCCGAGCACGTCGCGCCCGGCGAGCGTGTCGGGAAGCGTGTCGGCCTGGATCGGGAACGCCTCGACCTTTCCGTCGCGTTCGAGCACGGCTACGAGGGGCGCGGGTACGCCGAGGTCGGAGAAGGAAGTCATGGGGTGCCTTTCGGGCAGCCGTCGTGGCGCGCACGACGGAAGTGTGGCGAAGGCGCCGGGTGGCGCATCCGTTCGCCGTGAGAAGGAATCGAAAAAGCGAGGGTGCCGGCGTGCGGTGTGCACGGGCTGTCTCGCGAGCTGATGCGCTCTGACGACGCAGGCGTGTCCCGACAGCGGGAACGCAAGAGCCACCAGCGTATCAGGCTTGCGCGTGCTGTAACGCCGAGAGTGCACGCCCACCCCGAGACTGCGGTCGTTACCCGACGTCTCGGGCGGGGCATGCAGTCTCGCGGGCGCGAAGCGGGGCACGGCCACTAAACTGGTCGATCCTGACTGCGAACCGGGGGGACGCGTGCACGAATCGGAACTCGTTCGCGAACGCCGCGTCGTCGCCGACCTCTACGCCCGGCTCGACGCACTCCGCGAGGACACCGTGCAACGTCTGGCAGCCGTCCGCAGGCAGACCGCGGGCGGCACACACCAGGCACGTGGCGAACGGGATGCCTACGCGCGGCTCTACGAGGACCGCATCTTGCAGCTGCGCGAGGTCGAGCCCCGTCTCGTGTTCGGCCGCCTGCAGCTGGAGGCATCCGATCCTTCCGAGGAACCAGAGTCCGACGACCCGCTTCGCGACCCGCGGCTCCGCTACGTCGGGCGCACCGGACTGCGCGACGATGACGAGCACACCGTTCTGCTGGACTGGCGTGCCCCGCAGGCGAGCGCGTTCTATCAGGCGACCGCCGCGAATCCGCTCGGCGTCGCGGCACGGCGGCGGCTGACCATGCGCGACCGCAACGTGCTGCGGGTGGACGACGAGGTGTTCGACTCCCGCCTGCTCGAGCAGCCGGGAACCCGGCCAGACGAGGTCTCCGGCGACGCCGCCCTGATGGCGGCGCTGATGTCGCAGCGCACCGGACGCATGAACGACATCGTCGCGACGATCCAGGCCGAGCAGGACCGCATCATCCGTTCCGAGCTGCGTGACGCTCTCGTGGTGCAGGGTGGTCCCGGCACCGGGAAGACCGCGGTAGCGCTGCACCGCGCCGCCTACCTGCTGTACGCGCATCGGCAGAAGCTGCAAGGCTCCGGTGTGCTGGTCGTGGGGCCGACGCACGCGTTCCTCACCTACATCGAGGAGGTGCTCCCGTCGCTCGGCGAGTCCGGCGTGGTGATGCAGAGCCTCGGCGAGTTGTTCCCCGGGGTCTCCGCCGACACGGATGACCCGCCCGCCACGGCCCAGCTCAAAGGCTCCAAACAGCTGGTGAACCTGATCCACAGAGCCGTCGAGTCGCGCCAGCGGGTGCCGGCGGAGGCATCCGTCGTCGAGGTTGACAACGAGCGACTCATGGTCGAGCCGGCGCTCATCGCGGATGCCTTACGGCGCGCCCAGCGCACCGGCAAGCCGCACAACGAGGCGCGGGTGACGTTCGTCAAGCACGCGCTGACGGCGCTCACCGCCCGGCTCGCCGAGCAGCTGCGCAAGAAGGGCCAGACGCTCGACGAGGAGGACCTCGCCGTGCTGCGCGAAGACGTGCGCACGAGCTACGACGTGCGCGTTCTGCTCAACACGGCGTGGCTGCCGCTGACGCCGCAGAAGCTGCTTGCCGACCTGTACGCCCGCCCGCAGTGGCTGGCGGAGCTGACCCCGAGGTGGAGCGCCGAGAAGCGTGCGCTGTTGCGGCGGCCACGGGATGCCCCGTTCACGATCAGCGACATCCCGCTGCTCGACGAGGCGGCCGAGGTGCTGGGCGAGGCCGCCGACGTGCGTGACCAGGCGCAGCGGCAGGCCGCGAAGGAGCAGCGCAAACGCGACCTCCGCGTGGCCCGGGCGGCGATCGCGGATGCCGGTGCCGAGTCGTTCGTCACCGCGGAGCAGCTGGTGGACCAGGCCGCAGGCCAAGGCGACGGGCTCACGACCGCCGAGCGGGCGGCATCCGATCGCACCTGGGCGTACGGGCACGTCGTCGTCGACGAGGCGCAGGAGCTCAGCCCCATGCAGTGGCGCCTTCTGGTGCGACGCTGCCCGATGAAGTCGTTCACGATCGTGGGCGACATCGCGCAGTCGTCGTCGGCGAGCGGAGGACGCAGCTGGGCGGATGCCGTCGGCCCGCTCTTCAAGAACCACTGGCGTCTCGAGGAACTCACCGTCAACTACCGCACGCCGGCGCAGATCGCGCGGCAGGCGGAGGCGTTCGCCCGCTCGCACGGGCTGCCGATAACGCCCGCCCGGGCCGTGCGCGAGGGCGACTGGCCGGTGCGTGAGGTGATAGCCCCCGCCGTTCAGGTCGCGAATTCGGTCGCTTACGGCCCGTCGAAACGGCAGACTTCGCGACCTGAAGCGGGGATCGTGGATGCGACGGTCGAGGCCGTTGCGCACGACCGGGGCATCGACGACACCGGGACCCTGGCCGTCATCGTGCCGGTTGCGCTCGCCGACGAGGTGGCGGATGCCGTCTCCCGCCGCTTCGGAGCGGATGCCGGCCGCGGCGCATCCGGTCTGGTGAAGCCGATCGTCGTGCTGACTGCGCAGGACGCGAAGGGCCTCGAGTTCGACGCCGTCGTGATCGCGGATCCCGACGCACTGGTCGCGGAGTCGCCGCGCGGGGCATCCGCTCTCTACGTCGCGATGACGCGGCCGACGCAGCGGCTCACTCTTGTGCGTCCCTCGTCCTAGCACCGCCCTCGGCGCGCCGGTTCTCGCCGCTGTCCTGGTTCGCGCCCGGGGCACGCCGCCTCGGGTGGACGAAAAGCATCAGCAGCCCAGCAGCCGCGAGGCATGCGCCAAGGAACAGGAAGGCGAGAGTCGACCCGGTGCCCCCGACGAGCCATCCGACGACGACCGGGCCGATGAAGCCGCCGAGTCCGCCGATGGCGTTGACGGCACCCATGCCGGTGCCCGCGATGTTCTCCGGCACGACCTCCGGGATGAGTGCGAAGTACGGCCCGTACGGCGCGTACAGGAGGCCGGTGGCGACGATCAGCAGGATGAACGCCGGCAGGAAGTTGCCGATCCCGATGAGGAACGAGAAGTAGAAGACGACCGCGCCGGCGAGCAGGCATCCGAGAACCAGCCAACGTCGCTGATGGGTGCGGTCCGAGACCCACGACGCGATGATCATGAGCACCGTCGCGAGAGCGTATGGAATCGCGGTGAGCACTCCGGTGGCGCCGATGCCGGCACCGGACATCGACTTGAGCACGGTGGGCAACCAGAACACGACGCCGTACACGCCGATGCTCCACAGTCCGTACTGGATCGCGAGAAGGATGACCCGCGGCGACTTGAGCGCCGACCACTGCTTGGCAGGCGGCTCGCCCCGCGTTTCGTCGTCCAGGCGTCGCCGCAGCTCCTCCCGCTCGGCATCGTGGAGCCAGTCGGCGTCGGACGGCCGGTCGTCGACGAGGTAGCGGAAGATGAAGGCCCACACGATGGCCGGCAGCCCCTCGATGATGAACATCCAGCGCCAGTTCGTGGCCTGGATGATGTAGCCGGAGAGTGCGGACATCCAGAGCAGCGTGACCGGATGCCCGAGGATCATGAACGAGTCGGCTCGCCCTCGCTCCGCATCGCTGAACCAGTGCATCAGGAACACCAGCAGTGCGGGGATCACGGTCGCTTCGACAACGCCGAGCAGGAAGCGGTCCACCAGCAGGAGCGGGTAGTTCGGGATGACGCCCTGGGCTGCCGCGAACAGTCCCCAGAGGATGAGCGACCAGAACAGCAGCCGTTTCGCACTGCGCTTCTCGGCGAACGCGGCAGCCGGAACCTGGAAGATGAAGTAGCCGAGGAAGAAGAGGCCACCGAGGAGCCCGGCCTGAAAGCTCGAGATGTTCAGGTCGTGCTGCAGCCCGCCGGCAGCGCCGATCGAGTAGTTGCCTCGATCGAGATAGGCGAAGCTGTAGGTGACGAAGACGATCGGCAGAAGTCGCCGCCAGCGCTGCGAAGTGGAGAAGGATGCCGTCTCCCCGGCCGTTGTGCTCACGTAACGCCTCTACCCGATCGCAGGCAGTGCTAATCGTCTGCCGATCCACCCTGGCCGGCGCCGCTACCATGGCCGGGTGAAGACGCCCCTGAGTCCCGACGAACCGACCCAGCAGCGCTACGAGGTGCGCTTCGACTGGGGCGGCGAGGGGCTCCGCAGCATCGCCCAGACCGCCGGCGTCATCGTCGTGATCGACGCCATCTCGTTCACCACGACGGTGCAGATGGGCGTCGCGCTCGGGCTTCAGGTGCAGCCGTACGCGGGGCTGCGACACGAGGCAGAAGCAGCGGATGCCGCCGGCGAGTTCCCGGATGCCCGCCTCGCCGGTCGCCGTGGCTCGCCGGGAGTCTCGCTTTCTCCCTCCAGCATGACGGAGCAGAACGTCGCCTCGTTCGGGGCGGAGCGAGCGGTGGTGCCGTCTCTGAACGGCTCCCGCCTGACGACTCTCGCGGCCGGCTACGGCGTTCCCGTGCTCGCGGCCAGCCTGCGCAACCGCACCCCGGTCGCTCGCTGGATCCTCGACTATCAGGAGAGCCTCGGCCGCCGGGCGATGGTCGCCGTCGTCGCAGCGGGCGAGACGCGCACCGACGAGACCCTGCGGTTCGCGGTCGAAGACCTCCTCACCGCCGGTGGGGTGATCGACGCCCTCGGCAAGGCGGGCATCGACGCGTGCTCCCCCGAGGCCGCGGCGGCGTGCGCGGCCTTCACGGGACTGGAGCGGGGCATCCGCCACATGTTCACGGCGTCCGTGAGCGGCGGCGAGCTGCTGAAAGACGACCAGGGCGAGGACATCGCGGCGGCCTACCAGACGGATGTCTCCACCGTCGTCCCGGTACTCGTCGGCGGGGTCTTCACGGATGCGTCGCCGCAACAGGTCGCTGCCGCAACCCCGGGCTGACCAGCGCTGGGTAACGTTTGGGCATGGTCACCGAACCCTCCGTCACGCTTCGCGCTCGAACCGACGCCGACCTCGATGTGCTGTACAGCATCGCCGCGGAGCTGAGCACGTGGGAGGAGCGGAACCCCTCCGCACCAGCCCCGCTGACGCGGAGCGCGTACGAGGATCGTCTCACCAAGACCGACGCTGACGAGAATGTGCGCTTCGTGATCGATGTGGCGGGCGAAGCCGTCGGGAGCATCGGGCTCTTCGATTTCGACGACCTCGCCCGCCACGCCGAGGTCGGCATCGCGCTGCGGTCCGAGTCCCGCGGGAAGGGGATTGGAACCGCCGCGATCTCGCAGATCGTCGAGTTCGGCTTCGTGCGCTGCAACCTCCGCCGCGTGCATCTCCAGGCGATCTCGTCGAACCTCGCGGCCATCCGGGCCTACGAGAAGGCGGGCTTCGTGATCGAGGGACGGCAACGCGAGCATGCGTGGGTCCGCGGACGCTACGAAGACATCCTGCTGATGGGCATCCTGCGCTCCGAGTGGAACGTTACGTCGGCGCCACTCGGCCTCGCGGAGAACGGCATCGTGTAGAGCTCGAAGTTTTCCACAGGACCCCGGCATAGAGCGGACTATCCACAAAAGGCGAGACATCGGGGCTCGGACCCCGGACACGGGACCAGGATCGACCGCATGAGTTCCCGTAATCCTGCCGCCCTCCGTGAGCGTGCGCTCGATCGCGACGACGACCTGGCCTCCTTGTTGAAATTCCTGCTGCTCCGCGCGAATCGTCGACAGATGTGGCTGCTCTTCCTCGACGACCGACGGCGCCTGGCCGACCCGATCATGCCGATGGACGACTATCCCGAGAACCCGGATGGCGTCATGTCGACAGACGATCTTGGTGATCTGCCGCATTCCAGCCTGCTCATGCATCGCGCCGAGATGATCCGCGGCGCCTCGAACAACGCGGCCCTCGTGTTCGTCTGGGAACGTCTTGGCCCCACATCGATCGATGAAAACACTGCTGCATGGGCGCAGTCCATGGCCCAGGCGGCTCGAGAGCTCGGCGCGCCGCTCCGGGCGCAGTTCCTCTTGCACGACGGCGGCATCCGGCAGCTGTTTCCTGATGACTACGTGGGGTAGCACATGGACCAGTGCTACACTGGTTCACATGGCAACGACGCGGAACATCACACTCGCGTTGCCGGCAGACCTCATCCGGCGCGCGAAGATCTACGCGGCCGCCCACGACACCTCGATTTCTGCTCTCGTTGCAGATGTGTTGGCCAATCGTGTCGAGTTGGAAGACGACTACGACGAGGCATGGGCTCGCGAGTTCGAGCTGATGCGGAGCGGTATGTATCGGGTCGCCGACGTGACGTGGACGCGGGATGAGCTGCATGAGCGGGCCTGAGGAGTCCGGTCCGTGAGTGACTCGCAGCGCGCATTCTTCGATACGAACGTTCTCGTCTACGCGTACGGCGACACTGACGACGATCGGCACCGTCGGGCGGTGGAACTGTTCGAAGTGGCGATCCGAACTAGGTCCGCGGTCGTCAGCACGCAGGTGTTGCTCGAGTTCTACGTGACGCTCACGCGAAAGATCAGCAACCCGGCTCCACTCTCTGCCGGGGCCGCTCGAGAGCGGCTACAACTTCTCTCTCGTGGCCCCGTGCATTCGCCTCTTCCGGAGGACGTCGTGGCTGCGGTCGCGATAGCGGAGGAGTCGCAGGTCTCGGTGTGGGACGCGATGATCATCCGCAGCGCATCACGGATGCAGTGTCCCGTGCTGTGGACAGAGGACCTGAATCACGGCCAGGTCATTGCAGGCGTCGAAATCCGCAATCCTTTCCGCTGACCGGACTTTTCCGAGACGGTTAACGGCTCTTCCAGCGGCCGTCCGCAGCGGCAGAGCCCTGACATCCGCAGCCTGCCGGGATCACGCCGAGCCCTGGGAAGCCTTTCCTGACCAGTCGATCGAGGCGAAGATCGCCTTACCGTCCTTGTCGAAGCCGGTGATCTCGCCATCCACCTGCACCGGAACCGGCGCCTCGGAGAAGACGATTCCGGAGCTGCCGTCGTCTGCGGTGTAGTCGGCGAGGAACGTCGCGGACCCGTTCGTCGTGGTCGTGACGGGCCAGCCGTGCCCATCCCAGGGGCCGATTTCGAAGACGGGAGCCGAGGCGAGCGTCCACTTCAGGTTCGAGAGGTGCAGATCCGGATACGTGTTGTTCAGGTAGAAGCTGCACCCGGTCGGCGTCAGGGTGGGTTGGGCGATGCACCCCGCGACCCATCCGTTGACGGCGTCGTTCGCGGCGTGCTGACCGGCGTTGGTGAACGTCGCCTCGAGCACGACGACGCCCTTGCCCGACGAGGCTGCCGTTGAGTTCAGGTCGGTGATGGTGGTGCTCTTTTCCGCGACCGTGTAATTCGCGGTGCTGGGCAGTGAGACGTCGTAATGGCCGGGCAGAGCATCCAGTTCCATGTCGCTGTGCGAGCCGACGGTCGTGCCGTTCACGGTGACGCCCTCCGAGGCGGGTGCCCCGACCGCGATCTTCACCGTCGGGAGCTTGATCGGCTCGAGCTTCCACTTCGTGAAGAACAGCATGTCGGTGCCGCTGTTCTTCAGCCGGAGCACCTCGCTGTAGCGGCTCGTGCCCTGCCGGTACTTGACAGTGACTGTGGCTTCACTGCCCGCCGTGTGTGCGGGTTCGATCGAGTAACCAGTCACGTGCTGGCTGGTCTTGGAGTAGACCTTCTGCGTCACCAGCGGGCTGCGGGTGTCGATGTTCCCGGCCTTCACGGCCGCCTTCACGTCGCCCTTCACGAGCGCGTCGAGGTACGGCTTCACCGCCGCCTGGGGTGTGTGAGAAGCGGTCTCGACGGATGCCCACACCACCCCCGCGATGATCAGCACGACGACGGCGGCGCCGCCCGCGATCAACCAGGTGAGCAGGCGGGATCGCTTGGGCGTGGCCGCCGCTTCAGCGGTCGCTTGCTCGCTCGGGTACTGCTGCGTCGGGTACTGCTGGGTCGGGTACTGCTGCGTCGGCTGCTGGCCCGCCCCGTACTCCGGCGGTGGTCCGTACTGCGGTGGCTCCGTCGGAGCCGGCCAGGATGCCGGATCGGCCTGGGATGCCATCGGCTCAGCGTCAGCGGGTCTGGTCGGGGATGCCCCCGGCTCGGTGTGCGGCGAGGTCTCGGCGCCTTCCGTCGCATCGTCGGGCGGGACTGGTCCGGTCATCAGGTGCTCCGTAGTACGAAGGGCGGCGTGCGCCGTGGCGAGCACAGCCTATCTGCGCAGCGGAGCAACGCAAGAGCAGGGTAGACCGGGGTGTCGCCAGAGGGCGACCGGCGCGCGTCGGGCGGGAATGGCATCCGCTCTCATCGTGTTGCCCACCACAGCGTCGCGAACGCCAGAAGCGTGCTCGCGAGGAAGGATGATCACCGTGAAAGCCGTCGTGAACGACACCGTCATCGCCGAGGCCCCGGTCGAAGAACTGATCAAGATCGAGGGCAACTGGTACTTCCCGCCGTCGAGCGTCAAGTCCGAGTTGCTGGAGACGAGTCCCACTCCCTACACCTGTCCCTGGAAGGGCGAGTGCCAGTACTTCACGGTCAACGCCGGCGGCCAGCACCTGCAGGACCGCGCCTGGAGCTACCCGCACCCGTACCCCACGGCGTTCGATCGGGTGGGTAAGGACTTCAGCGACTACGTGGCGTTCTGGAAAGAGGTCCAGGTCGTCGACTGATCCTGTCCCGGCTCAGTCCGGGATGATCACGGCGCGCGTGCCCGACGCGCCCGCGGCGGTCCAGGCGTCCGCGATCCTGCTGAGCGGGAACACCGAGGTCGGCACGTCGACGGTGCCGGCGGCGATGAGCCCGAGGTAGACCGGGACCTCGCGCATGAGCACCGCCATAGAACTGCTGCCGGCGCCCGAACCGCTGATTCGGATGCGCGTGCTGCGCAGCAGCGCGGAGGGCACGGATGCCTCTGCACCGGCCAGCGAGCCGATCTGCACATACGCGACGTCGCCCTCGTCTTCGTCGAGACCTCGGCGTGCGAGCGCGTCGAACGTCGCCTCAGCCGGTGCGCCCCACACGAAGTCGAGCACGATCGACGGACTCACGCCGCTGAGCGCGGACCGGATGTTCGTCGCGTCCGTCTCGCTTCCCCCGGTGAGTTGCACCGTCTCGGCTCCGAGCCCGGTCACGGTGCGCAGCCGATTCTCGTCGCGGCCGGCCCCGATCACCCGGGTCGCGCCCAATGCGAGCGCGTTCTTCACCGCAAGGACGCCGGCTGTGCCCGTCACTCCCAGCACCAGGACGGTGCCCAGCCCGCTGTCACGTCCAGCCGAGTCCAGTTCGCTCTTGCGCGCGGTGAGGGGCATCCACGAGGAGAGCCCGGGGTTCATTCCACCGGCCACCTGCACCGGGTCGGCGTCATCCGGCAGAGGCATGCGCATCCGGACGGGAACGGACATCCGTTCCGCAATGGTGCCGAACGGCGGCGTGACAAAGCCGGTGTAGGCGAGGGTGTCGTCGGTCATACGGGCGACGGCGTCGACGCCGGGAATCGATGGCCAGATCCCGTGCGATCCGTAGTGCCGGCCAGCGGCGAGTGATCGCACAACCGGGTGGATGCCGGCCGCCACCAGCGAGACGATCTCGTGCCCCTCGTCGGCTTTCGGCTCGTCGAAGTCCGCATACCGCGGAACCGCGCCGGCGGATTCGATCACAGCTGCCTTCATCAGCTCTCCTTAACTTTGTTAAGGATTAGCGTTCCTTAACAACGTTAAACTGTCAAGCGCGCAATGAGAGCGCCCGGCAGGAGGTCGCAGGATGGCGAAGGGTCTGACGAGGGCGGCCATCGTGAACGCAGCGCTCCGCTTGCTCGACAACGTGGGCATGGAGGGCATGACCGTGCGCGCGCTCGCCGCCGAACTCGGCGTCCAGGCCCCTGCGCTCTACTGGCACGTGCGCGACAAGGCGGAGCTGCTCGACGAGATGGCCACGCAGGTGTGGCGCGAGATCGTCGATGAGCTTGCGGGAGCGCCGGCTGACGCGGCATGGGACGTAGGCCTGCGGCGTTTCGCCGAGGTGCTGCGTGCGGCGCTGCTGCGCCACAGGGACGGCGCCAAGGCGTTCAGCGGCACCTACCTTACGGACGCCGACGTGCTCGCCTCGCAGGAGGAGGGCATGCGCAGCTGGGCAGCACAGGGCTTCACCGTTGCCGACACCGTGCGTGCGTTCACGCTCACCAGCAGCTTCGTCGTCGGCTTCTGCATCGAGGAGCAGGCCGTGTTGCAAGCGGATGGCCGCCAGCAGTACGACCCGAAGGCGCGAGCCGAGCGCGTGGGCGCAGCGGAGCATCCACTCGTCGCGGAAGCGGGGGAGTCGCTCTTCGGCGACCGGGATGCGCAGTTTGCCTCGCTCGTGGACGTAATCGTGGAGGCCGTAGGCCGATTCCGTGCGAAGGCGGCGGGCGGCGCCAGACGCTAGCCGTCGAGCGCGCGCCGCGGCCGGCGGGTCACGCCGTCAGCCGACGAGGCGCGCCACCTCGCCGACTTGCTCGAAGTAGGCCGCGAGGTCGGGCTCGGAGCGGGGTGGCAGCAGCACGACGTGCTGCACGCCTTCCCCCGCGAAACGGCGCACCCCCGCAGCCACCTCGTCGACCGTGCCGGTGAGCACGCGCTGGGCGACGTCCTCCGGAACGTCGCCGTCCCAGTCCGCGACGAGGTTGTCGAGCGCGTTCGGTCCGAACGCGGCCGCCGCGTACGCGACGATGTCCGGATGGCCGGCGCGGCCGGCATCCGCTCGCCCTGCGCGCAACTCGGCGACGGCATGCGCGACCTCGTCGATGGTGTGGCGGCTGTCGAGCACGGCGCCGTCGGCCACCTCGCCCGCGAGCCGCAGCGTCTTGGGGCCTTCCGCCGCGGCGAACACGGGTGGCACCTCGGTGGGCGGCCAGTCGAGGCGCACCGCATCGAGTGCGACGTAGCGCCCCTCGGCCGTCACGGTCTCGCCTGCCAGGAGCGCCCGAAGTGCCGAGACCTGCTCACGCATCAGCGTCAAGGGCGACGCGACGCGGGCGCCGACCTGCGCCATCCAGGATTGGACGCCGTGTCCCACGCCGGGCAGAAAACGGCCGGGGAACATCCGGGCGATCGTGGCGATCTCCATCGCCGTGACGGCGACGTTGCGGAGGGGCATCGGTGCGATGCCGATGCCTACTTTCAGTCGGGACGTGACCGCGAGTGCGGCGGAGACGGACGCGAAGGCCGACTCGCGAAAACAGTCCTCCCACAGCCACAACTCGGCGACACCGGAGCGCTCGGCTGCGCGCGCGGCATACGGCAGCGCCTCCGGCGGGTATGGATACGGACTGAAGATCGCGCCGACGCTGGTCATACCGCGACTCTGGCACGTACCTCCGACGCAGGCGAGGACGAGGCCGCAACTTGTGGACGCCTCTGGTCGCATCGCCGGCCCCAAACGACAAACAGCGTCCACAATTCGGGTGGGCCCGGGCAGTTCGGGCTGGGCCGGGTCGGTCCGGTCAGGTCGGGTCAGTATCGGGGTAGGTCGCGGCTCAGAGCTCGGCGGCAGCGGCGTGCCGCGCCCGGTGCGCACGCACCTTCGCCCGGTTGCCGCAGCGCTGCATCGAGCACCAGCGGCGGTTGCGGCTGCGCGACACGTCGAGGTAGACGAGCGGGCAGTCCTCTGCACCGCACGAGCGGATTCGCTCCCGCGCCTCCTCCCCGCCGAAGACCGCGACCGCGTCGCGGGCGATCGCCGACAAGGCCTGCGTCGCCCTCGGCCGGGAGCGGCCCGCCTGTCTGCTGCCTCCGGAGAGGGCCGGCGGCAAGTCGGGCGTGGAGGCGTAGAGGTTGACGACATCCACGTCGCGACCGGCGAACGGATGCCCGTGCAGCGCCGCGTAGGCGAGGTTCGAGATCGCCTCCCGCAGGGTGAGCGCGTCGCGGAGCTCGTGGTCTGCGCAGGTCGCGTCGATGGCGGGAAACCGGTCGTGCAGCCAGGCAGCGAGGTCGTCGGGCGTGCGCAGCCGCTCCCACGGCTCGTTCGGCACGCGATCGCCGTCACCAGGGGCAGCCATGCCGCCGGTGTAGGCGAAGTCGAGGCACAGGCATCCGGAGTCGAACCACCAGTGCACCCCGTCAGCGGAGTCGAACCACTGGCCGGTCTCCCCGAGCCGCGCCCGCTCAGGGCTCGACGTGGCCGCGATCGGCTCGCGTTCGGCCGGCACCGCGGCTGTGGTCTGCGTGTTCATGCCCTGATCCCGCCTCGTGGTTCAGCCCGGCGGACCCGGGTGTGTCCATGCCGCTCGATACTGTAACCGAGTACGGCGGTCACCGGAGCGATGCCCTGCCCGTGCGCGATCGGTGTCGCAGGACGGCCCTTATACCCGCCGCCGCTCCCATTGGATGAGGAACTCGTGCGAGAACCGGCGCGAGCACTTCGCGCACGACATCGTGCGGGTCGGCCTGCGGTACCGGTAGTGCACGTGGCCGCGCGGGCAGCGGCCCACCCAGGGCGCGAGGTCTTGTGCGACCGGCTTGTCGAGCGTGCGCTCGCCGACGTAGCCGAGGTCGCGCGCGATCGCCCGCCAGCGCTGCCCGTGCCCGGCCGCCGGTCCGGCAAGGGCGTGCGCCACCTCGTGCAGCAGAACCTGGTGGATCTCGTCGTCGTCGAACCGGGCGGCCAGGTAGCGCGAGACGGTGATGCGCTTCGTGGAGTGGTTGCACTGACCGCCGCGGGTCTTCGCGTTGTCGAAACCGAAGGTCCAGGCATCCGTGTCGAGGTGCATCGCGATCAGCGCCTCGGCCCACCTGCGTACCTTTACCAGTTCTGCCACCCTATGAGGCTAACGACGACGTGCGACCGAGGCCGTCGCTCACGGAGGGGCTGTGCACGCGCCTGCTTGCCCGCAGGCTGGGGAGGGAAAGCGTGGAAGTCATCCGCGACCCTGGCGAACCGTGAGACGGCGGGCAGAATGAAAGGGATGCGCGCGATCGACATCAACTGCGACCTCGGCGAATCGTTCGGCGCCTGGACGATGGGCGACGACGAGGCGATGCTCGACGTCGTCTCCAGTGCCAACATCGCCTGCGGGTTCCACGGCGGCGACCCCGCGACCATGCTCGCGACCTGCCGTGCAGCCCGGGATCGCGGCGTCGCGATCGGTGCCCACGTGTCGTACCGGGACCTGGCAGGCTTCGGCCGCCGTTTCGTCGACGTGGCGCCGTCCGACCTGCACGCCGACGTGCTGTACCAGCTGAGCGCGCTCGCCGGCATGGCGGAATCCGTCGGAGCTCAGGTGCGCTACGTGAAGCCGCACGGCGCGCTGTATAACCGCATCGTGACCGATGGGCAGCAGGCGACAGCGGTGGCGGATGCCGTGGCATCCTTCCCCGCGGAGCTGCCGGTGCTCGGGCTTCCGCACAGCGCGATCGAGCGGGCGTGCGAGGTCCGCGGAGTGCCGTTCGTGCGCGAGGCGTTCATCGACCGCTCGTATCTCGGCGACGGCACGCTCGTGCCGCGCAGCCGGGAGGGCTCGGTGCTCTCAGTCGACGACGGGATCGCGGAGCGCGCCGTCCGCATGGCGTCCGACGGCGTCGTGCAGACGATCGACGGAGCGACGATCGAGCTCGACGCGGCGTCGCTGTGCGTGCACGGTGACAGCCCGGATGCCGTCGCCATGGCGATCGCCGTGCGGGAGGCGCTGGCCGAGGCGGGCATCCGGATCGAGGCGTTCGCGTGAACGGACCGGCACCGCTGCCTCCGTACACCATCCACCGGCTGGGGGACCGCGCGCTGCTCGTCGACCTGCCCGATCTTCACGCCGTGCTCGCGCTACGCGACCTCCTGTCGCAGGCGCGCCGCTCCGGCGTCGACGACATCGTGCCCGCCGCGCGAACTCTGGCCGTGCTCTTCGACCCGAAACGCCTCTCGGCCGACGCCGCCCGCACCTGGCTTGACCGGATGCTCGACCGGATGCCCGCAGAAGCCGGTGCCGCGAGCGCGTCGCGCGACGACGCCGAGCCCGTCGTCATCGATGTCGTGTATGACGGCGAGGACCTCGACGAGGTCGCCGCGCTCGTCGGCATCACGACCGACAAGCTGGTGCGCCGGCACACCGATGCCACGTGGCGCGTCGCCTTCTCCGGCTTCACGCCGGGGTTCGGCTACCTCGTGACCGACGACGAGTGGTTCGATGTGCCGCGTCGTTCGAGCCCGCGCACGCGCGTTCCCTCCGGAGCGGTCGGTCTCGCCGGAGGATTCAGCGGAGCCTATCCCCGAGAGGGCCCCGGCGGCTGGCAACTGATCGGACGAACGGATGCGCCTCTCTGGCGCCCGGACAGCACCCGTCCCGCGCTCCTTGTTCCGGGAACGACGGTGAGGTTCCGCGCGGTCGAGGTGTCCGGCCGCCCGGTCCCGTCGGAGGCGGAGTCTTTGGAGACCGCCGCCTCGGACGCCGCCCCCTCGGACGCCGCCCCCTCGAACGTGACGGACGGCACACCCGCCACCGCTCGCACGGTCGGCCGGAGAACGCACGATCGGCCGCCTAGGGAATCGCTTTCGGAAGCGGCGGATCGTGCGTTCTCCGGCGGATCGTTCGGTGGTGATCTCCGGGCAACCGCAACGAGTCCAGCAACCCCGGACCCCGCCGTGACGGTGCTGCAGTCCGGCCCGCAGCTCCTCATCGAAGACCTCGGCCGCCCGGCTTCCGCGTCGATCGGCGCCGGTCGCTCTGGCGCACTCGATCGCGGAGCACTCCGGCTGGGCAACCGCCTGATCGGCAACGCCGAGTCAGCCGCGGGGCTCGAGGCGGTCGTCGGTGCGCGGTTGCGCTTCGAACGGCCGACGTGGTTCGCCGTGACCGGGGCGAGGGGTGCGCTGACGCTGGGCGGGCATCCGATCGAGCCGGATGCCGCGGCGCGCGCTGAATCCGGCGAGGTGCTCGAGCTCGGCGCCGCCGAACACGGCCTGAGGTACGTGGTCGCCCTGCGCGGCGGCATCGCGGTGCCGCACGAGCTGGGCTCGGCCTCGAGCGACATCGGCGCGCGGCTCGGGCCGTCTCCCCTCACCGACGGTGACCCGATCGCACTGGCGGACGACGTCGCGGGCGGCATCCCCGCAGTGGACGCGCTCACCGTGTGGTCGCCGCCGGACGACGAGGTCGACGTGCACGTCGTGACGGGACCCCGGCAGGACTGGTTCACACGGGAAGCCGTCGTCGCGTTCTACGAGACCGGCTGGCAGGTCACGCAGGACTCCAATCGTGTCGGGGCGCGCCTGCACGCGGACGGCGTGATGTTGCAGCGATCCGACGACCCGGCCCATCCCTCGGAACTGCCGAGCGAGCCGATGGTGCCCGGCGCGATCCAGGTGCCGCCGTCGGGCGAGCCCACCGTGCTGCTTGCCGACGGCCCCGTCACCGGCGGATACCCGGTGATCGCCGTAGTCGCGGATGCCGACCTCGACCTCTTCGCGCAACTCCGGCCAGGCCAGCGCGTGCGCTTTCGCCACAGTCGCCCTTACTGAGCACGGCCGGCGAGGCGCCTCATCCCTTCAGCTGGAACACGCTGCGCCCTGGCAGCGGGGACGCGACGGCCGTCGCATCCGTCACAACTTGCGCCCCCGCGACGAACTGTCGCAACTCCTCGCCGGCGACGGCCTTCGCCGGATGCGGCCCGCTCGCCAGCAGGCGGGGGAGCCAGTCCAGCGGCAGGGCGGCGTTGGATCCGACGAGCACGATGTTGCCGAACCTTTTGCCTTTCAGCACCTGCGTCTCGGCGAGCGCGGCGACGTGCTCGACGACGGAGGCGACGGTGGATGCCTGCCCCCGCGCGAACGAGAGCGGCGGTCCGTCGGCGACGTTGACGAGCACCACGCCGTCCGGCGCGAGCAGCGACACCGCCTCCCGGTAGAACTCCACGCTGGTCACGTGAGCGGGAGTGCGCGCTCCGCTGAAGATGTCCACGATGAGCAGATCGACCGTTCCGCGCAGCCCGGCGGGCAGCTTGCGGACGACCTCGCGGGCATCCCCGTGCCGCACCCTGATCTGTGCGGACCTCGGCAGCGGCAGCTCGGACCGCACGAGCTCGACGAGGTCGCTCTCCAGCTCGATGACCTGCTGGCGTGATCCGGGCCGGGTCGCCGCGATGTACCTGGGCAGCGTCATCGCGCCGGCGCCGAGGTGCACGGCGGTGATCGGCTCGCCCGGCTCGTGCAGCAGGTCGATCACGTTTCCCATGCGCTGCACGTACTCGAAGAACAACCGGGTCGGGTCGTCGAGGTCCACGTGCGACTGCGGCGTGCCATCCACCACCAGCTGAAAGGAGCCGGGAACCCACCGGTCGGGCTCGATCACGGCGCGCAAGCCGCTGTTCTTCAAGACGACCGACGGATGCTCCTGCACCCCTTCAGGATAGGGACCGGCCCTCCACCCGATCTCCACCCGCATCTCCACCCCTGGTTTGTGGGCAGAGCACGCGCACGAAATGAGAGTGGATGCATGACCATTTCCCTGCAGCTGATCACCAACGCGATCCTCATCGTCGCCCTCGTCGCCTTCGTCGGCTACCGCCAGATGACCTGGCGAGCCGTGGATCCCGGACGCATGTGGCGCATGCCGGCGATCCTCGGGATCGTGGGAGTCGTCACGCTCGGCAGCATGACGAAGATGAACGCCCTGACCGGCACCGACATCGCCGTGCTGTTCGGCGAGCTCGTCATCTCGCTCGCGCTGGGAGCAGCGATGGGGGCGATCGCGAGGTTCCGTCCGATGACGGCCGACGGCATCCGTCTCTACCGTGAGGCGCACGCGAACGACCGTCGACCGAGCTTCGCGCCCGTGACCCTCGAGACCCGCACCGGATGGCTCGGCATCGCGCTCTGGATCGCGCTCATCGCCGTGCGCATCGGCATCGACGCCCTGGCAAGCATGGCCGGTTCGCACCTCGCCGCTTCGACCGGGGTGATCCTGCTCATGGTCGCCGCGAACCGCCTCGCCCGGGTCGGCGTCATCCTGTACCGCGCAGCACGCGTCCCCGCGGAGCCCGTGCGGGTCTGAGCTGTCTGGCGCGCCGCGCGAGCGGCGGCGCGCCGCGGTCGGCTTGGTGGATGGTTGCGTTTGTCGCGGCGTACACGCCGCCGCGACGCGGAGCGTGTTGCGTTGCCGAGGTGCGCGCAAGCGGCATCCACTCGAAAACAGGCAGGAAGGCGCTTACCTCCGCGTAACAGGCAGAATCTGCCTGTTACGCCGAGGTTTGCCTGTGTAGGCAACTGCAGGGCGCGGGCGCCCGTGCCGAAGCGTGCGGCAGGATGGGCCACGGATGGCCCACCCGGGAAGGAGCGAACGTGTTCGAGACGGCACCCGGTGTCCCGCTCCGCCGCACTCCGTTCGGCATCGCCCTCAACGCCCTGGGCATCGTGGTGGTCGTCGCCTATCTTGTGCCCGAGTTCTTCGGCGGCAAGATCCCTCTGCCGGAGTTGACGGTGCCGCTCGCTCTGATCTCGGTGCTGGCCTGGATCTGCGTGCTCGTGGTGCCGTTCCACTGGTTCGTGGTCGCGCGTGTGCTCTTCCTGGTGATGGTCGTCGCGGGCGCGCTCGCCGCGTGGCCGACGAACGGCCTGCTCATCGTTCCCGTCATCTCGGGCGTGATGCAGTCGGGCGGCCTGGAGCATCCTCCCTGGACCAGCTACACCTACGCACTGATCGCCGCCGGATGCGTTGTCGTGGTTCCCGTCGCCGTCGCGGTCAGCGGCGGCAAGGGGGTCACGGTCGAGGGCATCCTGTCGCTGGAGTTCGCGGTGCTGGTCGCTCTGCTCGCCGGCATCAACCGCCGGCAAGCGCGGGCCAGGCAGGTGGCCGCCGCCGAGCTCGCCGAGCGCACCGCCGCCATGCGCGAGGAGCAGGCCAAGGCGTCGGCGCTCGCCGCACGCCAGTCGCTCGCCCGGGACATGCACGACGTGCTGGCGCACAGCCTGGGCGGCCTGGTGATCCAGCTCGACGCGGTCGAGGCGCAGCTCGAGGCGGGAAAGACGGATGCCGCACTCACCCGCCTGCACGACGCCCGTTCGATGGCGGCCTCCGGCCTGGCCGAGGCGCGGCGCGCCGTGGAGGCGCTGCGCACGCCGACGGATGCTCGTGACTCCGTCTCCTCCGCCGATCTCGCCGCCCAGCTGATCGACCTCGTCGACGCCCACGAGCGGCTCGGAGGCCGCATCGACTTCGAGCAGCTCGGCACTCCGGTCGACGTGCCGGAGCGCATCGCGACCGCGCTGCGGCGTGCTCTGCAGGAGTCGCTGAGCAACGCGCGCAAGCACGCGCCCGGTGAGCCGGTGCAACTGCGGATCACGTGGCATCCGGACCGGGTTGTGCTCGAGGTCGCGAACGCCGTCGCCGTATCGGCGGACGCGACCCGTCCGGGCGTGGAGCTTGCGACCACCGGGTCCGGCAACGGGCTGCTCGGCATGCGGGAGCGGTTCGCCGAGCTGCCAGGCGGCACGGTCGAGACCGGCGTGCACGACGGAAGGTTCGAGGTGCGCGCTGAGGCCGCACTCGTGGCGGGAGGAGCCGGATGAGCGCATCGGGTGGCGATGACGGCATCGGAAACGGACGGGACGGCCGCGATGGCGGCGAGCCGCGCATCCGCGTGATCGTGGCCGACGACCAGGCCATCGTGCGGGACGGCCTGGTGACCGTGCTCGACCTGCTCCCCGACATCGAGGTGGTCGGCGAGGCGGCCGATGGCGCCCAAGCCGTCGCGCTGGTGGGGGAGCGGCATCCGGACGTCGCGCTCATGGACCTGCGGATGCCCGTGCTCGACGGGTCCGCCGCCACCGCCCGCATCACCGCCGAGCATCCGGGCACCGCGGTGCTCGTTCTGACGACGTTCGCGGACGATGCGTCCGTCATGGGTGCGCTGCGGGCCGGTGCCCGCGGGTACCTCACGAAGGATGCCTCGCGCGCCGAGGTCGCGGCCGCCGTGCGCTCCGTCGCCCGCGGGCAGACGACGCTGTCCGGAGAGGTCGGTGCGCGGCTGATCGGCGGCCTGACCGGGTCGGTGCCGGAGCCCGCGTCGCCGGGAGCGCCGCTCGAGGGCCCGACGCATCCATCGGCTGCTCGCCCGGACGCCCTTCAGTCGCCTCGTACCGGCGCGCTGCCGGCGGACGAGTTGCGCAGACGGCATCCGCAGCTCACGGCGCGCGAGGCCGAGGTGCTCGAGCTGGTCGGCCAGGGCATGAGCAATCCGGAGATCGCCGGCCGGCTCTATGTGAGCATCGCCACCGTGAAGACCCACATCAACTCGATCTTCGCAAAGCTCGACCTGCGAGACCGCGCCCAGGCAATCGCCCTGGCGCGCCCCTGAGCGGCGGGTAGATGCGCCCTTACAGCGGAATAAGCGGCTGCCCCTGCGCGCTTATACCCCTGAATCCGAAATCGGTCAAGAAAAAACTGGACACGGCGCGTCGCGTTGACGTATAGTTGTTCTTTGCGCTCCCACACTCATGCCTTCATATTGCGGTCGGCTCTGCGTGTCTTCCGGTGTGTGCATGGGCTGGGTCTTTCGGTGGTGGAACCCGGGGCTTCTGCGAGAGCAGGGTTACGGGTCTACGACGCGCGGGACCGGTCAGATAGAGCACAACGGCAGGGCACCACTGTAACGGGAGTCTTCGTCCACACCACAACCTGACCGACAGTCACCCGCGGTCCCTTCCCCGGGACCCCATGGAGGTTATTTCCTTGGCTGCTGCGCGCAACGCATCTTCCACCACCACTCCCAAGAACGGACGAAACCACTCTCGTCTTTCGTTCGCCAAGATCACCGACACCCTCACCGTTCCGGATCTCCTCGCCCTGCAGACGGAGAGCTTCGACTGGCTGGTCGGAAGCGACGCGTGGAAGGCTCGCGTCGCCGAAGCCGAGGCCCAGGGCCGCCAGGATCTGCCCGGCAACAGCGGTCTGGAGGAGATCTTCGAGGAGATCTCCCCGATCGAAGACCTCAGCGAGACCATGCAGCTGAGCTTCACGAACCCCTTCCTGGAGGAGAAGAAGTACTCCATCGACGAGTGCAAGGAGAAGGGCAAGACCTACTCCGCGCCGCTCTACGTCGAGGCGGAGTTCATGAACCACATCACCGGTGAGATCAAGACTCAGACGGTGTTCATGGGCGACTTCCCGCTGATGACGGAGAAGGGCACGTTCATCATCAACGGCACCGAGCGTGTCGTCGTGTCGCAGCTGGTCCGCAGCCCCGGCGTGTACTTCGAGCGCACCGCGGAGAAGACATCCGACAAGGACATCTACTCGGCCCGCATCATCCCGAGCCGTGGCGCATGGCTCGAGTTCGAGATCGACAAGCGCGACCAGGTCGGCGTGCGCATCGACCGCAAGCGCAAGCAGTCCGTGACCGTGTTCCTCAAGGCGCTCGGCCTGACCAGCGAGGAGATCCTCGAGGAGTTCAAGGGCTTCACGTCCATCGAGCTCACGCTGGAGAAAGACACCATCCTCACCAAGGAGGAGGCGCTCAAGGACATCTACCGCAAGCTGCGTCCGGGTGAGCAGGTGGCAGCGGAGGCCGCTCGTGCCCTGCTCGACAACTACTACTTCAACCCGAAGCGCTACGACCTCGCCAAGGTCGGCCGGTACAAGATCAACCGCAAGCTCGGCCTCGAGGCCCCGCTTTCCGACTCGGTGCTGACCAACGCGGACATCATCAAGACCATCAAGTACCTGGTGGCCCTGCACGATCCGACCGCGCCCGGCGTGAAGCAGCTCGGCGAGAACGTGTACGCGATCGACGGCACCCGCGGCGGCAAGAGCGCGGACATCCGCCTGGATGTCGACGACATCGACCACTTCGGCAACCGCCGCATCCGTGCGGTCGGCGAGCTCATCCAGAACCAGGTGCGCACCGGCCTCAGCCGCATGGAGCGCGTGGTTCGCGAGCGCATGACCACGCAGGACATCGAGGCGATCACGCCGCAGACCCTGATCAACGTGCGTCCGGTCGTGGCTGCGATCAAGGAGTTCTTCGGAACCAGCCAGCTGTCGCAGTTCATGGACCAGAACAACCCGCTCGCTGGCCTGACCCACAAGCGCCGCCTCTCGGCGCTGGGCCCCGGTGGTCTGTCCCGCGACCGTGCGGGCGTCGAGGTGCGCGACGTGCACCCTTCGCACTACGGCCGCATGTGCCCGATCGAGACGCCTGAAGGCCCGAACATCGGTCTGATCGGCTCGCTGGCATCCTTCGCTCGCATCAACTCGTTCGGGTTCATCGAGACGCCCTATCGCAAGGTCGTGGGCGGCAAGGTCACCGACCAGATCGACTACCTGACCGCGTTCGAAGAGGACGACTTCATCGTCGCCCAGGCCAACGCTCCGCTGAAGGCCGACGGCCACTTCGCAGAGGATCGCGTTCTGGCCCGCCAGAAGGGCGGCGAGGTCGACCTCGTTCCGGCCGACCAGATCGGCTACATGGATGTCTC
Source organism: Humibacter ginsengisoli (assembly GCF_054780095.1). Taxonomy (NCBI): domain Bacteria; kingdom Bacillati; phylum Actinomycetota; class Actinomycetes; order Micrococcales; family Microbacteriaceae; genus Humibacter; species Humibacter ginsengisoli. The sequence goes on from NZ_BAAGWZ010000001.1 coordinate 195,207, forward strand.
GCCGCGCCAGATGGTGTCGGTCGGCACCTCGCTGATCCCGTTCCTCGAGCACGACGACGCGAACCGCGCCCTGATGGGTGCGAACATGCAGCGCCAGGCCGTGCCGCTGCTGCGCAGCGAGTCGCCGAACGTCGGAACGGGCATGGAGGGTTACGCGGCCATCGACGCCGGCGACGTGCTCACGGCGGAGAAGTCCGGCGTGGTCGCCGAGGTCTCGGCGGATGCCGTCACCATCCAGCTCGACGAGGGCGGAACGCAGACCTACTACCTGCGCAAGTTCGACCGCTCCAACCAGGGCACGAGCTACAACCACCGCGTCATCGTGAACGCCGGTGAGCGCATCGAGGCCGGCGAGGTCATCGCCGACGGTCCCGCGACCGAAGACGGCGAGCTCGCGCTCGGCAAGAACCTGCTCGTGGCGTTCATGCCGTGGGAGGGCTACAACTACGAAGACGCGATCATCCTCAGCCAGAACCTGGTGAAGGACGACACCCTCTCCTCGATCCACATCGAGGAGTACGAGGTGGATGCCCGCGACACCAAGCTCGGCAAGGAAGAGATCACGCGCGACCTGCCGAACGTGAGCCAGGAGCTGCTGGCCGACCTCGACGAGCGCGGCATCATCCGCATCGGCGCCGAGGTTCGCCCCGGCGACATCCTGGTGGGCAAGGTCACGCCGAAGGGCGAGACCGAGCTCTCCGCCGAGGAGCGCCTGCTCCGTGCGATCTTCAACGAGAAGAGCCGTGAGGTTCGCGACACGTCGCTGAAGGTGCCGCACGGTGAAGAGGGCACGGTCATCGGTGTCAAGGTGTTCGACGCCGTCGACGGCGACGACGAGCTCGGTTCGGGTGTGAACCAGCGCGTCGCGGTGTTCATCGCTCAGAAGCGCAAGATCACCGCGGGCGACAAGCTCGCCGGCCGCCACGGCAACAAGGGCGTCATCTCGCGCATCCTGCCGGTGGAAGACATGCCGTTCCTCGCGGACGGCACCCCGGTCGACGTCATCCTCAACCCGCTCGGTGTTCCCGGCCGCATGAACTTCGGCCAGGTGCTGGAGATCCACCTCGGATGGGCCGCCAAGCAGGGCTGGAAGGTCGAGGGCAACCCGGAGTGGGCTGCTCGCCTGCCCGAGATCGCCCGTGAGGCCGCGCCGAACACGAAGGTGGCGACGCCGGTGTTCGACGGTGCGCTGGAGGAGGAGATCGCAGGTCTGCTCGACTCCACGCTGCCGAACCGCGACGGGGAGCGCCTGATCGACCACACCGGTAAGACGCAGCTCTTCGACGGCCGCTCCGGCGAGCCGTTCCCGGAGCCGATCTCGGTGGGCTACATGTACATCCTGAAGCTGCACCACCTGGTCGACGACAAGATCCACGCCCGCTCGACCGGACCGTACTCGATGATCACCCAGCAGCCGCTCGGTGGTAAGGCGCAGTTCGGTGGTCAGCGCTTCGGCGAGATGGAGGTGTGGGCCCTCGAGGCGTACGGCGCCGCCTACGCGCTGCAGGAGCTCCTCACCGTCAAGTCCGACGACATCCTGGGCCGCGTGAAGGTGTACGAGGCCATCGTCAAGGGCGAGAACATCCAGGAGCCGGGCATCCCGGAGTCCTTCAAGGTTCTCATCAAGGAGATGCAGTCGCTGTGCCTGAACGTCGAGGTGCTCTCGGCCGACGGTACCCCGGTGAGCCTGCGCGACACGGATGACGAGGCTTACCGTGCCGCCGAAGAGCTCGGCATCAACCTGTCCAGCCACTTCGAGTCGTCGTCGATCGACGAGATCTGAAGCCAGCCAGACCCTTACTGACGAACTTTCTACTAGGAGAGAAATTGCTCGACGCAACAACTTTTGACGAGCTGCGTATCGGCCTGGCCACGGCAGACGACATCCGTCGCTGGTCCCACGGTGAGGTCAAGAAGCCCGAGACGATCAACTACCGCACCCTGAAGCCGGAGAAGGACGGTCTGTTCGGTGAGCAGATCTTCGGTCCGTCCCGCGACTGGGAGTGCGCGTGCGGCAAGTACAAGCGCGTGCGCTTCAAGGGCATCGTCTGCGAGCGCTGCGGCGTGGAGGTCACCAAGTCCTCCGTGCGCCGTGAGCGCATGGGTCACATCGAGCTCGCCGCCCCCGTGACGCACATCTGGTACTTCAAGGGTGTGCCGTCGCGCCTGGGCTACCTGCTCGACATGGCGCCGAAGGACCTCGAGAAGGTCATCTACTTCGCCGCCTACATGGTCATCGACGTCGACGAGAACGGTCGTCACGAAGACCTGCCGGGCCTGGAGAACGAGCTGCGCCTGGAGATCAAGGCGCTCACCGACCAGCGCGACGCCCGTGTGGCCGACCGCCTGGCCAAGCTCGAGAACGACCTCGCCGCGCTGGAAGAGGAGGGCGCGAAGGCCGACCAGAAGCGCCGCACCCGGGACGGCGCTGAGAAGGAGATGTCGCAGATCCGCAAGGGCTTCGACGAGGACATCGCGCGACTCGAGCGCGTGTGGGAGTCGTTCCGCACGCTCAAGGTGGGCGACCTCAAGCCCGAGGATGCCGACTTCAACGAGCTGCTCGACCGTTACGGCCTGTACTTCACGGCCTACATGGGTGCCGAGGCGATCAAGAAGCGCCTCGAGGCGTTCGACCTGGTCGCCGAAGCCGAAATGCTGCGCGATCAGATCGCGAACGGCAAGGGCCAGAAGAAGATCCGCGCGATCAAGCGGCTGCGTGTCGTCAGCTCGTTCCTGCAGACCGGCAACTCGCCGGCCGCCATGGTGCTCGATGTGGTTCCGGTCATCCCGCCGGAGCTGCGCCCGATGGTGCAGCTCGACGGTGGCCGCTTCGCCACGAGCGACCTGAACGACCTGTACCGTCGCGTGATCAACCGCAACAACCGTCTTCGTCGTCTGCTCGACCTCGGTGCCCCCGAGATCATCGTGAACAACGAGAAGCGCATGCTGCAGGAGGCCGTCGACGCGCTGTTCGACAACGGCCGCCGCGGCCGCCCCGTCACCGGCACCGGCAACCGCGCCCTGAAGTCCCTGAGCGACATGCTCAAGGGAAAGCAGGGCCGCTTCCGCCAGAACCTGCTGGGCAAGCGCGTGGACTACTCGGGCCGTTCGGTCATCATCGTCGGCCCGCAGCTCAAGCTGCACCAGTGCGGTCTGCCGAAGGACATGGCGCTCGAGCTGTTCAAGCCGTTCGTCATCAAGCGGCTGATCGACCTGCAGCACGCGCAGAACATCAAGGCCGCCAAGCGCATGGTGGAGCGCGCGAACCCGCAGGTGTGGGACGTGCTCGAGGAGATCATCCGTGAGCGCCCCGTTCTGCTGAACCGCGCGCCGACGCTGCACCGTCTGGGCATCCAGGCGTTCGAGCCGCAGCTCGTGGAGGGCAAGGCCATCCAGCTGCACCCGCTCGTCTGCGCCGCGTTCAACGCGGACTTCGACGGTGACCAGATGGCCGTGCACCTGCCGCTGTCGGTGGAGGCGCAGGCCGAGGCGCGCATCCTGATGCTCGCATCGAACAACATCCTGAAGCCGTCCGACGGTCGCCCGGTGACCCTGCCCGCACAGGACATGATCATCGGTCTGCACCACCTGACGACGATCAGGGAAGGCGCTGAGGGCGAGGGCCGTGCGTTCTCGTCGGTGTCCGAGGCGATCCTCGCCAAGGACCAGGGCTCGCTCGACCTGAACGCCAAGGTGCGCATCCGTCTCGAGAACCTCTACCTTGCGGAAGAGGATGCCCCCGAGGGCTTCGTGCAGGGCGGCACCGCGCTGCGCGAGACCACGCTCGGTCGCGCGATCTTCAACGAGACCCTGCCGGAGGACTACCCCTACGTGGAGGCGGTCGCCGACAAGGGCAAGCTGTCGTCGATCGTGAACGACCTGGCGGAGCGGTACCCGAAGGTGGAGGTCGCGGCAACGCTCGACCGCATCAAGGATGCCGGTTTCTACTGGGCAGCGCGCTCCGGTGTCACCGTCGCTCTCAGCGACATCGTGACGCCTCCGTCGAAGAAGGAGATCATCGCCTCGTACGAGAAGAAGGCGGCGAAGGTCCAGAGCGAGTACGAGAAGGGTCTCACCACCGAGGCCGAGCGTCGTCAGGAGCTCATCAAGATCTGGACGGATGCCACCGACGAGGTCGCGAAGGCCATGCGCGAGAACTTCCCGGAGCACAACACCATCAACCGCATGGTGTCCTCCGGTGCTCGTGGTAACTGGCTGCAGGTGCGCAACATCGCCGGTATGCGAGGGCTGGTGAACAACCCGAAGGGTGAGATCATCCCGCGTCCGATCATCTCGAGCTACTCCGAGGGACTCTCGGTGGCCGAGTACTTCATCGCGACGCACGGTGCCCGCAAGGGTCTGGCCGACACCGCTCTGCGCACGGCCGACTCCGGCTACCTCACGCGTCGTCTGGTGGACGTCTCGCAGGACGTCATCATCCGCGAAGACGACTGTGGCACGACCAAGGGTCTCGACCTGAGGATCGGTGCGCGCGACTCCGAGGGTGTGCTCATCCGCGACGAGAACGCCGAGAACTCGGTGTTCGGTCGTAGCCTCGCCACCGACGTGGTGGACGAGAAGGGCACCGTCCTCGCCGAGGCCGGATCGGATGTCGGTGACGTGCTCATCAACATGCTGATCGCGGCCGGTGTCGAGACGATCCGGGTGCGCTCCGTGCTCACCTGCGAGTCCGCCGTCGGTGTCTGCGCGGCGTGCTACGGCCGTTCGCTGGCCACGGGCAAGCTCGTGGACATCGGAGAGGCTGTCGGCATCATCGCGGCGCAGTCGATCGGTGAGCCGGGCACGCAGCTGACGATGCGTACGTTCCACACCGGTGGTTCGGCATCCGCGGACGACATCACGCAGGGTCTTCCCCGCGTGCAGGAGCTGTTCGAGGCGCGCACCCCGAAGGGTGCGTCCCCGATCGCCGAGGCCGCAGGCCGCGTGCGCATCGAGGACACCGAGAAGGCCCGCTACGTCGTGCTCACCCCCGACAACGGCGACGAGGAGCACCGCTACCAGGTGCTCAAGCGCTCGACGCTGCTCGTCGAGGACGGCGACCACGTGGAGCTCGGTCAGCAGTTCATCGTCGGCACGGTCGACCCGAAGGAGGTGCTGCGCGTGCGCGGCATCCGCGCGGTGCAGGAGCACCTCGTTGGCGGCGTGCAGGGCGTGTACCGCTCGCAGGGTGTGCCGATCCACGACAAGCACATCGAGGTGATCGTGCGCCAGATGCTGCGCAAGGTCACCGTGGTCGACCACGGTGAGACCGACCTGCTGCCCGGTGAGTTCGTCGACCGGTCGAAGTACAACGCGATCAACCGCGCCGCGCTCGCCGAGGGCAAGAAGACGGCATCCGCCCGCCAGGAGGTCATGGGTATCACCAAGGCCTCGCTCGCGACGGAGTCGTGGCTGTCGGCCGCGTCGTTCCAGGAGACCACGCGTGTTCTCACGCAGGCCGCCATGGAGGGCAAGCGCGACCCGCTGATCGGTCTCAAGGAGAACGTGATCATCGGAAAGCTGATCCCGGCCGGCACCGGCCTGCCGCGTTACCGCAACGTGACGGTCGAGGCCACGGAGGAGGCGAAGGCGGAGCGTTACCCGAACCGCATCTTCACCGACGACACCGTGTTCAACGAGAACGACCTGAGCTTCGTCGACTTTGACAGCTTCAGCTCGGACGACTACACCCCGGGGACTTACAACTGATTGAGGGAGGGGAAAGCGAGCTTGCTCGCTTTCCCCGACCGATTGAAGTTGTGAGCGGCGAAGCCGCGATATAACTGACCAAGGTGAGAGCAGAGCGAGCTTGCTCGCTTTCCCCGACCGATTGAAGTTGTGAGCGGCGAAGCCGCGATATAACTGACCAAGCCGTTCAGGAGCCCCGCGCCGCAAGGCGCGGGGCTCCTGCGCATTTCGCCACTCGTCGCCTCGAGACCGCGCGGTGCGCCTCGCGCAAGCCCTTGGCGCGCGCTGTTACCGTGACGAAAGCTGTCTGAGCGGCGAAAGCCGTGCACGGCGACAGCCGACCCAGCCCGCCACGCGGTGCGCCGCGTTCACACAACAGGGGGCACCATGAGCAACGACACACCGCAGGCACGAGGCGCCGACGAGCCGTCGGAGCCCGCCGACCTGAACCGCGCATCCGATGACGTGACGCCGTCTGGCCACGAATCGGCGCACGCTCCCGCGGAGGACTCGGTCGAGGGAGTCCCGGCCGAAGAGGAGCCTCTCGTCACCGAGGAGCATCCCGCCGCGGGTGAGGCTCCCGTCGAGGCGGAAACCCCTCGCGAGGCTCCCGCCGAGGACGCTCCCGTGGCGGCTCCTGTAGCGGCGCGGCGTCCCGTCGATCAGCCGGCCCAGTCCTCCGTTGGCGACGACACGGCGGCGTTCGACGTGGTCTCCGATCAACACGACGAGGCGCGGCCCGACGAGCGAGCGGAACCCGTGATCCTGCCGCCCGAGCCGTCGGGAGAGACATCCGAACACCCGGCAGCAGGGTATGACGGTGAGCCGGCGGCGGAACACGCGCCGGCGGCACCGGAGCCTGTTCCGTACGAAGAGACGGCATCCGCCGAGCAGGCGGGCACGACAGGGCTCGAGGGCGGGATCGCGTCGGCGACGGTGGCGGCGCCCACCCCGATGTACGTCACGGCTCCGACTCCGCCCAAGCGGCGCGGCAACCGGCTGATGGGCATCCTCATCGACATCGTCGCCACGGTCGCGTTCGCGGTGGTCTTCGCGCTCGTGAGCCTTGCGCTCATCGTGGCCAGCGGCCAGAAGGGCTCGATGGTGACGTGGGAGCACTTCCTGCAGACGGCCGCATTCTGGCTGCCGGTCGTGGTCTTCTTCCTCGCTGAGGCGCTCCTCATCACGATCGTCAACCGCGCCGGATGGTGGGCGCACGTACTCGGATCGTTCTTCGTCGGCGTCGTCGTCTACTTCGCTTACATGGGCGGCACGCTGCTCTCCGTCGACGTGTTGCACGTGTCTGCCTCCTTTGCCGGGCAGTTCCTCAGGACCATCGCGGTCAGCCCGACCGCGATCTTCGCCGGTGTCATCGCGCGCGAGGCATCCCTCTGGTTCGGTGCCTGGATCGCGGCCCGCGGCCGACGGATCCGCGCGGCTAACCTGGAGGCGCAGCGCGAGTACGACAGGCGGATCGCCGCCGGGCCCACCACGAGCCCGGGAGCCTGAACCGCACGCTCAACGCCGGCTCCACGTTCGATGAGCGTGGACCAGCGCGTGCGTGAGCGCCGCCGAATCGCCGAAGCGCAGCATCCCGCCATGGAATTCCGTCGATACGCCGCCACCCTCGCCTTCTTCGCGACGGTGCTGTACGTCGCGCTGTTGATCGCCGCGCTCGGCGTACTCAGCGTGATGCTCAATCGCGACGTGATCGAGAACGCGGATGCCGGCCTGTACGCCGGTCCGATCGCCTGCGGGGTCGCCTCCGCTGTCGTCTTCGCGGTGCTGATGGTGCGAGCGCTCCGGGTGCCGCGTCACGCGCACGACATCGCGATCGGGGTTGCACTGCTGAGCGGCGCCGGATCTTACGTCGGCTATGCGGTCGCCGGCGCGATGGTCGTGGGAGTCACGGACCCGTTCCAGTTCCTGCCGTTCGTCGTCGAGCAGCTGATCGGACCGTTCGCGGCGGCCGCAGGCATCCTCTCCCTCGTCGTCGTGCTCCTGGACATGATCGTGCTGTCGTCGCGCATCGACGAGCGCGGCCGCCCCCGCTGGCCGTGGGAGAAGCGCGACCGCTGAACGGCTGCACGCCAGCGTTCCGCTGTCGCAAATTGCGGGTTGGTGGCGGGCGCACCCGCAATTTGCGACAGCGGAAGCGTGAGGCGATGCGCTTCGGATGCCTGTGGAGGGCTCGCGCGGGAGAAGGCCGGTTTCGGGCAGGGTGCGGGCATGCAGCCGTCGCCGATTCCCTCCGAGCTCGGACCGTCGTTCACCGCCAAGCAAGCCCGGGATGCCGGGGTTTCAGCGTCCAGGTTGAGGGCCCGGGACCTGCAGACCCCGTTTCACGGCGTGCGTGTGAGGCCGCCGACGGAAGAGGGACTGCAGAAGAACGACGAGGACGACCCGGACGTCGTGAAGGAACATCCGATCATCGCCCTTGCTCGTCAATACGCGCTCCGGATGACCGAGCACGAGTTCTTCAGTCACCTCTCGGCGGCTATCATCTGGGGTCTGCCGCTTCCGCCTGCGATCGAGAACACGAGCGCGCTCGACGTCAGCGTGTTCGCGCCGTTACGAGCGTCCCGTGGTCGAGGCGTCCACGGACACCAGGCGCGTAAGGGCAGCACGACCGTGCGGCGGCATCCGAAGACCGGCCTTCGGGTCTCGAGCCCGGTCTCGACCTGGGCGGCCGTGGCGCCGATGCTCGAGCATCCGTACGATGTCGTCGCCATGGCGGATGCCATTGTCCGCGTGCCGCGGGCACCCGGTGCGTTTGCCCGACCGCTTTCCCGACCGCTCGGCACGATCGCCGAACTGGATGCCTGTGTACGGGCCGGCCGCCGCGTCGGAGTCTCAACGCTTCGCGATGCGCTTCCGTTGGTACGGCTGGGCGCTTCATCGCGGCCCGAGACCTGGACGCGCCTCACGCTGATGGATGCCGGTCTGCCGGAGCCGACGCTCGATCACGACGTCTTCGACGAGTACGGAATGTTCCTGGCGTGCGTCGACATGGCCTACCCGGAACTCAGGATCGCCATCGAATACGAGGGCGATCACCATCGCAGCGATGCGCAGCAATGGGCCAAGGACGTCGACCGGTACGACGCCCTGACCGCACACGGGTGGCGGGTCATCCGCGTGACGAAGCGGCTCCTGTTCGATCACCCCCAGGAATTGGTGCGCCGCGTCCGGACGGCCATCGACGCTCGCTGACTCCCCACTAACCCCCCGCGCTCCACCGGATGGTGTTCGTGCCCCATTCCGCTGTCGCAAATTGCGAGTCCGCCCGGGGAACACCCGCAATTTGCGACCACCGAATCCCATGCACACAGCGTGATTGCAGCGAGAGTACTTGATCTGTTACAGTACTGGCCATGCAAGAAGACTCGCAGGCATCCGCGGCGTTCACCGCCGACCTGCTGCGCGGCCACACCGACACGATCGTGCTCGGCGTGCTGCGTGGCGGCGACGGGTACGGCTACGAGATCCACAAGGCGATCCGCGACGCCACTGGCGGCGAGTACGAGATCAAGGAAGCGACGCTCTACGCGAGCTTCCGTCGCCTCACCAAAGACGGACTCATCGAGCCGTACTGGGGTGACGAGACGCAGGGCGGCCGCCGCAAGTACTACCGCATCACCGACGCCGGGCGTGCCGTGTACCGACGCAACGTCGAGGACTGGCTGAAGACGCAGGCGATCATCAACACACTTCTGAACCTGAAAGGGGGCCGCTCATGAGCGGCAGCGACAACACGTCTGCCGGTGGGGAACTGGATGCCCGCCTCGACGAGGCGTTCCGGCGCCTTCCCGACACAGACGACCTGCGTGACCTGAAAGACGAGCTGCGCGCGAGCCTGGCCGCCCGCGTCGCGGAGTTGGAGGCATCCGGTGCCGGACCCATGGCGGCCGTGTCGACGGCATTCGCCGAGCTCGGCGACATCGAGCAGCTGGCCGCCGAGGTCGCCGGCGAACCTGCAGGCCCCGCCGCCGGTGAGCCGGTGCGAGGTACCGCGTTCGCAAGAGACGCAGCCGCACGTATGGCGGCCGCCGACACGAAAGCCGGGGGAGCGGATGCCGCGACGGGCCGCAGCACGTTCGAGCTGGTGCAGCGGCATCGCGTGCGTCCTCGTCCGGCGTTCGTCGTGCGCACGGTACTGCTCTCCGTGGTGGCCGCCGCGGGGCTCGCGCTCACCGTGCTGGCGGCGCTCGGCATCCTCGGCTGGCCGATCGGCGCGTCGGCAGTGGCCGCGATCGTGCTGCTGGCCGCCCCGATCGGCGTGATCGTGAGCGACGGCACGCATCAGGAGACCACGACGAACTACCCGGTGCCCGGCCGCCGCGCGATCGGGTACGGAGCATCCGCGTTCCTCGGGCTCGCCGGCCTCGCGCTCGGCGCGCTTTACGCCACTCACCTGGCGCAGCTGTGGCTGATCGTGATCGCGGCGCCCCTCGTGGTCGTCTCGATCGCCTGGTTCAGCTACCTCGGCGCGACGCAGACGAACCGCAAGAAGCCGTGGATGGCCAGGCTGCGCAGCGTCTACACGAACGAGTTCGACGGTGGCGACCGCTTCAGCAAAGACCCTGCGGCGGCGGCCCGGTTCGGCATCTACACGGTGGTGATCATGGTGGTCTCGGTCGCAGTGTTCGTCATCCTCAGCCTCACGGTCGGCTTCGTCTGGTCGTGGCTGGCGTTGGTGGCCGGGTTCGTCGTCTTCTTCCTCGTGCTGGCGCGGATGCTCTTCCCCGCCGGCCGCAACGAATCGAATGGAGCACACCATGAATGAGCGGATGCCCGCACGCAGCACCGCCGGCACCCTGGCTGTGGACGCGGCCGGGCTCACGAAGACCTACCGCGGCGCGCACCGCACGCCTGTGCAGGCGTTGCGCGGCCTGACGTTCCAGGTGCCGGCCGGCATCGTCTTCTCGATGCTCGGCCCGAACGGCGCAGGCAAGTCCACCACCACGAAGATCCTCACCACGCTGAGCCGCCCGAGCGGTGGATCCGCACGGATCGACGGCATCGACGTGGTGCGCCACCCGGCCGAGGTGCGCCAGCACATCGGCTACGTCTCGCAGGGAGCGAGCACCGACCCGCTCCTCACCGGCACCGAGAACCTGGTGCTGGCCGGCCGCCTGCGCGGCATGAGCGGGGCGGATGCCCGCGCCCGGGCATCCGCTCTGCTGAAGGAGTTCGGGCTGGGCGACACCTCCGATCGCCCGGTCGGCAAGTTCTCCGGCGGCATGCGGCGCCGGCTGGATGTTGCGGCCGCGCTCGTGCACGCACCGCGCGTGCTGTTCCTCGACGAGCCCACCACCGGGCTCGACCCCGAGGCGCGGGCGGCGATGTGGGCGGAGATCCGCCGGCTGTCCGCCGAGAGCGCCATCACAGTCATCCTCACGACGCACTATCTCGAGGAGGCCGACCGGCTCGCTGACGACGTGATGATCATCGATCACGGCACGAAGGTCGTTGGCGGAAGTCCCGACGAGCTGAAGGCATCCCTCAACGGCGACACGCTCCGCGTCTCGCTCGTCGAACCGGATGTCGAGACGGTGCGCAGGGCGGCCTCGACGGTTCGCGGCCTGCGCGACGTCGTCGTGGAGACACAGGGGACGAACGGTCAGCTCGTGGCCCGCACCGACGACGCGTCGTCGGCCGTGGCACCCGCGATCGCGGCACTCGAAGCGGCGGGCATCGTGTTCGGGGCGGTCTCTGCATCCCGCCCGAGCCTCGACGACGTGTACCTGCACTACGCGGGCCGCTCGTTCGACACCGCCGACGCCGCAGCGGAGCCGCAAGCATCCGCGGCGGCGAAGCCGGAGGCATCCACAACCCTGAACGGAGAAGCAGCATGACCACCACTGTCGCCGGCGTCGCGCCGGCCCACCCCGTACGAGCCGGATGGCTCACCCAGACAGCGCAGATCACCGGCCGCTGGATCACCAACACCCGCAGGCAGGTGTGGGGTGCGGCGTTCTCGCTCGTGCAGCCGATCGTGTGGATCCTGCTGTTCGGGCAGGTGTTCTCCTCGCTCGGCAAGCTGCCCGGGTTCAGCGGCACCGGGTACGCCACATTCCTCGTGCCCGGCGTGCTCATGATGACCGTGCTGTACAGCGGCGCGTGGGCGGGGTCGGGCTACATCGACGACATGAAGTCCGGCGTCATGGACCAGCTGCTCACCGCACCGGTCTCCCGCACCGCGATCGTCACCGGCCAGCTCGTGCAGCAGCTGATCATCTGCCTCGGACAGTCGATCGTCGTGTTCTTCATCGGCTGGCTCGGCGGCGCGAGCTACCCCGGCGGAGTCGGCGGGATGGCGCTCGCCCTGCTGACTGCGCTGCTGCTCGGCACAATCTTCTGCTCGCTGTCCACGGCGGCCGCGCTCACCACGCGCAACCAGGTCGCGCTCATCGGCATCTCGCAGATCGTGGTGCTGCCGGTCACGTTCCTCTCCACCACGATGATGCCGGCGTCGCTGATGCCGGAATGGGTGCAGAACGTGTCGAAGTTCAACCCGATGACCTGGTCGGTCGACCTCGCCCGCAACACCCTGGCAGGCACGACGGATGCCTCGGCACTGCTGCTCGTCGGTGGCCTGGTCGTCCTCGCGGTGCTGGCCTTCGTGTGGTCGGTGCGGGCGCTACGCGGGTACCAGCGCAGCCTGTGACGGCGCCGGCCCCCCATCCAATCAAGCGACACTAGGTGTACGCGACGACCCTAGGTGCACAGCGCCCGGTCTCGTCGCGTACACCTAGTCTCGCGTTCGGGTGGCGGCTCTCGCGTTCGGGTGGCGGCTCTCGCGTTCGGGTGGCGGCTCTCGCGTTGGGGGTGGCATCCGCGTCGGGGTGGCGGCACTCGCGTCGGGGGTGGTGACGTCCGCGTCGGGGTGGCGACACTCTCGTCGGGGCTGGGCGGCGTCCGCGTCGCGGTGGCCGGCGTCCGCGTTGGGTCGGGCGCCGCCGCGGAGCCCAGCCGCCGCGGAGCCCAGCCGCCGCGGAGCGCAGCCGGCGGCGGCGCACGGCCGGGCGGCGGTTAGGGTGGGTGGGTCGCGGATGTCGCTCCCGCGACGCACGGTTCCCGCCTGTGGGTTCCGCGCCGGACCGTCTCGGAGTCTCCGCCATGCGCCTCAAGCTGACGCTCAATCGGCCCTCCGGCACACCCGCCGACATCGTCGTCACCGCGGATGCCGCAGCCAGCATCTCCGAGATCGCCACGGCGATCGCGCTGCTCGACCCGATGGGCGCGCAGGCACTGGCATCCGTTCCATCGGCCGAAGCGGCGCCGCTGACACTGCGCGCCACGCTTCCCGGCCAGGCCGAGTCGGTGCCGCTCCCGCCGGATGTGCCGGTCGGCGAGGCGTGGATCGCCAGCGGTGCGGTGGTGCAGCTCGCGCCGGCCGATGTGCACTTCACGGCGAACGAAGCCGGCAGTCGCATCCAGGTTGCGACCCTCACCGTGCTGAGCGGCCCGGATGCCGGCAGCAGCTTCCCTCTGGCGCTCGGCACGACGGTGCTCGGGCGCGACCCCGGCTGCGACATCGTTCTGCACGACGGACTCGTCTCGAAGCGGCACGTCAGATTCGAGACGTCCGATGCGGTCGAGGTCGTCGACCTCGGCAGCGCCAATGGAATCGTCGTCGACGGGGGCATCGTTCCGCGCTTGCGCATCAAGCGCGAGGAGGTGCTGGTCATCGGCGACTCCGAGGTGAAGGTCACGGTGACGCATCCGGATGCCTCCGGCATGGCACCGAAGGCAGGGCCGGTGTTCTTCAACCGGTCGCCGAAGGTCGAGGTGCGCTACGCCGGGCAGGAGTTCGCCGCACCGGAGCCTCCCGCGGAGCCCGAACCGCAGCCGTTCCCGCTTCTGGCGATGATCGCGCCGCTGCTGGTCGGTGGCCTGATGTTCGCGTTCTCCCAGCAGATCACCTCGCTGCTGTTCATCCTGATGTCGCCGGTCATGATGATAGGGAATTCGCTCACCGAGAAGCGCAGGGGCAAGCGCCGCCTGAAGAAGTCGATCGCCGAGTTCGACGAACGGCTTGCCGGGCTCACGGAGGAGCTGGACGCGGAGCTCGCGAACGAGACGCGGCTGCGCACGAAGGAGTCCCCGTCCACCGATGACGCGCTGAACCAGGCGATACTCCGCGGGCCGTTGTTGTGGACGCGGCGGCCGGAGCACTGGTCGTTCCTCAACGTGCGGCTCGGCGTCGGGCGCATGAAGAGCCGCAACACCATCAAGACGGGTGGCCGCGGCGAGATCCTCAAGGCCTACCAGGAGCGCCTCGACGACGTGGTGGCCGCGCACGCGACGATCGACAACGTGCCTATCGTGGACGACCTCTACGACTCGGGCGCTCTCGGCATCGCCGGGTCTCCGCATCAGGCGATCGGCAGCCTCAACTCGATCATGGTGCAGCTGACATCGCTGCATTCTCCGGCGGAACTCGCCGTCGCCGCGATCGTCTCCCCGAGGTGGTCGGCCGAGCTCGAGTGGCTCAAATGGATCCCGCACACCTCGAGCCCGCAGTCTCCGATCGGGGTTGGGCATCTCGCCGACAGCGCGTCGAGCGGGGCGACCCTGGTCTCGGCGCTCGAGGGCCTCATCGAATCACGCCTCGCCTCGAGGCAGGTGCAGCGCCGAGGTGCGATGAAGGCCGACGCCGCCAAGCTCGACCGCGGATCCGAGGTGGGCAAGGAGCAGTCCGACCAGGGCACCCAGGCGCAGATCCCCGCCATGGTCGTCCTCATCTCCGATGATGCGTCGGTCGACCGGGCGCGCCTCGTTCAACTCGCCGAGCGCGCCGCGGATGCCGGTGTCTATCCCATCTGGATCGCGGACGATGTTCCCGCGCTGCCCGCCGTCTGCCGCACCTACCTCGAGCTGAGCGACGACCCCGGGAAGGGCCGCGTCGGCCTTGTGCGGCTCGGCGAGGTCATCGAGGATGTCGCGACCGAGACGGTCGACGGCGGGCGCGCGCTCGAGTTCGCCCGGCGGATGGCGGCGGTCATCGATGCGGGCGCCGTCACGGCGGACTCGAGCGACCTGCCGCGATCCATCTCGCTCGTGACGCTGCTCGGTCACGACCTGGTCGAGGCGAGCGAGGCGGTCGTGGATCGCTGGCGCCAGAACAACTCGGTGCACGACAGAAGCGGCGCGGCCCCGGCTCCCCGCCGTACCGGAACGTTGCGTGCCACCGTGGGATCCGCGGGCATCGATCCCATGCACCTCGATCTGCGCACGCAGGGCCCGCACGCGCTCGTCGGCGGCACCACCGGTGCCGGCAAGTCCGAGTTCCTGCAAGCGTGGGTGCTCGGCATGGCGGCCGAGTACAGCCCCGACCGGGTGACGTTCCTGTTCGTCGACTACAAGGGCGGATCAGCGTTCGCCGACTGCGTGCACCTGCCGCACTGCGTCGGCCTCGTCACCGACCTGAGCCCGCACCTGGTGCGCCGCGCCCTGACCAGCCTGCGGGCCGAGCTGCGGCACCGTGAGCACCTGCTCAATCGCAAGAAGGCGAAGGACCTGCTCGAACTCGAGCGACGCGGCGACCCCGACAGTCCACCCGCCCTGGTGCTCGTCATCGACGAGTTCGCCGCCCTGGTCGGCGAGGTGCCCGAGTTCGTCGACGGTGTCGTCGACATCGCTCAGCGCGGCCGTTCCCTCGGCATCCACCTCATCATGGCGACGCAGCGCCCTGCCGGTGTGATCCGGGACAACCTGCGCGCGAACACGAACCTGCGGGTCGCGCTGCGCATGGCCGACGAGGCCGACTCCACCGACGTGGTGGGAACGAAGGATGCCGCCCATTTCGACCCCGGAATCCCCGGCAGAGGTGTGGCGAAGACCGGCCCAGGGCGGCTCACGCTCTTCCAGTCCGGTTACGCGGGAGGCTGGACGAGCAGAGAGCCGGAACGCGCGGGCATCGACGTCGCTGAGCTGCGATTCGGCGGCGAGGTGCGCTGGGAGGACCCGACAGCACCCGACCCCGACGCCGACCTGAGGCGCGACCCGGGCCCGACGGACCAGCAGCGGCTCGTCGCATCCATGATCGACGCGCAAGGCGTCGCAGGCATCCCCGCTCCTCGGCGGCCGTGGCTCGATGAGCTTGCGCCCGCGTACGACCTGAGCCTGCTGCGGCAGCGCACCGACTCGGAACTTCTGCTCGGGGTCGCCGATGTGCCCGATCTGCAGGAGCAGGTGCCGATCTACTTCCAGCCCGACGTCGACGGCAACCTCGCCATCTACGGCACCGGCGGCTCGGGCAAGTCGACGGTGCTCCGCACACTGGCCTGTTCGGCAGCCATCACGCCGCGTGGCGGTCCCGTGCAGGTATACGCGCTCGACTTCGGTGCGGGCGCTCTTCGGATGCTCGATCAGCTGCCGCACGTGGGCGCGGTCGTCAAGGGCGACGACATCGAGCGAGTGGCGAGGCTGTTTCGCATGCTCCGTAAGGAACTGGATGACCGTTCCGTGCGTTTCGCGAACGCCAACGCATCCAACATCACCGAGTACCGCGCGCTCACCGCGCGACCGCAGGAAGCGCGAATACTGCTCCTGATCGACGGGTTCCCGAGCTTCCGGGAGGACTTCGAGGCGGTGGGCAACCGGGCGCAGCTGTACGACATCTTCCGCGACATCCTCACCGACGGCCGCCAGCTCGGCATCCACACCGCCTTCACGGCCGACCGCGGCGGCGCGGTACCGAGCTCCGTGTCGGCCAGCGTGCAGCGCAACGTCGTGCTGCGGCTCGCCGACGACGACGGTTACCGGATGCTCGACGCACCCCACGACGTGCTCTCCTCCACCTCCCCACCCGGCCGGGCGCTCGTGGACGGCTTGGAGACCCAGATCGCGGTGCTCGGCGGTTCCTCCGTCGTCTCCGAGCAGTCGGCCAAGGTCGCCAAGCTGGCGGAGGCCATGCAGCGAGCGGGCGTGACGCCGGCTCCGGAGGTCGGGTCGCTGCCCGTGGAGTATCCGCAAGCCTCTCTCCCCGACCGGGTGGGCGAGAGCCCTGTGCTCGGCGTCGGTGAGACCGATCTGGTGCCGATCGGATTCGACCCCGTCGGTGCGATGGTGTTGTCCGGTCCGCCTGCCAGCGGACGCACGACGGCGTTCATCGCGATGGCCCGCTCCCTGCGGCGTTTCGACCCTTCGGCGCTCCTGTACTACATCGGCAATTCGCGGTCCGTCGCGTCGCGCGAACCCATCTGGGCGGAGGTCGCCACGTCAGCGGAGGCGGCCGACGCTCTCGCATCGAAGGTGAGCGCCTCGGTGCGCGAGGAGGGCGGCACGCGCATCGCCGTCTTCATCGAGTCCATCGGCGACTTCTCGCAGTCCGCGGCGGACTCGGCGCTGACCGACCTCATCAAGGCCGTGAACCGCAGCGACCACTTCCTTCTCGCCGATGGCGATCAAGGCGGCTGGGCATCCGGCTGGGGGATGATCGGCGAGGCGAAGTCGAGCAGGCGCGGCCTCCTGCTGCAACCGGAGAGCACCGACGGCGACATCATCCTGAACACCCCGCTGCCGCGTGCGGCGCGCAACGAATTCCCGCCGGGGCGAGGCGTGTACGTCGCCAGGGGCGCCTTCGAACGAGTGCAGCTGCCGTTGCCGTGAGCATGGGGAGTTGTCCCCATGTCCTCGTGACCGATGGTGCCGTTAGCATCGGTTCAACGGCCCGCGGAACGGAAATCCGGCGGGATCGTAGGGAAGTGCTTCGCGGTCATCCTCTGCTCTCGTACGGGATGACCCGGGGTCTTATCGTGTCCTGCTCAGCAGGCGAAAAGGAATTAGGGGATATCCATGTCTTCTCGTGTTTTGTCGACGGAGGCCGCGAAGGCGGCGATCTCGCAGATTCAGACGATCATCAACGGCGGTCTCACCGACCAGATCAGTGCTCTGGACGCGCAGGGCAAGATCCTGTCCGAGCCGAACAACTGGGACGGGCCGCTGGCGGAGACGTTCCGCAACGACACCTGGCCGAGCACGAACACGGCGCTGAAGAACGCGATCCAGAAGCTGGACGAGCTTCACCGCGAGCTGAAGACGATCTCGACGAACATCTTCACCGCCGGCGGCGGTAACTGAGCTCGACGGGGTCGCTCGGCTCCAGAGGCGAACCGGGCCGGTCTGCGGACCGAGCCCGTTTCCCGTGATGTCGGTGAATTCGAGGATTTCGTAGGGGAGTAGGCGTCTGCCATGGCTGATCTGGGTGCATACAAGGAGAACGTGAAGTTCTCCGATTCGGATGCTCAGGCGTTGATCTCGGCGTGCAACACCGCTGCCGGCGTGATCGACGGCCAGAAGGGTTCGATGCAGTCCGCGCGCACAAAGGGCGAGGAGCAGTTCAAGGGGTACTTCTCCACCCTGTTCGCATCGAACGGTGCGACGCAGGTGAAGGATGCCGGTGAGCTGTCCACTGCCCTGCGCGCCGTGGCGACGCTCACCGGGGAGCTGCAGAAGGCCGCCGACGCTGAGCAGCAGCGCCGCGAGAAGGCGCGGAAGTGGGAAGAGGACCAGAAGCATCAGAGCGGGCTCAGCTCCGCGTGGGGCTGGGTCGAGCACAACGTGTTCGGCCAGAGCGACACGCCTCCGGTTGGCCCGCCCGCTCCGCCGCTCAACCCGGTGGCCGCCAAGCCCCCGGTCGGACCCCGGCAGACTCCTCACCCGGGGTCCGGCGGCGCCTCGTCGGGAACGTCTTCGGCGATTCCGGACAACCTCACGTCGTTCGCGAGCACCACGGGCACGAACGACACCGCGCTCACGACCCAGCATTCCGCCGTACAGAAGGCCTACACGGCGTTCACCTCGTCGTGCGGCTGGGGGAGCCTGGATGCCAGCAGCGTTCTGACCGCGTTCCAGCAGTTCATCCAGGGCAACACCCAGGAAGCCACCTGGGCGAAGGTGGTTGCCGCGGCATTCGAGAAGGCCGGCGGTTCCGGCAGCGTGTGCACGCTGTCGAACGCGGCGATCTCCGCCGCACTGGCCGCCGCTCACGTGTCCGCAACGCGGCAGGACCTCACCATCAGCATGCCCACGGTCAAGGGCGGACTGGTGACGAGCGGCTACGCCGACGACCCGGTGAACACCGCGACCGGCAACTTCATCGAGCCGGAGACCGACCTGGCGTTCGACGGGGCCTGCAGCGCGCTCGTCTTCACACGCATGTACAACTCGGTCGACCCGACCCCTGGCGCTTTCGGCCCGGGCTGGTCGTCGTGGACCGAGAGCGGACTGCTCTTCGTCGAGGATGCCGCGCACTGGGTTCAGCCGGATGGCCGGCACGTGGTGTTCCCGCGTTCCAACGACGGGTGGGACAGGGCGACGGGATCGTCGTACTGGCTGGAGAGGATCGACGAAGGCTTCGTCGTGTCCGACAACGCCGGCGGCACCTGGATGTTCGCAGCATCCGGTCGCCTCGCCTCATTCGCGCGTGGTGCGGGCACCCGGGTGGACCTGATGCACGACGGGGACGGGCGGCTGATCGGCCTCGTGCATGAGCGGGCGCGGTCGATCTCGATCGAGTGGGACGACCGCCGTGTGTCCGCGATCGAGGGGTCCGATGGACGACGCGTCGCTTACGCCTACGACGACGCGGGTCGACTGACCTCGGTGTCCGGGCCCTCCGGTACGCGTCAGTACCTCTGGGGCGAGGAGTCGGGTCTCATCGAGCAGGTGATCGACGCCGACGGCGTCATTCTTCTCGTGAACGGCTACGACGAGGCGGGCCGGGTCACTTGGCAGCGATCGTCGTTCGGTCGCACGAGCCGGTACACGTACCTGCCCGGCGGTGTGACCGAGGTCGCCGACACTAACGGGGAACGGGCGAACACCTGGATCGCGGATGGTCTAGCGCGTCTGGTCGGTGTGATCGATTCCGACGGGAACCGGCAATCGTACGTGTGGGACGCATACGGCGACATGGTGGAGGCAACAGACCGCCTCGGCCAGAAGACCGTTCGCGAGTACGACGACCGCGGGCGGCTGATCCATCAAGTCACCCCCGACGGGGTGGACCTGCAGTACGGGTATGACGACAGGGACCGAGTGGTCACGGTCGTCGTCGGCGCCGCAGACGGAAGCACAGCGGATGCCGTGACCAGTTACGAGTACGAGGGCGACGACAGGAGTCCGTCGGTCATCCTCGATCCCGTCGGCGGTCGCAGCGTCATGGTCTGGGAGAACGGCCTGCTGTCCCAGGTGACGGATCCGACCGGTGTGGTGCTCCGGTTCGGCTATGACGAGCACGGCGACCTCATCTCGACGACGAACGCGGTCGGAGATGTTGCCAGGCTCGAGCGCGACCTCGCGGGTCGAGTGATCGCGGCGGTCACGCCGTCCGGGCATCGCACCACGTATTCGTACGACGACGCTGGTGTGCTGGTAAGCCGGCGGGATGCGGATGGCGGCGTGTGGCGGTTCGAGCACACCGCGGCCGGCAGGCTCGCGGCCGTGGTGGCGCCCGATGGCGGCCGTACGGAAATCGAGTACGGTCCGACAGGGGAAGAGACGCGAAGCATCGACCCGCTCGGCCGCGCTATCACGCGCACGGTGGACGACCTCGGAAATCTGGCCTCGGTGCAGTTGCCCGACGGTTCGGTCTGGTCGTACTCGCACGACTCGCTCTCCCGCCTGATCGAGACAGTCGACCCGACGGGTGGGGTCTGGTCCAACCGGTACGACGCCGACGGCGAGCTCGTCGGAACGACCGATCCGACGGGAGTGACCCGAACGGTCGTCATGGACGCCGAGAACAACTCGGTGACCGTTGACGATGGACTGTTCGCCTCCACTCTGCGCCTGGATGCGCTGGGCCGGCCGCAGGCCGTGGCATCCGGAGACGACGACTCGCACACGTTCGTCTACGATGCCTGCGGACGAGTGGTGGAGATCCTCGATCCGGAGGGTGCTCTCACCCTGATCCAGCGGGATGCAGCAGGTCGCCCTACGGAAGTCACGGATCCGACAGGCCTGAAGACCAGGTACACGTACGACGTGTGCGGCCGCCTGGTCGAGGAGATCGCGCCAGATGGCGGGGTCACGAGGCGCGAGTACGACGCCGACTCGTTCCTGGCGCGCCAGACCCTTCCGAACGGCGACGCCGCCTGGGCCAAGTACGACGAGTGCGGCCGGCTGGTCCAGGTGCACCAGCCGGGGTCAGGAACGGCGACCTACCGGTACGACAAGTGCGGTCGAATCGTCTCCGCCGCCGACACCTGGTGGGGGACGCGTCGCTTCTCCTACGACCGGGCCGGGCAGTTGGTCGCCGTGACGAACGGACTCGGCGGCGTCACCCGCTACGAATACGACGAGAACGGCCGTCTCGTGCGGATCATCGATCCCGCCGGTGGTGAGATCAGGCACGAATGGGACGGGATGAACCGCCTCGTTGCGCAGGCCGATCCCCTCGGCCGCGTGACCGCCGCCGGATACGATGCGGCCGGACGTCAGATGTGGCAGCAGTCGCCTGATGGGCGACGGATCTCCTTCGAGTACGACGCATCGGGCCGGAATGTGGCGCTCAGCGTCGACGGCGCCGTGATCAGCACGGTCGCTCGCGACCTTCCGAACCGCACCCAGACCATCCAGGACCTCACGGGTGACTCACCCGTGACACACGTCATGGAGTGGGATCGCGCGGCGCGACTGGTGCGCGACAGCCGTATCGGCGCCGACGGTCGGGCCAGGGGGATGTCCTGGACCTACGACGCCGCGGGCCGCCGTACCTCCATGGTCGACGCCTTCGGTCGCGTCACGCAGTACCACTACGACCTGGCCGGGCGACTCGACCGCGTCGAGCATCCCGGACTCGGCATCGTCACGCTCGGATACGACAGCGCAGGCCAACTCGTCACGGCGCGGACCACAGATCCGTCCGGCGATGTCACGGACCAGGTCTGGGAGTGGGTCGACGGATATACGGCAGCACACACCATCACCGGGCCGGAGGGCTCGAACCTCACGGTGATCCACCGCGACGAGGAGGGCCGGATAGCGCGCATCACGCGCGACGGCGTGTCGACCGACTACGGCTACGACCTGGCCGAGCAGCTCACCGAGGCGATCACCGAGGGGAACCGCCAGAGCTGGTCGTTCGACCTGAACGGTCGCCTGGTGCAGCGCACCGACGATGAGGTCACGGAGACGTACGGCTACGACCCCGCCGGTCAGCTGATCACCGAGCATCACGATGACGGCACCACGACGACGCATACGTATGACCTCGACGGTCACCGTACCCGCACCATCCATTCGGACGGCGCCGTACGCGATTACGAATGGACTGCAACAGGATGGCTGAACCGCGTCGTCGACACGTCGACCGGCGGTAGGGCGAACACGGTTCCGCTGCACAGCGACGCACTCGGGCGACTGACCGCCGCCGGCACGAGCACGCTCTGGTGGGACACGGCCGCGCCGGTCCCCACTCTGGCGGGCATCGACCACACGGCGGTCCTGCCGCTCGGCGCGGTGACGGGCATCGGAAGCCAATGGATGTCTCCCGGCTGGCGCGCGAACAGGGCAGACACGGCGGATCCCTGGCGCGTCGACCCCGTGCTGCGAGTGGCCGGCGGTCTCGGCCTCACCGCGACGGGAACCCTCACCCTAGGGGCCCTCACCGGGTCCAACCCTCTCGAGTGGCTCGGAGCGCGCCCCTACGATCCTGCCACCCATGCGTTCCTGGCCACCGACCCGGTGGCGCCCGTTCTGGGCGCAGGCTGGGCAGCGAACCCGTACAGCTACGCGGGAAACAACCCGCTCGCGTTCAGCGACCCAACGGGTCTGCACCCGCTCACGGATGCTGAGCTGAAGCAGCAGACCCAGGGGTGGCTTTCCAAGGCCTGGAACGCCACGACCAACTGGGTGAGCCACAACTGGGAATACATCGTCGCAGGCGTCGCCATCGCGGGGGGCATCGCCCTCATGTGCACCGGCGTCGGCGGGCCACTCGGGGTGGCGCTGCTGGCGGGCTCCGGTGCCCTCATCAGCGGTGGCACCTCGATCGCCATCCAGAAGGCCACAACGGGCAAGGTGGATTGGGCGACCGTGGGTGAGGATGCTGCGGTCGGCGCCCTCGGAGGCGCCGTCGGGGCCGGAGTCGCCGAGGGTCTGACCGTGGCTTCGACGTCGCTGAGCGGGGCTGCAGCGGCCGACGGCGCCAGTCTTCTGACGAAAGCCGGTGCCACCGTTCTGAAACCGGCACTCGTGCAGTCGGCGCTCAGCGGCGGCTCCAGCGGTGCCGCCATGAACACCCTGGCCTACGGCTTCAAGACGGACTTCCACGGCAGCGCCTCCGGCTACCTCGCGAACGCGGGAATCGGCTTCGGAACAGGCGCGGCGACCTCGGTGGTCACCGATTCCGTCGGCGACAAGGTGAAGGATCTGGTCGGCTCGCATGTTCACATGCCGCAGCATGCGGCGGGCGTGGGTCGCCATGCCCTCCCGCAGAGCGCAGTCGTATCGTCGTCGATCAGCAGACACGTCGTCGGAGCAGTGGGTACGACCGCGAACGACATGGCGGTCAACGGCATCGACCCCGCGAGCAATGCGAAGGCGGCAGCCACTGGTCTGCTCATGCCCAACGTCATGCCGGGCGTCAGTCACGTGCCCGCACACGCGGCTCCGTGAACGCATCCGTGCCCCTGAGCGCCGTGTCGAAGCGACCAGGCGGGCGGTAGCCTGGTGGGGCGGCCAGGTGGGGAAGGAAACCGAACGACGACCAGGAAGAAGACGATCGGCACGGTCGTGCTCCTCGTCGCGTTGGCCCTGATGGTGCTGTTCCTGGGGTACACCTTCGCGTCGCCGTGGCTGGAGCAGGTCGACCCGAAGTGGGTGAGGTGCGAGGTCTATTCGTCCTCGCCGACGCGCACCGGCACCAGGGTCACGGGTTACACGGTGAAACTCGCCACGAGTTGTGGCCAGGTCTGGTACAACAAGGGGGTCCGAGCCGACAACGTCAAGGAAGCGGCACGCCAGTTCGCGCCGCACACTGACTACGACTTCCGTTTCGGCTGGCTTTCGCGTGTCTACTTGAGCCTCGGCTCTTCCGGAGCCACGGCCGAATCCTGGCGCAAAGCGCCATAGACTCGCGTTTCGAGTCGCCTCCGGCGACACGCATGGCGGGCGGTCGACGTTTATCCGCCAAGAGGGAGATGAATGAACCAGGCCACGGCGCTCCTGATCAGCTTTCTGCTGCCGATTGTGGTGTTGTTCCTCGTGACCGCGGTCGTCTCGAGCCTGGTTCGACGGGCGCCGTCTACGGCGACGTGGAAGGCGACTCGTGCCGGCGTGTTGTTCGTGGTGTGCTCGCGACGATGGCAGCGCGTTCTGGTGCGCACCGTGGGCATCGCCGCGATGGTGATCGGATGCTTCCTCCTTCTCGTCGCGCTGACCGCACCGGGTGAGTCCCCAACGCCGGGCATGGGCATCGCGGCCGTGGTCATGGCGGTCGTGGGCATCCTCTTCGTCTGGCTGGCGCACGGCATGGCGAGGTCACGTTTGGAGGTGACGTCGGACACGGTCTGGGTGTTTCGCGGAGTGGGGGCACCTCGTGCGGTCGCGGTCGGCGACATTGCCGCGCTCAAGCCTCTGGCCTCGAACAACTACGGCGGGGTGGTGGCGCGTTCGGCCACGAAGCGGCTGTTCCACGCATCCCGCATCCTGCTGGGCTACCCGCAGCTGATCGAGTTCCTCCGCGCGCGCCGACCGGATCTGGCGATCCCGGATGCGTCCTGGCCGCTCTGACCGGGCCCGCCGTACGCCGTCACCGTGGCCGCCGTTCCGCTGGCCGCTACGTCGTAGCCGGCGCTCCGGTGACTGCTACGTCGGGGCCGGCGCTCCGGTGACTGCTACGTCGGGGCCGGCGCTCCGGTGACTGCTACGTCGGGGCCGGCGTTCCGCTGACCGATACGTCGTAGCCGGCGTTCCGCTGACCGCCACGCAAGCGCCGGAACCTCGGCCGCTTTGCGCGGCCCCCTACGCCAGCGCCGGGATGACCTCCCGCTCGAACAGCTCCCACCCGGAGGTGTCGTACGCAAGCTCCGGGAAGTAGTGGATGCTGTACCCGAGCCCGTGCTCGGCCCGCTTCCGCAGTCGCTCCACGACCTGTTCCGGTGTGCCGAAGCCGTCTGAGCCGAGGTACTCCTGCTCGATGCGCGCCGTGCGCTCGTCACCGAGGTGGGGACGCAGTCGGGCGAGCACGGCATCCAGCCGGTCCCTGGCCTCCTGCTCGGTCTCGGCGATGATCGTGTTGAAGTTCGACGAGCGGGTGATCGCGCCGAAGTCGCGCCCCAGCGTCTCGCAGTGCTCGGCAAGCACCTGCGACTTGTGGTCGAACTCGTCGAGCGAGCCGGTGAAGTTGGTGTAGTCCGCGTACTGCGCCGCGATCTTCAGCGTGACCTTCTCGCCGCCGCCGGCGATCCAGATCGGGATGCCGCCGGGCTGCAGCGGCGTCGGCTGCACGATCGCGCCGTCCACCTGGTAGTACCGCCCGTCGAGGGTCGCGGTGCCGGTCGTCCACGCCTGCTTCATGATGTCGACGCCCTCGCGGAGCATCCGGAGCCGGTCCGGGACCTCGGGGAATCCATAGCCGTATGCCCGCCACTCGTGTTCGTACCAGCCGCCGCCGATGCCCATCTCGATGCGTCCGCCCGAGACGTGGTCGACGGTCGCCGCGACCTTGGCCAGGTACGTCGGGTTGCGATACCCCATGCACGTGCACATCTGTCCGAGACGGATGCGCTCGGTCGACGCGCCGAACGCCGACATCAGTGTCCACGCTTCGTGTGTCGCCTCTTCGCTCGGCACGGGAGTGGTGTGGAAATGGTCGTATACCCAAAGGGATTCCCAGGGGCCGGCGTCTGCCTTCTGCGCGAGACCGCGCATGGTGGGCCACTGCTCGGCCGAATCGATGCCGACGAGGTCGAATCGCCAGCCCTGAGGGAGAAACGTTCCAAATCGCATGCTGTTCACGTTAGCGACCGGTGCGCGCCATCGTGCTGCCGCCCCGGCTGCCGCGCACCCGGGTGCCGCCGTCTCCGGCTGGCAAGGGCGCACCGAAACTGCACAATCGCCGCTGACGCTATAGACGCCGCGTGGAGACTACGCCCGTTCCCGCAAGCGTCGGCCCCGCATCCATAGCTTCGGCGCGGTTGCCAGGTTCGGGCAGTCGGAGACCAGGTTCCGGTCGCCACGACGCCCCATAGCGTGGAGGGCAAGGGCGGGCTCTAGCCCGCCCGCGGCAGCCCGAGGACGGGGGATTGCGGCATACACGCGCACGCGTCTCCTCATCGTCGCGCACCGCCGCCGCCATGACGGTCACCGCTCTTCTGAGACGTGTAACCGGTGTGCTCGAGCGGAGGAGCCTGCGCTGATGTGGTGACCGGTCTCGGGCGAGAATGATCGCGGGTTGTGCCTCAGCGTCGCGAGCATCCTTGCATCCTGTGGACGGATGGGCTGCAGGCCCGTGGCACGAAGCTTGCGGTCCAGCCGTCCTGGGTGGACGCTGTCCCCGAAGTCCCAGCGGGCGAATCCACCTTCGTGTCGCCGCAGGCGGTCTTCTCGCTCCTTCTCGGCGATGAGACGGTTTTCGGACTCTCGAACGTCGGCGGCCCGGTACTTTCCGTAGCCATCCGATTCACCCACGATGCGACGTGCTCGCCAGTAGAAGTCGACCCGGTCAGTGACACCTTCATAGTGAAATTCGATCTGCAGCTCCGGCCGTGGGTAGCCCAACCAGAGGATCGCCGCTCGTCCCACGGACTCCGCAACGGATTCCGCAAGTGGGTTTGTCTCGCTCAGAACCCACTCGAGCTGGCGAATGCCGCGTTTCCAGCTCTGGAGTCGAGCTCGTTCCAACAATGCGGATGTCGTCACTCCGCGGCCAGCGGTGCGCAACGCTGCATCCATGACGGCCAACGCGAAGGCCGGCGGCAACACGCGAGCAAGGTCGAGGACGGTGTCCGCTATGCCGACCGCGGCTCCTTCTTCCGTGGAGGTGATCGCCCGGCTGTCGGCGAACTTGTGTAACGCGAGCCCAGCTGCCGACGTGGAGTGAGCCTGTGGCCAGTCGCTGAGCACGTGCACATGCTTCGGCTCACCGAACACCGGAAGGCCGAGCAGACTCGCCGACGACTCAAGGCAGAACACCGCGCCCGGGCGGCTGAGCCGTACAGCATGCACACGCGCGAGGTATCGGTCCCAGGGGGGCAACGCTTCCCACTCCGCTTTCGGCGCGAAAACGCGAGAGTGCACACGCGTGAACGCCGAGTCGCGGTGCAGCGGTTTACCAGCCGCGTCCCCAGCGACACGGAGGGCGATGGGGGAGGGAACAAACTGGACCATCTCCCGATGGTCGGTCGCCGCCGGACACCGCGCGACGCATCCCACCCGATCTGTGGAGAACTAGCGCTTGTGGATAAGCGCATCCGCGGAGGCGTGGGATGCGCATCCCACGCCTCCGTCGCGCCGCGCGCGCCATCGAGACTTCGGTTTTCGCGCCGACACTATGGTCAAAGTCCATAGTCCCGGCGGGAGTTTCGTAGCCTCGATGACCAGTTCGTAGTTTCGGCGGTAGATCGTAGTCTCGACAGCGGGGACGCTCGCGCCCGCCAGCGAGGTGGATGCGCCCGCGTCCGTAGCGAGGTGGGATGCCTCGCTGCGCCCGCCAGGGAGATGGGATGCCTCGCTGCGCCCGCCAGGGAGATGGGATGCCTCGCCCCGCCCGCCCGCGAGGTGGGATGCCCCGCACCCGCCGGCGCGGCACGGCGCTGCCGCCCACGGCACGTCGCCGCCCACGGCACGTCGCCGCCCACGGCACGTCGCCGCCCACGGCACGGCCCCGCCCGCCCCAGCCACGGCACGTCCCCGCCCACGGCACGGCCCCGCCCGCCCCAGCCACTACCGCCCCACCCACGCGCATTTGGAGCGACACGCCGCGTCGAGTAAGCTATTGCGGGTGTGCGCTCTGTGCGCGCTTGAACCGTGCCCGTCGCGACGGCGGACGAGGAACCAGCTCAATCCGAAACCACACTGTTCAGGGAGCCTTGCACTCGCGGGCTACCCCCACGGCATACCCACCAACAAAGAAGATGCCGCTGCTCTGCGGCATCCGGTGGGTCGCGATGTGAAAAGAATCATCAACGCTGTCACCGTGCAGCACAACTAGGAGAAACAGTGCCAACCATTCAGCAGTTGGTCCGCAAGGGCCGCGCGCCCAAGGTCTCGAAGACCAAGGCGCCGGCGCTCAAGGCCAACCCGCAGCAGCGCGGCGTGTGCACCCGTGTGTACACGACCACGCCGAAGAAGCCGAACTCGGCGCTCCGCAAGGTCGCCCGCGTCAAGCTCTCCAACGGTACCGAGGTCACCGCGTACATCCCCGGTGAGGGCCACAACCTGCAGGAGCACTCGATGGTGCTCGTGCGCGGCGGTCGTGTGAAGGACCTGCCCGGTGTTCGCTACAAGATCATCCGTGGCGCGCTCGACACCCAGGCCGTGAAGAACCGCAAGCAGGCTCGCAGCCGCTACGGCGCGAAGATGGAGAAGAAGTAATGCCTCGCAAGGGTCCCGCTCCTAAGCGCCCCGTCGTCGCCGACCCGGTTTACGGTGCTCCGGTCGTCAGCCAGCTGGTGAACAAGATCCTGAAGGACGGCAAGAAGTCCCTCGCCGAGAGCATCGTCTACGACGCGCTCGAGGGCGTCGCCGCCAAGAACGGTCAGGATGCCGTCGCCACGCTCAAGAAGGCGCTCGACAACGTGCGCCCCACCATTGAGGTCAAGAGCCGCCGCGTCGGTGGTTCGACCTACCAGGTGCCGGTCGAGGTCAAGCCGCACCGCGCGAACACTCTCGCCCTGCGCTGGCTCACCAGCTACGCGAAGGCCCGTCGCGAGCGCACGATGACCGAGCGTCTCATGAACGAGATCCTGGATGCCTCCAACGGTCTCGGTGCCGCCGTCAAGCGTCGCGAAGACACGCACAAGATGGCCGAGTCGAACCGCGCGTTCGCTCACTACCGCTGGTAGATATCCGCCTCCCTAGCCGGAACAAAACGGCCCCGAAACGGGTTGTATCTGAACGGACGCACGGGGCGGCAGGATGCCCTTTCCCCGCCCCGCGCGCCGGCTCAGTCGGCCGGCAAATCACACCAATCTTTCTCCGGAGGAATCCCCGTGGCACAAGACGTGCTCACCGACCTGCAGAAGGTCCGCAATATCGGCATCATGGCGCACATCGATGCCGGTAAGACCACAACCACCGAGCGCATCCTGTTCTACACGGGCGTCAACCACAAGATCGGCGAGACGCACGACGGCGCCTCGACCACCGACTGGATGGAGCAGGAGAAGGAGCGCGGCATCACCATCACGTCTGCCGCGGTCACCTGTTTCTGGAACAAGAACCAGATCAACATCATCGACACCCCCGGTCACGTGGACTTCACCGTCGAGGTGGAGCGCAGCCTGCGCATCCTCGACGGCGCGGTCGCCGTGTTCGACGGCAAGGAGGGCGTCGAGCCCCAGTCCGAGACCGTGTGGCGTCAGGCGGACAAGTACAACGTGCCGCGCATCTGCTTCGTCAACAAGATGGACAAGCTGGGTGCCGACTTCTACTTCACCGTCGACACGATCGTGAACCGTCTCGGTGCCAAGCCGCTCGTGCTGCAGTTGCCGATCGGCAGCGAGAACGACTTCGTCGGCGTCGTGGATCTCATCGAGATGCGCGCGCTGGTGTGGCCGGGCGACGCCAAGGGCGACGTGACCATGGGCGCCCACTATGAGATCGAGGAGATCCCGGCCAACCTCAAGGAGAAGGCCGAGGAGTACCGTCACGCTCTGCTCGAGACCGTCGCGGAGACAAGCGACGAGCTGCTGGAGAAGTACTTCGGCGGTGAGGAGCTGACTGTCGCCGAGATCAAGGCGGCCATCCGCAAGCTCACCGTGAACAACGAGATCTACCCGGTGCTGTGCGGCTCCGCGTTCAAGAACCGTGGTGTGCAGCCCATGCTCGACGCGGTCGTCGACTTCCTGCCGAGCCCGCTCGACGTGCCCGCCGTGCAGGGTCACGACGTGCGCGACCCCGAGAAGGTGCTGGAGCGTCACGCGGATGCCACCGAGCCGTTCTCCGCGCTGGTCTCGAAGATCGCCGTGCACCCCTTCTTCGGTCGCCTGACCTACATCCGCGTCTACTCGGGCCACCTCGAGTCCGGCGCGCAGGTCATCAACTCGACCAAGCAGAAGAAGGAGCGCATCGGGAAGATCTTCCAGATGCACGCCAACAAGGAGATCCCGGTCGCCGCGGTGACCGCAGGCCACATCTACGCGGTGATCGGCCTGAAGGACACCACCACCGGTGACACGCTGTGCGACCCGAACCAGCAGATCGTGCTGGAGTCCATGACGTTCCCGGAGCCGGTGCTGAAGGTCGCGATCGAGCCGAAGACGAAGGCCGACCAGGAGAAGCTGGGCACGGCCATCCAGAAGCTCGCCGAAGAGGACCCGACGTTCCGCGTCGAGCTCGACCAGGAGACCGGCCAGACCGTCATCGGCGGTATGGGCGAGCTGCACTTGGACATCCTCGTCGACCGCATGAAGCGGGAGTTCAAAGTTGAGGCGAACGTGGGCAAGCCCCAGGTTGCCTACCGCGAGACCATCCGCAAGACGGTCGAGAAGCTCGAGTACACGCACAAGAAGCAGACCGGTGGATCCGGCCAGTTCGCGAAGGTGCAGATCGCGCTCGCGCCGCTGGAGGTCACCGCCGAGACGACGTACGAGTTCGAGAACAAGGTCACCGGTGGCCGCGTTCCGCGCGAGTACATCCCTTCGGTCGATGCGGGCATCCAGGATGCCATGCAGGTCGGCGTGCTCGCCGGTTACCCGACCGTCGGCGTCAAGGCGACGCTGCTCGACGGTGCCTACCACGAGGTCGACTCGTCCGAGATGGCGTTCAAGATCGCTGGTTCGATGGCGTACAAGGAGGCCGCTCGCAAGGCCAACCCGGTGCTGCTCGAGCCGCTGATGGCGGTCGAGGTGCGCACGCCCGAGGAGTACATGGGCGACGTCATCGGCGACCTGAACTCACGCCGTGGTCAGATTCAGGCCATGGAGGATGCTCAGGGCGTCAAGGTGGTGCGGGCGCACGTGCCGCTGTCGGAGATGTTCGGCTACATCGGAGACCTTCGTTCGAAGACCTCCGGCCGGGCCGTCTACTCCATGTCGTTCGAGAGCTACGCGGAGGTCCCGAAGGCTGTGGCCGACGAGATCATCCAGAAGGCCAAGGGCGAGTAACACCCCAGCAATATCCCGTAACATATCCCTGATCCCCGTAGAATGTCCGGCCGGTCCATGCCGCCCGCAGCTTCTACACGAGAGTCCTGAGGAGGACCCACAGTGGCTAAGGCCAAGTTCGAGCGGACCAAGCCGCACGTCAACATCGGAACGATCGGTCACGTCGACCACGGAAAGACGACGCTTACTGCGGCGATCTCGAAGGTGCTCGCTGACAAGTACCCGTCGAACGTGAACGTCCCCCGTGACTTCGCGTCGATCGACTCCGCTCCTGAGGAGCGCCAGCGCGGTATCACGATCAACATCTCGCACGTCGAGTACGAGACTCCGAAGCGCCACTACGCGCACGTCGACGCCCCGGGTCACGCGGACTACATCAAGAACATGATCACCGGTGCCGCTCAGATGGACGGCGCGATCCTCGTGGTCGCGGCGACCGACGGCCCGATGGCCCAGACCCGTGAGCACGTTCTGCTCGCCAAGCAGGTCGGCGTTCCCTACCTGCTGGTCGCGCTTAACAAGGCCGACATGGTCGACGACGAGGAGATCCTGGAGCTCGTCGAGCTCGAGGTTCGCGACCTCCTGTCGAGCCAGAGCTTCGATGGCGACAACGCGCCGGTCGTGCGCGTGTCGGGCCTGAAGGCGCTCGAGGGCGACGAGAAGTGGACGCAGTCCATCCTCGACCTCATGGAGGCCGTCGACGAGTCCATCCCCGACCCGGTGCGTGACCGCGACAAGCCGTTCCTGATGCCGATCGAGGATGTCTTCACCATCACCGGTCGTGGCACCGTCGTGACGGGCCGCGCCGAGCGCGGTACTCTCGCGATCAACTCCGAGGTCGAGATCGTCGGCATCCGCCCGACGCAGAAGACCACGGTCACGGGCATCGAGATGTTCCACAAGCAGCTCGACGAGGCGTGGGCCGGTGAGAACTGTGGTCTGCTGCTCCGTGGCACCAAGCGCGAGGATGTCGAGCGCGGCCAGGTCGTGGCGAAGCCCGGCTCGGTCACCCCGCACACCCAGTTCGAGGGCACCGCGTACATCCTGTCGAAGGATGAGGGTGGCCGCCACAACCCGTTCTACGCGAACTACCGTCCGCAGTTCTACTTCCGCACCACCGACGTCACCGGCGTGATCTCGCTGCCTGAGGGCACCGAGATGGTCATGCCCGGCGACACCACCGACATGACGGTCGAGCTGATCCAGCCGATCGCCATGGAGGAGGGCCTCGGCTTCGCCATCCGTGAGGGTGGACGCACCGTGGGTGCCGGTACGGTGACCAAGATCATCAAGTAGCCTTCGCTACGTCGATCTCGAAAGGGGTCGGGCCTTCGGGCCCGGCCCCTTTTTCGCGTGCTCGTACGGGAGGAGCACGGCTCGTCGTTCATCGCCCGGACGATTCACCGGTCCCCAGTTCGCGCCCGCCACGCGCGCATGCCCCCTGTTTACGGGGTACAGGGTCAAGCGGTTTCGGGCCCGGGCCGACGGTAGTCTAGCTACCTGACAGGCCCTCATCGTTGCCGTTGCGCCTGAACGGATCGGCGGCAGGAGAAGGCGTGGTCGCGCTCCGAACTGTGATCGCCCTGGCGCAATCCGATCCCGTCCATGAGACGATTTTGCGGGCGGCCTTCGCGGCGAATGCCGTGTTTCGGGGAAGGTTTTGACACGTGGAATTGCGTGATTATCTCAGGATCCTGCACAAGAGCTGGATTCTCATCGTGGTCTGTGCGCTGGCCGGTGTCGCCATCGCCGCCGGCTACTCGTTGCTTGCTACGAAGGAGTACCAGGCGAAGACCGAGTTGTACGTGTCAGTACGTGCGGGCGACAACGGCACAAGCGGCACGAGCGATCTGGTGCAGGGCACCAACTTCGCGCAGCAGGCGGTGACCAGCTACGTCAGCGTCGTCAGTAGCTCGGCGGTGCTCGATCGGGTGATCAAAGATCTCGATCTGAAGACGACGTCGGGCCAACTCGCGACGAAGGTGTCGGCGCAGTCGCCTCTGAACACGGTGCTCATCGACATCACGGTGACCGAGAACGATCCACAACTCGCCGCGAAGATCGCCAACTCCATCGGCCAGAACACCGCATACATCGTCACCAACAAGCTCGAGAAGCCGGCCGGCGGCGTGAGCCTGGTGAACGTTCAGACCGTGCAGGCGGCCGTGGCACCGGATGCCCCGTCGAGCCCGAAGATCCCGTTGAACGTCGCGCTCGGCCTGCTCATCGGACTCGCCGTCGGGGTGGCTGTGGCCGTACTGCGCAACGTGCTCGATACGCGCATCCACTCCTCCCACGATGTCGAACAGGTCACCGACCGACCGATCCTCGGAGGGATCAGCCTCGACCCGAACGCGCAGAAGCGGCCGCTCATCGTGCACACCGATCCACGCAACCCCCGGGCAGAGTCGTTCCGCAGCCTTCGTACGAACCTGCAGTTCATCAACATCGGCGACGGTCCCCGCAGCTACGTGATCACCAGCTCCGTTCCGGGCGAGGGCAAGAGCACCACCGCGGCGAACCTGGCGATCGCGCTCGCGGAGACCGGTGCCAAGGTCACGCTCGTCGATGGTGATCTGCGTCTTCCGAAGATCTCGGAGTACATGGGCATCGAGGGTGCCGTCGGGTTGACGGATGTCTTGATCGGCCGCGCGGAACTAGCCGACGTGATGCAGAAGTGGGGTCGGGGCCAGTTGTATGTGCTCCCGGCCGGGCGAATCCCGCCCAACCCGAGCGAGCTGCTGGGTTCGCGGGCTATGTCCCAGCTGCTCGGCACTCTCACCGACACGTTCGACTTTGTACTGATCGATACCCCGCCCCTGCTACTGGTGACGGATGCCGCGGTCGTCAGCAAGATAACCGGCGGAGCCATCATCACGGTCGCCTCCGGCCAGACGAAGAAGAACGAGCTCGCCGGTGCCGTGCGCGCCCTGGAGCACGTGGGCAGCCGATTGGTCGGCATGGTCATCACCATGCTGCCCACGAAGGGCCCGGACTCCTACGGTTACGGGCAGTACGGCTATGGGATCGATCACGAGTTCGCTGAAGGCGTCGAGGAGGCGCCACGCAGCACCCGCAGAGCGGCGCGGGCATGAGCGGGTTCCGCATCCTCACCGTCTGCACCGGAAACATCTGCAGGTCACCGCTTGCGGAGCAGCTACTCCGAGTCGGCCTCGACGGGCTCGATGTGGCGGTGAACAGCGCAGGCACCGAGGCCTTGGTCGGGCGGCCTATGGATGAACGTGCCGCGCGCTACTCGGCGCAGTCCGGCGGAGATCCTTCGAAGCACCGTGCCCGCCAGCTTACCGTCGAGCAACTTCGCGATGCCGACCTCGTGCTCACCGCATCGCGCGACCATCGGCGCCGTGTAGTGGAGACTCTGCCGAGGGCATCTCAGTACACGTTCACCTTGCGCGAGTTCGAGCGGCTCCTGGCCACGCTGAACATCGACGACCAAGCCGAGATCGCCTCGGTCGGCGACGCCGTGCAGCGCGCAACGACGCTAGTGGCGATCGCCGCATCCAATCGGGGGGTTGTGGCCCCTCTGGAAAACCCGGACGACGACGACATTGTCGACCCCTATCGACAAGACGATGCGGTCTACGAGAGTTCCGTGCGCACCACTGTGGAAGCCGTGCGTTCGATCGTATCTGTGATGCTCGATGCGACCGCGGCGTTCGCGCAGGAGTAGCCGGTGGCGCGGACGAGACGAACGAGTGTGCCTGGGCGGATGTATGGCCCTGGTCGAACCTGGGCGATCGCGGGTCTGATCGTCTTCGTTGTGGTGGACGTGCTTCTCGTCGCGTGGGCCCTCGCTTCTGTGAACGCCTCGCCGAAGGCGCGGAAAGATCCGGCGACCGCAGTCGCGACGAATGCGTCCACGCCTCGTCCGACTCCCACCGCAACGAAGACGCAGGCGGCGATTCCGAACGCCGTGGCACCGACGCGCGTGCTGTCGGCGTTGGATGATCAGGTCGCCTGGCGCGCCACCACTGGTGCGTGCCCCGCCACGGCCGCCGGTCTGGAACACACCACCGACGGCGGAGGGACGTGGCAGCCGGCCGACGCGGGTAGCCTGTCGGGTGCATCGTCGGTGCTGCGCATCACCGTGGCATCCAACACCGAAGCGGCGGCGATCACCCTCGACAAGCCGAGTTGTGCGGTGCAATACATGCGTACTTACGTTGCCGGCGCCAACTGGGCGACCTACAACGATCAGCTGACCGGGTCGTGGTACCTGGACCCGAGCAGTCCCACGACCGTGCACTCCCCGCAAGGTAATGTGCCCGCGCCCTGCCCGTCGATGGTTGGGCTCGCCGTACGGGACGCCTCGTCTGCCGCGGTGCTCTGTGCAAATCACACGGTGTATCGCACATCGAACGCCGGAGCCGGCTGGGGCGCTCCGCTCGCTGTTCCCGGCGCGGTCGCGGTCACGGCTTTCGCCAACGGGTACGCGACCGCGGCGGGCGACATCGAAGGATGCGCCGGAGTCTCCGTCTCGTCGCTCGACTCAGGCAACGGTGCGGCGACGACGAGCGGATGCTTCGCGACAGCGGCGCCACAGCCTGGTGCGGTCGCGATGGCAAGCGGTGGCAGCACATTATGGCTGTGGGCCGGCGACGCTCTCGCCCGCTCGAGCGATGGAGGTGCGTCGTGGCACTGACCAAAGGCACCCGGTTTTGGCATCGCCCTGATCCCCGTTCGGCAGAGAGGCCGACATGAAGCATTCCCTGTTCAGTGACCGGGTGCGAGCCGACACGGCTCGCCGCGGGACGTCTCTGTTCGTGCGATTCGGTTCCCAGGTCGTGCTCGACGCATTGGCCTGGGTAGTTGCGGTGTTCGTGGCCGTCGGACTCCGATATGACGGCTCGGTCGGGCAAATCTCGTGGCTCACAGTCGGCGTGTTGTGCGTAACACTGATCATTGCGCAGGCCTTCGCGGGTGCTGCATTCTCGCTCTATCGCGGCCGCTACACCTACGGCAGCTTCGAGGAGGTGCGAGCGCTGCTCTACACGGTGCTGGTCGTCGCTGCCGTCTGCGGCATCCCGTTGGCGCTGATCGGCACAACGGTGGGTCTAGCCCGCAGCATCGTTTTCGGGGCACTTCCGTTCGCCTTCGTGATGATGGGCGCCGTGCGGTACATGAAGCGTTTGTACGTCGATCGGCTCGGGCGGCCGGGAGACGATGCGAAGCCGGCGCTCGTCTACGGCGCGGGATATATGGGCGCCAACCTTGTGCAACGCATGCTGACCGACAGGTTTTCGACGCTTCTTCCCGTCGGACTTATCGACGACAGCCCAGCGCTCAGATCGCGTCAGTTACGTGGAGTCCCGGTGTTGGGCACGGGAGACGAGCTAGCGTCGATTGCTGAGCGCACCGGCGCCGAAGTGCTTATCGTCGCGATCGCGCGTGCGGATGCCGAGTTCCTTCGATCCGTCGCGGACAAGGCATCCGGCGCCGGTCTTGACGTGAAAGTGCTACCTACCCTCGATGAGGTGCTGCTCGGCGAACGCGGGCCGTCAGAGGTGCGCGACCTTGAGATCGAAGATCTTATTGGCAGGCATCCTGTCGACACCGACGTCGCATCGATCGCGGGGTACATCGCTGACAAGAGGGTGCTCGTCACAGGTGCCGGAGGATCCATCGGCTCTGAGCTGTGCCGACAGATATCGAGATTCAGCCCCCGTGAGCTGATCATGCTCGATCGCGACGAGACCGGACTTCAGGGGACTCAGTTGAGCATTTCGGGTCATGGGCTCCTGAACACCAAGGACGTCGTCTTGGCCGATATCCGAGACAGCGAGACCCTGCGGAAGATCTTCACCGGGCGCCGTCCCGAGGTCGTCTTCCACGCGGCGGCGCTGAAGCATCTGCCCATGCTGGCCCAGTACCCCGATGAGGCATGGAAGACGAACGTGATCGGCACGCTCAACGTGCTGCAGGCAGCTATGGATGCCGGCACCAAGGTGTTCGTCAACATCTCCACAGACAAGGCCGCCAACCCGTCGAGCGTGCTCGGGCACTCCAAGCTAGTCGGCGAGAAGCTCACGGCATGGGCGGCGGAGGAGTCTGGCGTTCGATACCTTTCCGTTCGCTTCGGAAACGTGATCGGGAGCAGGGGCTCGATGCTCCCGGTTTTCCAGCGGCTGATCAAAGCCGGTGGCCCGCTGACCATCACGCATCCGGATGCAACCCGCTACTTCATGACCATCCCGGAGGCCTGCCAGTTGGTTGTGCAGGCGGGCGGCATCGGTGAGCCCGGCGAGGTGCTGATTCTTGACATGGGCGAGCCGGTTCGCATTCTCGACATTGCGAAGCGGATGATTGCCGCTAGTGGCAAGGACATCCCGATCGTGTACACGGGCCTTCGGGAGGGCGAGAAGCTGCACGAGGACCTGATCGGACTCGGCGAGACCGACTCGCGGCCAAAGCATCCGAAGATATCGCACACGAGGATTAATCCGATGAACCCCGATGTCTTGGACTACGCAGGGTGGGAGCATCGGCTGCGGACGGATGATGCTGGCACGACGATCATCGACGTGGGTACCGAGAGGCGAGCGTGGGCTCCAAACCGGTCTTAATGTGCAGTTCCGTGGGCAGGCGGCCGAATGGCTTTGTGCAGTTGAAGCGCCAGTGCTTCGGAGCACCTGTGCAGTTCAGGATTGGAAACCAATGAAGTCGGACGCGTACAAGCTGGTGGTCGTGGGCCAAGGATATGTGGGCCTCCCCGTCGCGATGCGTGCGGTCGAGGTGGGCTACGACGTGGTGGGCGTTGACCTCGACGCTGCTCGCGTCGAAAGCCTGCGGTCGGGGGTATCGTACGTCGACGACATCTCGAACCAGCAGCTGCGTGAAGCGCTCGCCACTGGCCGCTACCTAGCGACGACGGATTACGACGAGAGCGACATCTTCGACATAGCCGTGATCACCGTGCCGACACCACTGCGAGAGAGCCTGCCGGACCTGACCTTCATCGAGGACTCGTCCCGGTCGCTCTCGTCGCGGCTCAAACAGGGTGCAACCGTAATTCTGGAGTCAACGACGTATCCGGGTACCACGGAGGAGTTGGTTGTACCGATCTTGGAAGAAGGGTCAGGGCTCAGGGCGGGAACTGACTTCTTCGTCGGCTACAGCCCGGAGCGGATCGATCCCGGCAACGAGACATGGAACTTCGTCAACACGCCGAAGGTTGTTTCAGGCATCAACCCGGACTCGCTTGAGCATGTCCAACAGTTCTACAACAAACTGGTCGAACGAACCGTGCCCGTGAGTAGGCCGAAAGAGGCGGAACTCACGAAGCTGCTCGAGAACACATTTCGACATGTCAACATCGCGCTTGTGAATGAACTCGCGATCTTCGCGCACCAGCTGGGCGTCAACGTTTGGGAGTCAATCGAGGCGGCCAGCAGCAAGCCGTTCGGCTATATGAAGTTCACTCCGGGTCCTGGTGTCGGGGGACACTGTCTGCCCGTTGATCCGAGCTATCTTTCCTGGCAAGTCCGACGCAAGCTGGGGCAGAACTTCCGATTCGTTGAACTGGCGAACGACCTCAACGATCACATGCCGGACTACGTGGTGGAGCGCCTGATCGCCATTCTGAACGCCGACAAGCGTGCGCTGAATGGCTCGCGCATCGCACTCGTTGGGCTCGCGTATAAGAAGAACTCGGGTGACATTCGAGAATCGCCGGCCCTTAGGCTGATCGAACTGCTCGACGAGTACGGTGCGAATATCGTGGCGATCGATGGGCACGTAGAGCGGCAGCGCTGGCCGGCCAAAGTCGAGCAGGCGGCCGACATGACCTCCTTAGTTCGAGGCGCGGACGCAGCGATCCTAGTAACCGATCATGACGATCTCGATCTTGACCAGCTCGCGCGCGGCACGCTTCCTGTGCTGGATACCAAGAACCGTCTTCAGGGGCCAACTATCACGCGCCTCTAGAACTTGCGTTAGTACGAAGGCGCTCGAGGAGTTCGAACACATGCGGCGCCGCGGGCCGGTCGCGCCACTGATCGTAGGCGGAGCCTGCGCGTTGTCGCTCGCTCAGGCGATCAACAGCCGGAGTCGAGGCTCGCTGTTGAATGGCGCGCACCCACTCGACGGTCACCAGGGGAACGACAGCGCCGCCGCCGGCTTCGAGTGTTGGGGTCCACGGCGTATGCGGGCTACAGATCACAGGGCACGAGACCGAGAGAGCCTCGGCGATAACGTGGCCGAAATTCTCGCCAGCCGTCGGCATCAAAAGCACGTCATAATTCGAGAGCGTCTGACGGGTTTGATCTGGCTCGAGAACGCCTCGAAAGCGTACAGAGACATGAGCGGGGGCACGTGACGCCAACACTTTGCAACGTTCGAGATACCGGACGTCCTCCTCCGGACCATATATGTCAAACTCAACGGCGGACTTCACCTGGGTCAGCGCTTCAAGGGCGAGATGGAGTCCTTTGTGCTCGACGATGCGACCGAGGAACGCTGCATGAAGTGGTGGTACGTCCAACGTTTGGGTAGACCCGATCGACGGCGGCTTGTCAGAGAGGGCGGGAAGAAGGACCTCGTTCTCACGGACCAGGATGATGGCATCATCGCCCCAAAGCTCGCGGATCGACTGCGCTTCCAGTTCGGAGGAAGCGTGCCAATAGACCTCTTTGTGGAGACGTAACAGGCGATACAGCGCAATATAGGCACGCTTCTTCAGCGCTCGCCGGTTCAGCGCCCCCTCACCAAACTCCCCTCTCGGGGCGAGAAGGCGAACCGTTCGCCCCCAGAATCCGAAGCGCCATAGTAACTGCGGGAGGATTGAGAAGCGCGGATCGAAGTAGCCGTTGATGTAGAGCACCTCTGGTCTTACGGCCCGGAGAGCACGGAAGCCGCGCATCAACCCGACGGGCGAGCTGGCTGACGTGTAGTACACGGACGCACCCTCCCCTGCCTGCCAGTTGTTGAATGGGACGGTGAGCCTCTCGGTTGCACCTAAATCCCGATCGCCGGTGAGGACATAGACCTTAAAGTCTGATGGCGCCGCCAAAACAAGCGCCCGTAGAGTTCGGATCGGTCCGCCGCCATTCTTTGCGGGGGCGAACAGCGGTGCAAATACACCGATAATGCTGGACACTCACGAGCCCTTCAGATATGCGGCTGGGAAACGCCGTTCAGTAAGCTTCGCATGAACCCGATGATCAGGAGGCGACGTGAAGAGCGCGCTCGTAACAGGGACGACAGGGCAGGATGGCAGCTATCTCGTGGAGCTGCTCCTTGCGAAGGGCTACGAGGTCCACGGACTGAAGCGCCGCTCATCGTCGTTCAACACCGCTCGGATTGAGGACGCGCTTAGGGGCGAGGGCCGCCGGCCCGAGCGATTCTCGATGCACTATGCCGATCTTTCGGATGCGGCGTCGATCACGAATCTGCTACGCGATATCGAGCCGGACGAGGTATACCATCTCGGAGCGCAGAGCCACGTCGCCGTATCGTTCGAGATTCCGGAGTACACGGCGGATATCACCGGTCTCGGGACCGTACGACTGCTGGAAGCCATTCGGGCATCAGGTCGTCGCATACGGTTCTATCAGGCGTCATCGTCGGAGATGTTTGGGTCGACTCCACCGCCCCAGAACGAGTCAACACCATTCCATCCCCGCAGCCCGTACGGCTCCGCGAAGGTGTTCGGATACTGGACGACCGTGAACTACCGCGAAGCGTATGGCATCCATGCCTCTAACGGGATCCTGTTCAACCACGAGAGCGCACGTAGGGGCGAGACCTTCGTGACGCGCAAGATCACCCGCGCGGTCGCGCGGATCGCGGCTGGCCTTCAGCCAGAACTGCGCCTCGGCAACCTCGATGCGGTGCGCGACTGGGGGTTCGCCCCAGAGTACGTCGAGGCAATGTGGCTGATGCTCCAGCAGGAGGAGCCTGACGACTACGTGGTGGCGACGGGGGAGGCGCATACCGTTCGTGAGTTCGCGGAGGCGGCCTTCGCACGGGTCGGGCTCGACTGGAGGCAGCATGTCGTCGAGGATGCTCGCTACGTACGCCCTGCCGAGGTGGATGCGCTCATCGGTGACGCTACAAAAGCCAAGGAGAAGCTGGGCTGGGAGCCACGGGTCCGCTTCACGGAACTCGTCCACCGTATGGTGGACGCGGATGTGGAGCTACTTGAGCATGAGCTCGCGGGGCGTCTGGTCCGAGTCGAACTGTGACGCCGCCTGAGTTCATTGTCGATCTGACATCGGTTTCGCCGACGACTGGTGGTGGCATCGGCAGGGTCGCAACCGGTGTCGTCGATGGTCTCGCTCGATCGGGTGCCGACCTCCGCTGCCTTGTGGGGTCTGGCACCTTGCTCGAATGGGTGGCGGCGCTGCCCGAAACGAAAATCGACGAGGTCGCCGTGCGCATGTCGGCCGGGAGCGCCTGGCAGGTTCGCTTGCGATCGATCCTTCCCCCGTCGCTTAAGACCAGTCGACTGGTCGGCGCGGTTCGCCGGATCCGCAGCGCGGCGGTCCGATCCGAGGCGGGCAACAACGTGGTCTGGTACCCGTTCCATCGAAGCCTGGCGACCGCAACGAACAGTGTCGTGACCGTCCACGATCTTCGAGTCTTCGAACCACAGCTGGCCTCCGTGATGGATCAACGGATAATCGCACAAAACGTCCAGAGTGCGAAGGCGATTGTCTGCAGCTGGCCGCATCCTTATGAGTCACTGCTCGAGCGGTTTCCTGAAGCGCGCGAGAAGGCTTTCCAGATCCCGCTACCCGTACTCAACGCAGGCCCGCCCCGGGAGCGTCGGAAGACGCCGACAGGGGACGTGACCTTGCTCTACCCTGCGTATATCACCGAGCACAAAAATCACGAGACGCTCATTCGCGCGCTCCCACTTCTTCCCGGCGCGCGGCTGATCCTCACTGGAGTCGAGAATGAACACGGGCGTTTCGTGCGCATGCTCGCTGAGCAGCTCGGGGTTGCAAGCCGAATCGAATGGCGCGGATACGTCGATGAGGACCATCTGGATAAGGCATACGACGAGGCGGACATTCTCGTGATGCCATCGCTGTGGGAGGCAGCAAGCGGGCCGGTACTCGAGGCCGTCATTCGTCGAATCCCATTCGTCTCTTCGGACATCGCTCCGCTCACGGCGCAGGTACGACACCTGGGGCTACCGGTAAGAGACTGGACCTTCCGTGCACGCGATGAACGAGCTCTGGCCGACGCCGTGACAGCGACGATGGCGTCTTACGAAGAACGCGTTATGGCGTTGGAAGGCCCTGCAAACATAGTCGGACAACGCACGTGGGACTCTACAGCGTCCGACTATCATCGTGTCTTTGCCTGGGTAGCCGGGGTTGGAGAGCAACCGACGGACCTGCAGCCGGAGGCGACGGTACGATGATTCCGATCTCGGCTCCAAGCCTCACTGCGCTCGAGCGCGCTTACCTACTCGATGCCTTCGACAGCGGCTGGATATCTTCGCGTGGCACGTTCGTCGAGCGCGCCGAGGAGGCGTTACGGGAGGCGACCGGGGCTGAGCGCGCTGCGGTGGTAAGCAATGGGACGGTGGGCTTGCACCTCGCACTTCTTGCCGCAGGCGTCGGCCCGGGCGACGAAATCGTAATGCCCAGCCTGAGCTATGTAGCGACGATGAATGCGGCGCTCTATATTGGCGCCCGGCCGGTTTTGGTGGATGTCGACCCGATGACCTGGAACATCGACCCAAATGAGGTCGAGCGCGCTATAACGGCACGGACGCGCGCAGTAGTCGCAGTCGACCTCTACGGCAACCTGGCCGACTACGCAGCGCTGCGTCGACTGACAGGACCCCGTGAGATCGTCCTCATTGCGGACGCCGCAGAGTCGATCGGCGGGAGCTTCGACGGCCGACCGACCGGTTCCATCGCCGACATCTCCGTCTTCTCGTTTTTCGGCAACAAGGTAGTCACCTCCGGCGAAGGCGGCGCGGTCACGACCGGCAACGGCGACTATGACGGCGTTGTCCGTCAGCTACGCAATCAGGGCAACTCCACTACGCGCCGGTACTTTCACGATGTGCTCGGCTACAACTACAGAATGACCAACTTGGCAGCCGCGATCCTCTGTGGCCAGCTCGAGCGCTTGGACGACCTAGTATCGCAGCGGCGGCTCGTTCTCGACTGGTATGAGAAGCGCCTGGCCAACGTTCCCCGGATCCG
The DNA here is from genome assembly GCF_054780095.1 of Humibacter ginsengisoli. Lineage (NCBI taxonomy): Bacteria > Bacillati > Actinomycetota > Actinomycetes > Micrococcales > Microbacteriaceae > Humibacter > Humibacter ginsengisoli. Next base: position 238,363 of record NZ_BAAGWZ010000001.1, read on the forward strand.
ACTACAGCAGGTTGCCTCGGGTGCCGAGCGCTCTCCCTGGATGATGACGGTGTGTATCGACGGGTGGTCGGCCGACGACCGAGAGGGCGCGATCGAAATGCTCGCGCAAGAGGGCATCGAAACGCGCCCCGCGTTCGTTCCGATGCAGGACATGCCGTATGTCTCTGACGCTATTGCAGCCACGACCACACCCGTAAGCTCGCGCATCGGCCGAGAAGGAATCAGCCTGCCGACGTTCCCCGGCCTAACCGAAGAGGAGGTGGACCTAGTCTGTGTTCGCCTCTCCTCCATCGTCGAGCGGGAACAGTAATGCATTCACTGACGAGCAGCGGTCTGCTGGTCCGTTGAGCAGAGACATAAGAGCCTTCGCGGACAAGGCCTTGGGGCGACGCCGAGTGATCTTCGCGATCGCGGCGAACGGCTTCGTGAGTCTGACCAGCCTGCTACTCTCCGTCGCGATCGCTCGCAGTTCGGACACCTGGGGTTTTGGTCAGTTCTCCATCGCTATGGTGGTGTACCTTTTCGCCATCGGGCTGATACGAGCTGCGATTACTGAGACCACGCTGGCCGTCGAACCAACAGAGAGTAGCAACGGTCGCGGCTTCCGCCGGGCCGCGCTCGTATCGATCGCCGCCGCCGCCGTGTTGGTGGTCGTCGGGCTCATCGCCGAGAATGCGTACATAGTCATACTGGCGGTCACGCTGAATGGCCTAGTCTGCCTGGACTATCTCCGTACGGTGGAGGCAGCTCTGTACAGAGCGCAAACTTCCCTCGTACAGGGCACTCTGTGGTCTGCGGTTGCCGGGGCTGTGGCAGTCGCCTCGTTGTTTGGGCACTTCGACCCTCTCGTTGTCTTCGCAGTCTGGGCGGTGAGCGGCGCGTTCATCGGCTATGTCTCCGCGTTGCGGGCCCGGCTGTCGCTGGCACCCTGGTGGGCGCGGCATGCGGAAGAGACCCGGGCTGCGTGGCTCTTTTCCCTCGATTACGCCGCGGGATCCGGTGGATCGGCCCTCAGCACGGCGCTGCTCGGTGTGACGAGTTCGGCGACGACAGTCGGGGCGCTGCGCGGCGGAGGTACGATCCTCGGTCCGGTGAGCCTTCTGTCTACGACTGTGCGCTCTTTGATCATCCCCTACCTCACTCGCGCTCGGCGCGTCGGTGGCCGCTACGAGTTCAGCCGTGCCGCGGGAATCGCACTGGCTCTGGCGGTGGCGCTGGGCGTCCCGGCTGCATTGCTTTGCCTCTTGCCGACCTCTGTCGGCACGGTTCTACTCGGCGCGACGTGGCACGCAGCGGCACCGCTGCTCCCTGCGTTGGCGATTGAGTCCGTTCTGGCACTTGTGGGCAACATCGCGTCGGCGGGACACCGCTCGCGACTCGCTGGGTCACGGTCACTTGCTTTGCGGCTCTCAGTCGGGATCCCTCGCCCATTCATTGTGATCGTGGCGGCAGCGACGATGGGCGCTCCCGGCGCGGCCTGGGCCATGGCAGCGCTTGCCGTGCTCAATGTCTTGATCTGGTGGACGAGCTATTGGCAGCTCAGTCGAGCGACGGACCGGGGCGCTGTGCCCGCGGCCTGAACGCAAGTAGCACGACGAGGATCGGCACGAACGAGACGAGGGCCTGCAGGTAACCAACCACCGTGTCCGGGAACGTCGAGGACCAGCCGAAGAGAAGTGATGCGGCCAGCACAACCATACAGAGCGCGATCGGCCCGGCGCGGACGGCGCGGCTCACCAGCAAGCAGAACACCACTGCAGCCACGAAATAGAAAACGACGATCGCAATCGGCCCGTAGAAGAAGTACAGCGTCCCGATCGAGAGGAAGTTGAACGACGAAGTCGAGGAACCGCCAAGGATCTGGTTGATCAGGCGTGCCGAGGAAATGTCGGGCCGTCCTGGGTCTAGGACGCGCGGCACAATGCCGTATCGAATCACCTGGAATGCGTCCAATTGCCCCGCATTGACGGGCACGTTGAATTGCGCAACCGCGGTGAGCTGTTCGTCGAATCGCAAGCGGTCCCACGCTGAAACCGATTTGTCTACCGATGCTCCAACCTCAACACGGAGCGCATTCCTCAGCGAGAAGAGAGTGGGCCAAGCAAGCAGTACGAGAAGCAGGGCGATAGCCAGCGTTCGCAGGCGAACAAAGCCCATGAGGAGCGCGAAAAGCAGTACCGCGGTGACAAATTGCACCAATGGTGCTGTAACAGTGGTCTGTAAGGCACCCCACAGCTCGATGAGGGCGAGCATAAGTGTGCCGAGCCACGCGACCCGCTTGGGATATATTCCTTGCATCGCGCAAGCAAAGAGAAGGCCGACCGCGAACAGATTCCACGATGCGAACAGGCCCGCGACGCTGGTAAAGGCGGATCGCTGCTGACCGGTCAACTGTGACAGTAGCGATCCGCCGCCTGATGCGACGAACGCAATCCGTGCCAATGCGGCCACCGCAATCACTGCAACAGTCGTGACTTTGAGCGCCGTGCTGCGCGGCGCTGTTGCCAGCACCCCTGAGGTCCTACGGAGGCGGAGTGGTAGCAGGAGCGTCTCGGCAGCGAATGTGCCGAGCAGTGCAAGCGCGAGCAGCCCCAGGAGGAATGAGAGTTTGGGATTGGACTCGATGATCGCAATCGGAATGATGAAGCCGAAGTAGGGTGCGACAACGAACAAGCTCGCCGGAAAGAGTTGCAGGACGCGTCCTTTTACCTGAGGCTTCGGCTTCGAGGAGGAAGCCTCCGGAGTATGACGCGCGCCGCCGCCTACCGGTGCAAGGGGTTCCGGCGCGTTCATCGCGCCGGAACCCCTTTTACGGTGGTTCTAGGGGGAACGTCGCGCACGACACAGGCAGCCGCCCCCACGACACTGCTTGAGCCAACCCGCAGACGCTCGAGCACCACGGCGCCCGCACCAATGAGCACGGCCTCTTCAACGAAAACGTTGCCAGAGACGACCGCTCCAGGATTCACCGATACGTGGTCTGCTAATACGACGTCGTGTCCGATAGTCGCGTTCGGGTTCACATGAACGTGCCGACCGGTACGAACGTTCGTTGAGAGCTGGGCACCGGCGCAGATCACCGATCCCTTCCCCAACGTAACCTCCGTGCCGAGGCACGCTCTGGGATGTACAACTCCGGGGTGGCTCCGTAGGCCCGCAGCTTGGTAGCGCTCGTCAATGCGCTTCTTTGCGGCTGGGTCGCCCACGCATACCAGGTAAGGAATAGAAGGGTCGCCCTCCAGGAGCCACTCCTCATCACCGCCGAAGACCGAGACAGGTCTGGAACGGGCCGCCAGTAGCGCTCCGGCGTCGGCGTCTAGCGTTGCATCGACTACAGCCACTACCTCGATCGCGACCTCGGGGCGCGCATTATTGTGCGCCTCGATAACGTCGAGGGTCTCTCGTGCGAAGCCGCCTCCGCCGATGATGACCACCTGCGTGGGACCCACCGTAAGCAGGGGAATTGTCATCGGCGGATACCCGCGCGTTGGTGATGGCGAGTCGCGGTCGAGTGGATGAAGGCAACAACCCGCGAAGACGTGTCGTCGATTTCGTAACCCGTTGGCAACTCCGCTTTTCGCCGCCGCTCCCCGCGCCCGAGCACAAGGCGCACGGACCGCAGAACGTCGTCGGTCGCGACACCCGCCATCACAATCGCCCCGGCGTCGAGCGCCTCGGGGCGCTCGATCGCGTCGCGAAGGGTGACGGCAGGGAAGCCGAGAATGCTCGACTCCTCACTGATGGTGCCGCTGTCGGAAAGGACAAGCTTTGCTGACTGTTGAAGCCGCACATAATCGTTGAAGCCGAACGGTGGATGGAAGCGCAGCCTCGACTTAAGATCGGTCGGCTGTGATTCGAGGCGCTTTTTCGTGCGCGGATGTGTCGAAACCAGAACTGGGGCGTCATATTCATCCGCGAGGCTGTTCAGCGCGCTCAGTACAGACGTGAGTCGGTCCGGGTTGTCGACGTTCTCCTCGCGGTGCAGGCTCACGAGAAAGTACCCGCCCTCGGTAAGACCCTGCCTTTGGACGACGTTGTTTGTTGCTATGGCCTCCCCGTTCGCCGCGAGAACCTCACGCAGGGGCGACCCCGTAAGCAGAATCCGTGACGGGTGGATACCTTCGGCGAGGAGGTTCCGGCGGGCGTGCTCTGTGTACACCAAGTTGTAGTCGGAGACATGGTCAACCATGCGACGGTTGACTTCTTCCGGCACGTTTTCATCGAAGCATCGATTGCCGGCTTCCATGTGGTAGACGGGAATTTTCAGCCGGCGCGCCATGAGGGCAGAGATACAACTGTTGGTGTCCCCGAGCACAACCATGGCATCAGGCTTCTCCGCGAGTAGCACGGCCTCGATCTTGGTGAGCACCGACCCAAGAACAGCACCGAGGGAGCTCGTGTCTGCTTCTAAGAAGTGGTCGGGTCGGCGCAGCCCGAGATCTTCGAAGAACACCTCGTTGAGCTCGTAGTCATAGTTCTGGCCCGTGTGTACCAGTATGTGATCGGTCGTCTCGTCGAGCAGTTTGATCGTGGCTGCGAGTCGGATTATCTCCGGGCGGGTGCCGACGACCGTAAGCACTTTGATTAGAGGCGTGGTCATACGTGCTCCGGGATTGTGTCTGGGCGTTGGGGATCGAATAGCTCATTGGACCAGAAGGATGTACACAGCGGTGAATCGCCTACGTTGGTGATGTTGTGCGCCCACAACGTCGGCATGTCGATACTGACGGGCGACTCGCTCGTCACGCTGAACGTGTGCACCTCGGTAGTGAAAAGCCGTCGCAACGCAATGACCGCCTCGCCGGCAAGCACAGTAAAGCGCTCGACTTTGCGACGGTGGTAGTGCTGCCCTCGCGTTATCGTCGGGGATGTTGTCGAGAACGAGGTCTGGCCAGGGCCACCCTGGGCGCGAACGACCTCGAAGAACGATCCGCGCGCGTCCGCGTGCCGGTCGAGCGGAATGGGCGTCGTCGACGCGAAGGCTGCGGCGCGGTACGTGTTGAACAGGTCTCGGTCAAAGTGCGATGACAAGTCCGGGATCTGGCCGCCGCGCGCATAGGTCTCTGCGATCGCCGTTAGTCGGGACAGGATGCCAGAGACGGTCTCCCGAACCTGCAACTTCGCGGCAGCCTCCTGCGTGAGCGCACCCAGAAGTAGGTCCGCAGCATTCTGAGCGTGCAAGAGCGCGAGCTCCTGATCCACGTCGAGGCGGGGCGTCTCGCCGACCGCGATCTGGTGGGCGAACGTCGCGACTACGGAGTTGTAGTACGGCAGGCCGTGTTCGCCGAACAAGTTGGGCAGTCGTTCATCGATGAACATGGCACCGGCGCGCTCGGCGGCAGAATGAAGGATGTCGGCCGCCTTCGCCTTCGCCTCACCATAGACCGTGCCGTTACCGGCCTGGATCGAGTCGGCGAAGACCACCACCGAGGGTGGGCATGCTGCTCGCTCCACTGCCTCGGCGATCTGCCGGGCGAAGAGCAGGTTGCCGTCGAGCACGTCCTCTTCCGACCCACGGTTGACGCCGGCGATGTGCACGAGACGGGAAGCGCCCGAGACCGTGTCAGCCGCAGCCGCGATGTCGAACCGGGCTCCCACCCTGAGCGTGCTGGCCGGCAGCCCCAGAGCGTGCGCGGCACACCGGGTATGCCAGCCGAGAAACCCGCCTGCTCCGCTTACGGCGATCGTCACGGGACGGCCGTCCGCGCCGGCTCGATCCCGGCCGCAAGCAACTCGGTCCTGACCTCCGGGAGGTCGAGGAGCATCTCCTCGACCTCGGAGACGGACAGACGTGTTGTTGTGTGCGAGTCGTAATCGGAATATTCGGTCTGCGTTGTGTCGCCTTCTTCGACATACACGTTGTAGTTCAGGTTTCGCTTGTCCGCGGAGATTTTGAAATAGTCGCCGTGGTCGGTAGCGCGCGCCAATTCCTCGCGGCTGGCCAGTACCTCAGAGACCTTCTCGGCGTGCCGAGTGCCGATCACCTCGATCTGAGGGGAAACGTGGAAGAGGTTCGCTACGGCTCTCGCCAAATCGCCGATGGTGCACGCGGGTGCCTTGCGGATGAAGAGGTCGCCTTGCTCGGCATGGCGAAACGCGAACTCGACGAGGTCAACCGATTGGGCCAGCGACATCATGAACCGTGTCATATCCAGATTGGTCACCGTCAGCTTTCCACCGGACTTCAGCTGGCGGATAAAGAGCGGGATGACAGACCCCCGCGAGTACATCACGTTGCCGTAGCGCACGCAGCATACGGTGGTCTCGGCGTGTGGGTTATTGAGCCCGTGCGACTGGGCCACCTTCTCCATCATCGCCTTGCTCATGCCCATCGCGTTGACGGGGTAGACGGCCTTATCCGTACTCAAGCAGACGAGCGATTGGACGCCGGCCGCCTCAGAGGCTCGTACGACGTTCTCACTGCCGACCACGTTGGTCTTCACGGCCTCCATCGGGAAGAACTCGCACGAAGGCACCTGCTTGAGGGCGGCCGCATGGAACACGTAGTCCACGTCTTTGACGGCGCGTGCCACGCTGTCGAAATCACGAACGTCGCCGACGTAGAACCGAGCACGAGAGTCCTGCAGTTCGTGGCGCATAAGATCCTGCTTGGCCTCATCGCGGCTGAGGATACGGACCTCTGCCACGTCGCGGGAAAGGAGCTTCTCGGCAACAGTGTGACCGAATGACCCTGTTCCGCCTGTGATGAGAACGCGCTTGTTCGCGTACTCCGTTTCGCTCACCGGTCTCTCCTTGACTTGGGGTTCTCTTGCTGTTGTTCAGCGGAAGGTTCAAGCCCGGTACGCGGGGAAGAAGCCGTCCCGGTCCGACGCAGCACTTGAAGCGGCGTGCGCGTGGCTCAGCCGCCGGTATTCCTCGTCGTTAATGATTCGTGTCCCGACCTTGAAGGGGCGGACGCCGTCCGGCGCGAACGAGCGCTTGTACCGAAAGATCCCATCGTCGGGAGCGTATCCTCCGCCGAGCACAAACCAGCGCCGCCCGGACTCGGCTGCCCAACGCATTATCTCGACTTTCAAGGCGTCGTTCGGCCGCGACGCGAAAGCCTCGCCGAGTGTTCCGCCAAGGAATGAGTAGACGCTTTTTGCCGACAGCAGCACCAACTCTGTTGAGACGACGATGTTGTCCTGGAGTGCGTGGAAGTAGACGAATTGTCCTGGAAGCTCACCATGGATTGTCGCGAAGAAGTCCGGCCCGAAGTAGTAGCTGCTCGCGGCGCCTCGCCGGTCCATCGTCGCGGTGTAAATGCTGGCAAAGTCGTCGAACAACGCACCTGTTGTGTCGACTCGGACCTCGATACCGGAGCGGCGCGCCTTGTTGACGTTTTTGCGCACCTTGTGCTCGAAACTCATCCAGAGGTCCTCCGGCGTGCGCCCGAGGTCGACGACGATGTTGTCCTGCTTCACCGTCGGCTCAGTTGGATAGGGCAACAGCGCGTCGTCGAACAGGCTCAGCCGTACGAACTCTGTTACGACTCGATTGTCGACGGACCAGCCCGCGAAAGCGCGCCAGAAATCATGCGCGAGCGCGTTCCGGTCTACCACGTCCCAGGCGTAGGCGCCGCCGTACCCGTACGGAGTGATGATGTCGGTGAGGTCAGTTTGGCCGGCAGCTGTCGAGGGCACGCGCCGAAGGACGAAGGGAAAGAGCACTGAACCCGCGTCAGAGTGTACGACCGCGGCCAAAGCCCGACTGTGCTCTTCCGCGAACAGTGAGACGTACGCGGGATGCGCTTGAACCTCCCGTGCGGCCCAGCTGTTCCAATGATCGAGCCAATCCTGCCGCTCGTTTGGTTGGGACGAGTCGAGCACTCTGAACTCTGTGTCGATCATGAGGCCGCCCTTGGCTCACTGGCGAGGTGACGTCGGAAGGACTCGATCATGCCCCCGAGGTCGCCGGTCTGGACATCCTGGTGGACCGGGAAGTTGAGTATGTGACGCGAGAGCGTTGTCAGTTCCGGGAAACGGCCCTGACACTCCTCGATGAGTGTGTGGTAGAGACTCACCACACCGTAACCGTCGGCATTCATGCCGAAGTAGATGTTGTCGCGCCCGTCCCCGAGAACCACGACTGGAAGTGTTTGAGGGACGTCGTTGTATGCCAGGCTCGGCCAGAGCAGCTCGAAGTCGCGTCCCCGCTCGGGCAGCGATGCGAGACGATCGGTCAGCTCCAGGAAGACGCGTCGCCGCGTGTGCGCAATCCCACCCCAGTCGTAGTCGAGGAGGCGTTGAGCCAGTTCCGGGCGACTGGACGCCTGCCGGGTCATCAGCTCCGGGCATAGATATTGCACCATCCCGCCATCGGCGAACGGGAACATCTTGTGCAGCGAGTACAGGGTGACGTGACCATGTTTCCCGGCGCCTCCGCTGACGTGAGCAGTAAAGAACCCGTGGGCGAGATCTTCGACCAGCAACGCTCCATACTTGTCGGCTAGAGCGCGCACCTCCGCTATCCGTGGCTCGCTACGGCCGAAGTAGTGAATTACCACCACCACGCGGTAGATCTGCTCGGCGAGCGCGCGTTGCAGGTCGTCGAGGTTCACGGTCAGGTCGCTCCGAAGATCGTAGAACCCTCTTCGTACACCGACCTCGCGCACGGGATCGAGTACTCCGCTGCCTTCGCGAGGAGATTGGCCGATGTAGCCAGGGAGTAGCACGCCTTCATCCGGCGATTTCAGCGTGTTGGTCAGGAAGTCGCGCATGCCCGCTCGCGCAGATTCGTAGAACAGCGTTGGCCGGCGAGCCGTGCTTACTTCAAGCGCGGTTTTCTGCACGATCATTTGATCGCTCCTCACGGATGGGTTCAGCCCGGCCGACGTTGAGACTCATCCTGTCGGAGAGAAGAAGGACATCGTGGGGGACATCCAGCTTCTCTTCGACGGACTCGGGCACGACGGCGAAGGCTGTGGTGAGACTACCGAGAAGTCCGCGAGCACTCCCGAGGAGAGCGTCGTCTTCGAAGGTGTCACGTGAAAAGCAGCGCAGAACCGTCTCGCCGAGCACGCCGAGCTTGGGTGCGATGCCGGGCGGATCAAGTTGTAACTCGCAAAACCCATAACTGTTGTGCGCGGCGAGTGAAACCGGCAAACCACTCACGCGAGGCGGCTCCGCCGCGGGCGGGAGCGGACGGGTGACCCACGAGGCCGTTGTCACAGCCGAGAACCCCCAGTGTTCATAGAGGGAACGTGCCCTCTCGTTTTCTCGAAATGTGTCCAATGCGATCGTACGAAGATTGGGGTAGGCGCCAAGAAAGTCCTGGAACATGGCGGTCGCGAGCCCTTGGCCGCGGGCGGACGGGGCGACACAGATGTACGACAGCACGGCAGACCCGTCGGGGCCAGCCTTGAAATCAGCGAACCCGGCTGGCACGTCCGTGCCCTCCCCGACTGCAACAACGAGATGTCGTGGTTCGACCGAGCGAGGGTAGCGGATAGCTACTTCGAGAAACGCACCTATTCCGTGTTGGGTCGCCGTCATATATGGCCACAGGGACGGGGAGAAGGACTCACGTATCATCGCTGTGACTACCGGGATGTCCTCACTTCGGAGGCGGCGGATCATCGAGAAACCGGCCGTTCTCGGGCCGCCAGGCGTTCGTCATCAAGGTTCCGCATGACGGATTCTGGGTCTTCCACCACACCCGAACGTTTGAAGACGCGTGCGATTGTTTGAGCGACGATCCGTAAGTCGAGCCGCAGTGAAAGGGAGCGGACATAGGCTACGTCGTCGGCGAGCCGTGAATCCCACGAGGCGGTATTGCGTCCGTTGATCTGTGCTAGGCCAGTGACCCCCGGGCGTACCTCCAGCCTGAGCATCTCCTCTTCAGTGAAGTGCTCGGTGTAACGAACCAGGAGCGGGCGGGGGCCGACTAGTGACATGTCCCCCCGTAGTACGTTCCAGAGGCTCGGTAGTTCGTCAGCGCTCGTCGACCGCAAGAGTCGCCCGAATGCGGTGAGACGTTCGCCGTCGGGCAGCGGCGCTCCGGACTCGTCAGTTGCGTCGGTCATGGTGCGGAACTTCACAAGCTCGAACGGCTCGCCGTAGCGTCCCGGCCTGACCTGGCGGAACATCACGGGACTCCCGAGCTTGCGCCGGACTGCGAGGGAGAGCGCCGCAATGGGGAGGGAGAATACAACCAACCCCACGCTCGAGGCGACGACATCGCAGGCGCGCTTGGCTGCGAGCACATGCGGTTTCGAGAGGCTAGCTACCTCGAGTACGCGGGCGAATCGGGTGGCACCGACACGCAGGGAGAGGTGCTCGCTGTAATAGCGTTGGCCGGCTCGGCCAAGCTCGTCGCGCGCAACAGGGTCAAGGGCAGCGATCTCCCGCACGACTTCGGCCAGTTGCTGCGCGTTCTCCGGGTCGAAAGTTCGTCCAGCGCCGGCCTCTTCCACCATCCGTGCCGCGTCGCCGCGTACACCCATGAGGATCGGCCGCCCGGCCATCAGGTAGGCCTGAGTCTTGGAGGGGATCGTGATGCCGAATAGCGGGTCATCCTTGAGGTGAACGAGCAGAGCATCCGAGCGAGTCAGGAGCGGGCCGATCTCTGAGATGGGGCGGCGCGGAAGGAATGTCACGTTCGACAGTTCCCGTTGCTGCGCCTCGGCCTTGAGGGCGTTCCGTTCCAGGCCGTCTCCCACGAGCACGAAGCCGATGTCCGCCCGGTCGCGTAGTAGCTCCGCGGCGTCGAGAAGCGTGCCTAACCCTTGTGCCTTGCCGAGGTTGCCGGCGAAGGTGATCACGAATCGGCCGTCGGGGAAGGCTTCGTCGTCAGGAGATGACGCGTACGAGGTATCGGAGCCAACATCAATCTGTGCCTCGTCTGCCCAGTTCGGGATGACGGCAAGCTTGCGGCGTGGCACGCCGCGCGCGACCAGAGCGTTCTTGAAGCCATCAGAGAGAACGACAACGCGTGCGGCGCTCGTGTACACGCGTTTCATCACGCGCCCGACGACTGCTAGGGCACGAGGGTGCGTGAGCATTCCGGTTGCGGCAAGGGTGTCCGGCCAGAGATCCTGCACGTCGTAGACATACGGAACGCCCTTGAAGACCTTCAATACCATCGCCGGAATGCTGACTGTCGCCGGCGGGTGGTACACGTACGCGACGTCGGGTCGACGAGCGGCGAGAACGCCGAAAGCGGCTGCGATGGCGTATGAAACATAGTTGCCGATCCGCTTGACCGCCGAGCCGTCGTGGCTCGGGTACAGGGGCACCCGGAGAACGGGCACACCGTCCACGCTTTCCTTGCGATATCCGGAGATGCGATAGCCGTCGTAGATCTTGCCACCTGGGTAGTTCGGATATCCGGTGACAACCTGCACGTCGTGACCGAGTCGGATCAACTCTTTGGCGAACAGCAGCCCTTTGAAGGTCGGCTCAGGATCGAACCATTGAGTAATCATGAGGATCTTCATCAGTCCGTAGCTCCCATTCGGCCGCGACGGTGGCACGTTCAGGCATGTCCGCCGAAGAACTCGTCGAGGACAGACAGCACTCGCTCCACATCCTCCTCGCGGAGTGCCGAACCACTTGGGAGCGTAAGGCCGGTCGCGAAGAGGCGTTCGGCAGTACCGTTCAGGACCGCTGGCGCATTGGCGAAGACTGCCTGGAGGTGCATTGGTTTCCAGAGAGGACGGCTTTCGATGTTCGCCTCGACAAGGGCGACGCGGAGGTCGGATGCCGTCCAGCCTGCGGTCTTAGGGTCGACGATGATCGAGGTCAGCCAGCAATTGTCTTCGTCGTCCTGGGCGCCGCCGAAGACGGCGACGCCGGGTACGGCCTCGATCAAGGCACGGTAGGCGTCACGGACACGTCGGCGTCGGGTCATCATCTCGTCTAACCGAGTCAGCTGTGCGCGGCCGAGCGCGGCTAGCAGGTTGCTGAGACGGTAGTTGTATCCGATCTCCGTGTGCTCGTAGTGCACGGCGGGCTGTCTCGCCTGCGTCGAAAGGTAGCGGACACGGGCCGCCAGGTCTCCGTCGTCAGTGAGGAGCATCCCTCCGCCAGAAGTGGTCATGATCTTATTGCCGTTGAACGACAACGCGGACGCTGCACCGAACGATCCAGCGGGCCGGCCGCGGTGGCTCGCTCCGAGCGCCTCTGCGGCATCCGCGAGCACTGGCACACCGAAGCGCTCAGCGATCGGCAGCAACCGCGTGTAGTCGGCGGCCTTGCCGAGAAGGTCGACCGGTACGACGGCCCCCACTCGGGCGCCCGACGCCCGCAACTCGGTAAGCGCGCGCTCCAGGAGAGCCGGGTCCATGTTTCCCGACTCGAACTCGGAGTCCACGAAGTATGGCCGTGCGCCTGTGTAGACGATCGCGTTTGCTGTGGCGGCGAAGGTGAGGGTCGATGTAACCACCACGTCTCCAGGCAGTACACCTAGTGTCAAAAGGCCCAGATGCAGTGCGGCTGTTCCTGAGACGAGCGCGGCGGCATGCTGCACGCCAACCCGCTTCGCCACCTCCTGCTCGAATGCGTCGACGTCCGGACCCAATGGGGCAATCCAGCCTGAGCGGAACGCTTGCAGCAGGTACTGCTCCTCTACCTCGCCCACATCCGGGGACGACATGAGAACCCGTTCGAGCACCGGCACTGGCGGCCTTCCAATCATGCCAACGTCCCCCCTCGGACTGCCCACGGCGGGGGACCATGCGATCACCAAGCCATCGAGACCGAACCCACTTCTCTGTCGCCCGAAGTCCCAGAAGCTCCGTGCGCTCGAAGAGCGAATGCACTGTGGAGTCTACCGGCGCCTTTGTGACGAGAACGGTCAGGTTTCGCTGTCCCCGCTCTGATTGAATGACCGCATGTCCGACGACGAGCGTTCGACCCGCCGTTCGATCCACAGAAAGAAGCGCAGACCGCTCTTACGAAGCGTGCGGTTGTGGCTTCCGGTTGGATGTGCACTCGTCTTGATCTGTTTCGGGCTGATCGCGTTACGCGTGGGAGCCCATGCCGTCGCCGCGAAGAACGACCTCGAGGCTGCGGTTCCGCTTGCCGCGAAGGTGGAAGTGCAGATCCTTGCGGGCGACAATGCCGCGGCAGTAAGAACGGCGCTCGACGTAAGTCAAAAGACGACAGCCGCGCTGAATGAAACGAACGGACCGCTGTGGCGCGGAGTCGAGTGGGTTCCGTGGCTCGGCAAGAACCTTTCTGCCGTTCGCACCTTGGCCAGCGCCGCAGACGGTCTCGCTCAGCATGGACTCAGCCCGGCCGCCGCGATCAATCTGGACGCCTTCAAACCGGTGGACGGTCGCATCGACCCGCAGGCCATCCGCTCCCTCGTAGGAACGGTTGGAGAGGCGAAGGTTGCGGTTGACGCAGCACGCAGCAGCGTTTCTGGTATCAACCGCAGCGGACTGATCGGACAAGTGGACTCGGCCGTTACCAGTATCGATACGCAACTCAAAAAGGCGAGCGCGGTCGTCGACGCTCTCGATCCGATCGTACGGATTCTTCCTGGAGCGCTGGGCGCAGACGGGCCACGTCATTACCTGATGCTGTTTCAGGGCAATTCCGAGGTGCGTGCCGAGGGCGGCAACCCGGCCGCGTTGGCGCTGCTGACCGTCTCGGACGGCAGGATCGGCATCACGGCTCAGTACAACAGCAACCAGTTCCAGCAGGCGCGGGCGAACCCTGTGATTCCACTGCCCGCCGATGTCGAAAACATCTATTCGAAGATCATCGGAACGTATACACCCAACATCACGTCGACTCCGGACTTCACGTTGACGACACAACTTGCTCTCGCGTACCTGCAAGAGCTCGATGGCACGCATATCGACGGCGTGGTTTCCTTCGATCCGGTCGCTCTCAGTTACCTGCTCGCCGCCACCGGCCCGGTGACGCTTCAAACGGGGCAGACGCTGACAGCCCAGAACGCTGTCCCGCTACTGCTGAACCAGGTGTATTCGATCTATCCCGATCCTGTCGACCAGAACGTGTTCTTCGCCGAGGCCGCGAATTCCGTCTTCTCGGCGCTGACATCCGGCAAGGGGAGCCCGGCCGCGATGTTCGCAGCACTCCAACATGCAACTAAAGAGGGTCGACTGCTTCTGTGGAGCGCCGACCCAACTGAGGAGAAGATCTTCACCGCGTCGCGGATCGGGGGAGTGCTACCGGCATCCAATTCCAAGCAGACCGTCATCGGCACCTATTTCAATGACGTCACAGGGGCGAAGATGGACTACTTCGTCAAGGCGAAGGTGGCTGGCACCTCCAACCAGTGCACGACCAAGACGCCGACGTTCACCCAGATCGTGACCCTTTCGAACACGGTCACGACGGCTCAGATCCCATCACTGCCTCGATACGTGACCGGACCCTATTACAAGCCCGGCGACATCGGTACGGATGTCGTTGTGTACGGGCCTGTGGGCTCGACGCTTTCGTCGTGGAGGGTGGACGGCGCGGCAGCACAGGTACGGGCACTGGGCGAGATCGGTGGACGACCGGTCTTGCGGGTCTTCCTGGGCCTGTCGCCGCAGCAGAGCGCGACATTCACCTACACCTTCAAGGGAGCAAAGGGTGAGTACGGCCCACTCGAGGAGCAGACGACTCCAATGGTGTGGCCGACTCCGGCTACGGTGAGCACGCCGGGATGCGCTATAGGGAAGAAGTAGACGCAACCGGTTTGCGCCCCGGGAACACCACCCAGTGATACAACGCGAAACGCACGACCACGACGATGCCGATGCTCACGATGTTGACCGCGTTCACGACGAGGCCGCCGCGACTGAGCATCGCTTCACCGGCCCACACGATCACAGCACCTAGCACCGTGCAGAGGCCGTTGCCCAGCAGAAAGAGCACAGCCTCGCGCATCCGGCCGTGCCTGCCGCGATTGCGGAACGCCCACTCGCGGTTGCCGAAGTAGGCATTGATCAAAGCAATCAGCGACGAGGCCACCTTCGCCCACACCGGACTCCAACCGAACACCAGAAAGAAGAGGTTGAACAGGCCGATCTCGATCACCGTGCTCAACGCGCCGATGATCAGAAACCGGGCACTGATGCCGGCTGCTCGACGGACGCGTTCTGACGTGATCATGACTGCATTACGCTACATCGTGACAGTCGCCGCCAAGAGCCCCGCGGCATCCACCCGAAAGAGCAACGATGCACCTGCATGCCCTCACCGTGGTGATGCCCGCATACAACGAAGCCGACGGACTGCCCGGATTCATTCGCGAAGTCGTCGCGGCCGCTCATCCGTACACCGACTCGCTGCGCGTCGTCGTCGTCGACGACCGCTCGACGGATGACACGGCCCAGGTTCTCGAGGTGCTCGGTCTCGACATGCCGGAGCTGGATGTCGTGCGCTCGCCGAAGAACAAGGGGCATGGACCCACCGCCCTCGCCGCGTACCGTGCAGCGCTCGAAACGTCGCCGGATGCCGTGCTACACGTAGACGGTGACGGACAGTTCAGGGGGGAGGACTTTCCCCGTGTGCTGGAAGCACTCGAGGGGGTTCAGGTCGTGCATGGTGTGCGTAGCGGCAGGGAAGAGCCGTGGTTCCGGCGCGCCCTCACCAGCGCTGTTGGTGCGGGAGTCGCGTTGCTCGCGCACGGCCGTGTGCCCGATGTGAATACACCGCTTCGGCTGTACCGCACCCCGACGCTTCGCCGGCTTCTGGATGTCTGCCCGCCCGATGCACTTGTGCCTCACGTGCACTTCTCCATCGCCGAGCAGCGCCACCACGTGCCGCGTGCGTTTGTGGCTGTACGCAGCATCCCGAGGCGCGGCGCCTCAACCACGGGCACCATGTGGGGCGCCGCTCCCGCGAAGCCCAAGCTGCCACCCAAGCGTCTCATCCAGTTCAGCGCGCGAGCTGCCCGCGAAGTCTGGCAATACGACGTGCTGCGCCGCACGGTATCGCCTACGATCGCGGAAGAGCCGACGTGAGCGCGGAGACACGTGCCGTCCCGAGCCGGATGGATGTTGCCGCCGCGCGAGCCAGATTCATGCGAAGGGCAACGGGTGTGCTCTTCTGGCTGGTCTTCGCGGTCGTGATCCTCTCGCAGGTCGTCGTGGTGGCGCCCGAGTTCTTCACGACCCGCCTCTGGGAGGACGAGGCGTTCAACCTCACGGTTCCCCTTAACCTACTCGCCGGGCATGGATACTCGAGCGCCGGCCTGCTCGGCACCGGAACACTTTCGCCCTTCGACATACGCATCTCGACGGGGCCGGTCGTGCTGCTGCCGGTAGTGGCAGTGCTCTCGACGGGCATCGATCCCGTTGCCGGGGGGCGCTTCGTCTCGCTGCTGTTTTACGCAGGACTTCTGGTCGCACTCTGGCTGCTCGGCCACCGGATCGCGGGCCGCTGGGGAGCATTGATCGCCGTCGTCCTTCCGCTCGCGCTCAACACCAACCAGTTGCCCTCACCAGTGCAAGGTCCGGTCGACATTCTCGGCGAGTTCCCCGCGGCCGCGCTCATCGCATGGGCGATGGTCTGCGCACGCCGGCGCCCGTGGCTGGCCGGGCTGTTGCTGGGACTGGCGATCCAGACGAAGTTCATCTCTCTGCTTGCCGCACCGGCGCTGCTTGCCTTCTTGTGGCTATCGGTCGCTGGGGAGCCGTGGCGGGTTCGCCTGAGACGCTGTGTCTGGTTCACGGTCTGGGCCGCTGTACCCACGGCGCTGTACTGGCTTGTCGTGCTGATTTCGCTCGGCCCAGCCGCGTTCGTGACCAATGCGCACCAGTTCCTCTGGTTCCTCAAGACCGGTGGCCAGACGGCATCAGTCCCCCCGGATCAGAAGCTGACCGTGCTAGCGGACAGCTGGTTCGTTCAGAGCTGGGCCGTGATCGCGGTGATCGTGACGGCCATCGTTGCCGGCGCCCTGGCGGTAATCACAGTCCGCGCCGCTGCTCGCAGGGGTACCTCAGCGGATGAATCGGTGCAGGAAGCCGGTGCGACGACATCCGCCCGAGATGTGGTGCTCCTTCTCATCGCAGCCGGAATCAATCTGGCCACCTGGGTCGGCTGGTGGACGTTGTCGCGGGGAACACCCACGTGGATCCGGTATCCGGCGGCCGGACTGGTGGTGAGCATCCCGATGCTTGCCGCGGGCGTGGTGCTCTGCGTGCGGCTGCTGTGGACCCGCAGTTACGTGGCTGGTAGCGGGCCCGACGCGGACTCTCACGCCATGCCGAGCTCCTCGCCCGGGTGGATCTCACCGAAGATGCGACGCCCTCTGGGATCGTTTATCGCGGTCGTCGCGGCCATCGCATGTGCGGTGATCGTGGTGTCTACCGGGGTCAGCGTGCAGCGGCACGCGGTCGCGGCGCAGGTTCCCGACTACGGCGAGACACTGTCGCAGCAACGCGATGTCGCCCGTCAGCTGGCGGCGCTCGATGACAAGAAGTTCGCGACACCGTGGGGAAGTCAGCTCGGTGCGATTCTGCTCAGCGGCGTGCCGTTCACGAATATGAGCGGCCCGGATGCCGCGCGTCTGCCCACCGTGCTGTGGACGCCAGAGTTCAACGATCCGGGACAAACCGCGCTCGACGGGCTGATCAGGTCGACCTGCAAGCGCGATGTCGTGCGCATCGCGGCGCAGTACGCGGTGTGCCGCATCAGCTAAGGGCCCACCTGCTGGACGCCTCACAACAAGGAACGCCCGAGCACCCCCCTTTCTCGTGCCACTTGCTTCTCGCATGAGCAGCCCTCAAGAGCGGTCTGCTTGAATGACCGGCATGCCCGACTCCACCGTTGTGCCAGCGCGCCGCAGGCGCGGGCGCGTCGTCGTCTGGTCGATCGTCGGCGTGGTCGTGTTCCTCATCGCGTGCGGCGTGTGGATCGCGGTACGCGGGCTGCAGGCGAAGGATGCGTTGCAGGCATCCCTCCCGCTCGTCGACAAGGTTGAGTCGCAGATCTCCTCGGGCGACGCGAAGGGTGCAGCAGCAAGCGCCCGGGTACTGTCCGATCGCTTGCGTACGGCTCGGGACGATACGGGAGACCCGATCTGGCGGGCGGCCGAGATCATCCCCGGCATCGGGCCGAACCTCTCCGCCGTACGGCTGGTGGCGGCTTCGGCGTCCGATGTGACCGATCGAGCTCTTGTTCCGCTGGCCGGGCTGGCCGGCACCATGAATCTCTCGAGCTTCAGCCCGGTGAACGGCAAGGTTCCGCTGAAGCCGGTGGCGGAGGCGGCGCCGACGATCACGCGGGCGAACGCGGCTCTGCAGTCGGACCTCGCCACGGTCCGCTCGATCGACGCCTCCGGCACGGTCGGTCCGGTGCGCGATGCGGTTCAGAAGCTGCGGGGTGCGCTCGAGAAGGCCGGAGCGGTTACGGATGCCGCCAGCCGGGCCGCGCAACTGCTACCCGGCATGCTCGGTGAGGATGGTCCACGCGAATACGTGCTCGTGGTGCAGAACAATGCGGAAGCACGCTCCACCGGTGGCATCGTCGGTGCGCTGGCGCTGCTGCGCGCGGACGACGGCGCGATCTCGCTGGTGAGCCAGGCATCCGCATCCGACTTCCCGCAACTCGACAGCCCCGTGATGGCGTTGCCCGCCGGCACGACCAAGCTGTACGGCAACCTGCCAGGGGAATTCATCCAGGACGTCACGATGACGCCGAACTTCGCGACATCCGGGGAGCTCGTGCGCGCCATGTGGCAGAAGCGGTTCGGTACGAAGATCGACGGCGTGGTCTCGATGGACCCGGTGGCGCTCAGCTATCTGCTCAAGGGGACAGGGCCGATTCCGCTGCCGGATGGAGAGCAGCTCACGAGCGACAACGCGGTACAGGTGCTGCTGAGTGAGTCGTACGCCCGCTTCAACGACCCCTTGGCGCAGAACGCGTTCTTCGCCGCTGCCGCCGCGGCCGTCTTCGGCAAAGTAGCGAGCGGTCAGTTCGACACCACGGCAATGTTGCATGCGCTGACACAGGCATCCGACGAGCACCGACTGCTGCTGTGGAGTGGCGACAAGCACGAGCAAGCGATCATCGCCGGCACGCCGCTCGCGGGAGGCCTGCCCGCCGGCTCGCAGGATGCGCCGCGATTCGGTGTCTATCTGAACGATGCGACCGGCGCCAAGATGGACTACTACCTCCACACGACGGTCGGTCTCGGGGGCGCGAAGTGCCGTAACGATGGTCGAGTGAGCTACCTTGTGCGGGTCACGCTGACCAGCGACGCACCGGCCGATGCCGCGCAGTCGTTGCCGTGGTACGTCACGGGCGGTGGGCTTTCGGGGGTGCCGGCAGGGCAGACCGACACGACGCTCGCCATCTATGCGCCCACGGGTTTCGTCACCGTCGGCGCGACCAGCGCGGGCAAGAATGTCGACATCCGGCGTGTGACGGACGAGGGCCGCAGTGTTGCCCAACTGCTGGTCAGGCTGAAGCCGGGGCAGAGCGCCACCTATGATTTCCAGTACGTCGGCGCACCTGTCACCGGGTCGGCGGATCCGTCGACCAGTTCCGGCGCACAGGTGACACCGGGCGTGTGGGCGACCGAGGTGAAGCAGGCATCCTTCGAGTGCTCCGATGTGCTCCAGTGAGGGCCACGGTGCCTGCTTCGCCCGGCATACTGCGCTGATCTTGAGGTCTTGCGGCAATCTTGATCCCTTTACACCCGATCGGGGGACTGCTTCAAGCATCCGCTCTCGATACGCTCTTCTTAACCCGAAAATGCCTCACCAACCCGAAGGTAGGCTCCCCAATGAAACGCCGTCTTTTGGCGTGCCTCGGCGGGCTCGGAATAGTGGCAGCAGTCACTTTATCCGCGCCCCTCGCTGCGGCAGCCGACAGTTACGTACCCACTGACCCCTGCGAAAATGGGGGCTGCAGCAACTCGGTGAATGTGCCCAGCAGCGGCCTCGCCGATACCGGCAGCACCGTCTCCTGGCCGCTCATCGGCCTGGCCGGTGCGGCAGTCGTCGTCGGCGGAGGCGCACTCGTCGTCTCTCGGCGCCGCTCGCATCGATCGAGCTGAGGCTCGAGTCGTTCCAGTCTCTCCGTCGTCGCTCTTGGCACGACCGGACGGAAGAACGCGCCCTCTGAGCCCTCGTCTACCCCTAATGAGGATGCCCACAATTAGGGACATGAGGAATCCTCAGGAACCGATACACTCTTCCTAGTCGAGGTTCACTCGCCTTCTCGGACCCGAAACCGAGGAGAACAAGCGGCGAACCTCGCAGGCTTCAAAGCCCGCTTACCCGAACCCGAGGTGCCCCAGTGGCCGCATGGACCGGGGCGACACGCGAGACCCGAACCGCGTGCCGCCCCTATGCGCCGCACCACCAGGCTTTCGCCTGCCGTGCGTGCACAGCATCAGAGCGCTGCGAGTGTGCAGCATGACCGGGCTGGATGACCGCCGGTCGATAACTGTAGGACGGCCCGCGTTCCCGCGCCTCGGCGCAGGTACTCGCGCCGGCCACCTCTCCGCCGAACAGCGGTGGAGCCGCAGCTACCGCACTCGGCTGATCGCGAGCGACGGCCTGATTGTCACGGCGTCCGTGGCGGGAGCGTTTCTCGCACGCTTCGGTGTCAGCAGCACCGACCTCGGCGGCCTCGATGAGTTGTACTGGGTCATTGCCTTCACGGTGGTCGCCACCTGGCTGGCGCTGCTCGCGGCATTCCATACCCGCGACCCGCGGATCATCGGTGTAGGGTTCGCCGAATATCGCAGGGTCGCGAGCGCGAGCGCCTTCACTTTCGGGTCGCTGGCCATCATCTTCTTGGTCGGCAAGGTGGAGGTGGCTCGTGGCTTCTTCGTGCTTACGCTCCCCTTCGGGCTGGCAGCACTGACGGTCAGCAGGTGGCTCTGGCGCCAGTGGCTGACGAGACAACGGGCCAACGGCCGCTACCTCTCCCGTGCGCTCGTCGGCGGTTCGGCGGCGGACGTCGCCTACGTAGTCGATCAGATCGACCGCAACGCGGGCGCGACTTACCACATCGTCGGGGCTGCGATCGACGGTACGGGCCGCGAGTCCGAGCATCCCAATCCCGGCGTTCCGGTCGTTGCCGACCTCGCGAACCTGGCGATGGCCGCAGCGAACCTGCAGGTCGACACCGTGATCCTGGCAGGGCAGCCGAGCGACGATCGCGGGTTCGTGCGCGACCTGAGCTGGCAGCTGGAAGGAGCGGCGACCGACCTCGTACTGGCGGCGGGGCTGACGGATGTGGCGGGACCGCGCATCCACTTCCGGCCAGTCGAGGGGCTGCCGCTCATCCACGTGGAGATACCGCAGTTCGATGGGGCGAAGCACGTTCTCAAGCGAGCACTCGACGTGGTGCTCTCAGGGCTTGCCTTGTTCGTGCTCGCGCCGCTCTTCGCGGTGCTCGCCGTCCTCGTGCGTCTGGACAGCCCTGGCGGCGCGTTCTTCAGCCAGCAGCGAGTCGGCCGTAATGGCGAGCGCTTCACGATGTACAAGTTCCGAAGCATGGTCGCCTCTTCGGAGGCGGATGCCGCACAGTTGGCTTCGAAGAACGACGGTGCCGGACTGCTCTTCAAGCTGAAGGACGACCCGCGAGTGACGCGCGTCGGCCGCATCATCCGCAAGTACTCGCTCGACGAGTTGCCTCAGCTGTGGAACGTCTTCACCGGCGACATGAGCCTCGTCGGACCGCGGCCACCGCTGCCGAAGGAGGTCGCTGCGTACGAGAACCACGTGCAGCGCCGGCTCTTCATCAAGCCAGGACTGACCGGCATGTGGCAGGTCAACGGCCGTAGCGATCTGAGCTGGGACGAGAGCGTGCGGCTCGACCTGTACTACGTGGAGAACTGGTCGCTGACCGGTGACCTCATCATTCTGTGGCGTACGGCGAAGGTGCTGGTGAAGCCCGTCGGCGCGTACTGAGGGGTTGCACGGCGAGGGTTAGCACCGAGGAGCGGCCGCTGACGCCGGCTTCTCAACCCGTACGCCACGGAACCGTGCCCGCACGTGCCGCACGCATCCGTGGTTGGTGCGTGCATCTCGTCGATCGGCTATTCCTTTTGCGGGTCCTCCTCCGGAAGGTACGCAGCGGCCTGCAAAGTGAAGAGTTCTGCATAGACACCATCCAGGCGCATCAGCTCGTCATGAGTGCCGCTTTCGACCACGCGACCGGCGTCCATGACGTATATGCGATCCGCGTTGCGCACCGTCGAGAACCGGTGAGAGATCACTAGCGCCGACTTGCCGTTGATCACGCTGCGCAACGACGAGAACAGGTCGTACTCGGCGCGTGGATCGAGTGCCGACGTCGGTTCATCCAGCACGACAAGGGGCGCGTCGCGATAGAACGCGCGTGCGATGGCTACCCGTTGCCACTGCCCTCCGGACAGATCGCTACCGCCGTCAAACCATCGCGTCAGCGGCGTCTCGTAGCCGTTCGGAAGTTCAGAGAGGAATCCGTCGGCGCCTGACGCCATCGCTGCGGCCCGCACCCGTTTGTCGTCCGGTTCGTCGTCGGCGCGTCCGAGAGCTATGTTTGTTCGGCCGTCCATTGCGAAGCGGACGAAGTCTTGGAAGATCATGGCCGTGCTTGCGCGCACTGTTCCGGGCGCGAGCGATGTGGCGCTTGTGCCGTCCCAGCGAATCGACCCTCGGTCCACCGGATAGAGCCCGGCGATGATCTTTGCGAGCGTCGTCTTGCCCGACCCGTTCTCGCCGACGAGTGCGACGACCTCTCCTTTGCGAATCCGGATGCTCACGTCGTTGAGAGCCGGCTCGTCGCGTCCGGGATATGAAAAGACGATCCCTTCCGCGTCGATCTGCTGAAAATCGAGCGGGCTTGCGAGCGCCTCTACCTCGGAGTCGCGAGGAGTCAGCGAGATGAACTCCTCCAAATCGTCGATGAACAGCCCGGACTCGAAAATCGTCTGCACGCCGACCGTGAGCGACTGCACTTGCGATGCGAGCATTCGGACTGCGACCAGTGCCGCACCGGCGGAAGCAACGGTCAGGCCGCCGATGGAGATCAGCCATACCAGCATCAGGAGCGTGACGCCGAGGACGATCGCGGAGACGAGCTGTCCGACGACGTTGTAGCCCCCACGCCGCCGGAGATGCGCGCTGAGATCGCCGAGATATCGCGCGTAGAGGTCGTTGAATCGCGCCCTGAGGAAGCGCGCCAAACCGAATGCCCGTACCTCCTTCGCTTCATCGCGGCCGGTGAGGAGTATCGAGGTGTACATGCGCTGGCGGAGCGCTTGTGTCTGTTCGACATTGAACCGAAACTCCAGCCGGCTCTCGCGGCGACTGGTCAGCAGTACCGGAAGTCCACTCAAGATGAGCAACGGAAGCAAGAGAGGATTGAAGGTGGCCAGCGTGATAGCGAGGCCGAGTCCAGATGCAACAGAGCCGATCACGGCGATGAGCCCGTTCGTGACTTGGAAAGGCCGGTTCAGAGCGTTGTTGCGTACGCGATCCAAGCGGTCGAAGAATTCGGGGGATTCGAACCGTCTCAATCCCACAGTCGTCGAGACGTCGAGCAGCCGCTCCCACATCGCTCGGGTGACCGACTCGCCGACATAACGACTCAAAAAGCTCTGGATGGAACCCACGACGGCGCTCGCAGCAGTCGAGAGGGCGAGCACGACTACGGCGGCCACGAGTTCGGTAAGAGACGAAGCCGGCGTGTGCAGCGCAAGTATCCCCGACAGCACCCACTGCACCGAGAGCACCTGCACTGCCAACAAGCCCGCACCGGCTAGTTGGAGAATTACCAACCAGAGGAAGGGTCCTCGCGCGGCCGACCACACCAGGGTGAGGCTGAAGGCGATCAATCGCCAGAGTCGGCCGAGACTTTTGCGCTCGCCTCCTTTCGACCTCGTTTCGCTCACGCCCTGAGCGTACTCGGAGACCGCGTGCCCCTATCTGGGGCAAGAGCATCTTGCCCTTTACCCTTTTGGTCGGCAGTGCAAAAAGCTAAGGTTTCCTCATCCGCTGAGGACTTCTCTGTGGGTGTACCCGAATCTTCTCTAGGGGAGAGACACCATGACATACGAAGCACCGAAGATCATCGAGGCGGGTCGGTTCAATGACCTGACGCTCGGAAGCACGACCGACTGGGACAACGCGGACAACTCGTGGTTCTGGCCGACATCGCCGGCTGGCTCGCGCTGAGCAATCCGACCATGTGGGTGGGCATCCTGCTGGTTGCCCACCCACATTCATGTCTAAGAGATCCATGACTCAACACGAGCCCGTCCTCGACGGCATCTGCGGGCGCTTCGACCGGCTGGTCGGCGAAGAGCTGAGCGTCGGGCTGCCCGTGGCGCACCCCCTCAGTACGAACCCAATCCAACTCAACTATCAAGACCCACGCTCAGTCCTCGAGGACATAGTCGGACAGGCTATTCGGGCTGAGCGCGTCTACGTCCTGTTCTCCGGCGGAAGAGACTCCTCCGCCATATTGGCACTCGCCGTTCATGCCGCTCGTGCAGCGGGGGCAGACGACCCCGTGCCCGTGACCGTTCAGCACAGAGGTGACCGGAATTCGGACGAGTCGGAATGGCAGGACATCGTTCTCGACCACTTGTCCGTTCATGATCGGATCATCCTGGAATTCGAGGGCGATCAGACCCTTCTGGCGCCGGCCACCCAGGACTCCCTGAGGCGCCACGGCCTGATTTGGCCGGAAGCGCTTCAACTTCACGGTGCCATTTATGAGCGGCTCACACCAGGGACCCTCTTGTCGGGCGAAGGTGGCGACATGGTGATAGCCGCGCGTCGCGCGAGGCCGTTCGTCGAGGCCGTTCGCACTGGCCACCCTCGCCGAGCGATGCGACTGCTCGGACCGACTGCTTTCCCGGGCCGGCGAATCACGGGAGGGAGCGGCCTTCCTTGGCTCACTGACCGAGGACGGTCGCTTGTCTTCGATGCATTCCGACAGTGGGAACGGGAGCCGCTCCACGCCGGACGAGGCATCCGTCAACACATGCGGCTCCCCACGATGTACGTCGGCGAGCGGAACTTCGTAGCGGTCGCCGGCGAGTTCGGCCTCCGGTCCGTCAACCCGTTCTTTCACCCCAAGTTCATCGGTGCCCTCGCACGCGAGGGCGGCGCTCTTGGTCTGGGAGATCGCACTGCCATGATGCGGCGCCTGTTCGCGGACATCCTGCCCGACCGCGTCCTGGCCAGGACGACGAAGGCGTCGTTCAATAACACTCGCTGGGGCGTTCGTGAGGACGAGTTCGCCAGGACCTGGGACGGCCAGGGCGTCGATCACGAGTACGTCCGACCGGATGTCTTGCAGGCGTCCTGGTTGCGTGGAGAGTGGGCGGGCACCGCGTTCCAACTCCACGCGGCGTGGCTCGCACATAACCGACTACCGTTTGTACCCGATGGCACTTAGACATCGCATTCGGACCGTCCTCGCCTATCCGCCGCGACGTTGGGTTGATCTCGTTACGGCGATGGCAGTGGCCGCCCGTGTCGAAGCGGCATTGAGACGCGGTGGTGTTGACCGTGCGGCGAAGATTGGGCACCTGCGTGTTGGCCTGGATGGAGCCGCTGCGCCTGTTGCGCTCGTCACCGACGTCGCGTTGAGTGACCGCGAACTCGAGAAGCTCGATGTGGCGTGGCGGGTGCTCCGACAGCGACCCTTCAACGGAACCTGTCTCCGTAGGGCAATCGTCGGGGGATACTTCCTTCGGGACCGCGACCCTGTCCTTCGGGTCGGCGTGACGAAGTCCAGCGGCAAAGTCGCCGCTCACGCCTGGGTGGAAGTCGATGGAGTCGGGCTCGATCCCGACGGATCAGACAAGTATCCGGTTCTGCGAAGCCCGATGGAGACAGCGACGTGACGACCAACCTTTATGGCCTCGGCATCGACGCCGACTTCGACCTTCACGATGCGGGAGCGGTCACCCCGGCACCTCCTGACGTCGTGGTCACCTCCAAGGAGCCGTTTACGAACTGGTCTCCGCTGCCTAAGACGGATCCGCTGCTCGATTTCGCACGAGGCGAGGACCACTGGTACACGCTTGTCAGAGGTTCTGACGGTACGTATCACTTCCGCGTGCCTACGGTGTGTGATTACACGATTCAGCCCGACCTGCGTACGGTTTTGCTCGCGATGCACGTCGATGCGCCGTCCGGGATGGACGGCGTGATGACGACTGGAGCGCTTCTAGCACTCATGCTCTATCTACGCGGCACGACCGTATTCCATGGGAGCGCAGTGGACGTCAGCGGCCGGGGTGTCGGTTTCGTGGGGCACTCGGGTCAAGGTAAGACCACGTTGGCGACACTGTTCTGCGTGGAGGGCGCTTCCGTCGTCACTGATGACGTACTCGTGGTAGACGACATCGTTTCGGCGCCGGCCATCCGACGTGGTTCACGCGAGCTTCGATTGCGACCTGGTATCGACCAGCTCGCCTCGCAGATCAGCGATGCGCGAATCCGGACAAGCGCTGACGAACGTCAGGTGATTGCACCTCGACAGACCGCCGCGCCCAGCGTTCCGCTTGCGGCCATCGTCATCCCGAACCCGACTCGTGACGGCTCGCCGATGCGCTTCGAGCGCCTGAAGCCACGTGATGCAGCCCTCGCCCTCCTCTCGTTCCCACGTCTGATGGGATGGCGCGATGATCGCGTTCTCGCGACCATGCTGGCGGACGCCTCGGCGCTTGCCCGTCGGGTCCCCGTCGTGGTCGGGCACATACCCTGGGGGCCGCCGTTTCCCGAGTCTGTGACCGAATCGCTCTTCGAATACCTCGACATCTCGGAGACCGGGGAATGAGCCCAGACCTCCGGCCGCTGTCACGCCTCCTCATAGAAAGTGCGGCAGCTTGTGATGGTCCACTGCCGGTCGACGTGGCGAAAGCGAACCTAGGCGAACTCATTCGTGCCGGCTCCCTTCACCGGATCAATCCAGCTATCTGGCGGCGGATTGCGGAGAGGCAAGGGGTTCCACCGGAATGGTCGGAGCGGCTCAAGGCCACGCGTCAACAGCAGATCTTCCGCCATCTACAAGCTCTGCATGATCTGGGCGCCATCGTTCCTGCTTTCGAGGCGAGAGGCGTGCGTTGGGCCGTGGCCAAGGGGCCGGTACTGGCCGATGTGGTCTGGCCTCACCCCGACATGCGGGAGTACACCGATCTGGATGTCTTCGTGCATCCCGCGGACTTCGCCATCGCACTCGAGACACTGGAGCGCCTTCAGTTCGTGCTCGTGGATCGCAACTGGCCTGAGATCCATCGGCTTGGACGCGCCGAGCTGGCGATGCGCGGGCCTTCCGGGTTCCCACTCGATCTGCACTGGGATATCGCCGTCGCGTTGCGGTCGCGCCGTGCGTTCCCCACAGACCTTCCTGGCATGCTCTCTCGCCGGAGATCGGTGAGCATGGGCAACGGCCTGGAGGTTCCGACCCTGGATCCGACCGACACCGTCTTGCATACCGCGTACCACGCAGCGCAGGCCGGCGCGAATCGCCTGATGTGGATCGCAGACATCCACTACGCGGCACGCGCTTCCGGTGTCGACTGGGAGGCATTCGACATCCGTGCCGCGCAAGCGAACATGACGACGATGGCGGCTGTCGTACTGGGGCGCGTCGAGCGCACCTTCGGCGAACGATTCCCCGTCAGCGAGTCGCTTCGCCACACGATGCAGCGGTCGTTGGCGGGCCGGATCGCGGCTTATCGCGAGAGCAGGCATCCATTCCCGGGACTCCCTGGCGACAGTTCACTTTCCGGCACGGAGTACTCGAGCGCCAGGGACAGTGCCGCCCTTACCGCCTTCACAGTGCTTGCGCAGTGGGTGGAGGTACGTCAGATCGAGGCTCGGGTACGCCGGCAGGGCACAATGCCGAACCCGCTCGATGAGGACATACCGGACATGGACGCGCGGCGCGAGTACTTGTCGGCGGTGGCGCGAGCGGCGTGAGCGAGGTGGTTGGCGCATCCGACGGAAGCAGACGATACGGGGGACCGCTAGCCCGATGCCCCAAACAGGGGGAACCCGTTGTCTGCCGTGCTCGCCTAGAGTGAAAGGGCTGCAGCCGTGACCCGAAGACGGCTGGGGGAGTGCGCTCATGCTGAATGAAGCGGTGGCGAGCGTCGCCGTACTCGATGACGAACCGTGGCGTTCCGCTGCGGTCGCGCACGTTGCGGACCTCGCCGACGGCATCGCAGAGGTGACCATCGATGTACCGTCGTGGCCCGGTCATCGTGCCGGCCAGTACGTCGACGTGCGTCTTCCCGGCGCGAGCCGCTGGGAGCGCCCGCACAGCTACTCGATTGCGAACCCTCCCTCGCGGGAGTCCTCGACCCGGATCGCCCTGGCTGTTCCGGCCCAAGCGGTCGCCGATATCCCGATCGGTACCGGACTCCACGTGGACGGTCCGAAGGGGGAGCGCATGGCCTGGACCCCGGGAGACACCGACTTCAGACCGCTCCTGCTGATCGGCGGAGGCACCGGGATCGTTCCGCTGATGGCCATCGCCGAGACGTGGCTTCTGCAGCGGCAAAGGGGTCCGCTGCAGATCATCCACTCCGTCAGATCCCTCGAGCGACGCCTTTACGGGTCACGGCTCGACGTGATCGGCGGCCAGGGGGACGCCGAGGTCGCCACCATCATCACGGGCGATGGGACGGAATCCGGGCTGCGCGGGCGTGGCGGTGGGCGTCTCAGCGCCCTCGACCTCGAGCTCTTCGGGCTTCCGCCTTCAGCTGAACCGGAGTGCTTCGTGTGCGGGCCGGCATCGTTCGTCGAGTCCGTGACACGCATGCTCGTACAGACCAAACACCCGGCCGCACGCATCCGCACGGAATGGGAAGTCTCGCTCGAGGATCAGAGCTGATGCGAGTCGGAGTCGATGCCCAGCCGATCGGCGAGGTCGCCGACGCGATGTCGAGTCACGGCGACCGGTACCTGAACCGCCTCTTCACGGAGCAGGAGATCGCCGCCTGCGGCGGGCGCGAGGGGCGCGTGGCCGCGGCGAGTCTTGCCGCCCGGTTCGCAGCCAAGGAAGCGACCCTCAAAGCACTCCGCGTCACGGACCGAGTACCGGGTTGGCAAGAGATCGAAGTGGTCAGCGAACAGTCCGGGCCCGTGGGGCTTCGGCTGTCCGGGCTCGCCGGCGAACTCGCCGCGGAAGCCGGACTCACCGAGTTCGAAGTCTCGTTGACACACGCATCCGATCTTGCGATAGCCGTGGTGATCGCCGCGTGATCGCGGGCACATGCTGCCCCTTAAGGAGGGGTGGGAGAGCCCTCTTCGCCGCTGCTGACAGCGGATACCATGAGGAAAGTCTGAGAACGGCGCCAGCCGTGGAAAGTGCACGCCATGGAAGAAACCATTCGTAAGGTCCTCGCTGATTACGCAAAGCTGCCGGTCGACATCGCCGATGTCGACCGCAACGCGGATCTCTACTCGCTGGGCCTGACTTCTCACGCCAGCGTCAACGTGATGCTCGGACTGGAAGACGCGTTCGATGTGGAGTTTCCCGATGCGCTTCTGAGGAAGGACACGTTCCAGTCCATCGCCGATATCGCCGAGGCACTCAGCGGCCTCGTCGACCCAGCGTCTGTCTGAGGCCGGCATGTCGATTGAAGCCACGCTCGACCTGAAGGATGTCGCGCGCACCATCGGCGAACAGGTGGCCGGACCGAACGCCGCCGACGTGGATGCCACGGGCCGTTTCCCGCGTGAATCGATCGACGCGTTCCGAGACGCGGGGCTGCTGCGCGCGCTGATCTCCGAGGACGAGGGCGGGCTCGGCGCCAGCGTAGACGACGTCGCCGATGCGGTGACCGAACTCGGCCGTTGGTGCGCGTCGTCGGGAATGATCCTGGCCATGCACTCGATCCAGGTCGCCTGTCTCGTTCGTCACGGCGACTCCTCGGCGTTCGCGAACTATCGGCGGCGCGTCGCGAACGAAGGACTCTTACTCGCTTCCGCGACAACGGAAGTGGGTATCGGAGGAGACGTGCGTAGCAGCACCTGCGCGGTGGAGGCGGACGGCGACGGATACCGGCTGCGCAAGCAGGCGCCTGTCATCTCATACGGCGAGTACGCAGACGCCATCCTGGCCACAGCTCGACGTACCCCGGAGAGCGCCGCGAGCGATCAAGTACTCGTCGTCTGCGAGAAGGACGGCTATACGCTCGAGCGCACCACCGACTGGGACGCCCTCGGATTCCGTGGCACGTGCAGCTCGGGCTTCGTATTAGAGGCCCGCGGAAGCTTCGATCGGGTCTTCGCGACTCCCTACGGCGACATGTCCAGCCAGACGATGCTTCCCGTTTCTCACATCCTGTGGTCGTCACTGTGGCTCGGCATGGCCTCTGAAGCGGATGCCCGTGCGCGGCGGTTCGTCCAGGGCGCCGCGCGCAAGACTCCCGGGGTGGTGCCGCCCAGCGCCATGCGTCTGGCCGAGCTTGCGCTCACGATGCAGCAGCTGCACGACCTCGTACACGGAGCGCGTGGTCGCTTCCGCGCGGCTGACCGGGATCCCGATCTGGGCGCATCCATCGGCTACGCCACTTCGATGAACTCCCTCAAGGTAGCCGCATCTGGCTTGCTGATCGAGGTGATTCAGAAGGCGCTGCTCATCTGCGGAATGGCCGGCTACGCGAACGCTTCGCCCTTCACCCTCGGTCGGCTGCTGCGTGACGCGTATGGGGCGCAGCTCATGGTCAACAACGACCGCATCAACGCGAACAACGCGCAACTGCTCCTCGTACAGAGGGAGCGCTGATGGCCGAGCTCAGCGAGGCGGTGCAGGCCGAACGGGCAGCCTTCCGTTCGGAACTGCTCGACGCCGGGGTACTGGTCAGCGGCGGTGTCGACGGGCTCTATCAGCGATCCGGCGACTTCGAGCACGTTGTGCGCGGCATCGAGAGCCTCGCCTCACGAGCATCCGGCGGCGGAGGCGGTCCGAAGTACTACTTCCCACCGATCATGGCGGTCGAAGCGTTCGAGAAGACCGACTATCTGAGATCGTTTCCCGACCTGATCGGTGCGATCGAGATCTTCCGTGGGGGCGACGCCGAGCACGCGGCCCTGTTGCGCATAGCCGACTCTGGAGGCGACTGGACCGAGGCGCTCACCCCGGCTGAGGTGGCGCTGTGCTCGGCGGCCTGCCATCCGTTGTATGGAACGCTCCCCTCGAACGTTCCCGCAGAGGGATGGCGATACGAGGTACAGGGCTACTGCTTCCGCCACGAGCCGAGCATCGATCCGGTGCGAATGCAGAGCTTCCGCCAGCACGAGTTCGTGTTCATCGGTGACCCGGCGGGTGCGCTGGAGCATCGGGACACGTGGCTGGAACGCGGCTTCGAGCTGCTCTCCGGCCTCGGTCTCGACGTGCAGATCGAAGAGGCGAACGACCCGTTCTTCGGCCGTGCCGGACGGATGCTCGCGGCAAACCAACGCGCCACCGCACTGAAGTTCGAGATCACCTGCCCGGTCAGCTCTGTCGAGGTGCGCACGGCGATCACGTCGGCGAACTGTCACGAGTCGCACTTCGGAGACTCGTTCGACCTCCGCACACCGGATGCGGCGCACGCTCATTCCGCTTGCATCGGATTCGGCCTCGAACGCATCGCTCTCGCGCTCTTCAAACGGTATGGAACCGCGCTCGACGGTTGGCCGGCGCACGTGAGGAATTCGCTGTGGCCCTGACGCAGGTACTCGACCTCGACGCCGCGACCTACGAGCCGCACCTGTTGCACCGCTCGGAGCGCACCTGGGGCGAGACGAACTGCTATGTCGACATCTGGATCGAGGTGCTGCACGCGCTCGGCCTGGAACCGTTGGCCGCCGCGTCGTTCGCACTCGCCACGGACTTCGAGGGCGACCAGTGGACGTTCTTCAAGTTCCTTCCCGACGACCTGCGGCGGCTGTACGGCATTCGCGTGTTCGAAATGAACCCGTGGCGCCCCGTCGTCGACCACGTCATCGAGCACCTCGCCTCCGGGCGACTGATTACGGTCGAGGTGGACTCATGGTATCTGCCCGACACCGCAGGCGTCTCGTATCGCATCGAGCACACGAAGACCACGATCGTCCCGAACGCGATCGACCCGGATCGCCGGTGGCTCGGATACTTCCACGGACCCTCCTACTTCGAGCTGGAGGGCGAGGACTTCGACGGCGTGCTCCGGCTGGGCGACACAGCGCAAGTCGATGCGCTACCACCGTACGTCGAGACCGTTCGCCTGGACCGGCTCGTTCGACCGGCGGAAGGCGAGCTCGCTGCCCTCTCCAGACGCATGCTCCAGGAACAGATCGCGGTCATGCCTTCGGAGAACCCGATGCCACGATTCAAGGCGCGTCTCGACGCCGACCTGCCATGGCTTCGAAGCGCCGGGATCGACGGTTTCCATCAGTGGGCTTTCGGCACGTTCCGGCAGTGCGGTGCCAGCGCCGAGGTCGGCGCCGCGCATCTCGCCTGGCTGCAGGAGCACTCGGCAGCGATGAACATGGATGCCGCGATCGAGGCCCTCAACGACATTGCGCATGACTGCAAGTCCCTTGAGTTCGCTCTCGCGCGGCTCGCGCGTGGACGCGACGTGGACATCGCTCCGACCTTCGATGCCATGGCGAATGCCTGGGCCCGAGTTCGCGACACGCTGACCGCGCACCATGGCCTCTGAGCCGGCCGGAGCGGGTGCGCGCGAACCTGATCTGCTTCGCGATGCCGTCTGGAAGTTCGCGTCCTGCCGGCCCGGCGAGATCTCGTCGCCCGAACAGGCGATGGACTTGCAGTGGGCGCAAGCGCCGGTGCCCGGAACAGTGGCGTCGGCGCTGCTCCAGGCAGGAAGACGCTGGGACGAAGCCGACATCGATGGGCTCGACTGGTGGTACCAGACCGGATTCCCGGCCCGCGCGGGCGAACGCGCAGAGCTCGTGCTCGAGGGTCTGGCGGTGTCCGCCGAGGTGTGGCTGAACGGGGGCCTCGTCGCATCGACAGCAGACATGTTCGTCACCGATCGCGTTCGGTTGGAAGGACTCGCGGAGCAGAACCGTCTCGCCATCCGGTTCCGCAGTCTGTCGGCCGAGCTTTCCGGTCGGCGTCCGAGACCTCGCTGGCGGGTCGCACGGCTGGCCGATGGGAACCTGCGCTGGACACGGGCGTCGCTGTTGGGCCGGCTGAAGGGTGCGGTGCCTGTTCCGCCCATCGTCGGCCCGTGGCGGCCCGTGCGTCTGGTGCCTGTCGCCGAGGTGCGCATCACAAGGCGCCGGCTCGTTGCGGTGCCGACCGGGGATGGTTCCGGAGTGCTCGACGCTCAGCTCGAGCTCCGCGGCGACATCGAGGAGGCGGACCTGGCTGCAGCGCGGTTGCGGGTTGCCGGTTCCGACGCGCCCGTTGCGGCCGAGTTCGACGCCGAGAGCGCTACCTGGTCGGTGCGGGCATCCGTGTCCCTGGACGACGTGCGATTGTGGTGGCCGCATAGCCTTGGCGAGCAGCGGCTCTACGAGGTCGAGCTGAGCCTCGGCGCACGACAACTTTCCGTGGGCCGCGTCGGGTTCCGCACGATTGTGGTCGACGAGTCGGATGGCGGATTCCGTTTCGTGGTAAACGGTGTGCCCATCTTCGTCGGCGGGTCGTGCTGGATGCCTCTCGACCCGATCGGATTGCGGGAGGACCGCGAATCCCTCCGAGCTGCGATTCAGCAGGTCGTCGACGGCAACCAGCGGATGCTCCGGGTGTCCGGCGACACCGTGTACGAGTGCGATGCGTTCTACGAGCTCTGCGATGAGCTGGGCGTCATGGTGTGGCAGGACTGCATGCTGGCCTTCGCGGACCCGCCGGACGACCTCGAATGGGAGTGCCTCTTCCTGCGAGAGGTGCGACAGAACCTCGACAGGCTCTCCGGGCACCCGTCGATCGCACTGGTAAGCGGTGGAAGCGAGATCGCACAGCAGGCCGCGTACGCGGGTGTCGCACTGGATGCCGGTCTGCCGTTGCTGACAGAGCGCTTGCCGGTTGTGGTGAAGGAGTGCCTCGGCAAGGTCCCCTTCCTGCCGACGTCGCCCTGGGGAGGAGACGTGCCGACGCGTCCGGATTCCGGTGTCTCGCACTACTACGGAGTCGGCGCCTATCTCCGTGCACCTGAGGACGCCCGACTGGCTCGCCCCCGGTTCGCGGCGGAATGTCTTGCGTTCGCCATCCCACCTGGGCGGCAGACGGTCGAGCGATACTTCGGCAACGCTGCGGCAGCCGGCCACGCACCCGAATGGAAGCGCGCCGTCTTCCGTGACGCGGGGGCATCGTGGGACTTCGAGGATGTCCGTGACCACTATGTGCGCGAACTGTTCGGCGTCGAGCCGCTCACCGTGCGTTACGCCGACCCCGACCGTTACCTGGATCTGGGGCGTGCCGCCGTCGCCCACCTTGTCGGGAGAACGTTCGCCGAGTGGCGTCGTACGGAGTCGCCGTCGAGCGGCGGGCTGGTGTTCTACCTGCGCGACAGTCTGCCGGGCGCGGGCATGGGCCTGATCGACTCCACCGGCCTTCCGAAAGAGGCGTGGCACGCGATGCGGAGGGCGCTCGCCCCGGTCGCCGTCTCGCTCTCCGACGAGGGCCTCAACGGCCTGGTAGCGCACGTGCACAACGACACTCCTACGGCGATGGATGCCACGCTGCGGGTCGAGCTGTTCGTGGACGGTGAGCTGATGGTCGACAGTGCGGAGCGATCGTTGTCGATTCCTCCGCGGTCCTCCGCGGAGGTGGGGGTGGACGCGCTCTTCGACGGCTTCCGCGACCTTTCGTGGGCCCATCGGTTCGGTCCCATTGCCCACGACGTGATCTCCGCGACACTCCTCGACGAGGCGGGGCACGTGATCGGCAGGACGTGCCAGCTGCCCGGCGGTCTCGGTCGTCCGCTCGAGCGCGATCTGGGGCTCGCTGTCGAGGTACGCCGGGCCGATGAATCTAGTGCCGAGCTCGAGGTGTCGAGTAGGCGATTCGCGCAGTTCGTCACTGTCGCGGTCCCGGGATGGATCGCAGACGATACGGCGTTCGAGCTCGCACCGGGAAGCACGGCTCTCGTGCGGCTGCGCCCGATCGAGCGCGGAGCGCGGCTCGTCGGCACCGTGCGAGCCTTGAACGGCAATCAGCTCGCGTTTCGGGAAGTGCGGGGATGACCGCGACCGAGGGGTTGCGCCACGACGGCATCGTGGAGTCCGCGAGCTGGTTCGGGCCGGACGACCGCCCCTTGTTCGGCTGGTTCGTGTATCCGGAATCGCTGCGCATCCGTGGCGCTGTCGTGCTCTGCCAGCCGTTGGCCGAGGAAGGCAACATGGCCTACCGCACCTTCCGTCGGCTGTCGCAACGGCTGGCATCCGTCGGCTTTCTCGCGCTGCGCTTCGACTACGACGGCACCGGTGACAGTGCGGGCTCCTTCGAGGACCCGGGCCGTCGAGAGGCCTGGCTCGCCTCCGTGCGGCATGCGGTGGCGGCCGTGCGGGCGTGGAACGCGGAGAGCGTCAGTATCGTCGGCATGCGGCTGGGAGCGACCCTTGCCTACCGTGCGGCGGCTGACGGCGACCTCGACCTAGACGAGCTGGTGCTGTGGGATCCATGCGCAGCAGGCAGAACGTTCCTGCGCGAATGGCAGCTCGTGCACGCACCGTGGCTGGAAGGGCGCCAGCGCGCGCCTGAAGGCTGGGTGGAGACGCCATCGTATCGCTTCACTCCAGATGCCGCTGCCGAGGTTCGCGGGCTCGCGATGACAGACCCGCCCGAGGTTGCGACACTAGCTCGGCGCACCATCGTGCTGACGCGCCCGGACCGCAAGGTGTCGCCGGTCTTACGCGAAGCGCTCCCGACGGAGCAGGCGGCGTGGATGGATGCCGTAGACCAGGACCTCCTGCTCGATGTTCCGACGCTTGTCGCAGCTGTACCGTCGACCACCTTGCAAGCAGTGGTCGACGACCTGGACTCCGCGCTACCCCGAACGGAAGTCGCGCTCCAGCCGAGGCAGCGTACCTGCGCGACGTGGACGGAGGGAGGCATCCGGATCTCCGAAGAGGCCGGATGGTACGGATCGCGACGCGACCTCTTCGGGATGAGCACAACGGCGGCATCCGGTGATGGGATCCTGCCACGTGTCTTGACGATCGGTGTCGCCGCGGAACGGCATCTCGGGGAGGGCCGCAGCTGGGTTCGGATCGGGCGCCAAGCTGCCGGTACCGGGTTCGTCTCGATCCGACTCGATCACAGTGGCGTGGGGGATAGTGCGACGCGACCCGGGCACGACGACGACGAGATCTACAACGAGGACTGGTTGGGCGACATCCCCGATGTCGCGCGTGGGCTGTCCGAGAAGGCGCGCCCAGATGTCATAGCGGTCGGCCTCTGCTCGTCCGGATCAAGCGCACTGGAGGCACTGGGAGCCGGTGCGGTGCGAGAGGCCATCGTCACGAACGTGGTCTTCACTGTGGATGCCGACACCAGACTGCCGGCGGCATGGGCGACGTTCCGGCGCATGCCGCGATGGCTCACTGATCTGCAGGTAAAACATCGCCGGGCGGCGACGGGCCTGTGGCGCGCATCCAGTGCCGTGGATCCTCGCAGAGCCGGTCTCTGGCACGTCCGCAACAGCATCCGAGCCGGGGGAGAGGCCACGCTTCTCGTGGGCGACGACGACGTGTCGCAGGTCACGATGAACCGGTTCTGGACCGGTACCTGGGGTCGGGTGCTCCGACGATCGGGGCGATTCCGTATGGTCCACGTGCCCGACGCCGACCATTCGCTCCGGGTCAGCGCGGGACAGGATGAGGTGGTTCAGGCTGTCGTCCGCAGGTTAGACGCGATCGCAGCGGACGGCCCTAGGTAGCGCTGGTCAGCGCTTCCTAGGGCGGTCAGCGCTTGGTCGCCACCACGTGGAAGAATCCGCGTTCGGATTCCGGCGTTGTGCGGTCGACCGGCATCCCTGCATCATCGATCAGCGACTCGACCTCGAACCCGTGCTCTTCCATCTCTCTACGTGCGGCATCCGGAGTGATGTAGTGCACGAGCAGGCCGAACTCGTGCGCGCCCAGTGGGTGAAGCGCCCAGTCGCCATGATCCTCAGACTGCTCCTTGAGTCTCTTCCAGTTGGTGAGCTCTCGGCGGTAACGAGACAGGTTCGATGGAAGATGACCGGCGTACGAGACGACTTTGCGGAGCACGCTGCGGCCGTCGCGTACGCCGGAATGGTGCCCCGGAACCGTCCGAAAATCGCGGCCCGTCTTGTCCAAGGTGGAGTACATGAGGATTCCGCCGGGCACGAGTACTCGGTAGAACTCCGATAACGCCAACTGACGGTCGGCGTGGTCCAGCGCATCGATGCCGTTGAAGCTGAACATGACGAAGTCGAACGACTCGCTTTCGAAGTCGTGGAGGTCCCGGGCGTCCCCTTCCCGCATGTCCAGGCCCGGATGATTCCGCCGGGCGGCTTCGACCATCTCTGTGGTGTAGTCGATCCCCACGTAGTCATCGCTGATCAGCGAGAGCAGCCATGCCGTTCGTCCGGCGCCCACACCGACGTCGAGGAGGCGCCGTCCCCGCAGCCGGGGTGCGAGGCGGTTGAGGATGTCGCGCTCGCCTCTATCCGTCCAGGAATCCGCCGCGACGAATTCATGGACGTGCCTCGACCACGTCGGGCGATTCACCGCGTCGAGCTTGTTCAGAACCTGGTTCGAGGTCACGATCCGTGCGTCCCTTCGAAGACCACGCCGGCCGGAGCGTGCGTGGGGGTGGAACCCTCAATAATGGCGGTCAGCGTGCCGTCAGTCTAAGCCGAGACCTGCTCATCTTCGCCTCCCCTTCTCGGGTGACGACGCTCTCCGAAAGAGAATGCGGGTCAGTGCGCGCGGTAAAGGCTCTCATACTGGTCCACGATGCGCTCCAGCGAGAATGTCTTAGCCCTGCGCAAGCCGGAACGACTCAACTCAGCCGATCGTTCATCGTCAGCGAGCAACTCTCGCAGCACCTGGCCGAGCCGGTCGAGCGGCGCCAGCACACCAGCACGACCGTCGTCCGTTACGTAGCGTGCTCCAATGTTAGGGGTCGCGACGACGGGAACCCCCGATGCCATGGCTTCCGCATACGGGATGCCGAAACCTTCATAATCCGAGGGCAGGCAGAACAGCCACGCACGCTGGTATGCCTCGACGAGCTCGGCATCGCTGAGCCCCCCGAGAACGTGGATGCCTTCCCCGGGATCGGCGGGAGCGTCTCGACAGACCATCTCGAGACGAGCATCCGGAACCGCGGGAAGGACATACTGTTGGAAGGCCTCTGCCAGATCTCCGCCTCGCTTGCGGTTGCCCCACGTGCCGACGAAAAGGATGGTCGGCTTCTTCGCTCGCCGGGATGGATCGGGCCGGAACCGCCTATCGTCGACACCGTTCGGGATGACCCGCCGGACCCACGGCGTCCACCGCCGGGTGCGTGGTGAGACGACGACCGTGCGATCCGCCACGAGGCTCGCGAGCACCTCGCTGAAGCCCAACGCGACCATGCGGAGCCTCTCGCCGAATCCCTTGATGTGCAGGGCCTCTTCGAAACAGGAGCCGTGGATCGTGCGGATGTGGCGGGGCACGCGCCGCTTCCACAGCCAGTAGTCGTCGCCATGCGCGTGCAGCACGTCGTACGAGGAGAAGTCCACCTTGCGCAGCTCGAGCGCGAAACGGAAGGTGCGCATAGGTCCCGACAGCGCGATGCGGCGGTGCCCGTATATCGCGCCCTCCACCGGTGGGCATTCGCTGAAGACGTCGACGTGGTGTCCCCGCCGTGTCAGTTCCGTGGCGAGTTCGTGTACCTGATACCCGACGCCGATCTTGCTGCCGCTCGGGAGATAGTACGAGATGACCGCGATGCGCATCGGGCGCTCGTTCACAGTGCTCATGCCGGTGAGAGCCCGCGCTGCAACGTGGCGAGCCACTCGCGCCCGTGCTCGAGGTCGGGCTCGAGGTAATTTCCTTCCGCCCACTCGTTCCACGACTTGATCCAGAGCAGGCGCTCTTCGGCAGGCCGCCCATCGAGCGCCGAGACGGCGTGCTTGAGGTTCTGGGCGAACTTGGTCGGCTCCGATCCGTGGAGCGCGAGGCCGCGAGCGCCGGAGCGGGGCGTGTTGTCCCAGTTCGGATACACGCTGGGCTGCAGCATCGGGTCGTCGCGCACGGGATCCCAGGGCGAGGCATCCGTCGAGTATGGGTAGACCTCTGGACCGCCGAGCTTGCGGCGCACGCGCATCCGGAGCACGTCGGCTCGATCCTGGCGCGCCGGAAGACGCACGTAGACGCCAGCGTCGAATCCGTCGGTGGCGACGGTCGTATAGCGAGGCCCGCGTCCGAGCAGGTCGCTCACCTCGGCGACGAGGTAGAGGCCGTCGAGGCCGGCCGCGCGCGCCATCGACTGCCATCGGTCGACGAACTCGGCCGCGTTCGGAAGCTCTTCCGGACGGAACACGTAGAAGATCGGACGGCCGCCAACCCGGAGGTACCTGGCATCCGTGAAGGCGGGAAGGATCGCATTGAAGTGCGCCTGATCGTCCTCGGGCCCCGGATAGGTCTGTTGCCGCAGCACGCGGTTCTCAGCGCCGTGCCAGATCCCGGTCCACGTCTGGTTCGCCCAGCCGAGACAGAACGAGATCGACGGCTCGCCGGATGCCAGCACCTCGGTGAACGGGCGCTCGAGGATGCGGGAGCCCTTGCCGAACCAGTAGTGCCAATAGCAGAAGGCCTCGACGCCGTACTCGAGGGCGAGCTCGCTCTGGGCGTGCCGGGACTCCGGAAGGCGCAGATCGTAGAAACCGAGATCCGCGGGAAGGTGGGGCTGATTGTGTCCGTGGTAGAGCGGTCGCGCCTTAGCGGCATTCGTCCACTCGGTGAAGCCGGGGCCCCACCATTCGCTGTTCTCAGGAATCGGGTGGAACTGTGGCAGATAGAAAGCGATCGCTCGAGCCACACTGTCGCTCATGAGGAGACGAGCAGCTTCTTGTCGGCGAGCTGTTCGAGGAAGTCGACGGTGTCGGCGGCAGCGACGTCATCGGCGATGTCGAACTCCTTGGCGAGCGCGGTAGCAAGTTCCTGTTCGGTGCGCTCTTCGATGAGGAGCTTGGCCAGGAATGCACCGGAGCCGTTCGTCGTGAGGTACATCGACGACTGCAGGTCGAGGATGACGAGTTCGCCATCGATCTCCTGCCAGGTGATCCCCTCGGTGCGCAGTCTCACGTTGTCGTCTCCAAGTCTTCGGGTTCCGGTCTTCGGGTTCGCCGGCCCTGGCGTTCGGGTCGTCCCACCAAGATATCGGCCATCGGCGGCATCTACGCCGTCCCGGTATGCCCCAAAGCGCGGGTCCAGGATGCCTGCACCACCCCGGCACTCTTGCGCACGTCGAAGCGTTCACGGGCACTCAAACGTGCGTTCTCGGCCATCGACGCGCGCTCTGTCGGATGGTCGAGCATCCACACCATCGCGTGCTGCAGCGCATCGACGTCACCGGGCGTCACGAGGAGGCCGAGTCGCGTGCGCGTCACTCCAGGCGAAACCTCCTCCTCCTCACCGTCGCTGGCGTCCAGGATCTCCGGCACGCCGCCGGCATCCGTCCCGATCACCGGGACGCCCGTCAGCATCGCCTCCACCAGCACCTGCCCGAACGGTTCGGGGACGGGTGACGCGTGCACGAGCGCCGTCAGCTTTCGCAGTTCGGTGGTGGGATCATCCACCCAGCCCGTGAAGGTCACCCGGTCGGCGATGCCGAGTGATTCGGGTAGCGCGCGGATGCCACTGGCGAACGCAGCGTCGTTGAAGAGCGCGTCCCCGATGACCATGAAGTGGGCGTGCGCGTGGACGGGGGATACCCTCGCCGCTGCGCGCAGGAACTCGTCCTGTCCCTTCGTGGGTGCGATGCGTCCGAGAAGTCCGAACATCGGGTGCCCGTTTTCGCCGACGGCTGCGGGCTCCGGTGGCTTGTGATTCGGCCCGACCTCGATACCGGGATACGCCACGACGACGCGCTCGCCGGGAAGCGTGGGAAGTGTTCGCCGCGTGGATTCCGAGTTCGCGACGATCGAGCGTGGCCCTATCCCCGCGAGCGCCCGCATTGCCTGCGCGAGTCGCTTCGGCAGATAGTCCGGCGCCAGGCGGTCGTGCAGATGCCACACCCATCGTCGTCCGGACAATGGGGCGGCGATCGAGGTGAGCACCGCGGCCTTCAACGTGTTGGCTACGACGAGGTCGGCGCGCGCCCCCCGGATCGCACGCACAATTCTCGGAACCAGGCTCAGCGTGCGCCAGGCGTTCGTGAGCGTCGCAACGAGTGACGCCGTGGCCTGGTCCCGCCCGGCCGTTGTCAGACTCTCGGATGCGCGGATGACGGCAAAGCGGATGCCGGACCCGCGTAGCAGTTCGCAGAGCGGTCCGTCGGCCAGGAGAAGGACTCGCACGTCGAAGCGCACCGGATCGATGGCGCCTAGAAGCCTCGCCATGGCGACCTCGGCGCCGCCGAGCTGCGCGGTGTGGTCGATGACGAGGATGCGATGGGGCCGCGGCACTTCTCCCCTTTCTGCAGGATGGGGCGCTTGCGGGCCCTGATCGCGATCGACTCACACGAATCGCTTCGCGTACCCGAGCTTGTAGTGGAGGTCGCGCGAACGATCCCGGATATATCGCGCCGGATTGCCACCGACCAGCGTGTAAGGGGCGACGTCCTTGGTCACCACCGCTCCAGCCGCGACAACGGCTCCTTGGCCAACCGTCACGCCTGGAAGGATGATCGCGTGGCTGGACACCCAAGCGTGATCACCAATCGTCACCGGGCCGCCCACTTCGGCGAAGTCGGGCGAATCGACATCATGCTGGCGCGTGTAGATGGTGACGTGACTGCCTAGATTGACTGACTCGCCGATTGTGAGACCGCTTCGCCCGTCGAGAAAGCTCGAGTCCCCGATCGTGCAGTGAGGACCGATCGCGATGCGTTCCGGCGCGTAGAACTCTGCTCGCCAATGAATGCTAGACGAGCGATCCATCGTGAGGCCCGCTCGCCGATAGAAGAACCCGCGGACCCTATGCGACGGGAAGTACCCGAGATCGGTCAGGAGCCGGAGCCGTAGGTCCGACCAAACGTCCCTGTACCAGCGCGCGGCGTGCACGATGGGGCCCGGTGCGTACCGTTTCGCGGTCTCGCGCAGCGTGCCCATTTCGAGTCCATTCGCTAGGTGAGTCATCGTCAATCTAGTTGAATGGTCAGACGCGGGGCCAGCGTGACGCCTCCCGCGACCCGACAGGAGCGGAGCTGCATGGTGCCCAGACGAATTGGCGCCTACGTCTTGCCTGGCGACCCTGTCTGGCTTGAGAAGACGCTCGCCCAGTACTACGACATCGTCGATGTGCTGGTCGTGCCGATGCCGGTAAGCGGCCGGGGCTGGAACGGCACAACCATACCGGTGCATGAGGTCGAGGGGATTGTGCGTCGAGTGGACGTGCGGGGGATCGTCCGGATCGTCTCAGGGGATTGGGTCGATCCAGAGCGGCCGATGCACGCCGACACATCCCAGCGACAGGCAGCACTCCTAGCACTCGCCGACGAGGGTGTCGACTGGGTGGTCCAATTGGACAACGACGAATTCTTGCCCGATTGCGCTGCTCTTCTCGACGTGCTCTACGAGGCCGAGAAGCGCGGCCTGGAATCCGTGGAGTGGCCGATGCGCGTGCTCTACCGGCGAACTTCGTCGTACGTCTTCGAAGTCGTTGCGGACGACGGCGGGCCGCGTTACGAGTACCCGGGAGCGATCGCGGTGCGTCCGTCAGCCAGGCTGGTCGATGCGCGAAGGGCAGAGGGAGAATACCTTCGTGTCACCGTTCGTGGCGACGAACGATCGCTGCAACTTCGGCGACCGACCGCGCCTCTGGAGCACCGCTTCGCTGCCATCGGGCACGAACAGGCGATCGTGCACAATTCCTGGGCGCGGTCACCGCGCCGAATAGGTGCGAAGCTTCGGAGCTGGGGTCATTCTGGCGACTTCCATCGTGCTTATTACTATTGGGTGATCTGGTGGCCGGCACCTCTCACGTGGCGCTTTCTGCGAGACTTCCACCCGTTTTCCAGAGGGCTCTGGCCACGATTGGCGCGACGGAAGTCGACCGGTGCTCTCGGCGACTGATCCGCTCGCCAGCAGCGTCCGTCACATCGTGGTCGTGCTCTCGTGGAACGGCAAGACCGACACGCTCGCGTGCGTCGAGTCCCTCGTGACCGGCTCACCTGAAGTGACGCCGCTCGTAATCGACAACGGATCGTTCGATGGCGTGATCGAGGCGGTCAACGAACGCTTTCCGGGGGTCGTCACACATCAGAACGGGCGGAATCTCGGGTTCGCAGGCGGAATGAACTCCGGTATTGCGGTCGCGATGGACCACGACGCCGAGTGGATCACCGTGCTCAACAACGACACCATCGTGCCCGCGGGCGTGTTTGCGGCGATGCGTGAAGTCGCGGGGGATGACGGTGCAGCCAGTCCCGAGATCTACTACCTTGACGAGCCCGATCGGCTGTGGTTTGCGGGCGGGGCGGTCGAAGACGGCTTCCCCCACCATTTGGGCGCCGATGAGCTCCCGCTGTGCAGCGACGGAGTACGGATCACGGAGTTGATGGCTGGTTGCTGCGTCACCGCCTCGCGTTCCACCTGGCTCCGTGTCGGAATGTTCGATGAGCGTTACTTTCTGAACTTCGAGGACTCCGAGTGGAGCATGCGAGCGCACCAGCGCAGTGTTGCTCTGCGTGTTGCATGCAATGTGCGGATCGCGCACTCCGTTTCCGCCTCCTTCAGCGGAGCGGCAGCGACGCTGGGCACGTTCTATTACACGCGTAATGGGCTGCTGTTCAATCGAACGGTGGGCGGAACATACCGCTCTCGCGTCCGATTCCTGCGCAGGCGGGTGCTGACGGGCATCCGGACGCAGAGTTGGAAGGCGAGGGTTCGTACGGTCATCGTTGTGGGATGGGCGATCGCCGCATACGCGGTCGGTCGTTACGGTCCGGCACCGCACCCTTTACAGCGTCTAGCGGCAAGCTGGAATCGGTGAGTCACCGAAACGGTGGGCGCCTCATAGGGGAGCGGCGAACCGGTGAGGCTCCGCGAGTCAACGGTGTTCGTGGACACGCGCAGCTTTGCGAGAGCGGAGCTTTGCGCCCAGTTGGGTCACCAAGAAGCGGGCCAAGTCGTGAAGTGGCATCCTGGCGAGCGCTGCAAAGCCGAGAACGAACACGGACGGCAGCGTGGCGGCACGCGCTACTCCAAGGAGAAGATGTCGATACAACGGTCCGGCGTTTTCATGAAGCGTGCCGACACCGAATCGCGCGGCCACATTCGCAGCGATGTATCCGAGCGCAACCTGTGCATCGGAATGCGACAGCGAGTTCGGCCGTACGCGGTACAGCACAAGTGGCGAGCCGATAACTAGCACAGGGCCGAACCTCGCCATGGATACGTTCAGCATGTAGTCGTCCGAGAGGTCGCTC
Source organism: Humibacter ginsengisoli (assembly GCF_054780095.1). Taxonomy (NCBI): domain Bacteria; kingdom Bacillati; phylum Actinomycetota; class Actinomycetes; order Micrococcales; family Microbacteriaceae; genus Humibacter; species Humibacter ginsengisoli. The sequence goes on from NZ_BAAGWZ010000001.1 coordinate 282,783, forward strand.
CAGACGGCACAACCATCTGCGGTCGCGTATGCGTTTCGCCTGTAACAGACACTCGTCGCGGCAAAGACGATGTCCGATGATGCCGCGCCGACTCCTCGCGGTCGTCGACCAAAGCGAAACCTCGCACGTCGCTCGCGATTGCTATGGCATCGGGACGACGGGCAGCGAGGTCGAGTACGGACCTACCCGATCGCGGTGCCACAAGTCGTCGGAGTCGCAGAGTCCGACCCAGACCGCGCTGCATTGTGGGCCGGAATGATGACAGAGATGCCGTCGTCAGATGACATCCGCGAATCCCCGCTCGTGGCTCTGGAAGATGACGATGCCGCCGAAGAAAACGATCAGTGCCGTGACGGGCAGTGCCACGAGTTGCCACACGGACGGCATGGGCTGGCCAAGCGTCGACCAGCGAACCACCTCCATGAGCCACGTCAGCGGGTTCAGCTCGAACAGCCACTTCAGGTTCTGCGGTACAGCAGACAGCGAATAGGCGATCGGTGTTGCATAGAGGAGGATCTGCAGAATCCACGGCAGCACGTATGTGACATCACGGTACTTGACCGTGATGGCGGACGCCGCCGCACCGATACCGCACGCGAGCAGCAACGCGAGGAGCAGCCAGACAGGCGTGAGAACCACGGGCCATCCGGGGTTCACGCGCATCAAGAAGAGCAAGACGATGTACATCGCGAAGGCCACGACGAAGTCGATCAGCACGGAGATCACGCTCGAGAGCGGAACGACCAGTCGAGGGAAGAAGACCTTTGACACGAGCGCCTGGTTGGCTACCAACGAGGACGCAGAGCGGCTCACGACGTTGTTGAAGACGTTCCAGGCGAGCATGCCGGCGAAGCTGAACAGAAAGTAGGGCACGCCTCCCGTGGGGAGCTTTGCCACCTGACCGAACACGATCGAGAAGATGCCGGCGGCGACAAGCGGCTGTAGTACGACCCAGGCGACTCCGACCGCGGTCTGCCGGTAGCGGAGAACGATGTCACGAACTCCGAAGCGCCAGAGCACTTCGCGAGCCTCCCAGAGCTCTCGCCAGGGCGGAAGGTTCAGACGGCCGGGGGGGCGGATCAGAATGCGGCTCACGGCTCGGCCTCGAAGCTGAAATCGGCCAGCACGACACCGTGCGACATCGCTTCGTCCGAAGTGAGCTCCGGGTACGGAGACGACGGGAGCACCTCGAAGGTGTCGGCGCCCTCCCAGTAGTCCATGACGCCGGCCTGGCAGACGAAGAGGTCGACGAAATACCGGCCTGGCTTCAACCACAGGGACTTCACGATAAGCGAGCTCTTCTGCGGCCTCGCCGGATCGAACCACGCGCCGACCAGACGGGAATCGCACTGCACGATGGTGTTCCCGTCCGCATCGTTGATGTGGCACGAGATGAAGTACTTTCCGATTACGTCAGAGTTGGATCCGACTTCGAACTCGATGACGATGTCGTCGATCGGATCCTGCGACTGGTCTGCCACTCGCGCTCCCGCGAACCTCAGCTGACCGGTTCCCGGGCGTTTCGACGCCTCGCGCTGCTCCAGCTGGAACGTCTCGAACGTGCTCCGATAGCGCTCCATCGCGCCGTCGACGTCTCCGAAGTACGTGAGGCTTCCCTGCTCCAGGAACATTGCGGACGTGCAGAGCGAGGTGACGGTGCTCGCCTGATGGCTGACGTAGAGCACCGTGCGTCCGCTGCGAGCAACCTCGCGCATCTTGGCCAGCGACTTCGCCTGGAACTCCGCGTCGCCCACCGCCAGCACCTCGTCGATGGCGAGAATCTCGGTCTCGAGGTGAGCGGCGACGGAGAACGCGAGCCTCACGTACATGCCGGATGAGTAACGCTTCACCTGGGTGTCGAGGAACTTCGCGACTCCCGAGAACTCGACGATCTCGTCGAAGCGTCGCTTGATCTCCTTGCGACTCATGCCCAGCAGCGATCCGTTGAGATAGATGTTCTCCCTGCCCGTCAGTTCCGGGTGGAAGCCGGTGCCCACTTCGAGCAGGCTCCCGACGCGGCCGCCGAGATCGATCAGGCCGGCGCTCGGCGCAGCGATCCTCGTCAGGAGCTTCAACAGCGTGCTCTTACCTGCGCCGTTGCGGCCGATGATGCCAACGGCCTCGCCCCAGGGAATGTCGAACGTGACGTCGTCGATCGCGGAGAACGTCGTGTAGTCCGCACGGCGGAAGGGGTGACGCATCCGCTCCAGCACGGCTTCTGTGATCCGATTGTTGTTCGCGGCCCCGCGCGCAATGCGGTAGGTCTTCGTCAGGTGCTCGACGCTGATGGCGGTGTCGCGCATGGTCCGCTTCTCCCGCTGATCTGAACACGCCGGCCGACGGCACGACCGTTCGATGGTAGCAGCAGGCCTTCACCGGCATACGGCCTGAGGCACCCCCACATCGGGAGACGCGGCGAGCTTCAAGATAGTGAGAGCATCTCATTATCGAGGTGTCGTGAGCAGTGTGCGGAGGATGAGGTGACGCATCAACAGGTACACCCCATCTCGTCTCCGCCGCTTCGGCGCGCTCGAGCGAACACGTGGCCCGTCGCCACAGCCACATTCGACCGCGCGGTCGAGCGTGCGACGACGGGCCACGCCTAGCATGTGCCGCCATAGCATGTGTCCATGGAGCGCGTGAGGGTGAGGATCTCCGGGACCGCTCCGGCGGTGGCGGCTATCGGCGCGTTCGCGATCGTCGTCGGCGTCGCGCTCGGGGTGCTGAGCGTGAAGAGCAGCCTCATCGCGCTGGCGGTCGGCGTGACAGTGCTACTGGCCGGCGTCGCGGCACGCGACTACACGATCATTCCCGTTCTCGCGGTGCCCGCCACGCTCGTGCTCACCCGCGTCGGCGGAGCACTCAGCGTGTCCGACGTCGTGCTCGCCCTAGCCGCGGTGCTGTGCCTGTTCTCACTGCGCGGGCGCGGGGCATCCATCATGCAGCCGCTGATCTGGGCGGGTCTCTTCTATCTGGGCACGGCCATCCCGACACAGATCCTCAACCCCTATTCGGCGAACGTCGTCGAGTGGGTGCATGAGGTATTTCTCGTCCTGGGCAGTCTGATCGTCGGCTTCGTGGTCGGCCGAGCGGATCGCGCGCGCCTTGCGCTGACTCTTTATGTACTCGGCTGCGTCGGCATCGGCATCGTGACCATCGTCGTGTCCGCGGTGACGTACCTCCACACCCACACGTTCGAGCCGGTGTATCTGACCGACCTGAACAAGAACACGATCGGGGGGATGCTCGGCATCGCCGCAGTCATCGCGTTCGCCAGACCCGTGTGGTTGCGCTGGTCTCCAGGGTGGTCGTGGCTGGTCGTCATCGTCTCGTCGCTCGGCGTTCTCGCGGCGCAGTCGCGGCAGGGGCTCGTGGGCGAGATCGTCGGCATCCTCATCGTCAGCATCCGGGCGCGGCCGCAGACCGGTCGCCGGGTGCGCATCGTCTGGCTCGCCGCAATCCCCGGGATCGCGTGGGTCGTCAGCGCGCTCACCTCGCAGCTGGCGTCGGACAACCAGTTCAACTCGGCGCATCAACGCGTGGACTGGTACGCCCAGTCGTTCGACATCTGGTTGAAGTCGCCCATATTCGGCGTCGGCATGCGCTGGTGGTACACCGACAGGCTCGCAGGACAGTACCAGTCGTTCCAACCGCCGAACGCTGAGCTGGAGGTGGCCACGACGGTCGGCATCTTCGGACTCATCGGCTTCCTGGTGATGTTCGCTGTGGCCGGCTGGTACCTGTGGAAGATGGATCCGGTGTACGGCACGGTGGGGTTCGCCGTCGTGGCGACGCGTTTCACGCAGGCGCAGTTCGATCTGTACTGGGTCGCCGGCCAGGCGTCCCTGCTCTGGATCGTGGTCGGCATCTGTTACGGAGTGCGGGCACTGGACGAGCAACGGTGGGCGCGGGGTGAACCGTTGTCATGGCAGCGATCGGTGGTGGTACAGCCGTGAGAGTGCTCCGCATCGCCCACCATGCCGTCGTCTCCGCCTGGCGTCAGCGCGAGCGCGAACTGCGTCGGCAGGGTGTCGACGTCGAACTCATCTCCTCGAAGGTGTGGAACGAGGGCGGCAGGGATGTCCGTCTGGATGCCGGCGACGACGGTTTCGTGAGGGGCGCGCGCACCATCGGCCGGCATCCGAGCGTGTTCGCGTACGATCCGCGCGCGATCTGGCGCGCGATCGGCCGTCGCCCCGATCTCATCGACCTGCACGAGGAGCCCAACGCGCTCGCCACCGCCGAGGTGCTGCTCATCCGGCGGCTTCGAGGATGCACGGCACCGTACATGCTCTACTCGGCGCAGAACATCCGCAAACGATATCCGGTGCCGTTCCGGTGGTTCGAGCGGATCGCACTGCGTGGCGCGTCGGCGGCGTACGTGTGCAATTCCGAGGCAGGCGAGATCCTGATCTCCAAGGGTCTCACCGGTCCGGCCGCGGACATCCCGCTCGGCGTCGATCTGCACACCTTCGAGCCCACGCAGCGGCAACCTCCTGTCAGCGAGATCAAAACGATCGGGTACGTCGGCCGGTTCGAGGAGCACAAGGGAGTGGACGTGCTCCTTCGCGCCGTGGCCGGGCACAGGGACTGGCGCCTGCAGCTCACCGGCGACGGCCCGCAGCGCGAGCAGCTGCAGGCGCTCGCCGTCAGCCTCGGGATCGCGGAGCGCGTGGAGTTCCTGGGGTTCGCGAGCGGCGCCGAACTCGCCGACCGCTACCGGGCACTCGACGCGCTCGCCGTGCCGTCGCTGCCGCGCCCGAACTGGCTCGAGCAGTTCTGCCGGGTGGCTGTGGAGGCGATGGCATCGGGCGTGCCTGTGGTGGCGAGCGATTCCGGCGCGATACCGGATGTCGTGGGTGACGCGGGCGTGCTGGTGCCGCCGGGCGATCCCGCGTCGCTGGGTGCCGCGCTCGAGCAGGTGCTGAAACCCGAGCGCTGGAGCGAGTACCGTGCACGCGGCCTCGCCCGCTGCGAGCGGTTCGCCTGGGAGAACGTGGCAACGGTGCAGCGCGAACTGTACGAACGGGTCCTCGGCGGGACAGCCGCAGCCGGGGGCCCGGCGCAGGCCCCGCACGTGCTCATCGTCGCGTACGGTCCGCCGGACTTGCTCGGCGGATGCCTGACCGAGCTCGGCGAGGGACTGCCGGTCACGATCGTGGACAACTCGTCCTCGGCCGAGACGAAGGCCGTGGCGGAGCGCCATGGGGCTCACTACGTCGACGCCGGATCGAACCTCGGCTTCGCGGGCGGCGTGAACCTGGGGCTGAAGGCGATCGAGGCATCCGGTGCCGGCGACAGCGACGTGCTGCTGCTGAACCCCGATGCGAGGATCGGTCGAGCCGGGGTCGACAGCATGCACCGGATGCTCCGCTCGCGCCCCCGTCTGGCCGCTGTCGGCGCGACCCAGACCGATCCCGAGACCGGAGCGCCAGTGCGGGTGTGGTGGCCGTTCCCGACCCCGATCGGCGCGTGGATCGAGGCCGCCGGGCTCGGTGGGCTCCGCCGGCAGCACGACTTCGCGATCGGCTCGGCGCTTCTGCTGCGTCGCGAGGCGTTGAGCGAGCTGGGCGGACTCGACGAGCGGTTCTTCCTGTACGCGGAGGAGACTGACTGGCAGCGACGTGCACGTTCGCGAGGATGGGACATCGCCGTCGCCGATGTGGACGCGACGCACGTCGGAGCGGGAACGGGTGGGGATCCGCGACAGCGCGAACGGCACTTCTACGCGAGCGCCGAGCGTTACGTCCGCAAACACTACGGGGCGATCGGCTGGCAGCTCTACCGGGCGGGCACCTTCCTCGGCGCGGCCATCCGTGGTGCGATTCTTCCGGGAGAGCGGGGCGCGGCGGCGCGGCGCCGGGCTGCTCTGTTCCGGCACGGCCCGGTCGCAGTCGAGTCCGGGCGGCTGCCGGCACGGCGCCGCACGAGATCGCGCCGAGAGTTGCACGTGGTTCACGTCGTGTGCTCCGAGGCGTTCGCGGGTGTCGAGCGCTACGTGCTGCAGTCAGCGCTCGCGCTGAAGGCACGCGGATGCCGCGTCACCGTCGTCGGTGGAGGCCGGCAGACCATGGGCGCGGCGCTCGAACACGCGGAAATCGACTGGTACCCCGGCGCGACCGTAGGCGAGGCGTACCGGCGGCTACGCCGCATTCGGACGGCCGACGTCATCGTGAGCCACATGACGCTCGCGGACTTTGCAGCAGTCGCAGCCGGCCGCCTGGGCAACGTACCGGTCGTGAGCGTGCGGCACTTCGCCGCGCCCCGTGGCGGCAGCCGGGCGAACCGCGCCCTCGCGCGGATCCTCGCTCCGGGAGTGCGTGCGCAGATCTCCATCTCGCGCTTCGTCGCCGTCGCCGTCGAGGGCGACAGCATCGTGGTGCACACGGGTGTCGCGGACGTCCCCGATGTCGCCGTTGCGGAGCGCGAGCCGTTCGTTCTGGTGTTGCAGCGGCTCGAATCGGAGAAGCGCACGGATGTCGCCGTGCGAGCCTGGGCATCGGCCCGGGTACCCGAGGGCTGGCGGCTCGTGATCGCCGGTGAAGGTGCCGACGAGCCGGCATTGCGCCGGCTGGTCGCGGACCTCGGTGTCGAGGGTTCGGTCGACTTCGTGGGGTTCCAGAGCGACGTGGGGGACTGGCTACGGCGGGCATCCGTCTTCCTCGCTCCCACGCCGCGGGAAGGCCTCGGGCTCGCGGTTCTCGAGGCGATGGCGCACGGCCTGCCCGTGGTCGCCGCAGCCGCCGGGGGCCACCTCGAGACAGTCGGTAGCGTGCAGGGCTCAGAACTGTTCCCTCCAGGAGACGCGGATGCCGCCGGTCACCTTCTTGCCGCCCTGATCCGCGACGGAGCCAGGCGCCGCGAATACGGCGAGGCGCTCCGGGAGGCACAGCGTGCGCAGTTCACCGTCGAGGCGCAGACCGAGGCGACGCTCGTAGTGCTGCACGCTGCGGCGCGGGCATCCACCCCCTGATGGGGTCTTTCGCCGTTCGTAGCAGTCGGTAGCGTTTGCAGCGACGTCGCGTAATCCGAGCGCGACGGACGGGACAAGGATGGACGGCGTCCGTAAGACCGCCCCGATCACGGGCATCACCGGCCAAGACGGCAGCCACCTGGCACCATCGCTGCGCGAAGCCTCAGTGCGCGAGCGGGTCGCATGACTCCCAGGCTCGTGGTCGTCTCCCTCGAAGCGTGGGACGGCGTGTGGCGCCGCAACCAGTACCTGGTCGACGGCGTGCTCAGGCTGCGCCCGGATACCGAGGTGCTGTTCGTCGAGCCGCCCACCGACCCTCTGCACGACGTGCTCAGCGGTCGGCGTCCGCAACGTGCGCGCGGTGCGCGCGTCGGCGGCTACGACGGCCGGCTCGTGCTCTACCAGCCGACCAAGGCGCTGCCGCGGTTGGCCGGCCCTGCCGCCGACTCGCTTCTGGTTCGCGGCGTGCTGCAGGCGGTTCGTCGCCTCGGCTGGGCCGACGGCGTGTTGTGGATCAACGATCCCGGTTCGGCGCCGCTGGTCGACGCGCTCGGCTGGCCCGTGCTCTACGACGTGACGGATGACTGGGTACACGCCGATCGCGGCGGCCGCGAGCACTCGCGCATCAGGGCGGCAGACCGGATGCTGCTAAAGCGCAGCGCCGAAGTGGTGGTCTGCTCGACGGCGCTCGCGGCCACGAAGGGCGCCGCACGCTCGGTGCACCTGATTCCCAATGCGGTCGACGTCGGGCGCTATCGGGCGGATGCTCCACGGCCGAGCGATCTGCCGGAGGGGCCGGTGGCGCTCTACGTCGGCACGCTTCACGAGGACCGGCTCGACGTCGACCTCGTTCTTCGCACGGCGGACGCGGCGCGCGCCGCGGGCGGAACCGTGGTGCTCGTCGGTCCCAACGCGCTGACAGGACGCAATCGCGACCGCCTCGCAGGGCATCCTGCCGTCGCCGTGCTGGGGCCTCGCGATCATGACACCGTTCCCGGTTACCTGCGGCACGCCGACGTGCTGCTCGTTCCGCACGTCGTCACCGCGTTCACCGACAGCCTCGACCCGATCAAGCTCTACGAATACCTCGCGGTCGGCCGTCCGATCGTGAGCACGCCCGTAGCCGGCTTCCGCGAGACGAAGGGGATCGCGATCGCACGGCCGCATGCATTTCCCGCGACGGTCGCCATGGATCTGGCGACCCGCCGCCCGTCGATCGACTACGGGAGCGTGCCCGACTGGCGAGATCGGGTCGACGCCTTCGATGCCGTGATCGAGTCGGCGCACGCTCGCGTCGCCCCTGGAGGAGAGGCATGAGTGGCCTGATCGTGCACGAGTGGCTCGAGCCGGTGGGTGGCGGAGAACGGGTCATCGACGCGCTTGCCGCGGCCTTCCCCGACGCTCCCATCGTCACACCGTGGGACGACGCGCCCGGCCGGTACGCGGCCGGGCGGGTCAGGGAGAGCTGGCTGGCACGCACCCCGCTGCGAAGGCACAAGGCGGCATCGATACCGTTCCTGCTCGAGTGGTGGCGCCGCCTGCCTGCCCTCGACGTCGAGTGGATGCTGTGTTCCACGCACCTCTTCGCGCACCACGCGAGGATGCGGCCGCCGGAGCGGGACGTGCCGAAGTTCGTCTACACTCACAGCCCGGCACGGTACATCTGGGAGCCCGAGATCGATCAGCGAGGCGATGGGCCGCTTGTCCGGCTGGCCGCCGCACCGTTGCGGTCCATCGATCGTCGCCGAGCTCGCGAGCCGGAGAAGATTGCCGCCAACAGCAGATTCGTGGCCGCACGCATCGCTCGCTGCTGGGACCGCGAGAGCACTGTGATCTATCCGCCCGTCGATCTGAGCGTCTTCCCGGGCGATGACGACGAGCTGACAGCCGACGAGCTGAAGGTGATCGAGTCGCTGCCTGGCGGGTACCTGCTCGGGGCCTCCCGCTTCGTGCCCTACAAGCGGCTCGATCTGGCGATCGAGGCCGGCGTTGCAGGGGATCTGCCCGTCGTGATCGCCGGCGACGGCCCTGAGCGAGAGCGGCTGGAGTCGCTGGCAGCGGAGCACGCGGGCCGCGTGACCTTCGTCGCCCGCCCATCCAATGAACTGCTGCGCGCCCTTTATCGCAGGGCCGCAGTCTTCTTCTTCGCGCCCATCGAAGACTTCGGCATCATGCCCGTCGAAGCCATGGCCGCGGGCACGCCCGTCGTCGGCAACGCGATCGGGGGAACAGCGGAGACCGTGGAGGACGGAGTGACCGGCTCGCTCTTCCGCTCGACCGACCGAGCCGAGTTGCGCAGAGCGGTAGAGACCGCGCTGATGATGGACTCGGAGGCGTGTCGTGCGCGCGCTCGGCTCTTCGACGGCTCGACGTTCGGCGATCGCGTCTTGACGTGGATGGGTGTCAGATCCAGCACCAGGCTACCGAGCGCGTAGCGACCCGCTAAGGCTCCGCGATCCGACGCCGGGGGCGAGTCTTTCCGCCAGATGATCGATGTCACGCGTCAGCTCGGCCACGAGCACGCGCCATGCCTCCGGCGGTTGATCGACCGGGTCGGCGATGTCGTCCTCGTTGCTCGAGCCGATCATGTCCGACCGCGGACGGTCCTCGGCGGCCAGATCGATCCACTCGCCCAGCAGCACGTGCCGGCGCGGGCGATGCTCGTCGAGCCACCGCACGAACTGCCGCAGAGTGAAGACGCGCGGCCAGAGCTCTGCGTCTGAGGCGACGAGCTCCCGCACGTGCTGCCTCGACATGGTGAGAATGACGTCCCATCCGCGAAGGCGCCGCCGATCGGCTCGCCTGCTCGAATGGGCGGAGAGGTCGAACCCGTTCTCGCGAGCGACCTGGAGACCGGCCGGCGGCATCGGTCGCCCGCCCTCGATGAGCCCGGCCGACCCGAACGCGAACGGCAGGCCGGCGAACCGGCGTCGCGCGATCGCCTCGGCCATGGCCGAGCGGCACTGGTTGGCCGTACAGATGAACAGAATGCTCGTCACTCCGGGCGCCGCGTCTGGGCCACCCATCTCGTCGGCGTACGGCGAGCCGGTCACGATCAGACCTTCTCGCCCTCAGCGGAGTCGCGCCGACGCCGATCGTCGTCCGCGCCCTCATCGCTCTCGCCGGATTCCTGCCAATCCGCGAGTTCCCCCGTCGCTGCAGGCTGCTCGGGGGCGGCATCCGCAGGCGGCGCCGGGAAGTCGATGGCCGTGGCGCTGTCCCGGCTGTCGTCCGCGACGTCTTCGAAGAGGTCGTCCTCCTCTAACGACGCCTGCTCCGGCGCATCCCGCTGCGCCGATCCGGCTCGCACGACTGCCGGAACGCGGCGGCGGGACGATCCCGAGCCGTAATAGGCGGAGTAGGACTTCGGGATGCGCCGCCTCGAGCGATTGGCGACGACTCCCAGCACACTGATGCCGTTGCTGGTCAACGCGTGCACCGTCTCGACCAGCCGCTTGCGCCGGGTGCGACGGATGGATGCCACGAGCACGGCGCCATCGGCGTGCGCGGCGAGAAGGGTCGCATCCACGAGCGCGAGGGAAGGCGGCGAGTCGATGACGACGATGTCGCACATGGTGCGCACGGAATCCAGGATGTCGCCCAGCGCTGTCACGGCCAGGAGGTCGGCCGGGTCGTACGGCTCCGAGCCGGCGGGCAGGATGCTCAAACCCCGGAACTTGGTGCGGTTGAGGCAGGCCGCGATGGTCTCGGCATTCGGAGCCGAGCCATTGGTCGCCGCCGACTGCAGGAGTTCGGTCAGACCGCGGCCGGTGGCCACGTCGCCGAAGTAGTCTGCGAGGCTCGGCTTGCGCAGGTCCCCGCCCACCAGCACGACGCGTTTGCCCGTGCGCGCCCAGGCCAAAGCGAGGTTCGAGGAGATGAACGTCTTGCCATCGCCGGGCTCCACGCTCGTCACCACGACAATGTCGTTCCCCTGCGGCAGGAGCACCTGCAGGGTCGTACGCAAGGCACGAAGGCCCTCGTTGAGCGATGTGCGTTTGCGGCCTGCGGCGGGCAGCCAGTCACCGCGCCGTTGCATCCGCTTATCGAGGCTGAGTTCGCCGAGCCCGGGCACGTCGGTGATGGACTCGATGTCATCGTCTCCGCGCAGCCTGTCGTCGAACGCATCCCAGATCAGCGCAATGCCGATGCCGGCCACGAGCCCGGCCGCGAGGGCGACCGCGATGGCGACGAGCGGGCTCGTGCCCTGGAACTGACCAGGGGTCGCCGCCTTGGTCACGGTCAGGGGCTCTCCGGCGTTGTCGATCTTCTGCACCGTGTTGTTCGCGCTCGCCAGGGAGTTGATGGCGTTGGCCAGGTTCGACTGCGCGATCGAGTTCGCCGGGTTCAGGTTGACCTGCGCCTGGTAAGCCTCCGCCGAGGCCGTCCACTTCGCTGCCTGAGCCTCTGCAGCCGTTCTGGCCTTCGCGGTCTGGCCCTTCAAATAGTCGTTGTACGACCTCACGACACCAGTTGCGTGCTTCTGCGCCTGCGCTGCACTGGTGCCGTTCGCGGTGATGACGATCGACTTCGACACTCCCTGTGCCTGTGCCTGGACCGGTGCCTCGGTGACCGCCCACGCGGTTGTCGCCGATGCGGGCTCTCCGACGTCTTTTGCAGCGGCGTCCAGCACGGCGGGTGACGTGATACTAGCCGGGTCGAAGTCGACGGACGCGGTACCGATTTGACCGCTCGTCGAGGCGCCCGCCGCCAGCGAACTCATGCGCGCCGTGATGCTAGACGTGTACACGGGCGTCTGGCGCGCGAGGAAGATCGCAGCCACTCCCAAGGCGATCACGACGACCGCGATGATGAGCAGTCGCCGCTGCCAGATGGCGCTCAAAGCTTGCCGAAAAGTCACTTTGTCTCCCGCTGGCGTCCCGACCGCCTTTCAGACTACCGGCCACCACCGTGAAGGCCCCACAACGGGGGATAAGTGCGGGGGTGCCGCAGTTTTGATGAGCTGAACGGGCGGAACCGGAGTCGGTCCGGGCCGCGACACGCCCGAGTTGCACGGGGCGGTCGAATCTGGCAAACTTTTGGGGTTCAACATTTCGGTGCCGTGCGTCTGCGCGCGGTTCCCCGAATCACTGCCAGGCAGTGCATAGCCGCTTCGAGCCGGCTGATCCTCGCAAGGATCGAGCCCTCTGAGTTCAGGTTAGGCCGCGGGCAGAAGAACGAGCTTAATCGACACCCGAAGAGCCCATGGGCTATCCATGTGCTCTGCGAGGGCGACACGCCCGAGCGCGGGGGTCGGTGAGGGTGAGGGATGCCTGGAGCGCGAGCAACCGGCATCCGCGAAGCCTTTGACAGATAAACAGCGGCGGCACCACGTGGCGCCAGCAAAACGTGGCGGTGCGCAACGCACCGAACGCGACGCGTCCAATGCGGCTCTGACTGCCGTACGACGCCTGAACAGTAGAGAGAGAGTCAGATATGGCGGGACAGAAGATCCGCATCCGGCTTAAGTCGTATGACCACGAGGTCATCGACACCTCGGCGCGCAAGATCGTCGACACGGTGACCCGTGCCGGTGCTCAGGTCGTCGGGCCGGTGCCGCTCCCCACCGAGAAGAACGTGGTGTGCGTCATCCGTTCGCCCCACAAGTACAAGGACAGCCGCGAGCACTTCGAGATGCGCACGCACAAGCGGCTGATCGACATCATCGACCCGACGCCGAAGGCCGTCGACTCGCTCATGCGCCTCGACCTGCCGGCTGACGTCAACATCGAGATCAAGCTGTAGGGGTTCATCCATGTCTACTACTGAGACCAAGACCGTCAAGGGTCTGCTCGGCAAGAAGCTCGGCATGACCCAGGTGTGGGACGAGAACAACAAGCTCATCCCGGTGACCGTCATCGAGATCACGCCGAACGTGGTCACGCAGATCCGCACCCCCGAGGTCGACGGCTACAACGCCGTGCAGATCGCCACGGGCGCCATCGACCCGCGCAAGGTGAACAAGCCGGCCAGCGGCCACTTCGAGAAGGCGGGCGTCACCCCGCGTCGCCACCTCACCGAGGTGCGCACTGCGGATGCCGCCGACTACGCCGCGGGCCAGGAGCTCACCGTCGAGGGCACTTTCGAGGCCGGCCAGAAGGTCGACGTCGTCGGAACCTCGAAGGGTAAGGGCACCGCCGGTGTCATGAAGCGCCACAACTTCCAGGGCGTCTCCGCCTCGCACGGTTCGCACCGCAACCACCGCAAGCCCGGTTCGATCGGCGCGTCCTCCTCCCCGAGCCGCGTGTTCAAGGGAATGCGCATGGCCGGTCGCATGGGTGCCGAGCGCGTGACCGTGCTCAACCTCACGGTGCACTCGGTCGACGCCGGCAAGGGCCTGCTGCTCGTCAAGGGCGCGGTTCCCGGCGCTCGCGGCCGCATCGTCTTCGTCCGCAACGCAGTGAAGGGAGCGTAGTCACATGGCTACCTCGATCGACGTTTTCGACGCCACCGGCAAGAAGTCCGGTTCCGTCGAGCTGCCCGCGGAGATCTTCGACGTTCAGGTCAACGTCCCCCTGATCCACCAGGTCGTCGTCGCGCAGCTCGCCGCCGCACGTCAGGGCACGCACAAGACCAAGAACCGTGGTGAGGTCTCCGGCGCAGGGCGCAAGCCGTTCAAGCAGAAGGGCACCGGCCGTGCCCGCCAGGGTTCCATCCGCGCCCCGCAGATGACCGGCGGTGGCATCGTGCACGGCCCGACGCCGCGCAGCTACGCGCAGCGCACCCCCAAGAAGATGATCGCCGCCGCGCTGCTGGGCTCGCTCAGCGACCGCGCCCGCGGTGAGCGCATCCACGTGGTGGAGTCGCTCGTCGCCGGCGAGACGCCTTCGACGAAGGCAGCCGTCTCGCTGCTGAGCGGCGTGGCGAGCTCGAAGCACGTGCTCATCGTCACCGAGCGCGACGATGTCACCGGTGTGAAGAGCGTTCGCAACATCCCGACGGTGCACACGCTGCCGTTCGACCAGCTGAACGCCTACGACGTGCTCGTGTCCGACGACATCGTCTTCACCAAGGCTGCTTTCGACGCCTTTGTCGCCAGCAAGTCCGCGAAGAAGGAAGAGGTGAACGCGTAATGCCCGCCATCAACAAGGACCCGCGCGACGTCATCATCGCTCCGGTCGTGTCCGAGAAGAGCTACTCGCTCATCGACGAGGGCAAGTACACCTTCCTCGTCGACCCCCGCTCGAACAAGACCGAGATCAAGCTCGCGATCGAGAAGATCTTCAAGGTCGAGGTCGCATCCGTCAACACTCTCAACCGCCAGGGCAAGACGCGCCGCACCAAGTTCGGCATGGGCAAGCGCAAGGACACCAAGCGCGCCATCGTCACCCTCAAGTCCGGTTCCATCGACATCTTCACGGCTGTCGGCTAGGGAGCAAGGGAACAACTATGGCTATTCGCAAGTACAAGCCGACGACCCCCGGTCGCCGCGGCTCGTCCGTGGCCGACTTCGCCGAGATCACCCGGTCGACGCCCGAGAAGTCGCTGCTCAAGCCGCTGTCGAAGTCCGGCGGCCGCAACAACCAGGGCCGCATCACCACCCGCCACATCGGCGGTGGCCACAAGCGCCAGTACCGCGTCATCGACTTCCGTCGTAACGACAAGGACGGCGTCAACGCCAAGGTCGCGCACATCGAGTACGACCCGAACCGCACCGCGCGCATCGCGCTGCTGCACTTCGTGGACGGCACCAAGCGCTACATCATCGCTCCCGACAAGCTCAAGCAGGGCGACATCGTGGAGTCGGGCCCGAACGCCGACATCAAGCCGGGCAACAACCTGCCGCTGCGCAACATCCCGACCGGTACCGTCGTGCACGCCATCGAGCTGAAGCCCGGTGGAGGTGCGAAGATCGCCCGCTCGGCCGGTGCATCCGTTCGCCTCGTCGCCAAGGACGGCCCCTACGCCCAGCTGCGCATGCCCTCCGGTGAGATCCGGAACGTGGATGCCCGCTGCCGCGCCACGATCGGCGAGGTCGGCAACGCCGAGCAGTCGAACATCAACTGGGGCAAGGCCGGCCGCCTGCGCTGGAAGGGCGTTCGCCCGACGGTGCGCGGTGTCGCGATGAACCCGATCGACCACCCGCACGGTGGTGGTGAGGGCAAGACCTCCGGTGGCCGCCACCCGGTCAGCCCGTGGGGTCAGAAGGAAGGCCGCACGCGCCACCCGAACAAGGAAAGCGACAAGCTGATCGTCCGCCGCCGCACCGCTGGCAAGAAGCGCAAGTAGGAGTTAGAAGAAGATGCCTCGCAGTCTCAAGAAGGGCCCCTTCGTCGACGAGCACCTGCTTACCAAGGTGGTCCGCGCGAACGAGTCCGGCAGCAAGAACGTCATCAAGACGTGGTCGCGTCGCTCGATGATCGTGCCGGCCATGCTCGGCCACACGATCGCCGTGCACGACGGCCGCAAGCACATCCCGGTCTTCGTCACCGAGACGATGGTCGGCCACAAGCTCGGGGAGTTCGCCCCGACCCGCACCTTCCGGGGACACGTGAAGGACGACAAGAAGGGTCGTCGCCGCTGACGCGGTGACATAAGGAGGAGAAAGAAATGGTGGAGTCGATCGCACGTGTGCGACACATCCGCGTTACGCCTCAGAAGGCTCGTCGCGTCGTCAACCTGATCCGCGGCAAGCAGGCGCAGGAGGCCCTGGCCATCCTGAAGTTCGCCCCTCAGGGTGCGAGCGAGCCGGTCTACAAGCTGGTCGCATCCGCTATCGCGAATGCCCGGGTGAAGGCCGACGCCTCGAACCAGTACCTGGACGAGCGGGATCTCTACGTGAGCCGCGCCTTCGTCGACGAGGGCACCACGCTGAAGCGTTTCCAGCCCCGCGCACAGGGCCGCGCGTTCCGCATCAACAAGCGCACCAGCCACATCACCGTCGTGCTGGCCACACCTGACGAGGGGACGAAGTAATGGGTCAGAAGGTCAACCCCTACGGCTTCCGTCTGGGAATCACCACGGACCACGTGTCGCACTGGTTCTCGGACTCGACGAAGCCCGGTCAGCGTTACGCCGACTACATCGCGGAAGACGTCAAGATCCGCACGCTGCTGAAGACGCAGCTCGACCGGGCCGGCGTCTCGCGCATCGAGATCGAGCGCACCCGCGACCGCGTGCGGGTGGACATCCACACCGCACGCCCCGGCATCGTGATCGGTCGCCGTGGAGCCGAGGCCGAGCGCATCCGCGCCGACCTCGAGAAGCTCACCGGCAAGCAGATTCAGCTGAACATCCTCGAGGTGAAGAACCCCGAGACGGATGCCCAGCTCGTCGCCCAGGGCATCGCCGAGCAGCTGTCTGCTCGTGTGGCGTTCCGCCGTGCGATGCGCAAGGGTCTGCAGGGCGCGCAGCGCGCCGGTGCCAAGGGTGTTCGCATCCAGGTCTCCGGCCGCCTCGGCGGCGCCGAGATGAGCCGGTCGGAGTTCTACCGCGAGGGTCGTGTGCCGCTGCACACGCTGCGCGCGAACATCGACTACGGGTTCTACGAGGCCAAGACCACCTTCGGCCGCATCGGTGTGAAGGTCTGGATCTACAAGGGCGACATCACCAACAAGGAACTCGCGCGCGAGCAGGCTGCCGCCAAGTCCGGCCGCCCCGACCGCAGCGACCGCCCGCGCCGTGCGCCCCGCGCTCAGGCCGAGGCCCCCGCGGCAGAAGGAGCCAGTGCATAACCATGTTGATTCCCCGCAGAGTCAAGCACCGCAAGCAGCACCACCCGGGCCGTAGCGGCCAGGCGAGTGGTGGCACGAAGGTCACCTTCGGCGAGTTCGGCATCCAGGCCCTGACCCCCGCTTACGTGACGAACCGTCAGATCGAGTCCGCTCGTATCGCCATGACGCGTCACATCAAGCGTGGCGGCAAGGTGTGGATCAACATCTACCCGGACCGCCCGATCACGAAGAAGCCGGCAGAGACCCGCATGGGTTCCGGCAAGGGCTCGCCCGAGTGGTGGGTCGCCAATGTCAAGCCGGGCCGAGTGCTCTTCGAGGTCGCCGGCGTCAACGAGACGCTGGCCCGCGAGGCACTCACCCGTGCAATCCACAAGCTGCCCCTCAAGGCACGCATCATCAAGCGCGAGGAGGGCGACGCGTAATGGCGATCGGATCCAAGGAGCTCGCTCCCGCCGAGCTCGACACCTTCGACGACGAGAAGCTCGTCGATGAACTGAAGAAGGCCAAGGAAGAGCTGTTCAACCTGCGCTTCCAGTCGGCGACCGGCCAGCTCGAGAGCCACGGCCGCCTGCGCGCCGTCAAGCGCGACATCGCTCGCATCTACACGGTCATCCGCGAGCGCGAGCTCGGCATCCGTGCGACGCCGGCGCCGGTCGAGGCCCCCGCCAAGGCCGCGAAGAAGAGCAGCAAGAAGGCTTCAAGCCCTGAGGCAGAGGCCGAGACGAAGGAGGAGGCGGAGTAATGGCAGCCACCAAGGCATCGGCCGACAAGGCCCAGGTGGACAAGGCGGAGACCGCCGGTCACGAGCACGCCGAGCACGACGTCAAGGAGGCGGGCGCCCGCGGCTACCGCAAGTCCCGCCGCGGCTACGTCGTCAGCGACAAGATGGACAAGACCATCGTCGTCGAGGTCGAGGACCGCGTGAAGCACCCGTTGTACGGCAAGGTCATCCGCCGCACCAACAAGGTGAAGGCGCACGACGAGAACAACACCGCCGGCATCGGCGACCTCGTCATCATCAACGAGACCCGTCCGATCAGCGCGACCAAGCGCTGGCGCCTGGTCGAGATCCTCGAGAAGGCCAAGTAGGCCCTCGGGCTTGCTTGTGACAAGGAGTTAGACAAGTGCTTCAGCAGGAATCACGCGTCAAGGTCGCCGACAACACGGGTGCCAAGGAATTGCTGACGATCCGCGTTCTCGGTGGCTCGAGCCGTCGGTACGCCGGTCTCGGCGACACCATCGTGGCGACCGTGAAGGATGCCATCCCCGGCGGCAACGTCAAGAAGGGCGATGTCGTCAAGGCGGTCATCGTGCGCACCAAGAAGAACACGCGCCGCGCAGACGGCTCGTACATCAAATTCGACGAGAACGCCGCGGTGATCTTGAACCCCAACGGCGAGCCGCGCGGCACCCGCATCTTCGGGCCGGTCGGTCGCGAGCTCCGTGACAAGAAGTTCATGAAGATCATCTCGCTGGCGCCGGAGGTGATCTGATCCATGGCGAACATCAAGAAGGGCGACCTGGTACAGGTCATCTCGGGCCCGAGCCAGGCACGCGGTGGAGACCGCGGCAAGCAGGGCAAGGTCATCGAGGTGCTGGTGGACCAGAACCGCGTCGTGGTCGAGGGCGTGAACTACGTCACCAAGCACGTCAAGGTCGGTCAGACCCAGCGCGGCTCCAAGACCGGTGGTCTTGAGACGCACGAGGCGCCGATCCACGTTTCGAACGTGGCGCTGGTCGACCCCGAGACGAAGAAGCCGACCCGAGTGGGCTTCCGCGAGGAGAAGGTGACGAAGGACGGCCGCACCAAGACCGTGCGCGTCCGCTACGCCAAGAAGTCAGGTAAGGACCTGTAATGACCGACACACTGGCTGCTGCGCCGGCTGGCAAGATCCAGCCGCGCCTGAAGCAGAAGTACAAGAACGAGATCGCGCCCCAGCTCAAGGAGCAGTTCGGCTACGGCAACGTTCACGAGATCCCCGGCCTGGTCAAGATCGTCGTGAACACCGGTGTCGGCGAGGCCGCCCGCGACGGCAAGATCATCGACGGTGCGGTCGCCGACCTCACCAAGATCACCGGCCAGAAGCCGCAGGTCACGAAGGCTCGCAAGTCGATCGCGCAGTTCAAGCTGCGCGAGGGACAGCCGATCGGCGCGCACGTCACGCTGCGCGGCGACCGCGCCTGGGAGTTCCTCGACCGCCTGCTCGCTCTTGCGCTGCCGCGCATCCGCGACTTCCGTGGTCTGTCCGACCGTCAGTTCGACGGGCACGGCAACTACACGTTCGGCGTGCAGGAGCAGTCGATCTTCCACGAGATCAACCAGGACAAGATCGACCGCCCTCGTGGCTTCGACATCACGGTCGTCACCACTGCGAAGACGGATGACGAGGGTCGCGCGCTGCTGAAGGCGCTCGGCTTCCCGTTCAAGTCGAACGACTGATCCACCCCGGGGCCGGCAACCGGCCGGTCCCTCCATCTACGGTCCGTTCTCTTGTAAAGGGCCCGGATACCGGATGAACAAAGGAAACAACCCATGACCATGACAGATCCGGTCGCAGACATGCTGACCAGACTGCGCAACGCCAACTCGGCGTACCACGACAGCGTGTCGATGCCGAGCTCGAAGCTCAAGGCTCACATCGCCGAGATCCTCAAGAACGAGGGCTACATCTCCGACTGGAGCCTGGCCGACGCACGCGTGGGGCAGACCCTCACGCTGAGCCTCAAGTTCGGCCCGAACCGCGAGCGTTCGATCGCGGGCATCAAGCGCGTCTCCAAGCCGGGACTGCGCGTGTACGCGAAGTCCACCGAGCTGCCCCGTGTGCTCGGCGGACTCGGCGTCGCCATCCTGTCCACCTCCTCCGGTCTTCTCACCGACCGCGAGGCCGAGAAGAAGGGCGTCGGCGGGGAAGTCCTCGCCTACGTGTGGTAGCGAGATGTCCCGAATCGGAAGACTCCCCATCGACATCCCGGCAGGCGTCGACGTCAAGATCGACGGCCAGGATGTGACCGTCAAGGGCCCCAAGGGCGAGCTCTCGCTCACCGTGGCCGAGCCCATCCAGGTGAAGCTCGAAGAGAAGCAGGTTCTCGTCACCCGTCCGGATGACGAGCGCAACTCGCGTTCGCTGCACGGCCTCACCCGCACGCTGATCAACAACCAGATCATCGGCGTCACCCAGGGCTACTCCAAGGGCCTCGAGATCGTCGGCACGGGTTACCGCGTGGCGCAGAAGGGCTCGTCCATCGAGTTCGCGCTCGGGTTCTCCCACCCGGTCACGGTCGAGCCGCCTGCGGGCATCACGCTGACCGTCGAGGGCAACAACAAGGTGACCGTCGCCGGCATCGACAAGCAGGCTGTCGGCGAGACCGCCGCGAACATCCGCAAGATCAAGAAGCCGGAACCGTACAAGGGCAAGGGCATCCGCTACGCAGGCGAGGTCGTCCGTCGCAAGGCCGGAAAGGCTGGTAAGTAACCATGAGCGTCAAGAGCAAGTCAGCGGCACGCGACCGCCGGCACGCGCGCCTTCGCAAGAAGGTCGTGGGCACGGATGCGCGTCCGCGTCTGGTCGTGACCCGCTCCGCGCGGCACGTCTTCGTGCAGGTCGTCGACGACTCCAAGGGCCACACGCTCGCCTCCGCCTCGACTCTCGAGGCGGACCTGCGCGGGTTCGACGGTGACAAGACCGCCAAGGCACGCAAGGTCGGAGAGCTGGTCGCCGAGCGTGCGAAGCAGGCCGGCATCGAAGAGGTCGTGTTCGACCGCGGCGGCAACAAGTACGCGGGTCGAGTCGCGGCGATCGCCGAGGGCGCCCGGGAAGGTGGGCTGAACCTGTGAGTGACGTCCAGAACGACAACAAGAAGGAGCAGGACGTGGCCGCCGAGCAGACGACTGCCGAGAAGCCCGTGGAGACCGCGGCCGGTACCGACACCACCAGTCGCGACGCCCGCGATTCTCGCGACGGCCGCCGTGGCGGTCGTGACCGCAACCAGGGCCGCGACCGCGGCAGCCGGGACGCCGACAAGAGCCAGTTCCTCGAGCGCGTGGTGACCATCAACCGCGTCTCGAAGGTGGTCAAGGGTGGTCGCCGCTTCAGCTTCACCGCGCTGGTCGTGGTGGGCGACGGCAACGGCGTGGTCGGCGTCGGCTACGGCAAGGCGCGCGAGGTGCCGCTGGCGATCTCGAAGGGCGTCGAGGAGGCGAAGAAGAACTTCTTCCGCGTTCCGCGCGTCGGCAACACGATCCCGCACCCGGTGCAGGGCGAGGCCGCAGCCGGTGTCGTGCTCCTGCGTCCGGCCGCCGCCGGTACCGGTGTCATCGCCGGTGGTCCGGTGCGTGCCGTGCTGGAGTGCGCCGGCATCCACGATGTGCTGAGCAAGTCGCTCGGTTCGTCGAACACCATCAACATCGTGCACGCGACCGTGACGGCGCTGCAGCAGCTCGAGGAGCCTCGTGCCGTTGCCGCCCGCCGTGGGCTCGACTTCGACGAGGTCGCCCCGGCGCGTCTGCTGCGTGCTGAGGCAGAGGCGGCCGAGGCCGCCAGGACCGCTAAGGCTGGTGCATAATGGCGCGCCTGAAGGTGACCCAGATCAAGTCCAAAGTCAGTGAGAAGCAGAACCAGCGCGACACCCTGCGCAGCCTGGGTCTGAAGCGCATCGGTGACGTCGTGGTCCGCGAGGACACCCCGCAGAACCGCGGATACGTCACCACCGTCGCTCACCTGGTGAAGGTTGAGGAGATCGACTAATGGCCGAAAACAACGAAGCCACTGAGACCAAGGCCAAGGCTTCTACCAAGAAGCCCGCGGAGAAGACCTCCGACGCCAAGCCTGAGAAGACCTCCGCGGCCAAGCCTGCCAAGAAGGACGTGCCGGAGAAGCGCGAGCCCGTCCTCAAGGTGCACCACCTGCGTCCGGCGGCCGGTGCCAAGAAGGACCGCACCCGCGTCGGTCGCGGTGAGGGCTCGAAGGGCAAGACGGCCGGTCGCGGTACCAAGGGAACCAAGGCGCGCTACCAGGTGCGTCCCGGCTTCCAGGGTGGCCAGCTTCCGTTCCACATGCGTTCGCCGAAGCTGCGCGGGTTCAAGAACCCGTTCCGCGTCGAGTACCAGGTCGTGAACCTGGAGAAGCTCGCCGAGCTGTACCCGGCAGGCGGCGACGTCACCGTGAGCGACCTGGTCGCCAAGGGTGCCGTTCGCAAGAACGAGAAGGTGAAGGTTCTCGGAGGCGGTGAGATCTCGGTGAAGCTGAACGTCGAGGTCGACAAGGTCTCCGGCTCCGCCGAGCAGAAGATCGTCGCCGCCGGGGGCTCCGTCAAGTAGCCCGTGGCAGCATCCGGATGCCAGGCATCCGGATCGACCGAAGTAAAGTAGTCGGGTCGGGTGGCCCCCAAGGTCGCCCGGCCCGATTCCTTACCGGAAAGCAGGACCCACTTGTTCAACGCCATCGTGCGAATTCTCCGCACGCCTGATCTTCGCAAGAAGATCGGCTTCACCCTGGGGATCATCGCGTTGTTCCGTCTGGGCTCGTTCATCCCTGCGCCGTTCGTCGACTTCAGCAACGTCCAGGCGTGTCTGTCGGCGAACCAGGGCACGACGGGCCTGTACGAGCTGGTGAACCTGTTCAGCGGTGGTGCGCTTCTGAAGCTTTCCATCTTCGCGCTGGGGATCATGCCGTACATCACGGCGTCGATCATCGTGCAGTTGCTGCGTGTGGTCATCCCGCACTTCGAGGCCCTGTACAAGGAGGGCCAGGCCGGCCAGTCCAAGCTGACCCAGTACACCCGCTACCTCACCATCGCGCTGGGCGTTCTGCAGTCCACGACGCTCATCACGGTGGCGCGCAGCGGCGCCCTGTTCGGCTCCAACAGCACCTCGCAGTGCTCGCAGCTGGTGACGGACGACTCGTGGTACGCGGTGCTGCTCATGGTCGTCACGATGACCGCCGGCACGGGTCTCATCATGTGGATGGGCGAGCTGGTGACCGAGAAGGGCATCGGCAACGGCATGTCGCTGCTGATCTTCACGTCGATCGCCGCGCAGTTCCCCGCCTCGCTCTGGGCCGTCGAGCAGACCTCCGGCTTCGAGATCTTCCTGGTCGTGATCGTCATCGGGCTGTTCATCGTCGCGGCCGTGGTGTTCGTCGAGCAGTCGCAGCGGCGCATCCCCGTGCAGTACGCGAAGCGCATGGTCGGGCGTCGAACATACGGTGGCAACAACACGTACATCCCGATCAAGGTGAACATGGCGGGCGTGATCCCGGTCATCTTCGCCTCGAGCCTGTTGTACCTGCCCGCGCTGATCGCACAGTTCAATCAGCCGGCGCCCGGCAAGGCACCCGCGCCATGGGTGAGCTGGATCACCGACTACCTGACCAAGGGCGATCATCCGCTGTACATGCTGCTGTATGCGCTCCTGATCATCGGCTTCACGTACTTCTACGTCGCGATCACGTTCAACCCGGAAGAAGTCGCCGACAACATGAAGAAGTACGGCGGCTTCATCCCCGGCATCCGGGCCGGCCGCCCCACCGCCGAGTACCTCGACTTCGTGCTGACGCGCATCACCCTGCCCGGGTCGATCTACCTGGCGATCGTCGCACTCATCCCGCTGGTGGCGTTCTCGCTGCTCGGCACCAGCCAGAACTTCATGTTCGGCGGCACCTCGATCCTGATCATCGTGGGCGTCGGACTCGAGACGGTCAAGCAGATCGACTCGCAACTGCAGCAGAGGCACTACGAAGGGTTGCTCCGTTGACCGTGTCGCTCCAAGAGTCCAACCGGGAACGGGGAGCACGGCTCCTCATCGTCGGCCCGCCCGGATCGGGCAAGGGTACGCAGGCGACCTTCATCGCCGATGCGTTCGGCATTCCGGCCATCTCCACCGGCGACATCTTCCGCTTCCACATCACGCACCAGACCGAGCTCGGGGTGCGGGTGAAGGCGATCGTGGATGCCGGCGACTACGTTCCCGACGACCTCACGAACGAGCTGGTCGCGCACCGGCTCGCCGAACCGGACGCCGCAAAGGGCTTCCTGCTCGACGGATACCCGCGCACGCTGGAGCAGGTGCGGTACCTCGACGAGCTTCTGGCAGCCGACGGCAAGCTTGAGGCCGTCGTGCGCCTCACCGCGGACCGCGACGAGCTGGTCCGCCGCCTGACGCATCGTGCTCACGAGCAGGGACGTGCTGACGACACCGAAGAGGCGATCCGGCACCGGCAGGACGTCTACGCCCAGCAGACGGCACCGATCATCGACGTGTACCGCGACCGTGATCTGCTCGTCGAGGTGGACGGCATCGGAAGCGTCGACGAGGTCGCGGCGCGCATCCGTGAGGCGCTGGCCACCCGGGGCATCGGGGTGGTCGGCGACACCGCTGCCGCCTAGTCCCGCAGTGGTAGGCATCCGGCGGTCGATCTACAAGACGCCCGCACAACTCAGACTCATGCTCGAGCCCGGTTTGGCGACCGCGGACAGTCTGGACGCCGTTCGCAGCGCAGTGCGACCCGGCGTCTCGACGCTCGAGCTGGACAGCCTCGCCGAGAGCGCCATCGTCGCGCGCGGCGGGGCATCCAACTTCAAGCTCGAGCCCGGGTACCGGCACACGATCTGCGCCTCGGTGAACGACGAGGTGGTGCACGGCATCCCGGGCGAACGGATGCTGGCGCCCGGCGACATCCTTTCGGTCGACTCCGGGGCGATCCTGGGCGGCTGGAACGGCGACGCCGCGTTCACCGTCGTGCTGGACGATCCGGATCGGGCCGATCTCGTGGCGGAGCGGCGTGCGCTCAGCGAGGTGACCGAGCAGTCGCTGTGGCAGGGCATCGCGGCGCTCTCGCGGGCATCACACCTGAACGAGGTCGGGGACGCGATCGAGGAGTACATCCTCTCGCAGGGGGAGTACGGCATCCTCACCGATTACATCGGTCATGGCATCGGCCGCCGCATGCACGAGGCTCCGCCGGTGTTCAACTACAGCGTGCGACAGAAGGGCCCTGAGGTGCGCCCAGGGCTCGTGGTGGCGATCGAGCCGATGGTGGTGAGCGGATCGCCCGACACGTATGTGCGCGACGACGGCTGGACGGTCGCCACCGAAGACGGCGCTTCGGCCGCGCACTGGGAGCACTCCGTGGCCGTGCACAAGGACGGCGTCTGGGTGCTCACCGCGCACGACGGTGGGGCAGCCGGCCTGAAGCCCTTCGGCATCACCCCGGTGCGGCCAGCGTGAGAACCGGAACACGGCGAGCCGCGGCGTAGGCTCGAGCCATGCCCGTGTTCATGCTCGATGTGCTTCCCGCCGGCGCGCCGGCCTCCGAGTCGGCGCTGCATCGGGTCGAGGTGGGCGTTCCCACGCTCGACGTTCGCGACCTGGGACCTGCGCGCGGCGACGGCGTCTTCGAGACGATCGGCGTCGTCGGCGGGCATCCGCAGGCACTGGATGCGCACCTCAAGCGGCTCGCGCACTCCGCGGCCCTGCTCGACCTGCCGAAGCCGAACGAGGAGCAGTGGCGGCACGCGATCACTGAGGCGGCGGCATCCCTGCCCACCGATCGTCAGGGCGGGCTCAAGATCGTGCTGACGCGCGGCATCGAGGGCAGCGGAAAGCCGACCGCCTGGATCGTCGCGTCACCGGCCGATGGCGACTTCGCCGAGCGGGAGACCGGCATCCGGGTCGTGACGCTCGATCGCGGATACACCAGCGACGTCGCGCAACGTGCACCGTGGCTGCTGCCCGGCGCGAAGACGCTGTCGTACGCGGTGAACATGGCGGCGCTCCGTGAGGCACGAAGGCGGGGAGCCGACGATGTGATCTTCGTCACCTCCGACGGCTACGTCATGGAGGCGCCTACCTCGACGGTCATCCTGCGTTTCGGCGACCGCATCGTGACGCCGCGAACCGACATCGGCATCCTGCCGGGCACCAGCCAGCTCAGCGTGTTCGCGTTCGCGACCGACCGAGGGCTGAGCACGGAAGAGGCCCTCGTGCCGGCGTCCGATCTGCTGCGGGCGGATGCGCTCTGGCTGGTCTCCAGCGTGCGGCTGGCCACCCCGATCACCCACGTCGACGGGACCGAAGTGGCTGTCGATCCGGAGCTGACCCGCGCGATGAACGAGGCGCTGCTCGCCCGGGAGGACTGAGCGCGACACCGTTCGGGCGGAAGGGCAGCGGGAATCATACGCCGCTCGCCCGCGTTGCACCAGAGGCCACGCGGCATCCGAGTGGCGAAGCGGCCTGCGATGGCCTAGGATAGATCTTTGGTGTCTTGCACCCGTTTTCGCGGTGTGCTCCCCGGGTCGTCCGCATGGTTCGACCGGGCACCATCCATCCACCGCACGACCGGCACCGATGTGCCTGAAGCGATAGTGAGGCTATGGCCAAAAAAGACGGCGTTATCGAGATCGAGGGATCTGTCATCGAGGCGCTGCCCAACGCGATGTTCCGCGTTGAGCTCACCAACGGACACAAGGTTCTCGCCCACATCTCGGGCAAGATGCGCCAGCACTACATCCGCATCCTCCCCGAGGACCGCGTGATCGTGGAGCTGAGCCCCTACGACCTCACCCGTGGCCGCATCGTCTACCGCTACAAGTAAATCGGCGTCGGAAAGTAACGGCCCACACCACGGACACGTGTGTCGTGGAGCACGACGACAGCGATAAGGAATCACTCATGAAGGTCAAGCCCTCCGTCAAGCCCGTCTGCGAGCACTGCCGCGTCATTCGCCGCAACGGCCGCGTGATGGTCATCTGCTCATCGAACCCGCGCCACAAGCAGCGGCAAGGCTAAAAGGTTTCCGGATGCCTGACATCCGGTCACAAAACTGAACATCGAGAAAGCGCAGCATCGATACACCACTCACCGACGTCCGAGACGGACGTCGGCGCTGGCGTCGCGGCGAAGGCCAGAAATGGCCTTCGCTCCTAGCTCCAGCGCGCGTGTGAGCGGTGGACACCTCGGGTCGGAGGCCCGGGCACCGATGCTGTTCCACACCTCCACCTGATCAACAGGAGAAGCCGCACATGGCACGTCTAGCAGGCGTCGACATCCCGCGCGAGAAGCGCGTGGAGGTCTCACTCACCTACATCTACGGAATCGGCCGCACCCGGGCGCTCGAGACCCTGAAGGCAACCGGAATCTCCGGTGACGTCCGGGTCAAGGACCTCACCGACGACCAGCTCGTCGCCCTCCGCGACTACATCGAGGGCAACTACAAGGTGGAGGGTGACCTTCGCCGCGAGGTCGCCGCCGACATCCGCCGCAAGGTCGAGATCGGTTCGTACCAGGGCCTGCGCCACCGTCGCGGCCTGCCCGTGCGCGGCCAGCGCACCAAGACCAACGCGCGCACCCGCAAGGGACCGAAGCGCACCGTCGCCGGCAAGAAGAAGGCCCGCTAGGCCCTCAGCCAGCGCTTCGAGATCTCAGGAGTAGGAAAACATGGCAGCACCCAAGACGGCCGCTCGCAAGCCGCGCAAGAAGGAAAAGAAGAACATCGCAGTGGGCCAGGCCCACATCAAGTCGACGTTCAACAACACGATCGTCTCCATCACCGACACCAACGGCGCCGTGATCAGCTGGGCGTCCTCCGGTGGCGTCGGGTTCAAGGGCTCCCGCAAGTCCACGCCGTTCGCGGCCCAGCTGGCCGCCGAGTCGGCCGCCCGCCAGGCGCAGGAGCACGGCATGAAGAAGGTCGACGTCTTCGTCAAGGGACCGGGATCGGGCCGCGAGACCGCGATCCGTTCGCTTCAGGCCGCGGGTCTCGAGGTGGGCTCGATCAACGACGTGACACCGCAGGCGCACAACGGCTGCCGCCCGCCGAAGCGTCGCCGCGTCTGACGGTGACACTTTCCGCTCAAGCGGGCGGCGGCCGCTTCGCGGTCGCCGCCCGCGAGTGGATATAACTCAATACCTGAACAGAGCAAGCGTCATATAGCGGACGCTTAGCCGAAAGGAATCAATAGTGCTCATCGCACAGCGCCCCACGCTCACCGAAGAGAACATCTCGGAATTCCGCTCGCGGTTCGTGATCGAGCCGCTCGAGCCGGGCTTCGGGTACACGCTCGGGAACTCGCTTCGCCGCACGCTGCTGTCGTCCATTCCGGGCGCGGCGGTCACCAGCATCCGCATCGACGGTGTGCTGCACGAGTTCACCACCATCCCGGGCGTGAAGGAGGATGTCACCGAGATCATCCTCAACATCAAGGGACTGGTCGTCTCCAGCGAGCACGACGAGCCGATCACCGCCTACCTGCGCAAGACGGGCTCCGGTGAGGTCACCGCCGCGGACATCTCCGCACCGGCCGGCGTGGAGATCCACAACCCCGAGTTGGTCATCGCGACCCTGAACGAGAACGCCCGCTTCGAGGTCGAGCTCACCATCGAGCGCGGCCGCGGCTACGTCTCTGCACAGCAGAACCGCAACGAGTACAGCGAGGCCGGGCAGATCCCGATCGACTCGATCTACTCGCCCGTGCTCAAGGTCACGTACCGCGTGGAGGCCACGCGTGCCGGTGAGCGCACCGACTTCGACCGCCTCGTGGTCGACGTGGAGACCAAGCCGGCGATCAGCCCGCGGGATGCCATCGCCTCCGCCGGTCGCACGCTCACCGAGCTGTTCGGCCTGGCCCGCGAGCTCAACTCGCAGGCCGAGGGCATCGAGATCGGCCCCGCGCCGGTCGACGCGGTGCTCAGCTCCGAGCTCTCGATGCCGATCGAGGACCTCGAGCTCTCGGTGCGGTCGTACAACTGCCTCAAGCGTGAGGGCATCAACAACGTCAGCGAACTGGTCTCGCTCTCCGAGACGCAGCTCATGAACATCCGCAACTTCGGTCAGAAGTCGGTGGATGAGGTCAAGGACAAGCTGACGGAGATGGGCCTGTCGCTCAAGGACTCGGTCCCCGGGTTCGACGGCACCCACTTCTACAGCGCCGGCGACGACGAGTACCGCTGAGTCGTCGCACGCAGCTCATCCCCTTACTGACAACGGAGAAAGACAATGCCTAAGCCGACCAAGGGTCCCCGTCTCGGAGGCGGCCCTGCCCACGAGCGACTCCTGCTCGCGAACCTGGCCGCCGCGCTGTTCACGCACAAGCGCATCACGACGACCGAGACCAAGGCGAAGCGCCTTCGTCCGCTCGCCGAGCGACTGATCACGTTCGCCAAGCGCGGCGACCTGCACGCTCGTCGTCGCGTGCTCGCGACCATCCACGACAAGGGCGTGGTCTACGAGCTGTTCGACGTGATCGCGCCGCAGGTGGCCGACCGCCAGGGCGGATACACCCGCATCACCAAGATCGGCAACCGCAAGGGCGACAACGCCCCCATGGCGGTCATCGAGCTCGTGCTCGAGCCGGTCACGCCGAAGCGCAAGGCTCCCGCCGCGCCGCCGTCGCCGGCCGCGAAGGTCGCCGCTGAGGAGGCCGAAGCCGCCGAGGCTGCTACGAACGACGAGGCCGCCGCCGAGGTCGAGGAGACCCCGGAGAGCGCACCGGTCGAGGAGCAGGCAGACGCCGAGGCTTCGGAGGAGGCCGCCGAGGCGGTCGAGGCCACCGACACCGACGACGAGAGCGTCGACGCCGGCGAGGACGCCACGAAGTAGCGTCAGCGCATGACGCTGGAGCCCCCGGACATCCGATGGATGGCCGGGGGCTCCGCTCATTTCAGTCGGTACTCGAGCTCAGGACGTCCCGGCGTTCCGTGGCGAGGCGACCTGCGGACGAGGCCGCTGTCTGCCAGGTGCTCCAGGTATCGCCGTGCTGTGACGCGCGAGATGGCGAGAGTCGAAGAGACCTCGGCGGCCGAGAATGCGTGACCCTCGGCGCGCAGCAGATCCGTCACCCGCTCGAGCGTGTCGGGCGACAGGCCCTTAGGCATCGAAAGCGGCGACGGAGCGCGCAGCGCCGCGAGTGCCCGATCGACCTCCGCCTGCGTCGTCTGAACGGACCCGTGCGGCAGCGATTGCCGGAACTGCCGATAGTGCTCCAGCTTGTCCCGCAGCGCGGCGAAGGTGAAGGGCTTGATCAGGTACTGCACGACGCCGAGGGAGAGCGCGCCACGCACCATACCCAGTTCCCGCACGGCCGTGACCGCGATGATGTCTGCCGGGATTCCGAGGGCGCGAACCCGCCCCGCGACGATGAGGCCCGGCAGGTCGGGAAGGTTCATGTCGAGCAGCACCAGGTCGATGTCGCCGGCGCGGGCCGCGCGGAGCATCCGCATCGCCTCTTCACCGGTCCTGGCAACGCCGGCGAGCCGGAATCCCTCGACCCGCCGCACGTACTCCGCGTGCGCGGCGGCCGCGATCTCCTCGTCTTCGACGACCAGGACGCTAATCATCGGATGCCGTGGCCTTGCCTGATGCTGTCGCGTCGTCTTCGGACTCTGCCGCGCCCGGGTGCGCCGTCGTCGCGGGCAGAGGCAGGGCGACGACGAAGACAGCGCCCGTCGCGCCCTTCAGATGCCGGATCGACCCGCCGCTGCGCCGAACGGCTTGAGCGACGAGTGCGAGGCCGTATCCGCGGTTGTGGCCGGACTGCTTGGTGGAGTAACCGCGTTCGAAGATGACGTCCTCGTGTTCGGGCGCTATGCCAGGACCGCTGTCGGAGACCCTGATCAGAAACGCCGGACCGACGCCGCCTTCGCTCCCCATCGACAGTTCGAGGGCGACCCAGGAGTCCGCCGAATCCGCGGCGGAGTCGATCGCGTTGTCGAGCAGGTTGCCGACGATGGTGACCAGATCGGCCTGGTTCAGGTTCGGTCGCATGCTCGCCGACTCGGTACTCACCCGAAGCTGCACTCCCCGTTCCTGGGCCTGGCTCGTCTTCCCCAGCACGAGTGCGGCCAGCACGGGTTCGTCGATCGCACCGACCACCTGATCGGCCAGCAGCTGATTGACCTGCAACTCCTCGGTCGCGAAATCCAGGGCCTCGTCGGTGCGGTCGAGTTCGATCAGCGACACCATCGTGTGCAGCTTGTTGGAGAACTCGTGGGTCTGGGCGCGCAGTGAGTCGGCCAGTGTGCGCATCGTCTGCAGTTCACCGGTCAGCTGCTGAAGCTCCGTGTGATCGCGGATCGTGGTCACCGTTCCGAGCCTGGCGGGCAGGCGCGAACCACCGGGCGCTCTCGCCGGCTCCTGGTTGATGACGAGCACTCGGTCATCCGTCAGCTGCACCAGATCGTGGACACGGCCGCCACCGGCGAGGATGTCGCGCAACGTCTCCGGTATCGGCATCTCGGCCACCGGCATCCTGGCCCGCCTGTCGTTCACATCCGGCAGCGGCAGGTTGAGCAGCTGAGCGGCCGGCTGGTTGTAGAGGGTGACCGCTCCGTCGGCATCCACCAGGAGCAGCCCCTCCCGAACGGAGTAGAGCACCGCCTCGTAATACGAGAACATGCGCTCGAGTTGCTCCGGACCCATGCTGTGCGTGACCCGATTCAGGTAACGATGCAGCAGCAGCGCCTCGAGGCCGCCGAGCAGGAGCAGCACGAGGGCTGAGCCGACGACGAACGGCAATTGCGCGTTCACCGTGGCGGCCACGCTACCCACGGTGACACCGGCCGAGACGAGCGCCACTACCTTGTGACCGGCGCCGAAGACCGGAAAGACCGAGCGAACCGACGGGCCCAGCGTGCCTGTGTAGGTCTCGGTCAGCGAGTGGCCGCGCTGAGCCGGTCCGATGGTGCCGATGTACGTCTTGCCGATCTCGGCGGGATCCGGGTGGGTGTAGCGGATACCGGCCGTGCTCATGATCGTGATGAAGTCGACGTCGGAGTCGCGCATCTGCCGCACGGCGTACGGCTCGAGCGTCGCCGACGGGCCTGGCTTCTGCACGGCCGCCACGACGTAGGGGTCGTCGGCGATGGATGCCGCGACCGACTGCGTGCGCGCCCGGGCGGTCTGGTCGACGCGCTGGTTCGCATCCAGCCAGAGACCGATCAGGGCGACGCCGCTGAGCGCGAGCACGAAGACGGACTGCGCGGCGAAGAGCCTGGAGGCGACGCTACCTCGATGGATCAGCCGCTTGATCACACGTCATTCTCTCCCCTGACGGAACGCTGCGGCGCGAACAGTATGAACACAAGCATCGAGACGAAACGGGCCACGGCGAGTATGGGGCGATCCCGTCGGACGACCTGCGAGACGCAGGCTAGATCAAAGGAAACCCCAGATGGCAACGACGCCACTACGACAGAAGCGCTTGGACAAGACGCATCTCCTCTACCTGCTCGTGATCGTCGGCGTGGTCGCCGGCATCGCAGTCGGGCTCATCTTCCCTGGATTCGCGGTCGCCTTGCAGCCGATCGGAACCGGGTTCGTCAACCTGATCAAGATGATGATCACGCCGGTGATCTTCTGCACCATCGTGCTGGGCGTCGGATCCATCTCGAAAGCGGCAACGGTCGGCAAGATCGGCGGGCTCGCCCTCGGCTACTTCATCATCATGTCGACGTTCGCACTGGGTATCGGACTCCTGGTGGGCAACCTGCTGAACCCGGGAAGCGGGCTCGATCTCTCGGGTGCGCACTACCAGGCGGCCGCGACGGGCGACTCGACGGCATCCGGCTTCATCCTCGGCATCATCCCGGTCTCCCTGTTCTCCGCGTTGACCAGCGGGAACGTGCTGCAGGCTCTGCTGATCGCCCTCATCACGGGGTTCGCGTTGCAGCGCATGGGCGGTGCTGGCCGGTCCGTCTTGAAGGTGATCGAGATCGCTCAGGTGCTGGTCTTCCGGATCCTCATGATGATCATGTGGGTGGCACCGCTCGGCGCATTCGGCGCGATCGCTGCGGTGGTGGGCGCCAGCGGCGGCAAAGCACTCGTGGGGATGGCGACCATGATGGGCGGCTTCTACATCACGTGCGTCGTGTTCATCGTGCTCGTGCTCGGGACAGTGCTGCGCCTGGCCAGCGGCATCAGCATCTTCAGCCTGATGAAGTACCTCGCGCGGGAGTACCTGATCATCTTCTCGACATCGTCGTCGGAGGCGGCGCTTCCCCGGCTGATCGCCAAGATGGAGCATCTGGGGGTCTCGAAGCCGGTCGTCGGCATCACCGTACCGACCGGCTACTCGTTCAATCTCGATGGCACCGCCATCTATCTCACGATGGCGTCGATCTTCGTCTCCAACGCCGTCGGGAAGCCGATGTCGATCGGCGAGCAGCTCGCGTTGCTGCTGTTCATGATGATCGCGTCGAAGGGCGCTGCCGGGGTCAGCGGAGCCGGTCTCGCCACACTCGCCGGGGGACTGCAGGTCTACCGTCCGCAGCTGCTCGACGGTGTCGGCCTCATCGTCGGGATCGATCGGTTCATGTCGGAGGCCCGTGCGCTGACGAACTTCACCGGCAACGCGGTCGCCACCGTGCTGGTGGGCACCTGGACCAGGGAGATCGACAAGAGCCGTGCGCACCGAGTGCTCCACGGCGAGCTGCCGTTCGATGAGCAGACCATGAGCGTTTCCACAGATGAGACGCCGGAACGCCAGCTCACCCCACCGGTAGCCAAGGAATAGACCGCAGCGCGCAGGGCCACGCGGGCTCGCTTTCGTAGACTTGCCCGCGTGCCCAGCTCACGGCCGAGGCTCCGTTTTCCGGTACGCGAGCGCGGGCACCGTGGTCAGCCGCGGTGCCCGCTTTGAAATTGAACAGAACCTCGTAGTATTTTCACTACGCAACATCCATATTCCAGATTGCGAAAGCATCCGGAATAGCGAGTCCCAGGAGTCAGTGTGGACGACATGATCGCGGAGGAGTCGCAGACTCCCGCTTCGACCCCGAAGCGCCTACCGCGCCCCCCGGCAGAGCACGCCCGTTCGTGGCTGCTCGTGCCCGGCACGAAGCCTGAGGATTTCGACGCGGCGGCGAACGGATCGGCAGATGCGGTCATCCTCGACATCGAAGACGCGGTCGACCCCTCGCACAAGGAGGAGGCGCGTGAGGATGTCGCCCGCTGGCTGGTCGGCGGCGGCGAGGCGTGGGTGCGCGTCAACGATGTGACCACCCCCTACTGGGCTGACGATCTGCGTGCTCTGCGCGAGCTTCCCGGCCTGCAGGGAGTCATGCTCGCCAAGACGGAAGACCCGTCTCAGGTGACGAACACCTACCACGTGCTCGGGGCTCGCACCCGAGTGATCGCGCTCGTCGAGTCTGCGATCGGGATCGAATGCGCCCCCGACATCGCGCGCGCCGAGGGCGCCTTCCGGCTCGCGTTCGGTTCGGGCGACTTCCGCCGCGACACGGGCATGGCCGCCGACAACATGGCGATGGCCTACCCGCGCGCGAAGCTCGTCGTCGCCAGCCGGTGCGGCAAACTGCCAGGCCCGATCGACGGCCCGACGGTCGGAACGAGCCATCCTGTTCTGCGCGAGCAGTCGCAGGTCACCGTCAGCATGGGCATGACGGGCAAACTCTGCCTGACCAACGACCAGGTGCCGATCATCAACGAGGTCATCAGCCCCACGCCCACCGATGTCGCCTGGGCGAAGGAGTTCCTCGACGACTTCGAGGCCAGGGGACGCATCATCCGCGACGGCAGCGACCTGCCTCGCCTCGGTCGTGCCCGCAAGATCCTCGAACTGGCAGCGGCGTTCGGAGTCGCACCGCCTCCTCGCTGACGCCCATCCCATCGCCGCACGCCGACGGCTCGTCGGGCGCCTCAGCCGCGGCCGACGAACGGCATGCCGGATGCCGTGATCACCAGCGAGTTCACGGTCGCGGATGCCGGCACGTTCGCCATGAAGAGCACGGCGCATGCCGCATCCTCGACCGGGAACGTCGGCTCGATGAGCAGCGATCCGTTGGGTTGCAGGGCACCGGCATCCGCCCCGAGGTCGTCCGTGAGGCGGGTGGCCGCGTTGCCGATGTCGATCTGGCCGCACGTGATGCCGAAGGCGCGGCCGTCGAGTTCGAGCGACTTGGTGAGCCCTGAGACGGCGTGCTTGGTCGCGGTGTAGGCGGCGGCGAGCGGCCGCGGAACGTGCGCGGAGATCGAGCCGTTGTTGATGATGCGGCCGCCCTGTGGACGCTGCCGTTTCATGATGCGCATCGCCGCCGCGCTGCACAGCATGACACCGGTCAGATTCACGGCGACGGCGGCGTTCCAGTCAGCGAGGTCGAGCTCGTCCACGTACGCGGCGGGAGGGAACATGCCGGCGTTGTTGAAGAGCACGTCGACGCGTCCCCAGGCGGTCTCCACTTGGCCGAACGCGTCGTCGACGGCGGCCGGGTCCGAGACGTCGGCCGGGGCGACGAGGGCGCGCGGATGCCCGTCCGCCGTCGCCTCCAGAGTGTCCCTGTGCCGCCCGAGAAGCGCCACGCGATAGCCGTCGTCGAGCATCGCGCGGGCGACGCCACGGCCGATGCCGGAGCCGGCACCCGTCACGACGGCGACGCGTTCGTGGGGCGACCCCGTGGCGTCGGCATCGGCGCCGCTCATGCGACGTTCAGCTCCGAGGCGATCTGCGCCGCGGCGGCCTTCAGGAGCGGGACGGCGCGCTCGCCGAAGTCCTCGTCGACGCGCGCGAGCGGACCGGAGACCGAGATGGCCGTCGGCGACGGTGCCCCGGGAA
This sequence comes from Humibacter ginsengisoli, assembly GCF_054780095.1. NCBI lineage: Bacteria > Bacillati > Actinomycetota > Actinomycetes > Micrococcales > Microbacteriaceae > Humibacter > Humibacter ginsengisoli. Next base: position 317,988 of record NZ_BAAGWZ010000001.1, read on the forward strand.
CGGTGATGGCGTAGCAGCGCACGCCGAGTTCCTGCTCCTCGTCGTCGATCGCGTAGCCGCGCTCGCGGATGGCGGCGAGCTCGGTGAGCAGGTCGTCGACGTTGCCGATGCTGTGGGCGGTGGGCGTGGGCATCCCGACCCGGGAGACGATGCCGCGCACCGTGTCTTCGGGCAGCTGGGCGAGCATCGCCTTGCCGACGCCGGTGTCGTGCGCGTGGGCTCGGCGGCCGACCTCGGTGAACATGCGCATCGAGTGCTGCGAGGGCACCTGGGCGATGTAGACGACCATGTCACCGTCGAGCACGGCCATGTTCGCGCTCTCGCCGAGGTCGTTGACGAGCGAGGCCAGCTGCGGCCGGGCGAGTGAACCGAGGATGCGGTTGGCGCCCTCGCCGAGACGGATGAGACGGGGTCCGAGCGCGTATCGGCGGTTCGGTACCTGGCGTGCGTATCCGAGGGAGACGAGCGTGCGGAGCAGACGGTGGATGGTGGGCAGGGGGAGGTCCGTCGACGCGGCGAGCTCGCTCAGCGTCACCTCGCCGCCGGCATCCGTGATGAGCTCGAGCAGTTCGAACACGCGCTCCACCGACTGCACTCGCGGTGGTGCCTTGGCCTGCGTATCGGTCACAGTTCCTCCTGATCGTGGTTCGATCATTCCATCATGCGAAAAGCCCCGCTTGTCGAACCGCGCTGCATTTCCTTACCCCTGTCCGAGTTTGCGGATGCTTCTCCGAGAGACCCGCAGACCGCGGAGCGGGAAGGCTGGTGCGGTGGGTTTGTAATTCCGGTACGTAGAGAATAATATCCATATTGCGAAAGTTGTTGGATATCCGTCAGCCAGAGGAGTACACGCCGTGTCCGTGACAGCGAAACGACAAAGCACCGTGGAGCGGGCGAACGAGATCCTGACCGATGAGGCGCTCGCGTTCGTCGACGCGCTGCACGCGAGGTTCGCCGGCCGCCGCGACGAGCTGATCGCGGCCAGGCGGGTGCGCCGCGAGCAGGTCGCCCGCACCGGCCGGCTGGACTTCCTCCCCGAGACCGCCGAGGTGCGCTCCGGCGACTGGCGCGTCGCGGACGCGCCGGAGGCCTTGCACGACCGCCGGGTCGAGATCACAGGTCCCGCGACCCCGGCGAAGATGGCGATCAACGCCATGAACTCCGGTGCGAAGGTGTGGCTCGCCGACCTCGAAGACGCCAACACCCCGCACTGGTTCAACGTGATCGACTCGCAGGTGAACCTCAAGGATGCCGCGCGCGGCACCCTGCACTACAGTTCGCCGGAGGGCAAGACCTACGCGCTGCGCACCGATGCGCCGACCGCGGTCGTGATCGTGCGTCCGCGTGGCTGGCACATGGACGAGTCGAACCTGCAGTTCGACGGCCGGGATGCGGTCGGCGCGCTCGTCGACTTCGGGCTGCACTTCTTCCACAACGCCGCGCACCTGGCGAAGACCGGGCAGGGGCCGTTCTATTACCTGCCGAAGACGGAGAGCCACCTCGAGGCGCGACTCTGGAACGACGTGTACACGTTCGCGGAGGCTGAGCTGGGCATCCCGCACGGCACGGTGCGCGCCACTGTGCTGATCGAGACGATCCCGGCGGCGTTCGAGATGGAGGAGATCCTCTATGAGCTGCGGGAGCACGCATCCGGGCTCAACGCCGGCCGCTGGGACTACCTCTTCAGCATCATCAAGTACTTCCGCGACGCCGGGAGCGAGTTCATCCTTCCGGACCGCGCCGACGTCTCCATGACGGCACCGTTCATGCGCGCGTACACCGAACTGCTGGTGCGCACCTGCCACAAACGCGGCGCGTTCGCCATGGGAGGGATGGCGGCGTTCATCCCGAACCGGAAAGATCCGGAGATCACGGATGCGGCGATCGCCAAGGTGCGCGACGACAAGTTGCGCGAGGCGACGGACGGATTCGACGGCTCGTGGGTGGCGCACCCCGACCTCGTGCCGGTCTGCATGGACGTCTTCGACGCCGTGCTGGGCGACAAGCCGAACCAGCTGGACAAGCTGCGCGAAGACGTCAAGGTCACGGGGGACCAGCTGCTCGACGTGTCGTCCACACCTGGCAACGTGACCGAGGCCGGACTGCGCCTCAACCTCTACGTGGCTGTCGCCTACACCGCGGTGTGGCTTTCCGGCAACGGCGCCGTCGCGATCCACAACCTCATGGAAGACGCCGCGACCGCAGAGATCTCGCGCTCCCAGGTGTGGCAGCAGGTGCACAACCGGGTGCGATACAGCGACACCGGCAATGAGGCCACGCCGGAGCTCGTCGGACGTCTGCTGGACGAGGAGTCGGAGCGGCTGCGCAACGAAGTGGACGCCTCGTCGTTCGAGCGGTACTACGTGCCGGCCCGCGAGCTGATCCGCAGGCTGACGACGGAGGACGACTACATCGACTTCCTGACGACGCCGGCGTACGAGATCGTGGTGTGACGACGGCTGGTTCCGCTGCCCGACGGCTCGCGTCAGCCCGTGCGTACCGTCTACGTGACGGCCGACCGGTTCAGGCCGGATCTGCCGCCCCAGTGGGGAGCGGCGGCTGCGGATGCCGTCGCCGCTTTCGGCGCGGACCGCATCCGCAGCCGGGCATCTGAGTCATCTCGCCCGCCTCATAGAATGACCGAGTGGCAGGGGAGGGCGCGACCGAGACCGATGTCGCACCGCTCCCCGCCACACGCATCCGGCTCGGGATCGCGTACGACGGCTCCGGGTTCAACGGCTGGAGCAGACAGCCGGGGCTGCGCACCGTGCAGGGCGTGCTCGAGGAGGCCCTGCACACTCTCTTCCGCCGCCACGAGCCGGCGCCCACGCTGACGGTCGCGGGGCGCACGGATGCCGGCGTGCACGCGCTCGGGCAGGTCGCCCACGTGGACCTCACCGTCGATCAGGTGGACGCCCTGCTGCGCCCGCGCAAGCCGCGCAACGCGGCCGACGACGCGGATGCCGCGGCCGCTCTGCGCAGGCGGCTCACGGGCATCCTCGGCGCCGCCGACGCCGACGTCGTGGTCGGTTCGGCCGAACTGGCCGAACCGGGGTTCGACGCCCGCTTCTCCGCCCTCTGGCGGCGATACGAGTACCGCATCGCAGACGCCGCGGCCCCGAAGAACCCGATGACCCGCTCCAGCACGCTGTGGTACCCGGCCGCGCTCGAGGCGGACGAGATGGATGCGGCCGCAGGCACCCTGCTCGGCCTCCACGACTTCGCCGCATACTGCAAGCCGCGTGAGGGGGCGACGACCATCCGTACACTGCAGGAGTTCTCCTGGCGCCGGGACGCGGACGGCGTGCTCGTCGCGCGGCTGCAGGCCGACGCGTTCTGCCACAGCATGGTGCGGGCTCTCGTCGGAGCGTGCGTCGCGGTGGGGGAGGGGAAGCTCGAGCGCGACGACCTCGTTCTGCTGCGCGACGTCGGTGCGCGGACGAGCGCGTTCAAGGTGATGCCGGCGAAAGGACTCACTCTCATGGAGGTGGGGTATCCGCACGGCGCCGAGCTCGCGGCGCGTGCCGAGCAGACCCGTGCCCGCCGGGTGCTCTGATCGGGGCCGGCCCATCGGGTGGATCCGGCGACGATTCGCGGGAATTCAAGGCGTCGGGTAAGCTTTACCGTTGGTGTCCGCCGACTGCGGCGCGGCATCCGTAGTTGAGCCCTCCACCAGTGGCGTTTCCGCTTCATCGAAACGGCAACTCCGCGCCGGAGTGGGATTCACGACCAACCCAACCACGACACAAGAAAGCAGCCACTACTGTGACGCGCACTTTCAGCCCGAAGGCATCCGAGATCCAGCGCGACTGGGTCGTCATCGACGCCACCGACGTGGTGCTCGGCCGCCTGGCCAGCCACACCGCCGCCATTCTGCGCGGCAAGAACAAGCCGACGTTCGCTCCGCACGTCGACACCGGTGACTTCGTCATCATCGTCAACGCCGACAAGGTCGCCCTGACCGGCCAGAAGGCGCTGCAGAAGAAGGCCTACCGCCACTCCGGCTACCCGGGCGGTCTGAAGGCCGTTTCGTACTCCGAGCTTCTCGAGAAGAACCCTGTTCGCGCCGTCGAGAAGGCCGTTCGCGGCATGCTGCCGAAGAACTCCATCGGCCGCGCCCAGCTGCGCAAGCTCAAGGTCTACACGGGCAGCGAGCACCCGCACGCGGCTCAGCAGCCGAAGCCGTACACCTTCGACCAGGTCGCCCAGTAAGCGCCGGCCTCACCAGAACTCTTCTCGACTTAGACAAGGACTGAATTCCATCGTGGCGAAGATCTCCGACCAGCTCGAGGCCCAGGACGTGCCGCAGAGCTTCACAACCGAAACGCCGGCTACCGAGGCGCCCGCCGCGCCCCGCCCGGTTCTCAATGTTCCCGGTGCGGCCGTCGGCCGTCGCAAGCAGGCCATCGCCCGCGTGCGCCTCGTTCCGGGCTCCGGCAACATCACGGTCAACGGCCGTGAGTTCGCCGACTACTTCCCGAACAAGCTGCACCAGCAGCTGATCACCGACCCGTTCAAGGTGCTCGACCTGCTCGGCAGCTACGACGTCATCGCTCGCATCACCGGCGGCGGCCCCTCCGGCCAGGCCGGCGCGCTGCGTCTCGGCATCGCCCGTGCGCTGAACGGGATCGACGTCGAGAACAACCGCCCGACGCTGAAGAAGGCCGGCTTCCTGAGCCGCGACGCGCGGGTCAAGGAGCGTAAGAAGGCCGGTCTCAAGAAGGCCCGCAAGGCTCCTCAGTACTCGAAGCGCTGATCCGGCCTCCCAGAAGGCCCGCAGCTGCTATGGCGCGTCTTTTCGGTACGGATGGCGTTCGCGGACTGGCGAACGCCGAGCTGACGGCGGACCTCGCCCTGGGCGTCGCCCAGGCGGCCGCCGTCGTGCTCGGGCAGGGACGCAGCGCGGAGGCCCGGCGTGCGCAGGGCAAGCGCCCGGTGGCAGTCGTCGCGCGCGACCCACGCGTCTCGGGTGAGTTCCTTCTGGCGGCGGTGGCCGCCGGTCTGGCCAGCTCCGGCGTCGACGTTCTCGACGCCGGAGTCATCCCGACCCCGGCCGCGGCGTTCCTGATCGCCGACATCGGCGCCGACTTCGGTGTGATGATCTCCGCGTCGCACAACCCGGCGCCCGACAACGGGATCAAGATCTTCGCGCGCGGCGGCACCAAGCTGCCCGACGTCGTCGAGGACCGCATCGAGGCCGCACTCGGCAAGCCGAAGCTCACGCCGACCGGTGGCGAGGTTGGTCGCATCCGCCGTTTCGCGGATGCCGAAGACCGCTACGTGCTGCACCTGCTGGCCAGCCTGCCGCACCGGCTTGACGGCATCCACGTGCTGCTCGACTGCGCGAACGGCGCTGCCGCGGGCATCTCACCCGAGGCGTTCACGGATGCCGGTGCTCGCGTCACCGTGATCGGCGACGACCCGGACGGCATCAACATCAACGATGGGGTCGGTTCGACCCACATCGACAACCTGGCTGAGGCGGTCGTGGCGCACGGTGCCGACGTCGGCATCGCGCACGATGGCGACGCTGACCGGTGCCTCGCGGTCGACGCGAACGGAAACATCGTCGACGGCGACCAGATCATGGCGATCCTCGCCCTGAGCATGGCGGAGCGCGGCGTTCTGAAGCACAACACGCTCGTCACCACGGTGATGAGCAACCTCGGGCTGCGCCTGGCCATGGCCGAGCACGGCATCGACGTCGTGCAGACCAGTGTCGGCGACCGCTATGTGCTCGAGAAGATGAACGAGAACGACTTCTCGCTCGGTGGTGAGCAGTCGGGTCACGTCATCATGCGCGAGTTCGCCACGACGGGTGACGGCATCCTGACCGGGCTGCACCTCGTGAGCGAGATGGCGCGCAAGGGCAAGAGCCTGCACGAGCTGGCGAGCTGCATGACCGTGTATCCGCAGATCCTGGTGAATGTGCGAGGCGTCGACCACCATCGCCTGCACGAGGACGACGTGATCGCCGCAGCGATCGCGGAGGCAGAAGCCGCGCTGGGCCAGACCGGGCGCGTCCTGCTGCGCCCCTCTGGAACCGAACCGATGGTGCGGGTCATGGTGGAGGCCGCAGATCAGGAGACCGCCGACCATCACGCTCGAACGCTCGCCGAGGTCGTGCGCGTGCAGCTCGCGCTGTAGCCCGCGCACGCGAGCGTGCTCTCGGGAGCACGGGCCGGCGCGGTCGCTACAGCTTGCGGAGCAGCACGGACGACACCGTGTGGTCGCTGTCTTTGCGCAGCACGAGCTTCGCCCGCGACCGCGTCGGACGGATGTTCTGCAGCAGGTTCGGCTCGTTGATCGCGTGCCAGATCGACAGCGCCTGCGCGCGGGCCTCCTCCTCGGTGAGGCTCGCGTAGCGGTGGAAGTACGACTGCGGGTCGGCGAACGCGCCGCGCTGCAGCTTGAGGAACCGCTCGACGTACCAGCGCTCGATGTCGGAGGCACGGGCATCCACGTACACGCTGAAGTCGAAGAGGTCGCTGACCGCCAAGCGGTTGCCCCCGCCTGCCGGCTGCAGCACGTTGAGGCCCTCGACGATGAGCACGTCCGGATGCCTGACCACCACCTGCGCGTCCGGCACGATGTCGTAGCTGAGGTGCGAGTAGAACGGCGCGCGCACCTCATCGACGCCGCTCTTCACCGCGGTGACGAAGCGCAGCAGCGCGCGACGGTCGTACGACTCCGGGAAACCCTTGCGGCCCATCAGGCCGCGGCGTTCCAGCTCCGCGTTCGGGAGCAGGAATCCGTCGGTGGTGACCAGCTGAACGTTCGGGGTGGTGGGCCAGCGACTGAGCAGCTCCCGCAGCAGTCGCGCGGTCGTCGACTTGCCGACGGCGACCGACCCGGCGACGCCGATCACGAACGGGGTGCGCTCGGTGCGCTCACCCAGGAAGTCACTCGTCGTGCGCTGCAACTGTTGCGTGCCGGTCGCGTACATGCTGAGCAGGCGACTCATGGGGAGGTAGACCTCTGCCACCTCGCGAATGTCGAGGGTGTCGCCCAACCCGCGGAGTTGGGCGATCTCCAGCTCGGAGAGGGGCTGAGGTGTGCTTCTGGCCAGTTCGGCCCAGGCGGAACGATCGAGTTCGACGAACGGGGTGATCCGCGCGGACTGCGTCGCGCCGTTCGGGGCCATGGGCATCCAGTGTAGTGAGCGAGGGGAGTGTCAGAGTCGCCCCGCTAGAATCGGTCCCCATGTGCGGAATCGTCGGATACGTCGGCAGCGACCGGTCCCTTGAGGTGCTGCTGGGCGGTCTGAAGCGGCTGGAGTACCGCGGCTACGACTCCGCGGGCGTGGCCGTCATCGACGCGGTGACCGGCCGGCTGGGCGTCGCCAAGCGCGCCGGCAAGCTGGGCGTGCTCGAAGACGAGCTGGGCAGGCATCCGATCGCCGACGGCGCCACCGGGATCGGCCACACCCGCTGGGCGACGCACGGCGGTCCGACCGACCGCAACGCGCACCCGCACCTCGGCGACGACGGCAAGCTGGCCGTCATCCACAACGGCATCATCGAGAACTTCGCGGCGCTGCGCGAGGAACTGGCAGCCGACGGCTTCACCTTCGCCAGCGAGACCGACACCGAGGTGGCCGCTGCGCTGCTCGGCCGTGAGTATCGCGCGACCGGCGATCTGGCCGAGGCGTTCCGGCGGGTCGTGTCGCGGCTCGACGGCGCCTTCACGCTTCTGGCCGTGCACGAGGACCAGCCCGGCGTCGTGGTGGGAGCGCGCCGCAACTCGCCGCTGGTCATCGGGCTCGGCGACGGCGAGAACTTCCTCGGGTCGGATGTCGCCGCCTTCGTCGAGCACACCCGTCGCGCGGTCGCCATCGGTCAGGACCAGATCGTGGTGATCACGCCGACCGACGTCACCGTCACCGACTTCGCCGGAGACACCGTGGAGGTCGAGCCGTTCGAGGTGGCGTGGGATGCCGCAGCCGCCGACAAGGGCGGCTGGCCGAGCTTCATGGCCAAGGAGATCGCGGAGGAGCCGGATGCCGTCGCCAACACCCTGCGCGGCCGCGTACACGAAGGCCGCGCCGTCATCCCCGAGCTCGAGGACCTCGACGACCTGCTGACCGGCATCGAGCGCATCACGATCATCGCGTGCGGCACCGCGGCGTACGCGGGTCAGGTGGGCGCGTACGCGATCGAGAAGTGGGCGCGCATCCCGGTCGAGGTGGAGCTCAGCCACGAGTTCCGCTACCGCGACCCGGTGATCACGCCGTCGACGCTGGTCGTCTCGATCAGCCAGTCCGGCGAGACCATGGACACGCTCATGGCGGTGAAGTTCGCCCGCGAAGCCGGAGCCAAGACACTGTCGATCTGCAACACACAGGGCGCGACGATCCCGCGCGAGTCGGACGGCGCCGTGTACACGCACGCCGGGCCCGAGGTCGCGGTGGCCTCCACGAAGGCGTTCGTCGCGCAGATCACCGCTCTCTACCTGTTCGGCCTGCACCTGGCACGGCTGCGCGGAACGCTGACGGATGCCGAACAGCACGCGAATCTGGACCAGCTGACCGCGGTCCCCGGCAAGCTCGAACGCGTGCTGGAGTCCAGCGACGCGATCGCCCAGCTCGCGCACTGGATGAGCGACACTCGCGCGGTGCTGTTCCTCGGCAGGCACGTCGGCTTCCCGATCGCGCTCGAGGGCGCGCTGAAGCTCAAGGAGCTCGCGTACATCCACGCCGAGGGCTTCGCGGCCGGCGAGCTCAAGCACGGTCCGATCGCGCTCATCGAGCCAGGCCAGCCGGTCTTCGTCGTCGTGCCCAGCCCGCGCGGAAGCGACGAGATGCACAAGAAGGTGGTCTCGAACATCCAGGAGATCCGCGCCCGCGGCGCTCGGGTGCTGGCGATCGCCGAGGAGGGCGACGCCTCCGTGCTGCCGTTCGCCGACGAGGTGGTGCGCATCCCGCTGGCCGCGCCGCTGTTCGAACCGCTGCTCGCGGTCATCCCGCTGCAGATCTTCGCCATGGAGCTCGCGACCGCCAAGGGCCTCGACGTCGACCAGCCGCGCAACCTGGCCAAGTCGGTCACGGTGGAGTAGCGGATGCGACACCGCGGCGCGCGTGCCGCCCGTTCCGCTGCGGACGGCTGCGTCCCCTGCAGCGGACGCGATCGTGCGAACCGCACCACGGCGCAAGGGCGCCGCTCGTGATCGCCGGCATCGGTGTCGACATCGTCGACCTGGAGCGCTTCGAGCGCGCCATCGCACGCACCCCGAAGCTGCTCACCCGTCTGTTCGCCCAGAGCGAACAAGGACTGCCCATCCATTCGCTCGCGGCCCGGTTCGCGGCGAAGGAGGCGGTGGTCAAGGCGCTCGGGCGGGCCGACGTGGTCGTGGCATCCGACGTGGAGGTGGTGCCGGACGAGCACGGCAACCCGGGACTCGTGCTGCACGGCACCGTGGCCGAGGAGGCGGCAGCGCGCGGGATCACCCGGTGGCACCTCAGCATGACGCACGACGCGGGCGTGGCGTGCGCGTTCGTGGTCGCCGAGACCGACGACGCGGCCGGCGGGGGTTCACGATGAGCGAGCTCTCGCCGTTGCGGGAGGCCGTTGTCGACCTCGGCGCGATCCGCGGCAACGTCGAGACGCTGCGGCGGACGATCGGAACCGAGCACCTCATCGCCGTCGTCAAGGCGAACGGCTACGGACACGGGGCGGTGCCGGTCGCCCGCGCCGCGCTGGCCGGAGGAGCGGACCGGCTCGGCGTCGCCGATCTCGCCGAGGCGATCGAGCTGCGCGAGGCCGGAATCACCGCGCCCGTGCTCGCCTGGCTGCACGACTCGGATCCCGACTTCGACGCGGCGATCGCCGCCGGCATCGAGGTGGGGGTTTCGACCCTCGCCCAGCTCGACGCGCTCACCGCCGCCGCGAAGCGAGCCGGCGGCACTGCCGTGGCGCACCTCAAGCTCGACACGGGTCTTAGCCGCAACGGCGTCGCCCCGGATGCCTGGCCCGAGGTCGTTCGCGCCGCGCGCGCCGCGGAGACGGCCGGCCTGCTGCGTGTGGCCGGCGTCTTCAGCCACCTCTCCGGCACCGACGCAGAATCGGATGCCGCCCAGGCCGACGCGTTCGGCCGCGGCCTCGCGGAGGCAGCCCGCGCCGGCCTGAACCCGGAGCTCGTGCACCTGGCGGCCAGCGGCGCGGCGCTCACCCTGCCGCGCTGCCGATACAACACGGCGCGGGTCGGCATCGCGATCTACGGCGTCTCCCCGTTCCCCGACCGGGATCCGGGCGAGTTCGGCCTGCGCCCCGCGATGACGCTGCGCTCCCGCGTGGTCGCGGTGCGGCGCATCCAGGAGGGGCAGGGCGTGTCGTACGGGCACACGTACCGGGCGCCGCGCGACACGACGCTCGCGCTCGTTCCTGTCGGGTACGCGGACGGCGTGCCGCGGCAGGCATCCGGGCGCGCGCAGGTCTTGATCGGCGGGCGGCGGCATCCGATCGCCGGCCGCGTGGCGATGGACCAGATCGTGATCGCCGTGGGCGACGAGCCGGTGCAGGTCGGCGACGAGGTCGTGCTGTTCGGAGATCCGGCGACGGGTGCACCTTCGGCCGAGGACTGGGCGCGCGCCGCCGACACCATCGGATACGAGATCGTGACGAGGCTGGGCAGGCGGGTGACGAGAAGCTATGTCTGACGCAGGCCGGGGTCGGATGCCTCTGGCCGGCTCGCGCACGGTGCCCACGTCCGACGGGATGGAGGCGTTCGGCCACGAGCTCGGGCGCCTGCTGCAGGCGGGCGACCTCGTCGTGCTGTCCGGTCCGCTCGGCGCGGGCAAGACGACTCTCACGCGTGGCATCGGCGAGGCGATGAACGTACGCGGCCCGGTGACGAGCCCGACCTTCGTGCTGGCCCGCACGCATCCGTCGCTGAACGGCGGAACGCCGCTCGTGCACGTGGATGCCTACCGGCTCGGCTCCGCGCTGGAGCTCGATGACCTCGACATCGACTTCGCCCGCTCGGTCGTCGTCGTGGAGTGGGGAAGCGGCATGCTCGACGGCGTCGCCGATTCGTGGCTCGACGTCGCGATCGACCGCCCGACCGGTGCGGGAGAGGCGTCGGCGTCCTACGCGGGCCTGGACGAGGACGCCCCAGAGGAGCCGCGCACCGTGACGGTCACGCCGCACGGTCCCCGCTGGGCCTGACCTGACCCGTGGCGACCCTCCCGAAAATGACCTGCTGCAAAATACGCAAAATGCGCATTTTGCACCATCGCGTCCGAGCCGACACGGCGTCGGCCGGAGGGAGCGCGCGCTGCTTGACTACGCTGGAACGATGCTCCTCGCGATCGACACCTCGGCCGGCACATCCGTCGCTGTGGTGGACCGGGAGGGCGGCGTGCTCAGCGAGTTGAGCGTCGCGGACACGATGCGGCACGCCGAGGTGATCGGCGGGATGATCCGGGACGCGCTGGCACAGGCATCCGTCGTCCCCGCCGAGCTGTCCGGAGTCGCCGCGGGCATGGGACCGGGCCCGTTCACCGGCCTGCGCGTCGGCATTGCGGCGGCGAAGGCGTTCGCGCTCGGCATCGGCAAGCCCGCCGTGCCGATCGTGAGCCACGACGCTGTCGCACTCGAGCGATACGCCTGGGGCCACACCGGCCCGCTGTTGGTGGTGACGGATGCCCGCAGGCGCGAGCTGTACTGGAGCACGTACGGCGGCGTCGACGAGCTGGGCATCCCGTTGCGCACCGGCGGGCCGGGGCTGTCCAAGCCCGACGAGCTCGAACGCGCTGCCCTGCACGGCGCGGACGTGCCGCGACACGACGCGGCATCCGTCTCGGCCGGGCAGCTCGGCATGCTCGCGGAATGGCTGTACGCGGCGAGGCGTCCGTTCGCTGAAGATCGTCCGCTCTACCTGCGCTCGCCCGACGTCACGCCCTCGAGTGGTCCGAAGCGGGTGACGGCATGAGCGCGGTGCAGGCCGACGCCGTCGCCGGTCTCCGGCTGGCCACCGCGGACGATCTCGAGGCGATCATGGCGCTCGAGACCTCGATCTTCGTCACGGATGCCTGGTCGCCCGCCCTCATGCGCGCCGAGCTGACCGCACCGCACTCCTGCTACCTCGTGGTGGAGCGCGATGGGGACGTGGTGGCGTATTCCGGCCTGCGGGCGGTCCCCGGTTCCGGGGATGCCGACATCCAGACGATCGCGGTCGCCCCGGCTGCGAGGCGGTTGGGCCTGGGCCGCGCGCTCATGGTCGCCATGATCGGCGAGGCATCACGCCGCGGCGCCCGCGAGGTGTTCCTCGAGGTGCGGGCGGACAACCCGAACGCCCAGCGGCTCTACGATTCGCTGGGCTTCGTGTCGCTCGCGGTACGTCCGCACTACTACCAGCCCGACGACGTCGACGCGATCGTGATGCGCCTCACGCTCGGGGAGGCCTCCGCGTGATCGACGAACCACTGGTGATCGGCATCGAGACGTCGTGCGACGAGACCGGCGTCGGCATCGTGCGCGGCACCCGGCTGCTCGCCAACGTGATCGCCTCCAGCATGGAGGAGCACGCCCGCTACGGCGGAGTCGTGCCGGAGGTCGCCGCGCGTGCGCACCTCGAAGCGCTGGAGCCGGCCATCACGGAGGCGGTCGAGCGTGCCGGCATCCGTCTGGAGGAGGTCGACGCCGTCGCCGTGACCAGCGGGCCAGGGCTCGCCGGCGCACTCATGGTCGGCGTCGGGGCGGCCAAGGCGCTCGCCGTCGCGCTCGGCAAGCCGTTGTACGGCGTGAACCACCTCGTCGGTCACGTCGGTGCCGACCTGCTCGACGCCGACGGAGGTCCGGGCCGTGAGCTGGAGCTGCCGACGATCGCGCTGCTCGTCTCCGGCGGCCACACCTCGCTGCTGCACGTGCGCAGCCTCACCGACGATGTCGAGCTGCTCGGTGAGACCATCGACGACGCCGCCGGCGAGGCGTTCGACAAGGTCGCGCGTGTGCTCGGACTGCCGTACCCCGGGGGGCCGCAGATCGACCGAGTCGCCGCGCACGGGCATCCGGATGCCATCCGCTTTCCGCGCGGACTCTCGCTGCCCAAAGACCTGGCGAAGCACCGCTACGACTTCTCGTTCTCGGGGCTGAAGACCGCCGTGGCACGTTGGGTGGAGCGGCGAGAGGATGCCGGCGAGCCCGTTCCCGTCGCCGACGTCGCCGCGAGCTTCCGCGAGGCCGTTGCCGACGTACTGCTGCGGAAGGCGATCGCCGCGTGCATCGACCGCGAGGTGCCGAGGCTGCTGCTCGGCGGCGGAGTGGTCGCCAACGCGCGCGTGCGCCAGCTGGCGCAGGAACGAGCGGATGCCGCGGGCATCCGGCTGCGCATCCCCGCCTTGTCTCTGTGCACCGACAACGGCGCGATGATCGCGGCGCTCGCCGCGCAGCGCATCATGGCTGGGCACGCTCCGAGCGGACTCGACTTCGGTGCGGACTCGACCCTGCCTGTGACCGACGTGCAGGTCTGAGAACATCCACAGGATGGTCCGGCGTGCATGGGGACAGGTACCCATCGCGGTGCTTCGCGACGGCGAATAGCGTGCGGAATGCGCATTCGCTCATCGGGGTAACGGTTCGACACGCCGCGCGCGGCATGCATTGACACCCCTGAAGGCGGATGCCAGCATTGGCATACACAGCTTTCGCTCAGGTTCGATTCCGAGCGATGAACGACCGGCCGCTTTTGACGGCCGGCCCATTCGAAAGGATCAAGCACATGTCCGATCCCAACGCTCCTCAGGACCCGGCGGGCTCGCCGCAGCAGCCGCCGGCGTCCCAGCCGGCCGCGCCGCAGCCGGCTGCACCTCAGCAGCCCGCGCCGCCGCAGTACGGTGCACCACAGCAGCCGGCCGCACCGCAGTACGGCGCACCGCAGGCTCCGCAGTACGGGCAGCCGTACGCCGCTCCCGTGCAGAAGTCTCCGATTCTGAGCATCCTGTCGCTGATCGGCGGCATCGTCGGAATCATCGGCTCCTTCTTCTACTTCGGTGGTCTGTTCGCCATCGCGGCCGTCATCCTCGGCTTCATCGGGCGGAGCAGGGAGCCGCAGGCCAAGGGCTTCTGGCTGACCGGCATCATCCTCGGTTTCGTCGCCATCGCGCTCGAGATCATCGTCATCATCGTGCTCGTGGTGATCCTCGCGTCGGTGAGTTCGTCACTCAACAACTACTGATTCAGCACCACTGATCCATCTGCGGCGCGGCGACTCGGATTTCGTTCCGAGCGCTGCGCCGCTGACGTCTACTGACGAAGGAAGGTCCGATGTCCGATCCAAATGCTCCGCAGAATCCGGAGCAGGTGCCCGCGCCGGGTGGCGAGCCCCGGCAGGAGCCGCCGGTCGCACCGCCGTCGGCACCTCCGGTGCCGCAGCAGCCGTCCGCTGCTCCTCCGCAGCCTCCGCAGCCGAACGTGCCTCCTCAGCAGCCGTACGGCGCCCCGCCGGCTCCGCCCGTTCCGCCCCAGCCGTACGGCGCGCCGCAGCAGCCGTATGGCGCGCCGCAGCAGCCGTACGGTGCGCCCCAGCAGCCGTATGGCGCGCCGCAGCAGCCGTACGGTGCGCCCCAGCAGCCGTACGGTGCCCCGCAGCAGCCCTACGGTGCGCCCCAGCAGCCTTATGCTCCGCAGCAGCCGCCTGCCCCGCAGTATGGGGCTCCCGTGCAGCCTCCGTACGGCGCTCCGCAGTACGGGCAGCCGTACGCGCCGACGCCCTCGAAGACCCCGATCCTGAGCATCCTGGCTCTGATCGGCGGCATCGTCGGCGTCATCTCGGTCGGCTGGGGCGTGCTGTTCGGCATCGCCGGTATCGTGCTCGGATTCCTGGGCAAGTCGCGCGAGCCGCAGGCGAAGGGATTCTGGCTCACCGGAATCATCCTCGGCTTCGTCTCCGTCGCCTTCATCCTGCTCTGGATTCTCATCATCGTGATCGGCGCGATCGCCTCGGCCAGTTACAACTCCGGCTACTGAGCACCGAAACGACACGAGGGCCGTTCCGCATCATCGGAACGGCCCTCGTTTGTCTCAGCCCGCGCGCTCGACGAGAAGCGCAACATGGCGTGCGCCGATCCGGGTGAGCACGAGGGTCGCGGATGCCTCGCCCCTCAGCCGGAGCCGCTTGCGCAGTGCCGCGGGGTCGACATCCGCTCCGCGCTTCTTGATCTCGAGGGTTCCGATCCGGCGACTTGCGAGCGCGGCGCGCAGCTCCGACTCCTTGACCGGCAACTCCTCGATGACCCGGAACGCGTCAGCGAACGGGGTGCGCGTCAGGGTGTCGGCCGTGAGGTAAGCGATGTCGTGGCGGAGCATCCTCGCCTTCAGCGTGCGGGCGAGGTCGCCGATCAGCCGCGCACGGATGACAGCGCCGTCCGGTTCATACAGATACTCGCCGAGGTCCCCGGTCGGCTCGTCGGCGGAATCGGCCCCGCCGGTGAGTTCGGTCGTTTCGTCTCCGTGCATGACGAGCGCCGCGCGGCGGATGCCGTCTCGTGCGAGCGGCCCGGTCCAGACGCCGACCTCCACCACCTGCCCGTCCACCGAGATCCACTGCGCCTCAGCGCCGTCGGGGATAAGGGCACGGTCGACGCCTGGTCCGAGTTTGACGCCCACGGGCATCCGCTCGGCAAGACCGAAGACGAAGTCGAGACTCGGCGACCACTCGGCCGGGTCGGAGAGCCGTCTCGTGTTCGCGTGCCCGGAGGTGCGGCGAGCTGGGTCGAGATAGGCGGCGTCCTGCCCGGTCAGCTCTGCGTCTTCGGCCCGTGACTGGCGCACCGTGGCGTTCGGGAAGGGCGCCAGGTTGTAGCTCGCGATCGCGGCCGTGACCTCGTCGGCGTCCACGGCCGTGACGTCGAGGTCGAGCGCGGCCATGGCCATGGCGTCGCCTCCGATGCCGCACCCCAGGTCGGCCACCCGAGTGAGGCCCGCTCGGGTGAAGCGTGCCGCGTGACGGGCGGCCACCTGCAGGCGGGTCGCCTGCTCCAGCCCTGCCTCCGTGAACAGCATGCGCGAAGCGAATGGACCGAACTTCGCCGCGGCCTTGCCGCGCAGCTTGGACTGCGTCAGCACCGTCGCCACCAGCCCGGGCGGATGCCCCTGCTTGCGCAACGCGCTCACCATGCGCACCACGTCGGCCGCGCTCTCGTACGGCGGCAGGGAGTCCAGCAGCCGCAGACCCTCCGGGCTCAGCAGCTCGACCAGTTCCGCGCGTTCCACTGCGACAACCTATCGCGACAACTCCACGCGCGAGGGTGCGCGTCCGTTTCGCCGAGGGTGCGCGTTCGTTCCGGCGAGGGTGCGCGTCCGTTCCGGCGAGGGTGCGCGTTCTCCCCGGACGCCCGGTACGAGTTGACCTCAACATTGGTTGAGGTCCTAGGCTCATCAGAGCGGAGGGCGGCACGGGTATTGCATCGAGCGCCACTCTGGGCAACCGCCCGAGGATGCCCGCACCTCCCTCCGCCCTCACCTGCACGACCCGAGCACCTCCCGGAACCCGAGACACGACCCGAACGCATGACCGCAACTGAACCCCTGGCAACTCCCGCTTCGTCTCCCGAGGCCCTGGCTCGGCGCATCGCCGTGCCGGCTCCCCGAACGGCGACCCCAGAAGCCTTCAAGGACGCCTTCCGGCTGCATCCTGCCGGCATCGCGCTGATCACCGCGCTCACCGCAGACGGGCCTGTCGGACTCACCGCCTCGAGCGTGGCATCCGTGAGCGCAGATCCACCGGCGTTGGCGTTCTCCGTGACGCGCGCGACCGGAAGCGCCGGCGGCATCCTGTCGGCGCCGACCCATCTCGTACACCTGCTCGACGCCGCGCACGTGGGGCTGGCGGATGTCTTCGCGCACTCGGGAACGGACCGCTTCACTCTGGAACAAGGCTGGTCGGCGCTGCCCACCGGGGAACCGCATCTGCCGAGCGCGCGCGTCGCGCTGCGGTGTCGCATCCTTCAGAGCACTCCGGTCGGATCGTCCGTGCTCGTGCTGGCGGAGGTGCTCGAGATTCATGCCGGAGAACCGGGCGAGCCGGTCGCCTACCTCGATCGGGCGTACCGCGCGCTCTCCGATCCGTCGTAGCGCGGCTCGAGCACCGCCGCTCATGGAATCGCGTCCCTCGCTTGCACTCACGTTGCACGAGTGCCAACGGTGCGCCTACACTGCTCATTAGCACTCTCACTGTCAGTGTGCTAACTACGTCTTCAGTACAAAGTACAGAAAGAGGTCAACCGTGTCGGTCTCCATCAAGCCGCTCGAGGATCGCATCGTTATCAAGCAGGTCGAGGCTGAGCAGACCACTGCGTCCGGCCTGGTCATCCCGGACACCGCCAAGGAGAAGCCGCAGGAGGGCGAGGTCATCGCCGTCGGACCCGGTCGCATCGACGACAACGGCAACCGCGTTCCGCTCGACGTCAACGTCGGCGACAAGGTGCTCTACTCCAAGTACGGCGGCACCGAGGTGAAGTTCGGCGGCGACGAGTTCCTGGTGCTCTCGGCTCGCGACGTGCTGGCCGTCATCGAGCGCTGACGCTCAGTCTGCTGTCGCAGCAGACGTAACGCTTCGAAGGGGTCCGGATGCCTGGCATCCGGGCCCCTTCGGCGTCCGTGTCGGTGGCTTCGCCCTACGATTGTGCGGTGTCCGAATCCGCGGGAAACGACCCCACCACGTCACCAGCTGTAGCCGCGCCCGCTCGTGCCGGCCGCGGCATCGTGTATGCGGTCTCGGCGTACTTCATCTGGGGATTCCTCCCGATCTACTTCATTGCGCTCGCGCCGACCGGTCCGTTCGAGATCGTCGCCTGGCGCGTCGTGTTCTCGCTCGTGTTCTGCGCCATCGCGATCGTCGTCACACGGGCGTGGCGCGCTTTCGCGGTCATCCTGAGGCGTCCGCGCATCGTGCTCATCATGGGCGCGGCCGGCGCGCTCATCTACGTGAACTGGCAGACGTACGTGTACGCGACGACGTCGGGTCAGGTGGTCGAGGCATCCCTCGGCTACTTCATCAACCCGATCGTCACCGTTCTGCTCGGCGTGATCGTGCTGCGCGAGCACCTGCGCATCACGCAGTGGATCGCGATCGGCGTCTCGGTCGTCGCTGTTGTCGTGCTGACTGTCGGATACGGTCGGCTGCCCTGGATCGCGCTTCTCCTGGCGTTCTCGTTCGGCCTCTACGGGCTGGTCAAGAAGCAGGTGGGGCGCAACGTGGATGCCCTCAGCGGCCTCACGCTCGAGACCGCGTGGCTCACGCCCGTCGCGATCGTGCAGCTGATCGTGGTCGGTGTGACGACGGGCATCACATTCGGCCACGTGAGCCTGCTGCACGCCGTCGGCATCGTCGGTGTCGGCGTGATCACGGCGGTGCCGCTGCTGTTCTTCGCGGCGGCGTCGCGCCGGCTGCCGCTCATCGTGATGGGGTTCATTCAGTACTTCACGCCGATCCTGCAGCTCATCGTCGGAGTCGTGCTCCTGCACGAGACGATGACGCTGGAGCGCTGGATCGGATTCGCCCTGGTCTGGGTCGCGCTCGTCGTGCTCACGGTCGACATGGTGCTCGCGGTGCGACGCGATCGACGTGCGGCGGTGCTGGGGGATGCGCCGTCGACGGATGCGGTCTCCTCCGACCCGTTGCCCGAATAGGACTGCCTGAACGATCCCGCACTCTCGGGCGGTCGGACGCGCCCTCTCGGGAATGGGGATTCTGGGCCGATCGTCGGGCGCAGAGCGCATAGTGGAGGCATGTCGATCGGCGCGTTGCTGCTCGTCAGCGCTGCACTCGGTACGAGCTTCGCGGAGTCTTACGCGCTTGCTCTCTACCGCCGCGCGGTGCGCGGTTCGCGGGAACGCTACGTGTGGCGCAGCCGCTACATCGTGCTCGCGATGCTGGTCGCCGTGATCTCCGGCGCCATCGCGGTGCTCGATGTGATGCAGGGCGACACGTTCTTCGCGGCGCTCTGGCTGGCGATCGCGGCGATGCGTGTGGTGGTACTCGTGCTCAACCGCGACAAGGACGACGACGACTGGTTCAAACGCACCGGACGGCGCATCCGTTCGGGGGTGCGCAGGCTGGCGGCCGCGCTGCGTCCGGCTCCGGGTGTCGGGGCACCGGTTCCCGCCTGAGCGGCCGTACAGGCGCGCGCGCAGCCGGGCACAGGCATCCGGAATGCTGAGCCGATGCGCGGCGTTAAGATGGAACATCCGCGCTCAGGACCCTGCAGCGAAGCCCGTGGCTACTCCATGCGAGCCGGATGCGACGAGCACAGACGAGAACAGGGGAGAGATGGACCAGGCGGACCCGTTCGGATTCATGGGACTGACGTACGACGACGTGATGCTTCTGCCGGGGCACACGGATGTGATTCCGAGTGAGGCCGACACGTCCTCGCGCCTGACCAAGCGCATCAGCGTGGCAACCCCGCTGCTCTCCAGCGCCATGGACACCGTCACCGAGTCGCGCATGGCCATCGCCATGGCCAGGCAGGGTGGCCTCGGGGTGCTGCACCGCAACCTCTCCATCCAGGACCAGGCGACCTTCGTCGACAAGGTGAAGCGCAGCGAGTCCGGCATGGTGAGCAACCCCGTGACGACCACGCCCGACGCGACGGTCGAAGAGGTGGACGCTCTGTGCGGGCAGTTCCGCGTCTCGGGCCTCCCCGTCGTCGAGGATGACGGCACGCTCGTCGGAATCATCACGAACCGCGACATGCGCTTCGTCTCGCAGTTCGAGAAGTCGTCGACCCTCGTGCGCGACGTGATGACGAAGGCGCCTCTGATCACCGCCCCTGTCGGAGTCGACCCCGACTCCGCGATCGCGATCTTCGCGCAGCACAAGATCGAGAAGCTGCCGCTGGTGGACGCAGAGGGCAAGCTGCGCGGGCTCATCACGGTCAAGGACTTCGACAAGAGCGAGAAATACCCGAACGCCACCAAGGACTCCGAGGGCCGGCTGCGCGTGGGCGCGGCGATCGGCTTCTTCGGCGACGCCTGGGACCGGGCGATGGCCCTGGTTGACGCGGGCGTCGACGTGATCGTCGTCGACACCGCCAACGGCGACAGCAAGGGCGTACTGGAGATCATCCACAGGCTCAAGCGTGAGCCGCGCTCGGCACACGTCGAGGTGATCGGCGGCAACGTCGCCACTCGCACCGGAGCGCAGGCGCTGGTGGATGCCGGTGCCGACGCCATCAAGGTCGGCGTGGGTCCCGGCTCCATCTGCACCACCCGGGTCGTCGCCGGCGTCGGCGTTCCGCAGATCACTGCCGTGTACGAGGCGTCCCTCGCCGCACGTCCAGCTGGGGTTCCGGTGATCGCGGATGGCGGCCTGCAGTACTCGGGCGACATCGCGAAGGCGCTGGTCGCCGGTGCCGACACCGTCATGCTCGGCTCGCTGCTCGCCGGATGCGACGAGAGCCCGGGCGACCTGGTCTTCGTGAACGGCAAGCAGTACAAGAACTACCGCGGCATGGGGTCGCTCGGCGCTCTGCAGACGCGCGGCAAGAAGACGTCGTACTCGCGTGACCGCTACTTCCAGGCGGATGTGCCGAGCGACGACCAGCTGATCCCCGAGGGCATCGAGGGCCGCGTCGCCTACCGCGGACCGCTCTCCTCGGTCGCCTACCAGCTCACCGGCGGCCTTCGGCAGTCGATGTTCTACGTCGGCGCACGCACGATCCCGGAGCTCAAGGAGCGCGGCAGGTTCGTGCGCATCACGCCGGCGGGCCTCAAGGAGTCGCACCCGCACGACATCCAGATGGTCGTCGAGGCGCCCAACTACACCCGCTGACGCGCCGGCCGCCGCCGGTTCCTCGCTGACGCCGCTACGCCGGTCCTGGAGCAGCGTGTCTCACTTGTTGTGGTTTCGGGACGCCAAACCCGCAGGTTGTGAGACATGCTTGAGCAGCGTGTCTCACTTCTTGAGACTTCGGGATCCCGAACCCGCAGGATCTGAGACATGCTTCAGCGGTGCGTCTCACGTGTTGCGGTATTCGGTGTCCGGAAGTCCCCGTCGTTTGACCGGGCCGGGTCGCTCTGCGAGAATTACTGTCCGAACGGTCGGTAACTAAAGGCGGCCGTGCAGACCTGGCTGTGGCAGTTCTGGCGCGATGAAGGGCGGGAGCGGATGACCGACGCTCGGACTACCCGCATCGAGCGCGGCGACGATCGCATGGTGGTCACGCTTGACCGGCCGCAGACCCGCAATGCGATCGATCAGCGCATGGTCGACGAGCTGCACGGGGTGTGTGCCGAGCTGGAGGTCGAGCCGCGCATCCTGATCCTCGCCGGCGGCGACGGCGTGTTCGCGTCGGGTGCCGACATCGCGGAGCTGCGCGACCGCACGGCGCGGGACGCGCTCGCCGGCATCAACACACGCCTGTTCATACGCATCGCGCGTCTACCGATGCCCGTGATCGCCGCGGTCGACGGGTGGGCTCTCGGTGGCGGTGCGGAGCTCGCGTACGCGGCGGACTTCCGCATCGGCACGCCGCGCACCGTGTTCGGCAACCCTGAGACCGGGCTCGGCATCATCGCCGCCGCCGGCGCCACCTGGCGGCTCCGCGAGCTCATCGGGGAGCCGCTGGCGAAGCAGATTCTGCTGGCCGGTCGTCGCCTCGATGCCGAGGAGTCGCTGCAGGCGGGCCTGCTCGGCGAGGTCGTCGAGCCATCCGAGCTGATGGCGGCAGCGCAGCGGCTGGCCGACCGGATCGCCTCGATGGATGCCGCGGCCACGATCGCGACGAAGGCGGTGTTCGCGGCGCCGGCCGACGAGCATCCCGAGATCGACCTTCGAGAGCAGGCCGTACTCTTCGAGTCGCCGGAGAAGCACCGGCGGATGACGGACTTTCTGGAGCGAAGGCAACGCAAACAGCGCGCGACGGACGGGAGCGCACGATGACGGCCGGCCTGCCGAGGGTCGTCGGCGTGCTCGGCGGCGGAACAATGGGCGCCGGAATCGCACACGCGTTCCTGGTCGCCGGATGCCTCGTGCGCGTCGTCGAGCGTGACGACGAGCAGTGCGAGGCGGCATCCGCTCGCGTGCTTCGTGCCGTCACGGCCAGCGTCGAGCGCGGAACGACGGAGGAGAGCGTCGAAGCCCTGAACGATCGGCTGTCGGTGGGCGCGGACGACGCGGCGTTCGCGGAGTGCGGCCTGGTGGTCGAGGCGGTGCCGGAGCAGTTCCAGCTCAAGATCGACTCCCTGGCGCGAGTGGCCCGGTCGGCGCCAGACGCCGTCATCGCGAGCAACACCTCGTCGATCTCGATCGACGACCTCGCGGCGACGCTACCGGAGCCCGAACGGTTCCTCGGACTGCACTTCTTCAATCCGGTTCCCGCCTCGAAGCTCGTGGAGGTGGTGCGCGGAGCCGCGACCGCCGAGACGATCCTGCGCGCAGCGCAGGACTGGGTGGCCGCCATCGGCAAGACCGCCGTGACGGTCGCGGATGCCCCCGGTTTCGCATCCAGCCGGCTCGGCGTCGTGCTCGGGCTGGAGGCGATCCGCATGCTCGAGGATGGCGTGGCGAGCGCTGAAGACATCGACCGTGCGATGGAGCTGGGCTACCGGCATCCGGTCGGACCGCTCCGGCTCACCGACATCGTGGGTCTGGATGTGCGTCTCGGCATCGCCGAGTACCTTCACGGCCGGCTCGGCGACAGGTTCGAGCCGCCACAGCTGCTGCGCGACAAGGTGGCCGCAGGGGAACTCGGCCGCAAGACGGGCCGGGGCTTCTTCGAGTGGAACGCGCCGTGATCCCTCAGGCGTGCGGGTCCACGATGAGGTTCGTGATGCGGGCGGTGCAGAGCAGGCGGCCCTCTTCGTCGGTGATAGTGACGGCGTGCGAGGTCACGCGGCGACCGAGACTGATCGCCTCGGCCACGCCGGTGACGAGGCCAGATCGCGCCGAGCGGTGGTGCGTGGCGTTGATGTCGAGCCCGACCGCGGACCTGCCAGGGCCCGCATGGATGACCGCAGCCCACGATCCGAGCGCCTCGGCGAACGCGACGGATGCCCCGCCGTGCAGCAGCCCGAACGACTGGCGGTTGCCCTCGACCGGCATGGTTGCGACGACGCGTTGCGCGGACTGCTCGAGGATCGTCACGCCCATCTTGACGTCGAGCTCGCCCAGCACGATGCGCCACGTGCCGTCGTCTTCGCTCACAGCCGCCATGCCGCACCCCGATTCAGTCCAGACCGAACGTTCGGCAGGGTATCAGCCGACAGCAGGAGGCACACGATGACCGACATACTGCCCAGCTACGTGCAGGGAGCCTGGTGGACGCCCGACGACGATGGCGACGCCGTCGACGTGCGCGACGCATCCACCGGTGAGGTGGTGACCCGCGTCAGCACGAACGGACTCGACTTCCCGGGGGCGCTGGAATACGCGCGCTCGGTGGGGCAGGCATCCCTCTGCCGGCTTACGTTCCATCAGCGCGCACTGCTGCTCAAGCAGTTCGCGCAGGCACTCACCGAGCGCAAGGACGAGCTGTACGAGCTCTCGGCACGCAGCGGAACGACGAAGACGGATGCCATGGTCGACATCGACGGCGGCATCGGCGTGCTCTTCACCTACTCATCGAAGGGCAGGCGTGAGCTGCCGAACACGCAGGTCGTCGTCGACGGACCGGCGGAGCGGCTGTCGAAGGACGGCACATTCCTCGGGCGGCATGTATACACCCGGCTGCCGGGGGTCGCGGTGCAGATCAACGCGTTCAACTTTCCGGTGTGGGGGTCGCTGGAGAAGTTCGCGCCCGCGTTCCTGGCCGGCGTTCCGACACTGGTCAAGCCCGCCACCCCGACCGGGTACCTCGCCGAGGCGTATGTTCGCATCCTCGTCGATTCCGGACTGCTGCCCGACGGCACGCTGCAGCTCGTCTCCGGCAGCGTTCCCGGGCTGTTCGACGCGCTCCGGCTCGGCGATCTGGTGTCGTTCACCGGATCCGCGTCGACGGCGGAGCGGCTCAGGGGGAACGAGTCCGTGCGCACCGGCGGCGTTCGGTTCACGAGCGAAACGGACTCCATCAACGCGTCGGTGCTGGGCAAGGATGCCGCACCCGGCACACCGGAGTTCGACGCCTTCGTCAAGAGCGTCGTCGCCGAGCTCACGGTGAAGGCCGGTCAGAAGTGCACCGCCATCCGCCGCGTGATCGTGCCTGAGCGGATGCGCGGCGCGGTCATGGCCGCGATCGGCGACCGGATCGCGCAGCGCGTGGTGATCGGCGACCCGCGCGCCGACGGCGTCACCATGGGTCCGCTCGCCTCCCTGCAGCAGCGCGAGGAGGTGCTCCGGCAGGTCGGCCGCCTCGTCGACGCCGGCGGACGCATCGTGCTCGGCTCGCTCGACGCGCCAGAGGTCGTGCGTGCAGACGGCAGCCGCGGCGCGGACACCGACGGTGCGTTCGTCGCGCCCATCCTCCTCGAGTTCGAGGATCCATGGACGGATGCCGTGCACCGCATCGAAGCTTTCGGTCCCGTCGCGAGCGTGCTCGGCTACAGCGAGACCGCGGATGCCATCGCCCTCGTGAACGCCGGCCGCGGCTCGCTTGTGACGAGCGTCGCGTCGCACGATCCCGCCGAGGTCGTCGACCTGGTCTCCGGCATCGCCGCCTACAACGGGCGCGTGCTCGTTCTCGACCGCGACGACGCCCGCACGTCGACGGGCCACGGATCCCCCGTGCCGCACCTCGTGCACGGCGGCCCGGGCCGTGCGGGAGGCGGTGAGGAGCTGGGCGGCATCCGGGCGGTGCTGCACCACATGCAGCGCAGCGCCATCCAGGGGTCCCCTGACATGCTCACGGCGATCACGGGGGAGTGGCACGCCGGTGCGGCGGCGGATGCCGGTGGCAGGCATCCGTTCCGCAAGTCGCTGGCCGAGCTGCGCATCGGCGACCGCATCTCGTCCCGGCCGCGTGAGGTGACGCTGGCGGACATCGAGCACTTCGCGGAGTTCACCGGTGACACGTTCTACGCGCACATGGACGAGGAGGCGGCATCCGCGAACCCGTTCTTCCCCGGACGGGTCGCGCACGGCTACCTGCTGGTGTCGTTCGCCGCCGGGCTCTTCGTCGACCCTGACCCGGGCCCCGTGCTGGCCAACTACGGACTCGAGAACCTGCGGTTCCTGACGCCGGTGTCGCCGGGTGACAGCATCCGGGTCGACCTGACGGCGAAGCAGATCACGCCGCGCGAGACGGATGACTACGGCGAGGTGCGCTGGGACGCCGTGCTGACGAACCAGCGCGACGAGACGGTGGCCACGTACGACGTGCTGACCCTGGTGGCTAAGGAGTAGGCACTGGAGGCGTACTTCGGCTTCTCCCGGGCGATCGGCAAGATGAGGCCGCTTGAAGCGGCAAGACGGCGCGCCAATTTCGGGGTTGCGGCTCCGACCGTCAGTGCCTTCGGCCGACGCCGACTACGCCCTCGGGCGAGCAACCCGCAACCCGTCGAGCGCAACCGTCAGCACGTCGTCCGCGAGCTGCGCGGCGCTCTCGGGTCCGCCTGGCCGGTACCACTCGACGATCGAGTTGATCATGCCGAAGAGAAGACGGGTGGCGATGCCAGGATCGATGTCGGCGCGCAGGGATCCCTCGTCGCGGGCATCCTTCACGAGGACGGCCACCGAGCGGTCGAAGGCGCGACGCCGCGCCAGTGCCCTGCGCTCGACATCCGTATTGCCGCGAACACGCAGTAGCAGCGTGACGTAAGGCAGCCGTTCGACGAGCACGAGCACCGCACCGCGCAGAACGTGTGCGAGGCGATCGGCCGCGGCGCCGTTGCGGGCGCCGTCCTCGAGCAGCACGCCTTCGAGACCGTCGAGCGCCTCGTTCAGCGCGAGTTCGAGCAGCTCGTCTTTGGATGCCACGTGATGATAGATCGCCGACTTCGACAGCCCCAGCCGCTCGGCCAGCACTCCGATCGAGGTCGCGTCGTAGCCGAACTCGTTGAACGCCGCGACCGCAACCTCGAGCACGCCGCGCTGGTCGTAGCCCGGACGCCCTCGCTTCACCTCGGGTGCTTCTGGTTTCGCCTCGGTCATCATCCGTCAGTCTTTCAGTACGTGCGCGGCCGTGCGGACAAGACTCGACACCGCCCGAAAACAGGCACATCGCGCCGGAACAGGCACATCTTGCCTGCTCTCACGGGGAACACGCTTTCCTGCCTGTTTTCCCGCGGGTCGGGGTCGCGGGCGGACAGGCGGCGGGGCTGGTGTCACCGCAGGTCGTACACCCTCTTGTACTTGCCTTCGCTGCGCGGCAGCGTTCCGGGCTCCTCCAGCTTGATCTCCACGGTGGAGCCGAGCCGGCTCTTGATCCGCTCGGCCAGCACCACGGCGGCTGCCTCGCACGTCTCACGGGGAAGGGACGGGTGGCGTTCGATGCGCACGGTCATGGCATCCATCGCGCCGGACTTCGTCAGCTCGATCACGAAGTGCGGGGTCAGTGTCTCGATGCTGAGCACGAGCTCCTCGATCTGCGTCGGGAACAGGTTGACGCCGCGAAGGATGATCATGTCGTCGTTGCGTCCGGTGATGCGTTCCATGCGTCGCATAGCCGGTCTCGCGGTGCCGGGGAGCAGCCGCGTGAGGTCGCGGGTGCGGTAGCGCAGCACCGGGAACGCCTCCTTGGTGAGCGAGGTGAACACGAGCTCCCCGGTCTGGCCATCGGGCAGCGGCCGGCCGTTCGCGTCGATTACCTCCGGGAGGAAATGGTCTTCCCAGATGTGCGGGCCATCCTTCGTCTCCACGCACTCGTTCGCGACGCCCGGCCCCATCACCTCGCTGAGCCCGTAGATGTCGACGGCGTCGAGGTTCATGCGCTGTTCGATAGTGCGGCGCAGCTCGTTCGTCCATGGCTCGGCACCGAGGATCGCCACTCTCAGGCTGGTGGAGCGCGGGTCGACGCCGGCCTGTTCCATGGCATCCGCGATCGTCAGCAGATAGCTGGGCGTGCACATGATGGCATCCGGCTCGAAGTCGACGATGAGCTGCACCTGTCTGGCCGTCTGCCCTCCTGAGACCGGGATGACCGTGGCACCGAGCCGCTCGATGCCGGCGTGGGCGCCGAGCCCGCCCGTGAACAGGCCGTAGCCGTACGCGTTGTGCACCTTCATGCCGGGCCGCACGCCGGAGGCCCGCAGCGATCGCGCCACCAGATCGCCCCAGCGCTCCAGGTCGCCGATGGTGTAGCCGACGACGGTTGGCCGTCCGGTGGTTCCGCTGGATGCGTGGATGCGCGCCACCTTCGACATCGGCACCGCGAACATGCCGAACGGGTACGTCTCGCGCAGGTCCGCCTTCGTCGTGAAGGGCAGCAGATGCACGTCGTCGAGCGAGCGGATGTCCGTGGGCGCGACTCCCACCTCGTCCAGCTTTCGCGTGTACAGCGGCACGTTCTCGTAGGCGTGCCGCACGGTCCACTGCAGCCGCTCCAGCTGCAGGCCGCGCAGCTCGTCCACACTCATCCGCTCTGCCGGGTCAAGGGATTCGGGGTCGGCCGGCGCCATCCGCAGCGCCGCGGTCTGTGTCGTCGTCATCGACGGCCTCCTGTTCAGTGGTGCCGGTGTGCCTACGGATTGCCCGCGTGGTGCCCCGCTGCCGCGCCCCGCAGGTGAGGCTAGGCGTATGCGCCGAGACCACGTGCATGGCACGTAGTGCCGGCGCAAACGCCTAGTTTCGGTGGTTTGCCATGGCTTGCGCGGGCTCGAGAGGCGGCGCGGGCCGCCGGGTGGTGACGGAGCGCCCGCGGAACTCCGCGACGCGGTCGCCGGTGTCGTCGAGGATGCTCACGTCGTACAGCCCGGTGCGGCCGCTGCGTACGACGCGGCGGGCGGTGGCGGTGAGCACGGCGCCCGCGCTCGTCGACTTGAGGAACGTGATGTCGGCACCCGCGGCGACCGTGACGTCGTCGTCCTCGTTGCAGGCGATCGCGAACGCGGTGTCGGCGAGCGCGAACACGAGGCCGCCGTGGATGATGTCGAAGCCGTTGAGCATGTCGTCGCGCACAGGCATCCGCACCACCGCATAACCGGCCTCGTCGGTGACGACCTCGATGCCGAGGGCCGCCGATGCCCGGTCGCGCTGCATCATCGTCTGGCTGCTCATGTCGCTCCTCATCGAACGTGCCCGCTCGTCATCGACCGGGTGTTGATATACTAACTGAACGTTCGGTAAGTATAGAAGCGGAGACGACGATGTCCACAGCAACTGCGGACGACCTGACCGGCGACCTGGCCGAGGAGGAGCTGGCCTTCCAGCGCTTGATCGATGAGGACTCCCGGGTCGAGCCCACGGACTGGATGCCGGATGCCTACCGCAAGACGCTTATCCGCCAGATGTCGCAGCACGCCCACTCCGAGATCATCGGCATGCAGCCGGAGGGCAACTGGATCACGCGCGCACCGAGCCTGAAGCGCAAGGCCATCCTGATGGCGAAGGTGCAGGACGAGGCGGGACACGGCCTGTACCTCTACTCCGCCACCGAGACGCTCGGCATCGACCGCGAGACCATGTACGAGCAGCTGCTCACCGGCAAAGCCAAGTACTCCTCGATCTTCAACTACACGACGCCGACCTGGGCCGACATGGGCTCCATCGGATGGCTCGTCGACGGCGCCGCGATCTGCAACCAGGTGCCGCTGTGCCGCTGCTCGTACGCCCCGTACGGCCGCGCGATGGTGCGCATCTGCAAGGAGGAGTCGTTCCATCAGCGGCAGGGATTCGAGATCCTGCTCACGCTCATGCGCGGCACGCCGGCGCAGCAGCGGATGGCGCAGGAGTCCGTGAACCGCTGGTACGCGCCCGCGCTCATGATGTTCGGGCCGACGGATGCTGAGTCTCCCAACTCGCAGCGCAGCATGGCGTGGAAGATCAAGCGGTTCAGCAACGACGACCTGCGGCAGCGGTTCGTGGACATGATCGTGCCGCAGGCGGAGATCCTCGGCGTGACACTGCCCGACCCCGACCTGAAGTGGAACGAGGAGCGCGGGCACTACGACTTCGGCGAGCTGGACTGGGACGAGTTCTACGCCGTGCTGGCCGGGCACGGCCAGGCCAATACCGTGCGTCTGGCCAACCGTCGTGCCGCGCACGAGGAGGGCGCCTGGGTGCGGGAGGCCGCCCGGGCGTATGCCGAGCGAGAGGACGCCGACCGGTCGGCCGCCCTGGAGAGGATCGCGTGATGGCCGAACCCGGTTCGGACGCGGACGCCGCTGGCCGTGGGGTCGGCGTGACGGGTCGCGAGACGTGGCCGCTCTGGGAGGTGTTCATCCGCTCCTCCCGCGGGCTGTCGCACGTGCACGCGGGTTCCCTGCATGCACCGGATGCCGTCATGGCGGTTCGCAACGCCCGCGACCTGTACACGAGGCGCGGCGAGGGCGTCTCGGTGTGGGTGGTTCCGTCGAGTGCGATCACGGCATCCGATGTGGATGCCCGTGGCGCGTTCTTCGAGTCCGCGGAGGGCAAGGAGTTCCGGCACGCCACGTACTACACCGCCTCCGAGGGGGTGCCGCACCTGTGAGGCACACGAAACGCGCCGTCTCCACCGCCGTCTCGGCCGAGACGATCGAGCGGGAACTCGCCGACGGACTGCAGCGGCCGGGCGACGAGGTCGCACGCTACGCGCTCGGGCTCGGCGACGACGCGCTCGTCCTGGCGCAGCGCCTCGGCGAGTGGATCGCGCACGCCCCTGAGCTCGAGGAAGACGTGGCGCTGGCGAACATCGGTCTCGACCTGCTCGGCCACGCGCGCTCGTTCCTCACCTACGCGGGCTCCGCGTGGGACAAGAGCGAGGATGACCTGGCCTACTTCCGCGACGAGCCGGAGTTCCGCAATCACCAGCTGTTCGAGCGCCCGAACGGGGACTTCGCGCACACCATCGCCAGGCAGCTCATCGCCTCGGTGTACTTCGACGCGTTGTACGGGCGGCTGCAGGCATCAGCCGACCCGACGCTCGCGGCGATCGCCGCGAAGGCTGCAAAAGAGGTCGAGTACCACCTCGACCACAGCGTGCAGTGGACCAGGCGTCTGGGACTCGGTACGGATGTCTCGCACGAGCGCATGCAGGCGGGCCTGGATGCCATGTGGCCGTTCGTCGACGAGCTGTTTCGCGCGGACCCGGCAGCCGATGCGCTCGACGGCGTGGCAGTGCCGCCGGAGACCCTGCGCGACGCCTTCGACCGCACGGTGCCTGCGGTGATCGCGGAGTCCGGGCTCGAGCTGCCCGAGGTTCCCGCTGCCGGCGGCGGCGGACGGCGCGGTGTGCACACCGAGGCGTTCGGGCACCTGCTGGCGGAGATGCAGGTGCTCGCGAGGCAGCATCCGGGGGCGACATGGTGACTGCGACCACGGAAGAACGCCGCGTGTGGGCGCTCGCCGCCGAGGTGTGCGACCCGGAGGTGCCGGTGCTCACGATCGAGGACCTCGGGGTGCTGCGCTCCGTGCACGTGGCCGGAGAGGGTGCGGATGCGACGGTGCGGGTCGAGATCACGCCCACGTACTCCGGCTGCCCCGCCGTCGACGCGATGCGCGACGACATCGTGACGACGCTCACGGATGCCGGATACCGGAACGTGGACGTACGCACAGTCCTCGCTCCCGCCTGGACCACGGACTGGATGAGCGAGGCCGGCAAGGAGAAGCTCGAGGCGTTCGGAATCGCACCGCCGGGGCCGCGTGCGCGCGACGGGCGCGTGGGGCTGGGACTGGGCATCCGCTGCCCGCACTGCGGATCGCTGCACACCCGCGAGCTCTCGCACTTCGGGTCCACCTCGTGCAAGGCGCTGTACGTGTGCCAGAAGTGCGGAGAGCCGTTCGACCACTTCAAGGCGCACTGATGGCAGCCCATTCTGCGGAGGCACCGGCGGAGTCGTCGCCGCTGCCATCGCAGTCGAAGCGACGCGGGGCATTCCACCCGCTGACGGTCTCGGCAGTTCGGCAGCTGACGCCGGATGCCGTCGAGGTGACGTTCGCCGTGCCCGCCGAGCTGGCGCACGCGTACGACTACGAGCCGGGGCAGTACATCGCGATTCGCACGAAGATCGACGGTGACGTGCTGCGCCGCAGCTTCTCGATCTGCCAGGCACCGGCATCCCACCCGATCGGTGAACAGGGGACCACCGGTGAGCTGAAGGTGGGCATCAAACGGGACCTCGGCGGCGTGTTCTCGACCTGGGCGCTGGAGAACCTCCACCCCGGCATGACGTTGGAGGTGATGAGCCCGGAGGGGCGGTTCACGTCGCGGGTGACGTCGGGTGACGGGGCCGGGCCGGTGCACTGTGCCGCGATCGCGGCGGGAAGCGGCATCACGCCCGTCATCGCGCTGGCGCAGAGCGTTCTCGCGGCGTCGGGGACGACCAGGTTCTCGCTCGTCTACTCCAACCGCACGGCGATGGACACCATGTTCGTCGACGAGCTCGCCGACCTGAAGGACAGGTATCCGTCGCGGCTCGCGCTGTACCACGTGCTCACTCGCGAGCGTCGAAGCTCCGAGTTGCTCAGCGGCCGCCTGGATGCCGGCAAGCTGAACCGCATTCTCGACGATCTGGTGCCGGTCGACGACGTGGACGAGTGGTTCCTCTGCGGGCCGTTCGAACTCGTGCAGCTGTGTCGGGACGCGCTCGGCGCACGCGGGGTGCCGGCCGATCGCATCCGCTACGAGCTGTTCACCACGGGGGAGCCGGGCAGTCCGTCGCCGCAGCGCGGGCGACCGATCGTGGTCGACCCCGGCGAGAAGACGTGCACGATCTCGTTCCGGCTCGACGGCACGACCTCGACGGTGACGACCGCTGAGCACTCGCAGGAGAGCATCCTGAACGCCGCGCTCCGGGTGAGAGGCGATGTACCGTTCGCGTGCGCCGGCGGAGTGTGCGGCACGTGCCGCGCGGTGCTCCGCGAGGGCACGGTCGACATGGTCGAGAACTACGCGCTCGAGCAGGAGGAACTGGATCGCGGCTACGTTCTGACGTGTCAGTCGATCCCGACGAGCGAGAAGGTAGTGGTCGACTACGACGCCTGAAGGAGAGGAACGCCATGCCGGTACGCGTAGAACGCAGCGGTGACGTCGCCGAGGTCGTGCTCGACTGGCCGCAGAAGCTCAATGCGCTCGATCTCGACGGGCTGACCGAGCTGGATGCCTCCCTCGAGTCCGCGCTCGGCGCGCGTGCGCTCGTGCTGCGCGGGGAGGGCAGGGCGTTCTGCGCAGGTCGCGACGTGTCGCAGGTGGATCCGGCGACGGATGACCCGCGCGGCTACCTCGACCGGCTCACGGCCGTGCAGCACCGGCTGAGCGACTTCCCCGCTCCGACGTTCGGTGTGGCGACGGGTGCCTGCCTGGGTGTCGGGCTCGGCCTGCTCATCGCGTGCGACGTGGTCTACGTCGCCGACTCGGCGAAGATCGGATCGCCGTTCGCCGGGCTCGGCGCAGCTCTGGACTCCGGCGGCCACGCGCTGTTCGTCGAGCGGCTCGGCACGCACCGCACACTCGACCTCATCTACACCGGCGAGCTGATGAGCGGGGCGGATGCCGTGGCATCCGGCGTTTTCAGCCGCGTCGTGCCCGCCGACGACGTGCTCGAGTTCACCCGGGAGAAGGCCGCTGCCGTCGCGGCAGGCCCCACGGCCGCGTTCCTCGTGGAGAAGCGGCTCGTCGCACGCATCCGCGACGATCGAGTCGGGCTGTGGCAGTCCGTGGCCGAAGAGACGGATGCCCAGGTCGCCCTTTCGACGACCGACGACTACGCGGAGGGTTTTGCCGCGTTCCGCGAGAAGCGCCGCCCCCGATTCACCGGCCGCTGACGGACTGTCCACCTTCGGCCCCTCACCGCCCGCTGAGCGCGGCGACGAGCGGCGCGAGCCTCTCGGAGAACTCGTCGGAGATCGTGATGAACGAGACGCCGGTCTTCTCGCGCAGCGCCACGAGGGCATCCGCATCCCGCGATGCGTCGCCGGAGAGCAGGCCCACCGCGCCGGCGTCGCGCAGCGTCTCGGGCGTGGCGCCGGCATTGTGTCGCAGCCATTCCGGAACATCGTCGCCGACGCCGGAGATCTGCAGCGCCAGCTCGGGGAGCGGCCGGTCGCTCACCGCTGCAGCGCGCAAGCGTTCGACCGCGGCCTTGACGTCGGACATGAGGGCCGTCGGGTTCAGCGGTAGCGCAACGGTGCGGGCGTGCTCACGGGCGAGACGGAGCATCCGGTTCCCGCTTGCCGCCAGCGTGATCGGTACCTCGTCGCCGAACGCCACCTTCACGGCCTCCAGCGTCGCCTGCACTCGATCGACGCGCTCCCGCGGCGAGCCCCACGCGACGCCCAGCGTCGCGGCGTCGCCGTCTCCTTGCGGTCGGCCAGCGCCGATGCCCAACTCGAACCGCCCGTTCGAGAGCTCGGCGATGGTGCGGGTCTCGCGCACGGTCTCGGCCGGGGTGCGCAGCGGAGCCGAGAGCACCCAGGTGCCCATGTGCAGCGTCGTGGTCGCCGCCGCGGCGGCCGTGAGGGCGAGGAACGGTGACGGGGTGAACAGCGTGTCGGGAATGAGCAGCACGGAATACCCGCTCGTCTCCAGTCGTCGCGCCGTCTCGCCCCAGGCGCGGGCGTCGCCGTGAGCGCCGCTGACCACGCCGAATCGGAATGATGTCATAGCATCAGCCTGTCTCGCGGCGCGGGGCAGCGCATCCTCCAGATGGAGTGCTTCCGGGGCGGGAGCGTCAGCCGGAGCGAGTACGCCTCGGCCGGGTCGCTGGCGTGTCTCAGTTCCTGCGGGTTCCGGGCCAAGAGCCCGCAGGTTATGCGACGCCGTCAGTACTCGTGTCTGCGAACACGCGACCGTCGCCGCCTCGAGCTGGCACTTTCTGAGACACTGCGCGACGGTGAGAAGGCCCTGCGTCCGGCTACAGCTCCGTGAGGGCGAGCAGCGGCTCCTGGATGCAGCGCGCGACGTAGGTGATGAACCCGGATGCCACGTCGCCGTCGCACACCCGGTGGTCGAACACGAGTGAGAGCGTCGTCACGGTGCGCACCGCCAGCTCGCCCTTCACGACCCACGGACGCTCCATGAGGCGGCCGAGGCCGAGCATCGCGACCTCGGGGTGGTTGATGATCGGCGACGACCCGTCGACGCCGAGCGAGCCGTAGTTGTTCAGCGTGAACGTGCCCCCGGTGAGCGCCGAGGGCGGGTAGTCGCCGGTCTTGGCGTGCTCGACGAGGGTGGCGACGGCATCCCGAAGCTGGTTCAGCGTCATCGCCTGCGCGTCGCGCACGACCGGAACCATCAGACCGCGACCCGTCTGGGCCGCGAGCCCGAGATTCACGGCCGAGTGCTGCACGATCTCGCCCGCCGTCTCGTCGACGGATGAATTCAACACCGGGAACCGCCGCAGACCCGCGACGACGAACCGTGCGACGAGCGCCGTGACGCTGTACCGTTCCCCGGTGCTCTCGGCGAGCCGCTCCTTGGCTCGCACGAGTTCGGTGGCGTCGACGTCGAGCCAGATCGTCGCATCCGGAATCGTCTGCCTGGAGTGGGTGAGGTGCTCGGCGACGATCTTGCGCACGCCCGTGATCGGGATGCGCTGGTCGGATGCCCGTGGATCGCCGCTACGCGCCTCGCCGACGCCTGTGTGCGAGGTCGCTCCATGGCGCGCCGCGATCTCCCTCTCGACGTCCTCCCGCATCACGAGCGAGCCGGGACCGCTGCCGCTGAGCTGGGTCGCGTCGAAGCCGTTATCGTGCGCGAGCTTGCGCACGATCGGTGACACCACGGGGGAGCGCGTCGTCGTTCCGGTGTGCTGCCGGCGACCGCGCCCGAACCGACCGCCGGCCGGACGCGCGAACGTGCGCGTCGACTCGCTGACGCCGTAGCCCACGAGCACGGCGCCGGACGCGCCCGCGGCATCCGGTCGCAACGCCGTGCCCGGCACCAGCTCGGCGGCCTCCGGAGACGGCGTCTCCACCGATGGTTCGTCGTGTTCATCCGAGCCGGCGGGCGTGGCCGCGCCGACCGCGATCGTGACGAGCGGGTCGTCCTTCTTCACCGTGTCGCCGACCGCCGCGTGCAGCTCATCGACACGTCCGGCGTAGGGCGACGGTAACTCGGCGATCGACTTCGCCGACTCCACCTCCACGACCGGCTGGTCGACCGCGACGATGTCACCTGGCTGCACCAGCCAGGACACGATCGTCGCCTCGGTGAGCCCCTCGCCGAGGTCGGGCAGCAGAAAACGCTCCGTACCGGCCATCACCACTCCCATGTGTCGAGCGCCGCGAGCACGCGCTCCGCCGTCGGCAGGTAGTACTCCTCGAGCTTCGGCGACGGGTACGGGATGTCGAACCCGGTGATGCGCAGAACCGGCGCCGCGAGGTGGAAGAAGTTGCGCTCCGTGACCCGTGCGGCCACCTCCGCCCCGTATCCGCCGAACTGCGCCGCCTCGTGGATCACCGCGGCCCGCGACGTCTTGCGCACGGACGCGCCGACGGTCTCGTCGTCGAATGGCGAGAGGGTGCGCAGGTCGATCACCTCGATCGAGAGATCCTCGAGTTCGGCGAGCTCCGCGGCATCCAGCGCGGTCTTCACCGTCGGGCCGTACGCCATGAGCGTCACGTCTGTTCCGGTACGGATGACCCTGGCACGGTCGAGCGGTGCCTGCGGCCGCGAGCGGTCGACGGCATCCTTCATCCAGTAGCGGCTCTTCGGCTCCAGGAAGACGATCGGGTCGTCACTGGAGATGGCCTGGCGGAGCATCCAGTAGCCATCGGCCGGGTTCGACGGCGTCACCACGGTGAGGCCTGGCGTGTGCGTCCAGTACGCCTCGGACGAGTCGGAGTGGTGCTCGACGCCGCCGATGCCACCCGCGTACGGAATGCGGATGACCACGGGCAGCTGAACGCGTCCCTTCGTGCGATTGCGCATCTTGGCCAGGTGCGAGGTGATCTGCTCGAACGCCGGATAGCTGAACGCGTCGAACTGCAGCTCGACGACCGGCCGCATGCCGTTCATGGCCATGCCGATCGCGGTGCCCACGATGCCGGCCTCCGCCAGAGGGGAGTCCCACACGCGCGTCTCGCTGAACCGCGCGGCGAGGCCGTCGGTGACGCGGAAGACGCCGCCGAGCGGGCCGACGTCCTCGCCGAAGACGACGACGCTCGGGTCGTCGGCGAGCGCGTCGGAGAGTGCCGCGTTCAGTGCGCCACCGAGGGTGATGGATGCCGGCGCCTGCCTCGTCGCAGTCGCCGGGGATTCCGTGTGGTGTGCGATCGTCATGACCTGCTCCTCGTGTCGTCGTCGGCGGACGCCAGGGGCGATCCGGATGCCGCCAGCTCGTCGGCCAGGTACGCTCGCTGCTCCGCCAGCGATGCACGCGGCGACGCGTACACGTGGTCGAACAGCTCCAGCGGATCCAGGTGCGGCGACTCGTTCATCGCCTCCCGCGTCGATGCCGCGAGCTGCTCTGCGGCATCCGCGATCTCGGCGCGCAGCGTCTCGGTCAGCATGCCCTCGGCGGCCAGGAACGACTCCAGACGGCTGATCGGATCGAGCACCCGCCACCGCTCGACCTCGTCGTCGGTGCGGTAGCGGGTGGGGTCGTCGGAGTTGGTGTGCGCCTCCATGCGGTAGGTGAGGCCCTCGATCATCGTCGGGCCGCCGCCGCTGCGGGCACGCTCGAGGGCATCCGTCACCACGGCGTAGACGGCCGCCACGTCATTGCCGTCGACGAAGTGGCCGGGCATGCCGTAGCCGATCGCCTTGTCGGCCAGGGTGCGGGCGTGAGACTGCTTGGCGAACGGCACGCTGATCGCATAGCCGTTGTTCTGGATGACGAACACCGTCGGCGTCTGCCACACGGCCGCGAAGTTGAACGCCTCGTGGGCGTCGCCCTCGCTGGTGGCGCCGTCGCCGAGGAACGTGAGGGTGGCGGTCGGCTCGCTTCTGAGCTTCGCGGCGTGAGCGAAGCCGACAGCGTGCAGCGCCTGCGTCGCCAGGGGAGTGACCTGCGGAGCCACGTGGTGCTCAGCGGGATCGAACGCCGAGTGCCAGTCGCCGCGGAAGAACGACAGCACCTGAACCGGCTGCACGCCCCTGGTGAGAAGCGCGATCGAGTCGCGGTAGGTCGGGAACAGCCAGTCCGCCTCGGCCAGCGCGGCGGCTGCGCCGATCTCGCACGCGTCCTGGCCGAGTGCGCTGGGGTAGGTCGCGAGCCTGCCCTGCCTGGTGAGGGCGCTCACTTGCACATCGAAACGCCGTGCCAGCACCATGCGGCGATAGAGATCGAGCAGGATGCCCGCATCAGGCAGCTCGAACCCCGCGGCTCGGTCGTTCCCGGCTCGTCTCCCGTGCTCGTCGATCAGGCGGATCGACTCCGCGGTCGGCACGACAGGATGCGGCGCAGCCTGCCCCGGAGGGCGTGCACCACCCATGACTTCCTCGTCACTCACCCTTCCATCGTGGGCTGCCGCAGGAGCGTCCGGGTGGGCATCCGCTCACGTCGATTCAGACGGCAGAAGTGGCGCGCCTGTCGCGACAATCAGGCACGGAACCGGTCGTGGAACGTGCCATTCGTCCACCGCAGCAGCCGTAGATCCACTGCAGGCCTGCACCGGTCGAACGCGTTGAGACCGACGGCGGCGGACCGGGATCACGACGAATCGGCTGCCGCCGCACCGATCGTTATCCTTTCCTGCCGTCGAAATCTCTTTATCCGCTTTCATCAGCCATTCCGCTGGGCCCGAATATAACGATTTGGCGCAGAAGGCGGCGCGAGACGCCCGACTCGACTGTGACCCGGTGCTCGAGCATCGCTAGGGTTCTTGCTCGTTGCCCGGAGCGGATGACCGCGGCGACGAGGGACTCACAATACGTAACCGGTGTGAAGGGCGATGCATGTTGTGGAACTTTCTGGTCGATAGATGGGGCCAGATCTGGTTCGCATCGTGGCAGCACTTCTCACTCGTGGTGCAGTCGCTCGCGCTCGCCGTCCTGATCGCGATGCTCATCGCGTTCCTGGTGTACCGCGTTCCGCAGCTGAGCTCGATCGCGAACGGCGTCTCGGCCGTGGGACTCACCATCCCGTCGTTCGCGCTGATCGGCCTGCTGATCACGCCGCTCGGATTCGGCGTCGCCCCCTCGGTGTTCGTGGTCACGTTCTTCGCGGTGCTCCCGATTCTCCGCAACGCGATCGTCGGTCTCGGCACCGTCGACCGCTCGGTGGTCGAATCGGCGCGCGGCATCGGGATGAGCCGGCTGCGGGTCTTGTTCACGATCGAGTTCCCGATCGCCTGGCCGATCATCCTGACCGGGGTGCGCATTTCGGCCCAGATGGTGATGGGAATCGCCGCGGTCGCCGCGTACGCGCTGGGACCGGGCCTCGGCGGATTCATCTTCTCCGGGCTCTCCCGGCTGGGCGGTGCGAACTCGCTCGAGTCCGTCGTCGTCGGCGTGGTCGGTGTGATCGTCCTCGCCCTCATCCTCGATCTCCTTCTCCTCGGCCTCGGCCGCCTGACCATTTCGCGAGGTATTCGTGTCAGCCACTAACAACGCACTCGCCGACGCACCCGAGTCGGCGACCGTGTCCACCAGCGCGACCTCGACGAGCATCCTTCTCGACGAGGTCACCAAGCGGTATCCGGGACAGGCCAAGGCGGCCGTCGACGGCATCACGCTCGAGATCCCCGCGGGGAAGATCGTCATGCTCGTCGGCCCGTCCGGCTGCGGCAAGACGACGACCCTGAAGATGATCAACCGGCTCATCGAGCCGACCGAGGGTCGCATCAAGCTCGGCGACGAAGACGTCACGACGATCGACGGCGACGAGCTGCGTCGTCGCATGGGCTACGTCATCCAGGCGGGAGGACTCTTTCCGCACATGACCGTGGCATCCAACATCGGTCTCGTTCCCAAGATGCTCGGCTGGCCGAAGGCGAAGATCGCCGCCCGTGTCGACGAGCTGCTCGAGTTGGTCTCGCTCGATCCCGCCGCCCACCGCGACCGGTATCCGCGGGAGCTCTCCGGCGGTCAGCAGCAGCGCGTCGGCGTGGCGAGGGCGCTCGCGGCCGACCCGCCCGTTCTGCTCATGGACGAGCCGTTCGGCGCCGTCGACCCGATCACCAGGCAGCGGCTGCAGGACGAGCTGCTGAAGATCCAAGACGAGGTGCAGAAGACCATGGTGATCGTCACGCACGACTTCGACGAGGCGGTGAAGCTCGGCGACTGGATCGTGGTCTTCTCCGAAGGCGCGCACATCGTGCAGTACGACAGTCCCGAGCGCATCCTCGCGGAGCCGGCGAGCGAGTTCGTGGAGAACTTCATCGGGTCGGGTGCCGGGCTGAAGCAGCTCACGCTGAACCGCGTGAAGGATGTCGCGCTCGCCGACGCCGTCATCGGGCACCCCGGCGAGGCGGCGGTCGACGTGCTCGAACGCATCGTCGCGGCCGGGCACGACCACGCGGTCATCCTGGACGACAGGCAGCGGCCGCTGAGCTGGCCGTCGCGCCGGCAGCTCGGCCGGCTCACGACGATCTCGGCGTCTGCCGATCCGGAGCTTCCGGTGGTGGGCCAGGGCTCTACGCTCAACGACGCCCTCGACACCATGCTCGTCTCCAATGCAGGAGCCGCGCTGGTGACCGGCCGCCGCGATTCGTTCGCGGGCGTGATCACCGTCGAAGTCATCATGGATGCCATCACCACGGCCCGCGCGAATGCCCGCGGCACGGCGGTCGCGCCGGTGGGCACCAACACCGATTCGCTCCAGATCGTGACGGACGGCGCCGCGTGACGGACACGCTAGGCACCGAGACGACGGGTGCCGAGACGACTCGTGGTGAGACGGCGCTTGCCGAGCCCGTCCGCGGGGACGCGCCGGGCGGCGCGCGAAGC
This sequence comes from Humibacter ginsengisoli, assembly GCF_054780095.1. Classification (NCBI taxonomy): domain Bacteria; kingdom Bacillati; phylum Actinomycetota; class Actinomycetes; order Micrococcales; family Microbacteriaceae; genus Humibacter; species Humibacter ginsengisoli. Next base: position 357,829 of record NZ_BAAGWZ010000001.1, read on the forward strand.
TGGCGCGGGCTGCTGATCCAGCCGATCGTCGTGGCGCTGATCCTTGCGGGCTTCGTGGTGTGGCTCGCAACCGCCGACCTGTCCCCGACCGAGCGGAGCACGCTCAATCCGCACGATCTCCTTGCCTACACGGGGCAGCATCTCGCGCTCACGTTCGTGTCTGCCGCGATCGTGCTGGTGATCACCGTTCCCCTCGGCATCCTGCTCACCCGTCGGCCGTTCATCCGCGCGAGCGGTGCGATCCTCGCACTGGCGAATGTCGGGCAGGCGGCGCCGGCGGTCGGCCTGATCGTGCTGCTGGCGTTCTGGCTCGGATTCGGATTCTGGGCGGCCGTCGTGGCGCTGGTCGTGTACGCGGCTCTGCCGGTGCTGCGCAACACGATGATCGGGATCCAGAGCGTGGATGAGCGCCTCGTTGAGGCCGGCCGCGGAATGGGGATGAGCGCACTGGCCGTGCTGATCCGCGTCGAGCTGCCGCTCGCCGTGCCCGTCATGCTCGTGGGCATCCGCACCGCACTGGTGCTCCTGGTCGGCTCCGCCGCATTGGCGACGTTCGTCGGCGCCGGGGGACTGGGCCTCCTGATCACGACCGGCGTCAACCTGTTCCTGCCCCGCGTGCTGATCTCGGGGGCGCTGCTCACGGCGCTGCTGGCGCTTCTCGTCGATTGGGCGGGTCGCGTGGTCGAGCACTACGCGCGCCCGAAAGGACTGCAAGCGTGAAGATACCTCGTACGCGATCGATCCGGCGCGCTCTGATGCTGGCGGCCTCCGTCGCCGCAGCGACGACCCTGACCGGGTGCGGGCTGCAGCCGGCGACCGCCTTCGTTCCCGCCGTGGCCGAGGGATCCATCCATCCCATCGACGACCTGCCGGCCGGTGCCTCCATCACGGTGACCGCGAAGAACTTCACCGAGCAGCTCATCCTCGGCAAGATGGCGGTGCTGGCCGCCAAGGCCGCCGGGTTCGACGTCACCGACATGACGGACGTGCCAGGCAGCGTCGCCGTGCGTCAGCTCATGCTCAGCGGCAAGGGACAGCTGACCTGGGAGTACACGGGCACCGCGTGGCTGACATACCTGGACCACAAGCAGGGCATCCCTGATCCGCAGAAGCAGTTCGAGGCGGTGCGCGACGAGGACCGCAAGAACGGGCTCACCTGGCTTCCGCCGGCCAAGCTGAACAACACGTACGCGCTGGCCGTGCGATCCGAGGCGGTCAAGAAGCTCGGCGGTATCACCTCGCTGTCCCAGCTGAAGGATCTCCCGGTTGACGAGCGCACCTTCTGCGTCGAGTCCGAGTTCAACTCGCGCTCCGACGGATTCAAGCCGATGCTGGCGCACTACGGCCTCACCCTCGGCTCACCCGACGGCGTCCCGACCAAGAACGTGAAGATCCTCGACACCGGCACCGTGTACACGGCCACGGATCGCGGCAGCTGCAACTTCGGCGAGGTCTTCACCACCGACGGCCGCATCAAAGCGCTCGGCCTCACGGTGCTCGACGACGACAAGCACTTCTTCCCTGCGTACAACGTGTCGATGGTGGTCAACACCAAGACGCTGCAGCAGTACCCGCAGCTCGCCGACATCTTCGCCCAGATCACGGACAAGCTCTCGAACGCCGAGCAGCAGAAGCTGAACTACCTGGTCGACGTCAAGGGAGAGGAGCCCGCGACCGTCGCCTTCGACTGGATGAAAGAACAGGGCTTCATCTCGTCACCCCAGTAGCGGTCGGCGAGTCTCGTTCAAGTCGCACTTTTTGTCGCTATGAGCGTCGGATTCCGACGAAAACTGCGACCTGAACGAAGGCGACGGCGCTCAGACGTCCCAGGAGTCGCGGGCGATGCCGGGCGCCGTGCCGTCCCACGACTCGAGCACGATGTAGGAGCGGGTGGATGCGACGCCGTCCACCTCGTGGAGCTGCCGCATGATGACGTCGCTGAGGCTCTCGTGATCGGGTGCGCTCACCGTGACCACGAAGTCGATGTCACCGCTCACCGCGAGCACGGACTCGACGAACGGGAGGGCCGTGAGGGCGGAGGCGACATCCTGCCAGCCCGGCTGTCGTTCCACCTTGACGATCACGAGAGCCGTCACGTGCAGCCCGATCGCCTTGCGGTCAACGCGGGCGCCGAACCCCTCGATGACACCGTCGGCGATGAGCCGTTGCAGCCGGTTCGCGACGGCGCTGCGCGACACGTGAACGCGCTCCGCCAAAGCCCGCACGGAAAGACGGGAATCGGCGCTGAGTTGCGCGATGATCGCCCGGTCGACTTTGTCCACGTTCATCGCCACAGAAGCCCCTCGCCCTCAGTACCGTCGACGGCGCGCTTCGGCTCCCGGTCCGTAGATGATCGCTCCGACCAGAGGGATCAGCAGGAAGAACAGCCAGCTCCACGTCCAGCCGTTGAACGCGTACCCGCCGATGAAGAACAGCCCGAGGGCCACGAACGGAACGAACGACATGATCGTCGCTCCCCACGCCCCGCCGAGCGCCCGGGAGTGCCTGCCCCAGTCGTCGTGCGGCACGGATTCCGACGGCGTCGCCGGCCGCGGCAGATCGGTGAAAAGCGGTGCCAGGTCGCTCCAGGTCACGGCCGACCTCGCCGCGGCTGAGCGCTGCTCGAACTCGTCGGCAGTAAGCCGCCCCTCGTCGCGGGCGCGTGAGAGCGCGGAGACGGCATCCTGCCGATCGCGGTCGGCGATGCGTTCGTTCGGCCGCAGGGGATTCGCGTAGTCGACCATGAGCACAGCCTGCCCGGTTCCGGGCGTGGATGCCAGTGTCCGCGCGGGAGAGCGGATGCCGCAGGCACCGGCATCCGCTCGCTCACGACGGCTGCGGCTCGGGCGACCGGGCGATGAGCGGAAGAGGAGCCTCCAGGCCGGTGATCGCCGCATGCAGCTCGGGGAACGCGCGTGGCGCGTCGGTGAGTGGTGGCGGAGGCGCGCCAACGAGCATCCTGCGGCACGCTCCGGCCTGGCGAGCGAGGGCGCCGAGTTCGCGGGACTCCTCGGGTGACAACGGATGCCCGTGCTCCACTCGTGCGGCGATCGCGTCGGCCGGCTCCCAGCACGCTTCGAGTGCGGGAATGATGTCGGCGCGATGCGTCCTCTCCCTGTTGCGAAGGCGGGCCGTGCGCTCCAGGCGCAGGGTGGGACCGAGTTGCCGGATGCCCGTGAGCGCGGTGTCGAGGGCCGCGCGGTGGCCGGGGACCTCGTCCGGTTGCCTGATGCACGCCACCAGCAGGTCGGTGAGCGCGGCGAGCGCGGCGGAGACGCGTCCGCGCAGCACTGTCGCGGTGTGCACCGGAAGCACCCACCACGCGACGGCGACCGCGAAGGCGCCGGCGACCACGATGGCAGTGAGCCGCACGAGCATCGCGGGTCCGGGAGAGGTGCCCTCCAGTTCGTGCAGGATCGAGATCATCGCGGTCATCGCCGCCGCCCACCAGCCGTAGCCGGTAGGGCGCAGCCACAGGCCGAGCGCGAGGATGACGCCGATGGCGAGCACCGACATCCCCGCGGTCAGCCCGGTCTCGGCGCCCTGCGAGGCGAACGTCGACAGCCCGGTCGCGAGCACCGTGCCTCCGAGGGCGCCGAGCGTGCGATGGATGCCCTTGAACAGCACGTCGCCGCGCCCACGGTTTCCGCTGGCGACGACGTAGCCGGTGAGCACAGCCCAGAACCAGTGCTCGCCGAACACGAGGTGACCGATGAGGAACGCGCCCGCGAGAGTCATCGCCATCTGCACGGCCATGCGCGTGCTGCCGCGTGGGCGCATCGTCGAGCGGGCCGCCGCAGAGGGAGTCCGACTGCCGGCGACCGAACCGGTCGCCGGGCGCGGCAGGAATCCGGATGCCCGTGCCGCCCACTGCAGGGCGAGGGCGACCACGGCCACGACGAACGCCGTCGCGGCGGCCCACGGTGCGAACCCTTCCCCCGGCTGGATCGGTGCCGGCACGATCAGCACGGTGACGAAGGGGAGCGCGATGAGCGTCCCGATGCGTGTCGCGACCGGGCCGTAGCGGCGAATCCAGATCGCACCGGAGAGCACGATCACGAAGAGCGAATCGCCGACGACGGGCGCCTCGAACATCAGCGATCCGACTCCGCCCGCCGCGACCCCGACAAGCGGCAGCACCACGATGGAGACCCAGCGCTGCCGGGCGTTCGCTCCGGCCCGTTCCGGCGTGAAGCTGATCGAGAGCATCACCGCGAGCACCACGATCGAGATCCCGAGGCCGAACCGCACGGCCGGCACGCAGGCGATCGCGGCGCTGATCAGCACCGTGGCGTACGTGACGGCCGCCGACCGAAGGCGCAGCAGGCCGGGATCGGCGAGGCTGCGCGCCAACGCTCGTAAACTGTTTCGCACGTTCGTACCGATCGATGGGCCTATCCGCTGGTTGGTTTCGCCTCCAGGTTTCTCATCGGCTCGGCTAGTTCTGGCCGATATGCATTCCGGGCAACCAGCATCGGCGAAGACTAGATAGTACGATACTGCTTAATGAATTCGAACCGGAAGCGAGGGGACGTGCTCGTCGAGCGGCAGGCATCCGTATCGGTGCAGGTTGTGCGCCGTGGCGTCATGCACATGGCGCGGCGACTGCGCACCGAGCGTGTGCTGGGGTCGCTCAGCAGCAACAAGCTCAGCGTGCTCGGAACGCTGAGCCGCCTCGGCCCGCTGCCCGCCGGTGCAGTGGCAGTCGTTGAGCGCCAAAGGCCGCAATCGCTGTCGAGGATCTTCGCGGAGCTCGCACTCGAGGGGCTCATCACCCGCGAGCGCAGCGAGACGGATCGCCGGGAGCACATCCTCTCCATCACGGATGCCGGGCGAGCGGCGCTCGCCGCCGACCTCGCTCAGCGAGATGCCTGGCTCGCCGAGGCCATGAAGAAGCTGTCGCCCACGGAGCGTGGTGTTCTCGAACTCGCCGCCGGCATCATGGAACGGATGGCGATGGGTGAGGCGGCACTGGAGCCCGTCGACGAACAGCTGCGGCGTTCGGACGGGGTCGTCGCCTGACCGTCGCTCACCCCTGAACACCCCTGTTCCGCCGACCGTTCCCGGGGTTATGGTCGCGGTATGTGCCGCAACATCCACACCCTCCACAACTTCGAACCGGCCGCCACGTCGGACGAGGTGAATGCTGCCGCGCTGCAGTACGTGCGCAAGATCGCCGGTACGACGAAGCCGTCGAAGGTGAATCAGGATGCCTTCGATCACGCCGTGCACGAGATCGCGCACATCACGCAGCATCTCCTCGACGACCTCGTGGCCACGACGCCGCCGAAGAACCGCGAGGAGGAGGCGGCGAAGGCGAGGGCACGCGCCATCCGCTCCGGCCGCTACGCCCCGGCATCCGCCTGAGCCGGCCCGTGGCACGAGAGCGGCCCGGCCGCGCCGGTGTCCGCCTTGCGGTCGGGTAAACAGGCAGATCTCGGCGGAACAGGCAGATTGTGCCTGTTGCCGCGTGGTAAGCGCGTTCCTGCCTGTTTTCGGGAGGGTGAGGCGGGTTCGGGAGGGGTGTTCGCGGCTTCACCGCTCAACCGACTCCATCGGTTCGGCCACGCGAGCAAGCTCGCCCGGCGCTCACCTCAGTCGTCGGTAGGCTGGCCGGGTGACCATGGAAATCGAGATCGGCCGCGCCAAGCGCGCCCGCCGCGTCTACGCGTTCGACGACGTGGCAGTGGTGCCGAGCCGCCGCACCCGTGACCCGGAAGACGTCTCGACCTCCTGGTCGATCGACGCCTACACGTTCGACGTGCCCATTCTCGCGGCGCCGATGGACTCCGTCGTCTCGCCGTCGACCGCGATCATGATGGGACGGCTCGGCGGCCTCGGCGTGCTCGACCTCGAGGGCGTGTGGACCCGCTATGACGACCCGGAGCCGGTGCTGGCGGAGATCCGGTCGCTGCCCAGCGAGCAGGCCACCGAACGGATGCAGCAGATCTACGCCGAGCCGATCAAGGCGGAACTGATCCGCGACCGCCTCGCTGAGATCCGTGCTGAGGGGGTCACGGTCGCGGGATCCCTGTCGCCGCAGCGCACCCAGGAGTTCTACCAGACGGTCGTCGACGCAGGCGTCGACCTCTTCGTCATCCGCGGCACCACGGTGTCGGCCGAGCACGTCTCCAAGAACGTCGAGCCGCTCAACCTCAAGAAGTTCATCTACGAACTCGACGTGCCGGTCATCGTGGGCGGCGCCGCCACCTACACCGCCGCCCTGCACCTCATGCGCACCGGCGCGGCCGGCGTGCTCGTCGGGTTCGGTGGAGGCGCGGCATCCACGACCAGGGCGACCCTCGGCATCCATGCCCCCATGGCCACTGCCGTAGCCGACGTGGCAGGTGCTCGTCGCGACTACCTCGACGAGTCGGGCGGACGCTACGTGCACGTCATCGCCGACGGCGGCCTCGGCTCGTCAGGTGATGTGGTCAAGGCCATCGCCTGCGGAGCGGATGCCGTCATGCTCGGCACCACGCTCGCTCGCGCCACCGACGCCCCTGGCGGTGGCTGGCACTGGGGCGCCGAGTCGCACCATCCGCAGCTGCCGCGCGGGCACCGCGTGCAGGTCGCGCAGACCGGCACCCTGGAGGAGATCCTGTACGGACCGGCTCGGGTTGCCGACGGCACCGCCAACCTGGTCGGGGCGCTGCGCCGCTCGATGGCCACCACCGGGTACTCCGACCTCAAGGAGTTCCAGCGCGTCGAGGTCGTCGTGGCCCCCTACCTATCTCACTGAAGGCGCCATGAGCTCGCGAGCACACATCGAACACTCGGCACAGCTGGGCCCGAAGCAACGCGCCGACGCCATCGAGTCGATGCGCTCTGACGAGCTCGACGTGCTCGTCATCGGCGGCGGCATCGTCGGCACAGGGGCGGCACTCGACGCAGTCACCCGCGGACTCACCGTCGGCCTCGTCGAGCAGCGGGACTGGGCATCCGGCACCTCCAGCCGCTCGTCGAAGCTGGTGCACGGCGGCATCCGCTACCTGGAGCAGCTCGACTTCCGGCTCGTGCGCGAAGCGCTCATCGAGCGGGGTCTGCTGCTGCAGCAGCTCGCCCCCCACCTCGTGAAGCCCGTGCGATTCCTCTACCCGCTGCGGCGACCGCTCATCGAGCGCTTCTACATCGGCGCCGGCATGCTGCTCTACGACCTGTTCAGCTACACGGGCCTGCGCCCGCCCGGTGTGCCGCACCACAGGCACCTGACCCGCACACAGGTGCGAAAGCTGTCGCCTTCGCTGGCGACGGATGCCTACGTCGGCGGCATCACGTACTACGACGCGCAGGTCGACGACGCGCGTTACACGGCATCCGTGGCCCGCACCGCCGCGCACTACGGCGCGCACGTTGCGAACCGGGTGCGAGTCGAAGGATTCCTCAAGGTCGGGGAACGCGTCGTCGGGGTGCGCGCAAGGGACCGCGAGACCGGCGAGGTCTTCGAGATCCGCGCCAAGCAGGTGGTCAACGCCACCGGCGTCTGGACCGACGACACCCAGTCGATGGTGGGGGAGCGCGGCAAGTTCAAGGTGCGCGCATCCAAGGGCATCCACCTCGTCGTGCCGCGCGACCGCTTCCAATCCGCGGCCGGCCTGCTGCTGCGCACCGAGAAGAGCGTGCTGTTCGTCATCCCGTGGGGCAGGCACTGGCTCGTGGGCACCACCGACACCGACTGGCAGCTCGACAAGGCGCACCCGGCCGCCACCGCGGCCGACATCGACTACCTGCTGGAGCACGTGAACCAGGTGCTGACCATTCCGCTCACCCGCGAAGACGTCGAGGGCGTCTACGCGGGACTGCGGCCCCTGCTGGCGGGCGAGTCGGACGAGACGTCCCAGCTCTCGCGCGAGCACATCGTCGCGCACGCCGTGCCGGGGCTCGTCGTGATCGCCGGCGGAAAATGGACCACATACCGTGTCATGGCGAAGGATGCCATCGACGCGGCAGCGAGCGCCCTCGACGGCAAGGTGCCGGCATCCGCCACGTCGGAGATCCCGCTGGTCGGCGCGGTCGGATACCGGGCCGCGTGGAACCGCAGGTCGCGGATCGCGCGCAAGTCGGGCATCCACGTCACCCGGGTCGAGCACCTGCTGAACCGCTACGGCACGCTCGCGCAGGAGGTGCTCGACCTCATCGCCGCGCGTCCTGAGCTTGCCGAGCCGCTGCCAGGAGCCGATGACTATCTTGGCGCCGAGGTCGTCTATGCGGCGTCGCACGAGGGAGCACTGCACGTGGACGACGTGCTCGCCCGGCGCACCCGCATCTCGATCGAGGCGTGGGACCGCGGCGTCTCCGCCGCTCCGGTCACCGCACGCCTGATGGGTGCGGAACTCGGCTGGGACGAGGAGCGCATCGAGCGCGAGATCGCGTACTACCTGCGCCGCGTCGCCGCCGAGCGCGCGTCGCAGGAGCAACCGGACGACGCCTCCGCCGACCGCGTGCGCCTGGAGGCGCCCGACCTCGGCTGAAGGCACCTGGCGCGTTCTCCCACAGCGCAGGGCGGTCCGCGACCCACTAACTAGACTTGCAATCACGCAAATGCACGGGAGTCCTTGACGATGGTTGATGTTCGACGAGTGAAGCTTCCCGGGGTCGGTGTGCTGCACACCTTCGTGACCGATGACGGCGGCAAAGTCGGAGTCATCGCGCACCGCTCCGGACACTCGGATCTGATCACCTTCTCCGACGACCAGGACGCGACGAACGTCACCAAGGTGTCGCTGCGCCTGAACGAAGACGAGGCGCACACCCTCGCCGAACTGCTCGGCGGCACCCAGATCACCGAGTCGCTGACGGCGCTCGACCAGATCCCCGGTCTCTCCATCGACTGGTTCACGGTCGACTACGAGGACTACATCGCCGGGCAGCGGCTGGGCAGCCCCGCCGAGGTCGGCATGGTCGGCCTCACCGTGGTCGCCGTCGTGCGCGGGGACTCCACGAACCCGGCGCCCGCCGCCGACTTCAAAGTGTTCCCCGGAGATACCCTCGTGGTCGCGGGATCCCCGGAGAAGGTCGCCAAGGCGTTCACGTTCTTCCGCACCGGAGAGGTGGCCAAGCCGGCTCTCGCTGACGCTCCGCCCGGAGTGTGATCGTGGCCGTCGCCGCCGTGCCCGCGTTCCTCTCCTCCCTCGGTGACGACATCGTCACTCGCGTCGCCGCGCACGGGCATCCGGATGCCCACCCCGCCTCCGTGCTCACGGCTCGCGCGCCGCACGCGACCGACTCCGTGGCGACCGACCTCATGGTGCTCGGCGCCCTGTTCGTGATCGCGTACGGGCTCGGGCGCCTCGGCAAGCTGATCAGGCTTCCGGCCATCCCGATCTACATGATCGTGGGCCTCTTGGCCAGCCCGCACACCGGCTTCTTCCCGCTCAACTTCGACACCGCCGACATCGGGCTGATCGCCGTCTTCGGCCTGATCCTGCTGCTGTTCAATCTCGGTCTCGAGTTCGACCAGGACGAGTTCTTCGGCAACGCCGGCCGGCTGCTCATCTCCGGCGGCACCTACATCGTTCTGAACATGGGCGTCGGCTTCCTGTTCGGCGAACTGGTCGGCTGGGGAACCCGCGAGGCGCTGATCATCGCCGGCATGGTGGGTACCTCCTCGAGCGCGATCATCACGAAGATGCTGATCGAACTCGGGCGCCTGGCGAACAACGAGACCCCGGCCATCCTGGGGGCGACGGTCATCGGTGACGTGTTCATCGCCGTCTACCTGGCGATCGTCTCCGTCGTGCTCAGCGGCCAGACGCAGTTCTGGCCGGTTGTGCTGCAACTGGCGATAGCCGCCGCGTTCCTCGTCGCCATGTTCACCGTCGCGCGATGGGGCGGGCGCATCGTCTCGCGGTTCTTCCGAACGCGAGACGACGAGCTGTTCACGATCCTGTTCTTCGGGCTGGCCCTTCTCTTCGCCGGCATCGGCGAGCTGATCGGGGTGACGGATGCGATCGGCGCGTTCCTGATCGGTCTCGTGCTCGGCGCGACGCGCTTCTCCGGCAAGGTCGAGCGCATCTCCATACCGCTGCGCGACGTGTTCGCCGCGTTCTTCTTTCTCAACTTCGGCCTCGCGCTGAACATCGCCGAGTTCGGCAGCGTGGCCTGGATCGTGCTCATCGCCATCGTGATGACGGTGGCGCTGAACGTTCTCTCCGGCGAGCTCATCGCCTACTTCAACCGGCTGGATGCCCGTGCCGGGCTGAACATCGCCGCCGTGCTCATGAACAGGGGCGAGTTCACCCTGATCCTCGCGACGCTTTCCCTGGCGGCAGGGCTGAACCAGAAACTGGAGCCGTTCGCCGGTCTCTACGTGCTGATCATGGCCATCCTCGGTCCGGTGCTCACAGCCAACTCTGAGAGGATCGGTGTTGCACTGATCCGGCCGCGTCGAAGAACGGCCGTGAAACAGCGCGATCCCGTTCTCGACGAGGAGATCGACCTCGTCGATGCCGTCAGCCGCGGGCAGGAGCCCGCCGCGGACGACACCGACGCGGAGCCGAGCCGCGCGGATCTCGATCGCGTGATCGAGCAGGCCATGCGGCAGACGAACAACGACGACACACGAAAGCAGAACTGACATCTCCGGTGACACCCGACCGGCGACCGGCCTATCCATGAACAAGCCGGTTCCGCCGAGAACCGAGTCGCTCGGCCGCACGATGGTGCGCCCGAAGTGGATCGCGGCGCTCGTGCTGGCTCTCGCGATCGCGGCCGCCTTCGCGTGGCTCGGGCAGTGGCAGCTGGAACGCGCGGTGCAGTCGGGGCACGTCGTCGAGCATCCGACCGAGACGGTGATGCCGCTGAACAAGGTCGCGACCGTGAACTCGCCGCCGACGGATGCCGGCATCGGCCAGCTCGTGCGCACGCGCGGCACGTTCGCACAGCAGGACTACGGGATGCTCGCCGGACGGTTGAACAACGGAACCGCCGGCTACTGGGTCATCGCCCGGTTCACCCCCTCGGCGGATGACGTCAAGGGCCGTACCGCGCAGCTCGCGGTGGCGCGCGGCTGGGCGCCCACCGAGCAGGAGGCGAAAGCGGCGATCGCACGCCTGAAGGCGCAGGATCCCGCGACGGTCACGCTCGTCGGACGCCTGCTGCCATCGGAGGCGCCGGAAGCGCCGAAAGAGAACACCGACCCGTTCATCATGAAAGACATGTCGGTCGCCGCGCTCGTCAACCTGTGGCACGGCATCGGCGACTCCGACATCTACAGCTCCTACGTCGTCGAGCACGGCACACCGCCGGCCGGCCTCACCGCGATCTACTCGCCGCCACCGATCGAGCAGGAGACGGTCAACTGGCTGAACATCTTCTACGCGGCCGAGTGGGCGATCTTCGCCGGATTCGCGATCTTCCTCTGGTACCGGCTCGTGAAGGATGCCTGGGAGAAGCAGCGCGAAGACGACGAGGCAGCGTACGAGGAGGCGCTCGCCGCGTGGTCGGGCGCCGCCGGTGAGCCCGCTCCCAGCCAGCCGTCAACCGACCAGAACTTAGACTGAACTCATGCCGAACTCCCCCCAGAACGAGGACGGCGGAAGCCTCCTCAAACGCACGATCGAGCAGCTGCGATCGGCGAACTCGGCCCGGCCCCGCGCGGTGGACATCCCGAAGATCCCCGGCGCCCTGACGTTCTACCGCGTGACCGCATACATCACCGGAATCATGCTGCTGCTCCTGGTGGCGGAGATGATCCTCAAGTACGGCATCGGGTACTCGGTGTACGCGTTCGCGCCGGGACATCCGGTGCTCGCGCTCGTGCCGTATAACCCCGCAGGCGGCGAACTGCCCGGACTCGACGTCTCCACGGCGATCCTCATCGCGCACGGATGGCTGTACGTGCTCTACCTCATCGCCGACTTCCGGCTGTGGTCGCTGATGCGCATGTCGTTCACGAAGTTCGTGCAGATCGCTCTCGGCGGCGTCGTGCCGTTCATGTCGTTCATCGTCGAGCACTTCATCACTCGGCAGGTGCATCGATTCCTCGCCGAGAACCCCGTCAAGTCCAAGGCAGCATCGAGCACCGTTGAGGCATCCCAGTAGCGCGCTGGAGCCAAAAGCGGAGGCCGCTTCTGGCCACCGCCGCGCCGACCGCCGTCTCGACGGTCGGGTATCACGAAAGAGGCATGAATGACCGTTGATGATGACGATGCGGCCGTTGGCGAGCATCCCGTGCTTGTCGTCGACTTCGGGGCGCAGTATGCGCAGCTGATCGCGCGGCGCGTGCGGGAGGCATCCGTCTACTCCGAGATCGTGCCGCACACGATCACGGCCGAGGAGGTCGCGGCGAAGCATCCGGCAGGCATCGTGCTCTCCGGCGGTCCGTCGAGCGTGTACGAAGACGGGGCGCCGAGCTTCGACCCGGCCATCTTCGAGCTCGGGGTGCCGACGCTCGGCATCTGCTACGGCTTTCAGGTGATGGCGTCGGCACTCGGGGGCGAGGTGTCGAAGACGGGCGCGCGCGAGTACGGCTCGACCGACGTGCGGGTGACCGATGCCGGCACGCTGCTGGCCGATCAGCCGGCGCAGCAGACGGCGTGGATGAGCCACGGCGATTCCGTGACGAAGGCGCCGGCGGGATTCGAGGTGCTCGCCTCGACCGACTCCACGCCCGTCGCGGCGTTCGCCAGCGACGAGCGGCGGCTCTACGGCGTGCAGTGGCACCCGGAGGTGAAGCACTCCGCACACGGGCAGGCTGTGCTGGAGAACTTTCTGCACCGCGCAGCGGGCATCCCGGCCGAGTGGAACAGCGAGAACGTCATCGAGGCGCAGGTGAGGGCGATCCGCGAGCAGGTTGGCAACGGCCGCGTGCTCTCGGCGCTCTCCGGCGGTGTGGACTCCGCGGTGTCGACCGCGCTCGTGCACAAGGCGGTCGGCGACCAGCTCACCGCGGTGTTCGTGGACCACGGCCTGCTCCGTGAGGGGGAGCGCGAGCAGGTCGAGAAGGACTACGTCGCCTCGACCGGCGTCCGCCTCATCACGGTCGACGCTGCCGACACGTTCCTGAACGCGCTGGCGGGTGTGAGCGACCCGGAGGAGAAGCGCAAGATCATCGGCCGCGAGTTCATCCGCGCGTTCGAGAAGGTGCAGCGCGAACTGGTCGAGACGGCGAAGGCGGCGGGAGACCCCATCCGCTTCCTCGTGCAGGGCACGCTCTACCCCGACGTGGTGGAGTCCGGCGGTGGCACAGGCACCGCGAACATCAAGAGCCACCACAACGTCGGCGGCCTCCCCGAAGACCTGCAGTTCGAGCTCGTCGAGCCGCTGCGCACCCTGTTCAAAGACGAGGTGCGCGCCGTCGGCCGTGAGCTGGGCCTGCCGGAGGAGATCGTCTCGCGGCAGCCGTTCCCCGGCCCCGGGCTGGGCATCCGCATCGTGGGCGAGGTGACACGCGACAGGCTCGACCTGCTGCGCAAAGCGGATGCCATCGTGCGGCACGAACTCACCGCCGCCGGTCTCGACGGCGAGATCTGGCAGTGCCCCGTCGTGCTGCTGGCCGACGTGCGCTCGGTGGGCGTGCAGGGCGACGGACGCACATACGGGCATCCGATCGTGCTGCGTCCGGTCAGCTCGGAGGATGCCATGACCGCCGACTGGACGCGCCTGCCGTACGACGTGCTGGCGCGCATCTCGAACCGCATCACGAACGAGGTCGAGGGCGTGAACCGGGTGGCGCTCGACGTCACCTCGAAGCCCCCGGCCACGATCGAGTGGGAGTGATGGCGCAGGGAGCGGAATCTCGCGAGCAACCATTGAGCTGACCAGCCATCCCGGACCGACGCGGATTCCCGGTGGGTGGTGTTCCGATGGCACCCTGCGTGGCAGGGTTGCCACCGGATCGCATGAGGAAAGCTCATGCCAGTGAGCTGCCTGTGTGAATTCGATGATCTCGGTCAAGTGCAGCGAGCGTAGCGTGGGAATGATGACCGGCGACGATGCCGGCCACTGAGGAGATTGGACATGTCCACACCGCAAGCGCATCGCGCATTCGTTCCTCCGGAACCCGCGACCGAGTCAGCGCCCCGACCGTTGCACGTTCCATTCGGCGATCCCGCGGGTCTCGGCCTCGCCGGCTTCGGGATGACCACCTTCGTACTCAGCGTCGTGAACGCGGGCTGGGTGCCCGCGGATACCGGAGGAGTGGTCCTCGGCCTCGCCCTGTTCTATGGCGGCGCCATCCAGGCGATCGCCGGCATCTGGGAGTTCGCGAACCACAACACGTTCGGTGCCGTGGCGTTCTGCTCATACGGAGCGTTCTGGATGTCGTTCTGGTATCTGAACACGGCCACGAAGCTGGGTTCCGACGCTTCCAAGGGCATCGGCCTGTACCTGCTCGCCTGGGCGATCTTCACCTGCTACATGACGATCGCGTCGTTCCGGACGAACCTCTTCGTGTTCCTCGTGTTCGTCGTGCTGACGCTCACCTACATCGCCCTCGTGCTGGGCGCCTGGGTCGGGGCGAGCCCGTGGAACTACATCGGCGGGTACCTCGGAGTACTCACCGCGCTGCTCGCCTGGTACACGTCGTTCGCGACCGTCACCAACTTCACGTACAAGCGCACGGTGCTCCCACTCGTGCCGATGTCGAAGGGATGACGCGATGACGGACACGCAAGAACCCACCATCGCCAACCTGCTGCGCGAGAACCGGCGGTTCGAACCCTCGCCGAAGTTCGCGGAGCAGGCGAACGTGAAACAGGATGCCTACGCCGAAGCGGATGCCGACCGGCTCGCCTTCTGGGACCGTGCGGCGGACCGCTTGGACTGGGAGACTCACTGGGACCAGACGCTCGATTGGTCGAACCCGCCTTTCGCGAAGTGGTTCGTGGGCGGCAGGCTGAACGTGGCCGTGAACTGCCTCGACCGTCATGTCGCCGCCGGACTCGGCGACCGCGTTGCGTACTACTTCGAGGGGGACCGTGGCGACACCCGGACGATCACCTACCGGGAGCTCACCGACATGGTCTGCCAGGCGGCGAACGCCCTGACCGAGCTCGGCGTGAATACCGGCGATCGCGTCGCCATCTACATGCCGATGATCCCGGAGACCGTCGTGGCGATGCTCGCCTGCGCTCGCCTCGGCGCTCCGCACACCGTGGTGTTCGGCGGGTTCTCGGCCGAATCGCTGCGCAGCCGCATCGAGGACTGCCAGGCCCGCGTCGTGATCACGGCCGACGGTGCGTATCGCAAGGGCAACGCGGTACCGCTCAAACCCGCGGTGGATCAGGCGATCGCCGACGGTGCGGATGTCGACACCGTGCTCGTCGTGAAGCGCACCGGCTCCGATGTCGACTGGGTAGACGGCCGAGACGTGTGGTGGCACGACACGGTGGAGCAGGCATCCACCGAGCACGAGCCGGAGTACTTCGACTCGGAGCATCCGCTCTACGTGATGTACACGTCGGGCACGACAGGCAAGCCGAAGGGCATCCTGCACACCTCGGGCGGTTACCTCGTCGGATGCTCGTACACGCAGTGGGCCGTGTTCGACCTCAAGGCCGACCGGGACGTGTACTGGACCGCGGCCGACATCGGCTGGGTCACCGGCCACAGCTACATCGTCTACGGACCGCTCGCGAACGGCACGACGTCGGTGATGTACGAGGGCACGCCGGACTCTCCGCACCAGGGTCGCTGGTGGGAGATCATCGACAAGTACAAGGTGACGCAGCTGTATTGCGCGCCCACGGCCATCCGCACGCTCATGAAGTGGGGTGCACAGATCCCGGCGAAGTACGACCTGTCGAGCCTGAAGCTGATCGGGTCGGTCGGTGAGCCCATCAACCCTGAGGCGTACGTCTGGTACCGGCACAACATCGGACACGACCGCACGCCGGTCGTCGACACCTGGTGGCAGACCGAGACCGGTTCGATCATGGTCAGTGCGCTGCCCGGCGTGACAGCGGGCAAGCCGGGCGCGGCAATGCGTGCGCTGCCCGGCATCTCGGTGGATGTCTACAGTGAAGCGGGCGAACCGGTCGCCAACGGAGAGGGTGGCTACATCGTCGTCACCGAGCCGTGGCCAAGCATGCTGCGCACGATCTGGGGCGACGACGAGCGGTATGTGAGCACGTACTGGTCGCGGTTCCCTGGCGTGTACTTCGCCGGCGACGGCGCCAAGAAGGACGAGGACGGCGACCTGTGGCTGCTCGGCCGCGTGGACGACGTCATGAACGTCTCGGGTCATCGCCTCTCCACGACGGAGATCGAGTCGGCTCTGGTCTCGCATCAGAAGGTGGCAGAGGCGGCCGTCGTGGGAGCGACCGACGAGGTGACCGGGCAGGGGATCGTGGCGTTCGTCATCCTCCGGGCCGAAGCCGGCGACGGCGGCGAGGATGTCGTCGCCGAGCTGCGCGAGCACGTCGCCGTGCAGATCGGCAAGCTCGCCAGGCCGCGTCAGATCATGGTCGTCGCGGAGCTGCCGAAGACGCGCAGCGGGAAGATCATGCGACGGCTGCTGCGCGATGTGGCCGAGAACCGTCCCATCGGCGACGTCACCACGCTGGCGGACTCGACGGTGATGGATGCAATCGCTGCGGGCATGGCGGGCGGCGCCCACGACGACTGAGCGCCTGCCCGCTTGCTCGGCCTGTCGAACGCACCCGGTAACGAAGGAGCCCCGCCCGGTCGGACCCGGGCGGGGCTCCTTCGTGAGGCTTCGGCTAGTTGCGCCCGCCGCCGCCCGCGATGATCGCGAACAGACGCAGGAACTCGACATACAGCCAGATCAGCGTGACGGCGAGGCCGAACGCGCCGTACCAGCCCATCACCCGCGGTGCCCGGTTCTTCACGCCGTTCTGGATGAAGTCGAAGTCGAGCACGAGCGAGTAGGCGGCGAGGATCACGGCGAAGACACCGATCAGAACGCCGAGCGGAATGTTGAACAACCACGGCACGTGCATGGAGTAGATGCCGAACGGGCCACCCGTGGTGGCCTGGCTGAATCCGCCGAACATCATCACCACGAGGTTCACCGCACCGAACACGGCGTAGCCGATCAGGGCGACGAGGAACACCTTCGTCGCACGAGCGGATGCGCGAACCTTGCCGCTGGCGAACAGCACGAGCGTCACCGCGAACACGGCCAGCGTCGCGAGGATCGCCTGAATGACGACGCCATTCCAGAGCTGCTCGAAGATGGCCGAGATGCCGCCGATGAAGAGGCCCTGGGCAGCGCCGTACGACAGGATGAGCGCAGGCGATGGCTTGCGCTTGAAGGAGTTGACGAGCCCCAGCACGAGACCGACGATGGCGCCGGGGAAGGTCAGCACGGGGAAGAACCAGCCCACCACGGCGGTGGCGAGGATCACCGCGAAGAGCAGCACCGTCTTGACGATGGTGTCTTCGTAGGTCATACGGCCGGTGTCGGCCGACGTCGCAGCCGGGGCCTCGTACAGCGACTGGATGCCCTCGGCCGTGGCGAGCGCATTCGTGTCGGTCGCCGTCGTGGCACCTGCCGCGGGATTGTTCGGCTTGAAGGCCGGATTGCGCGAGAACGCGGGGTTCGAGAGAGCCATGATGAAACGTTACCGAAGATCGGTCATGTTCGGGCTGAGGTTCTGCTGTGCAGATCGCTGCTCAACCCACTCGTTATCGTGAGGCCATGACCTCTGCGCCCCTCATCATCGGCCATCGAGGCGCTTCTGCATACCGCCCGGAGCATACGAGCGCAGCATACGAGCTGGCGTTCGCACTCGGTGCGGATGCCGTGGAGCCCGACGTCGTGGCGACGAAGGACGGTGTTCTGGTGCTGCGGCACGAGAACGAGATCTCCACGACCACTGATGTCGCATCCCGTCACGAGTTCGAGCACCTCCGTACGACCAAGGTCGTCGACGACGTGACGCGCACTGGATGGTTCACGGAAGACTTCACGTGGGAGCAATTGTCGACACTGCACTGCGTCGAGCGGCTGCCGGAGGTGCGTCAGGCGAGCTCAACCTTCGACGGGCGTTATCCGCTGATGCGGCTCTCCGACCTGTTCGAACTCGTCGACCGGTGCTCAGAGCGGGCGGACCGTGAGCTCGGGCTCGTCGTCGAACTCAAGCACGCCACCTACTTCGAGCAGCTCGGCCTGCCCTTGGACGACCTGTTCTCGGCGGCGGTTCGTGAGGCGGCGTGGAACTACTCGCACGGGCGGCTCGTGGTCGAGTCGTTCGAGCGAACGGTGCTCGCGCAGGTGCGCAGGCGAGGCATCCGCGGCAGGTCGGTGTATCTCGTCGAGGCAGGCGGTGCCCCGTATGATGCGGTCGCCCGAGACGGCGCGGCAGCCCGCGAGTATGCGCAGGAGATCGACGAGGCGGGGTTGTACGAGCTGGCCGGCGCCAGTGGCGACGGCGCGATCGACGGCATCAGCGTGGATAAGACGCTGTTGCTGGATGCCGCGGGTGACGGCATCACGGACCTCGTGGATCGCGCGCATGGCGCGGGCCTCCAGATCTACGTGTGGACGATGCGGGCAGAGAACCGCTTCCTCGCCGAACCGTTCCGCCGCGGCGAAGCCGCCGAGCACTACGGCGACTGGGCCGGCGAGTTCGAGCTGATCATGTCGACAGGCGTGGACGGGGTGTTCGCCGATCAGCCGGACCTCGCAGCGCTCGCCCGCGACGCCTTGGGATGATCGGCTTGATCGGGCCGCGTCGCCGTTCGCGCGGGGCATCCACTGTCGGTCGCCGCGCATATCCTTGACGCAGCATGACGAGCCCTTCCGACACCCCTGTTCTCGATGACGCCACGCGCGACCCCGAAGCGTTCCGGGCATCCGCTCCGATCATTCTCGACGGGGTGGATGTCGGCATGGACGAGCGCTCGTTCCGGCCGCACGTGGGCGGGAATTCGCTGCTGGACGGCCTCAACCCACAGCAGCGCGAGGCGGTCGAATACCGCGGTCAGGCGCTTCTGATCGTCGCCGGCGCAGGCTCCGGGAAGACGCGGGTGCTGACGCACCGCATCGCGAACCTGCTGGCGAACCGGGAGGCGTGGCCCAGCCAGATCTTGGCGATCACCTTCACGAACAAGGCCGCAGCCGAGATGCGGGAGCGCGTCGAAGCGCTCGTTGGTGAGAGCGCGAAGGGCATGTGGATCTCCACGTTCCACTCCGCGTGCGTTCGCATTCTGCGGCGCGAGGCCGAGCACTTCGGTTACAACCGCAACTTCACGATCTACGACGCCGGCGACTCGAAGGCCCTGCTGAAGCGCATCATCAAGGAGCTCGAGGCCGACACGTTCGGGTTCACACCGGGCAGTGCTGCAGCCCGCATCTCGAAGTTGAAGAACGAGCTGTCGGACGTCGACTCGTTCGCCCGCACCGCGAATCGGTCGGATCCGAAGGAGGCGATGTTCCTCGAGATCTTCCGGCAGTACAGCCGCGATCTGGAACGGGCGAACGCCTTCGACTTCGACGACCTGATCGGCCAGACCGTGTATCTGTTCCGTGCCTTTCCGCACGTGGCGGCGCTGTATCAGCGACGGTTCCGGCACATCCTCGTCGACGAGTACCAGGACACGAACCACGCGCAGTACGAGCTGATCCACACGCTCACGCAGCCGATCGAACCGGAGGAGGTGGCGTCGCTCGAGGCGAAGGACTTCACCATGCGCGGACTGGTGGATGCCACCGGCCGGGTACCGGGAGCGTCGCTGACGGTGGTGGGTGACTCGGATCAGTCGATCTACGCGTTCCGGGGTGCGGACATCCGCAACATCTCGGAGTTCGAGCGCGACTTCCCGGGCGCCAAGGTGGTGCTGCTGGAGCAGAACTACCGGTCGACCCAGAACATCCTGTCCGCAGCCAACTCGGTGATCGCCAACAACTTCGACCGCAAAGACAAGAAGCTGTGGTCTGCGGGCGGTGACGGCGAGAGGATCGTCGGCTACACCGGCTACTCCGGGCACGACGAGGCACAGTTCGTGGCCGACGAGATCGAGAAGCTGCACTCGGCGGGCGTTCCCTACAACGAGATCGCGGTCTTCTATCGCACGAACTCGCAGACGCGTGCGCTGGAGGAGATCTTCATCCGCTCGGCGCTTCCGTACCGCATCATGGGCGGCACGAAGTTCTACGAGCGAGCCGAGATCAAGGATGCGATGGCCTACCTCATCGCCGTCGCGAACCCGTCCGACGAGATGGCGCTGCGCCGCATCCTGAACACGCCCAAGCGCGGAATCGGGCCGGCCACCGAGACACAGCTGGCCGGATACGCGGAGGCGAACGGTTTCAGCTTCCGGCAGGCGATGCGCGATGCCGGGTCTCTCGGGCTTGGTCCCAAGGTGACGAAGGCGATCGTCGACCTGGCGACGTTGCTCGACGAGGGCGCCGTGATGATCGACCCGGATGCTGCCGGCGGCCCCGCGAAGGTGAGCGACGTGCTCGTGCATCTCATCAAGGGATCCGGGCTGGTGGATGCCTTGAGGGCGAGCCGCGATCCGCAGAACGAGGCGCGTGCTGAGAACGTCGAGGAGCTTGTCGCGGTCACGAAGGAGTTCGAGCGCAACAACCCCGAGGGCGGCCTCGTCGAGTTCCTCACCGAAGTGTCGCTGGTCGCGGCAGCGGATGAGATCGACGACGCCAGCGGAACGGTGTCGCTCATGACGTTGCACACGGCAAAGGGCCTGGAGTATGACGCCGTGTTCATCACGGGTGTCGAGGAGGAGCTGCTGCCGCACCGCATGTCGGCGAACGAGCCCGGCGGCCCTGCAGAGGAGCGCCGTCTGTTCTACGTGGGCATCACGCGAGCACGCAAGCGCCTCTATCTCTCCCTTGCGATGACCCGCGCTCAGTTCGGGGATGTCGCTGTGGCTCTGCCGAGCCGGTACCTGCAGGAGATCCCTGCCGAGCTGATCGACTGGAAGCAGTCCCCAGGGTTCGCGAACTCGCGTGGCGGCACGCAGTCGCGTGCTTTGAATGCGCGGCGACCGGAGCGGGGACAGGACCGCGGCCTGACCGGCGCTGGCGGCTCGTTCGGCGCCAAGCCGGAGATCCCGGCGAGCGCGTGGCCGAACCGGGTCACGGCTCAGGTGCGCGACAACGGCGACCTCACCCTCGAGCCGGGCGATCGCATCCGTCACGTTGACTTCGGCGACGGGCGCGTCACCGCTGTCACCGGCGAGGGCACGAAACGGGTGGCCCACGTGCAGTTCGACAAGGCGGGGGCGAAGAAGCTGCTGATCAAGATCGCCCCGATCGAGAAGCTCTGACCGCGTAGTCCCGATCGCGAGCACTTCGCGAGGTGCGGCGCGCCCAGCGTGCGCAGAGGGCGGAGACGCCGAACAACAGCCCGGAGATCGCCGCGAGTGCCGCAGCGGTGCGAGCGGGGCCGTCCATCGCTCCCGTCTCGGCGAGCCGGTCGACGTCGGCCGAGGGCTGGGCGGGTGGGGCACTGACCATGACCGTCTCCGTCGCCTCACCGAACCGGGAGGTCCACGCGCGAACGCGCGATCGCCCGTGCTCCGACGCCGTGTCGTCCGGTGAGATCGTCTCGACCCAGACGAAGTACCCGGCACTCGGAAGCGTGCACGACGGCGTCGAGTACTCGCCCGGCCCGTGGTCCACCACTGTCGTAACCTCGCACACGGGAGCAGCATCCGCCGGCGTCTGGTCCGATGCCGCCGGAGGAGTGGAGAACGGACCCAGCAGTCGACTCCGCACGGTCACCGGGATCGGAGTGTACGGTCCGCCGTCTTCGCCGTAGACGCCCCACTCGGACGTGGATCCCGGTTCGCTGCGTGCGGCGACCTGGAGCACGTCGTGCACGGTCGCGCCGGCCACGGCGACGGTGTCGCTGGCCTTCGTCGCGACCACGGGCTGGAACGGCAGCGACGACGGTCGCTGGGCCGAGGCCTCTGCCCGCGCCGACGCTCGTCCGGGCGACGACGTGAGCACGCTCTGCACACCCGGCTCGGCGCGAGCCACAGTGACGGCTGCGCCGAACGGCAGATCGGTGAACGTGACGGATGCCGAGAGATCGGCCACCGCGCTTCCGGCATCCGGTGTCAGCGGGTAGGCCAACCCGTTGCGCACCCTGTGCTCGTGCGAGCCGTCGGCGAACACCGCGCCCTGAACCGTTGCCACCCCGTCGAGGGTGTCCGGCGTCGCGGTCGCAGACCCGGCCAGATAGTCGACGTCCACCGATGCGACGAGCGAGCTCGCTCCGGCGTCGTCGCTATCGATTGTGACTCTCGCGGTAGCCGATCGCGATGCGCCAGAGGGTGCGGCCAGCTCAGCCAGCATGGCGTTCGAGCGGTCCAGCACCTCGTCCGCTCGAGCCCCGGCCCTCGCGGCGAGCGACTCGACGCTGTGCCCGTTCAGACCGGTGATCGTCCACGTCGCCAGCTGTGCCGCCGCGGCGGTCACCGGATCGTCGGTTCCCGCCCACGTCCGGGAGATGTAGGCCAAGCGGGCACGGTCATCGTCGGAGAACCGGCCGAGTGATACGGCATCCGTGGGCTCGAGGTCGTGCCCGGTCGGTGCCCGGCCACCGAGATCGATGCAGAAGCCGCGCGTGCCGTCGGCCAGCGTCCACGATCCGATCCACCAGCCATCGGCCGACCAGAACCCGATGCCCGTTCCGGTAGCAGGCATGGCACGCGCCGGCGACGGGAGCAAGAGAGCGCCTGCGAGGGCGACGATCGCCACCAGCAGCGCCAGGAGCGCGGAATGCCGGCGGCGATGAGGGTGTGCGTGGTCGTGATGGATGCTGGTCATGCCGGGAACGCTCGCAGGTTCCCGACCGTGGCGAGGCGCTCGAACCGTCGCAGGTGCACAACCCGGGGGCGGCCGCACCTGTGGAGGACGGGACGGAGCCCGAAGTCTCGTACGGTGTAGGCATGACAGACACCTCCAGCGTGCGGGATTCGGATGAACGCGGTGAGTTGCGCGAACGGCTGAACTCGTTCGCAACGGAGGCCGTCAACGAGGCGACACGCGAGCTCGACCGGCTGCCGCTCGACGAGCAGATCGCGGTGATGTGCGAGCAGAACGCGACGGTCGCCGATGCCGTCGCCGCCTGCGCGCCGCAGCTCGCGGCCGCGGTCACGCTCGTCGTTGACGGGATGCGGGCCGGAGGCCGGCTGATCTATGTCGGCGCAGGCACGCCCGGACGCCTGGGAGTGCTCGACGCGAGCGAGATCCCGCCGACCTACGGGATGGACCCCTCGCGCGTCGTCGGCGTCATCGCAGGCGGGGACACCGCCATCCGCACGGCCGTGGAGAACGCGGAAGACGACGAGACCGCGGGTGCCGCGGCCGTCGATGAACTGAGTGTCGGACGGCACGACACCGTCGTAGGCATCTCCGCCTCAGGTCGAACGCCGTACGTGCTGGGTGGGCTTCGCCGCGCACGGGAACTCGGCGCCGCCACTGTGGGGTTCGCGTGCAATGCGGGGTCCGCGATCGGCGAGGCGTCGGATGTCGCCATCGAGACCGTGGTCGGACCCGAGGTCGTGACCGGCTCGACCAGGCTGAAGGCCGGCACCGCCCAGAAGATGGTGCTCAACACCATCTCGACCCTCGCGATGGTGCGCCTCGGCAAGGTCTACGGCAACCTCATGGTCGACGTGCGCGCCACGAACGAGAAGCTGCGTGCGCGGTCGGAGCGCATCGTGATGCTGGCGACTGGAACGGATGCCACCACCGCCGCTCGCGCTCTTGCCACCGTCGACGGGTGGGTGAAAGCGGCCATCCTCGTCGTCGTCACCGGCCTGGACGGCGACGCCGCCGTGCGGCTGCTGAACCGCCACGACGGAATGCTGCGCGAGGCGATCGCCGCAGCGACGCCGACTGGTACATCCACTGCGTGAGCGCGCACAGCGCGATGCTTGATCGGCCTCGCCCCGAATGCGAGCATTCCCCGGCAAGTCTCAATCGCATGTGATCGCGGCTTCGCCGCTCAACAAACTCAATCGGCCTCGCCCCGAATGCGAGCATTCGCGGCGAGGCCTCAATCGCATGTCGGTGGCTCGTCGCACCATGGAGACATGACCAGGGACGAGCAGTTCATCATCGAGAACGCGGCGGCAGACGACGACCTCGACCTGCTGCTGGCCACCCACCGCTGCGCTGACTGCGCGGAGTACGCCTTCCTCGAAGTGTGTGGCGACGATGGTCTCACGCTCTGGCTGTGCGCGGGCTGCGCCGACGAGCGCGACGCGGAGGCGTCGACCTACGCCGAGCAGCACGCTCGCGCCGCCTGACGGCGCGTTCCCGGATCGGGCCTCGGCGGTGTTGGTGTTCCGCTGACGCGCTTGCCTGCGCCGCAGCACAGGGGAGGAGCGGCGCAGGTCGAGAGGGCGCTCACATCTCGGCGCGCAGGCGGTGTAGCAGCCGGTCGCGCACGATGTGACGAACGCGAAGGGGCAGGCGCGGGTAGAGGGCGGCGGTGAGCGACATCATCCGCTCGTACCTGCGCCGGTTGCGCTCGCTCAGCACCAGGCCGTACTGGCTTCGCAGCGACTCGGGGAGCAGCGCGACGGTGGCGAGCCGTGCCCACGGCATGATGAGGCGCATCCACAGCGGGGCGTGCTCGGCGCGCAGCAGCTCGCGGCTCACGACGCGCGCCGCGGGCAGCACCATGAGGCGTCGCAGCGCGTCATCCCAGTACCGGTCGAAGTCGTCGCGGGTGACGGGCCACGCATCGTGCGGCAGCTGCAGCGACGTTCCTACCGCTGCGAACTCGCGGTAGAAGCGGTCGGCGGATGCGGCATCCAGCGCGCCGAAGACCCGCTCGTGCACGCGTACTGCCGTCCAGTACAGCGTCGCGGTCACCCAGAGCTGCAGGTCGGGATCGAACGCGGAGTACGCCGGTGTGTCGGAATCGGCGGGTCCATGCACCGGCGCGTGCGCGCGCCCGACGGCGCGGTGCACCGTGCGGACGTCTTCCTCCGTGCCGCAGGCGACCGCGGTCACGTACGTGAGCGTGCCGATCAGCCGGTCATAGGGACGCGACGCGAAGTCGCTGTGCTCGGCGACTCCGCGCCCGACGGACGGATGCGCCAGCTGCAGCAGGATGGCGCATCCGCCGCCGGCGAGCATGATCCACTCGGCACCGACATCCGCGAGGCCCTTCGGCGATGGCGGTCCAGGGGATCGCCGCGCTGGCGGCCCGGGGTATCGCCGCTCGGGCGGTCGCGGCTCTGATGGTCGCTGCGGCATGCCGCAAGGGTAACCGGATGCGCGGACAGTGCCCTGGGTGCACGTCGGGAACCCGTAT
Source organism: Humibacter ginsengisoli (assembly GCF_054780095.1). Taxonomy (NCBI): domain Bacteria; kingdom Bacillati; phylum Actinomycetota; class Actinomycetes; order Micrococcales; family Microbacteriaceae; genus Humibacter; species Humibacter ginsengisoli. Next base: position 383,034 of record NZ_BAAGWZ010000001.1, read on the forward strand.
GGCGCTCGGGTAGGCTGTCGGTGGCAATTTATCTCGGCGTCGAGCTATCTGACTGAAGTGCCCATCAGCCGTCGTCTTACGACACTGCGTCACCGACAGAGCGTCACCGACCAGCGCCGGCGAGACGGTCCGGCCCGCACCGATCGCCATTTCACTCGCACACGGATTGGGAAGCAGTGGATCTTTACGAGTACCAGGCACGTGACCTGTTCGAGAAATACGGGGTCCCGGTACTGCCGGGTATCGTCGCCGACACGCCGGAAGAGGTGCGCGCGGCAGCCGAGAAGCTCGGCGGCGTGACCGTCGTCAAGGCGCAGGTCAAGACCGGTGGACGCGGCAAGGCTGGCGGCGTCAAGGTGGCGAAGACCCCGGACGACGCCGAGGCGGCCGCGAAGGCGATCCTCGGCCTCGACATCAAGGGGCACATCGTTCGCCGCGTCATGGTGGCCGGCGGTGCGAACATCGCCCGCGAGTTCTACTTCTCGGTGCTGCTCGACCGGGCCAACCGCTCCTACCTGTCGCTGGCCAGCGTCGAGGGCGGCATGGAGATCGAGCAACTGGCGATCGAGAAGCCCGAAGCGCTCGCGCGCATCGAGGTCGACCCGGCGACCGGCATCGACGAGGCGAAGGCGAAGCACATCGCCAAGGCCGCCGGTTTCCCCGATGACCTGATCGAGAAGGTCGCACCGGTTCTCGTGAAGCTGTACGACGTCTACAAGGGCGAGGACGCGACGCTCGTCGAGGTGAACCCGCTCGTGCTCACGGGCGAGGGCGACATCATCGCGCTCGACGGCAAGGTGTCGCTTGACGCGAACGCCGACTTCCGGCATCCCGAGCATGAGGCGCTGGAAGACAAGGCCGCGGCCGACCCCCTGGAGGCCAAGGCCAAAGAGCACGACCTCAACTACGTCAAGCTCGACGGCGAGGTCGGCATCATCGGCAACGGCGCGGGACTCGTGATGAGCACCCTGGATGTCGTGGCCTACGCCGGCGAGAACCACGGCGGCGTGAAGCCGGCGAACTTCCTCGACATCGGAGGCGGCGCATCCGCATCGGTCATGGCGGCCGGTCTGGATGTCATCCTGAACGACCCGCAGGTGAAGAGCGTGTTCGTGAACGTGTTCGGCGGCATCACCGCCTGCGACGCGGTCGCCAACGGCATCGTCGGTGCCCTGGACATCCTGGGATCCGAGGCGTCGAAGCCGCTCGTCGTGCGACTGGACGGCAACAACGTCGTCGAAGGGCGCCGCATCCTCACCGACTACAACCATCCGCTCGTCACACTCGCCGAGACCATGGACCAGGGCGCCGACAAGGCTGCCGAACTGGCTTCGAAGTAAGGACGTCAAGCAATGTCGATCTTCCTCAACAAGGACTCCAAGGTCATCGTCCAGGGCATCACCGGCGGCGAGGGCACCAAGCACACCGCGCTCATGCTCAAGGCCGGCACGCAGGTCGTGGGCGGCGTCAATGCCCGCAAGGCCGGCACGACCGTCTCGCACACCGCGGCCGACGGCTCTGCGGTGGAACTGCCCGTCTTCGGCACCGTCGTCGAGGCCATCGAGAAGACCGGGGCGGACGTCTCGATCATCTTCGTTCCGCCCGCATTCGCGAAGGACGCGATGGTCGAGGCCATCGACGCCGAGATCCCGCTGCTCGTCGTGATCACCGAGGGCATCCCGGTGCAGGACACCGCAGAGGCGTGGGCGCACGCCAAGGAGAAGGGCAACAAGACCCGCATCATCGGGCCGAACTGCCCCGGGATCATCACGCCCGGCGAGTCCCTCGTCGGCATCACCCCGGCGACGATCACCGGCAAGGGCAGCATCGGCCTGGTCTCGAAGTCGGGCACGCTGACCTACCAGATGATGTACGAGCTGCGTGATCTGGGCTTCTCCACTGCCATCGGCATCGGCGGCGACCCCATCATCGGCACCACGCACATCGACGCGCTCGCCGCGTTCGAGGCAGACCCCGAGACGAAGGCGATCGTGATGATCGGCGAGATCGGCGGCGACGCCGAGGAGCGCGCGGCCGACTTCATCAAGGCGAACGTGACCAAGCCGGTCGTCGGCTACGTCGCGGGATTCACCGCTCCCGAGGGCAAGACGATGGGGCACGCCGGCGCCATCGTGTCTGGTTCCGCCGGTACCGCACAGGCCAAGAAGGAGGCCCTCGAGGCCGCCGGTGTGCGCGTGGGCAAGACGCCGAGCGAGACCGCGCAGCTTCTGCGCGAGGTGGTCGCGAGCGTCAACGCGTAAGCACGAACGACGACGGATGCCGCGGGCCGAGGTGCTCGCGGCATCCGTCGTTTCGGTATCCGCCTAGGACGATTGCTCGCCGCGCAGACCCGCGCGCAGCTTCGCGAGCAGCCCGTGCAGTTGCGTGGTCTCCGCGTTCGTGAGCACGCCAGAGACGATGTCGGTGACGGATGCCTCGAAGGTCGGCGCGCCGGCCGCGAGCAGCTCTCGCCCGGCATCCGTCAGCACCAGCCAGGACGAGCGCCGGTCGCCGGGGTTGGGCACGCGCTCGAGCCAGCCCGCCTCGACGTACCGGTCGACGATCTTGCTCGCCGTTCCGACGCGCAGCTCGAGCGCCCGCACGAGATCGTCGACCCGCGCGTTCTCGGTGCGCTCGATCAGGCTCAGTACGTTCACGGTGCCCACCGTCACGCCGTGCGCGGCTTTGATGCGCTCGTCGACCTGGTTGTAGACCGCGATCTCGGCCCGTACCAGGTCGTCGAAGAAGTCGATGCCCCTGCCCATGGTCCTCCCGAATATTCCTAGGAATACAAATGCTGCTAACGTGGTTGCGTAATACATTCCGAGGAATGAATCTCGGAACGATCATGACACAGACAGGGAGAAACCCATGAGCACGTCCCAGCGTGAGGCGATCATCGCACGGCTGCGAGCGTTCCCCTTCGATCCGAACCAGACAGTCGACGAGCACCGCCGGGGCTTCGACGAGTTCGCCATCGAGCCGGTGCCCGCAGGCGTGGCGGTCGAGGACGTCAGGCTCGGTGGCCGGCCGGCCCTCCGCCTGACCCCGGAGGGAGCCGGCACCGGCACACTGCTGTATCTGCATGGCGGCGGTTACGTCGTCGGATCGCACCGCACAGGAGCCAAACTCGCTCGACTCGTGGCCGAGCGCGCCGGCCTGCAGGCGTACAGCCTCGACTACCGGCTGGCGCCCGAGCATCCGTTCCCGGCGGCCGTGGATGACTCACTGGCGGCCTATCGCGAGCTGATCGAGCGCGGGATCGACCCGGCCGCCCTCGTCGTCGCCGGCGATTCCGCAGGCGGCGGTCTGACGATCTCGACCCTCGTTGCAGCTCGCGATGCAGGGTTGCCCATGCCGGCCGCTGCTGTCGTGTTCTCGCCGCTCACGGACCAGACCCACTCCGGGCGGAGCATCCGCGATCTCGTCGGGATCGACCCGTTGTTCACGCCGGAAGCCCTCGACTGGTACGGCCCGAAGTACGTCGGGTCCGCAGATCCCGCCACGCCACTCGCGAGCCCGCTGTTCGCCGACCTCACCGGGCTGCCGCCACTCCTGATCCAGGTCGGTGGGCACGAGATCTTGCTCGACGATTCGATCGGGCTGGCTCGGGCCGCGGCGCTCGTCGACGTCGAGGTGTCCCTCGAGATCGGTGCCGGCCTGCCGCACGTCTTCCAGAACCGCGCCGGCGAACTCGACGAGGCCGACGCGGCGCTCGATCGGGTCGGGGCGTTCATCCGAACGCAGCTCGGCGCGTAGCGGGGCGAGCGGCGGCTTCGTGCAGGATGCCTGTGCTCTGGCGCGCCCGCCCGTCGGCTCCGCCGCGCGCCGGTAGGGTCGTCAGCGCATGAACCGCATCACCGTCATCCTGCTGGCCGCGCTCGACGCGGTGATCGCGCTCGGCGTGGGCGTGGCGATCCCGCTCGTTCCGCTGACCGTCGCCTGGGGACTGCAGTTCGACCTCTCGAACGACTGGCTGCCGTTCTGGCATGCCGGTGCCGACATCTGGCTGCTCGGCCACGGCGTCGATGTCACGGTCACGCTCGACCCTGTCGCCTCTGCAGCCTTCGATCTGACCGGCACGAACGTCTTCACCGTGAGCATCGCGGCGCTCGGGTTCGCGCTCCTCACTGTCTTCCTCGGCACGCGAACGGGGCGGCGCGCCTGGGCGACGCCGCACCCGTGGACGGCGGCCATCGCCGGCGTCGTCACATTCGCGGTGCTCTCCGGCCTCGTCACCCTGAGCGTGCACAACCTGCCCGCCGTTCCTTCGCTGTTGCAGGGCTCGCTGCTGCCGGCAGCAGTCTTCGCGATCGGCATCGGGATCGGCATGATCGCGGGCAACATGCGAGAGCCGTCGGGTGCGGACGAGCGGGGGGCGACGGATGCCTCGCGCGGCGACGGCGCGGCATCCGTTCGTGCGGCGGGCCGGGGACGATTGCCGTGGCCGGTCGAGGGATGGAGCCCCGCGACCCGCGCCGTGCTCGCTGCGTCCCTCCGCGGCGGGGTGGCGGCATCCGCCCTCGTCGTGGCGGCATCCGCCGTGCTTCTCGCGGTGCTCATGGCCGTGAACTACGGGCGCATCGTCGGTCTCTACGAGACGCTGCAACCCGGTGTTCTCGGTGCCATCGCCCTCACACTCGCTCAGCTCGCGCTGCTGCCGAACGCCGTGATCTGGGCGGCCTCGTGGATCGCCGGCCCGGGTTTCGCGGTCGGATCCGGCTCCTCGGTCGACGTCGCCGAGACGACGCTCGGTCCGCTGCCGAGCGTTCCACTGTTCGGCGTGCTGCCGCAGAGCGACCCCGGCTTCGGGCTCATCGCGGTGATGGTTCCCGTGCTGTGCGGAGTCGCCGCAGGGTTCCTCATCCGGCAGCATCTGGAGCGGATGCCTGCACCGCGCGGCAGCGGTCCTTACGGCTCCCGGGACTGGAGCGCGGCGCGCCTGTCGCTCGTCGTACTCGGAACGGCCGTCGTCTCCGGCGCCGTTCTCGGCCTGCTTGCTTGGTGGGCGTCGGGTGCGATCGGACCGGGCAGGTTGCAGCACGCCGGGCCGAACCCGCTCTTCGTGGCGGGCGCAGTCGCGGTCGAGGTTCTGGTCGGAGCGGCGATCGGCGTCGCCGTGCGCCGGGAGCACGCGGTGAGCACGGCGCGGCTGAGCCTGCGGGAGCGCCGGAGCAGCGCCGAGCCGTCGCCGGTTGCGGTGCCTCCACGGCCCGCTCCGGCATGGGGGCGGGGCGCCGGCACGGCGCCGCCGACAGCGGTCACGGGTCCGATCGACGTGTCCACGGTGTTCGCGTCGTTCGATGACGCGGTGGATGCGCCCGAGCACGCCGACGATGCGGACTGGATCAGCGCGATCCTCGAGCAAGAGAATCCCGCCGAACGGAAGCGGCCGGGCAAGGCGACGCCGAAGCGAGGCGAGCCGGCCGGGCGCGAGTCCGAGCGATCGGCCGGCCCGAAGGAGGCGACTCCGCGCACCCCGGCCCGATCCGCCTCCGGGCTCGTGCGTCCGTCGGCGCCGCGCGTGCCGACACCGCGTGGCCGTCTGCCGCGCGTGTACCGGGAATCCGGGTTCGCCTCTCCGGACTTCTCCCGCCACGAGACCTCGGATACCGAAGAGGGCTAGGACCTCGACAACGCAGCCGGCGCCGTCGCACGATCCGCCGGATAACGCACGACACGCCGCACCGAAGCCTGGCTTCTGTCCGGCCGATCGTGCGAATTCCGGCGGAGCTCGCGAGTGAGGTGATGACGCCCGGCGGGGAACGTCCCGCGGCGTGGGAAGACTCCAGCCGCCGGTAGGCTGAGTGCGTGCTGTCGCTCGTCGTGCTGGTCTCCGGCCAGGGATCCAACCTGCGTTCGCTGCTCGAGGCATCCGGCGACGCCGAGTTTCCCGCCAGAGTCGTCGCCGTGGGCAGCGACCGCGACGACGCGGGGGGTCTGCAGGTGGCGGAGGAGTACGGCATCCCGACGTTCACGGTTGCGTTCTCGTCGTTCGAAGACCGTGCCGAGTGGGGCGACGCGATGCTCGAGCAGATCACCCAGTGGTCGCCCGATCTGGTGATCCTGTCGGGATTCATGCGGCTGTTCCCACCGCGCGTCGTCGACGCGCTGAGCCCGCACATGATCAACACGCATCCCGCGTTCCTGCCCGAGTTCCCCGGGGCGCACGGAGTGCGCGACGCCCTGAAGGCGGGCGTGAGTCAGACCGGTGCGAGCGTGATCGTGGTCGACAACGGAGTCGACACCGGTCCGATCATCGCTCGCGAACGCGTGCCCGTACTGCCCGGCGACACCGAGGCCGGACTGCACGAGCGCATCAAGATCGTGGAGCGACGCCTGCTCATCCAGGCCGTGCTCGACATCGCCAACGGACACATCGACCTGAAGGAACTGGCCACAGCATGAGCGCCGCACACGCCGCCGACCCGAGCCTCTACCGCGAACGCGACGTCGTACCGGTTCGTCGCGCACTGCTCTCCGTCACCGACAAGACGGGCATCGCCGAGTTGGCCACCGCGCTGAACGACGCTGGCGTCGAGCTCGTGTCGACCGGCAACACGGCACGCACCATCCGTGACGCGGGCATCGCGGTGACGGATGTCTCGGAGCTGACCGGATTCCCGGAGTCGCTCGGTGGCCGCGTCAAGACCCTGCACCCCGCCGTGCACGCCGGGCTGCTCGCGGACCTCCGCCTCGAGGACCACGAGACGCAGCTCGCCGAGCTGGGCATCCGCCCGTTCGAGCTCGTGGTCGTGAACCTGTACCCCTTCGCCGAGACGGTCGCCAGCGGTGCGGATGCTCGCGAGATCGTCGAGCAGATCGACATCGGCGGGCCCGCCATGGTGCGCGCATCGGCGAAGAACTTCGCGAACGTCGCGGTCGTGGTCTCACCCGACCGATACGCCGAGGTGGCGGATGCGATCGCTTCGGGCGGCACGAACCTCGAGTTCCGCACGCAGTTGGCGCGGGACGCTTACCGGCACACGGCGGGATACGACGTTGCTGTCGCCTCGTGGCTGGGCAACGTGCTGGCCCCCGACGACGCAGACTCTCACCTGCCAGCATGGGTGGGTGCGACGTGGCAGCGCGAGGCGTCGCTGCGGTACGGCGAGAACAGCCACCAGGCGGCCGCGCTGTTCACCTCGCCCGGCGGCAACGGCATCGCGCAGGCGGAGCAGCTCGGCGGCAAGGAGATGTCGTACAACAACTACGTCGACGCGGATGCCGCCCTGCGCGCCGCGCACGACTTCGAGCGTCCCGCGGTGGCGATCATCAAGCACGCGAACCCGTGCGGCATCGCCGTCTCCGACGACATCGCGGATGCTCATCGCAAGGCGCACGAGTGCGACCCTACGTCCGCGTTCGGCGGGGTCATCGCGGCGAACCGCACTGTCACGCTCGCCATGGCGCAGTCGGTGAAGCCGATCTTCACCGAGGTGATCATCGCGCCGGACTACGAGCCGGAGGCGCTCGAGCTGCTGCAGACGAAGAAGGACCTGCGCATCCTCAAGCTGCGCGAGGGCTTCTCGCTGCCGACGACGGAGATCAAGCAACTCTCCGGCGGGATGCTGATGCAGGATGCCGACCGGCACTTCGCACCCGTCGCCGAGTGGACGCTCGTCGCCGGTGAAGCGGCCGATGAGGCCACGCTGAAGGACCTCGAGTTCGCGTGGACCGCGTGCCGCGCCGTGAAGTCGAACGCGATCCTGCTCGCGTCGGGCGAGGCATCCGTCGGCGTCGGAATGGGACAGGTGAACCGGGTCGACTCGTGCGACCTCGCGGTCAAGCGTGCGGGCGATCGCGCTGCAGGTTCGGTCGCGGCATCGGATGCCTACTTCCCGTTCCCGGACGGCCCCGAGATCCTCATCCAGGCCGGTGTGAAAGCGATCGTGCAGCCCGGCGGGTCGATCCGCGACCAGCTCACGATCGACGCGGCGAAGGCCGCGGGGATCACGATGTACTTCACGGGCGAGCGCCACTTCTTTCATTGACGACTTGGCGGGTCTCGTGTCCGCGGTACCCGTCAGGATGACTGATGTGGACCAGGTCGAGGTGGTCGTCGCGCACAGCCAGCGCGCGACGTTGCGCGTCGGGGACGTGTTCCTGAAGGTGGATGGCGACCCCTCGCACGCCGATGTCGAGGTGCAGGCGATGGCCATGGCACCGGCACCCACGCCGCCGGTCCTCTGGCATCGGCCGCCCGTGCTCGCGATCGCCGCCGTGCCCGGCAACGCGCTCGGCGTCCTCGCAGAACCGTCTCCTGCGTCCCCGGTCGCGTGGGCCGCTGTGGGTGCCGCGATACGCAGGCTGCATGACGCGCCGTTACCACCATGGCCGGGGCGCGAGCTCGACGACATCGCGCGGGAGCTCGAGAGCGAATGCGAGTGGTTGCTTGCCAACGGCGTTCTGCCACGCGAGGTGATCCTTCGCAACCGCGAGATCGCCCAGGTCGCCCTTCGCCCGTGGAAGCCGGTGTTCATCCATGGTGACCTGCAGATCACCCACGTTTTCGTGGACGGTGATACGGTCACCGGTGTCATCGACTGGTCGGAGGCTGCTCCGGGTGATGCCATGTTCGACCTCGCGACGCTGACGCTCGGGCACGAAGAGCGACTGAATGACCTGCTCGCCGGTTATGGCGACGACGTCGACCGGGACGTGATCCGCGCCTGGTGGTCGCTGCGCAGTCTGGCGGCGTCGCGCTGGCTGATCGAGCACGGCTTCGATCCGGATGCTCCCGGATGCGAATTCGATGTGCTCAGAGCGCGGATGCAGGAGTCGTAGGCGACGGAACCGTCGGCCGCCCGGTCCGTCTCGGACCATGGGACGTCCCCTGGGGCGTGGCGGGATCAGGGGAGGGGCCGGCGTCCGGGGGCGAGATTCTCCAGGAGTCGAACTATGTCGCTCTGGGCAATCGAAGGGCGGACGACTCCGCCGTTACTGGCCGTCGCGCATCCACTGGTCAAGAACCGCACTCTGATGCGATGGCTCAAGTTCCAGAAATAGACATCCGAACTGGATCCGTCGTCTGCAGGGCAGGCGACGGGTCCGAGGGGCGGCGGGTGCGCCGCAGCATTCGCCGATGTGGCCAGCTGAGCCGCCTTGCCGCCGTTCAGCCGAGCCTCGCCTGCAAGCGACCATGCGGGCGATCCGCCGGCGCCGTTCATACCGGTGTATCGACAGAGCAGTGCGTGCTCCGGTGTGAACGGAACCAACTTCAATTCCGAGCCCAACAGTCCGCTATATCCGGGATCCGTCGGGGGATCGGGCGGGCATGTGGCAGGGATCGGCGCTGAATTCGCTGCAGCTGCGCTGTTCGCAATCAAGCCGCCGCCAACGAGCACGGCGGCGGCACACACCGCAACCCACCAGGTCCGCCGGCCCATAACCGCAGGCTAGTGACGCACCTGATGAGTGGTGGTCACAATCCTGCAACGAGCGCCGGCGCACCACCCCGGTCGCGGATGCCCGAACATTCGATGGGGCGTGAGGAGGTGGTCGTTCGGACTCCCCGCCACGACTTCAGATACTGCGGTCCCGGCGCTCGGCGCCTGGGGACGGAAAGACACCACAAGGCGGCTCAACGGCTCCAGACCGCCCACACGGGCCACCCGTTACGGATACCGGCAGGCGCGACACAAATCAGCATTCGCCGGAAACAACAGCAAGAACATGTAGCGGATGCCGATACACGTAGCGCGAGCACTCCGCGAGGTAGCTGGAGCGGTCACGCCACCCACTCACGCTCGCCCGAAGTCGTCCTCGAGCCGCACGATGTCGTCTTCGCCGAGGTAGTCGCCCAGCTGTACCTCGACGATGACCAGGGGCTCGTCCTGCTCGTTCACGATGCGGTGCGGCTGACCGACGGCGATGTTGATGGTCTGTCCGAGTCGAGCCACAACGGTCTTGCCGTCGATGACGGCTGAAGCGACGCCCGAGGCCACCACCCAAACCTCAGCGCGATGTTCGTGCGTCTGATACGAGAGTCGCGAACGAGGCTTCACCTCGATCCGTTTCACCTTGAACGCCGTGCCCTCGTCGAGGATGGTCCACGTTCCCCACGGGCGCTCGTCCGATTCTCCGATCACAGGATCTCCTTCCCAAGGGGTGAGTCGCCGATCCCGCCCCGACCCGAGACTGCCATAGGAACTCGTTATGCCATTGCGCCTCGTTCCAGGCGCGCTGACGCTTGGCACATCCCGAGCTCGCGGTTGACCCGTGGATTGATCTGAGCACGCACCGTCCAGCCTCGCCGCGACCGGCGCGATAGCGTAGAACCTTGTGGCACACGCGCGGAACGAGACGGTGATCGGGCGAGTCCCGAGCGCGCGGATCGTGCCATGAGCAACCTCGGTTTCCGCGCCTACGGCAGGCTTCTCTCCGCACCTTCCCGCACGCTCATGGTGGTCGCGGGTCTGCTCGCACGCACCCCGATCGCCGTGCTCGGCTTCGGCTTCCTCTTCTTCGCGCACGCGAGCACCGGGTCGTACGCACTCGGCGGCCTCACCTCCGGGCTGGCGATCGCATCGATGGGTCTCGTCGGCCCCCTCGCCGGACGCGTCGCCGACCGCCGCGGACAGCGGCAGTTGCTGCTGGCATCCGCGATCACTCATCCGCTCGCCATCGCCGGCGCCGTCGCCTGCGGCTACCTCGGTTCGATGGTGGGTCTGGTGATCATGTCGGTGTTCTGCGGCATCACCGTCGCACCCGTCGGCGCCTTCATGCGTGCCCGCTGGTCCACGATCGTCGAGGACGCGTTCCTGCTCCGTACCGCCTACGCGGTCGAGGCCGTCGCGGACGAGATCGTGTGGGTGTTCGGACCAGCGGTCGCCGCGTTCCTCGCGGCAGGCGTCGCGCCGGCAGGAGGCCTGATCCTCTCCGGCATCATCGGGCCGCTGGGCGCGCTCTTCCTGCGGATGATGCCCGACGCGAAACCCGCGCCCGCGACAGAACACGCCCATCGCCCCGGTCAGCTCCTGAGCTCAGCGCCGTTCGTCATCCTTCTGGTCGCCAGCTTCGCCACGGGCATCGGCTTCGGCATCAACGACCTGTCGATCGTGTCGCTGGCGACCGCGAACGGTGTGCCAGAGCTGGCCGGAACCGTGCTCACCGCCTACTCGATCGGCAGCGCATCCGGCGGGTTCCTCTTCGGTGCGCTGTCCACCAGGCTCGGCTCGCGGCAGATGCTCGTCGGCACAGCACTGGCCCTCTTCGTCACGTGGGCATCGCTGGCGCTCCTCCCCGGTATCTGGTGGTTCTACCCGCTCGGGGTCCTGGCCGGCGCGACGATCGCCCCGTTCTTCATCGCCGTCAACCACATCGCGCACGAGATCGTCTCGCCGGCGATCATCACCGAAGCCTTGGCATGGCTGAACACGCTCGTCGTCTGCGGGATGTCACTGGGCTCGTTCGCGGGCGGCCTCATCAACGACGCTGCGGGGCCGCGCACCGCGTTCGTGGTCGTCGCATGCTCGGCGGCCGTACCGGTCCTGCTGGTGCTGCTGAGCGTGCGCGCCTTCAAGACAGCGGAGCGCCGCCCGGTCGAAGAACCCGAATCACCCGTTCCGTCGGGGGAGTAGCGCAGCGCCGGCAGCCGCGACCGCCGCCAGACCGGCGATGACGGTCGCGACCTCGTGGAGGGCATCCACCGGCCCGCCAGCGGCACTCTGTGTTGCGAAGAATCCGGCGAGGAGTCCGATGCCGAGAGAACCCGCGATCCGCTGAACGACGTTGAAGACGGTGTTGGCGTCGGCCTGCTCCTCCGGTTGCAGGCTGCGGTTCACGACGGTAAGGAGCGGGGTGACGACCAGGCCGATCGCGGCCGAGCGGGCGGCGAGGATGCCCGAGGTGATCCAGAGCGACGTCGTCGCGTCGACCGCGAAGAGACCGAGGCTGGATGCGACGAGCACGGCGAACCCGATGAGCACAGTGGAGCGCACGCCGATCCGCTCTGCCACCTTCTGCCCGAGCACCGTGCCGAGGCCGGTGAGGATGCCCTGCGGCAGCATCGCCAGCCCCGCAACGAATGCCGTGTATCCCTGCACCTGCTGCAGGAAGATCGGCAGCAGGAACAGTACCGACCACGCCGCGACCGAGGCCGCCGCGCAGAGCACGAACGACACCGCGGCACCGCGATCGCGCAACACCCGCAGATCGAGCGCCGGGCGCGGCGACCGCAGGGAACGAAGAACGTAGCCGGCCAGCAGGAGCGTGCCGAGTCCCAAGGGCAGCCAGGAGAGAGACCATCCGTCGCTCGCACCGCGGTCGAGGCCGAACAGCACACCGAAGAGCCCGGCCGCCAAGAGCACCAGCCCGAGCACGTCGAGGGGCGCATCCTTCTTGCGGCGCGGGGCGATGTCGCGAGGAATGGCGCGTACCGCGAATGCGGCGAGGATGCCCACGGGCAGGTTGATGAAGAAGATCGAGCGCCAGCCGAACGCGCCGATGAGCAGTCCTCCGAGGCTCGGGCCGAGTGCGGGCCCGAGGAACAGGACCATCCCGGCCAACGGCGAGATGTTGCGTGACGCGCCCGCCGAGCCCAGGAGCATGCTCATGGCGAGCGGAACGAGAGTCGCACCGGTGAAGCCCTGCAGAATGCGCGCGCCGATGAGCAACTGGATGTCCGGTGCCAGCCCGCACAGCACCGATGCAGCGGTGAAGGCGACGACACCGACGACGTACGTGCGCAGCGTCCCGAAGCGACGCGCGAGGAACGACGTCAGCGCCAGCCCCGTCCCGAGCGCCAGCAGGTAGCCGCTGGTCACCCACTGCACGCTGCCGAGACCCGCGTTCAGGTCCTTCGCGATCGGCGCAATCGCGACGTTCACGATGCTCGAGTCGAGCATCGACAGCAGCGGGCCTGCGAGGAGTCCGTACTGGGCGGCGACTCCGAGCCGGGGAGCGACCCCGGTCGTCATGAGCGACTCACTTCGGCTCGAAGCCGCTTCAGCCAGCGCAGCTCAGACTCGATCTGCTCGCGCAGATGGGCGACGACCGCGGAGCTCCAGAACTCGTCTGAGGTGCGCCCCTCGAGTGCGGCGAGCCGCTCTCGAAGGGCCTCGAGTGCCGCAGAGCGCACGTCGATGATCGCGGCGCGCTCCGCAGCATCCAGAAACGCGAACTGTCCGAGCCGCGTGAGGAACTCCAGATCGTCCCCGGCCTGCGCGGCGGGCAGTTCTGAGAGGAGGTCGTGCAGAAGCTCCCTGCCGACATCGGTCAGGGTGTACACGTGGCGCGGCGGTTTCGACTCGTGCTGCTCGACCGTCACCTCCACGGCGCCGGCTTCGACGAATCGCTTCAGCGCCGGGTAGAGCGAGTTGTTGTTGATGACGATGCCCGTCGTCTCCTCGATCCGCTTCCGCAGCTCGTAGCCGTGCGCGGGACGGCGGGAGAGGTGGCGCAGGATCAGGATCTCGGGATAGGCCATAATAGGTTAAGATAACCTAGTCCGTCATAGACGAGAAGCATCAGCAAGCCCATAGCATGCGCTCGGCTAGGGTCGTACGCATGACTGTCGCCTGGGGTCGCCGCATCGCGGCATCCGTTCTCACCGCCTTCCTCGTCGCACTCCTCGTGCACGTCGGAACGGTGGTGCTGACGAACGAGGCGTACCTCGCGGCTCAGAGTGCGAGCTGGGCGGCCATCGTCTCGATCAGCGGATACTTCACACTCGCGTCGGTCTTCACGTTCGTGCTGCTGGCGGTGGCCGCGATCTTCGATGTCTTCGCCACCTGGTGGGGTGCGCTCATCGCCGGCCTCGTGATCGGAGTCATCTCCACCGCCCTCGACACGATGATCTACCTGGCGGTGAACGCCCAGAAGCCCGACATCTCCGTGCTCTGGAGCGTGACGGGCGAGCGCAACCTGCTCTTCATCGCCCTGGTCACCGCACTGACGCCGACCTTCGGCCGCTGGCTCTACCGCGTGATCGCGCAGTACGACACGGCAACCGTGCGCGGTCGCAGGGTCGCGCTGGTGCGCATCCCCGCCACCAACCTGGCCGAGGGCATCGTCACGAACATCGACCGGGTCGAGGTGGACTCGCCCAAGGCCGACGAGCAGTGGGATGCCTACGTCGCCGCCCTGGCCGAGAACGGCTGGGAGACGGTCGAGGTGGCCTCCGCAGAGGTGCTTCCCGACTCGGTCTTCGTCGAGGACACCGCGGTCATCCTCGGCGACCGCGCCGTCATCGCGCGGTCCGGCGCTGAGCAGCGACGCGGCGAGACCCCGGGAACCGAGGCGGTGCTCACCGACCTCGGCCTGCGGATCGACCGCATCCAGGAGCCGGGAACGCTCGACGGCGGCGACGTGCTGCGAGTGGGAACCACGCTCTACGTGGGCCGCAGCGAGCGCACCAACGGGGAGGGCATCCGTCAACTGCGCGGCATCGCCGCCGAGGAGGGCTACAACGTCGTCGCGGTCCCGGTGAAGGGCGCACTGCACCTGAAGTCCGCCGTGACCGCGCTGCCCGACGGCACCGTGATCGGCAGCACCGAGCACGTCGACCCGACCGTCTTCGACCGCTTCCTCCCGGTGCCTGAGCGCAGCGGTGTCGCGGTGCTGGTACTCGGTCCGGATGCCGTGCTGCTGGCGGCATCGGCCCCGAAGACCGCGGAGCTCCTCACCGACCTCGGTTACCGTGTCGTCACGGTCGACATCTCCGAGTTCGAGAAGCTCGAGGGCTGCGTCACCTGCCTGAGCATCCTGATCGGCTGAGCGGCGCCCTCGGCCAAGGCTGCGCCGTGCTCCGGCGCCCGCGCGAGGTGGCAAGATAGTTGTGCACGTTCCGCCCACAAAGCGGAGCGGATGCCTGTGACACACCACCCCGTTGCCGCGGCCCGCTAAGGAGACACCGATGTCCGCCATGCCCGAACTCACCGAAGCGTTCGGAACCGACCTTCCGCACGAGAAGCTTCTGATCGTGAAGGGGCCGCGGAGCGGACTGACGATCAGCATCGCGGTGCACTCCACCAAGCTGGGCCAGGCTCTCGGCGGCTGCAGGCTGTGGTTGTACGACAACTGGGTCGAGGCGGTGCACGACTCGCTGCGCCTCGCAGAGGGCATGACGTACAAGAACGCCGCGGCCGGCCTCCGTCGCGGCGGCGGCAAGACCGTCATCTACCTCCCGCGCGGCATGCAGCTGGATGCCGAGCGCCGTCGCGCCGTCATGCTCGACCTCGGCGACGCGATCGCGTCCCTCGACGGCGCGTACATGACTGCCGAGGATGTCGGCACCAGCGCAGAAGACATGGCGGTCGTCGCAGAGCGTACGTCCGACGTGTGCGGACTGCCCTCGGACAAGGGTGGTGTCGGCGAGCCGAGCGACGCGACCGCGCAGGGAGTGTATGCGGGCATCCTCGCCACCCTCGAGGCGGTCTTCGGAGACCGCACGGTCGCCGGGCGCCGCTTCACCGTGCTCGGGCTCGGCCATGTCGGTTCGCTGCTGGCCACGCGTCTGGCAGGCGACGGCGGCATCCTCACCGTCACCGACGTGAACCCGGTCAAGCGCGAGCTGGCCGTCCGGCTCGGTGCCCAGTGGACGGAGCCCGACGAGGCGACCCGCGTGCCCGGTGACGTGTTCGTGCCTGCCGGAGTCGGTGGCATCCTCACTCCAGAGGTCGTCGACGCGCTGCAGGTGCGCGCCGTGTGCGGCCCTGCGAACAACCAACTCGCCGAGCGCGGCGTCGTCGACCTGATGCGCGACCGCGGCATCGCCTGGGCACCGGACTTCGTGGTGAACGCCGGCGGCGTCATCTTCCTCGACACCCTGACTCGGCCAGGTGCCTCGGCCGATGCCACCAGGCAGCGGGTCGAGCAGATCGGCGACACGGTCGTGCGGATCTTCGAGGATGCCCGTGACCGTGGCGTCACGACTCTCGCCGCCGCCGAGGCGCTTGCGATGGAGCGGCTGGACGCCGTCCCCGTTCTGGCGTGACCGATACTGTGAGCCTGCTGCGTCCCGCGTAGCATGCTGCTATGCCAGCCAGCGCCGATGGCACAGCACCCGGCGACGGCGCGGGCCACTCGGCGCGAGCCGTTCCGCTGATCGGGCGAGCATCGGAACTCGCTCTTTTTCGCGACGCAGTGGCCGACGTCGCGGGCGGTGCGCCCGTTTTTCTCGAACTCGACGGTGTTCCCGGTGTCGGGACGACGCGGCTGGGTCACGAGGCCATGCGACTTGCCGCACAGTCCGGATTCACCACCATTCTTGCGCGCGCCGGAGCCGGCCCATGGGTCGCGATGCCGGAGCACGAGGCCCCGTTCGCGCCGTTCGTCGAGGCGCTCGGCCCCCTGCTGCGAGGGCCGGGCGCCGAACACATCGCGCAAGGCCTTGACCCGCTGGCTCTGGTCTTCAGCGGCCTCGACGCGTCCGAGCCCGCCCCGCTTGGTGACCCGGGACTGGAACGCATGCGTCTGCTCGACGCGTTCGCTCGTCTGTTCGAGCGTCTCGCGAGACGCCGTCCACTGGCGATCCTGCTCGACGATGCACATCTGGCCGACGAATCCAGTCGTCGTCTGCTCGATTACCTCGCCGCGGCCCTCGCAGACCGCGCTGTGCTCCTGGTCACCACGATGCATCCGGGAAAGAACGACAACGCGTATGCGGCGCTGCGGGCGGCGTACGGGTCGACGTCCTGGCGGGTGCACCGTCACGTGGTGGCGCCGCTACAGCCCGCCGACGCTCGTGATGTGCTCGCCGCCGCCGCGGGAGCAAACATCGACGGTGCCGTTCTCGATCGGGTGGTCCGGCATTGTGCCGGCCGCCCGGCCTTTCTCATCGCCATCGGACGGGAGCTCGAGCGATCCCTCAGCGACGGCGCCTCCCTCCCCGTGCCCGATGACCTCTCTGCGCGGGTCCTCACACGACTGACAGCACTCGACGACGAAGCGAGGGACGTGGTGAACGCGCTCGCTACTGCCGGGGGCCTCGGCATCGAAGTGCTGCGTCCGCTGTGCGATCCTTCCGGGATCGTGCTGGTCGGCACCCTTGACGCCCTCGAGTCCTCCGGGATGGTCGAGTGCGACGCCGGCGGACGGTACACGCTGGGCGACGGAGTACTGCGCGACGTCGTTCTGGGCGATCTGTCTCGCGGCCAGCAGCAGCGACTGCACGCCCGGCTGGCAGACGCCTACCGTGTCCTGGGCCGGGTTGGACTGGAAGCGGCCGAGCTCCTCGCGGCGGGTGGCCTCGTCGACGCCGAGCGTCTGGCATCCACGGTCGTCTCGGCCGCGAACCGCATGCTGCGGCTCGGATCGCCGTCCGATGCCGAGCGACTCCTCGCCGCAGCCGTGGATCGCTGCGATCGGATGCGCGCGGAGACGAGCGCCGAATTACGGCTCGAGTACGGACGACTCCTGCGGCAGCAAGGCCACATCGCCGACGCGCGGCAGCAATGGATGTCCGCCCGACGTGCGTTCGCGGAGGTCGGCGATCCGGTGGGCCGTGCCGTGACCGACCGCGAGTTGGCAGAGGCGGATTGGGCGGACGGCGACCTCGCCGGCGCCCGGTCGCGCCTGAATTCCGCCGTCGATGCGCTCTCCCGGTTGGAGCCGACGGATGCCTATGCCGAGCTCCTGCATGCCCAGGCGGTGAATGCGGTACGGGTGGGCGACGCCGAAGGGCTGCGCGCGGCGTCCGATCGCCTGAAGAAGGTGGCCGAGCGGATGCGCTCGCCGCAGCTGAAGGGCCGCGTCGCCCTGGTGAACGGTGCCGCAGCGCTCATGGACACCGACTTCGTGCGCGCGGAGACCCTGTGCGCAGCCGGTCTCGCCAGTGTGACGGGCAGCGGCGACGTGCTGCTGGAGATGCGAGCACACGACCAGCTCGCGATCGCCGCGGCCGTACAGGGCGACCTGAAAACTCTGCGCCTGCACAGCGCGGCGAGCGAGGAACTGTCGTCGGGCATCCCGCTGCTGGCGGCATGGCCGCGCTCCAGGGTCGCCATCGCCGACCTGGCGGCGGGCGAATGCGACTCCGCTCTGCACACGACGTCGGAGGCCGTGGAGGTCGCAGAGCGAGCGCGGGAGCCGCGCGCCCTTGCGGCGGCGCTTGCCACCCACGCGCTCGTGCTCGAACATCTCGGGCGTACTGCGGCGGCGCGCGCCGCAGTAGACGGAGCGCTCAGGGTTGTGGCAGACGAGCTGGAGTTCGACCGGAACGTGCGGTCCACAGTGGAACTCGCCGACGTGGCCGTCGCGCTGGCCGAGGACCGTGCTGCGGAGGCGCTGTCGCGTGTCAGCGTGCTCGGCGGGCCTTCGGCGGGCTGGCTGCCGCTCATCGGTATCGCGCTTCTGGGTGAGGCCTACGCGCGCGCAGGACGCATGGCGCAGATCGAGGTCCTCTTGCGGCGAATCGAGCAGGTGCGGTCAAGCCGAACGGTGTTGCCCGCCGCCGTGACGACGTGGCTACGGGCTTGGATCAATTCCGTCGCCGCCGACTTCGACGCGGCGGCCGCCGGCTTCGCCGAGCTCGGCTTGACGCGGTTCGCCGCCCGGGCAGGGCTGGAAGCGGCCACATCCTCGGGAGATGATCGCGCGGCGGCCATCTCCCGAGCGCACGACGCCGAGCGCTCCGCTCGCCGCGTCGGCGGGGTCGCGGAGGCGGAGCGCGCCGCGCGACTGCTCGCGAGGCTGGGTGTTCCGTCGGCGCACGCAGAGGCGAGGCGAACGCCGGGTGGCGGCCTCAGCCCGAGAGAGCTCGATGTTGCGCGGCTCGTGGCTGCAGGTCTGAGCAACGCCGAGATCGCGAACCGCCTCTACATCAGTCCGCGCACGGTCACCACGCATCTGCAGCACGTCTATGCACGTCTGGGGTTCGGCTCCCGGGTCGGGCTCACCCGGTTCGTGCTGGATTCCGGGTTGGCCGAGCCGCCGGAGCGAGCGAGCGGCCGGGAGGCGTAAGCACGCCGAATACGTAAACGTACGGATGTGTGCCGCCTTGCGCCGCGACGAGAATGCCGATGAAGGGCGGGAGCCCACGAGAAGAGGCGGACGATGACCGACACGGTCTCCGTGGAGACGACGCAGGCAGAGCCGCTGATCGTCGCGCTCGCCTCGGCGTCACATTGTGACGCCTCGCTCGTCGGTTCCAAGGCCGCCGTCCTGAGTCGGCTGGTGCACGACGGATTCGCCGTGCCCGAGGGGATCGTGCTCACCACCGCGGCGTTCCGGAGCGCTGCATCCGCACTCTCGGACGGCCGGCTTCCTCTCGAGGTCGAGCACGCACTCGAGGAGATCGTCGCCGAGCTGCCCGATGCGACGCTGGCTGTGCGGTCATCGTCGGTCGCCGAGGATCGCGCGGACGCCTCGTTCGCGGGTCAGTACGAAAGCGTGCTCGGTGTACGAGGCCTGCCTTCGCTCAGGCAAGCCGTGCTGAGATGCTGGGCCGGGGCGTTCGACGCGAGGATCGGTGCCTACGGCGGCCAGGCATCCGCTCCGCTCGCCGTGCTGGTGCAACGGCAGGTGAACGCGGACGCCGCAGGTGTCGCTTTCACCGCCGACCCCGTCACGGGTGCGCGTGATGTTGTTCTCGTCTCGGCGGTTCCCGGCCTCGGTGACCAGGTGGCACAGGGCGCGGTTCAGCCCGACGAGTGGCTGATCGGAGAGCAGGGCGCAAGAGCTGAGAGCGCCGAGCTCGGCGCTCTCACGGCCCAGCAAGCGGCCGGGGTCGCGGCGCTGGCCCGGCGTATCGAGGAGCGGTGCGGCGCACCGCAGGACGTCGAGTGGGCTTCGGTCGACGGAACGCTGTTCGTGCTCCAGGCCCGTCCGATCACCGCATTGCCGGTCGCGCCGGCCGAGTCGCTACCGGCCGGGATCGCGTGGACCAAGGAGCGCGAACGGTACGCCGAGCCCTTCTCAGCCCTCGGGGCGTCGTTCGCGAGCGAGGTGGTGGCTCGCGGTCTGACGGAGGCGTTCACAACCTACGGCGCGCTGATCGACCGCGCAGAAGCTCGCGTGATCGGCGGCGAGCTCTACCTGTCGATGCATACGCCGGGCAGGCCCGGGGCGGCGCCACCGCCATGGTGGGTGTTCGGGCTCCTGGCCAGGACGCAGCCGGTCCTGCGAAGCCGCGCACGAAGGGCACGGCGGATGCTTTCCGACGGCGCCCTCGACGCGGCCCTGCGGAGGTGGCGCGAGGAGACCGGCCCCGAATGCGACCGGCGTGCCGCCGAATTGCGTCGTGTGGCGCTCGGCGGGCTCACCGAAACGGAACTCGCTCGCCATATTCAAGCGGTGGCCGATGCGGCTCGGATGGCCATGGCTCATCACTTCGAGCTCACCGTGCCGATCACTGTGCTCGTATACCGGCTCGTTTCGTTCTGCGAGAGCGAGCTGGGCTGGTCGACGGCGCGTTCGCTTCAGCTGCTGGCCGGTTCATCACCTGCCAGTGCTGAGCCGTCGAGAGCGCTGCGACGGCTCGCCGCGAACGCGAACGCCGTCGAGCGCCGTGCCGTTCTCGCCCTGCCGCGAGGGCGCGTGCTCGAGGGATTCGCGGATGCCGCTCCGCGTCTGGCTCCGCAGTTCGAAGCCTGGTGCGAACGGTATGCGTTTCTGGGCATGAGCGACGATCCGGGTGCCCCCGTGTTCTGGGAGCGTCCGGCGCTGCTGGAGCGACTGATCGCGGACGCATTCGCCGGAGAGCGAGTGATGCCGGATCCCGCCGTCAGCGCCGAGGCCACTGGGTCATCCATGGAGGAGGCGGCTCTGCGGGCGCTGAAGCCCGCGGATCGAGAACGGTTCCTGGCGGTGCTGCGCGGCGCGAGATCCGCGCACGGCGTTCGTGACGACGTCGCCCAGCGCACAGGCGCCGTGTTCGGTGGCCTGCTGCGGCTGGCCGCGCTCGAGGCAGGACGACGCCTGGTGGCTCGCGGCGCGCTTGGCCGCCGTGAAGATGCCGTGCAACTCGACCTCGACACGCTCTGCCGTGCGCTGATCGGCGGCGTGAGCGCGGCCGCGGACGCCACCGGTGAGGGGGCAATTGCGCGCACGGGTCGCCAGGGCGGCCGGGGAGCGCGCGTGGACGCGCGCCCATCCGGGACCCGATGCCGTTGGTCCGGTCGTCCGCATGCCCGACCTGCGCGGTCTGCCGGCCGCAGCGAGGGAACTGAATCGTGCCCTCCTCTGGGCGCGCGGCGGCGCGGCCGACTCGGAGGTCGGAACCATCGGGGCCGACGACAGGAACCTGGTTTTGACGGGTGTTCCGGCATCGCCTGGCAGATATTCGGGCCCGGTCCGCGTTCTGACCGATGGCGCATCGGCCGGAGATCTTCGAGCGGGCGAGGTACTGGTCTGCGCGACCGCCGATCCGGCGCTGAGCGTGGTGTTCGGAATCGCGGGTGCGCTCGTGACCGACCGGGGCGGTGCGCTGTCGCACGCGGCGATCGTCGCGAGGGAGAACGCCATCCCGGCTGTACTCGGCACCGGGAGCGCGACGACGGTGCTTCGCACGGGCATGAACGTGGTAGTGGACGGTTCGACGGGGCGCATCGAGGTGTGCGACCCGGTGTGGAAAGGGTGAGGACATCATGAGTACGACCATGAAGCAGCAGCGGAGGCAAGCGGAAAGGGGCACGTCGGGCGTACGCAGATACCGGGTGGTCTTCGACCGCGTGCAGTTCGTCGGTGCCATCGCAGGCATGGTGATCTGCGCGCTGCAGGTGGCGTTCGCCGCCTTCGGGTTCTGGCAGGGCACGCGGCACCCGGGCGACGAAGCCGCCGACCGCGCAGCCTTCCTCCCGCACGCCGCCACCGGTCAGGTGCTGCAGTACCTCGCCGTCGTTCTTCTGATCTGCGGACTGATCGCCTGGGCGGGCTGGAAGTCGTGGGTCATACCACTCGTGCTGGCCGTGCTCCTCTTCGTGGTTCAGGGCTTGCTGGTGGGTCTGGGGTTCGATGTGAACCCGTGGTTCGGCGCGCTGCACGCCTTCGACGGCATGGTGATCACCGCAGGGTTCGTCTGGCTGACTGTCGACCGCGCGCGGCATCCTCTTCTGCAGCGCTGACCGGCAGCCCTGTCGTAGGCGAAGCAGCAGTCTCCGCGCTCGTGTCGCGAAGACTGCTGCTTCGCTGTGTTCGCAATCTTCTCCCTCCGCCACTTGAACCCTCACGCTGTGTCGGTATAGCCTGATCTGCTGTCGCTCTTCGCGCCTTTGGGTTTACCGAGAGCGGCATCCGGATGACTGGTCGAGACCCGGGTCGCTCCACGTGCGAGCCTCCCGGCACCGCAAGGAGGACGCCATGATGACGAAGACCGAGATCACGCCGCGGCTGCGCGCGGGCGTCGCGGTCCTCCTCGTGCCGACCGCCTTCAGCGGTCCGGCTGGGTATAGGTATGCAGCGTCTCCCGCCGGTCATCGCGCCGGAAGTCCCGTTGCGATCGGTTAGCTGACAAGGCACCACACCAGCTCACCCTTCAGCCCTTCCGGCCAAGCGCGCGGAGTACTCCGCCGCCCAAGCGAACGTCCGACCCGCTCGGGGCATCCGACGACTGTCGGCTCTTGCGACCCCCGCCCACCGCTCGGACCACTTCGCTCGCGACCGATCTCGTGCCCGCCACGGATCGAGTGTCGCTCCCCAGCGGCAGAATCGATTCGACTCGCGATTCCCGCCTCGCGGATGCCTCACCAGGCATCCGCGAAACACCACACCACACACCTTCCACACGAAACGGTGAACCATGTCTGCCTCTGAGGCACAGAACCAGACACCCCTTCTCCACCCTCCGGAACCAGAGCCGGCGCGCGAGCATGAGCGCGAGACGCGCGCTGCGGAGCACGAGGCGACGGGCGGCAAGCGGCTGAGCACCTTCCAGTCGCTCGCGCGCATCTACCCGTTCGCGAAGCCGGCCATGTCGCGCATCTACCTGGGCATGGTGGCGGCGATCGGAGCATCCATCGTCGCGCTGCTGATCCCCATCGTGCTGCAGGCGCTCGTCGACGGTCCGATGAAAGACGGCGACCCGTCCGAAGTCATACCGTCCGCGCTGCTCGTGCTGGTGCTGGGCGCCGCGGAGGCGGTGCTCATCTCGCTGCGCCGCTGGTTCGTGCTCACGCCGGGCACCAAGGTGGAGGCCGACCTGCGCAACGCGTTTTACGCCAAGCTGCAGGACCTGCCGGTGAGCTTCCACGACGGCTGGCCATCTGGCCAGTTGCTCAGCCGCGCCGTCAGCGACCTCAACCTGATCCGCCGCTGGCTGAGCTTCGGCTTCGTGCTGCTGTTCGTGAACATCCTCACCATCGTGATCGGCTTCGTCGTGCTGCTCACGTGGAACTGGCTGCTCGCGGTCATCTTCATGGTCTGCTCGATTCCGCTGTGGATCTACGGCTACGTGTTCGAGAGCCGGTACTCGGTCATCGCCCGACGCAGCCAGGACCAGGCGGGCGACCTGGCGACGGCCGTCGAGGAGTCGGTGCACGGCATCCGCGTGCTCAAGGCGTTCGGCCGTGGGCGCCACGCGCTGCGCAACTTCGAGAAGCAGGCGGAAGACCTGCGCGGCACCGAGATCGCGAAGGCGAAGGCCATCGCGGGCATCTGGCTGTGGCTGCTGCTGGTTCCGGATGTCGCGTTCGCGGTATGCCTCGTCGTCGGCGTCTGGCTGGTGTCGGCGAACTCGCTCACCGCCGGTCAGCTGCTCGCGTTCTTCGCCACGGCGACCGTGCTGCGGTTTCCGATCGAGTCGATCGGGTTCCTGCTGTCGATGACGTTCGACACCCGAACGGCAGCCGACCGGTTCTTCGACGTGATGAACACGCCGAACGCGATCGATGACCCGGAGCATCCGCAGGTCGTGACGAACCCGCAGGGCCGCCTCGCGTTCCGCGGAGCGCACTTCCGGTACCCCGACACACCGGCGGGCTACCCCGATCTGCTCGACGGCATCGACCTCGAGCTGGAGCCGGGGGAGACCATGGCGCTCGTCGGCCTGACCGGCTGCGGCAAGTCGACCCTCACGGCGCTCACCACCCGTCTGTACGACGTGACGGGCGGATCGATCACGCTCGACGGCGTCGACATCCGGGCCCTGAGCAGGAACGAGCTGCGCACCCACATCGCCATGGCGTTCGAAGATGCCACGCTGTTCTCCGCCTCCGTGCGCGACAACGTGCTGCTCGGCCGCGCCGATCTGGCGGGCGACGATCCCGAGACGCAGAAGCGAGCGGATGGCGTGCTCACCGAAGCGCTCGAGGTCGCCCAGGCGGGCTTCGCATACGACCTTCCCGACGGCGTCGACACGAAGGTCGGGGAGGAGGGGCTGAGCCTCTCCGGTGGCCAGCGGCAGCGCCTGGCGCTTGCCCGCGCGGTCGCCGCGAACCCGGAGGTGCTCGTGCTCGACGATCCGCTGTCGGCTCTGGATGTCGACACCGAGGCGCTCGTGGAGGCGGCGCTGAGGCGAGTGCTCGCGTCCACAACGGCGCTCATCGTTGCGCACCGGCCGTCCACCGTCATGCTGGCCGACCGCGTCGCACTGCTCGAAGACGGACGCATCACGGCCGTGGGCACGCACCACGATCTGCTGGCGACCAACGAGCACTACCGATTCGTCATCTCGAGTCTCGAAGACGACGAAGAGCAAGAAGCACTGGAGGAGGTGAGCCTGTGAGCACCGCAACTGTTCTCGGAGTCGAGGGCGAGGAGCGCAACGACTTCTCCAAGGAGGAGTCGCGGCAGATCCGTCGCAGGTCGCTACGGCTGCTCGGGTCGCTGCTGCGGCCGTTGCGCGGACGAGTGGCGTTCGCCTTCGTCGTGATCGTGGTCTCCACGCTGGCGCAGGTGATCGGACCGACACTGATCGGCATCGGCGTCGACCAGGGCATCTCGGCCCTGAAATCGCAGGACTGGTGGCCCATCGCGCTCACCGGCGCTGCGTACCTGATCACCGGTGTGATCGGCGCGGCGACGGTGTCCTGGTACACCGTCATGTCGGCGCGCATCAGCCAGGCGATCCTGCTCGATCTGCGCAAGCGGGTGTTCCTGCACACGCAGCGGCTGAGCCTGGAATTCCACGAGTCGTACACGTCGGGCCGCATCATCTCGCGGCAGACCAGCGACCTGGACTCCATCCGGGAACTGCTGGACTCTGGCATCAACCAGCTGGTGCAGGGCGTGCTGTACTCGGGCTTCATCGCGGTCTTCATGTTCGTGAACGATTGGGTGTCTGGCGTCATCCTGTTCTGCGCGCTGGTTCCGCTGTATTTCCTGACGCGGTGGTTCCAGAAGCGGTCGCAGGTGCTGTTCCGGCGTTCGCGCGTGGCATCCGCGAAGCTCATCGTGCACTTCGTGGAGACCATGACGGGCATCCGTGCCGTCAAGGCTTTCCGCAAGGAGAAGCGCAACGAGAAGGAGTTCGGCGACCTCGTCGAGGACTACCGCGACGTCAACGCCAAGACGATCCA
Source organism: Humibacter ginsengisoli (assembly GCF_054780095.1). Taxonomy (NCBI): domain Bacteria; kingdom Bacillati; phylum Actinomycetota; class Actinomycetes; order Micrococcales; family Microbacteriaceae; genus Humibacter; species Humibacter ginsengisoli. Next base: position 408,428 of record NZ_BAAGWZ010000001.1, read on the forward strand.
GCTGTTCGGAATCTTCGACCCGGGGCTCGTGATGATCGGCAACATCACCGTCGCGGTGGTGCTGCTGGTCGGCGGATTCCGCGTGGCGATGGGGGCCCTCCCCATCGGCATCCTGCTGGCCGTGCTGCTCTACACCCGTCGGTTCTTCGACCCGATGGAGGAGATGGCGATGTTCTACAACTCCTACCAGTCGGCCGCGGCAGCGCTTGAGAAGATCTCAGGTGTGCTGGAGGAGGAGCCGAGCGTGCCCGACCCGGTGCATCCGGTCGACCTCTGGGAGGCCAAGGGGAACGTCAAGTTCGACGACGTGACGTTCGCCTACAAGAAGGATCGCGTCATCCTGCCGGAGTTCACGCTCGACGTTCCCGCCGGTCAGACGATCGCGCTCGTGGGATCAACGGGAGCGGGCAAGTCGACGCTGGCGAAGCTGATCGCGCGGTTCTACGACCCCACCGAGGGGTCGGTCACGCTCGACGGTGTCGATCTACGCGATCTGCACCCGAAAGATCTGCGCCGCGCGATCGTCATGGTCACCCAGGAGGCGTACCTGTTCTCCGGAACAGTCGCCGACAACATCGCCCTGGGCAAGCCGGATGCCACGCCCGACGAGATCCGCGCTGCGGCCGAAGCCGTGGGCGCGGCGGAGTTCATCCAGGGTCTGCCCGACGGGTACGACACCGATGTGAACAAGCGCGGCGGGCGGGTCTCGGCGGGCCAGCGGCAGCTGATCTCGTTCGCGCGGGCGTTCCTCGCGAACCCGGCGGTGCTCATCCTTGACGAGGCGACGAGCTCGCTCGACATCCCGAGCGAGCGTCTGGTTCAGGATGCCCTGCAGACCCTGCTGAAGGACCGCACGGCTCTGATCATCGCGCACCGGCTCTCCACGGTCGCGATCGCCGACCGCGTGCTCGTGATGGAGCACGGCCGTGTCGTCGAGGACGGCTCACCGGCCGACCTCATCGCCGGCACCGGGCGCTTCGCGCAGCTGCACGCAGCCTGGCGCGACTCACTGGTCTAGCCGGTTGTCTGCTTCCGTTACGGTCCACCCGCAGTAGCACGAGAACAGGCGGGAAAGCGCCTACCCCGTGGGAACAGGCAGGAGTTGCCTGTTCCCACGGGATTTGCCTGTTTTCGGCGGGAGCGCGAGAGATCGAAGGCGCAGCGGATGCCGGCAGCCACAGCGGGCGTGCCGGTGACGGTCTGCATCGGGAGAAGGCCACAGGGGGTCATCCGGCGGCGCGGCCCCATCGGGAACGGCTGGCGGCGCCCGGCGGCATACGCTGAGAAGGTGCTGGAGGCACAGCGTCGAGGGTTGAGCGAAGCGGTACGCACGCTGTCGCCGACGTACTTCGCCGTGGTGATGGCGACCGGCACGGTGTCTGTCGGCGTGGCCCAGGTCGGGTTCTCCGGGCTCTCGTGGGTCCTCTTGTGGCTCGCGGTCGTCGCCTACGTCGTTCTTGTGGTGCTCACCGGGTGGCGGCTGGTCGCCTACCGTCATGAGATCGTCGCGGACTTCACGAGGGTCCGAACGGGGTTTGCATTCTTCACGTTCGTGGCCGCGACCGATGTGATCGCGGCCAGGCTCATCCCTGCGATCGGCTTCGCTCTGCCGTGCGTGCTGCTGATCGTCGCGTTCGCGACCTGGCTCGTGCTCGAGTACGCCATTCCGGGCGGGGTGGTGCTGGCGCATCCCTGGCACATCGATGCGCTGCGAGACGTCAACGGAACCTGGTTCATCTGGCCGGTCGCGAGCCAATCGGTCGCACTCGTGGCCGCCTCGCTCGAGCCGCTGGCGAGGGCATCGGCCGAACTGCTCGCGATCGTGGCGGTGCTGTCGTGGTCCGTCGGCCTCGTGCTCTATGCCGTGATCGGCGTGGTCATCGTCGTGCGCATGCTGACTCAAGGCATCTCGGCAGCCGAACTGGGACCGGACTATTGGGTGGCGATGGGCGCCGCCGCCATCACCGTTCTCGCCGCGTCGAAGCTCGTCGAGATGTCCGACATGCCGATGATCGACGCCTCGCGCGGCCTCATAGCCGGCGCGGGCGTCGTGCTGTGGTCGTTCGCCACCTGGCTCGTTCCCGCGCTGGTGAGCATCGGATGGTGGCGGCACGTGGTGCATCGGGTTCCGTTGCGATACGACGTCGCGCTGTGGGGCATGGTCTTCCCGATGAGCATGTATGCCGTGGCAAGCATGTATCTGGGCAAAGCTGACCGGCTGCCCACGCTCGGAGGCATCGGGGCGGTGAGCATCTGGGTCGCGTTCGTGGTCTGGGCCATCGTCGCCGTGTCGATGGTCGTGCATGTCGCAGGGCGCCTATGGCGCTTGCGCTGAAGACGGCGATCGCTGAGATGCCGATTCGACCGAAGGACTTGCTCTCTGCAATACTTGCTTAGTGCAAACGAATGTCCCTCCCTCCGACGAGGAGGTCACCGCGTTCCAGGTCGCGACCAGAGACCTCATCGACGTGGCCGTGCGCAGCGTCGAGGTCGTGGCTCCCGGCGTCTCCCTGCCGCAGTTCCGGCTGATGCTCGTGCTCGACGACCTTGGGGTGACGCCCTCCACCAAGCTGGCCCGCGAGCTGGCCGTCTCGCCCTCGTCCGTGACGCGCATGGCCGACCGCCTCGTGGCATCCGGTCATGTGACGAGGGATCGCGACGGTGAGAAGCGCTCGATCGTCGCACTCGCCCTCAGCCCGCTCGGTGTCAAGACCGTGCACGAGGTCTTGTCATGGCGTCACGTCGAACTGGCCCGCATCCTGCACTCCGTGGATGCGGCCGATCGGGCCGCAGCCGTTCGCGCCCTGACGACGTTCCACAGTGCGGCCGCCAGCCGGCCGGAGCACTCCCACCTCGGGTGGTTGCCGCTGTGAGGAACACGAATCCGAGGCGCGCAACCGGCGGCGCCTCGAGGACCGGTCATGCCCGCCTTGTGCTGGGCGACTTCGCGGTCGACCGCCGCATGCTCGTCATCACCGCACTCGCCCTGCCCGTCGGCGCGTTGGCCGGCGTGGCCGCTTTCGTTCTGCTCAGGCTGATCGGCCTGGTCACCAACCTCGTGTTCTTCGGTCGCGTCGACACCGCGCTGGTCGCCCCGAGCGCCGCGCACGCACCGTGGTGGATCATCCTGTTCGCCCCGGTCCTCGGCGGTCTCATCGTCGGTGTGATGGCACGGTTCGGCTCGGAGAAGATCCGCGGCCACGGCATGCCGGAGGCGATCGAGGCGATCCTCACCGGCGGAAGCCGGGTCTCGCCCAAGGTGACCGTGCTGAAGCCGATCTCCGCAGCAGTCAGCATCGGCACGGGTGGTCCGTTCGGCGCGGAGGGCCCGATCATCATGACCGGGGGCGCCCTCGGGTCGTTGCTCGCCCAACTGCTGAAGCTGACAGCGGATGAGCGCAAGACGCTGCTCGTCGCGGGCGCCGCGGCAGGTATGGCCGCCACGTTCAACTCGCCGCTGGCGTCGGTGCTCCTGGCCGTCGAGCTGCTGCTGTTCGAATGGCGGCCGCGCAGCTTCGTGCCGGTGGTCGCCGCCGTCTCGGTCGCCACGATGGTGCGCGGGGTCCTGCTCGGCACCGGCCCGGTCTTTCCGGTCGACGCATCGCACCTGCACCTGTCGCCCCTCGTGTGCGGCATCGCCGCGGCGGTGGGACTGACCGGCGGCCTCCTCGCTGTCGGTGCGACCTGGCTGGTCTACAAGGCGGAGGACGGGTTCACGAAACTCCCGATCCATTGGATGTGGTGGCCGGCGATCGGCGGCCTCATCATCGGCGCGGGTGGCCTCATCGAGCCGCAGGCGCTGGGTGTCGGCTATGACGTCATCGATCAGTTGCTGACCGGCAGGGCGACGATGTCGCTGATTCTGGGCATCCTTGTGGTCAAGACGCTGATCTGGTCGCTGTCGCTCGGCTCGGGCACGTCCGGCGGCGTGCTGGCGCCGATGTTCATGGTGGGCGGCGCGCTGGGCGCTCTCGAGGGCACCGTTCTTCCCGACGTCATGCCGGGGTTCTGGGCCATGTGCGGGCTCGCCGCGGTGCTCGGCGGGGTGATGCGCTCGCCCCTCACCGGCACCGTGTTCACACTCGAGCTGACACACGCGTGGAACGCCCTGCCGGCGCTCCTCCTGTCGGCCACCGCGGCGTACGCGCTGTCGGTGCTGGTGCTGAAGCGGTCTGTCCTGACGGAGAAAATCGCGCGCCGCGGTCTTCATCTCACCCGGGAGTACTCCACCGATCCGCTGGAGACGTTCTTCGTTCGCGATGTCATGCATCCGATCCCCGATGACGACGTGCCCGTGGGTGATCGTTTCGCGGTGCGCGGACAGCTGACGGTGCGCGCCCTTGCCTATCTCTTCGCAGAGAACGGATGCACCGAGGCCGACGTTCTGGATGCCGACGGCACCGTGATCGGTCGGGTCGGCATTGCGGACCTGCTCCAGCCTCGACTCCACGACCTCACGGAGGAGCACCACCGATCCCGCACGCTCGGCTTCCGCACCGCATCGACGGAAGGCGACCCGGCGCCGATCTAGATTCGGTCTCTCACATCGCTGACCTACGGGCGTGAGCCGGTTGTCACACGCCGTGATGCGAGCGGCACCTCGGCCGTAACGGCGCGTTCCTACTGTTGCGTCATACCGGGCGTTGCCCGAGGGCGGACGCTCAGCAGACGCCATCCGACTCGAGATGAGGACAGCAGATGAACTCCGAGCAGATCGAACTCGTACGGACCAGTTTCGCGAAGGTGACACCGATCGCCGATCAGGCCGCGACCATCTTCTATGAGGAGCTTTTCGAGCGCGATCCCTCGCTGAGGGGGTTGTTTCCGGAGGACATGGCCGAACAGCGCCGCAAGCTCATGACGATGCTCGGCATGGCAGTGAACGGCCTGAACGACTGGGACGGCCTGCGGCGCATCGTCGCCGATCTCGGCGCCCGGCACGCTGGCTACGGCGTCAAACCGGAGTACTATCCCACGGTCGGCGCCGCGCTGCTCGCGACCCTTTCGCTGGGGCTCGGTGAAGACTTCACCACCGAAGTGAAGCAGGCATGGTCGTCCGTCTATGCTGCCCTTTCCGCAGCCATGATCGAAGCGGCGGAGGCGGCGACCACATCCGACCGGCTGGCCATCGCGGAGTGAAGCGCTACCCGATGTGAGTGGCGCTGGTCGGTTCAGTAAGGCGACCAGCGCGCGGCGGCGAGATCGACGCGGTACCGCTCCACGGCATCCTCGCGTGATGCCTGTTCGCGGGTCATCCCCTTCAGCGGCGTGCTCTCCTCGAGATAGTGCTCCAGCGCCTTGCCCTCGTGGCAGGCCGGCGGCTGGCCGGATGCCCGGATCACCCGCCACCACGGCACATCCGCTCCGTACGTGGCCATCACGTTGCCCACGACTCGGGCACCCCGCGACCCGAGGAGCGCCGCGATCTGGCCGTACGTCATGACTCGGCCCGGCGGGATGTCCGACACCACCTCGAGGACGGCCTCGACGAAGCCCTCGGCGGGTTCGGGCATCCGCCGCTGCGCGGTCGACGGTGTCATCGCGAACAGGCGGACGAGGCTCAGAGGTCCATTGCGCCGATGGTCTCCCCGTACTGCGTCTCGCCGATCGGCGAGAACCCGGTGCGGAGGAAGAACGCCTCTGGGCCGAGCTCCCCGGTCTCCCAGATCACATAGAGCCGGTCCTGCCCGCGCTTGCGAGCCTCGTCGGCGAGCGCGTCGACGGCGAACTGGCCGATGCCGCGACCCTGCACTTCGGCGTCCACGTTGATGCGCCAGAGGATGGAGCGGAACTCGTCGTCGGCATCAGGGTCGAAGCTGCCCATGATGAAGCCGACGACCTCGTGGTCGCCGTCGACCACGACGCGCTGCCAGGTCATGTTCGGGTCGTTCACGGCCGCAGCGGCGGAGTACGACACCGGAGTGATGAACTGTTCCTGGCCGGGCTTGAGTGTCAGCGCGTTCGCTGCGGAGATGTTCGAAGCGGACAGTTCCTCAAGACGCAGCTCAGCCATGGCACAAGGGTAACGTGCCGTCTACGGCGTCGATAGTCGGCCTCGGGAAACGTGAAGAGGGCACGTACACCCAGTGGATGTTCGTGCCCTCCATCACGTGTCGATGTCGCGTCAGAAGGCGGCCAGTGCCTCGTTGAACGTCGCGGACGGCCGCATCACAGCGCTCGCCTTCTCCGGGTCGGGCAGGTAGTAGCCGCCGATGTCTGCCGGCTTGCCCTGCACCGCGACGAGTTCGTCCACGATGGCCGGCTCCTTCTCGGTGAGTGCCTCGGCGAGCGGAGCGAACACGGATGCCAGTTGCGGGTCATCCGTCTGCTTCGCCAGCTCCTGCGCCCAGTACAGCGCCAGGTAGAAGTGCGAGCCGCGGTTGTCGATGGTGCCGAGCTTGCGGCCGGGGCTGCGGTCCTCGTCGAGGAACGTCGCGGTGGCGCGGTCGAGCGTCTCGGCCAGCACCTTGGCGGCGGGACGTCCGGCCTGCTCGGCGTACTTCTCGAACGAGGGCACAAGAGCGAAGAACTCGCCGAGCGAGTCCCACCGCAGGTAGTCCTCCTGCACGAGCTGCTGCACGTGCTTCGGTGCGGATCCGCCGGCACCCGTCTCGAAGAGCCCTCCACCGGCGATGAGCGGCACGACCGAGAGCATCTTGGCGGAGGTGCCGAGTTCGAGAATGGGGAACAGGTCGGTGTTGTAGTCGCGCAGCACGTTGCCGGTGACCGAGATGGTGTCCTCGCCCTTGCGCATCCGCTCCAGCGAGTAGGCGGTGGCGAGCTCGGGCGCGAGGATCTCGATGGTGAGGCCGGTCGTGTCGCCCACGAGGTCCGAGTCCGCCAGGTACTCGCGCACCTTCGCGATGAGCTGAGCGTCGTGTGCGCGGGTCTCGTCGAGCCAGAACACGGCAGGCGTCTGGCTGGCGCGCGCACGGGCGACGGCGAGCTTCACCCAGTCGCGGATCGGGACATCCTTGGTCTGGCAAGCGCGCCAGATGTCGCCTGCGCCCACCTCGTGCTCCAGGAGCACGTCGCCTGCCTTGTTCAGCACCTTCACTGTGCCCGCAACCGGGAGCTCGAACGTCTTGTTGTGCGAGCCGTACTCCTCGGCGGCCTGAGCCATGAGGCCGACGTTGGAAACCGATCCGATGACAGCGGGGTCGAGCGGGCCGTTCTTCTTCACGTCCTCGATGACCGTGGCGTACACGCCGGCGTACGAGGAGTCGGGGATGACGGCGAGAGTGTCGTCTTCGTGTCCCTCACCGTCCCAGAGCTTGCCGCCGTTGCGGATGAGAGCGGGCATCGACGCGTCGATGATCACGTCACTGGGCACGTGCAGATTCGTGATGCCCTTGTCCGAGTTGACGTAGGAGAGTCGCGGACCGGCCGCGAGGGCGAGGTCGATCGCCTCCCGGATCTCGGCCCCGTTCGGCAGCGCCTGGATGCCGCTGAGGATGGCGCCCAGTCCGTCGTTCGCAGAGATTCCGGCAGCGGCGAGGTCGGCACCGTACGTGTCGAAGACATCCTTGAAGTAGGCGCGCACCACGTGACCGAAGATGATCGGATCGGAGACCTTCATCATGGTGGCCTTCAGATGCACGGAGAACAGCACGTTCTCGGCCTGAGCACGCTTCAGCGCGTTCGCGAGGAACGCGTCGAGGTGCTCGGCGGAGAGGTGCGTCGCGTCGACGACCTCGCCGGCCTTGACCGGCAGCTGCTCGAGCAGCACGTTCTGTTCGCGGTCCTGGGTCTCCAGCACAATCGTCAGGGTGTCGTCTGCGGGGATCGTGACGGACTTCTCGTTGCTCTTGAAATCGTGCTCACCCATGGTGGCCACGGTCGTCTTCGAGCCTTCGGCGAACGGCTTGTTGGTGTGCGGATGCTTCTTCGCGTACGCCTTCACAGACTGGGGTGCGCGCCGGTCGGAGTTGCCCTGGCGCAGCACCGGGTTCACCACCGACCCGATGACCTTGAAGTACTTCGCGCGGATCTCGGCCTCTTCGTCGGTGACGGGCGAGTCCGGGTAGTCGGGAACGTCGTAGCCCTTCTCCTGAAGCTCCTTGATCGCCGCCTTCAGTTGCGGGATGGATGCCGAGATGTTGGGCAGCTTGACGATGTTCGCGTCGGGGGAACCGGTCAGCTCGCCGAGTTCCGCCAGAGCGTCGTCGGCCAGGCCGAACTGCGCGAGGATGCGCCCGGCCACAGAGATGTCGCGGGTCTCGAACTCGACACCGGCCTTCTCCGCGAACGCGGACACGATCGGCAGGAACGAGTACGTCGCCAGCAGCGGAGCCTCGTCGGTGTGGGTGTAGATGATCTTCGTCATCGCGTCAGCACGCTCCTTGTCGGCGGTTTTGCGGGAAAAAGAATCTTGACGTCAAGATAAATCGTCTGGTTAGACGATACCGGACGACGGCGCTACTCGCAGACCGCCTTGGCTGCGGATGCGGCGTCGAGCACGGCTGCCTTGTCGGTTTCCACCTTCGTCTCGGCTTGCGCCGGAGGGATGCCCGGAGCCGCCTTCAGTTCCGCGGCGAGGGTGTGCAAAGCCGAGGTCACGGCATCCGCCTTGGCCTTCACCTGCGCGTCGCGTACGTCCTTCATAGCGGAGGAGAAGGCATCCGTCGCCTGGGTCACGGTGCTGAGAGCGGCTGCGGGATCGCTCTGAGCGCTCAGCCCGGTGAGCGCGTCCTTCAGGTCGGATCCCGCCGATGCGAGCCGGGAGCAGGATGCGACGCGGCTGAGCCCGTTGACGGCGGAGCATCCGGACAGCAGAAGGGCGGTGATCGCGATCCCGCCGAGCATGCCGATGAACCGGCCGGTTCGCCGGCGAGTGGCAGTCGTCATGCCCTTCACGATAGGGCAGACGGATGACGGCGCCCGTCGGCGGAGTTGTAGGTCGTCGTTCGAGCTGCCGTCTGGTGCTCTCGGAGACGGGCTGCCGGCGAACGACGATGCGCCGCCGGTAGCCAGCCCGGCGGCGCATCGTCCGTCTCCGCGACGAATCCAGCTCGGTATCAGCCCTTGTAGGCGGTATCCATTGATTTCAGGACCTGTTGTGGGGCGCTCTGCCCGGACAGCACTTCCTGCATGCCGGTCAGGTGCGCCTGCTGTACCTGCGCGTTGGGCCAGTACTGGTCGGGGTATCCGAACGTCTTGTTCGCCTTCTGGTATTCGCCGATCACCGCGATGGACGCCGGGATCGAGCTCTTCGCGTTCGGGATGGCGGGGACGGAGTTGCTGTTCTTCGCGTAGGTGTTCTGCTGATCCGGTGTGGAGAGGAAGTCGAGGAACAGTTGCGCTGCGTTGGGGTCCTTCGCGTGCGCGTTGATTGCATACTCCGAGCCGATGGACGATGCGAGGTATGTGTCCTTCGGCTGATCGGTCGCGGGGAACGCCTTCATCCGAAAGTCACCGCTCGGGTTGTCGAGCTGAAGCTGGGCGATGGCGCCTTGTGTCTGCACGATGGCTAGGGCGTCACCGGCTGCCACCATCTTCGCGGCATCCGGGTACTGCACGCCCGTTGGGTCCTTCTCGAAGCACCCGGCCTTCAGCATTTGGACATTCATGTCCATCGCCTTCTTCCAGCCCGCGGAACCGGCGAAGGTCGCCTTGCCCTTGGACATCTCGGTATTGAAGTTGGGGTCCTTGGCGTACACCAAGGTGGGAATGAGCGCATAGTCGATGAGCTGTGTGTTCGATGGGGTGGCGGCGCCGAGCGCGAAGGCCACCTTTCCCTTAGCCTCGGCATCCGAGCAGAGCTGCAGAACACTGCTGAAGGTCGTCGGCACCTTCAGGCCGGCCTTCTGCAGCGCTTGCATATTGAAGATCATGCCGATGCCGCCGACCGTCATCGGGCGCACGTATACCTTGCCCTTGTACTCGGCGAGCGGGCGGATGCCCTTCGGAAGCTGCTTGACGAACGGCTGATTGGAGAGGTCCTTGACGTAGCCCGCCTCGGCGAGCAGTGACTCGCCCGCCGGGTTGCCGGCGCCCGGGTAGGTGTAGAACACGTCGGGTCCGTTGTTGGCGGAGAGCTGTGTCTGCAACGTCGTCTGGTACGTCGTCGTCTCGGCGGCCGTGAGGGTGACCTTGATCTTCGGGTACTTCTTCTCGAACGCGGTGATGATCGGCTCGAGCGGCGTCTTGTCGTTCTGGTTGGTCGAGATCGTCAGCGTCTTCTCTGGCGCTCCGGCAGTGCGAGCCGATGTTGATGGTGTGCTCGAGCACGCGGCGAGGGTCACGGCGAGTGCCGCGACGACGGGGAGCGCGATCAGACGGCTGTGTTGGGACACGGTTCGTCCTCCTTGTACGGGTGGATGTTGGGACAGATGGATGTTTCGGGTGGTGCAGGGTGTCCGCGGTCAACCTTTGAGGCCGCTCGCGAAGCCTTTGATGATGGTGCGCTGCATGAGGAAGTAGACGAGCAGGATGGGCGCGATCGTGATCACGAGTCCGGCGAAGACCAGGTTCCAGTGGCTGACGAACTCCCCGACGAACGAATACAGAACGACGGGAACGGTCGCGTTGCCGGACCCGCTGAGGTAGAGCAGCGGGGTGAAGAAGTCGTTCCAGATGTTCAGAACGTTCAGGATCACGACGGTGCCGGTGACGGGGCGCAGCAGGGGGAACACGACGCGCCAGAACGTTCCCACTGGACCGCAGCCGTCGACCGCAGCGGCCTCTTCGTACTCGGCGGGTTGAGCTCGCAGGAATCCGGCGTAAAGGAAGATCGAGAACGGTGCCAGGTGACCGGAGTAGAAGATCATGAGCGACAGCGGTGACCCCAGAAGACCCAGGTCGCGCATCGTGGAGTAGAGCGGGATCAGTGCGAGCTGGAAGGGCAACAGCAGGCCGATCATGAAGACGTAGAAGGCCACCGTCGACCAGCGCTTGGTGCTGCGTGCGAGCGGGTAGGCGGCCATCGCCGAAATGACGACGAGCACCACCACGCTGACCACAGTGATCAGGGCGCTCGTCAGCAGTGCGTGAGCCAGTCCGGCTTGACTCCACGCGTCGGCGTAGTTCTGCAGCGTCGGACGAGTCACGATCGCAAGTGGATCGGTCAGATCGGACGGCGCCTTGAGCGACTGGTTGACCAGCACGTACAGGGGAATCATGAATAGCAACCCGACGGCGATCATCACCAGTTCGAGTACCAGTGTGCGGTAGGTGTACTTCCTCACGAGTCGGTCCTCCGCTTCGACACGCGTTCTGATCGGTTCAGGCCCCGGTACTGCAGCACGGAGATGATGCCGACGCAGATCGTGAGCAGTACTGCCAGGGCGATGCCGTACCCGAACTGGTTGAACTGGAACACGTTCTTGTAGATCAGGGTCGACAGGGTCTCGGTGGCGTGGCCCGGGCCACCACCCGTGGTCACCTGTACTTGGTCGAACAGCTTCAGACTGGCGATGACGGAGAGCATCAGGTTGATGGTGATAGCGGGTGCGAGTTCCGGCCGGATGACGTACCAGAACCGGCGGAAGGGGCCGGCGCCGTCGACCAGCGATGCTTCGATCGATTCCTCCGGAACTCCCTGCAGACCGGCGAGGAAGATCACCATCGAATAGCCCGCGTATTCCCACACGACGATGATGCTGATGGAGAAGAGCGCGAGGCGGGGGTCGCCCAGCCAGTTCTGCTGAAGACCGCCCAGGCCGATTCTCTGCAGCAGTTCATTGATGGTTCCGGTGGGCGTGAACAGGTACTGCCAGATGAACGCCGCAGCGACAGGGGTGATCACCACCGGGGCGAAGAGGAACACGCGAAGGATGTTCCGGCTCTTGATGCGAGTGTTGACGCCGAGCGCCAGGAGCAGGCCGATCAGGTTCTGCACCACGGTGATACCGACGGCGAGCTCGATCGAGTGGCCGAGCGCCGCGAGCGCTGCGTCGTCTTGGAACGCTTTGACGAATTGCTGGATGCCGACGAAGTGCTTCTCAGGCGAGAGCCCGTTCCAGTCGGTGAAGGCGAAGCCCACGCCCTGGATGCTCGGCCAAAGCACAACGAAGGCGTAGAACGCTGCGGCGGGGATGATGAAGTAGAACGGCGCAGCCCGCAATGGCCGTCGGCGGCCTGCAGCCCGGGCGCGTCCGTTCGGTGGGGACACAGATCGGTCTTCGCGGCTCAACGTCACGGTCGCCATCCGTGTGCCTCCATCGTCGCTCCTCGTCATCGAGTGCCGGGCGGTCACAGAACCGTTGTTGCGGGTTCACGCTCCGGACCGCACCACCGTACGCACGGACATCCATGCACGTCCAAGACCGTTCTTGGATGGAGCGATGCCGTGGGGGTATCGGAGCCGACTCTGCCGTATGGTCGTCGTATGTATTCCCTCGAGCAGGTGCGCGGCTTCGTCGCGGTTGCGGAGGAGTTGCATTTCGGAAGAGCCGCGGAACGGCTCAACATGACCCAGCCGCCGTTGTCGCGTCAGATTCAGCGGTTGGAGGTCGAGGTCGGCGTGCAACTGCTGGAGCGCAACGCTCGCGGGGTTCAGCTGACCGCCGCCGGTAGCGCGTTCCTCGAAGACGCTCGCCGCCTTCTGCGTCTGGCCGAGGCGGCACCGGATGCTGCGCGTCGCGTCGCGGAGGGTTGGAGCGGGTCGCTGAACATCGGGTTCACGGCGAGTTGGGCGTATCGCCTGCTCGACGACTTCCTCAAGCACATGAGCGTTAGCCTTCCGGGTGTGAGTCTCGAGCTGACGGAACTCGCCAGCAGTCAGCAGCTGGATGCCCTACTCAAGGGGGATCTAGACCTGGGGTTCGCCAGGCCACCGTTTGATGACACGGTGTTCGAGAGCATCCGTGTCGAGCATGAACCGCTCGTGGTGGCAGCGCCGGTCGGGCATCATCTGCTGCGCATTCGACGACCGCTGACCGGCGACGATCTGGGCGGTGAGGACTTCATCATGCACTCCTCGACCGGGGCTCAGTACTTCTATGGCCTCACGGTTCAGGCACTTGCCGGCCGCCATGTGGTCACTGCTCATACGGTGAGCCAGCTGCTCACGATGATGCTGCTGGTCGCCGCGCGGCGTGGGATCGCCCTGGTGCCGGATTCGGCGCGTCGTCTCGGACTGGAGGGGATAGGTTTTGCGGAGCTCGTCGATGCTCCGGAGGTCGAGTTGCATGCGGTCTGGGTGCGGGGCGGTCGTAATCCGATCCTGCCCAGGGTCCGGACGCTGCTCGACCGTATGCAGGAGGATGCCGCTGAGGTATCGCAGCATCCAAAATCGGTGTTGGACTGATATCGATCGGGCTTTCTAGGCTGACCGCATCCGTGAGCGCCTCTCACCGGCGCTCGCACGCAATCAGTGAGGATGCACATGCCCGCACCTTGGTCTCCTGCAGACCTCGCCCGCCAACTCGGTTCTGGACTGCTGTCTTTTCCGGTGACACCCTTCGACCCCGACCTCCGGCTCGATGAGTCGCGTTACCGCGATCACCTGGCATGGCAGGTCGGCTACCCGATCGCCGGGCTTTTCGCCGCCGGCGGCACCGGCGAGGGTTTCTCGCTGACCGGCGCAGAGCTCGATGAGGTGGTTCGGATCGCCGTGAGCGAGGTGGGGACAGCCGTCCCCGTGATGGCTCCGGCGATGGGCGCCACGGCGCAGGCCGTTGCTCATGCGCGGGCAGCGCAGGAGGCGGGTGCGGCGGGCATCCTGCTCTTCCCGCCTTATCTGACCGAGGCGGGACAAGATGGCCTCGCAGCCCGGATCGACGCCGTCTGCGCTGCCACTGATCTTGGGGTTGTCGTCTACAGCCGAGCCAACGGCGTTCTCAGTGATCGAACCCTGGAGAGGCTCGCCGAACGCAATCCCAGGTTGATCGCGGTCAAAGACGGCGTCGGCGACATCGAGAAGATGACTCGCACCTTTGCGCGCCTCGGCGACCGGCTGATCTACATCGGCGGGCTGCCCACCGCGGAGACATTCGCGCTGCCGCTGCTGCAACTCGGATTCACGACCTACTCCTCCGCCATCTTCAACTTCGTCCCCGAGTTCGCCCTCGACTTCTACGACGCGGTACTGCGTGCCGACCGTGAGGAGGTCTACCGCAGGTTGAACGCGTTCGTGATCCCGCTCACGGAGATCCGTGACCGCGCTGGTGGCTACGCGGTCTCGATCATCAAGGCGGGGCTGCGTGCCATCGGACGCGACGCCGGCGCGGTGCGACCACCGCTGCGAGATCTGACCACGTCGGAACAAGGCGAGCTTGACGCCCTCGTCGACGGCATCCACGCATCGAGAGGTTGAACCCGTGCAGATCACCGAATTCACCGTCATCCCTCTGGCTTTTCGGGACCCGCCTCTGCTCAACTCGTGGGGTGTGCATGAGCCGCTGGCGCTGCGCTGCTTGGTCAAGATCGTCGTCGACGACAGCGTCGTCGGCTGGGGCGAAGGCTCGGGTGAAGCATCCGTTCTCGCCGCTCTGAACGAGGTACGCGAGTGTGTCGTCGGCCGGAGTCCGTTCGAACTGGGCGCCATCGAGCAAGCGATCGCGAGACGGCTCCGCACCGGAACGCGGTCCGCCCGGGACATCGCAGGAACCTTCGCCATCATCGAAGTCGCCTGTCACGACGCGCAGGGCAAACTCGCGGGAGTATCGGTCGCCGAACTGCTCGGCGGTAGGGTGCGGCACAGCGTGCCCTACAGCGCCTACCTGTTCTTCAAATGGGCCGGTCACCCAGACGTTGACGGGAACGTCGAGACGGATGCCTGGGGTGCGGCACTTGACCCGCAGGGCATCGTTTCCCAGGCGCGCATCCTGACTAAGCAATATGGTTTTCAGTCGATCAAACTCAAAGCAGGGGTCTTTCCGCCTGCAGTCGAGATCGAGGCGATCCGGGAACTTGCCAAAGCTTTTCCCGGATATCCGCTGCGCATCGACCCGAACGGAGGCTGGACGGTCGAGACATCGCTGAGCGTCGCCCGGGAACTCGCCGGTGAGCTCGAGTATCTAGAGGACCCCACGCTCGGTCTGGACAACCTGGCGATCGTCGCGAAACGGGGCGGTCTTCCGATTGCGACGAACATGGCAGTGACCTCCTTCGATACGATCCGGCCGGCCTTGGAGGCCGGCGCCGTCCAGATCGTGCTCGCAGACCACCACTACTGGGGCGGTCTGCGCAGGTCGCGCGAACTCGCCAAGCTCTGCGACAGCTTCGGCCTCGGACTTTCGATGCACTCGAACTCCCACCTCGGCATCAGCCTCGCAGCTATGACGCATCTGGCAGCAGCAACACCGAACCTCGACTACGCCTGCGACACGCACTACCCCTGGAATTGCGCGGATGATGTCGTCGTGCCGGGAAGCTTCGAGTTCGAGGATGGCGCGCTGGCGGTCCCGACGTCGCCTGGACTGGGCGTCGATGTCGACGAGGGCAAGGTGGCGGAACTCCACGATCTCTACCTCAGTTCCGGACGCACCACGCGAGACGACACCGCCTACATGCGGCGCGTCGACGCGCACTACGACCCCGCTCTCCCGAGATTCTGATGCATGTGACCTCATCGGAAAAGATCACCGCTCACCTGTACCCCTGGGACGTCAACGGCGACCCGGATGCGGCGGCGCGGCTCGTTGACGCCGGTGTGACCAGAGTGGCGTTGGCGGCCTCGTACCACGCCGTTCGCGCGGCTACACCGCATCATCCCCGGCACAAGATCGTCGAAGCCCCGCACGGCGCCGCGTACGTTGCGATTCGAGCCCACGTATGGGAAGGGCACGAGCTCGTTCCGCAAAGCGCTGAGGCGTGGGCCGGGGCAGACAGCTTCGTGCGTGCGCGTGAAGCGCTGGCGCAGGCGGGGCTTCGAGTGGCCGCCTGGTCTGTGCTCACGCATTCGTGCTCGTTCGAAAGCCGTTTCGGGGAGCACACCGTGCGGAACGCGTTCGGTGACCGTTTCTCGTACGCCCTCTGTCCCGCACGGCCCGAGGTGCGCGAGTACGCCGCCACGCTCGTCACCGAGATCGTCTTGCTGGGCCAAGTCGAGGAGATCGTGCTCGAGGCGGCCGGCCAGCTGGGGTTCGAGCACGGCTCCGCCCACGAGAAGACCGCCGGAGCCGACTGGTCGCGGGCGCAACAGGCTCTGCTTTCAATTTGCTTCTGCACGCCCTGCGAGAAGCTCTATACGCGGGCCGGCATCGAACCCGCCGCTATGCGCTCCGAAATCGCTGACGCCCTCGCTGACGCGGAGGCGGCTGCCAGGCTTCGGGCCAGATTGTCGTCGGTCGTGCCGCCGGCGCGGGCAGCAGCCGACGATGAGTTGTTACGTGAGGTCGTGAGTCACGCCAGAGCAGCCGGCGCACGTGATGTCACGGTCTTCGCAGATCCCGACCCGTGGACTACAGGCGCAACGATCACGCCTCTCGGCAGCATCGACGGGGTCGACCGTTGGCTCCTGCCTTGCTTCGGAGACTGGCAGGACGATGCGATGCGGGCGGCCGCGCTCGCGCGTCTGGCTCCCGCCGCGATCGCGGCCTACGTCAGCCTCCTCACGGAGGACTTCAGCGCGACCATCGATGACAGACTCGCTGCCCTCAGCGGCGCTGGCATCAGCAGCGTGCACGGATACCACTACGGCCTGGCTTCTCAGGGCAGAATCGACACGATGACCGCTGCCTTCGAGCGCAGCTCCTTCTCGGGGCGGCGCCGGTGACGACACTGCTGCTGACCGGGGCGACCGGAATGATCGGCAGCGCCCTCCGCCCCCGACTCGCCAGGCCCGGGCGAACCCTACGACTCCTGGATACTGTCGAGCCCGCGAGTCCGGCCGATGGCGAGCAAGTCGTGGTCGGATCTTTCGCCGAATCGGCCGTCGCAGCAAAAGCCTGCGAAGGCGTCGATCTCATCGTCCATCTGGGTGGACACAGCAAGGAGCAGTCCTGGTCCGAACTGATGTCCGTCAACGTAAGCGGTACCCAGCAGCTGTTGGAAGCCGCCCGCATCGCAAACGTTCCTCGCATCTTGCTCGCCAGCTCAATCCACGCCGTTGGCTTCCTCGCGCCCGGTCACGCCCGCGATGTACCTGCGCCCCCTCCGCGTCCTGATTCGTACTACGGAGTAAGCAAGGCTGCGATCGAAGCGCTCGGCAGCCTCTACGCCGACCGCTATGAGATGTCGATCACGTCTGTGCGCATCGGAACCTTCGGCACTACGGTGCGTGAACCACGGATGCTCGCCACCTGGTTGTCCGCCGACGACGCCTCACGAATCGTCGAGGCATGCCTCACGTTCGACCAGCCGGGTCACCGTGTCATCTGGGGCGTCTCGAACAACTCGAGGCGGTGGTTCGACCTCGAACCGGGCCACGAGATCGGCTACTTCCCACTCGACGACGCCGAGATGTGCGCTTCCGACCAGCTTCGAGCGGACGCCGAGCAGGTGCTTTCGGCTAGCCAGTTTCTCGGCGGACCGCTCGCAACCGACCGGTTCCCGCCGGGAAGCCCCTGGATCTGATCCGCGAAGGGCTCGCGCAACGAATGATCGAGTTTGAACTCACCCGCAACACTGTTCACAGATCGGTCGAATACGCCGTCACAGCCGCCGATGCTGCGTTCTCGGCTGCCCGTGACCTCAGTCCCGCGATCCGAGCGACCTGGCTGGACGCGCTCGCGACCGCACTCGAGACGCACGCTGAGGAACTCGTGGCGCTCGCGCACAATGAAACGAGCTTGCCGACCAGCCGCCTGCGGTCAGAGCTCGTTCGAACTGCCTTCCAGCTGAGACTGCTCGGCGTGTACGCCGCCACGGGTGAGCCGCTCGCGGCCACGATCGACCATGCGGACCCCGGATGGGCCATGGGGCCTCGCCCCGACATCCGACGCGTCGGCGAACCGGTCGGTGTGGTCTGCGTTTTCGGTGCATCAAACTTCCCTCTCGCGTTCAGCGTGCTCGGAGGCGACACCGCCTCCGCCCTAGCCGCCGGCTGCGCGGTCGTGCACAAGGCGCACCCCGCCCACCCCCGTCTCGCACGCATGACAACCCGACTTGCCGTGGATGCTCTCGACAATGCCGGCGCACCATCCGGACTGTTCTCCCTGATCGAGAGCTACGACGACGGCCCTGCGCTGGTTACGCATCCGCTTGTAAAGGCGGTCGGATTCACCGGGTCCACTCGCGGCGGGCTCGCCCTCGCGGCACTTGCCGCGGGCCGCGTCGAGCCCATCCCGTTCTATGGCGAACTCGGGAGCACCAATCCGGTCTTCGTCATGCCCGACGCATGGGCGGCTCGACGCGAATCGATCCTCGCCGGCTTCGTCGAGTCCATCACGATCGGTATGGGCCAGTTCTGCACGAAACCGGGCTACCTCATAGCCCCCGCTGGCGACCGCGACCAGATCACGAGAGGACTGCTCGACGCCTCACCTGTGCCGTCGCATCCGATGCTCTCCGCGTCGCTACGAGCGTCGTTCGAACGCTCACTGGCTGAACTTGAAAACGCCGACGGCGTTGAGGTGATCGCCAGGTCGCCCGGAGCTGAGACTGCGCCCGGTACGACGGTGCTGATCACCAGCGCGACCACGGTTCTTGCTGAACCGGAGCTGTTGGAACACGAGCTATTCGGTCCGGCGAGCGTGATTGTCGAGTACGAGACATCCGCGCAGCTGCTGCAACTCGCCGAACGGATCGGCGGTCAACTCACCGCAACCATGCACGCCGACGCGGACACCGACGATGCCGCGAAACTGTTACGAACTTTATCGAGCAAGACCGGCCGGGTTCTGTACAACGGCTGGCCGACCGGGGTCAGCGTTACTTACGCGCAGCAGCACGGCGGGCCTTTCCCGGCCACCACCGCACCCGCCACGACGTCCGTAGGAACCGCTGCCATAGCGCGCTTCTTGCGCCCGGTCGCCTATCAGGACGTACCCGGATCGCTCCTGCCCCCGCCGCTGCAGGACGACAACCCATGGAGAATCGTCAGACGCATCGACGGTGTGCACCAATGCGACGGGATACCTGCGGATCTCGCCGGCGAAGCGACCGCGATCAGCCTTCCGCCGGCCGGTGGCGCGACGCGCTCGCCGTCGCCGGCGTCGCAGTGAGAGCCCGGGGCAATACGATCGAGGTCACACAGGCAATAGGTGCGGCCCCGGACGCGCTCAACGTCCCCATCGGCAGATACGTGCCGAGTTTTGTCAAGTGGGCAGTGCAAGGGCCGCCGGCTAGCTGCCCGGGCGGCCCTTCGTCATCTGGTCCTCGGAGTGCGGTGTGTCTGATGAGGCGTGGTCAGCCTGAGGTGCGCGCTCCTGCTTACTTGCCGCCGCACACCTTGCCCACCGCTGTCGCTGCGTCGGAGATCGCGGATGCGTCGGACGTGATGGATGCCGGGTCGCCGTTCGCCGGGTCGTCCGCGTACGCCTTGAAGTCGGTGGTGAACTTCTTGTACGCGGTCGACATGGCCTGCGCCTTCTCCTTGACACCGGCATCCGTGATCTTCTGCACGGTGGCGTCGAACTTGTCCGCGGCGGAGTCCAGCTTGGCGGCTGCACTCTTCGGGTCGCTCGTGGCCTCGGTCATCGCGCCGCTCGCGGCGGAGCTCAGCGTGTTGCCCGCCTTGGCGAGCTCGGCACATCCGGCCGCCTTGCTGAGGCCGCTCACTGCGCTGCAGCCGCTGAGCGCACCGCCCACGAGTACGACGGCGACGGCGATCGTCGCGACGCGCTTTCTGATGTGCAAGGTGTTCTCCACAGTGTCCTTCCCCCCACCGGACCGCCGATGGATGCATCGAGCCCCGGACGGAGCCCATGACACCCTATCTGTCCACGGTGCAGGTGCTGTGGCGCGCCCGCGAACGGCGGACAGGCCTCAGTCGCGATCCGGGACAAGACGTCCGGTTCACGATGGTGCGCATTGACGTAGCGTCGTGGGTAAGTTATGGGGCGTGGTCCATGCCGGGCAAGGATGCGACCTCAAGGACTGAGATAGTGTCATGCGAACGCGTCGCGCGGCCGACGTGGGTGAGGCGGGCTCGTTTATGCGCGCAGGAAGCAACCTTCCTGCCGTCGGGGGTTACAACTACGCGGTAATTCTCGACGCCGTTCGCCATGCCGTCGACGGCGTCAGCCGTATCGAGGTGGCGAAGAACACCGGGCTTTCGGCCCAGACCGTCACCAACATCGTGCGCCGGCTCATGGACGAGGGCCTCGTGGTCGAGGACGGCACACGGGTGAACGGCGTCGGAAAGCCACGTACGATTCTGCGGCTCGCCCCGCGGGCGCGCTTCGCGATCGGTATCCATCTCGATCCATCGGTGGTCACGCTGGTGCTGCTGGATCTTGCCGGAGAGGTCGTCGCTCGACGCGAGCTTCTGACCGCGTCGACGGCGCGAGCCGAAGAGACCGTCGAGCGCATTGCCGCCGCCATTCCCGCGATGTTGAAGAAGCAGCGGATCGAGCCGGGACGAGTGCTAGGAGCGGGCGTGGCCGCACCAGGGCCCATCGACGTCACCCACGGGATCGTACTGGACCCCCCGCTCTTGCCGGGGTGGCGCAACGTTCCGGTGCGCTCAGTGCTTTCCGATCGGCTCGGGATGCCCGTGCTGCTGGAAAAGGATGTGACCGCCGCCGTGATCGCCGAGCTCTGGCTCGATTCCACCGGAGCCAGCGACGACATCGTGTTCTTCTATGCAGGCACTGGCGTGGGTGCCGGACTCGCGATCGGCGGTGAAGCGATTCGTGGGAGCTCCGGCAATGCGGGCGGGATCGGCTGGCTGGACACTATGCGATTCGACGGCGTCAGCCATCCGACCACGTGGCCGGTGGGTGACGCGCTCAGAGCCCCGTTCCTGATAGGACAGGCGATCATTCACGGCCTGTTGCCGGGGGATCCCTCGGAGCTCGTCAACGGGGACGCGTCGGGAATGGCCATCACGGAACTGCGCAGCGCGCTCGCCGACCTGATGATGTTGCGCGACGATCCTCGAGCGAAGGGACTCTTCACCTTGATGTTCGACGGAATCGCCGACGCCATCGTGCGGCTGGTGAACTTGCTCGATGTGGACCGAGTCGTCTTCGGCGGCCCGTTCATTGCACCGATCGGGCAGGTGCTTCTGGAGGTCCTGCCGGGACGTGTACGGGCGTCGGTGCGTGCATCCGTCCCTCACGACATCGAGTTCGTCATATCCTCAGCCGGAGAAGCCGTTGCGGCGCGTGGTGCGGCATGTCTCGTGCTCGATGACACTCTGTCTCCCAAACCACAGGACATGCTCATTCGCCGGCCCGTCACCGCGGCGCGATGACGGGCCGGCGAACTGGCTTCACAACGTGCTTGGAACCCGGGCGAGCACATCCAGCACTGGCGCGACCGTCTTCTCCCTCGCGCTCTCGTACGCGGCGAGGAGCATGCCGAGAACCTGGATGCCCTCGTCTTCCGTATGCGGAGGACGCGTGCCCGTGGTGAGGCAATCGGCGAAATGGCCGATCTCCGCCGGGATGGTCTCAACGGGTTCGAAGGTGAAAGACTCCTCCTCGCCGGTGCGCAGACGATAACTGACGGTCGTGCCGTCGCTGGTGAGTGCGCCGAACTCTCCGACCGCAGAGAACCGCTCGGTGGACGTGGCAGGCTGATACGCCCAGCTGGTGACCATCTGTCCGACCACACCATTGTCGAACCGAATCAGAACCTGCGCGGAGTCCTCGCCCTCCATGAACTTCAGCCGATGCGTCGACAGCATCGCGGTAGCCTCGACTGGTTTTCCGCCCGCCAAGTGGAGTAGCAGGTAGCTGGGATGGTAGCCCGTGTCGATCAGCTCACCGCCGCCCGAGGTGCTCGCGTGCGCTCGCCATCCCATGTTGGCCGGATCGAAATCGTTGTAGAACGAGTCCGTGGTACGCACCTCGTACACGGTGCCGATGGTCCCGTCCTCCAAGAGCTGCTTGGCCTTGGCCACAGCGGGCATGAAGAGCTGGTTATGTGCGCACATCAGTGTCACGCCATTGGATTTCACCACGTCGTTGACGCGGCGTGCTTCGTCAGCGGTGAGACAGAGCGGCTTCTCGCACAGCACATTGAGCCCTGCATTCGCGGCCGCGATGATGGCCTCGGCGTGGAGGTGGTGCGGTAGGCAGATATCCACTGCATCCAGGGCCAGCGTCGGATCGGCGATCATCTGCCGGTAGTCGGTGAACCACGGGACACCGAGTTCGTCACCTCGTCGCCTCGCAGTCTCCTCGACCGCGTCGGTGACCGCGGCGACGGCGATCTTGTCGCTGTGCATCTGGTAGCCGTGAATATGGGCAGAAGCGATTCCGCCGCCGCCGATGAGCCCGACCTTGATCATGAGTAGTCCTCCGTGTTTCCTGTCTCTGCTGCGTGGTTGGCCGCAGCGACGAACCTGGTGAGTTCGACGGCGCGGGCGAGATTGTCATCGGCACGGGTTCCGTTCGCGATGTGTTCGACCCACTGGTCGAAGGCGCCTGGAAGGTCCTCGGCAACGGGTATTCGCTCAACCCGGTCGCCGCCCAGCGCCAGCTCCAGGTGGTCGTTATATGCCGTGTAGCTCAGCCATCCATCGAAGCCCCCGATCTCGATGACGAACGGATTGCTTGATACGAGGCCTGCCTCGACGACACCGATGGCGCCGTCGTCATATGTGACGCTCACGACGGCGTTGTCCTCCACTGCCCGGCCGGTCGCGTATGCATACGTCGAGGAGATCGTTGCCGGAGCGGCACCGAGGAACAGCTGGGTGAGGTAAACCGGGTGACATCCGAGGTCGGTGAGCGCACCGCCGATCGCTTCGGCTGCGTCGTAGAACCGGTCGGGCAACCAGTTCGCTACGGCGCCGTCGTGTGACAGCCGCACTCGTGCATACGTGATCTTGCCGAGCACGCCGCTCGCAAGGACTTCTTTCACCGTCTGCGTATAACCGTGATAGAGCCTTGGGAGCGACACGATGAGTGCTACTCCGTTGTCGTCACACGCGCGGATGAGCTCCGTCGCCTCAGCGACGGTGGGAGCCAGAAGCTTTTCCGTGAAGACGTGCTTGCCGGCGGCGGCCGCCTTGAGAATCACGTCGCGGTGATCCACTGTCGAGGTTGTGATCGTCACCGCGTCGATGTCGTCGCGAGCGAGCAACGCGTCGAGATCGGGCACGAACTCGACGCCGAATTGCTCCGCGCCGGCTCGGCCTCGATCCGGGTCGTCGTCCCAGACGGCCACGAGCTCCGTCCCTGGATGGTTCTGCGCAGACCTCGCATAGTCGCCGGCATGGACATGCCAGAAGCTCAATGCGGCCACACGAAGTGGAGATGACATGACGAGATTTCGTCCCTTCGACCTTGAGGGTGGTCAGATTGTTTTAATTCTTATAGCATATTTACTAAAGCAGAGGATGGGTCACGCGATCAGGTTCGGGTTTCGGGCGCAGGCGCGGACGCAACCCGTCGCTTGACCGAGGGAGGCCGACGATGGCTGGGGCTACGACACGAGCGAAGCGGTTCGGAAGGGTGTTCTTGTCGGACCGTCGGTCACCGAGACGCATCGTTCACGGTAGGCGCGGAAGGCTCGTGGGACTGGCGATCATGGCGTCCGCGGCGATGGCGTTAGCGGGGTGTACCGCGAGTGGACCGGACACCACCGCGACGCATACCGGCGCAAGTGCCTCGCCGCTGAAGTACACAGTGTGCTGCGCTCCTGGGCCCACTGTCTCGTACAACCCATGGAGCACGAACGCCGCGACGATCAGCGACTTCGTCTATCTGCGGCTCGCTGTGCAGAAGTACCCCTCCCTCACCGACTATGCACCGCAGTTGGCCGCGTCATGGTCCGCATCAGGGGGAAGCCTGACGGTCAATCTCCAGAAGCAGGCGAAGTGGCAGGACGGCACCAGGGTCACCAGCAAAGACCTGTACGACACCGTTCTGCTGAACGGCTTGAACGGGTCCTCGGTGTGGAACGACATCACGGGGCTGAAGATCGTGAACGAAGAGACCGTCGCCTTCCAGTTGCGCCCCGGCCAACCGGTGGCGCTTGCCGAGAACGACATCCTCGCCAACACGATCGTGTATCCCTCGAGCGTGTACGGCTTGTTCGTCACACCGCAACTGGAGAAGGATGTCCCGGCGTATTACGCGGTGTATGACTCTGATCCCGCTAAGGCCGTGACTATGCCGGAATACGGACGGAACAACGCCACCTTCAAGCAGCTGGCGGCGGTGAACCCGAGCCGGATGATGGGTGACGGGCCGTTCAAGCTCGAGGGCACGAACGGGCCGCAGTCCAAGCTCGTCAAGTGGGATGGCTTCTGGCTGGCCGACAAGATCCGGGTTCCCGGAATCACACTCACCCACGCTTCTAACGCGGAGATCTACCCGCAATTGCTCTCGAGCAACGTCGACTATTCCAACGCCACGATGCCTCCGAACGTGCTCCAACGGTGGAAGACGACGCCCGGGGCGAAGCTCGCGACGCCCCAGGCGAACGGTTTCGTCATCGGCTTCAACAACGCGCTATACCCGCTGAATCTCACGGCTGTGCGGCAGGCGATCGCCTATGCGCTGCCGCGCAAGACGATGGTCGAAGCCGCCTACGGAACAGGCTCGGGCGCTGGAGGCGTCTGGCAGCAATACATGACCGGGTTGACTCCGCAGCAGAACGAGACCTTCTTGACCAAGAAGCAGCTCTCGAGCCTGAACCCATACGCACTGAACACCGCCAAAGCGAGCAAGCTGCTCACCGGCGCCGGGTTCACGCAGCGCGGTGGTCAGTGGTACACCCCGAAGGGGCAGCAGTTCACGCTGTCGTTCGAGGTGCAGTCGGACACCTCGGACATCGTGACGTCGTTCACATCGGCCGCGAAAGCACTCACAGCGTTCGGAATCAAGTCTGACGTCAACGCCACGTCCGGCGCCCAGATGACTGCTGACGAGCAGAACGGCAACTTCCAGGTGGCGGCCTTCTTCCCGAATGGCGTCACCCCGCTCCAGACGCTCTCGGCCATGCTGCATGACAACAACTTCCAGACCTCGGGCAACTACGCCGGCAAACGCGGCATCGGGTTCGGGCCGACAGCGGATGTCCCGGGTCAGGGCAACGTGGACGTGGCGACGACGATCTATGGACAGTCACGCAATGTCGGACCCGGAAGCAAGATGAACGAACTGACTTGGTCATGGGCGCAGCTCGTGAACCGCGACGTTCCGTACCTCTGGTACGCCACGAAGGTGCGTCAGATCTCTTTCTCGACATCGCACTACACGAACTGGCCAGAAGTGGGTTCCGACGGCACATCGGCCATGTGGAACCTGATCGGCAACAACCAGCAAGCGGGCGTCGTATACGCGATGGAGAACGGATACATCCTGCCCGGTTGAGTACCACCGGGGTACAAGTTTCTGACAAGTCTTTTCATCGAGTGCATTTATTAATAGGGTGAGCACACCCGGCCGACGTACCCCATCGGGGGGATCGGCGGACAGTGTTCAACCTGTCTTGGATCGAGGAGGATCAATGGCACAGCCGACTTCATGGTGGGCGGAGCAACTCGCAACGATGTTCCGCCCCCGCAGGGCCGAACGAGGGCCGAGCGATCGAGTCCCGCGAAGGCGAAGGCGACGCGCCTGGCTGGCTTCTGTGGGCATTTCAGGCACGGTGGCGCTCGCGCTTGCCGGGTGCACGGCGGCGAATCCGGATGGCGGCGCTGCGAGCGCAAGCAGCGGCAGCAACGCCAGCGCGGCCTCGCTCTCGTATCAGCCGTGCTGCTCCTGGCCGACCGCGACGTTCTCGATCAACCCGTGGAACGTCAACACCGACGCCACCGCGTTCAGCGACTTCGTGTTTCAGCGGCTCGCTATACAGAAGTTCCCTTCGATCACGGAATACGCGCCGCAACTCGCGTCGTCCTGGAAGGTCTCGGGTCAAACTCTCACGGTCAACCTTGAGAAGAAGGCGAAGTGGCAGGACGGGACTCCGGTCACGTCGAAGGATGTCTACGACACGGTGCTGCTCAACGGTCTGAACGGGGCCGCGGCGTGGAATGACATCACAGGCGTGAAGATCGTCGACGACTCCACAGTCGCGTTCACGCTGCGTCAGGGTGAGCCTGTGGCGTTGGCCGAGAACGACATCCTGGCGAATACGGTCGTGTACCCGGCCAGCGTTTACGGGTCGTTCGTGACACCGCAGGTCGAGAAGGACGTTCCGGCGTACTACGCGGTGTATAACACGGATCCCGCGAAGGCCGTGACCATGCCCGAGTACACGCGTAACAACGCTGTGTTCAAGCAACTGGCCGCGCTCAGCCCGAGCAAAGTGCCAGGTGATGGGCCGTTCAAGCTCCAGGGCGTGACGGGATCGGAAGCCAAGCTCGTCAAGTCGAACACGTACTGGCTCGCCGACAAGATCCACGTACCGTCGATCACCTATGGCAACGGTTCGAATCAGGAGATCTACCCGCAGCTGTTCTCGGGCAACGCAGACTTCTCCAACGTCTATCTGGCGCCGCCGCTGCTCAAGCGCTGGAATTCGACGGCGGGCTCGAACCTGGCATTGCCGCAAGCCTTCGGATTCGCGCTGGCGTTCAACAACCAGCAGTACCCGCTGAACCTCACCCCCGTTCGGCAGGCGCTCGCCTACGCGATTCCCCGCCAGCAGATGACCGAGGCTGCGTACGGGTCCGCGAAGGGCGCGGGTGGCGTATGGCAGCAGTACATCACGGGGCTGTCCCCGCAGCAGAACTCGACCTACCTCACCAAGAGCGAGCTGTCGAAGCTGAACAAGTACAACACCGATACCTCCGCGGCTGCGAAACTCCTCACCGGTGCCGGATTTACGAAGAAGAACGGCCAGTGGTACACACCGAAGGGCGACCAGTTCACCCTCACTTTCGAGGCGAACTCCAACACGTCCGACATCGTGACTTCCTTCACGTCGGCGGCGAAGGCGTTGACCGAGTTCGGCATCAAGTCGGATGTCAATGCGACCTCGGGTGCGCAGCTGTCCGCTGACGAGATGAACGGCAACTTCCAGATCGCCGGTTACTTCCCAAGCGGAGCCACCCCGCTCCTCTCCCTCTCTGCGATGCTGCATGACCAGAACTTCCAGACCTCGGGGAACTACGCGGGCAAGAAGGGAATGGGATTCGGGCCGACGGCCGACGTTCCGGGGCTGGGCAATGTCGATGTGGCGACGACGATCTTCAACCAGTCACGAACCGTCGGGCCTGGCAGCAAGATGAATGAGTTGACCTGGTCTTGGGCGCAGTTGGTGAACAAGCAGGTGCCGTACATCTGGTACGCCACCAAGGTCTATCAGTTCTCGTTCTCGGATTCGCATTACACCAACTGGCCGAAGGTCGGTTCCAACGGCACCTCGTCGTATTGGGACATCATCGGAAACAACCAGAGCGCCGGAGTGGTCTACGCGATGGAGAACGGATACATCCAGCCGAAGTGATTGCGGTCCGCACGGACGCGCCCGATATAACGATGACGAGTCGTGACCGGAGTCTCCGGTCACGACTCGTCATCCAATGGACATGAGCCGCTGCCGGCTCGCATCTGATGGGAACAACAATGGTGTCCTATGTCCTGAAGCGCCTTTCCATGTCGCTAGTGATCATCTTCGTGGTGCTCACGCTGTCGTTCTTCATGGTGAGGCTGATGCCAGGAAATCCGATGTCCGCCCTCGAAGCGCAATTGCGCGTGCAAGGGGGAATGACGGAACAAGAGATCCAACAGCGTGTGCAGACCATCTATGGTCTGACGCCCAAGGCGCCGCTGTGGACCCAGTACATCGACTACCTCGTGAACATCCTGCGGGGTAACCTCGGTCGGCCGATCACGAACCCGGGAACTACCGTGGTCGCCGTCATCGGTCAGGCACTCCCGTGGACCATCCTCGTCGTCGCGGTGTCACTACTGATCAGCTTCGTGATCGGCGTGTATATCGGCAACAGGATGGCCATTCATCCGGGGAGCGTGTTCGCCAAGGTCTGGACGTTCATCGTCTCCGTTATGGGCGCCGTGCCCAGTTATCTGGTGGCTATTGTGCTGCTCTACTTCTTCACCGGAATATGGCGCATCTTCCCCAGCAACGGCGCCTATGGAGTGGATGTCACTCCGGGTTTCAACTGGGACTTCATCGTCTCGGTCGCCTATCACGCGTTCCTGCCGATCCTGGCGTCGATTCTTACTGCGTTCGGCGGCTGGGCACTCGCGATGAAGGGGTCCGCGGTCTCCGTGCTCGGCTCGGAGTACGTGAGAGCGGCCGAAGCACGAGGTCTTTCCAACCAGGTCATCAGCCGCTCATATATAGGTCGGAATTCCATGCTGCCGATGATCACGCAACTCGCGCTGGCCGTCGGATTCATGTTCGGGGGCTCGGTCTTCGTCGAGACCTACTTCCAATACCCCGGAATCGGCTACTACATGATCCAGTCCGTCGACTCTCGCGACTACTCGCTGATGATGGGCTGCTTCGTCCTGATCACTGTCGCCGTGGTCGTCTCGAACTTCTTGGTGGACCTGCTATATCCGCTGATCGATCCGCGCATCGCCTGGCCATCACGACGCAAAGTGGCGCCGCCTGGCGTCGGTACGACAACCGAGACCGTCGCTATCGCGACCCAGGGAGGTGACCTATGAGGTTCTGGAGCGATCTCTGGCGCATCTTGAAGAACGACAAGCCCGCACTCGTCGGCGGCATCATCGTTCTGATCTATGTGCTTATGGCCATCTTCGGGCCCATGCTGGTGCATATCAGCTCCTCGCAGAACGCTGCGGCGGCGTACGCCGGCGCGTCGCTGCAGCATCCGCTCGGAACAGACGCGCTAGGTCAAGACGTTCTCGCTCAGATCATCGTCGGATGCCGGCCGATCATGATCGTGGGCGTCGTCTCGGCGATCATCACCATCGTGGTCGGTGTCGTCGTGGGTCTGGTGTCGGGCTACGTGGGAGGTTTCGCCGACTCGGTGATCATGCGCGTCACCGACGTCTTCCTCACCATTCCGGGCCTGCCGTTGATCATCATCATCGCCGCGATCGTGCACACGACCAATCCGTTCGTGCTCGCCCTGATCCTTTCCGTCACGGCTTGGCCGGGGCTTGCTCGAGCGATTCGGTCCCAAGCGCTCTCACTGCGGTCGAGCGATTTCATCGAGGCAGCGAAAGTGCAGGGCCTCGGCCTCGGCAACGTCGTCGGCAGGCAGCTGCTGCCGAACGTCGGGCCGTACGTGGCGATCCACTTCCTCCTCGGCATCACCGGCGCGATCTATGCGCAGGTCGGCCTCTTCCTGCTCGGGATCGCTCCGATCTCGGGCACCAACTGGGGAATCATGATCAATCTGGCCATGTCGCAGGGCGCCCTGTACACCCCGGGAAGCGCGCTGTATCTCTTCTCGCCGATGGTGGCGATCGTGGTGCTGCAGGTCGCCTTCGTGTTCTTCTCCCGCGCACTCGACAGCGTGTTCAACCCGAGACTGCGAGTCCAATGATGTCTATTCCACTGATCAACGAATCGACCGCCGCGGACGAGCCGCCGCTGATCGAGGTCGAGCACCTTGTCGTCGGATTCGGGGAGGGCCCGGGATCCGTGAAGGCAGTAGACGACGTGAGCCTGAGCATCCCGAGGGGCGAGATCGTCGCGCTCGTGGGCGAGTCCGGCTGCGGCAAGTCCACGCTGGGGTATGCCCTCCTGGGCATCGTCCCCTCCCCGGGGCGCGTCACGAACGGTGCCGTGCGTTTCAAGGGCAGCGACGTCGTCAAACTGTCCAAACACGAGTTCGACCGGCTTCGTGCGCGCGATATCTCCATGGTGTTCCAGGGCGCGATGAACGCCTTCAATCCCGTCCTCACCATCGGCGCTCAGGTCGAGCACATCCTCGAGGCCCATCCGGATGTCTACCCGCGCAAGTCCGACGGCCGGGCCTACTTCGAGCACCTGATGGACCTCGTGCAACTTCCCCCCGAGCGGATCTGGCGTTCGTATGAAAGCCAGTTGTCGGGCGGCATGAAGCAGCGGGTCGCGATCGCCGTTGCGCTGCTGCTGCAACCGGAACTCGTGATCCTCGACGAGCCCACCACAGCCCTCGACGTGCTCAATCAGCGCCTCGTGATCGACATCCTCAAGGACCTGCATGCCGAACTCGGGACCACGGTACTGTTCGTCACACACGATCTTGCGGTCGTCGCCGAGCTCGCCACTCGCATCGCGGTGATGTATGCGGGAAAGCTGGTCGAGTCGGGCACGGTGGACGAGATATTCGCGCGCCGTGGACGTCGGCATCCGTATGTCGCCGCGCTCATCGATGCCATCCCCAGCGTGCTCAATACCGGACTCAAGGTTCAGCCGATCGGCGGCTCGGTCCCGTCGCTCGCGGATCCGCCGGCCGGCTGCCGCTTCGCTCCCCGCTGCAGGCTCGCCGAAGCCGAATGCCGGGTGATCGAGCCGCCGTTGATCGATGACGGGAAGGGGCACCTCGTGGCGTGCCATGTCACCAATCGGAGTTTGGAGGTGCTTGCACGATGAGCATGCTGGATATTCGGAACGTAACGCACACGTACGCATCGGGGTCCGGGCGCCCGGTTCTCAAAGACGTCAGCCTGCGCGTCGATCGCGGCGAAGTCGTCGCGATCGTAGGTGAGTCGGGCTGCGGCAAGACCACGCTCGGACGAATGATCGCCGGTCTCTACTCGCCGACCGGGGGAGTGATCGCCTTCGACGGCAACGACATCGCCAACCTGAGGGGGCGTCAGAAGAAGGCTTGGCGACGCAAGGTTCAGATGATCCATCAGGACCCGTACGGTTCCCTGAACCCTGGCTTGACCATCGGCTCCGCTCTCGCACCTGGCATGCTCAAGCATGGCTTGGCAACAGGCCGTGACGTGCAGCAGAAGATGATCGCGCTGTTGCGTTCGGTCGGCCTCGATGCCACGAAGGAATTCCTGCAGCGTTATCCTCACCAGCTCTCGGGCGGGCAGCGACAACGAGCTTCGATCGCGAGGTCTATCGCCTTGCAGCCTGACCTCATCGTCGCGGACGAGGTGACGTCGATGCTCGACGTGTCGATGCGGGTGGCCATTCTCGACCTGCTGCTTTCGTTCAAGAAGGACCAGAACATCGCGTTCGTGTTCATCAGCCACGACTTCGGTGTCGTGCGATACTTCGCGCAGGGTGGCCGGATCGCCGTGATGTTCTTCGGCTACATCGTGGAGGAGGGTCCGACGGAGGAGGTGATCACGGCACCGAAGCATCCCTACACGCACATGTTGCTGGAGGCGATCCCGATCCCCGACCCGGTGCTGGCTCGCGAGCGTGCCCAGGGCGACGAGGCGGCCAGGCTGATCGGTGCGCCCGCCGAAACCGGGTGCGTCTTCGCGAACCGCTGCCCGCTCGCACGGGCGCGATGCCGCACCGACCGTCCTGAGCTCGTCGATCAGGGGAGCGGACACTCGGCGGCCTGTCACTACGCCGACGAGGTTCCTCCGCTGCTCCATGTCGAACTCGACAAAGGAGAAGCAGCATGACCCGGCTCGCGGCCAAGGCGCTGATGCGCATCGGCATCGCGATGATCATTCTGTGCGTGCTGTGCCGCTTCATCGCGACCACCTCGGCGAGCGTCATGGGCGACAACCTGGCGATCCTCGCGAGTATCGCTCTGACGATCGTGGCTGGGCTCTACCTTCGATTCGGCGGGCACGATGAGAGGGATCGCCCCCGCGAAGCACAACCCGGAGGCAGCGCCGAGGACTTCTCGACTGCCGCGAAGAGAACCGGCACACGGGTGGCGCCTGGAACGGCGTTCGACTCAGCCAAGACCAAAGGGGAGCACAACAGTGCACGATGATTCGCGCCTCGTTCTCGAGCGCATCAACCGCTTTCTCGGCGAACGCATCGCCCCGGCGATCCACCCGGAGCGCGTTCCGGTCGAGCTGACGGCCTGGGAGGTGCCGGACGAACCCGTGCCGTTCGCCGAGGCGGTCGGGCAGTCGTTCGAGCCGTTCGCGCTCGGGCAGCCGTGGAGCAAGCCGTGGGGCACGACGTGGTTCCACGCGAAGGGGCGGGTTCCGGATGCCTGGCGCGAGGCATCCGACGCCTCTGAAGTCGAGCTCGTGGTCGACCTCGGATTTGAGGGCGATGGTGCAGGCTTCCAGGCCGAGGGTCTCGTGTACGCGCCGGACGGGACCATCGTGAAAGCGGTCGAGCCCTTCAACGCGGCCGTGCCGATCGAGGGTGACGAGGTCGACCTCTACGTCGAGGCCGCATCGAACCCGAACATCGGTGGTTCGTGGGGCTGGGGCGCAACGCCGATGGGCGACAAGGCGACCGCCGGTACCGAGCCGATCTACCGGCTGCGCAGCATCGCCCTCGCCCGTCGCGACGTGACCGTCTGGGAGCTTGAACGCGATGTCTTCACGCTGTTGGGGCTGCACGCCGAGCTCGTTCCGGGATCCAACCGGGCGGCGCGGATCCTGCGGGCACTGGAGCGCATGTGCGATGTGATGGATCCGCACGACGTCGCGGGAACCGCCCAGGCGGGGCGCGACGCGCTCGGTGAGGTGCTGCACGACGAGGCTGCCGCGAACGTGCACCACATCACGGCCGTGGGGCACGCCCACATCGACTCGGCCTGGCTGTGGCCCACCCGGGAGACGATCCGCAAGTGCGCGCGAACGTTCTCCAACGTGCTGGCGCTGATGGACGAGCATCCGGACTTCGTGTTCGCCTGCTCGTCTGCGCAGCAGTACGCGTGGGTGAAGCAGTTCTACCCGGAGCTGTTCGAACGCATCCGCGCGCGGGTCGCGGAGGGCCGGTTCGTGCCGGTCGGCGGCATGTGGGTGGAGTCGGACACGAACATGGTTGGCGGCGAGGCGATGGTGAGGCAGTTCGTTGCCGGCCAGGGCTTCTTCGAGCGGGAGTTCGGCAAGCCGGCGGTCACCGGCTGGCTGCCCGACTCCTTCGGCTACACGGGCGCGCTGCCGCAGCTGCTCGCGGGCGCGGGCATCCGGCAGTTCGTCACGCAGAAGATCTCGTGGAACGACACCGACCGTTTCCCGCACCACACGTTCCTCTGGGAGGGCATCGACGGCACGCGGATGTTCACGCACTTCCCGCCGATGGACACCTACAACTCCAACCTGTCGCCGCGCGAACTCGCGCGCTCGGACCGGCAGTACGCCGAGAAGGGCGCGGCGAACTCGTCGCTGGCGCTGTATGGCTGGGGCGACGGGGGCGGCGGACCGACGCGCGAGATGATCGCGTCGGCACGCAGGGCCCGCTCGCTCGACGGCTCACCTGTCGTCGAACTCGGCACACCCGAGGACTTCTTCGCGCGGGCCAAGGCCGAGTACGAGCATCCGCCGGTGTGGTCGGGCGAGCTCTACCTCGAGCTGCACCGCGGAACGTACACGTCGCAGGCGCGCACGAAGCAGGGCAACCGGCGCAGCGAGCACCTGCTGCGCGAAGCGGAACTGTGGGCGACGACGGCGGCGGTGCGCACCGGAGCCGAGTACCCGTACGACGAGCTGGATGCGGCGTGGCAGACCGTGCTGCTGCAGCAGTTCCACGACATCCTGCCCGGCTCCTCCATCGCGTGGGTGCACCGCGAGGCGGAGCGCAACTACGCAGTGGTCGCGCAGCAGGTGGAAGCGCTGATCGAACGGGCGCTCAGGGCGCTCGACGATGCGGGCGACGATGGAGGAGCGCTGGTCAACGCGGCACCCGTGCCCGTCCGCGGCGTGCCCGCGCTGGGAGCGGGGATCCCGGATGCGGCGGCACAGGCATCCCTCCGCCGCGACGGCGACGTCGTGGTGCTCGAGAACGCGCTGGCGCGCTTCACCCTGGATGCCCGTGGCCGCGTGATCTCGGCCGTCGACCTCGCGAGTGGTCGCGAGGCGATCGCCCCCGGCGAGTCCGCCGGGTTGCAGCTCTTCCGCGACACCCCGAACCTGTGGGATGCCTGGGACATCGACGAGCACTACCGCAGGCACGAGGAGGAGCTCGACGCCGTCGTCTCGCTCGAGGTCGACGACGGCCGGGCGGCAGTGCGCGTGACGCGTTCAGTGGGGGAGTCGACGATCGAGCAGGAGTTCACCCTGGCGCCCGACACCGCAACGCTCGAGATCACGACGCAGGTGGACTGGCACGAACGGCAGAAGCTGCTCAAGCTAGCATTCCCGCTCGATGTGCGCGCGGATCGGGCAGCGAGCGAGGTGCAGTTCGGGCACGTGTACCGGCCCACGCACGAGAACACGTCGTGGGATGCCGCGCGCTTCGAGACCTCGGCGCACCGCTGGGTGCACGTCGGCGAGCCCGGATTCGGTGTCGCCGTCGCGAACGACTCGACCTACGGTCACGACATCTCGCGTCGCCAGCGACTCGGCGGCGGAACGATGACCCTGGTGCGGCAGTCACTGCTGCGCGCGCCGCTGTTCCCGGATCCCGAGGCGGACCAGGGGGAGCACCTCGTGCGCTCGTCGCTCACCGTCGGTGCGGAGATCGCGGATGCCATCGCCGCCGGCTACGCCATCAACCTCCCGCCCAGGGCGGTCGCGGCTCCCATCGAGCCGTTGGTGTCGGTGGACGGCGATGGTGTGCTCGTCGAATCGGTGAAGCTCGCCGAGGACCGCTCCGGCGACGTGATCGTGCGGCTGTACGAGGCGCTCGGGCGACGCACGTCGGCGCGTGTCGGGCTCGGCTTCGAGGCGGCATCCGTCGTGCAGACCGACCTGCTGGAGCAGCCGCTCGAGGAGCCGGACGGCTTCGACGCGAGCACGGGCATGCTCTCGGTGCGGCCGTTTCAGGTCGTCACGTTGCGCATTCGAAGGGCGTGATGACACTCTCCTGACCCGCATTCGGGGGGTTCTTAGGTTGCGTCGGTACCGTCGAGTGGATGCGATCGGCTTCAGAACCATCGGTTTCCGACCCTCAGCTCCGGCTCCGCTCGCTCGACGGTCTGCGGGGTGTGGCGGCCGGCATCGTGCTGCTGCACCACCTGTCGATGACCATTCCGGCGGTGTCGAACGGGTACGACAGCGCGAGCGACCTCGACGTCTTCGCGCCGGCGTGGTGGCTCGTCGCGACGCCGCTGAAGGTCTTCGTGGCCGGCCCGGAGTTCGTGCTCGTGTTCTTCGTGCTCAGCGGGTTCGTGCTGGCGCTCGCGCCGCTGAAGTCATGGAGCGGAGCGGATGCTCGCACTCCGCTCTCGGGGCGCCCCGGGTTCGGGAGGCGGCGCAGCGCGTACGACTGGTTCGCGTACTACCCGCGACGTGTTCTGCGGCTTGGCGTACCGGTCGTCGCCTCCATGGTGCTGGCGTACTTCGTCATCACGCTGTTCCCGCATCCATCGAAGGGATCCGACGGGTCCTGGCTGACGAGGCAGGCGCATCCCGATACCAGCTTTCACAACCTCTGGACCGAGACGCTGCTGATCGTCGACCCGAATCATCCGTCGGTCAATCCGCCGCTGTGGTCGCTGACGTGGGAGATGTGGTTCTCGCTGCTGCTTCCTCTCGTCGTGTTGATCGCTCTGTTCAGCCGTCGCGTCCCCGTGCTGTGGGGCCTGCTGTTCATCGCGATCAGCGTCTACGGATATCTCGCGAACATCGAGGCGGCGATGTTCCTGCCCGCCTTCGCCCTCGGCGCACTGCTGGGCGCCAACGCCGACCGCATTCGCGCCCTCGTCGACAGGTGGCAGGGCAGCAGGGCGCTCACGTTCGTGTTCGCTGCCATCCTCGTCGGCGGACCTCTGCTCTCCATCTGCTACTGGTTCGTGCGACCGCTCTTCGGCACGGCAGGCGATGACGTGGCGATGGCCATGCGCGTGCCCGGCGCGCTGCTGCTCGTCGCGGCCGTCGCGTTCTGGCCGGCCGCCGGTCGCATCTTCGCGGCCCGTCCGTTCGCGGCGCTCGGCAAGGTGAGCTTCAGCCTCTACCTCGTGCACTCGCCGATCGTGGTGCTGTTCGGTCTCAACTTCACCGGATCGGAGTGGCCCCTGGGCGCCGGCCTTGCGATCGGCACCAGCTTCGCCCTGGCGATTCTCATGTATGTGCTCGTCGAACGGCCGTCGCGGCACCTCGCCGGGTGGGCGGGACGCCGCGTCTCCGCCGCCGTCGGCGCCGTCACGCGCCCCATCGCCGTCGCCGCCGAACTCGACGAGCACCGAACGCGGCTGGCGCGGGAACGGGTGCTGGTGTCGTAGGCCGACACGACTAACGTCGACCACATGCCGACACCGCCCGGAGCCCCGAGCAGCTCCTGGGTGCGCGAGCTGGTGCGGCCGAAGTCCGCCCCGGCGCCCTGGGATCTTGCGGTGCTCACGGCCATCGCGGTCGCCGTACCGGTCGGGGTGTCGCTGGTCATCTTCCCCGGCGACCCGAAGATCCTCGGGCTCGGTGTTCTCGTGTCGATCGGCGCGCTCATCACGTCGGTCTCCGATCGCGGAGGCGCCGCGGTCGACCGCGTGCGGCGCATCCTCACCACAGCCGTCTCCGCCGCGATCGGACTGCTCGCCGGATGCCTCGCCCTCGGCCACGACGTCGCCACGGTGATCGTCGTGGTCGCCGCGGCCGTGCTGTCGGGCATCGCCGGCGTGGTGAGCGCGAACGCTTCGCAGGCCGCCCTGCAGTTCCTCATCTACGTGATCGTCGGCAGCGGCATCGACTTCGGGCTGCGCCCGCTGTGGATCGCGCCCCTCCCGCTGCTCGTAGGCGCCGCCTGGCGACTCGGCCTCACCGGCATCGCGATCGCGATCACGGGGCGCGCGCGGGCACCGGAGCGGGCGGCCGTGGCATCCGTCTACACCGCCGTCGCCGCGCAACTCGACGCCATCGGCACCCCGGCCATCGACGCCGCGCGACGCGACGTGACGACCGCGATGAACCAGGCATACGACCTCATGATCGCCGCCCGTACGACGCTCGCCGGACGCGACCCGAAATGGCGCATGCTCGTCACGCAGCTCAACGCGGCGACCCCGATCGTGGAGGCCGCGACCACGGTCGCGGCAGAGGGCGAGACGCTGCCGCCGCCGCTGCCGAATGCGCTTCGGTCGCTCGCGAGATCCATCGAGGATCCGAAGGCGCCACCACCGACCATGCCGCCTCCTGATCGGTCCACGGCCGGACGCGCCGCGCTGTCGTCGTCGCTGCGCCTGGCCGGTTCGCTCCTGAAGGGTGACGGTCCCATCACGACCACCGTGCCGATCCAGCGACCGGATGCCGTTGGCCTGCCGCGCGTCACGGTGCGGCAGCGCGCGCGCACGGCTCTCGATCACCTGGTCAGCGGCGGCGAGACCTGGTTCGCCGTGCTGCGGCTCGTGGTCTGCGTCGCGGTCGCCGAGGCGGTCAGCGTGCTGTTCCCGCTGGAGCGTCCGTACTGGATCGTGCTCACTGTCGCGGTGGTGATGAAGCCCGACTTCGGCTCCGTGTTCGCCCGGGCGGTACAGCGCGGCCTAGGCACGGTGGTGGGCGTGCTCGTCGGTGCAGCCGTCGTGGAACTCCTGCCCACCGGGTGGCCGCAGGTCGTGGCCCTCGCGCTGCTTGCGGGCGGGATGCCCATCGCCATCCGCCGCAACTACGGGCTGTTCTCCACGTTCATCACACCGGTGATCGTCATCCTTCTCGAGCTCGTGCACAGCGGCGACACCGGACTCATCGTGAGCCGGGTGGCCGACACGCTGATCGGCTGTGCGATCGTGCTCGTGGTGGGCTATCTGCCGTGGCCATCGACGTGGCGGCCTTCGCGCCAGCTCAGCGGGCGGGTGGCGGATGTCGCCACCGACGTCGCCGGGTACCTCAAGGTGGCCCTCGCTCCGCTTCCTTCGGACGAGGAGGAGCGTCCTGCCGCCGCTCGCGACAGGTCCTCGGCGCGCCGCACCACGTATCGAAGGCTCTCCGACCTGCGCACGCTCGTGCAGCAGACCCTCGCGGAACCGCCACCCATCAGCACCGCGGCGGCCGCGTGGTGGCCGGAGATCGTGGCGCTGGAACGAGTGACCGACGCGGTGACGTCGACGGCCATCCACGCGGCGCAGTCCCGGCTGCGCGCCAACCAGGATGCCGTCGGCACGCTCCACGACGCCCTCACCGACCTCGCCGACGCCGTGCGGGCAGACCGGCCGCCCGAGACGATCGAGCTACCGGCCGACCAGCTGCTGCGCTCGATCAGCGATGAGGTGGGTGCGGCGAGGTCCGTTCTCGCGTCGTAGGTGCCGCCGCCGTGTCGCAGGGGAGCGGTACTGTGCGAAGTAATCGGCAGAGCACGAAAGGGCGTTCATGGCGGCGATCGGCATCATCGGCGACGACCGCGCCATGGCACTCATCCGGGCCAGTGTCATCCCGGATGCCGCGGCGCTCGCCGACACGCTCGTCGCCGGGGGCATCCGCACCGTCGAGTTCACCTTCACGACGCCCAACGTCGAAGCGCACATCGAGCGGGCCACCGCACGCGATACAGGCGCCCTGATCGGTGCGGGCAGCGTGCTCACTCCCGCGCAGGCTCGAGCCGCACTGGATGCCGGTGCGCAGTTCATCGTGACCCCAGGGCTCAGTCCCGCGGTCGCGGAGATCGCGGCACAGGCATCCGTTCCCATGATGATGGGGGCGTTCACGCCCAGCGAGATCATGCAGGCCCTCGCCCAGGGTGTATGGGCGGTGAAGGTGTTTCCCGCGCAGACCGCCGGGCCAGAGCATTTTCAGCACCTGCTGGGCCCGATGCCGATGGCGCGGCTCATCGCCTCGGGCGGCATCGTCGCCGAGAACGCGCGCTCGTTCCTCGATGCCGGAGCGTATGCCGTCACCGCGGGATCGTCGGTCGTCCCGGCCGAATCGCTGGCCGTATCGGACTGGGCGGACATCCGCCGTCGCGCCGAGGCGTTCGCGGATGCTGTGCGGCACCTGAGAGAGTAGAGGCATGCTGCTTCCACGACCGACGACGCTCACCATCGGCGAGGGCGAGTTCGAGCTGACCCGCATCGCCCGAATCACAGCCCCGGCCGAACTCGCCGGAGCCGCTTCGTGGCTGCAGGGAGCGCTTCGTCCGGCAACCGGATTCCCGCTCGAGATGGGGCAGGACGGCGGCATCGAGCTGGAGTGGAATCCGCAGCTGGCTCCGGAAGGCTACACGCTCGACGTGACGCCGGCGGGCGTGCACATCGCCGGTGGCGGCCCGGCCGGGGTGTTCTACGCATGCCAGGCCCTGCTGCAGCTTCTCCCCCCGCAGATCTACCGCAAGGGCCGCGTCGTCGACGTGCCGTGGGTTGTTCCGGTGGTGAGCATCCAAGACGCGCCGCGCTTCGGCTGGCGCGGCATCATGCTCGACGTCGCCAGGTACTTCATGCCGAAGCACGACATCATGCGGTTCATCGACCTGATGGCCATGCACCGGCTCAACACGCTGCACCTGCATCTCACGGATGACCAGGGCTGGCGCGTCGAGATCAAGCGGTACCCGAAGCTGACCGAGGTCGGGTCGTGGCGGCGCGAGAGCCAGCTGGGCGCGGCATCCTATTCGCGCGGCGACTCCCGGCCGCACGGCGGCTTCTACACGCAAGACGACCTGCGGGAGATCGTCGGGTACGCGATGGACCGGGCGATCAACGTCGTGCCCGAGATCGAGTCGCCCGGCCACACGCAGGCCGCGATCGCTGCTTACCCGGAGCTCGGGCTGGCTCGTGAGGAGAGCGATCCGCTCGGAGTCTGGACCAGGTGGGGCATCGACGACAACATCATCAACCTCGAGGAGTCCACCGTCGAGTTCTTCACGAACGTGCTCGACGAGGTGATCGAGATCTTCCCGTCGCCGTTCATCGGCGTCGGCGGCGACGAGTGCCCGAAGACCGGCTGGATGCTCGACGAGCGCACCCAGCAGCGCAAGGCCGAGCTCGGACTGTCCACCGAGGAGGAACTGCAGGCGTGGTTCATCCGCCGCCTCGACGACCACCTCTCCCGCCGCGGCCGCAGGCTCTACGGCTGGGACGAGATCCTCGAGGGCGGTCTGGCCGGGTCGGTGAGTCAGGGTGCGACCGTCGCGTCGTGGCGCGGGATGACCGGGGCGATCGCCGCTGCGCGTGCTGGCCACGACGTGGTCGCCTGTCCCGACGACCAGGCGTATCTCGACTATCGGCAGTCGGACCGCTCGGACGAGCCGATCCCCGTCGGCACCGTGCTCACCATCGCCGACGTGTACCGCTTCGACCCGGTTCCAGCCGAGCTCGGGCCGGAGGACGCGCACCACGTGATCGGCGGCCAGGGCAACATCTGGACGGAGCACATGGATTCGCCGCGCACGGTCGACTACTTCGCCTTCCCGCGCATGTGCGCACTCGCCGAAGCGCTCTGGCTCGACGGCGAGCGCGACTACGACGAGTTCGCCGGCCGGCTCGACCAGCACCTCACGCGGCTGGATGCCTTCGGCGTCGAGTACCGCCGCTCGTCGGGCCCGCTCCCGTGGCAGCAGCGGCCGGGTGTGACCGGGCGCCCCGTCACGCCGCAGCAGCGTGCCGCGTACTTCGCACCGTTGACGGCTCGCATCGCAACGGCAGAGCAGCCGGAGCCGGCGTCGGCGGGAACGCCGGCCGAAGCGACGGTCTCGCGGGTGACGGACTACGGGCTGGGACCCTCGCTCTAGAGCCCTACAGGAAGATGTCCGGGAACAGCTCGCTCTCGTCCACTCCGGGCGAGTATGTCTTGAGGTCGGTGATGCCGGCATCCGCCAGCACGTCTTCGACGATGAGGGAGCGGCCGGTGAACTCGCGGGCGGGCTTCGTGAGAACCTCGTACGCGGCATCCGCGTAGATCTCCGGCGTGCGGCTCTTGGCGAGCAGTGCCTCGCCCCCGAGGATGTTGCCCACCGCTGCGGTCTTGATCGTGGTGCGCGGCCAGAGGGTGTTCGCCGCGATGCCATCGCGCGCGAACTCGGCCGCGAGGCCTAGCGTCACCATGCTCATGCCGTACTTCGCCAGCGTGTATCCGGTGTGAGCACCGAGCCACTTCTTCTCGAGGTTGATCGGCGGGCTGAGCGAGAGGATGTGCGGGTTGAAACCGTTCTTCAGATGCGGGATCGCCGCGCGGGAGAGCATGAAGGTTCCGCGCACGTTGACGTCTTGCATGAGGTCGTAGCGCTTCGGCTCGAGATCGAGCGTGCGGGAGAGGTTGATCACGCTGGCGTTGTTGACCACGATGTCGACGCCGCCGAACTCCGCGACCGTCGATTCGACGGCACGTGCGATGTCGTCGTCGTTGCGCACGTCGCCCACGATGGCGAGGGCATTGCCGCCCGCGGCGCGGATGTCGTCTGCCGCGGTGTGAATGGTGCCCGGCAGACGCGGGTCGGGGGTGTCGGTCTTCGCCAGAAGGGCCACGTTCGCGCCGTCCTGGGCGGCCCGGACGGCGATCGCGAGGCCGATGCCGCGGCTGCCGCCGGACATCAGGATGGTGCGTCCTTCGAGAGTGGTCATGGAGTCTCCTCGTGGTCGGATCGTCGGATGCCGTCAGCGGGCGGATCGTCGGTTCGGATGCCGTCAGCGGGCGGATCGTGCGGCGAAGGCGGCGACGCGGGCACGGGCATCCGGTGTCTCGAAGGCAGCCGCGATGGTGCGGGCCTCGTCGTCGAGCCCGTCGCGGTAGCTGCGGGCGACGGACCCACGCACGAGGCGCTTCGCCTGCCCGTATGCGCCCGCAGCGCCGGTGAGCCAGTGGTCGGCGATCGCCCGGGCGCGCTCGTGCAGCAGGTCGTCCGGAACCACCTCGGCCACGAGTCCCCATTCGAGTCCCTCGACGGCGGTGAGGGAGCGGTCGGTGAGCAGAAGCTGCAGGGCCCTGCGTACGCCGACCGCCTGCGGCAGCAGCGTGCTGACGCCGCAGTCCGGGGTGAGGCCGATGTCGGCGTACTTCGAGACGAAGAACGCGGCCTCGCCGGCGACCACGTAGTCGGCGACGAGCATGAAGCCAAGGCCGCCTCCCGCTACGGCGCCCTGAACGGCCGCGACGATCGGCTTGGCCGCCTCGTTGAAGATGCGGTGACCCTCGTGGATGACGTCGGCCAGACCCGCGACGACCTCCCCGTCGCCTCCGGTCGCTGCCATCGCCGCCACGTCGCCGCCTGCGCAGAACGCGGGGCCCGCCGCGTCGAAGAGCACGGCCCGGATGTCGTCGCGCTCGGCGACCTCCCGTGCCAGGTCGCGCCACCGGTACGCCGCTTCACCGTCGATGGCGTTCAACCGGTCCGGGCGATTCAGGGTGAGGTGCGCCAGACCGTCGGTGACGTCGAACAGGATCGTGTCGCTCATAATCGTGCAACCTACTCCGCTCTGGATGCCCGCCCCGAGTCGCTGCACGCGGGCCACAGTCGCGAGTGCGCGGCGCGGTTGCGGTGTTGTAGGCATCCGTCAGCGCGGCGTTCTGCGGCGGCCGGGGAATGAGGAGCAGCATCACGACACCCCAAATCGGCCCGGGATGTCGTGCTCGTCACGACACCCCCAATTCGGCCCGGGGTGTCGTGCTCGTCACGACACTCCCAATTGAGTCACGACACTCCCAATTGAGCAGAGAGCACGAACACCGCTGCGCCGAGCAGCACGAGGTCGTGGCTGTCGTCGGCGATGCTCATGCGCGTTCCGCCACCCACCGTCGACAGAGTTCTCGCACGCACGACGTCGAGCGCGGAATCCAGAAGCGGACCCTCGATGAGGTCCCTCGGGCCGGCGAGCACGACGTCGTCGAGACCCAGTGCGGCCACGATCGGCGCGAGAGCCAGCCCGAGCGAGCGGCCGGCATCCGACAGCACGGTCTCGCGTGCGCCGGGACCTGCCGCACGCAGGCGTGCACGCAGGTGAGGGACCGCGACGATCTGCTCGAGGCATCCGCGCCGTCCGCAGGCGCAGAGCTCGCCGTCTTCGTCGACGACGAGGTGGCCGATCTCGCCCGCGTTGCCGTTGCTGCCCTCGACGAGCATGTCGCCGATCACGAGCGCTGCCCCGACGCCGTGCTCGATCTCGACGAGCATGAAGCTCGGCGCCGCCTCGCGGAACGTGTTGATGGCCAGCGCCGCCGCGTTCGCATCGTTGCCCACGTGCACAGGCACTGCGAACTCGGCGCGAAATGCGCCGGCGAGGTCGAGGCCGGTCCAGTCGAGGTTCGGCGCCGACAGCACGACTCCGGCAGGGCCCACCACGCCGGGTGTGCCGATTCCGATTCCGAGCAACCGCACCGTGGATCGCTTGACGAGATCGCGGGCGAGAGCGACGGCCTTGGTGAGCGCGTCTTCTCCGGAAGCATTGTCGAGCGGAATGTCGGCCCGATGGACGACCTCGCCTCCGATCGACACGATCGCGCCGACGAATCGGTCAGCGGCGGAGAGATCGAGGCTCGCCACATGGTATGCGTTCTCGTTCAGGCCGATGAGCTGTGCCGGCTTGCCCACGCGGGCGTCGGTACGAGGGCCGAGCTCGCTGATGAGCCCCTCGGATGCCAGCTCGCTGACCAGATCGGAGACGGTCACGCGAGTGAGTCCCGACGCGCGCGCGAGGTCGGCACGGCTCATGGCGCCGTCGTGCAGCAGGGTCTGCAGCAGCAGCGACCGATTGTGCTGGCGGTTGTGCTCGGGAAGCGCCTTCGAGGTCACCCGCAGTTGCGCCATGTTCGCCTCCAACAGGTGTCTCGGTCGCCCGGAACCGTGCCACCCCTATTAGTGAACTGTGCTTACAAACTGCATGTCAAGTCACCTGGCTTGCCCGGGCACGCCTTCGTAAGCTTTACTAACAAACATGTCCGACCCAGAGGTGTCTCCCGATTTCGCCGAGCCGCTGATCGACATGACGGATGCGGATGCCCGTGCCCGCGCCATCGCGGCCACTCTGCTCCCCGGATTCAGCGGCATCCGCCTGCCCGGCGCGTTGCGCGATCGACTGGCCGACGGGCTGGGCGGAGTATGCGTGTTCGGGCCCAACATCGTGTCGGAGCAGCAGCTGCGCGAACTGAACGACGACATCCTCTCCGTTGCACCGCACGCGGTGATCGCGATCGACGAGGAGGGCGGAGACGTCACGCGCCTGAACTACGCGCACGGCTCGCCGTACCCCGGCAACGCCGTGCTGGGCAGACTCGACGACGTCTCGCTCACCGAGCGTGTCGGCCACGATGTGGGCGTGGCGCTCCGACGCACGGGATGCACGCTGGACTTCGCGCCGGTGATCGACGTCAACTCGAACCCGGACAATCCGGTGATCGGTGTGCGCAGTTTCGGCGCCGAGGCCGAGCTGGTCGCACGGCACGGGGTCGCCTGGATCACCGGCATCCAGTCCACCGGTGTCGCGGCGTGCGCGAAGCACTTTCCGGGCCACGGCGACACGGCACTCGACTCCCACCTGGCGCTCCCCGTGATCGATCGCTCGCTGAGCGAGCTGCGCGAGCGCGAACTGGTGCCGTTCCGGGCCGCGGTCGACGCCGGTGTGCTCAGCATCATGACGTCGCACATCGTGCTTCCGCAGGTGGATGCCGGCACACCGGCGACGTTCTCGTCGCGCATTCTGCAGGGTCTGCTGCGCGACGAGCTCGGCTTCGAGGGCGTGATCGCCACCGACGCGCTCGACATGAAGGGCGCGAGCGGTGACATCGGAATCCCCGAGGCGGCGGTGCGCGCACTTGCCGCAGGCTGTGACCTGCTCTGCCTCGGCACCGACACGAGCGACG
Organism: Humibacter ginsengisoli; assembly: GCF_054780095.1. Lineage (NCBI taxonomy): Bacteria > Bacillati > Actinomycetota > Actinomycetes > Micrococcales > Microbacteriaceae > Humibacter > Humibacter ginsengisoli. The sequence goes on from NZ_BAAGWZ010000001.1 coordinate 453,058, forward strand.
AACTGCTGAGCGAGATCATCCACGCCGTGGGCGAGGCCATCGACGCGGGACAGTTGAGCGTCGAGCGCGTGGCGGATGCCGCACACCGGGTGCGCGCGCTGGGGCGGCGGCTCGAGGCGCTACGGGCGGGAATCCCGCAGCCGGGTGGCGACGATTCCGGCGTAGCCGTCACGCCGGACCGTGCCATGGACGCTTTCGAGGTGCAACCCGGTGCACTGGATGCGCTGCGGGACGCGCGCGGACCATTCGCCGTCGTTCGTCTGGAGACCGAGGCGAACATCGCCGTCGGTGTCGCGCCCTGGGGTCCGTTCGCGCAGGTCGTCGCGGAGCCGCAATCCGCGGACTCCGTGGAGTGGGCCGGGCACCCGGAGTTCATCGTCTCCGAGTCCGATGCGGCCCGCGGTGAGCTCGACCACCGCATCGCCCAGGTGCTGGCTGCGGTGCCTGCGGAGCGCGGGGTCGTCGTGATCGGCAAGGCCGTGCACAGGCATCCGTTCGCACGGGCGACCGTGGACGCGTTGCGATCGGCTCGCACGACCCTCGTGGTCGACCTGGGCTGGCCCTCGGACGACCGGGCATATGCCGACATCGCGACGTTCGGAGCGTCTCGGCTGATCGGCCGGGCGCTGATGTCGCTGCTGAATCCGCCCTCGGGCCCGGAGAACCGGCGATGAGGGTCGGCCTCGACATCGGCGGCACCAAGATCGACGCCGTCGTACTCGACGACGACCTCACGGCGGCGGCGAACGTGCGCATTCCGAGCGGGCGCGGAGCAGACGGCGTGCTGGCATCCGCCGAGCGAGCGGTGCGTGAGGTGCTGACGACCTACGGCGCGTCGTTGGTGGAGGTGAGCTCCGTCGGCGTCGGCATTCCCGGCATGGTGGATGCCTCGACCGGCGAAGTGCGCCACGCCGTGAACCTCGACGTCGAGCACCTCGCGCTCTCCGACGAGCTCGCCGCCCGCATCGGTGCACCGGTTCGCGTGGAGAACGACGTGAAGGCGGCCACGCTCGGCGCCTATCACCTGCTCGGGCTGCGGGGGTCGGCCGCGCTGCTCAACCTCGGCACCGGGCTCGCGGCCGGCATCGTCGTCGATGGATGCCTGTGGCGCGGCGCGGAGGGCGGCGCCGGCGAGATCGGTCACATCCCGCTCGTGCCGGGAGGCGTGCTCTGCAGCTGCGGCCAGCGCGGATGCCTGGAGACCGTCGCCAGCGGATCCGCGGTCGCCCGCCTATGGCCCAGCGAGACCGAACCGGCCGCCGTCGCCCTGTTCGACGCTGCGGATGCCGGCGACCCGCGCGCGCAGCAAGTGCGGCGCGCGCTCGCGGAGGGTGTGGCATCCGCGGTGCGTGTTCTCGCGCTCACGGTCGATGTCGGCGCCGTCATCCTCGCCGGCGGGCTGAGCAACCTCGGCGACAGGCTGCTCGAGCCGGTGCGTGACGCGCTGCACGAGTGGGGCGGGGAGTCGCCGTTCCTCGCGTCGCTCCGGCTTGCGGAGCGAGTGCGCATACTGCCATCGCGGCTGCCGGCCGCGGCCGTCGGCGCAGCACTGGTGGGAGGGTCCGCTCCCGTCGCGCGGGTAGAGCAGACTGGTACCGAGTCTCGAGAGCTTCTGGAGGGGCATCCGTGGAAGTCGTGATCAAGCAGACCGCCGATGAGGTGGGTGTGCTCGCCGCCGATCTGATCGAGCGGGTCGTGGAGTCGAAGCCGCGCGCGGTGATCGGACTGGCGACCGGATCGTCGCCGCTGGCGATCTACGCCAGCCTCGCGCAGCGAGTCGATGCCGGCACTCTCGACTTCACCGGTGTGCGCGGGTTCGCGCTCGACGAGTACGTCGGCATTCCCGAGGACCATCCGCAGAGCTACGCGTCCGTGATCCGCACGGAGGTGGTCGAACCGTTGCACATGGATCCGACTCTGGTGCAGGTGCCCGACGGCCGGTCGGTCGACATCGAGGTGGCGTGCCGCGACTACGAGCAGGCGATCGCGGATGCCGGCGGCATCGACATCCAGATCCTCGGCATCGGTGGCAACGGGCACATCGGCTTCAACGAGCCGTCGTCGTCGTTCCGTTCGCGCACCCGCATCAAGACGCTGGCGCCGAAGACGCGCGCGGACAACGCCCGCTTCTTCGACTCGCTCGAGCAGGTGCCGACGCACTGCGTCACGCAGGGGCTCGGCACGATCATGGATGCCCGAAGGCTCGTTCTCGTCGCACAGGGGGAGGGCAAGGCGGATGCCATCGCCGCCGCGGTCGAGGGGCCGGTGTCGAGCGTGTGCCCGGCATCCATCCTGCAGTTCCACGAGCACGCGACGGTGATCGTGGACGAGGCCGCCGCGAGCAAGCTGCACCTGGCGGACTACTACAAGTACACGTACGACAACAAGCCGGCGTGGCAGCTCTAGGCCTGCGTCCCAGAGCTGCCAGGCCGGCTTCCAGACTGTGCTGGTCGGCACGCCGCTGATCGCGGCGTGCGCCTGGCAGTTCTGGCGCCGCGCCCAGCACCTCCGCCACCGCCACCGTGAGTTCATGGCGAATTGCCGTCCCAGATGGTCGCTTTACGCGGTAATGACGGCAACTTCGGCCTGGAATTCGTGCGCCTAAGGGTCAGCACGCAGGATTACCGTTCCGGGTTGTCGCTTCAGGCACGAATAACGGCAGACACGGACGGCAATTCTGGGTGCGCTCGTGTTCCGTACGCTCGGTATCAGTGTGCGGTGTGCGAAGGTCAGGGATGCCAGCCGCCACGGATAAGCGCAGCGCGCACCCGGTCGACCGCCGGTCTCGTCGATGGATAGACGCTCGCGGCGGTGAGGCGCTCGACATGCCAACCGGCCTCGAAACACGCCGCGTGCTTGTCGATGTCGCGCTGCCATTGTTTGCGATCGGTGCGATGATGGTCGCCTTCATACTCGACGAGCAGGTGGAACTTGGGATATGCGAACTCAGTGAACCCGATAGGCGTGCCGTCTTCGGCGTACACGTCGTAATCGAGTTCCGGTTCAGGCAGTCCCGCACGACTAAAGGCGAGACGCGTCCTCGTTTCAGCGGCCGAGGAGCTGCCGACTCGTATCAATGCCAATGCCGCCGCCAGCTTGTCCGCATGCCGCCGGTACGGTGCGTTCGCAGCTCGGACGAGCTCGTCGATCGTGGCGAGCGCGTCGGACTCCGTGCCGCGCACCATGCCCTGTCGGCGCGGAATCCGCACGATGGCGTCGCCGAACTCGATCAGTTCGTCCAGGGTGAGCTCACCCGCGAGCATCGCCCAGGTAGATGCCGGGCTCGACACCCGGAGATCGTCTGCAACACGAACAGTCGTCAACCGCCCTGAGAACTCTCTTCCGCGGGTTCCAGCCGCTTTCGGAGCGCGTCGTGGCGCTATGACGCCCACGTCGATTCCGCGTGGGGGAACCGGCCGTCCGTCCCTGTGTGTGGTCTTCAGCGTCGCTCGCAGCAGGCGAAGCGGTACAGGGAGCTTCCACAACACGGCAGCGGTCACATGGCAGAAGAACCAATCGGGTGGGGCGACCTGTGCCAGGGCGTACGCGAGACTGACGATCTCGGCGGTGAGGTGTCGTGCTTCTGCGGCCTGGGGACTCTCATCGTGCGGACTGGGCGCGGCATCCGACTCGCCTCCGGTCTTCGCCGCAAGCATTCTTGCGCCATAGAAGGGGGTGGCCAGGTCGGTGTGGCGAAGTCTTCGGTACGAGACGTCGGCGTCTCGAGCCGCTCGAACGGAGAAGCTGTTGCCGAGCTGGACCGGCAGGAGTTTCGGTGGACGAGGCATTCCACGATGGTGTCGTCTCGCCGATCCGGCAGGTCTCTCTGGGGCACCGGAGTGCATAACTCAATGCTCGGGGGCGCTGTGGACTGGTAGTCATCCTGCGGTGAATACCAGTCCGAACCTGTCATCAACGGCCGGCACAGTGACAAATTCGGACGGTGAATCGAGGATGAGGAAGCGCGCGCGGTGGGGGTGAGTATTGCCGCAAGCGCGCTCGGCTGAGGTGAGCCTTGCGGGAAGCGTGTGGGCTCGGGGGAGGTGGATCGTGCAGGAGGGGGCAGGGCTCAGGTCAGCGGCGCGCCGGCGGCCCAGACGCGCTGCACGGACCACTCGTGGTCGAGCAGCACCGCGTCGGCCAGGTAGCCGGCCGCGAGGCGACCCAGTTCGTGCTCGCGGCCGAGCATGCGGGCCGGCGTCAGCGTCAGCGCCTCGACGGCCGCAGCAGGCGCGACGCGTGCGCGCTCCACAGCGATCTTCAGCGCTGTGTCCTGCGTCAGGGTTGACCCCGCAATGCTCGATCCGTCCGCCAGCATGGCCTGGCCGTTCACGACGTTCACAGTGAGCGATCCGAGCTGGTAGACGCCATCGGCGGAGCCGGCCGCGGCCATGGCATCCGTGATGAGCGCTATACGATGCGGAGCCTGCACGAACGCGAGGTGGGCGACATCCGGATGCACGTGAAAACCGTCGAGGATCAGTTCGAGCGTGACGCGCGGGTCGTCCATCGCGGCCACGATCGGTCCTGGCGCACGGTGGTGGATGCCCGGCATCGCATTGAACGCGTGCGTGAGCACGCGCGCACCGGCATCGAACGCCCGCCCGGCCTGCTCCTCGGTCGCGTTCGTGTGTCCGACGGCGACCACGACACCCGCCTCGACGAGCACGTCGATCGCCTCCATCGCCCCCGGCAGTTCCGGCGCTATCGTGATCTGCCGTAGCGTGTCCCTGGCCGCGGCGATGAGCAGTTCGACCGCCTCGAGGTCGTCGGGCGTGATGAGGAAGTCTGGATTGTGGGCACCCCGTTTGCCAGGGTTGAGGAACGGACCCTCGAGGTGCGAGCCCAGCACGAGCGGGTCGGAGTCGGCCAGGTCGGCGATGAGCCGCAGGCTCTCACACAGCTGCGGAACCGGGTTGGCGACGAGACTCAGCACGGAGCGCGTCGTACCGTGCTTGCGATGCGTGCGTAGCGCGGTGCGCAGGTCGTCGAGGTCGCCCTCGTATGCGCATCCGCCAGCGCCGTGGGAGTGAACGTCGATGAAGCCGGGCGTGAGCCAGCGGCCACGGGCATCCGTCACCGCATCCGCGCCGGCGGCGTAAGCCCGCCAGCCCGTGCCGTTGCCGGTGTCGACGATGCGGTCGCCCGAAGCGGCCAGCCAGAAGTCGTCGACCTGGCCGTCGACATCCAGCTTGCGAGCGCTGTGGATGACCAGCGCGGCGGCAGAACCTGCTGAGACGCTCGTGAACTCGCTCACGAGAGTTCCCGTCGCCCGCTGACGATGCCGCTCAGCAGGGCGACGAGCGCGAAGACGACGGCGACGACGGGTTGGCCCAGATCCCACCAGGCGAACGCTGCCGCCGTCATGACGATGATCTCGATGATCGCCTTGCCGAACGTGTCGATGCGGATGACCGCCTTCGGCGACCGGAAAAGGGCCCAGAGCACGATCGCGAACAGCGGTGCGACGATGCCGACGACGATGTTCCAGGGCAACGGCCACGCGATGAAGCCCCAGACCGCCAGGCTCACGAACGCGAAGAGTTCGATGACGAAACGGAGAACGTCCCATGGCCCGATCTGAGGCTGGGCGGGGGCGTGCGGATGCTCGGAATTCTGGGCAGACATCGTCTCCATCTTAAGCGGCCGCGTTGGTCGCTTAAGTGGCCGCGCTGGTCGGCCACGCGCGAGACTGCACGTACACCCCGAGAGTGTGGGTATTTCCCGATGTTTCGGGGTGGGTGTGCAGTCTCGCGAGAAAGGAACGCCGGGCCGCCGACGCGGCGACGGTCAGCGGAAGATGATCGTGCGGGCCCCGTCGAGCAGGATGCGATTCTCCGCGAACCACTTGACCGCCTGCGTCAGCGTGCGGCTCTCCTCGTCTTGACCGATGGCGACCAGCTGCGACGGCGACTGGGTGTGGTCGACCCGCACCACGTTCTGCTCGATGATCGGGCCTTCGTCGAGATCACTCGTGACGAAGTGCGCTGTGGCGCCGATGAGCTTCACGCCGCGGGCGTGTGCCTGCTTGTACGGATTCGCACCCTTGAAGCCCGGCAGGAACGAGTGGTGGATGTTGATGCAGCGCCCCGCCAGTGCGTCGCACAGCTGCGGAGACAGGATCTGCATATACCTCGCGAGCACGACGAGCTCGATGTCGTGCCGCTCCACCTCCTCGAGAACGCGAGTCTCGAAGGCGGCCTTGCTGGCGGCATCCGTCACGGCGAGCGCGTCGAACGGCACCCCATAGAAACCGGCGAGATCGCGCAGGGTGCCGTGATTGGAGAGCACCAGGGGGATGTCAACGGGCAGCTGCCCTGCGCGCTGCCGGAACAGAAGGTCGTTCAGGCAGTGCGCGGCCGTCGAGACGAGCACGAGAGTGCGCAGCGGCCTGCCGACAGTGTCGAGCGTGTACGTCATGTCGTAGCGCTCGGTGACCGGGCTCAGCGCCGCCTCGAACTCGGCACGATCGGCCGGCGACTGGATCTGCAGCCGCATGAAGAACCGGCCGGTGTCGGCGCTGGAGAACTGCTGGCTCTCGGTGATGTTGCCGCGCGCCTGCACGACCGCGCCGCTGACCGCGTGCACGATGCCGGGCCTGTCCGCGCAGTTCAGCGTCAGCACCCAGTGCTGTAGGGCATCCATCCCATCAGGGTAGGGCACCCGCGAGAACACGCGGATCGAATCGATTAGAGTGATCGCGGCTGCACCGCTCGACACGCTCAATCGGCGCGGCGATCCGAGCACGCGTGGCTCGCGTTCGCGCTCCCATGAGCTGTGCGAAGGGCTGCAAGCCCGATACGAAGGGCGGCAAGCCCGGTAAGCGAGCAACGCGAGGAGGAGACGGCGATGTCGCAGACGCACGAGCCAGGCACCGCGCGTTTTCCGTGGGCCGGGATGATCGCGCTCGCCGCGGCAGCGTTCCTCGCCGTCACGAGCGAGACACTGCCGACGGGACTGCTCCCCGAACTGGCATCCGGTCTGCACGTCTCGACCCCGCAGGCCGGACTGCTCGTTTCGGTGTACGCGTTCACCGTGGTGGTGGCCGCGACGCCGGTGACGGCGCTGACCCGGCGCATCCCGCGGCGCGCGCTCGTCGTCAGCGTCATCATCGTGATCGGCCTCAGCTCGTTGCTGCTGGCGATCGCGCCGAACTACGCCGTGGCAGTCATCGCCCGCATCGCCGGCGGTGTGGCGCACGGCGTCTTCTGGGCCGTCACCGGCGCGTACGCCGGCCACATCGTGCCGTCGCACCAACTCGCGAGGGCCGTCTCGATCACGTCGGGAGGTGTCTCGCTCGCGCTCATCCTCGGATCCCCGCTGGCGACGGTCCTCGGGCACGCGGCCGGATGGCGCGTCGCGTTCGCGGTGGTCGGATGCCTGCTCGTCGTCGGCTCGCTCGTGGTCGGCACCATGCTGCCGCGGGCGAGCGTGCCGGCCGTCGGAACCGCGACGGCGGGCATCCCGACGCTCACCGGCGGAGTGTCGACGGTGACGGCGCCGGTCGCGGCGGTAGCGCGCACGAAGCGACGTGGGCGGGAACGCGATGCGAGCATCCGGCCCGTGATCGTCATCTGCGTTCTTACCGGAACCATCGTGCTCGGCAGCATGACCCTGAACGCCTACGTCGCACCGTTCGTGTCCGATGCCATGGGTCTCGGCATCGGAGCCGTCGGTCCGCTGCTCTTCGTGGGCGGCATGATGGGCGCCGTCGCGACCGTGCTGGTCGGTGTGTGGCTGGGCCGTCATCCGGGGCGCACCATCGCCGTGGCGCTGACGCTCACGACCATTGGTGTGGCGGTTCTCGCCGTGGTTCCCGGTGTCACGCCTGTGGCGCTCGGGGCGTTCGCGCTGTGGACACTCGCGTTCGGATGCCTGCCACCGCTTCTGCAGACCAGGTTGCTGCAGGCAGCGTCGGCGCGATTCCGCGACACGGCGAGCGCTCTGTATACGACCGCGTTCAATGTGGGGATCGGCGGCGGCGCCGTCGTCGGGGGCGCGATCTACGCGGTGTGGGGGATCGGGGCGGTGCCGTGGGCGGCCTTGATCGTGCTGGTGATCTCGGTGGTCATGCTCGTGGTGGCGAGTCGGGTGCGGTCGGTGTCAGGCGGTGCTGTCCGTACCGACGTCGACGCTGACGTGCGTGCTGGGACCGAAGCGGCCTGAGCCGTCGGCATACCGCACCGCGATCTGGTGGGTGCCGGAGGAGAGGAACAACCGCTCCGACAGGTCCCAGACCGGTGCTGACCACTCGCCCTTCGAGTCGAGCGTGACGAACCCCTCCGATTCGCCGTCGATGAAGACCTCGACCTGAGCACCCGCCTGGCCGTGCACCTCCAGATCAATGAAGCACCCACCGAACACGCTGTCGACGAGCAGCTCGGGCCCGGTCAGTGAAAAGCGCGCGGACGCGCTGGGTGAGGTCACACCTCCGACGGACTGGGTCACCGTGATTTCGCCCGAGACACCGGAGGGAGAGGACGTCGTGGTCGGTGCATCACCGGGGGAAGGCGACGGTGAGGGAGTAGGAGTCGCGGCGGCGAGCGGCTGCGCAAGCGACGCCATGATCGCGTTCGCCGGGGCTCGGCCGGACCTGAACGCTGCAGGTGCGTTCGAGGTCGTGGTTGGAGCGGACACCTGCGCCTTCCAGTTGCCCGACGAGTCGGCGGTGACGCTGGTAGGCGTTCCGCCTGCAGTGACCGTCACCGTCGCGCCCGGTGTCGCCGTGCCGGAGACGAGCGGGTAGTAAAGATTGCCGCCCGTGTCGACCGTGCCGATCGTCGGCGCCGCCGGCGGCGCCGGCTGGCTCGGCCCGACCGGGGTCGTAGGCCCGGTCGGCGCTACCGGCGTGCTCGGGACGGAAGATGCGTCGGCCGTGCCCGAAGGCGAGGAATCCAACGGCGACGGGTCCGCGGGCGCAGGAACATCAGAGGGAGACGGCGCCGGGGAGGCGGGCGGACTCGAGGCGTTGCTCGAAGGAGCGCTCGACGACGAACCGGACTGTGACGACCAGGGCCCGTGCGCGACGACCGCGGGCGAGGCATCCGTTCCGTTTCCCGGTGACGTCGCGATGAGCACGCCGGCCACGGCCGCGCCGACGACCACGACGGATGCCGCCGTACCCACGATCACGCCCGTCGCGCCGCTGAAGAATCCGCCGATGCCGGCGGAGGATCCCGCGCTGCCTCCGGACGCGGCACCCGTTCCCACGACTGCAGCGCCGGTGACGGATCCGACCGCGACGCCGGTCTTGAGCGTGGCGGCGTAGACCGTAGCCGCTCCCGTGCCGAGGATCAGCGGAAGCAGCACCAGCGCGAGCCGCGAGCCGGCCTCCTCGGCTTCGGCGGCCGCCATCGTGCACAGCTCGCACGTCTGCAGGTGCGCATCCACCCGGGCGTTGTCGCGTTTTCCGAGCCGTCCGCGCGAGTGCGCAGCAAGGTGCTCGATGGTCCAGGCGCACTCCGGCTCGAGATCGGCTGACGTCAGGTGCGCACGGATCCACGCCTGCCGCAGCCCCTCGCGCGCCCGGTAGCAGAGGGCGGCGGCGGCCTGCGCGCTGAGTCCGACGATGGGCGCGAGCTCGGCCGGTTGCATGCCCTCGACCTCGCTGTACCAGAGCGCCTCCTGCCAGCGAGGCGGCAGCGAACGGAACGCCTGCGCCGTCAGCGAGCGATCGAGGACGACCAGCGAGTGATCCTCCTGCACCGCGAGCGTGTCGAGCTCCTCGGGCTCCAGCGGCAGGGCATCCTTACCCGCGCGCCCCCACGAGGCGGCGATGTTCCGCACCGTCGTGAAGAGATACGGGCGGAACGCGTTCGTCGGCCCGTTGCCCGCCTTCAGAGCCTGCAGGATGCGCGCGTACGCCTCCGAGACGAGATCGTCCGGCTCGTAGCTGCTCGTGACGGAACGGGCGACGGATGCCGCCGCCGACGCGTGCCTGCGGAAGAGCGTCGCGTAGGCGTCCGTGTCGCCCTTGCGGGTCAGGCGTACCAGTTCGGCGTCGCCTGCACGCTCGAGTCTGCGCGGTGAGTGATGCGCTGACATCCAGGTCGCCTGTCGCCTTTCACGCCTCACGGCGCCGGTACGGTCTCTTGAGGATCGTCGATGGCGCAGGCGCCACCGTTCGGGTCTCTCGATTCTCCGTTGACTGACCTGTATACGCAATTCGCGTCACGAGCGCGGCGCGGCTCCGACGCGGCCGCTGTGCCGATTCAGGGAGGCGTGATCCGACCGGGCGAGGGCCGCCTTCGATGGGCCCGGGTCAGACCTCGCCGCCGTCGCCGAGGTAGGCCATGGTGGCAGCGATGAGCGCGCAGGTGCCGGTCTTCAGCGTGGGTTGCATGACGGGCAGGAACATCGGCGAGTGGTTGACCGGGATGTCCTCGAGCACTCTCCCGGCCGATACCGCGGCATCCCACTCCGTCTCGTCGATACCGCCGATGCCCCAGTAGGAATAGGGGATACCGAGCGCGTTCGGCAGGTCGCTGAAGTCCTCACTGGCGGTCTGCTGATCCAGTGTGCCGGCGGCGTCGCCGAAGCAGGCACGGAAGGCGTCAGCGACACGGTCGGTCGTCGCCGGGTCGTTCTGCGTGAGGGGGAAGGCGCCGAAGCGCTCGATCAGCGGCTCGCGAGGGCATCCGCTCGCCTCGCATTCCGCTGTCACAATGCGCTGGATGCTCTCCAGCAGACGCGCCATCGTGTCGTCCGAGTAGGCGCGCACATTCAACTCGAGCACGGCGGTGTCGGGAATGATGTTGCTCTTCGTGCCGGCGCGAAGGCTTCCGACCGTGACCACGGCCGGGTCGGTGGGTGCCGTCTCGCGGGAGACGACCACCTGCAGGCGTACGACGATCATTGCCGCCAGAACCACGGGGTCGATCGTGTTCTGCGGCATCGAGCCGTGGCCGCCGCGGCCGTAGACGGTGACGCGCAGGCTCTGCGCCGTGGACAGCACGGCACCCTTACGCACTCCCACGTGTCCTGACGGACCGGGCAGCACATGCTGGGCGAGCGCCACGTCGGGGCGCGGGATGCGGTCGAACAGGCCGTCATCGACCATTCCGCGCGCTCCGTCGCCGGTCTCTTCGGCGGGTTGGAAGAGGGCGACCAGGGTGCCGTGCCAGAGATTCTTCTGCGCGGCTAGCAGTTGAGCCGCTGCCATGAGGCAGGCGACGTGCACGTCATGGCCGCACGCATGCATCACGGGCACGAGCTCGCCCGCGGCATCCGCGGCGGTCGCCGTACTCGCGTACTCGGCACCGGTGTCCTCCTTCACCGGAAGGGCGTCCATGTCGGCACGCAGCAGCACGGTCGGGCCCGCTGCGCTCTTCAGAATGCCGACGACGCCGGTGCCGCCGACGCCATCGACCACCTCGAATCCCCACGAGCGCAATCCCTCTGCGACCTTCGCCGCCGTGCGGGTCTCCTGGTGAGACAGCTCGGGATGCTCGTGCAGGTCCCGGTAGAAGGCCTCCTGATCCGCGCGTACCGCCTCATAGCCCGCCAGGATGCTTTGCGTCCCGTTCATCTCGATGCCTCCCGTACTCCTCGGCGATCGTTGTCGCGTTCAGTCTGCGCCACGGGGAATCCCCGCACTACGACGACTGCTCCGGCGGCCGGTACCGCCGGTCTGCGACGGCACGCGGGATGTGCCAGTGGAAGCGCAACGAGAGAACGCGCAATGCGAAGACGATCGCCGCTACGGCGACGGATATGCCTGCGTTGTACCAGTGCACCTGCCAGAGCACGGCGATCAGCGCCGCGCCCAGCATCGCGGGCACTGCATAGATGTCGTGCGGGTTGAAGAGCTGAGGCACCCGGTTGGCGACGACATCCCGCAGCAGGCCCCCGCCGACGGCGGTGGTCACGCCGAGTGCGGCGGCCGCCACCGGGTTGAGGCCCGCGTGCAGCGCTTTCACCGTGCCCGTCGTGCAGAACAACGCGAGGCCTCCGGCGTCGAAGATCAGCAGCGTGCGGGGAAAACGCTCGACGCCGTGCACCATCGCGAACACCAGGATCATCGCGGCCAGCGGAGGGGCCAGGTAGATCGGCTGGGCGAACGCGGTGGGCGTCACCCCGATCACCAGGTCGCGGATGACGCCTCCGCCCAAGCCCGTCAGCGACCCCAGCAGTAGCGAACCCACGATGTCGAAGCCGCGTCTGGCGGCCAGCAGCGACCCGGAGATGGCGAAGAAGAACGTGCCGAGCAAGTCGAAGACCAGCGCCCAGTCCGCCATGAACCGCTCCTTCGCTTCGCCGTCGCCACAGCGTACAGACCTGCGGCGGCACGTTTCGCCCGCGCCTCGTACGGTACCCCCGCGCGCACCGGCCGCGGCCGCCGGACGCGTGGGAAGTTCTTCTCCGAACTCGCGTCATGATCGGGGGACCGCCGCGTCTTCTTCCAGTGAGACGGACCACCGTCGCATCACATTCGGCGTCGATGCGACGGCCCTGGCTGCGACCCGAATACGGTCAGGAAGCCGCGTGCGCCTGTGGGGGCTCAGAGCACGCGGCGCCGGGGTGGTGCCGGCGAGGCGAATCCCGCCGGCACCGCCCCATCGTCCGTCGCCGGTCGGTGCTGACCTTCACGCAGTTACGCGTGCCCGGGTGCCTCGCGATCAGCGGATGCCGCGCGCGTGCGTCCGTCGCTGAGCACGAGCGCCAGCAGCACGAGGTTGACGGTCCAGCTCAGCGCCACAAGCGGAACGATCGTGTGCAGCGGGAACAGCACGAGCAGAACGAGCCCGCCCACGATGTGCACGGGCATCCACGGTCCGCCGGTGGCGCGGCGAAAGAACGCGTTCCCGAGCGCATACAAGGCCGTGCCGCCGCAGAGCAGCCCGGCGACCCACGCACCGCTCTCGGCGGTCGAATCGCCGAGGATGAGCGCGTCCGCGACGGCGGATGCGACGATGCCGAACACGAGCAGCACCGGAATGTAGGTGAACGCGGTCTGCGCGATCATGCCCCGGTCATTCGCCCTCGAGATGTATTCGCTCCCGCCGCGCTGGTTGTGCCGGAAATAGAGCAGGAACAGCAGCACCGTGCCGGCGAACGCGGCGAGGAACGCGTCGCCGCGCGCCCAGTCGATGCCGCCCTCGGCGAAGCTGACCCCCGTGTCGATGATCGACTCGCCGAGCGCGATGATGAGGAAGAGGCTGACGCGCTCCGACATGTGCTCGCCGGAGACGTTCCAGGTGGCGTTATCGGAGGAGCCGAGAGCCGGAACCCAGAAGTGCAGCCTCGGCCCCGCGTACTCGAGCACGAGCGCGACGATCCACACCCACAGCCGCGCATCCGACGGCACAAGTGCACCGGCGATCCAAAGGATGCCCACCCCGGCGTGCCAGCACGTGATGCGCACGAAGTTCATCGCGTGCGGCCTGCTGGTCGGGAAGAACGCGGCGATGGTGAAGACGCTTCGGGCGAGCCCGAACGCGGTGAGCGCGATGGCGAAGAGCAGCGCTCGGTCGCCGAAGGCATCCGGAATCGCGACGGCCACGAGCATGCCGAGCAGCATCATCACGAACAGCAGCGCCGCGACGGGCCACCGCTCGGGGTTGAGCCAGCTCATCGCCCAGGTCGTGTACACCCAGGCGAACCACACGACCATGGCGAGCATGACGGTGTGCAGAAGGGCGAGCGGATCCTGGTGCTCGATCAGGATGTGCGAGAGCTGCGTGACCGCGAACACGAACACGAGGTCGAAGAACAGCTCGACATACGTGACGCGGTGGGCGACGTCGCCCGTCGCCGGGCGTAACAGGCCAGGTGCGCTCGCTGTCATCGGCACCACTCTGGCATGCAGCGGCGCCGCCGTGCGGCAGCGACCCTCGCACGTGGATGCCCTCGCCGACGGATGCCTGCTACGCGACGATGACGCGCATCCCGGCATCCTTGAAGTCGTTCAGCTGCTTCGTGGTGATGCCGTCGTCGGTGATGAAGGTGTCGAACGCGCCAGGCTTGCCGACGGATGCGAACGCGCGGCGCCCGATCTTGCTCGAGTCGGCAACGAGCACGGCTCGTTCCGCACGATCGGCCATCAGCGCGTTGACGGCGGCCTCGTGCTCGTCGTGCACGGTGGGCCCGAGCGCCGGGTCGACGCCGTTCACGCCGATGAACGCGAAGTCCAGCGCGATCTGCCCGAGCACCGAGTCGGTGTATGGCCCGACGAGCTCGTACGACCTCGCCTGTACGACGCCGCCGGTCATCACCACCTTGATCTGCGGGCGCATGACGAGCTGCGCCGCGATGTTGATGGCGTTCGTGACCACCGTGAGCGTAGGCCGCGACGACGGCTCCGCCACATCGGGCCGCGCGGCGAGAGCGCTGGCGACGGCCGTGCTCGTCGTACCGCCGCAGAGGCCGACAACGGCGCCGCGGGGCACCAGCGAGCTCGCGGCCTGGGCGATCGCCTGCTTCTGCTCGGCGTGCTGCTCGCGCTTGTACCGCAGCGGAAGGTCGTAGGCGACGGACTGTCCGGTGGCGCCGCCCCTGGTGCGGCTGAGCAATTGCTGCGATGCGAGCGCGTCGAGGTCCCGGCGCGCGGTGGCGGGGGAGACGCCGAGGCGCTCCACGATATCGTCCACCTCGATCTGCCCGGTCTCGGCGAGCAGGTCGAGCACGGCGCGAAGGCGTGCGGTGCGGTTCACGACGTGGCTCCTTCGGCTGCGTCCGCCGACGCGGCGGGCTCTTCCGATGACGCGACGCTCTCTTCCGATGACGCGGCGCCGTCGGATGCTGTGCCGGCGCTCGCGAAGAGGCGGAGCATCCGCTCGGCTTCCGTGCTGAGCGCGGCGCGCCCCGCACTCACGTACTTGCGGGAGTCGACCACTGACGGATTCTCCGCGAGGTAATCGCGCACGGCCCGAGTGAAGAACCCGTTCAGGTGAGTGGAGACGTTGATCTTCGTCATGCCGGCGCGGATGGCGGCGACGATCACGGGGTCGGGCACGCCCGACGAACCGTGCAGCACGAGGGGCACGTCGAGCGTGGCGTGCAACCGTGCGATTAGGTCGAGATCGAGGGACGCCTCCCGTGCCGTCATCGCGTGGGAGGAGCCCACGGCCACGGCGAGGGCGTCCACGCCGGTCTCGGCCACGAACGAACGCGCCTCATCGGGATCGGTGCGCACGCCGGGCGCATGGGCGCCGTCTTTGCCGCCGACCTCGCCGAGCTCCGCCTCGACCATTACGCCGTTGTCGTGCGCGTACGCCACGATCCGGGCCGTGGCGTCGACGTTCTGCGTGTAGTCGCGTCGCGACGCATCGAACATGACCGATCCGAAACCGAGGTCGATAGCGCGGCGCGCGAGCTGCTCATCCTCTGCATGGTCGAGGTGCACAGCAACGGGCGCCGCCGAGTCGCGGGCGAGCGCAAGGCTCGCGACCGCGATGGGCTCCAGGCCGCCGTGGTAGCTGACGCAGTTCTCCGAGATCTGCAGGATGACGCCCAGCCCCGACCGCTCGGCGGCGGCGACCAGCGCCTCCGCCGTCTCCAGGTGGATCACGTTGAACGCGCCGATGCCGGTGCGGCGAGCAGCGGCATCCGCGATCAGGTTCGCCGTCGGGGTCAGCGCCATGTCTCTCCTTGGTCGGCTGTTTGCACGTCTTCGGTCGACTGGGCCGCCGCGAGCGCATCGCGCGCTGCCAGTGCGGAGCCGAACAGCCCGGCGTCGGCGCCGATGCTCGCCTTGATGAGCTGCGGCCGGCGATGGAACGTGAGGATGTCGTCCAGCCGCTCGCGAAGCGGCTGCAGCAGCTCTTCTCCCGCTTCGGACAGCCCTCCGCCGATCACGATCGCCTGGGGTGCGAGCAGGGCGACGACGTGCGAGAAGCCGAGCGCCAGGGCATCTAGTGCGGTGGCCCAGTCGGCTGCGGCGTTGGCGTCGCCCGCGCGCATGAGCTCGAGCACCTCTTTGGCCCCCGCGACCGCACGACCGGTGCGCAGAGTGTAGCGGCGCGCGATGGCGGCGGCGGAGGCGACGGCCTCGAGGCATCCGCGACCCCCGCACGCGCAGATCGGCCCCTCCGCCACGCGATCGTGACCGATCTCCCCGGCCAGGCCCCCTCCGGTGTACAGCCGGCCGTCGACGAAGACGGCGGCCGCGATGCCCGTTCCGATGGTCACGACGACGACGTCGTCGAAGCCGCGGGCCGCGCCCATGCGGTGCTCCGCCTCGCCCGCTCCGCGCACGTCGTGTCCGAAGCCGACGGGCATGCCGAGGGCAGCCTGCGCGCGTTCCCGGAAGGGGAACTCGTGCCAGCCGAGATTCTCGGCGAACACGCCGATGCCGCGCACGTCGTCGACGTGACCGGGAACGAGCAGTCCGGCCGCGGTGGGCCGCACGCCGGGATGCGCGCTCGTCAGCTCTTCCGCCAGCCTGGCGACCTCGTCGACGACGCGCTCGCCGGTGCGCACTCCGTCGAGCGGGGTCGGCACCCGCCTGCTCTGGAGCATCCGGCCCTGCTCGTCGAGCAGTGCCGCCTTCATGTCCGTGCCGCCCACGTCGAACGCGAGCACTGCGGCGCCCGGGCCTGCCGACGTGGGAGCGGTCATCGTGGATCCAGGATGACGGATCTCGTCAGGTGGCGCGGCTGGTCAGGGTCGAGTCCCTTGCGCCGTGCGCGCTCGAGCGCGACGCGGTGCAGCCGCACCAGGTCGGCCATCGCGTCGATGTCGCGATGCTCGAAGCGTGCACCCGTTGCCGCCGTGTCGGCCGCGATGCCTTCCGGGAGCTCACCGAACGCCCACGTCACCCGGCCGGGCGCCGCGATGGCGATCGGGCCGTGCCGGTACTCCTTGGCCAGGTACGACTCCGTCCACGACTGCGACGACTCGCGCAGCTTCAGCGCTGCCTCGTGGGCGATGCCCACGCTGAACTCGCTGCCCAGGAACGTGTACTGGCCGGCGTCGACGAGCTCGTCGTCGAGGGGCTCATCGAGCACAGCCCGAGCCTGGGCGATGACCGGCGTCAGGTCTTCTCTGACGGATGCCCGCAGCAAGGCGAGCGCACTCGTCGCGAACCGTGTCTGCACGACCGAGCGCTCGTCGGCGAAGGGCAGGGCGATCACGTCGTCGGCAAGATCGACGATCGGCGTGTTCGGGTCGCCGATGACCGCGACGGTGCGAGCGCGTGCGCCACGAGACCGTACATGCTGGAGCAGCTCGAGCACCTCGGTGGTCGTCCCCGACCTCGTGATCGCCACGATCGCGTCGTAGTCGCGCTCGATGAGAGCCTCGGATGCCGCGAAGGCGTCGGTCTCGCCGTGCCCGCTCCGCTCACGCGCGCTCGCGTACGACTGCGCCATGAACCACGAAGTGCCGCAGCCCACGACGGCGATGCGCTGGCCGTCGGAGGGAAGCAGCGCGCGTTCGGGGGCGAGCGAGACGGCGCGCTCCCAGGCATCTGGCTGCGACGTCAGCTCGGCTTCGAGGTCGGCGCCGGGCACTCGAGTGTTGTCATCGGTCATGCATTCAATGATCGTTCATGATCACAACCGGTGTCAAAAATGCAGTTGCAATCGCTCGTCATGCCACGATGACCCGAATGCCGGCTCCCTCGAACGCCGAACGCTGACGATCCGTGATGCCGTCGTCGGTGATGAGGATCTCGAACGATTCGAGCGATGCCACCGTGGCGAACGCGCGCCTGCCGACCTTGCTCGAGTCCGCGATGAGCACCGCGCGCCCGGCACGTCTGGCCATAAGCGCATTGATGGCGGCTTCGCGCTCGTCGTGCACCGTCGCGCCGAACGACGGATCGATGCCATTCACGCCGATGAAGGCGAAGTCCAAGGTGATCTGCCCGAGTACCTCGTCGCTGTAAGGGCCGACGAGCTCGTAGGAGCGCGGCTGTACGACGCCGCCGGTCACGACGGTCCGGATCTGCGGTCGCATCACAAGCTCGGCCGCGATGTTCACTGCATTGGTGACTACCGTCAGCCCATGCTTCGCCGATGGCTGTGCGATATCCGCTCGGGTTGCGAGCGCGCCGGCCACCGCGGTGCTTGTGGTCCCTCCGGTGAGACCCACGACCGATCCGACGGGCACCAGCCCGCTCGCCGCCCTTGCGATCGCCTGCTTCTGTTTGGCGTTCTGCTCTCGCTTGTACCGCAACGGAAGGTCGTAGGCGACCGACTGCGCCGTTGCACCGCCACGCGTGCGGGTGAGCAACTGCTCGGCGGCGAGCGCGTCGAGATCACGTCGCGCGGTCGCCGTCGAGACACCGAGGCGATCGACTATCTCGTCGATCTCGATGCTGCCGCTCTCGGCAAGCAGGTCGAGAACGGCCCGCAGACGCTCGGTGCGTTTCACAAGCATCCCATCCCCGGGTGGGCCCGGAATCCCGGCGCTTCTCACGCATCAGTGCGCCTGGCCGCCACGTTGTCATCGTACGGGCGAGGCTGCAGAACCACGGCGGGGCGCGTGTCCGTGCCGCATATCCCGGCCGAAGTTGAGCGATTATGAAACAAATCGGCAACAAAAGCGCAACTTCCGTCTTGCAGCGTCATGTTTATTGTGCTCAAATGACCCAGCACGATGCACGGCGAAGTGAATGGAGCGACGCATGTCGGTTGGTGACGGAATGAGGATCGGCGTCGTCGGTGCAGGGGCACGCTGCAAGTTGGCGCTGAACGCCATCGATCCGGCCGTCACGGCTTCCTCGGTACCGGCGCAGATCGTTGCGGTCGCCGACACCACGCCGCAGGGACGCGCTCGTGCCGCCGAGATCTTCGACGAGGCGGCGGTGGTCTCCGATGCCGGCGCTCTCATCGAGCAGGGGATCGACGCCGCATTCGTTACGACACCCGACTTCACACACGCCGAGATCGCCGCGCAGCTGCTGCGGGCCGGCGTTGCCGTCTACCTCGAGAAGCCGCTCGCCATCACGATAGATGGCGCAGACGACGTGCTGCAGGCCGCATACGAGTCCGGCTCCAAGCTCTACGTGGGCCACAACATGCGGCACATGCCGGTCGTTCGCCTCATGCGCAGCCTCATCGAGGACGACGCGATCGGCCAGGTCAAGGCCGTCTGGTGCAGGCACTTCGTGGGCAACGGTGGCGATTACTACTTCAAGGACTGGCACGCCGAGCGGTCCAAGACCACTGGTCTTCTGCTGCAGAAGGGCGCGCACGACATCGACGTCATCCACTGGCTTGCCGGCGGCTACAGCGTCGACGTCACAGGCATGGGCGACCTCGCGGTCTACGGCGATGTCACCGACCGTGCCGACAACTCCGGACGGGTCATGGGGGACTGGTTCTCCTATGACAACTGGCCGCCGGCCGCGCAGACCGAGCTCAACCCCGTCATCGACGTCGAAGACATCTCGATGGTCTCCATGCGGCTCGACAACGGCGTGCTGGCCAGCTATGAGCAGTGCCACTTCACCCCGGACTACTGGCGAAACTACTCGGTCATCGGAACCGAGGGGCGGCTGGAGAACTACGGCGACTCCGCAGGCGGGACTGTGCGCGTGTGGAACAGGCGCACGTCGTACAACGAATCCGGCGACCAGTCCTACCCGATACCGGAGGGCGAGGGCGGTCACAACGGAGCAGACGCGCTCACCGTCGCCGAGTTCGTCCGCTTCGTCGCCCACGGTGGCGCGACCGACACCTCACCCGTCGCGGCGCGCAACGCCGTGGCCACGGGTGTAGCGGCGACGGAGTCGCTCCGCGACGGATCCGTGCCGCGCCGCGTGCCCGGCCTGCAACCCGACCTTCTCGACTACTTCGCGGGCCACCAACAACGTCGAGGCGTCGCCTGACGCCCGTCCCCTCCACACCGAAGAAAGAGAAACGATCATGGACCGTCGTTCCTTCCTCTCCTTGGCGGCACTCGGAGGCGTCAGCCTCGGGCTGGGCGCCACCCTCGCGGGCTGCAGCTCGAGCCAAGGGGGAACAGGATCCCAGTCCGGTGCGTACAAGGCGCCGTCGAAAGACCTCAAGGCGACCATCAGCTACGCCATCTGGGACGTCAACCAACAGCCGGCGATGGAGAAGATCATCGCCGGCTTCAACAAGATCTATCCGAACATCAAGGTCAACATCCAACTCACGCCGTCGACGGGCGGCGCGTACTGGACCAAGATGACCACGCTCGCGCAGGGCAAGAACCTGCCGGACGTCTTCTGGATGAACGGCCCGCACATCCAGCTCTTCGCGCTGAACAACCAGTTGCTGCCGCTCGATGATCTGGTCACCGCCGGGGCGGTGAAGAAGACCAACTACCCCAAGGCGCTCGTCGACCTGTACACGGCGGGCGGCAAGTTCTGGGGCGTGCCGAAGGACTTCGACACGATCGGTCTGTACTACAATAAGGACCTGCTCGCCAAGGCGGGAGTGCCGGAGCCGACGTCATCGTGGACGTGGGACGACATCAAGACCAACGGCAAGAAGGTCTCCGACCATTTCAACAAGAGCGTCTTCGGCTTTGCGGGCGACCTGACCGGGGGCCAGACCTCCTGGTACAACACCATGCTTCAGGCGGGCGGATACATCATCTCGCCCGACCACAAGAAGTCCGGCTACGACCTGCCCGGCTCGATCAAGGGGCTGCAGTTCTGGGCCGACCTCATCGAGGCGGGCATCTCTCCCTCGATGCAGCAGTTGACGACCACGCTCGCGAACGACTGGTTCACCTCGGGCAAGCTCGCGATGGTGATGGATGGCGACTGGGAGACCGCGCCCTATCACCAGGCGTTCGGCGACAACCTCGGCGTCGTCGAGCTCTCCAAGGGGCCGAAGAGCAACCAGTGCGTCATCCACGGTCTCGGCAATGTCATCTCCGCGACGACCAAGCAACCGGATGCCGCACGCGCCTTCGTCGCATACCTCGGCACGAAGGATGCCGCTCTCGTACAGGCGGAAGCGGGCGTCGTCATCCCCGCGTTCAACGGCAGCCAGACCGTGTGGGCGAAGTCGATCCCGGGGCTCGAGCTGCAGCTCTTCCTCGATGAGGCGAAGGTCGCGTCGCCGTACCCGATCTCGAAGAACACCTCGGCGTGGAACCAGTTCGAGACGGACATCCTGCCGGCCGCATTCGCCGGGCAGACGCCGGTGGCGACGGCGGCGAAGCAGTTGGCAGACAAGATGAACGCGGCCCTCGCGAAGGAATGACGCGATGAGCACCTCAACCGCTGAGGTCACGGCGGAGGCGGCGAGGACCGGGTCGGCGAGATCGTCGGCCGGGCTCCGCCGGCTGCTGCCCGACGGGCCGTGGCCGTGGATCTTCATCGTGCCGACGCTCTTCGGCGTCGCCGTGTTCTACCTCTGGCCGATCGTCAAGACCTTCTACCTGAGCTTCACCACCGTGGGCGTCTTCGGAGGCTCGACGTTCACCGGCCTGGCGAACTATGCGCAGTTGTTCACGGATCCGCAGATCCCGCGCTCCATCCTCAACACGGCGATCTACACGGTGATCGTGCTGCTCGGCATCCCGATCGCGATCGGACTCGCCTCGCTCATCGAGCGGCCCGGGATGCGGTTCCGCACGCTCTACCGCACTCTCTACTTCATCCCCTACGTGACAATGCCGGCGGCGGTGGGAATCGTGTGGCGGCTGATCTTCAACGGCGACTTCGGCCCCATCAACTGGCTTCTCTCCCTGGTGGGCATCAAGGGCCCGTATTGGCTGGCTACGCCGGGTTTCGCACTCGTCGCCGTCGCGATCGTCGGTCTTTGGATGTCTCTGGGGTTCAACCTCATCATCATCAGTGCCGGCCTGCGGGAGATTCCGCAGGAGCTCTACGAGGCAGCCCAGGTGGACGGGGCCTCGCGGTTCCGGCAGTTCCGCAGTATCACGGTGCCGCTGCTCACCCCGAGCATCTTCTTCGTGATGATCATGACGGTGGTGAACGGCTTTCAGCTGTTCGACCTGCTGTACGTCATGCTCGGCAAGGCCAACCTCGCGATGCCGCAGACGCAGAGCATCGTCTACATCTTCTACAACGAGGCGTTCATCCAGAACAACCAGGGGTACGCCTGCGCCATCGGCATCCTGATCCTCGCGATCATCGCGGTGCTGACAGCTGTGCAGTTCCGGCTGCAGCGAAGGTGGGTCAACTATGTCTGAGAACCTCACGACGGTCGCTGTGGTCACCGGCGACTCGACGCGCCAGCGAGAGGTCATGAGAGGTCGCGGGCGCACGCAGTCGAACTGGGGCGCCCACACGGTGCTGCTGATCGGCGGCATCGTCATGGTCTCACCGCTGATCTATCAGGTGGTCATGTCGCTGTCGACGAGCCAGCAGGTCGAGAGCGCGCCGCCCACCTTCTGGCCCGGCGTGTTCCAATGGCACAACTACACTGACGTCTTCGCGCAGATGCCGTTCGGACAGGAGCTCTGGATCACGGTCGCGATCACGGGTGTCCGCCTCGTCGGCCAGCTCTTGCTGTGCTCGATCGCCGGGTACGCGTTCGCGCGCATGCGGTTCTCGGCCAAGGGGATCATCCTCGGCATCATCCTGTCGATCATCATGGTGCCGGCGCAGATCTACCTGATCCCGCAGTATCAGATCATCCAGGGCCTGGGTTGGCTCAACACCGTGATCGGCATCGCGGCGCCCGGCGTGTTCAGCGCGTTCGGCACGTTCCTGATGCGGCAGTTCTTCATGGGGCTGCCGCAGGAGCTGGAGGATGCCGCGCGCATCGACGGCGCGAGCTCGTTCCGCATCTTCTGGAACATCATGCTGCCGCTCGCGTCGAACGGGCTCTGGGCACTCGGGATCATCACGGTGCTGTGGTCGTGGAACGACCTGATGTGGCCGCTGATCGTCACCTCGAGCGCCGGGACCGCACCGCTGAGCGTCGGACTCGCGAACCTGCAGGGGGTTCACACGAACAACTACCCGGTGCTGATGGCGGCGAGCCTCATGGCGATGCTGCCGATCCTCATCCTGTTCGTCGTGCTGCAGAAGCGAGTGGTGGCGGGCATCGGCCGCAGCGGGCTGAAGTGATGACAGCGGAGACGACGGGGCGCCCGCACGAGTGGAGCTTCGTGCTGTGCGACTCGCTCGAGAAGGTGTACCCGGATGCCGCGCCGCGGCAGTGGTCGCGCGAGTTGCCGTTGAGCGTCGCTCTGGGCGAGACCGCCTCGTTCCAGCTGGCATACCGGCCCCCGATGAGCCCGGCCTTCCGTGATCCCTCTCCGCTGCACCTGACCGTCGAGGGACCATCGGCCGACCTCGTGACCGTCCATCGCGTCGAGCTCGTGCCCTGTGTGCTGCCCGCATTCCCCGGACACGACAGCGGGTACGATCGCGACGCGCCCGGACTCTTTCCCGACCTGCTCACACCGCTCGACGACGGCAACCTGTGGCCGATGTTCGGCAGTTGGCGTGCCGTGTGGTTCGACATGACCTCCGACGATGAGGCGAGGACGGGCATCCATACGGTCGCCGTCGTGGTACGCGACGGCGCGGGCAGGGAGCTGTACCGCGACGACGTCACCGTTGCGGTCCTGCCGCTCCGGCTGCCCGAGCTCGACATCGTGAACAGCCACTGGCTGCACGCGGATGCGATCGCCGACCATTACCGCGTTCCGGTCTTCAGCGAGGAGCACTGGGAGCTGCTCGAGCGTTTCGTCGCATCCGCGTCGGGTATGGGCGTCAATTCGTTGCTCGCACCGGTGTGGGCCCCTCCGCTCGATACCGGGATCGGCCACTATCGCACTCCGGTTCAGCTGGTCGACGTGGAGGACACCGGCGACGGCACGTTCCGTTTCGGCTTCGAGCGGCTCGCGAGGTGGCTCGACCTCTGCCGGCGCCACGGCATCCGCGGCGTCGAGGTGGCTCATCTGTTCACCCAGTGGGGCGCGGCGTTCACGCCGGCCGTCTACGCACGCCGCGACGGCGAGACCGTACGGCTGTTCGGATGGGATGTCGCGGCGACCGATCCGAGGTACCGGACGTTCCTCGAGCAGCTTCTTCCACAGCTTCTGGAGGTGCTCGACGAACACGCCGATATCGACAGGGTCGTCTTCCACATCTCAGACGAGCCGCACGGCGACGAGCAGCTGGCGAACTATCTCGCCGCGAAGGACGTCGTCGCCGACCTGCTCGTGGGACGCCGCATTGTCGACGCGCTGAGCGACTTCGCGTACTACGAGAGCGGTGCTGTCCCCGTTCCGGTCGTCGCGACCGACGCGATCACGCCTTTCCTCGACAATCGTCCGGACGAGCTGTGGGCGTACTACTGCGTCTCGCAGGATCGCGACGTGGCGAACCGGTTCTTCGCGCTGCCCTCCGCCAGGAACCGCGTGATCGGGCACCAGCTGTTCCGGTTCGGAATCCAGGGCTTCCTGCACTGGGGATTCAACTTCTATTACTCCTGGCACTCGCTGCGGCTCATCGACCCGTTCCGGGACACGACGGCAGGCGGCGCCTTCCCGGGCGGAGACCCTTTTGTCGTGTATCCGGGCGAGCACGGGCATCCGTTGCCCTCGATCAGGTACCGGGTCTTCGCACAGGCCATGGCCGATCATCGGGCCATGCAAGCCCTGCGCGAGCGCGACGGGGTCGAAGCGGTGACGGAGCTCATCGACCCGGATGGCACGCTGCGCTTCGACCGCTTTCCCGCGGATCCCGTGCATTATCTGAGCGTGCGCGAGGCGATCAACGCACGGCTCGTGCGTGACTGACCCGATCTCACGCTCGGGCATCCGACGATGAGATAGACCAGAGGATGTTTGTGCGACGTTCCGCACGTGTGCGAAGGAGGACGACGGCGTGAAGGCGCTCTACAAGGCCCAGGCCGGCCCGGGACTCGAACTGGTGGACCGGCCGGAGCCGGTGCCGGCGGAGGATGAGGTGAAGATCCGCGTGCTGCGCACCGGCATCTGCGGCACGGATCTGCACATCCGGCGTTGGGATGACTGGGCGGCGTCAGCGGTGGCGGCTCCGCTCATCCCGGGTCACGAGTTCTTCGGTGAGGTGGTCGAGGTGGGGCCGCTCGTGCACGAGGTGCAGGTCGGCGACCTGGTGTCGGGCGAGGGGCACATCGTGTGCGGCATGTGCCGCAACTGCCGTGCGGGGCGCAGGCAGATGTGCATCCGTACCAAGGGCCTCGGCGTGCAGCGCGATGGAGCGTTCGCCGAGTACCTCACCCTTCCAGGCACGAACGTGTGGGTGCATCACGAGTCGATCGATCCGGATGTCGGCGCCATCTTCGATCCGCTGGGCAACGCCGTGCATACGGCGCTGGCGTTCCCGCTGGTCGGTGAGGATGTGCTCGTGACCGGTTGCGGGCCGATCGGGCTGATGGCGGTCGCGATCGCCCGTCATGTGGGTGCTCGGTTCATCGTCGCCACCGATATCAGTCCGGACCGGCTGGCGATGGCGACCCGGATGGGTGCGGATCTCGCGGTCGACGTGTCGAAGAACACGATCCGCAGCGCGCAGGAGGCCCTCCGCATGCGCGAGGGATTCGACGTCGGCTTCGAGATGAGCGGTGCACCGAGCGCGCTGCCGCAGATGATCGAGAACATGAACCACGGCGGCCGCATCGCCATGCTGGGTCTGCCGACCGGCGCCATCGCCATCGACTGGGGCATCGTGGTGACGCACATGCTCACGCTCAAGGGAATCTACGGGCGTGAGATGTTCGAGACCTGGAACGCGATGGGCGCCATGCTGCAGACCAGTTCGGTGCTGCGCGAGGCGATCGGCTCGATCATCTCGGAGCGGATGCCCGCCACCGAGTGGGAGCGCGGGTTCGAGGCCGCGGCATCCGCCCACGGTGGCAAGGTCATCCTGGACTGGACGCAGCTGTAAGAACGGGTGACGGAAGGAGAGCGGAGCACATGTATGGAGCGATCAAGGAGCACCTGGCTAGCGAGCTCGCGGAGATCGAGGCGGCAGGCCTGACGAAGCGGGAGCGAGGCATCCGCGGTCCGCAGAGTGCCGAGATCGATGCGGACGGCCAGGAGGTGCTCAACTTCTGCGCCAACAACTACCTCGGTCTCGCCGACAGCACCGTGCTGGTGGATGCCGCCACCGAGGCCCTGCAGGAATGGGGCTACGGGCTGGCGAGCGTGCGGTTCATCTGCGGCACCCAGGAGCAGCACCTCCGGCTGGAGCGGCGAGTGTCGGAGTTCCTCGGCACGGAGGCGACGATCCTGTACTCGTCGTGCTTCGACGCGAACGGCGGCCTGTTCGAGGTGCTGCTGGGCGCCGAAGACGTGATCATCTCCGACGAGTTGAACCACGCGTCGATCATCGACGGCATCCGGCTGTGCAAGGCGAGGCGACTGCGTTACCGCAACCGGGATCTCGCCGACCTCGAGGAGCAGCTGAAGGCGTCGCAGGATGCCCGGTTCCGCGCCATCGTCACCGACGGAGTGTTCTCGATGGACGGCTACATCGCCCCGCTCGAAGGCATCTGCGACCTCGCCGAGAAGTACGACTCTCTTGTCATCGTCGACGACTCCCACGCGGTCGGCTTCGTCGGCGAACACGGCCGCGGCACACCCGAGCTCTGCGGCGTCGAGGACCGTGTGGACGTGCGTACCGGAACGTTCGGCAAGGCGCTCGGCGGAGCATCCGGCGGCTATGTCTCCGCCCGCAAGGAGATCGTCGACCTGCTGCGCCAGCGCTCCCGGCCGTACCTGTTCTCCAACTCGCTGGCGCCCGCGATCGTCGCCGGAACCCTCGCCGCGCTCGACCTCATCGAGAACTCCGACGCCGCCCGCGTGCGACTGACCGAGAACGCGCAGCTGTTCCGTTCGCTGATGACCGAAGCGGGGTTCGAGCTGCTGCCCGGCGAGCATCCGATCGTGCCCGTCATGTTCGGCGATGCCGCACTCACCGCACGCATCGCCGACGAGATGCAACGCCACGGCGTGTACGTCACCGCGTTCAGCTACCCGGTCGTGCCCGTCGGCAAGGCGCGCATCCGCGTGCAGCTCTCCGCCGCGCACACGCCCGATCAGGTGCGGCGATGCGTCGCCGCGTTCGTCGCCGCACGCGACGCCGCGTAGCCCCAGCGCCACGGTATGCTGGAAACGTCGCAACTGGCGTATCGACGTGGGCCGGGCATCCGGCATCCGTCGCGGATGGTTCACCATCGGGGAGCGACTCCTGACCTTGCGAGATTCGAAGGCGGATTCGGCCGCGCGCCTGGGCCGACGCGATGACACGTGATGACGTCCGCCTCACGAAAGGCAAGGAGCCCCGCATGACCGTTTCGCCCACCTTCAACGCGCCGCTGGCCGAGGTCGACCCCGAGATCGCCGAGGTGCTGAACCTCGAGCTCGGTCGCCAGCGCGACTACCTCGAGATGATCGCGAGCGAGAACTTCGTGCCGCGCGCGGTGCTCGAATCGCAGGGCTCGGTGCTCACGAACAAGTACGCGGAGGGCTACCCGGGCCGTCGCTACTACGGCGGATGCGAGTTCGTCGACATCGCCGAGAACCTCGCCATCGAGCGTGCCAAGTCGCTGTTCGGTGCCGAGTACGCGAACGTGCAGCCGCACTCCGGGGCATCAGCCAACGCCGCCGTGCTGAGCGCGATCGCGCAGCCGGGCGACACGATCCTCGGACTCGAGCTCGCTCACGGCGGCCACCTCACACACGGCATGCGGCTCAACTTCTCCGGCAAGCTCTACAACGTCGCCTCGTACGGCGTGGACCCGCAGACGTTCCGCGTCGACATGGACGTGGTGCGGGAGAAGGCGCTCGAACACAAGCCCAAGGTCATCATCGCCGGATGGTCCGCGTATCCGCGGCACCTCGACTTCGCCGCGTTCCGCGAGATCGCCGACGAGGTGGGTGCGACGCTCTGGGTCGACATGGCGCACTTCGCCGGCCTCGTCGCCGCGGGCATCCACCCGTCTCCCGTGCCGTACGCGCACGTCACCAGCTCGACCGTGCACAAGACGATCGGCGGCCCGCGCTCCGGCTTCATCCTGAGCAACGACGCCGACATCGCCAAGAAGCTCAACTCGAACGTGTTCCCCGGCCAGCAGGGCGGCCCGCTCATGCACGTGATCGCCGCGAAGGCCACGGCGTTCAAGCTCGCGGCGACCGACGAGTTCCGCGACCGCCAGGAGCGCACGGTACGTGGCGCGCAGATCCTCGCTGAGCGCCTGACAGCGGCGGATGCCAAGGAGGCGGGTGTCGACGTGCTCACCGGCGGCACCGACGTGCACCTCGTGCTCGTCGACCTGCGCACGTCCGAGTTCACCGGCAAGGAGGCGGAGGACCGCCTGCACGAGGTCGGCATCACCGTGAACAAGAACGCCGTGCCGTTCGACCCGCGCCCGCCGATGGTGACCTCCGGCCTGCGCATCGGCACGCCTGCGCTCGCAACCCGCGGATTCGGCGACGCCGAGTTCACCGACGTGGCCGACGTGATCGCGCTGGCGTTGAAGCAGGACGCCGACATCCCGGCGCTTCGTGCCCGCGTGCGGAAGCTGACGGATGCCTTCCCGCTCTACCCGGGACTCGGCCCGTCCGGATTCCCGGTCGAGCAGGTCGAACTCGCGTCCTCGATCGAGGGCTGAGGCTTGCGCGCTGGAGCTAGGAGCGAAGGTCCGGTGGACCTCCGCCGCGACGCCAGCGCCGAGCGAGCTGCGCTCGCTCGGACGGCAGAGGAGACATCAAGGTGACTGCAACACGTCTCGATGGCAAGGCCACCGCCGCCGCCATCAAGCAGGAACTCGCCGAACGCGTCGCCGCGCTGAAGGAGCGGGGCATCGTCCCCGGCATCGCCACCGTTCTCGTCGGTGCCGACCCAGGGTCGCAGCTCTACGTCGGCATGAAGCACCGCCAGTCGCAGGCGATCGGCATGAACTCGATCCAGATCGAGCTCCCCGCGGATGCCACGCAGGAGGATGTCGAAGCAGCCGTCGACCGCCTGAATGCGGATCCGGCGTGCCACGGCTACATCGTGCAACTGCCGCTGCCGAAACACCTCGACACCGACGCCATCCTCGAGCGCATCGATCCAGCGAAGGATGCCGATGGCCTGCACCCGACCAACCTCGGCCGGCTCGTGCTCAACGTGAACGCGCCCATTGAGACGCCCCTGCCTTGCACGCCGCGCGCCGTGATCGAGCTGCTGCTGCGCAACGACTACGACCTCAAGGGGAAACACGTCGTCGTCGTCGGGCGCGGCGTGACGATCGGACGCTCGATCGGCCTGCTGCTCACCCGGCGGGCGATCAACGCGACCGTGACGCTCACGCACACGGGTACCCGTGACTTGCCGTTCTACCTGCGGCAGGCCGATGTGATCGTGGCGGCAGCGGGAGTGAAGCACCTCGTGCGCCCCGAAGACGTCAAGCCCGGCGCGGCCGTGCTCGACGTCGGGGTGACCCGCGAGGACGACCCCGAGACCGGCAAGTCGAAGGTGTACGGTGACGTGGCGCCGGGGGTGGAAGATGTCGCGGGCTGGCTCTCGCCGAACCCCGGTGGGGTCGGGCCGATGACCGTCGCCCTGCTCATGACGAACGTGGTGGAGGCCGCGGAGCGCGCATAGGCATCCCCGCGATCTGGGGGTGTTCGGCGGATTTTGCCGACGATTACGCTGTGCCTGAAGTGCCGCCGCCATGTGCGCTGACGGCGGCGCGCTCAAGGGGGCATCGTGCAAGCGTTCATGACGGCTGCGATCACGCTGATCTTCAGCAACATGCCAGTCACACTGTTCATCGTCGGCTTGATCACCGCGGGAATCATCTCGCTGGCCTCACGACACCGGCACGAGCCGGGTTTCGTGAGCGGAGCGTTCCTCGATCAGTTCCTGCTGCTGTCCGTCGGCGTGGCCTACGCCTACAACTTCCTTATGCACAGCGTCTTCGGCGATTTCACGGCGAAGGTGATCGGCTGGGCGCAAAGCCCGTTCCAACTCGAGGTAGCGTTCGCGAGCCTCGGCTTCGCGGTGGTCGGCTTCATAGCGTTCTCGCGGCGGCGCAGTCTGCTCGTGAAGTTCGTGGCGCTGGTCGGTCCTGCGGTATTCCTCTGGGGTGCGGCCGCCGGACACATCTACCAGATCGCGACCACCGGGAACACGGCCGAAGGAAACGCGGGCTCGATTCTGTACACCGACATCCTTCTGCCGCTCATCGGCTTCGGACTGCTCTGGTGGCACGGCGCGGCCGCCCGACGGAGCAAGGCTGCTGCTACCCGCGCCGATGTGTGGACCGAGGCGACCGACTGATCAGCCGGCGTCGGGGCTGGCCGCCTCATCGGATGTCAGCAGGATCACGTTGCCGTCCGGGTCGTCGACCATCGCGGCGTAGGGTCCCGCGGTCTTGGTGGGCGGCATCCGGCCGTGGTAGCCGGCGCCGGTGAGCTCGGCCCACACACTGTCGACCAGCGCGTCCTCGCCGACGTAGAACTCGAGGAGCTGCTGGTAGCCGCCCGACGGACGTTCGAAGTTCGGATCGTGGACCGAGGCGAAGCTGGTCGTGAGGAGCAGGCTCACCCCGCTCGGCATGCGGTGGATGACGATGGGCCGATCGCCAGCGGGATCCGGGATCTCGAGACCGAGGCGGCGGTAGAACGCGATCGAGGCATCCAGGTCGCGCACCTCGAGCACGACCATGGCGAGCTGTATCTGCATGCTGCGATCGTGCCGCATGCCGCCGACACTCCTCGACGGAAGTGTCAGCGGAAGCAGCGGTGGCGCGAGCGAGCCGGCCGAGCGGGCGCTACCGCTGGTGACGTGCCTGCGCTAGATTCCAGGCCATGACCGCCCTCGACGACCGCGCCCACGGATCCGACCCCGGCGCGTCCGGCCCCGATGCGCCTCGCCCGAGTGCGATGTCGATCGAGCTGAACGCGCTGAACTCCATCGACGAGGCGGAGCGCCGTGGCCGTCCGCACGGCCTGTTCTGGCCGTGGTTCGCGGCCAACGTGTCGGTGCTGGGTGTGAGCTACGGCTCGTTCCTGCTCGGCTTCGGCATCTCGTTCTGGCAGGCGACGGTCGTGGGCATCCTCGGAATCGTCGTCTCGTTCCTGTTCTGCGGATTCATCTCCCTCGCAGGCAAGCGCGGCTCGGCCCCGACCCTGACGCTGAGTCGTGCAGCGTTCGGCGTGCACGGCAACAAGGTGCCGTCGATCATCTCGTGGCTGCTCACCGTTGGCTGGGAGACGGTGCTCGTGGCGCTCGCCGTTCTGGCCACCACGACGGTCTTCAAGGAGCTCGGCGGCGCCGGCGGTGCGGCCACCGAGGTGATCACGCTGATCGTCGTCGTGGTGCTCGTCATCGGTGGCGGCGTCTTCGGCTTTCACGTGATCATGCGCCTGCAGGTGATCATCACCATCGCGACCGCCGTGCTGACCATCGTCTACATCGTCTTGGTGGCCGGTCACATCGACTTCACGAAGCTCGCCGAACTGCCCTCTGGCGATCTGCCCAAGCTCATCGGCGGATTCGTGTTCATGATGACCGGATTCGGGCTCGGCTGGGTGCAGGCCGCCGCCGACTACTCGCGCTACCTGCCGCGCACATCCTCGTCCGGCGGGGTCGTGGGGTGGACCACGTTCGGCGCGTCGCTTGCGCCGGTCATCCTGCTCGTCTTCGGTCTCATGCTCGCGGGATCGTCGCAGAAGCTGTCGGCGGCCATCGGAGCGGATCCCATCGGCGCACTGACCACGATCCTGCCGGCGTGGTTCCTCATTCCGTTCGCGATCGTCGCTGTGCTCGGCCTCATCGGCGGTGCCGTTCTCGACATCTACTCGTCAGGAATCGCCTTGCTCAGTGCAGGGCTGCGCATCCCGCGCCCTGCTGCCGCTCTCATCGACGGCATCATCATGATCGCCGGCGCGGTGTACATCGTGTTCTTCGCGCCGAGCTTCATCGGCCCGTTCCAGGGATTCCTCATCACGCTCGGGGTGCCGATCGCGGCCTGGTGCGGTGTCTTCCTCGCCGACCTCACCCTGCGCCGACGCAATTATTCGGGCCGCGACCTCTTCGACTCCCGTGGCCGCTATGGAAGCTGGAACTGGCTAGCCATCGCCCTGCTCGTCATCGGCACGGCGCTCGGGTGGGGCCTGGTCATCAATCCCTACGGCCTGAGCTGGCTGAACTGGCAGGGCTACCTGCTCGGCCCGTTCGGCCTCGGCGGCACCAAGGGCATCTGGGGCGGTGCGAACCTCGGCGTACTGGTCGCGCTCGTGGTCGGGTACCTCGGCGTCATCCTGTTCGGTCGCGGCCGTGTTCGCCGCCAGGAGGCGCTGCCGGAGGAGCATGCTGCGCTCGTCGATCCGACGGGAGGGCTGCACGCCGAGGCAGGCGAATGAGTGGAACGCGGGGCGCGGGCACTGGCTCCGGTCTGGATGCCGAACCCTGGCTCGTCGTCATCGACATGCAGCACGTCTTCGGCGACCCGGCGAGCGGCTGGTTCACGCCCCGCTTCGAGGAGGCGAGGGCGGGCATCCGGCGACTGCTGCCTGCATTCGGGGACCGCGTCGTTCACACGCGATTCGTCGCACCGGAGCATCCGGAGGGCGCCTGGAGCGCGTACTACGAGGTGTGGCCGTGGGCTCTCGTGCCAGACGACGACCCGCTGTACCGGTTGGTCGACGAGCCGGAATCCTCACACGCAATCGTGACGGAGACCACGTTCGGCAAGTGGGGCCCTCGACTCGATGCAGCCAGCGGAGGAAGCCGCGAGCTCGTGCTGGCCGGAGTCTCCACCGACTGCTGCGTGATCTCGACGGCATTGCCTGCGGCCGACGCCGGTGTGCACGTCAGGATCGCAGCGGATGCCTGTGCGGGCGCCACCGACTCCGACCACCGTCGCGCGCTTGACGCGATGACCCTCTACGCGCCGCTCATCGACGTGACAGACGTCGACGCGGTGCTCGCGGCGATGCGCTGAGGAGCTTCGCGCCTGTCGGTACCCTGGACCGATGAGCATCGACACGTCACACTCGGCCGTGCAAGCGGTCGAACGCGAACTGCGGGCGCACGGCATCCAGGGCGAGGTGCGCTGGCTCGACGAAGCCACCCCGACAGCGGCGGCCGCCGCTGCGTCGATCGGCACCGAGGTGGGCGCCATCGCGAACTCCCTGGTGTTCACGCTCGACGGCGATCCTGTGCTCGTGATGACCTCTGGCGGACACCGTGTCGACACCGCCTACCTGGGTGAGGAGCTCGGCGGAACGTTGAAGCGGGCATCCGCCGAGACGGTGCGCGAAGCCACGGGACAAGTAATCGGGGGAGTCGCTCCGACCGGCCATCCCGCACCGTTGCGCACGTGGGTCGACACCGCGCTGAAGGCTTACCCCGAGATCTGGGCCGCGGCGGGGCATCCGCACACGGTCTTCCCGCTCACCTATGAGCAGCTGGTCGAACTCACCGGGGGCACCGAGGTCGAGGTCGAGCGGGGGGAGTAGCGGCGCACCGGCTACGCGTCGTCCTCGAGCAGCCGGCGGATCATCACACGACCGTGCTCCTCGAAGTCGTCATCGCCGATCCCGTGCGACCAGACCACGGTACCGACCGCCTCGCGCATCGTCTCCAACTCGAGCACGGTACGGTCGTCTGCGTCGAGTTCGCGTCCCGTGCCGCGCATGAAGGCGGCTTCGAGTTCGGGTCGGTCGTGGAAGTCCTTGCTGCGAAGCCGCACGAGATCGCTCACCCACGAGCGCTGTGCTCCGCGGCCGAAGTCGATGACGGCGATTCTTCCCTCGTGCACGAGCCAGTTGCGAGGATGATAATCGCCGTGGGTGAAGTGGAGCCGCACCGGATGCCTTGACAGGCTCCGCAGCTTCATCTTGAGCCGTCTGCGTGACAGGTCGTCGACGAGGCACTCCGCCCGTTCGATCCCGTCGAGGGTGCGTGCCGCCACCGCGTCCAGGTACTCATCGGAAAGCGGCCCGGGAACCTGCAGCCTGGCGAGAATCGCTCCTGCCTGTTCGAAGAAATCCGGGTGCTCTTGCTCAGGCGTTCCGAGCAGGAGCCGTCCTGGAAGGTATTCGGTGACCAGGATTCCCGCCTGGATGTCTGCGAACTGCAGGCGCGGCGCAGGCAGATCGTGGAGCGCGTTCAGCACGTCGCGATGCGCCGCGATCTCCCGGCCGATGTGGTGGCTCGTCTCACTGGCCTTCACAATGTGCTCTCCGGAGCGTGATCGCATCTGGAGCACAGCCGTCTCCTGGAGGGGCCAGGAGTGGTCGGCGACGACCGACCAATCGCCGAGCCAGATGTCCAGCAGATCGCGGTGTGACGCGGACAGTGCCGGGCGGCTCTCAGGCATCCTGCGGGTAGATGATCGCCTTCACGGCCGTGGGGTCGGTCGCGCCGATCGCGAGTGCGTCCGCCGTCTGTGCGAGCGGGAAGCTGTGCGTGTGCACGCCGCTCAGGTCGACGCGTCCGGATGAGATGAGCGCGATTCCGAGCGGCCACGTGTTCTGGTAGCGGCTCACCATCGAGATCGTGATCTCGTTCCAATTCAGCGTGTGCAGTGGCAGGTCCGCGTTCTGCTTGGCGATGCCGATCACGGCTGCCCGGCCGGCAGGGCCGAGCCGGGCCAGACCGTCGGCCAGAACGCCCGGTGCGCCGGAACACTCGAGCAGCACGTCGAAGCTGCGCGATGAGCCGGAGCCCGACCCGCTGAGCTCGGTATCGAACCCGTGCTTCGCCGCCAGTTCGAGGCGTGGCTCGACCACGTCGGTGATCGTCACGGTGCGGGCGCCGAGAGCACGTGCCGCTTCGGCCGCAAGCAGTCCGACCGGCCCGGCACCGGTGACGAGCACGTCGTCGCCGGGGCGCAGACCCGCACGCTGGCATCCCCACAGCCCTACCGAGAGCGGCTCGACGATCGCCCCTTCCTCGAACGTCATCGACTCGGGCATGACGAACAGCGTGCGCGCATCGATGGCGAGCCTCTGCACGAGGGCGCCATCCACGGGAGGGGTGGCGAGGAACCGCAGGTTCCGGCACAGGTGGTAACGCCCGGCGCGGCACTGGGCGCACGTCCAATCGGGCACGCTCGGTTCGATCGCCACGCGATCGCCCGGCACGACGCTCGTGACGCCCTGACCCACGGCGACGACCTCGCCCGACACCTCGTGGCCGAGTATGAAGTCGCCTTCGACCACATAGGGCCCGATGCGGCCATAGCGGAAGAACGAGACATCGGATCCGCAGACGCCGACCGCGCGGATCGCAACCACCGCCTCCCCCGGGCCCGGTTCGGGCTCCGGTCTCTCCTGGATCTGGATCGTTTCAAGCGCGGTCATCACAGCGGCGAGGTTGGTCATGCCGTCTCCTTCGAGTCGGGGTGGAGTGGAGTTGGAGGTCGAGCCGAGTTGGAGTCGGATTGCAGATCGAGTCCGAGGCGTTCAGATCCGCGTTCCAGTGCGATGCAACTCGAGGTGTTCGAGGTACACCTCGGCGTTGTGACGGATGCCCGCAACCTCTTCGTCGCTCAGCTCACGCCGCACCTTCGCGGGCACGCCGGCCACGAGCGACCGCGGCGGCACGATCGTTCCCGCAGTGACCAGCGCCCCCGCGGCGACGAGCGATCCGGCGCCGATCACCGCTCCGTTCATCACGGTGGCGTGCATGCCGATCAGCACGTCGTCTTCGATCGTGCAGCCGTGCAGTACAGCGTTGTGCCCGACCGAGACTCCCGAGCCGAGCGTGAGGGGGAAGCCCGTGTCGACGTGGCACGAGCAATTGTCCTGGATGTTCGACCGCTCACCGATGACGATCGGCTCGTTGTCGGCCCGCAGCACGGCGTTGTACCAAACGCTCGCACGCTCCCGCAGGGTGACGGCGCCGATCAGGTGGGAGCCCGGTGCGGCCCACGCGGAGTCCGCCACCTCAGGGCGCGGACGATCGGCCCCCGAAACCAACGATGGCAGAGCGGTCAGGCGGGCATCCGGATGCGCAGACATGCCCCCAGTCTGCCCGCCCTGGCCGGTCGCAAGCCACTGTGTCGGCCCAGAACAGGTAGATCGCGCGAGAACAGGCAGATCGTGCCTGTTCTCGCGTGGCAAGCGCATTCCTGCCTGCTGCGGCGTCGCGAACGCGCCGCCGCAGCTACTCGTCGCGCGAGGCTCCCGCCGACGGCACGACGGCGAACAGGTCGGGCTGGGCGTAGCCGTGCTCGGCGAACGCCGCGTCGACGGATGCCTCCACCTGGGACACCAGCTCGTGCGGCACCAGCGCGATCGCGGATCCGCCGAAGCCGCCTCCGGTCATCCTGGCGCCGATGGCGCCGTAGTTCTGCGAGATCTCCACGGCGAGGTCGAGCTGCGGAACGGACACCTCGAAGTCGTCGCGCAGGGAGCGGTGCGAGGCATCCATCAAGTCGCCGATCGCCCGCGGGCCCTGCTCCCGCAGCGTGCGCACCGTGTCGAGCACGCGCTGGTTCTCGGTGACGACGTGCCGCACGCGACGGAACGTCTCGCCGTCGAGCACCTCACGCGCCCGCGGAAGGTCCGCGATCGAAACCTCTCGCAGCGACTCAACGCCGAGCTCTCTGGCACCTGCCTCGCAGGATGCCCGTCTCGCGGCATATCCGCCATCAGCGTGCTCGTGTTCCACCTTGGTGTCGATCACGAGCACCTCGAGCCCCGCCTCGTCGAACCCGAGCGGGATGACGTCGGTCTCGAAGCTGCGGCAGTCGATGAAGATGCCGCTGTCTGCACGGCCGAGCAACGACGCCGACTGGTCGAGGATGCCCGTGGGTGCGCCGACCACCTCGTTCTCGGCGATGTGCCCGGCCTTGACGAGCGTCTTGAGATCCAGGTCGAGCCGCCACACGTCGTTGAGCGCCACTGCCGCTGCGGACTCGATGGCGGCCGACGACGACAAGCCCGCGCCCACCGGAACGGCGGAGTCGAGGTAGAGGTCGAAGCCCGGAACGGCGTCGAGATCGGCGCCGAGCTGACCCAGCGCCCAGGCCACGCCGAGCGGGTAGTTCTGCCAGCCGCGCTCGCCGCCGGGCCCGAGGTCGGACAGCGACGTCTCGACGACGCGGTCGGAGAACGACGACGTGACGCGGATCGCCCGGTCGTCGCGCAGCGCGAGCGCGCCGACCGTGCGCCGGTCGATGGCGAACGGGAACACGAACCCGTCGTTGTAGTCGGTGTGCTCACCGATCAGGTTCACCCGGCCCGGCGCCGACCATACGCCCTGCGGAGCGTGCCCGAAGAGCTCGGTGAAGCGCGCGCGAGCAGCCGCGACGAGGTCGGTCATACCGGGTTCTCCTTGTCTGCCAGCGCGATCGCCGTGCGCAACGATTCCGCCTGCCGCTCCGGCGGCACATCGCCGACCCATGCTCCCATGGCCGCTTCGCTGCCGGCCAGGAACTTCAGCTTGTCGGCCGCCCGACGCGGCGAGGTGAGTTGCAGGTGCAGCCGCACGTCACCGCGGTGCACGTTCACCGGCGCCTGATGCCAGGCCGCGATGTAGGGGGTGGGGGTGTCGTAGAGCCGGTCGACGCCGCGCAGCAGGCGCAGGTAGAGCGTCGCGAGCTCGTCGCGTTCCGCATCCGTCGTGCCCGCGAAATCGGGCACCTGCCTGTGCGGCACGAGATGCACCTCCAGCGGCCACCTTGCCGCGAACGGAACGTAAGCGCTCCAGTGCGCGCCGGCCAGGAGCATCCGCTCGCCCGCCCGCTCGAAGTCGAGGATGTCGCCGAACAGCGTCGGCCCGTACGCCTCAACCGAGGCGAGCAGCCGCTGCGTGCGGGGTGTGATGTAGGGGTACGCGTAGATCTGCCCGTGCGGATGCCCGAGCGTCACCCCGATCGCCTCGCCCCGGTTCTCGAAGGGGAAGACCTGCTGGATGCCGTCCATCGCCGAGAGTGCGGCGGTGCGGTCCGCCCACGCCTCGATCACGGTGCGCGCCCGCGACGCCGGGATGCTGCCGAAGGCCCCGGAGGTGGCCGAGCTGAAGCACACCACCTCGCATCGGCCGACGGAGGTGCGAACGCGTCCGATGCCCACCTCCGCGAGGTCCTCGAGGCTGCGCGGCGCATCCGGATCGTCCAGCCCGGGACCGAATGACGGGGACCTGTTCTCGAACACGGCCACGTCGTAGTCGCTCGGGATCTCCGACGGGTTGCCGGCCGACTGCGGCGCGAGCGGATCGAGCTCGGCCGGCGGGAGCACCACGCGGTTCTGCCGTGCGGCGGCGATCGAGATCCAGTCGCCGGTCAGCGGGTCCTGGCGCATCCGCGCCGTCTGCGGCCGTGGATCGAGCGTGCGGAGGTCGGGCGCGCGGTCCGCCGGCAGGGTGCTGTCGGCGTCATCGAAGTAGATGAGCTGGCGCCCGTCGGCGAGGCGGTACTCGCGTTTCGTGATGGTGCCCACACGTCGACCCTACCTTACGGATTGACAACCAATCAAAAGCAAACGTAAGTTGCTGCTGTGGTTGACGTTCCGGGTTCGACCGCCGGCGCGGTACCCGATGCCGGCGCTCCGGCGACCATTCGGCGTCAGCGCATGCTGGGGCTCATCGGCGATCGCGGATTCGTGCGGGTCGGCGAGCTGAGCGACACCTTCGGGGTCTCGGAGGTGACGGTCCGAGCCGATCTCGCGGTGCTCGAGGGGACCCAGGGCATCCGGCGCGTGCACGGGGGAGCGATGCCCAGGGTCACCGGGCCGTTGCACGAGCGTTCGTTCGAGGAGGCGCTGGAGAGCTCTGCCGACGAGAAGCTGACG
Source organism: Humibacter ginsengisoli (assembly GCF_054780095.1). NCBI lineage: Bacteria > Bacillati > Actinomycetota > Actinomycetes > Micrococcales > Microbacteriaceae > Humibacter > Humibacter ginsengisoli. Next base: position 491,686 of record NZ_BAAGWZ010000001.1, read on the forward strand.
ATCGCGCGCCGCGCGGTCGAGCTCGTCGAGCCCGGCATGAGCGTGATCGTCGACGTGGGCAGCACCTGCATGGCTCTCGCCCGGGAACTGGTGCGCCGCGAAGACCTCTACGACGTCACCGTCATCACGAACGGGCTCACGATCGCGCTCGAACTGGAGAACGCCGGTCCGCGCGTGCAGGTGATCGTGACCGGCGGCACCCTCCGCCCGCTGCAGCACTCGCTCGTGGCGCCACTGGCCTCGCTCATGTTCGCGCACGTTCACGCCGATCTCGCATTCATCGGCTGCAACGGGGTGGATGCTCGCGCCGGCGTCACCAACATCAACCTGCCGGAGGCGGAGCTGAAGCGCGAGATGGTGCAGGCATCCGCTCGTGCCGTCGTGCTGGCGGACGGCTCGAAGGCAGGTCAGGTGCACCTGGGCCGCATCGGCGAACTGGCGGACTTCGAGGCGGTCTACCTCGGTGCGTCCGCGGATGCCCGTGCTCTGCGCGCCCTCCGCGCCGCGCATGCCCGTGTCGTTCGCACCGCCCCCACAGGCTGAGCGACGGTCCTACGCTGGGAGCATGCGCGCGCCCACCGGAGACCAGTACGAGCTCACGTGCGACAGCCCCGCGGGGCAGGCGCGGGTGACGATCACGCAGGTGGCGGCGAGCATCCGCTCGTACTCCGTCGGCGGCATCGACGTCACCGAGCCATATCCCGAGTCGATGGCGACGCCGTCGGGCTGCGGAAGCGTGCTCGTGCCGTGGCCCAACCGGGTGGCGGATGCCACGTGGTGGTGGCGCGACGAGTCCGGCTCCGTCAGCGAGCAGAAGCTTGCGGTGACCGAGCCGGCACGCGGCAATGCGATCCACGGGCTGTTGCGGTATTCGCCCTACCTCCTGGTGATGCGCACGAAGGACTCGGTCACGCTCTCTGCGACCGTGTACCCGCAGCTCGGCTATCCGTTCCTGCTCGACACCAGCGTGCGCTACAGCGTGAGCGCGGACGGACTCACTGTGGAGCACACCATCGTCAATGCGGGCGACAAGGATGCTCCTGTCGCGATCGGCACGCATCCCTACCTCAAGATCGGTGGCGTTCCGACCGCCGACCTCATGCTGCGGCTCGAGGCCACCACTCACTTCGAGGTGGACGAGCGGATGAACGTGATCGGCGAGAGTCCGGTCGACGGCACGGAGTTCGACCTGCGCAGCGGCCGACGTGTCGGAGACCTTCACCTGGACACCGGGTTCGGCGGTGTGAAGCACCAGGACGGACGCGCCGAGCACTCGCTGACCGCGCCCGACGGCCGCTCGGTGGTGCTGTGGGTCGACGACTCCTACGGTTATGTGCAGGCGTTCACGCATCGTTCGTTCGCCACCCTGCCCTCGGGCGACGTCGCCGTCGCGATCGAGCCGATGACGGCGCCGGCGAACGCCCTCAACTCGTCGCAGGGACTGACCTGGCTGGCGCCGGGCGAGACCCTGAAGACGCGGTGGGGCATCGAGCCGCGTCTCGTGTGACCCGCAAGTTTCTGTCGAACGCTCAGCAGGGAGGTTCTGCATGCACGCCATCGCACTGACCGAGGGTCTGCCCATCGACGACGAGCGCAGCCTCGTCGACGTCGAGCTGGCGTACCCGGAGCCCGCGCCGCACGATGTGCTGGTGGAGGTGCGGGCGGCATCCGTCAACCCGGTCGACGTCAAGCAACGCGCGGCCAGTCCGGCACTCGACGCGCCTCGCGTTCTCGGCTTCGACGGAGCAGGGGTGGTCCGCGCCATCGGAAGTCAGGTGACGCTGTTCCGTCCGGGTGACGAGGTGTGGTGGGCAGGCCAGATCGACCGTCAGGGGTCGGATGCCGATCTTCAACTCGTCGACGAGCGCATCGTCGGGCGCAAGCCGTCGTCGCTGGGATTCGCCGAGGCCGCAGCGTTGCCGCTCACCACCATCACGGCGTGGGAGTCGCTGTTCGACAAGCTCGCACTGACCGCTGACAGTCGAGGCGCGCTGCTCGTCGTGGGTGCAACCGGCGGCGTGGGGTCGATCATGCTCCAACTCGTGCGCGAGCTCTTGCCCGGCGTGCGCACCATCGCAACAGCGTCGGGCGAAGAGAACGTGCGCTGGGCACGCTCACTGGGAGCAGTGGCGACCGTCGACCACCACGCCGACCTGGTCGGCGAGACCCTCGCCGCCGAGCCGGATGGCGTGGACTGGATCTTCACGGCTCACAGCGCCGGGCGTGCGGCGGACTACGCACGGCTGCTGAAGCCGTTCGGTGCGATCGTGGCGATCGACTCCGGCAAGGACGTCGACTTCGACGTGCTCAAGGCGAAGAGCCTCTCCTGGCATTGGGAGTTCATGTTCACGCGTCCGGTGCAGCGCACGCCCGACATGATCAGGCAGCACGAACTGCTGGATACCGTCGCGGACCTCGTCGACGCCGGTCGCGTCACCTCGACCGCGCAGACCGTGCTGCAGGGATGGGATGCCGCGACGTTCCGCGAAGCGCACCGCCTGGTCGAGTCCGGTCACACGGTGGGCAAGGTGGTCGTGCAGCGATGATGTGACCACGAGCGGACGCCGGCGACTACGCTGGCGCCACCGCGTTGGCCGCGATCACGTTCTTGTACCATTCGAAGCTCTTCTTCGGCGTGCGCTTCTGCGTCGGATAGTCCACGTTCACGAGCCCGAAGCGCTGCGTGTAGCCCTCGGCCCACTCGAAGTTGTCCAGCAGGGCCCACACGTAGTGGCCCTCGAGCGGGACGCCCGCGTCGATGGCTCGCGCCGCCTGCTGAAAGTGCGAGCGCAGGTAGTCGATGCGTTTCGTGTCGTTCAGGCCGTTCTGCATCGGGTCGTCGGGGACGCCGTTCTCGGTGATCACAATCGGCACCCGCTTGTAATCGTCCTTGAGGCGGGTGAGCAGCTCGTAGAGTCCCGGCGCCCAGATCTGCTGCCAGGTCGCGGCCGACGTCTGGTGGATCTGCACCATCTGCCCGTTCAGGTCGACGCCGGCGACGCCGTAGTAGTTCACGCCGAGCACGCCGATGGGGGAGGAGATCGTCTTCAGATCGCCGTCTCGTATGAGCGCGGCGAACCGGTCGGGGTCTGCAGGCAGCTGCCCGTTCTCGGTGCCGATGGCATCCTTCGGGTAGCTGCCCTTCAGCACGGGGTCGAGGAACAGCCGGTTCTGCACGGCATCAACGTTGGATGTCTGCAGCTTCGCCGCTGGATCGCGCTCACGGGCGTGAGATTGAGCACGGGTCCGACCCGGCCGGCGGCGCCGTTCGCGGTGAACGACTGCACGGTGAGCCCGTGCGCGAGCAGCTGGTGGTGCACTGTCGCTGCGGCCTGGTTGGGGTCCATGATCCCCGGCGCGTGGCTGCCGTACCAGTACCCGTTGAACGCCTGCGTCTTCGGCTCGTTCAGCGTGTACCAGTCGGCGTCGACGTCTTTGAAGGTGCCGAACACGATGTCGGCGTAGTCGGCGAACCGATTCGCGGTGTCGCGCAGCGGCCAGCCGCCGGCGTCCTGCAGCGGCCGCGGCAGGTCCCAGTGGTAGAGCGTGATCGCGGGGCGGATGCCGCGCTCCGCCAGCCCGGCGATCAGTTGCCTGTAGAAGTCGAGGCCCTTCTGGTTCACGGCGCCCGATCCCGCCGGCTGGATGCGCGGCCACGCCAGCGAGAACCGGTATCCGCCCGCTCCGAGTGTCTTCAGCAGGTCGAGGTCGGTTCGCCACCGGTGGTAGTGGTCGTCGGCGACGTCGCCCGTCGAGCCGTCGGCGATTCGCCCGAGGCCGGACTGAGAGAACGTGTCCCAGATCGACGGGCCGCGGCCGTCTACGTTCCAGGCGCCCTCGATCTGGTAGGCGCTCGTCGCGGCGCCCCACACGTATCCCTTCGGGAAGCGCATCGGAGACGAAGGCGGGCTCCAGGATGCCTTCGAGCCGCTGGGCGACGAGGTGCAGCCCGCCAAAGCGGCGGTCCCGAGACTGCCGATCGCGATGGCACTCGCGGTGCCGAGGAACTGCCGTCTGCTCACTCCGGTGAACGAGGAATCCGAGCCTGTCACGAGTCGCCTTCGTCTCCGCATCGTCTCTCGAGCACCGATGAGACATGCTGAGAGCGCTCTCTTATGGGGATGCGGTCAGCATACTGAGCGCGGGCCGGGCGCCGCTAGTCCTCGTCGATGCCTTCGATCACAGAGTTGCGCGGCTTGAGTGAACCGCCTGTGGCCAGCTTCATGAGGTCGCTGTTCAGGTCGATCGCGAGCTCCGTGCCGCCGGCACTGCCGTACTCGTGCTGGTAGTTGCGCCAGCTCGAACCGCGCACCTCGCGCTCGAATCCGCTCTCCATGAGCAACAGCAGCTCGAAAGCGGCGCGTTCGATGCGGGAGCCGAGCGCCTTGTCCTGCCAGTCCTCGGTCGCCGCGAACACCGAGGTCGGCACGCTCAGCGCCCGCAGGTACGCGAACAGCGACCGCATCTGCTCGTCGACGACGAGGGCGTGCCGGGCGGTACCGGCGGTGGCCGCGAGCGCGACGGGCTTGGCGATCAGCAGATCGTTGTCGAGTACCTGGAAGAACGAGCTGAACAGTCCGCTCGGGCCGGCCTTGTAGACGGGGGTGCTCGCCACGATGCCGTCGGCCTCGCGCAGGGCCTCGACCGCGGCCGTGAACCGGGGGCCCAGCAATCCGGATGCCAGCGCGCCAGACAACTCCGGCAGCAGCTCCCGCAGATCCACAGTGGTGATGCGCACCGTGTTTCCGCGGCGCTCGGCCGTCTTCCGTACCGCTTGCGCGATGCGGTCGCCGAGCAGCTTCGTCGACGAGGGATCGCTGATGCCCGCGTTCACGACCGCGAGGCGGAACGCCTTCTGCTCAGCCATCTCAGTCCTCCCCGAACGGCGAGGCGGTCAGCGAGTCGGTGTCCTGATACGGCGAGCCGCCGGTCACATTGTCGCCGCGGTTCGCATTCGGCCGTGGCTGCCGGGGCTCGGCGTCTCCGTACTTGGCCTTCACCAGGCTCGCGTGAGTGGGCGCATCCGGAACCTCGGGGTCGCGCAGCGACTCGAACTCGCGCCGCAGCACCGGTACCACCTCGCCGCCGAGCAGTTCGAGCTGGTCGAGCACCTTGCCGAGCGGCAGGCCGGCGTGGTCGACGAGGAAGAGCTGGCGTTGGTAGTCGCCGACATAGTCGCGGAAGCCGAGCGTCTTGTCGATGACCTCCTGCGGGGATCCCACCGTGAGCGGCGTGCTCTCGGTGAACTGCTCCATCGACGGCCCGTTGCCGTATACCGGCGCCTCGTCGAAGTACGGGCGGAACTCGTCACGGGCTTCCTGCGAGGTCTTGGCGATGTAGGTCTGGCCGCCGAGACCGACGATGGCCTGCTTGGCGCTGCCGTGGCCGTAGTGCTCGAAGCGCTGGCGGTAGAACTCCACCATGCGCTGCGTGTGCTCCTTGGGCCAGAAGATGTGGTTGGCGAAGAATCCGTCGCCGTAGTAGGCGGCCTGCTCGGCGATCTCCGGGGTGCGGATCGAGCCGTGCCACACGAACGGCGGCACGTCGTCGAGCGGGCGCGGCGTCGACGTGAAGCCCTGCAGAGGTGTGCGGAAATGCCCCTCCCAGTCCACGACGTCCTCGCGCCAGAGACGGTGCAGCAGGTTGTAGTGTTCGAGCGCGAGAGGCAGGCCCTGCCTGATGTCCTGGCCGAACCACGGGTAGACCGGCGCCGTGTTGCCGCGGCCGAGCATCAGGTCCATGCGGCCTTGGGAGAGGTGCTGCAGCATCGCGTACTCCTCGGCGATGCGCACTGGATCGTTCGTGGTGATGAGCGTCGTCGACGTCGTGACGATCAGCCGCTTCGTCAGTGCCGCGACGTGCGACAGCAACGTCGTGGGGGAGGAGGAGAAGAACGGCGGGTTGTGGTGCTCGCCGATGGCGAAGACATCCAGTCCGACCTCCTCGGCCTTGACCGCGAGCTGCACCGTGGCGTCGATGCGCTCGGCCTCACTGGGCGTCACGCCCGTCGTCGGGTCGCGCGTGATGTCGCTGACCGAGAAAATGCCGAATTGCATCGGGATGTCCCCCTCCAGGGTTGACCGGTCACACCGGCCGCTCATAGATGTATGCGTTTGCATGAATGTCAAACGCACCACTCCCTGCAATCATTCCCGGCTGTGGCAGGAACCGCACCGGATCCGGTGATCACGCTTCAGGGGTTGACCGGCTCTCCGGCACTGTCTCGGCGACCGGGACCGCCTCGGCGACCAGCATCGCCTCGGTGCGCCAGTTGCGGCCCATACGTTCGTACGTCACGATCGCGTGGCAGTTCCGGCACCGTACGTCGCACTTTTCGATCTCGGCCATCACGATGGACTCGCTGAAGCCGAGAACGACAAGCTTCATGACTGCTTCCCGCTTGATCTCGTTCGGACGGTGGTCGAAATCGAGCACTCGCAGATCAGTAGCCCCGCAATCGAGGCACGGATGCGCCCGTAGATAGTCGGCGACGAACCGCTGAAGCTGTCTACGACGTTGCCTCTTCCGCTCGCCAATCACCTGAATGTGCTTTTCCCGGTTCGCGGCGTAGTACCGGCGAGCAGACTCTCGATTGCATTCCCGGCACACCGATTGCAGACCGTCGGGGCTCCGAGCCCGCCGGTTGAATTCCGTGAGTGCCTTAGACTCGGAACACGTTCCGCACACCTTGCGCGGCTCTGTGCCAGGCCCCCGTAGCTCAGAGGCAGAGCAACCGGCTTTTAACCGGTGGGTCGAGATATCGTAATTCTCCGGGGGCACCATCGCCGGCGCTCCGGACATGTCCGCTGCCATGCCGTTCCTTCGTGTCGTCCCCGATTCCACGAAGGTAGCCCTCGCCTCTGACATCGAGGAGGGCGAATGGAGCAACGAGCTACCCGCCGCAAGTAAAGGCGGGCGCCGCGACACCTGTCTGCAACGCCCGCCTTAGTCGGTGAGGGATTCGCGGCCCGTCAGGCGCGCCTGCTCCCGGTCAGTGCGCGGATGATCCAGGCGATGATGGCCAGGAGCAGCAGAACGATTCCGACCCACAGCAGCCAGTTGACCGCCGAGACGAAACCGCCCGTGAAGAGCAATATCACGGCGACGATGACCACGATGATCAGCAGGATGTTCATGACGCTTCACACTATCGTCGGCCCTCATCCGGGGGTAGACCCTTGACATCCGTGCTCTGCCTGCATCCACGCGGCAGATGCGGAATCCTTGTGGGGTGACCGATTCGAACCGCCCGTACCACAAGCCGACGAAGCTACCCGGCTTCCGGTTCGACGACCTGCACGGGGCAGACGATCCTGCAAAGACGAGCCGCGTGGCGCACGAGACCGCGGCGGCGCTGCTCGAGCGGGTGCGCAGGCATCCGGACCCCGAGATCGTCTCGCGCCTCGTCTCGTACACCGACGACAACGGTATCGACGCGATCGCTGAGCTGTGGTCCCGTGCCGCGGCGCACAGCCTGCCGGGCGCACTGTGGCGCATCTACCTTCTGCGGCTCGCGATCCGCGAGGATCCGCACGCGACGAGCCTGCAGTTCCAGCGTGGAACCGAGGTGCTGCAGTCGATCGATCCCGTCGTGGCAGGCGCCGAGACGCCGACCGGGCCCAGCGAGATCATCGACCTGGCCGATCGCATCCTGCGTGGAGTCTTCGAGGGCGACTTCGCCGTCGCACTCGAACGCGCCGCCGCCTTCTGCCGTGTCAGCGCCGCCGGGTGCACGAGCCTCGCCGACGACGCGGAGCCGACCGAGCCGGAGCGCGCGAGTCTGCTGACCAGACGAGCGCTGCGCTTCTCGGAATTCGCCGCGGAACTCACCGCAGCTGCACGCCTCTGGCGCAGCGACTCACTGGAGTGAACCCGCAAGAGAAAACAGCAATTCGAGCATTCGAATCGCGTCAGAAGCGATCGAGTGCCGCCGCCACGCACTCGGCATAGAGAACACCGCCTTCGGACCCGGGATGGATGCCGTCGGGCGACAGCAAACCCGGGTGAGCTGCGATGGCATCGTGCCAGTCGGCAAGGGCGGCCTGCTGATGCGACGCGACGAACGCGCCGAGATCGCCGTTCACCTCGCCAAGCCACGGGCGATCCGCATAGATGTTCACGAACACGATGCGACGGCCGGGGCCGACGGCCTGCAGATCGCGATCCAGGGTGCCCGTTCCGAGGTATCCATTCGTGCCGAGGCCGATGATGACAGTGTGGCGGAGCGTTCCGTCAGCGGCCTTCTCTTGCAGAAGAGCAGGCGCATCCCTCGGGGAGCGCGAGACCACGGCGTCGATGGCGATACCCGGGAACGCGCGGAGCAGAGCGGGCGCAGAGGCGAGCATGACCGAATCGCCGATCGCTGTGATGTCGCTTCCGTCGCGAGGCGCCGGTGCAGTGACAGGCGACGAATCCGAAGACGCGGCCGGACCCGACGCGCTGGGCGTCGGTGACGGCGTCGAGGTCGGCCCTGACGACGCCGGAGCGCCTGCCGCGTCAGCGGCATGCCCAGCGGGCGACGACGTTGGCGTGTGGTGCTGCGCCTGCTCGATCGCGCGCCGACCGGCCGCGACCTGCTGCTCGGCGGCCGTTCCGCTCATACCCTCGACGGCCGCCGCCGACGTGCCGACCACACCGACCAGCAGTGCAGCACATGCCACGCACGCCGCGCCGAAGAGCGCCGGCCGGGCACGGGATGTTCTCGTGAACGGTCTGACGAGCGTGCGGAAGCCGCTCCGGCGAATGGGTGTCTCGACGAATCGGTATGACAGCGCGGTGGCGGCGGCGCTGATCGCCAGCGCGATAGGCGGCACGGCCCAGGACGCCGAGCCCACGGACGCTGCGGATGCGACGGCACCGACAAGCACGAACACGGGCCAATGCCAGAGGTACAGGCCGTACGAGCGAACGCCGATCGCGCGCAGCGGCCGCACATCCAGTGCCGCACCGAGCGCGGAGGCCGGCCTTGTCGCCGCCCATACCAGGGCGACCGTGAGCACCGACACGAGCGTCAGGCCGCCGTCGTAGTTGAAGGCGTCGCGGTCGTGCACGAACACCGCGTAGACGATGAGACCGGCGAGGGCGAGCACGCCGACGACCGGTGCAGAGCGTCGGGTGAGGCGTTCGGCGGCGGTCTCCTGCCCGTACAGATCCCAGCGTCGCGCCCGATCGAGCACGAACGCCAGGGTCGCGCCCAGCGCCAGCCCGAAGAAGTGAGTGTCGGTGCCGTAATAGACACGGCTGGGATCTGCTCCGGGGCTGTACAGAACCGCCATGGTGACGACGGATGCCGCGGCCAGCGCGAAAGGCACGCCAGCGCGACCGTGTCGCGGCATCCACGGCACGAGGGCGAGCACGATCAACGGCCAGACCAGGTAGAACTGCTCCTCGACGGCCAGCGACCACAGGTTACGGAAGAGCTGAGGCGAGCCCTGTGCGAAGTAGCTCTGGTCCAGTGCGACGTACACCCAATTGCTGCTGAACGTGAGCGCTCCGACCAGCTGCGAAGCGATGTGCGCGAGCACGTCCCGCCCGATGAACAGCGCGGCGGTGCAGCACGCGAGCACGAGCACGACGAGGGCGGGAAGCAGACGGCGAGCCCGGCGCATCCAGAACGAACGCAGCCGCTCGCGACGCCCGAGGGATCCGATGAGAAGCGAGGTGATGAGAAAGCCGCTGATCACGAAGAACACGTCGACGCCGATGAAGCCGCCGGGAAGCGCCGCCGGCACGTAGTGATAGGCGATGACGGCGATGACAGCCAGCGCACGCAGTCCGTCGAGCCCTGGCAGGCGCGCGGATTCGGTCGCGGCAGGCGGCGCCGGCGACGGGATCGGGAGGCGTGTGTGCGGAGACATCGGGCTGCGAGTGTAACTCCGCCGCAGCGTCACCGACCGCAGACCCTTCGGCCGGGAATACCCTCCGTGCGAGTTCGTTACACTCGTATGGCCGGGCCGCAGTAACCCCGGGCTCCATCATTCGCCGCTTCGAGCGGCCTCGCGCCGAGAGGCGTTCTGCGGCCCGGCATTCTCGTCTTCGTTACCCGAATCGACCTGACACGTAGTCCTCGGTCGCCTGCACCGACGGCTTCGTGAAGATCGTCGCAGTGTCGTCGTACTCGATGAGCTTGCCCGGCTTGCCCGTGCCGGCGATGTTGAAGAACGCCGTGCGGTCCGACACCCGGGTCGCCTGCTGCATGTTGTGCGTGACGATGACGATGGTGTACTCCTTCTTCAGCTCCTCGATGAGATCCTCGATGGCGAGCGTGGAGATCGGATCGAGGGCCGAGCAGGGCTCGTCCATGAGCAGGATGTCAGGAGAGACGGCGATCGCGCGCGCGATGCAGAGACGCTGCTGCTGGCCTCCGGAGAGACCGGAGCCGGGAAGGTGCAGCCGGTCCTTCACCTCGTTCCATAGGTTCGCTCCGCGGAGCGACTCCTCTACGAGGTCGTCCTGGTCGGTCTTGGACATCCGCCGGTTGTTCAGCTTGACCCCGGCCAGCACGTTGTCGCGGATCGTCATCGTGGGGAACGGGTTGGCCCGCTGGAAAACCATGCCCACCTGCCGGCGCACCAGCACGGGGTCGACGCCTGGCGCATAGAGGTTGTCGCCGTCGATGAGCACCTCGCCCTCGACATGCGCGCCGGGGATCACCTCGTGCATGCGGTTCAGGGTGCGCAGAAACGTGGACTTGCCGCATCCGCTCGGCCCGATGAACGCCGTGACGGTGCGCGGCTCGATGGTCATGCTCACGCCCTCGACGGCGAGGAAGTCGCCGTAGTACACGTTGAGGTCGTTCACGTTGATGCGCTTGGACACGCTTGCTCCTGTTCGGGTTTCTAACGGTCGCTAACGCAGGCCCTTGGGGGCGAACAGCTTGGCGACGACGCGGGCGACGAGGTTCAGGATGACCACGAGGATCACCAGCAACAGTGCGGCACCCCACGCGGACTGGTACGACGACGCTATGTCCTGCGACGGGAACTTGTAGTTGGTGTAGACCATCACGGCGAGAGACTGCATCGGCCCGTTGAACGGGTTGGCGTTGAAATTGTCGGTGAAGCTCGCCGCGATGAAGATGGGCGCGGTCTCGCCGATCACTCGCGCGATGGCGAGCATCACGCCCGTGATGATGCCGGCGATGGCGGTCGGCAGCACGATCCGGGTGATGGTCGCGAACTTGGTCACGCCGAGCGCGTAGGACGCTTCGCGGAGCTCGCTGGAGACGAGTTTCAGCATCTCCTCCGTCGACCTGATCACGATCGGGATCATCAGCACCGACAGCGCCACCGACGCCGAGAACCCGCTGAACGCCTTGGGCCCGACGACCAGCGTGAAGAGCGAGAAGGCGAACAGGCCCGCGACGATGGAGGGGATGCCCGTCATCACGTCGACGAGGAACGTGACGGTGCGAGACATCCACTGCTTCGGCTGCGCATACTCGACCAGGTAGATCGCGGCCATGATTCCGATCGGAATCGAGATCACGGCAGCGATCCCGGTGATGACGAGTGTGCCGACGATGGCCTGAAGGGCACCGGTGACGACCGTGACCTTGAGCGTCTTCGGGTCGAAAACGCTCCCGCCGGTCTTGGTGATGAAGTCCCAGGTGAGCGCGGGTGCGCCGCCCACGATCACGGTGATGAGCGTCGAGACCAACGGGATGAGCGCGAGCAGGAACGCGATCGTCACCAGTCCCCGGATGACCCGGTCCGTCGCCTTGCGCCGGTTCTCGACGACCGTGGAGAGGATGCCCAAGCCCACCAGATACACCACAGCGCTCAGCACCAGCCAGCCGACGATGCTGAAGCCGATCATGGCGAGCACGGCAGCGCTCACCGCGAGCGCACCGGCCAGCGTGTACAGCTCGGCGAAGCGCGGCAACTGTGCGGAGGTGAGCGCGTTGGGCACCGGGCCGCGTGGGCTGCGGCCGTTCCGCGCAGGGCCCTGTTGGTTGCGGCGGTTCTGCACGACGGTGGCGGTCATGCTTCAGCGGCCTCCTTGCTGGCCTGTGCGGCTGCGCGCTTGATGCGACGTCGGTTGCCTGCGCCGGTGCGTGCCACGATCCAGCGTGCGACGAAGTTCACGCCGAAGGAGATGACGAAGAGTGCGAGGCCGGTGGCGATCAGGGCTTCGCGTTGCAGCGGGTTCGACTCGGGGAAGTTGTTCGCGATATTCGCTGCAATGGTCTGCGAGTTCATGGTGTCGGTGATGATGCGCACCGAGAAGATCAGCGACGGCGAGATGATCATCGCGATCGCCATGGTCTCGCCGAGTGCACGGCCTAGCCCGAGGAGGGTGGCGCTGACGATGCCGCTGAAAGCGTGCGGGAAGACGGCGAGCCGGATCATCTCCCAGCGGGTGGATCCGAGAGCGAGTGCCGCCTCTTCGTGCAACCGGGGCGTCTGCAGGAAGATCTCGCGCGCGATCGACGTGATGATCGGCAGGATCATGACGGCCAGCACGATGCCACCGGCGAGCATGGTCGAGCCGGTATGCGAGACCGGCCCGGAGAACAGCGGGATCCAACCCAGGTACTGGTTCAGCCAGTCCTGGAACGGAATCAGGAACGGCCTGATGATGAAGATGCCCCAGAGGCCGAACACCACGGAGGGAACGGCGGCGAGCAGGTCGACCAGGTAGCCGAGCACGCTGGCGAGTCTGCGGGGCGCATAGTGCGAGATGAACAGCGCGATGCCGATCGCCACGGGTGTGCCGAGCACGAGCGCGATCAACGCGGAGAACAGCGTGCCCCAGATCAGCGGGCCGACGTACGCCCAGAACGACGAGTGTCCCTGCGTGGTGCCGGCCGCGAGATCGGGGGAGCTCCAGTTGGCTCCGATCGCCGGGGCGGCCTTGATGATGAGGAACAGGGCGACGCCGGCCAGGATCACCATGATCAGGCCGGCGGAACCGGTGCTCAGAAAGCGGAAGATGCGGTCGGCCGGGCGCGCCTTGACCTTCGTTCCCCGGGAGGTGGTCCGGGGGCCATCCGGGTGCCGGCCGGCATCCGACCGATTCTCGGACACGTTCGCCAGAGGTGATCGCACAGCGGTATTGTCTGTCACTTCACTCTTTCTGACGGTCGGAACGGAATGGTCGGATGCCGGTTGTCGCGATTCGCGAGGCGGCTACTTCACGGCAGCGAGAGTCTTCGCGGCCTTCGTGAGGAACGAGTCGGGCAGAGGAGCCGAGCCGGCGTTCTTTGCCCCGACCTGCTGACCGGTCTTGCTCACGACGAAGCCGAGGTAGGCGGATGTGAGCTTGCCCTGGTCGGCGTTCTTGAAGCTCTTGCAGACGACGTCGTACGAGAGGAGCGGGATCGGATAGGCGCTCGTGTCGGTGATCTTCGTGGTGTCGATCTTGACGGTCAGGTCACCGTCGCCCTGCGGCGTGATCTGACCCGACTGATCGAGGGCCTTCGTCGCCGCTGCTTCGCTGTACTTCACGAACTTTCCGGTCGAGCCGACCTCGATGGATGCCTGAGTGGCGTTGCCGATCGAGCTCTGGTCTGCGTAGCCGATCGTGCCGTTGCCCGCCTCGACCGTGTTCACGACGCCCGAGCCGCCCTGCTGACCGCTGCCGACGCTGTTCGGCCAGGCGGTGCCCGCATCCCACGTCCAGACCGACGGTGCCTGCTGGTGCAGATACGTGGTGAAGTTGGCTGTCGTGCCGGAACCATCCGAGCGGTGCACCACGGAGATCGGAGTCGCCGGAAGGGTGACGCCGCTGTTCAGTGCCGCGATCGCAGGGTCGTTCCAGGCGGTGATCTTGCCGGCGAAGATCGACGCGATCGTCTTCGCGTCGAGGCTCAGCTTCGACACCCCGTCGAGCTTGTAGACGATCGAGACGCCGGACAGATACACGGGGATGTTGACCGCGCCGTCCGGACCGCACGTCGTCTTCGCCTGCGCGAACTGCTCCGCGGAAAGGGCCGCGTCAGTTCCCGCGAAGTCGTAGCTGCCGTTCAGCCAGTTGGTCACGCCGCCGCCGGATCCCTGCGACTTGTCGTAGTTCACCTTGACGCCGCCCGCCTGCGCCTGGAATGCGGCCGTCCATGCGGCCTGCACATTGGCCTGAGCGCTCGAGCCGCCGGCCGTGATGGTGCCGGAGAGCGAGCTGTAGTCCGCCGCCGACGCGGAGGATGCCGACGAGCTGGTGCTGCTCGCGTTGCCGCCGCCCGTGGAGCAGGCGGTGAGCGCGAGCGCTGATGCCAGCGCGACCGTGCCGACCGCGGCTGCTTTGTTGAACTTCACTGTGTTCCCTTCGGGATGTGGGGGAGCGCCGGATGGCCGCCCGGGAGCGAAGATATGTGCGGGGCGTGACCAGAATCCCGCCTCGCGGTGAACGACAGGTGAACGGCGGGCGGCTACTGCCGGGGGCTGTGCGTCTCGATCGCGATGATGCCCGAAGCCGGGTTGCTCTTCGACAGGTGCACCACGGAGTACTCGCCCACCTCGAGCGCCGCGGCGTCTCTGATGTAGCTGCCCATGGTGGTGCCCGTGGCGAGTGCGATCTCGCGCAGCACGTCGGGGATCACCGGCCCGTGACTGCACAGCACGGCTGTCTTGCGGGCGCGCACGCGCTTGCCGACCACCTCGCGGATGCCCGCCGTCGCCGTGCCCGATTCCCAGGCATCCTGTGAGAGAGCGGTCGTTCTCTTCGCGTTCACGCCGAATGCTGCGGCCAGGGGAGCGACGGTCGCGACGCACCGCACGGCCGACGAGGTGACGATGCGCTTCGGCCGCCACGCCGCGATGGTGGGCACGTTGCTGGCGGCCTGCTGCACGCCTACCTTGGTGAGCGGGCGAAGGGCATCCTTCCCGCTCCAGTGCGACCTCGAGGTGGCCTTCGCGTGCCGCAGCACGACGAGCGCGAACGTCTTCGTGACGCCCTCGTCGTAGAGCGCGGCCCACTGCGCGACGATCTCCGCGTCCCGCTCGTAGCTGAGGTACTTGCGGATGCGCTTCAGCGGAACCCACTCGATGGCGGCGATCTCGTCGTTCGGCACGAACGTGGAGGCGTGCACGGCCTTTTCGCTCACTTCGGCCGCCCAGTAGTGCACGAACTTCTCGCGACCGCTGGAGATGATGTAGTTCGTGATGCCGAGGGGCACGCCGAGCGTCACCTTCAGCCCGGTCTCCTCGAGAACTTCACGCTGCGCCGCCTGCGGGAGGGACTCGCCCGGGTCGACCTTGCCCTTGGGCAGGGTCACGTCGGCATACTTCGCCCGGTGCACGACCAGGATGTGCGGGGTGCCGTCGATGAGGCGCCAGCAGACCGCGCCGCCGGCATAGATGACCGTTTCGGTCACCGGCGGCTGCCCGTGCGCTGTCGGTGCGAGATCACCTGCATGAGCCTATTCTGCAGATCGTCCAGCGGCTGTCCATTCGCATCCAGGCTGTGGCGCACCCAGGTGCCGTCAGAGGTCAGCCACCACGATGACGTGCGGTCGTCCATCGCGCGGTCGAACAGGTCGTCGAGCTCTGCGATGTGCGCAGCATCCACGAGGCGCACGAGCGTCTCCACCCGGCGGTCCAGGTTGCGGTGCATCATGTCGGCGCTTCCGATGTACACCTGCGGCTCGCCGTCGTTCTGGAACGCGAAGATGCGCGAGTGCTCCAGGTACCTGCCGAGGATCGAGCGCACCCGGATGTTCGCGCTGTAATCCTCCTGCCCGGCCTTCAGCCCGCAGATGCCGCGCACCCAGAGATCGACAGGCACACCCGCCCGGCTCGCCCGGTAGAGCGCGTCGATGATCGCCTCATCGACGATCGAGTTCACCTTGATGCGGATGCCGCTCGGTCGCCCCGCTTCCGCGTTGGCGCGTTCGTTCTCGATCGCCTTGATGAGGCCCTTGCGCAGGTGCAGCGGGGCGACCAGAAGCCGTTTGAACTTCTTCTCGATGGCGTAGCCGGAGAGCTCGTTGAAGAGTCGCGTGAGATCTTTGCCCACCTGGTCGTCGGCGGTGAGCAGGCCGAGATCCTCGTAGATCCGCGACGTCTTTGGGTTGTAGTTCCCGGTGCCGATGTGGCTGTAGTGCCGGAGCACCCCGTTCTCCTCGCGCACGACGAGCGCGAGCTTGCAGTGCGTCTTGAGGCCGACGAGCCCGTAGACGACGTGCACACCGGCCTTCTCGAGCTTGCGCGCCCACTCGATGTTCGCCTGCTCGTCGAACCGGGCCTTGATCTCCACCAGCGCAAGCACCTGCTTGCCGCGCTCGGCCGCGTCGATCAGCGCCTCGACGATGGGGCTGTCGCCGCTCGTGCGATAGAGGGTCTGCTTGATGGCCAGCACGTGAGGGTCGTTCGCCGCCTGCTCCAGGAACGCCTGAACACTCGTCGCGAACGACTCGTAGGGGTGGTGTAGCAGAATGTTGCCGCGCGCGATCGAGGCGAAGACATCCGGTTTCGCGTTGGGCTCACGCGGCATCAGCTGCGCGGGCGTCGTCGGCACGTGGTTCGGATAGTGCAGCTCCGGACGCTCGATGCGGCTCAGCTCGAAGAGGCCGCCGAGGTCGAGCGGCGCGGGCAGCCGGTAGACCTCCTGCTCGGTGATGTCGAGCTCACGCACGAGCAGGTCGAGCGTGATCGGATCCATGTCTTTCGAGACCTCGAGCCGGATCGGCGGGCCGAACCGGCGGCGCAGCAGCTCGCGCTCCAGTGCCTGGATGAGGTTCTCGGTCTCGTCCTCGTCGATCTCGACATCCTCGTTCCGCGTCACGCGGAACACGTGGTGCGCCAGAACCTCCATGCCGGGGAACAGGTCGCCCAGATGGTGGGCGATCAGGTCCTCGAGCATGATGAACCGCATCTGCCCGATCGACTCGCGCTGGTCGATGCGCACGAACCGCGGCAGCATCGTCGGCACCTTGAGCCGGGCGAACTGCTCCTTGCCGGTCTTCGAGTTGCGCACCCGGATCGCCAGGTTCAGCGAGAGCCCGGAGATGTAGGGGAACGGATGCGCCGGATCGACCGCGAGTGGCATCAACACTGGGAAGATCTGACGCGAGAAGATGTCGCGCATCTGCTCGCGGTCGGCAGCGTCGAGGCTGTCCCAGGTCGCGATCGAGATCCCGGCATCGGCGAGCGCGGGCATCACGCCGTCGCGGTATGCCTCGGCATGGCGCACCTGGAGTTCGTGCGCCTTCTCGGAGACGTCGGCGAGCACGTCCACCGGGGCCCTGCCGGTGTTGGTCTGCACCGCGAGTCCGGTGAGGATGCGCCGCTTCAGACCGGCGACGCGCACCATGAAGAACTCGTCGAGATTGGTCGCGAAGATGGCGAGGAAGTTGGTGCGCTCGAGCACGGGCACCAGAGGATCCTCGGCCAGCTCCAGCACCCGCTGGTTGAACGCGAGCCAGCTCACCTCACGGTCGAGGTAGCGGTCGGGCGGCAGGCTCGGATCGAGGTCGGGATTCCACGGCTGCTCGAAGTCGTCGTCGAACTCGGGGCTCAGCCCGGTGCCGATCAGGGTGTCCTCGCCGTCCATCCACTCATCATGGCACCGTGGGAAAACGGGAGGTTAAGCCCCGGCCGGTTGCCGTGCGGACACTCGGCGGAACTGCACATCCACCGCATCGTCGACGAAACCGACGCTGCGGTACAGCGCCAGGGCAGGCTCGTTGTCGCCCTCCACGTAGAGGGATGCCGAGGCCACGCCCTTGGCGCGCATCCTCTCAAGGCCCTCGGTCAGCAGGAGCCTTCCAAGGCCGCGGCCCGCCGCATCGGGGTCGACGCCGAGCACGTACACCTCGCCCTCGCCCGTGCGCGGGTCGAGCTTCATCCAGTGGAAGCCGAGCATCCGGCCCGACGCGTCCCTGGCAACCAGGAAGTCGGCGGGGTCGAACCATGGCTCCGCCTCGCGCTCGGCGAGGTCGCCGGCGCTCATCCGCCCCTGCTCCGGATGCGACGCGAACGCGCGGGCGTTCAGCGCCAGCCAGTCCGCGGCATCCGTCTGGGGATCGAACTCCTCGACACGGATGCCCGCCTGCGGTTCCGTGCCCGCCACCGGCTCCAGAGACGGCAGCCGCAGCCGCAGCAGCGTGCGCACGAGGTCGAAGCCGTGGCCGGCCGCGAGAGCGCGGGCGGCAGGATGATCGCCGTGCGACCAGGCGGAGACATCCGGTTCCAGTTCGGGAAGCAGCGACTCCAGCAGCGCGGTTCCGACCCCGCGCCCCCGAGCCCCGGGCTCGACGACGAGGTCGAGTTCGCCGTTCCCGGTGGCCGCGGCGGCCACCGGGTCGCCGCCGTGCCGGGCGACGTGCACCGCCCGACGTCCGGACGCGAGGTCGAGCCGGGTCTGCTCGTTGAACGGGTCGGTGCCGTCGTGACGCAACGCGGCGTCGGCCACCGCCAGGGCGTCCGCCACGTCGTCCGACCTCGACGACACGCGCTCAGGCGTCCTCGTCGTCGACGACGTTGAACCGGTAGCCAACGTTGCGCACCGTACCGATCAGCGACTCCGAGTCGCCGAGCTTCGCGCGCAGGCGCCGCACGTGCACGTCGACCGTGCGTGTTCCGCCGAAGTAGTCGTACCCCCACACCTCGCTGAGCAGCTGCTCGCGCGTGAACACGCGGGCCGGATGCGTGGCCAGGAAGCGCAGCAGCTCGAACTCCTTGAACGTGAGGTCGAGCGGACGCCCGTGCACCTTCGCGGAGTAGCTCGCCTCGTCGATCGTCACGCCCGATGCCTGGATCTTCGACTGCGCCGGGTCGTTCGAGCGTCGCTCGATGGCCAGACGGATGCGAGCATCGACCTCGGCGGGCCCGGCCCCTTCCAGGATCACGTCGTCAGCACCCCAGTCGCCGGTCACCGCGGTGAGTCCGCCCTCGGTCAGCACCAGCACGACGGGCACGGCGTTGCCCGTGGAGGCGAGGATCTTGCTCAGGGCTTTCGCACCCACCAGGTCGCGCCGGGCGTCGAGGAAGATCAGGTCGCACGACGATGCGTTCAGCAGCGACGACGTGTCTGCCGCGACCTGCCGTACCCGATGCGAGAGCAATCCGAGTGAGGCGAGCACCTCGTTCGCGGGCGTGGGCGTGAGCACCAACAGTTGAGCCACGCGACCTCCCGCCCGGTTGAGAAGTATCCCGATCCTATCGTCGCGAGGGACAATGGTCGGGTGACCGGCGAAACCCTCACCCCGACCATGCGGTGGACCTCGGTCGTGGGCGTCTGGGTCGCCTCCCTCATCGCCGCCGTGCTGATCGGAGCGTTCGCCGGCACGCACGCCTACCTCGGGTGGCTCGGCATCGCCATGGCCGGTGCCGTGCTCGTCTCCATGTGCATTCAGCTGGCGACGCAGGAGAAGCACGGATTCGTCATCCGCATGGGCACGAGCCTTGCCGGGGCTTTCGTCATCCTGGCGGTCGCAACACTGGTGCTCGCGCTGGTGCATGCGTGAACCGTGCGCGCCGCCGTGGCCGGGCGACCTCGTAGACTGAATCACATGCTTGTCACCCTCGAGCTCGTGTTCGTCGGCCTGCTGTCGCTGGCAGTGCTCGCGATCGCCGGCGTCTCGGTTCTGGTCGTCTACAACCTGTTCCGGGGCCAGCGCTGATCTCCATCCCAGAAGGGCTCCCCGCGGAGCTCGTTCCGCTCTCGTGGCTCCTCGGAGTCTGGGAGGGCACCGGCGTGCTCGACTACGCGATCGGCGACGAGCACGTCGAGCGCGAGTTCGGGCAGCGCATCAGCTTCAGTCATGACGGACTCCCCGCGCTGAACTACAGCTCCTACACGTGGCTGCTCGACGAGCAGCTGACGCCGCTGGCGACCGAGCTCGGCTACTGGCGCCTCAGCCGCACGCTCTTGCCGGAAGACGCCGGCCCCGGGCTCCTCCCGGGCTCCGACACGCGACCCTTCGACACCGCGCAGTCGGTCGAGACGCTCCGCACGTCGGCGGGCGCGTTCGAGATCGAGGCGCAGATCCTCCATCCCGACGGCATCTCCGAGCTCTACGTGGGACAGGTGAAGGGCCCCCGCATCGATCTCGCGACGGATGCCGTGCTGCGCACCTCCGGCGCCAAGGACTATTCGGCTGCCACCCGGCTTTACGGCCTGGTCGAATCGCATCTGCTCTGGGCGTGGGACATCGCCGCACTCGGCCAGGACCTGCGCACCCACGCGTCCGCCCGGCTCGCCCGCACCGATCTCGCAGGCGCCGCCCCGGCGAACTCGGCAGCCGACGAGGCAGCGGCCGGACCCGAAGCCGGTACGAAGTGACGGCCTCCCCATTCCTCGCGCTCCCGGCTGCTGTGGCCGCAGGGGACGAGACATCCGACCCAGGCGTTGCCGCGCACTACGGGAACCCGCTGACCGAACAGCGCGTACTGCAGCGCGGCGATGCGCTCGTCGACCTCTCCACTCGCGGCGTCATCGCGGTCTCCGGCGGCGACCGGCTGAGCTGGCTGGACTCCATGAGCAGCCAGTCGCTGCGCAATCTCGCGCCCGGCGAGTCGGCCGAGGCACTGCTCCTCGACCCAGCCGGCCACATCGAGCACGCGCTGCACATCGTCGACGACGGCGAGACGACCTGGTTGCTCGTCGAGCACTCCGACACCGATGCCGTGCTCGACTTCCTGCAGAAGATGCGCTTCATGCTGCGCGTCGAGCCGGTGGACCGCACGAACGACTTCGCCACCCTCGGCAGCTTCGAGGGTCCGGATGACGGTGCTTCGGCAACGCAGGCATCCACCGTGCTCGAGACCGCAGCGGCGTCGGCGAACGGCGTGCGTCTGCAGTGGCGTGACCCATGGCCGTCGGTCGTCGCCGGCGGACATCAGTACGCGCATCCCGAGCAAGCCGGCCAGGAGCATCCCGGCGTGGCATACCGCTGGGCGGAGACGCTCGTTCCGCGGGATGCCCTCGGTGTGCTCGTGCAGCGGGCCGCATCCGGCCAGGTGCAGGCGGCCGGGACGCTGGCGGCCGAGGCGCTGCGCATCGCCGCATGGCGACCCCGCCTGACCGCCGAGGTGGACGAGCGCACCATTCCGCACGAACTGGATTGGCTGCGCACCGCAGTGCACCTGAACAAGGGCTGCTACCGCGGCCAGGAGACCATCGCGAAGGTGCACAACCTGGGACACCCGCCGCGCAGGCTGGTGTTCCTGCACCTGGACGGCTCGGAGGGCATCGCGGTGCCTGCCGGCGCCGAGGTGCTTGCCGGGGACGCCGTCGTCGGGCGCGTGACGTCGTCTGCCGTTCACCACGAGCTCGGGCCGATCGCGCTCGCCGTGGTGAAGCGCTCGACGGACCCGGCGCTCGATCTGACAGTGCGCACGTCAGACGGAGCGGTGGCGGCCGCCCAGGAGACCATCGTGCCGACGGATGCCGGCGCCGAAGCGCACGTGCCGCGCATCCCGCGGCTCGGCGCCGTCACGCGGCCCCGTTAAACTTGGGGCATGCCATCCCCCTACACCCTGATACTGCTGCGCCACGGCGAGAGCGAGTGGAACCAGAAGAACCTCTTCACCGGCTGGGTCGACGTGCGACTGTCCGAGAAGGGACGCACCGAGGCGGCGCACGCGGGGGAGCTGCTCGCCTCCGAGGGGCTGCTGCCCGAGGTGCTGCACACCTCCGTGCTCACCAGAGCGATCCAGACGGCGAACCTCGCACTCGAGACCGCTGACCGCCTCTGGATTCCGGTGCGGCGTTCCTGGCGCCTCAACGAGCGGCACTACGGCGCGCTGCAGGGCCTCGACAAGGCAGAGACGAAGGAGAAGTACGGCGATGAGCAGTTCATGCTCTGGCGCCGATCGTTCGACGTTCCGCCGCCCCCGCTTCCCGACGACGCTGAGTGGTCGCAGGTGGGCGACCCGCGTTACGCCGACCTCACGAACGTTCAGATGCCGCGCACGGAGTGCCTGAAAGACGTCATCGCCCGCATGCTGCCGTACTGGCAGTCGGATATCGTGCCCGACCTTGCGGCCGGCAAGACCGTGCTCGTCACGGCGCACGGCAACTCGCTGCGCGCGCTCGTCAAGCACCTGGACGGCATCGGCGACGACGAGATCGCCGAGCTGAACATTCCCACCGGCATCCCGCTCGTGTACCGGCTCGGCGACGACTTCATGCCGCTCGGTCATGGCGAGTATCTCGACCCGGAGGCCGCCGCGGCCGGTGCTGCAGCGGTAGCAGCTCAGGGCGCGGCGAAGTAGCGCCCTCTCTCAGGACGCTTCAGGCACCCAGTCTCCGGTCACGAGGTACTGCACCTTCTTCGCGATCGACACAGCGTGGTCCGCGAACCTTTCGTGGTATCGCGACGCCAGCGTGGCATCGACCGTGTCGACCGTCGCACCCTTCCACGTCTCCCCGAGAACCTTGTCGAAGACGCTCGCGTGCAGTTCGTCGATCTCGTCGTCCTGGTTGCGCAACTCGTCGGCCACCCGCGGATCCTGGGTGCGGAGCAACTCGACGAGGCGCTCCGCGATGACCACATCGAGGCGCCCCATCTCCTTGAACGTGCCGCGCAGGCTCTTCGGGACCACCTTGTCGGGAAAGCGGTAGCGTGCGAGCTGGGCGATGTGCTCGGCCATGTCGCCCATCCGCTCCAGCGACGCGCTGATGCGCAGCGCGCTCACCACGATGCGCAGATCCCGGGCGACAGGGTTCTGCCTGGCCAGGATCTGGATCGACAGCTCGTCGAGCACCACCGTCAGCGCATCGATGCGCGCATCGTTCTGGATGACGGTCTCGGCCAGTGCGACGTCTCCGTCGTTGAACGCCTGAGTGGCGTTCCGGATGGAGACGACGACGAGCTCGGCGATCTCGACGAGGCGGTCCTGCACCTCGCGCATCTCGTGCTGAAAAACGTCACGCATGGAATGTCCATCCTCCCCGGCGGCACGCCGAACGACCGGTCGATCCGGTCGTTGCGGCCATGCTCCCGGTGCCAGGTTAACGGTCGGTGTCGGATGCCCGAACATTGCGCGAATCGGGCCCCATCAGGGGGTTCTGCGGCCGGGACCACTCCGCGCGCACCGGTAGCCTTCTGGCATGGACTCCACCTGGTTGGTGCTGCTGTCTCTGGCACTCGGCCTTGTGGTCGGGGCCGGATTCGTGTGGCTGCTGCACTCGGCGGCGTCCCATAGTCATCGCGCCACCGAGATCGTGAGCCCTACCGTTCCCGACGGGGTCGACCAGGTGCTGGAGGCGCTGCCGACCGCCGGCATCGTCGTGGACCCGAGCAACAACGTGGTGCGGGCATCCGCTGGTGCGTACAGCCTCGGGCTGGTCTGGAACGCCGCACTCAGCCAGCCGCGCATGGTGGAACTCGTCGACGAGGTGCGCCGCACGGGAGAACCGGTGGCAGAAGATCTCGAACTCGCTCGCAGCACGCTGGGGGATGCCACCGTGCAGCTCACAGTGCGCGTCGCGCGACTGGGATCCCGCTACATCCTGCTGCTGGCGGATGACCGCACGGAGGCGGTGCGCCTTGAGCAGGTGAGGCGCGACTTCGTCGCCAACATCAGCCACGAGTTGAAGACGCCGATCGGGGCGATCAGCGTGCTGGCAGAGGCGCTGGCGAGCGCGCCGGACGATCAGGAGCAGGTGCGGCACTTCGCGGCGCGCCTCACCTCGGAGGCGGCCCGTCTCGCCCGCCTGACACAGGACATCATCGACCTCTCCCGGTTGCAGGCTGCGGAGATCGTGCCGCACGCCGAGCGCGTGTCGATCGACGAGGTGGTGGCATCCGCCGTCGATCAGAACCGGGTGCTCGCCGAATCGCGCGGCATCGAACTGGCCACCGGACGGGCGTCGCACGCCGTCGTCTTCGGAGACGAGAGTCTGCTCACCACCGCTGTGCACAATCTCGTCTCGAACGCCGTGCGCTATTCGCCCGACAAGACCCGGGTCGGAATCGGCGCGCGTCTCACCGACGGCGTCGTGGAAGTCGCCGTCACGGACCAGGGGCCGGGCATTCCGCCGGAAGACCTGGACCGGGTCTTCGAGCGTTTCTACCGCGTGGATCAGGCACGCTCCCGAGCCACAGGCGGCACTGGGCTCGGGCTCTCGATCGTCAAGCACGCGGTGCAGAACCATGGCGGTGAGGTGCGCGTCTGGTCGCAGCCCGGCCGAGGCTCGACCTTCACCATCCGCCTTCCCGAGGCCGAACACGTCGCGCAGGAGCCGAATACGAGCCCGCCCGATGCGGCGGACCTCGCTACCGAAGCCGAAGAAGCCGCACAAGGAGAACGAACGAGATGACACGCATCCTGCTGGTGGAAGACGAGGAGTCGCTGAGCGATCCGCTCGCGTTCCTGCTGCGCCGCGAGGGATACGAGGTCGGCGTCGCCGACAACGGGCCGGATGCCATCGCTCAGTTCGGTCGCGACGGAGCAGACCTCGTGCTCCTCGACCTGATGCTGCCCGGCATGCCGGGCACCGAGGTGTGCAAGCTCCTCCGTGCGCAATCGACCGTTCCGATCATCATGCTCACGGCGAAGGATTCCGAGATCGACATCGTGGTCGGCCTCGAGCTGGGTGCCGACGACTATGTGACCAAGCCGTACTCCACCAGGGAGCTGCTGGCGCGCATCCGTGCGGTGCTGCGCCGCCGAGTCGACGAGGAGTCGTTCGACGACAGTGTTCTGGAGGCCGGGACCGTGCGCATGGATGTCGACCGCCACACGGTGTCGGTGTCTGGCGTGGACACACCTATGCCGCTGAAGGAATTCGAGCTGCTCGAGCTGCTGCTGCGCAACGCGGGCCGAGTGCTCACGCGAGGTCAGCTGATCGACCGGGTGTGGGGGAGCGACTACTTCGGCGACACGAAGACGCTCGACGTGCACATCAAACGCATCCGCTCGCGCATCGAGGCGAACCCGTCAGAGCCGCGGATGCTCGTGACGGTTCGCGGCCTCGGCTACCGCTTCGAAGACAGCTGACGCGTCGTCGTCGCCGCCCGGCGAAACGCGCCGCTGAGTCCTACTTGCCGGGGACGTAGTCCTCGTAGCCCGGGAACGTGGACGACAGCACCGGAACCTGGATCTGCGTGCCCGTCGCGCCCGCGTAGCTGAAGTACACGTCGGTCAGCGAACCGGGCTTGGCGTCGAGCCCGGTGAACTCCACGCGGGTGCTGCCCTTGGCGCCGACCTTCTTCACGCCGTCGGCCGGGATGGCGATCGAGCGAGTCTTCGAGCCGTGCTGGATCGAGAGGTAGTGCGCCTTGTCCTCGTTGTTCACGAACGTGACGACGAGGTTGCCGACCGTGCCGGAGCTGTTGGAGACGATGAGCGCATTGCGGATGTCGATCTTGCCGACGGTCCCGTTCACGCCGTGAGCGGACTCCTTGATGTACAGCGTGTCCTGAGGGGTCAGCAGGGTGCAGCCGGACATGCCCGTCACGAGTCCGAGAGCGAGAACGATGGATGCCGCGACACGCGCCTTCATTCAGATCCTCCAAGTCGCACCGGGCCGGCCGGTTCGGCCTTTTACGAACACCGCGGATTGCCTCTCGAGCCTACCGCATCGCAGGCGCTGGCCAGGCGGGGGCAGAGGATAGCACGACACCGCTGTGGTACCCTAGACGTTGCTGAAGGGACTGCTATCTATGCTTTTCGAGGTCGGCGAGACTGTCGTTTACCCCCATCACGGTGCTGCAACAATCACCGAGGTCAAGAAGAGAATCATCAAGGGTGAAGAGAAGGTCTACCTCAAGCTCAACGTCACCCAAGGCGACCTGACCATCGAGGTTCCCGCCGAGAACGTCGATCTTGTGGGCGTTCGCGACGTCATCGGCAAAGAGGGCCTCGACCGGGTGTTCGAAGTGCTGCGTGCACAGTTCACCGAGGAGCCGACGAACTGGTCCCGTCGCTACAAGGCGAACCTCGAGAAGCTCGCCTCCGGCGACGTGATCAAGGTTTCCGAGGTCGTGCGAGACCTGTGGCGCCGCGACCAGGACCGCGGCCTCTCCGCCGGCGAGAAGCGCATGCTTGCGAAGGCCCGTCAGATCCTCATCTCCGAGCTCGCGCTCGCCGAGAAGACCGACGAAGATCAGGCATCCAACGTGCTCGACGAGGTGCTCGCGTCCTGACGGGGGCACCCTCGCCGCGTATCGCGGTCATCGTGGTGGCCGCAGGAGCGGGCACTCGCCTCGGAGCGGGCATGCCGAAGGCGTTCGTCCCTGTCGCAGGCCGTACCCTGCTCGAACACGCGGTGCATGCCGTCCGCGGCATGCGCTCGGATGCCCAGCTGATCACTGTCGTTCCCGAGGGCGCGACGGAGGAGGTTCGTGAGCTCCTGGCGCCCCTCGCGCCCGGTGCGGCCGTAGTGGCGGGCGGAGCGAGCAGGCAGGCATCCGTCGCAGCCGGACTCGCCGTGTTGCACGACACCGTGCAGGTCGTGCTCGTGCACGATGCGGCGCGGGCCTTCACGCCGGTGGCACAGTTCGACGCGGTGGTCGCCGCCGTCGACGCTGCCGGAGAGGGCGCGGTGCCCGGCCTTCCTGTCAGCGACACGATCAAGCGCAGGGATGCCGGAGAGCTCGTCACCGGCACCGTCGACCGCGCCGAGCTCGTCGCCGTGCAGACGCCGCAGGGATTTCCTCGAGACATCCTTCTCGAGGCATATCGCGCCGCGACCGAGGAGGCGACGGACGACGCCGCCCTCGTCGCCGCGATCGGCCACCCGGTGAGGATCGTGGCCGGCGATCCGCTCGCGTTCAAGGTGACGACTCCCGCCGACCTGGCCAGGGCCGAGCAGCTCTTCGCGGCGGCGGCATCCCAGGTAGGGATGCCCAGGATCGGGCTGGGTACCGACACGCATGCCTTCGGCACCGACGGCGAGCTCTGGCTAGCCGGTCTGCACTGGCCGGGAGAACCTGCCCTCGCCGGCCACAGCGACGGCGACGCCGTCGCGCACGCGATAGTGGATGCGTTGCTCTCCGCCGGCGCCCTGGGCGACATTGGGTCGGTCTTCGGTACGGACGACCCCCGGTTCGTCGGCGCGCACGGAGAGGTCTTCCTCCGGGCGGCCCGGGAACGGCTCGCGGCGGCCGGGCTGCGCATCGGAAATGTGAGCGTGCAGCTGATCGGCAACCGTCCCCGGTTCGCGCACCGGCGCGACGAGGCGCAAGAGGCGCTTTCGGGCATTCTCGGCGCTCCGGTGTCGATCTCGGCGACGACGACCGACGGGCTGGGATTCACCGGACGCGGCGAGGGCCTGACGGCCATCGCCACAGCGCTCGTGGTGCCCATCGCCCCCCTGCGGTCCGACGCGTCGTAGTAAACCGCGGTGGCGTCGGATACACCCGTAGTCTTGAACGCGTGGGAATCCGACTGTACGACACGCGAGCTGCGCGGCTGCGCGACTTCGTTCCGCTCGAGGCCGGCAAGGTCGGCATCTATGTCTGCGGCCCCACCGTGCAGTCCTCACCGCACATCGGTCACCTGCGGTCCGCGCTGGTATACGACCAGATGCGCCGCTGGTTCAACTACCGCGGCTACGACGTCACGCTCGTGCGGAACGTGACCGACATCGACGACAAGGTGCTGATCAACGCGGCCGCGGCACAGGCATCCGGAAGCCACGAGCAGTGGTGGGCGCTGGCGTATCGCTACGAGCGCGAGTTCACCGACGCGTATGCCGCGCTGGGCATCCAGCCGCCGACGTACGAGCCCCGGGCGACGGCGAACATCCCGCAGATGCAGGAGCTCATCGAAAGGCTCATCGAACGGGGGCACGCGTATGTCGCCGACGACCGCTCGGGTGACGTGTACTTCGACGTGCGCAGCTGGCCGGACTATGGCGAGCTCACGAAGCAGAGCATCGACGCGATGGAGGCGGCGGCGGATGCCGACCCGCGTGCCAAGCGGGATCCGCGCGACTTCGCGCTCTGGAAGGGTCGCAAGGCCGACGAGCCGGAGTCCGCCTCGTGGGAGAGCCCGTGGGGTGCAGGCCGTCCGGGGTGGCACATCGAGTGCTCCGCCATGTCGGCTCGCTATCTCGGGCCGCGTTTCGACATTCACGGCGGCGGCCTCGACCTGCGCTTTCCGCACCACGAGAACGAGCTCGCTCAGTCGACGGCCGCCGGTGAAGGCTTCGCTGGGTACTGGGTGCACAACGGGCTGGTCAACGTGGCGGGCCAGAAGATGTCGAAATCGCTCGGCAACTCGGTGTACGCGGCCGACCTCATCGGCGCGGCGCGGCCTCTGGTCGTGCGCTACTACCTGGGGGCGGCGCATTATCGGTCGACGATCGACTTCACCGAGAGCTCGCTGGCCGAGGCCGAAGCAGCGCTGGAGCGCATCTCCGGATTCCTGGAGCGTGTCGACCGCAGGCTGGCCGGCACCCGCTTCGCCTCCAGCGGCGCCGAGGTGCTCCCGGCGGAGTTCGCCGAGGCGCTGGACGACGACTTCGGAGTGCCGCAAGCCCTGGCAGTGCTGCACGACACAGTGCGGGCGGGCAATCAGGCGCTCGACGGCGAAGATCTGGGCGCCGCCGCAACGGCAAGGGGACAGGTCGAAGCGATGACAGAGGTGCTGGGCATCAACCCGCTGTCGCCGCAGTGGCAGGCGCGAACGGATGCCCCGGCGCGCGCCGCGCTCGACGCGCTCTTGCGCAGGCTTCTCGCCGACCGGCAGGCCGCCCGCCAGGCGCGGGACTTCGCGCAGGCAGACCGCATCCGCTCGGAATTGGCCGAAGCGGGCATCACGATCGAGGACACCCCGACGGGTGCGCATTGGAGTATCGATGGCGAATAAGCCGCGCGCGGGAGCCGTGCGCAAATCCAAGAAGGGCCCGACGAAGGGCACGGGCGGCCACGGCCGCAAGGCGCTGGAGGGCAAGGGGCCGACGCCGAAGGCGCAGGACCGTCCGTACCACGTCGCCGCCAAACGCAAGGAACTCGCTGAGCGGGCCGCCGCCAAACGTGGCGGCCAGCGCTCCAATACGGGCGGAGGCACGACCGCACGCAGGGCGACGTCCGACGACGCCGAGTTCGTCACCGGCCGCAACTCCGTGCTCGAGGCATTGCGAGCGCGTATTCCGGCCACGACGCTCTACGTCGCCGCGCGCATCGAACTCGACGACCGTGTGAAGGAGATCCTGAGCACCGCGACGAAGCGCGGCATCCCGGTGCTCGAGGTGATGCGTCCGGAGCTCGATCGCCTCTCCGGCAGAGACGCTGTTCATCAGGGTGTCGCGCTGAAGGTTCCGCCGTACGAGTACGCCCACGTCGACGACGTGCTCGACTCCGTGCTGCAGAAGGGCGAGGTTCCGCTGTTCGTCGCGCTCGACGGCGTGACGGATCCGCGCAACCTGGGGGCGATCATCCGCTCGACGGCGGCGTTCGGCGGCCAGACCGTCATCGTTCCGCAGCGTCGTTCGGTCGGCGTCACGGCGTCGGCGTGGAAGACCTCGGCCGGCGCGGCCGCGCGTACCCCCGTCTCGATGGCGGCGAACCTGACGCAGGCGCTGAAGGGGCTGAAGAAGCGGGGCCTGTTCGTGCTCGGACTTGCCGGCGAAGGCGACGTGTCGCTGTACGATCTCGAGCTTGCGGACCGCGGCGTCGTCGTCGTGGTCGGCAGCGAGGGGAAGGGCCTCTCGCGACTCGTGAGCGAGACCTGCGACGCGATTGTGTCGATCCCGATCTCCGCATCGACGGAGTCGCTCAACGCGGGCATCGCCGCGAGCGTGGCGCTCTACGAGATCTCGAAGCGGCGCACGGAGGCCTCCGGTCACTGACCTCCTGGTGCTCGGACCGGGGCCCAGATCGTAGCCTGAAGAGGTGGATGACCGAAGGCGGCTGCTCGAGCGCGTCTACTCCCGGGAGGGCGCGGCGGAGGAGCCGCGCGAGTACCGGGACCCGCAGAGCGGTGACACCGTCCGGATGACGCCGAGCCAGTGGGCCCTCGCCGAGTACGACCGGGCGCACCCGCAGCCATCCGCCGACGCTCCCACGGCACCGCACGATCGAGCGTCGCACGAGAAGCCCGTCCAGGGCACTAACCCGGTCCCGGCCGGCCGGCGGACGGGCGCGGGTTCATACGGCGACCAAGACTTCGACGCACCCGAATTCGACGATGCGGACCTCGACGATGCGGACCCCGACGCGGCCCAGGCACGCACAACCGGCATGGCGTCAAGGATGCGACGGGCGGCACCCGTGCTCGTCGCTGCTGCTGCGTTCGTACTGGGCGTGCTTGTCGCAGTGGGCGTATCGACTGCAGTCGGGCATCCGGCACCGGCGACCCCCGCAGCCGCGAATACCACGACCGCAATCCCCGACGAGGACTGGCATCCGCTTCCCGGTCCGGCGGTTCGAGAGTTCCTGAACTCATCGCCGCGCGCGACAGACCTGCCCGCCGCGGTGACGAACGGATTCGTGCCGAGCTCGTTCCATCTGATCGCGGGATCGGTCTCCCTTCAGGAGAGCGCGTCGATCTACGCGGCGGAACGCCTGAGCGACCAGTACTGCCTGGTCGCCGTGGCGAACGGCGCCCGGGTGGCCGAGACGTGCGCCACACTCTCCGACATGGCGGCGCACGGGCTCACGCTGACGAAGGACGCGGTGCGCGACGTCGACGGCCTCCCGCTGGCCGTGACGGTGACGTGGTCTACGGATGGCACGATCAGCTGGGCGGCCATGCCATCCGTCGGCTGACCCGAAGCGCATCCTGTCGGAGATACTCAGACCTTGGACATCCAGTCGTCGCCTTCGTCGGCCTCGTCGTCGATCACCTGCACCGGCACGGTGAACGCCTCGGTGACGGGCGCGATCACGGTCGCCTCGTCGCGGCGATGGCGCAGCACGTCGTTGATGTACGACGAAAGCGCCTCGGCGAGTGGAACGTCGCGCCCCTCTTCCTGTGACATGAACCAGCGGTGGTCGAGCAGCTGGTGGAACACCTCGGCGGGCTCCAGCTTGCCGCGCAGGTCGGCGGGAATGGCGCGCACCACCGGCTCGAACACGCGCATCAGCCACTCGTGGGCGATCGCCTCCTCGTCAAGACCCGGCTTGGCCACCGTGGCCGCGTAGGAGTCCAGATCGTTGAGCAGGCGACGCGCCTGGTTCTCGCCGGTGTCGAGGCCGGTCAGCCGCAGCAGGCGTCGCTGGTGGTGTCCAGCGTCGACGACCTTCGGCTGGATGCGCACGGTTCCGCTGTCGGTGCCGGTGCTGCGGATCGCCAGCTCCTCGATGTCGAATCCGAGCTCGTTCAGTCGGCGCACCCGCTCCGCGATGCGCCAGCGGTCGGATGCCGAGAACGACTCGCTGCCCGTGAGCTCCTTCCACAGAGACCGGTAGGCGGCCACGATGCCGCCGGACACCTCCACCGGGTCGACCTCTTCGGCCAGCCGGCCGCCCGCCTGGATGTCCATCAGCTCGCCCGCGATGTTCACCCGGGCGATCTCGAGGTCGTTCTCCCGCTGTCCATTGGAGAGCCCGCCCTCGTAGAGCTGACCGGTCTCGGCGTCCACCAGGTAGGCGGCGAACGCGCCGGCATCGCGACGGAACAGCGTGTTCGACAGTGAGACGTCGCCCCAGAAGAATCCGATCATATGCAGGCGCACGAGGAGCACGGCGAGTGCGTCGACGAGCCTGGTCGCGGTGTCGGGGCGGAGGGTTTGCGAGTAGAGGGCCCGGTAAGGCAGCGAGAACTTCAGGTGCCTTGTGACAAGCACCGGCTTCAGAGGCTTACCCGAGTCATCCGTTCGACCTTCGATGACCGCTACCGGTTCCACGCAGGGCACGTCGAGCCGCTGAAGAGTGCGCAGCATGTCGTACTCGCGCCTGGCCATCTCGCCCGTCGTCTCCTTGATGGCGATGACGTAGCCGGAGAGGTTCGCGAAGCGCACCAGGTGACGCGAGATGCCCTTGGGCAGCAGAGCGATGTGCTCGTTGGACCACCTGTCAAGCGGCAGGTTCCACGGCAGGTCGAGCAGAGCCGGATCGACGGTTGCCGCGGTGATGTTGACGGAGCCAGCCATAACTGAAAAGCCTATGTTCAAAAGGAATCACCCCGGCCCGAGCGAGGCTCGGGGCCGGGGCGATTCGAATCGGAATGCGTGGAGCCTAATCGACCACGGCGCCGCCGAGGCGCTCGCCGCTCTCCGCGTCGAAGAGGTGCACGTGGCCCGGCTTCGGCGTGATGTAGACCGTCTCGCCGGCGTTCGGGTGCACGCGGCCGTCGACGCGGCCGACGATGTCGACCCGCTTTTCGTCGACCTCGGTGTGGCCGTACAGGTAGCCGTCGGCGCCGAGCTCCTCGACGAGGTCGACGGCGACCGTGAGGCCGTTGCCCGCGTTGGTGGAGACCACCACGTCTTCGGGACGGACACCGATCGTGATCTGCTTGCCGGCCTTGGCGAGAACCTCGCGGTCAACGGGAACGACGGCGGTGCCGAACTTGATGCCGCCCTCGGTCACGTCGGCGCCGAACAGGTTCATGGCGGGGCTGCCGATGAAGCCGGCGACGAACACGTTGTTGGGCTCTGCGTACAGCTCACGCGGCGTGCCGACCTGCTGGAGCACGCCGTCCTTCAGCACGGCGATGCGGTCACCCATGGTGAGGGCCTCGGTCTGGTCGTGCGTGACGTAGACGGTGGTGACGCCGAGACGCCGGGTCAGCGAGGCGATCTGCGTGCGGGTCTGAACGCGCAGCTTGGCGTCGAGGTTCGACAACGGCTCGTCCATGAGGAACACCTGCGGGCTGCGGACGATGGCGCGGCCCATCGCGACGCGCTGACGCTGACCACCGGAAAGGGCCTTCGGCTTGCGGTTGAGGTAGGGCTCGAGGTCGAGCAGCTTCGCGGCCTCCAGTACGCGCTGTGCACGCTCTTCCTTCTTCACGCCGGCGATCTTGAGCGCGAAGCCCATGTTCTCTGCAACGGTCATGTGCGGGTACAGAGCGTAGTTCTGGAAGACCATGGCGATGTCGCGGTCCTTCGGCGGAACATCCGTGACGTTCCGGTCGCCGATGAAGATGTTGCCCTCGTTGACCTCTTCGAGTCCGGCCAGCATGCGCAGCGACGTGGACTTACCGCAGCCGGAAGGGCCGACGAGCACGAGGAACTCGCCGTCGGCGATGTCGAGGTTCAGCTTGTCGACGGCAGGACGCGTGGAACCCGGATAGGTTCGCGTCGCCTCGTCGAAAGTGACTGTTGCCATGGTTATGTCTCCTTCACCGGCAGGTACGTGCCGGACGATCCGTTGTGATGGATGTTGTATGGCCATCGGTCGTCGATGACCAGAACTGATGTTACGTCACGACTCCGGCGCCCGGCGAATCGAGTGCATCCGCACGCGGCAGCAGTGCAGCGTTCACCCCGGAGCTGCGCGAATTCTCTCCAGCGCCTGTCTGGGCATTTCCCAGAGTGCCGCTCTAGGGTTGGTGCCGTTCGCATGCCGCCTGGATGCATGCCCCTCGTACCCCGCACAGCTGTCAAGCACCCGAAGTGAGATCGAATGTCCAACGGCGATCTTGAACGCCGCCCGTCCAATGGAGAACGCCGCGCGGCGACGCGCGACAAAGCGCGTCAGCTGCGTGAAGCCCACCGCAAGCAAGAGCGCCGCCGCCGGGCCGTCGTCAGGACCAGCATCATCGCCGTGGTCGTCGCTGCGGCGGCGATCGTGGCCGTCGTGATCGTCTCGTCAATCCACGCGCCCGCGCACGGGCCGGCGAACATGGCCAGCGACGGCATCCTCATCGGCAAGGGCTTGAAGGCCGAGCGCACACCATCGACCGCGCCCGACGCGAAGCCGGTGGTGAACAAGCAGGACCCCTCAGCGGGCACGGTGAG
Source organism: Humibacter ginsengisoli (assembly GCF_054780095.1). Lineage (NCBI taxonomy): Bacteria > Bacillati > Actinomycetota > Actinomycetes > Micrococcales > Microbacteriaceae > Humibacter > Humibacter ginsengisoli. The sequence continues at coordinate 525,427 of NZ_BAAGWZ010000001.1, forward strand.
CATTGTCACCTACATCGACTACCTCTGCCCGTATTGCGGCGACTTCGAGCGCACGAACATCGACCAGATCGGCAAGCTCGTCGACAGCGGCGCCGCCACCATCGAGATCCACCCGATACCGCTGCTGGCGAGCCGGTCCGCCGGAACGAAGTACTCCTTGCGCGCTGACAATGCGGCTGCATGCGTCGCCAACTACGACCCGAACTCGTTCTGGGCGTTCAACAAGGAGCTGTTCGAGAACCAGCCGAAAGAGAACACCACGGGGCTCACGGATCAGCAGATCAAGAACCTCGTGAAGCGCGCGGGCGTGAAGACGTACGACTCGGTGTCGAAGTGCATCGACGACGGCAGGTACGACTCGTGGGCGCAGAATGCGCTCGATCGCACGCTCACCGGGCCGATTCCGAACTCATCCGTGAAGCAGCTCAAGGCGACGCCGCTGATCCTCGTCAACGGCAAGCAGTATCAGGGTTCGCTGAAGGACCCCGACGAGTTCCGGGCCTTCATCGTGAAGGCGCAGGCCGACACCTACTCCACTCCGTCGCCGACCGCGACACCGACTCCGACCGCCACCTCGGCCGGCTGAGTACCGCCACCTGCACGACTACCCATTAGGATGTTGCGGTGCCGTGCTGCAGCGATCGCACTGCGGGCGCCGGCCGACTTAGCTCAGTTGGTAGAGCACTTCTCTTGTAAAGAAGGGGTCGCGAGTTCGAGCCTCGCAGTCGGCTCTCTTCAAGCTCCCGATCCATTCAGGACGCCGGTCACTCCAGAACGCTGACGAATCCTTCGGGATCGATCAGCTTCGGTGCCCCGTCGCCCTTGCCCTGCTTTCGTTCCGGCTTGCCGCCGACGTACAGCCAGCCGAGCAGGCGTTCGTGCTTGCCGAGGCCGTGCATCCTGCTCACGGCTTTCGACCTCGTGTAGTGACCGGTGCGCCACATCACGCCCCAGCCCGCCTCGTCGAGCAGCAGGCTGAGCATGTGGGCGACACCGGATGCCACGGCATCCTGTTCCCAGCCGGGCACCTTCTCGCTCTCCCGCCGCGACGACACCACGGCGATGAGCAGCGGCGCTCGGAGCGGCTTCGTCGAAGGCTCATCCTTGTTCTCCGCCTCGGCGATCGCCGCACCGAGCCGCCGACGCGCGTCGCCGCGTAGTTCGATGAGGCGCCACGGCTTCAGCGAGCTGTGGTCGGCGACGCGACCGGCCACTGCGGTCAGCGTGAGGAGCTCGTCGTGCGAGGGGGCGGCATCCGTCACCTTCGACTGCGACCGCCTTGCCGCGATCGCCTCTCGAGCGCTCACCGGCTATGCGTCGGCGTTCTGGTCGCTCTGCTCACCCTGCGGAGCGAAGGCGAGCGAGAGCGAGTTCATGCAGTAGCGGTCGCCCGTAGGAGTGCCGAAGCCGTCGGGGAAGACGTGCCCCAGGTGCGAGCCGCAGTTGGCGCAGCGCACCTCGGTGCGCACCATTCCGAGAGAGGTGTCCTCCAGCAGTTCGACCGCCTCCGGGCGCACCGACTCGTAGAAGCTCGGCCAGCCGCATCCGGAGTCGAACTTCGTTCCGCTCTTGAAGAGCTCGGCGCTGCAGGCCGCACAGGTGTAGATGCCGGCCCGGCTCTCGTCGAGCAACTCGCCGGTCCAAGGCCGTTCGGTGGCCGCCTCGCGCAGCACCGCGTACTGCTCGTCGGAGAGCTCCTTGCGCCACTCGTCGTTCGACTTCGAGACCGTGTAAGTCATTGCTCGTTCCTTTCTCGCGTGCACCGGCGCCGAGGACCCGGGCCGCTTTGCGCACACCAAGGGTAACGAGCGCGCCTGACGGACTGTTCCGGGCATTTTCAGTTCGCTGCGCATGCCTCGCCTCTGCGGCGAAGGGGCGACCATACAATGGCGCTGGCCGGCAGGAGGTGATGGGTGTGGGTGAAGCGGATCACGCGCCCGATCCTGCGTCCGGCGAAACCGACGACGAGTCCGTGCCATCGGAGGGGTCGTCACTGAGCGAGCGCGATCTCGCGGTGCTCGAGTTCGAACGGCGTTGGTGGAAGCACGCGGGTGCCAAGGAGCAGGCCATCCGCGATCAGTTCGGTCTTTCCGCAGCCCGGTACTATCAAGTGCTCGGCCGGGTGATCGAGTCGCCGGCAGCGCTCGTGCACGATCCGATGCTGGTGCGGCGCCTGCAACGTGTGCGCGATGCGCGCCTTGCAGCACGGGTGAACCGCCTTCGGCCTCGCTGAGCATGCCGTGACGAATCGCACAGTGCGATCCCGTACAGTCCTGAAGAGCTTCACCCGCCCGACCCCGAGGATCCTCACCTAGACCATGGCCGCCAAGTTCCCGACCGATCGCTTCGACCAGGTCCCCGACGACCTAGAACGCATCGGCGCGCACAGGGCTCCCCGGCCACGGGGTTACGGCTGGATCTGGGTCGCATGGTGCGCGGGAGCGGTGATCGTGATCGTGGGTCTCGGCGCGCTAGGCATCTTCGCCATCAACGGAACGCTGAACGTGAAGCTGCCGTTCGCCGCAGGGTCGCCTTCGGCCACGCGGACCGCGACGCCCACTCCGACGCCGACGATCACCCCGGCGGTCAACCCCGCCCTGACCCTCATAGTGCTGAACGGAACGGCGAAGGCCGGACTGGCGGCGGATGCCACGACCACGTTGAAGGCAGCGGGCTGGCAGAACATCACGCCGGCCAACGCGAGCTCGACGGACGTCAAGAAGACCACGGTGTACTACGGCGATCCGAAGAACGTGAGCGCCGCCCTCGCTGTGTCTCAGGAGCTTGCCGGAGCCCCGATCCAGGAGACGCAGGATTTCGCGGCGACCGGAGCCGACATCACTGTGGTGCTCGGCGCGGACTACGCGCCGACGCATCAGTGATCGATCCCGTCCAACGGCCAGGATCCAGGTGGCCGGCAGCGGTCGCGTAACCGATTGTCTCAATCTGGACACGCCCCTCGTCCTGGGCTAGGGCTGCCGCTACTATCGGGGTTCAACGCTCGCGACCATGCGGCGTTTGCATGAAGGCAATGGGAGTAACAGATGGCGAACGGAACCGTCAAATGGTTCAACGCTGAGAAGGGCTACGGCTTCATCACCGTCGACGGTGGGGGACAGGACGTTTTCGTTCACTACTCCGCAATCGACATGAACGGCTACAAGGTCCTTGAAGAGGGTCAGCAGGTGACTTTCGAGGTCGGAACCGGATCCAAGGGTCCGCAGGCGGAATCGGTCCGTCCCGCCTGACGATCACCGAAGCGTGAAGGAGGGGTGCCGCGGATGCGGCGCCCCTCCTTCTCTTTTCGGCCGTCGCATTCCCTCGTCTTGCACTCACGAGGGTCGAGTGCCAGAATCCTTTTAGCACTCACTTCTGTTGAGTGCTAACCACTGAATCTTTCGCGTAACGTCCGGGAGGGACGAGAAACAACATGGCAAAGATCATTGCTTTTGACGAGGAGGCTCGTCGCGGCCTCGAGCGTGGCCTCAACACGCTCGCCGACGCGGTCAAGGTGACCCTCGGCCCGCGCGGTCGCAACGTCGTGCTCGAGAAGAAGTGGGGCGCGCCGACCATCACGAACGACGGCGTGTCCATCGCGAAGGAGATCGAGCTCGAGGAGCCGTACGAGAAGATCGGCGCCGAGCTCGTCAAGGAGGTCGCGAAGAAGACCGACGACGTCGCCGGTGACGGCACCACGACGGCGACCGTGCTCGCTCAGGCCCTCGTGCGTGAGGGCCTGCGCAACGTCGCGGCCGGCGCCGACCCGATCAGCCTCAAGCGCGGCATCGAGAAGGCCGTCGCCGCGGTGACCGAGCAGCTGCTCGCCGCCGCGAAGGATGTCGACACCAAGGAGCAGATCGCCGCGACGGCATCCATCTCCGCTGCCGACCCCGAGATCGGGGCGATCATCGCCGAGGCGATCGACAAGGTCGGCAAGGAGGGCGTGGTCACGGTCGAGGAGTCGAACACCTTCGGCACCGAGCTCGAGCTCACCGAGGGCATGCGCTTCGACAAGGGCTTCCTGTCGCAGTACTTCGTGACCGACCCCGACCGCCAGGAGGCGGTGTTCGAGGACCCGTACATCCTCATCGCGAACCAGAAGATCTCGAACATCAAGGACCTTCTGCCGATCGTCGACAAGGTGATCCAGGCCGGCAAGCAGCTCCTGATCATCGCCGAGGATGTCGACGGCGAGGCCCTGGCCACGCTGATCGTCAACAAGATCCGCGGCATCTTCAAGTCCGTCGCCGTCAAGGCCCCGGGCTTCGGCGACCGCCGCAAGGCTCAGCTCCAGGACATCGCGATCCTCACGGGTGGCCAGGTCATCAGCGAGGAGCTCGGTCTCAAGCTCGAGAACGTCACCCTCGACCTGCTCGGCCAGGCCCGCAAGGTGGTCATCACCAAGGACGAGACCACGATCGTCGAGGGTGCAGGCGACCCGGAGCAGATCGCCGGTCGCGTGCAGCAGATCCGCAACGAGATCGAGAACACCGACAGCGACTACGACCGTGAGAAGCTGCAGGAGCGCCTGGCGAAGCTCGCCGGCGGTGTTGCGGTCATCAAGGCCGGTGCCGCGACCGAGGTCGAGCTCAAGGAGCGCAAGCACCGCATCGAGGACGCCGTTCGCAACGCGAAGGCGGCCGTCGAGGAGGGCGTCGTCGCCGGTGGTGGCGTCGCGCTGATTCAGGCGGGCAAGGCTGCGTTCGAGACGCTCGAGCTCGTCGGCGACGAGGCGACCGGTGCGAACATCGTCAAGGTCGCCATCGAGGCGCCGCTCAAGCAGATCGCTCTCAACGCCGGCCTCGAGCCCGGTGTGGTCGCAGCCAAGGTGGCCGAGCTGCCTGCCGGTCACGGCCTCAACGCCGCGACGGGTGAGTACGGCGACCTGCTCGCACAGGGCATCATCGACCCGGCCAAGGTGACGCGCTCGGCTCTGCAGAACGCGGCATCCATCGCCGGTCTGTTCCTCACCACGGAGGCCGTTGTCGCCGACAAGCCGGAGAAGGCCGCTCCGGTCCCCGGTGGCGACGCCGGTGGCATGGACTTCTAAGTCCGCACTCCTACGCGGAAGGGCGCCCCTCGGGGCGCCCTTCTTGCATTCTGGGGTCTTGCGTGCTGGGGTCTTGCGTGCTCGGGTCTTGCCTCTGTGACCTCACACGGCGAAGAGCTTCGTGTTGGTCAGCTCGACCTCGGCGTAGTGCTGCCCGGCTTGGCCGAGCGCCTGGTTGATGGCGGCCAGTGACTCCTCGACCTGCTGCTGCGTCGCCCGCCACTGGTTCACGACCGACTGGAACGACTCGGACGCGTGTCCGCTCCACGTTCCCTGCAGTCCGGTCAGCTGCCCCAGCAGGCCCGCCACCTCGCTCTGGATGCGACTCATCGAGCCGCGCACTGCGGCGGTCGCCGCGATCATCTGATCGCTGTCCACCCGGTATGTCGTCATGGTTCCTCCTGTTCGTGTCGCATGCCGCAGGGTTCGGCTCTCCGTTCGTGCAGAGCTGCGGCATCCACTGCTGCGACGCTACGAAGACGCGCGCGGTCGGTCGGGACGAGAAGGCCGATCCGGGGACGGCGCGGCGGACCGCGTGCTGGGGAGGGGAAGAGGAATCCGGTCTCGACGGTTACGCCAGAAGCAGGGCGACCATAGGGGCAGGCACTGCCCATACGTCACCATCGACGTCGAGCACCGACTTCGTCGCCATGATCCCGCGCCCGTACTTGCCGTCGATGACTCGCGCCTCGGCACGCCATCCGGTGTCCACCCACTTGCTCTCGATCGGCACGGTTGTGGAGTGCGCGCCGTCGACGGGCACCCGCACGGGTGCGAAGTCGATCTCGTTGTTCGACTCGGTGCGTGCGTAGCCGACGGAGTCGTCGGAGAGCCAGCGGCCCTCATCCAGTGCCTCGATCGCGCGCGCCAGCGTCACGCCGAGCGCCGACTCCGTGAGTCGCGTGAAGTCCGGGGCGGGCAGCCCGGGGCTGACGATGGACGGGATCCACGCCAGCAGCGGGTCGGCGAGGTAGAGCTTGTAGTGCGCGCCCACGACCCGATCGCCCTTTTCGCGCACCTGATTGCAGCGCAGCGCCGCGTGGGTGCTGATCAGCCGGTCGACGCGCGCGGTGAAGGTGGGCCGGCTCGGGTAGCCGAGATCCTGCGCCGTGGTCGTCAGGTTGATCGGGCTGCTCATCCGCTCGCTGATGCCGCGCAGGAGCAGCGTGGTGGTGTTGGTCGGAGCATCAGGATCGACGTCACGCCGTAGCCAGGCGTGCAGGTCGCGGGCATAGCCGTCCGACACGGCCCCGGCTCGGGTGTGCTCGAAGACGGCGCGCGGGAAGCCGCCGCAGGTGAGGTAGTCCTGCCAGGCGAGGTCGAGATCGTCGACCACGAACTGCAGCTCGTCGAGCGCGTTCCGGGCATCCTCTCCCTGCAGGTGCGCCGGGTTGACCGCGGGAACGACGGGGAGTCCGGGGTAGGCGGCGGTGAGGAAGTCGCGGAACGTCATCGGGAGCAGCTGACGGATGCGATGGGACCCGCTCGAACCCGCGCGCCCGGCCAGCAGGTTGCCCTGGATGTCTTCGGACTGCGCCCACCTGCTCCCCGTGACGACCACGGTGTCGTCGCCGAACGGGGTGGTGTCCCTCGCCAGCTTGAGCGCACTGGTCCAACCCGTCACCATGCTGATCTCATCGAAAAGCCACACCCGTGGCCGTGGCTTCGGCTGATCGACGGAGCGGGTCAGCATGCGCGCGAGTGTGAGCGTACGCGTGACGTCTCTGCCGCGCATGGTGTCGCACGGCACGTAGACGACCTGACGCGGATCCATGCCGGGCAGCGTGCAGAGGTTCGCGGCGGCATCCAGCAGCGCCACCGACTTGCCGATGCGCCGCGGGCCGGTGAGCACGACGAGCCGCCCGTCGGGCTCGACGCTCGCGACGTCGTCGAGGATGCCGGCGCGATAGCCGAGTTCGTACCGCGTGCGTTCGCGGAGCGTGCGGTTGCCCGCCACCCAGGCCGTCGGATCTGCGCCGCGGGCTGCGGCGGTCCACCACGGGTTGCTCTCGGTGAGGAGCCGTCTCAACTCGTCGTCGCGCACGCGGCCACGGTAACCCGTGGCCGGTCGGATGCACGGGCGAATCGCCGAAGAAGTCGCTTGCCAGAAGGGGAGAGGTGCGAGGTCGAAGGATTTGCCAGACGCCTGGCGGTCTTCGGCCATCTACCTTGCCAGAAGGGGAGGGGTCAGGCGCGCTCCGCCGGTTGCGGCGCGTTCGGCGAGTCGGCCAGCGGGAGCGTCACTCGGAACGTCGCGCCGCCGCCGGGCGTCTCAACGACGTCGACTGTCCCGTGGTGTGCACTGACGATCGAGGCCACTATCGCCAGACCCAGTCCGCTGCCCCCGGTCTCCCGAGTGCGGGACGTGTCGGCTCGCCAGAACCGCTGGAAGATCTTCTCCCTGATCTGCGGAGGGACGCCTTCGCCGTGGTCGATCACCGATAGAACGGCGACTTCGCGTTCCGGAGCGACCGAGACGCCGATCTCCAGAGGGCTGCCGGCGGGGGTGTACCGCACCGCGTTGCCGATCAGGTTGGCGATCACCTGCCGGAGCTTGTTCTCCTCGGCCATGACCAGCGCCCGCACTGTCGGCGGCTCGGGAATGTCGGCGAGTTCCAGCGGCACCGTCTCCAAGCCCGGCTCCGACCTGCGGGGTCTGCGCCGCAGACGTGCGAGCGTTGCGCCGGCGAACCCGATCGGGCCCGTCGAGTTAGGGTTCTTCGGCGTGTTCGCGTTCCTGGGCTGACGTCCGGTCGTCGTGCGGGTGCCCATGGATGCCTGTTCGCCCGCGGCATCCTCCGGCTCGGGCTCCGCGGCCCGCTCCTGAACCGAAGGGCCTGGCGGGGGCGGTGGGAGCGGCGGCAGCGACAGCACGACGGACACCGTGCGGTCCGGGTTGCCGGCGTTGGCATCAAGAGCGGCGTCGTGTGCCAGCGGCACCAGGTCGACCTCGGCGAGGGTCAGCGGCTTCGTCTCGTCGAGGCGGGCGAGCTCGAGCAGGTCCTCCACCAGGAGGCCCATGCGTACCGCTTCCTTCTCGATGCGATCCATCGCCTGTGCGACCTCTTCGGGCGACTGCAGGGCGCCCATACGGTACAGCTCCGCGTAACCACGCACCGAGACGAGTGGCGTTCGCAACTCGTGGCTGGCATCCCCGACGAACCGGCGCATCTGATCGATGGTGCGCGCCCGATCTTTGAACGCCTGGTCGATGCGGTTCAGCATGGTGTTCAGGGAGCGGTTCAACCTGCCCACCTCGGTGTTGGGCGTTGCGCCGCCGAGGCGCTGGCTGAAGTCGCCGTCGGCGATCTCCGCAGCAGTGCGCTCCACCTCACGAAGCGGCCGGAACGTCGTCGTGACGAGCGCCCGGGTGAGGAACGCACCGATGATGACGACGATCACGCCGAAGCTGAAGAAGATCGACAGATAGCTGGCCAGCGTGATGTCCAGAGGCGAGGTCGACACGGCGATGATCGCCGTTCCGTACGTCGGTGCCGCGCCTTGCAGTTGTACCACCGTGCACACGCTGCGGAATGAGCTGAGACCGTCGCGGCTCTGCAGCCATCCGGCACTCTGATTGGCGCAGGCTGCGCCCTCGTTCAGGCTCATCCGGCTCGGCACAGCAGGCTTCTTGCCGGCGGGCACGGTCTTCCAGTTCTCGTCGAGCTGTGCGCCGTCGGCTCCGTAGAGCACCACGTAGAAGCTGGCCGTGTTGTTCTGGCCGATGACCGGGCCGTTGCTCTTCTTCGCATCGCTCGGCAGGATCGCGTTGATGCTGTCGGGCTGCGAAGCGATGGCCTCGAGCTGCTGGTCGAACAGGTTGATCAGCACGGGCTTGAAGAGCAGCATCGTGCCGAGGCCGGCGACGAGCAGTCCGAACGTGAGCACCAGAACGGTGACACCGGTGATCTTCGTGCGCAGCGAGATCGAGTTCCACTTATCGATCATCGTGCTCACATTCTGAGCCTAGGCGCCCGAGGACGAGGAATGCCTGGGCGCGGCCGCGTCTCGATGACGTGACACGCTCTCGGTCGCGGCGGCGTGTACGCCGCGACGAACGCGGCCGTCTCGAGTAGTCGACCGCGGCGCGCTGGGCGGGGACCGGCGCGATCTCGATGACGTGACACGCTCTCGGTCGCGGCGGCGTGTACGCCGCGACGAACGCGGCCGTCTCGAGTAGCCAACCGCGGCGCGCCGGGCGGGGACCGGCGCGCAAAACAAGCTCAGACCTTCGCGGCCTTCAGCATGTAGCCGAAACCGCGCTTGGTCTGGATGAGCGGCTCAGTGGAGTGCGCGTCGACCTTGCGGCGCAGGTAGGAGATGTAGCTCTCGACGATGCCGGCATCCCCGTTGAAGTCGTACTCCCACACGTGGTCGAGGATCTGCGCCTTCGACAGCACCCGGTTCGGGTTGAGCATGAGGTAGCGCAGCAGCTTGAACTCGGTGGGGGAGAGCTCGATCGCGGTGTCGCCGACGAACACCTCGTGCGTGTCCTGGTCCATGGTGAGCTCGCCGGCACGGATGATCGCATCGTCGTCGGCCTGCATCGTGCGGCGCAGGATGGCTTTGATGCGCGCCACGATCTCGTCGAGGCTGAACGGCTTCGTGACGTAGTCGTCGCCACCGACGGTGAGGCCGGTGATCTTGTCTTCCGTGTCGTCCTTCGCAGTGAGGAACAGGATGGGTGCGGTGTAGCCGGCTCCGCGGAGCCGCTTGGTGACGCCGAAGCCGTTCATGTCGGGCAGCATGACGTCGAGGATGATGAGGTCGGGCTCCTCCTCCAGTACGGCGCTGATCGCCTGCGCCCCGTTGCCGACGGCGCGCACGGCGAAGCCGGCGAATCGCAGGCTGGTGGTGAGGAGGTCGCGAATGTTCGGCTCGTCGTCGACGATGAGAATGCGGGGTCCGGTGCTCATGCGCACCAGTCTCTGCGCGTTGGCTGGATTCATCCTGTGAGTCTGTCGTGCGACATCCAGTCGAGCGACGTGTGCGAACCGGGGGCGAACTTAGCGCTGAGCCCACGCTCGCGGCCTAGGTGAATACGGGGTCGCTGTTGAACAATCGAGTCAGGTGCAGCGCCCGCAGCCGAGGAAGGGATACCGGTGTCCACGCAGGAAATCGTCATCGTCGGAGGTGGTCTCGCCGCAGGCACAGCCGCAACGACTCTGCGCGAGGAGGGTTACGACGGTCGTCTGACGCTCGTCGCGGCCGAAGAGCACACGCCGTACATCCGCCCGCCGCTGTCGAAGGGGTATCTTGCCGAGCTGGACGAGTCAGAGCTGTGGGTGCAGCCGGATGACTGGTGGCGCGAGCACGACGTCGACCTGCGTACCGGCCGTCGTGTCGACGCCCTCGACCTTCGTGAGCGTTCGGTCACGGTGGAGGGTGGCGACAGCCTTCCCTTCGACCGGCTGCTGATCGCGACAGGTGCGACGCCGAAACGGCTGGACGTGCCGGGGGCCGATGCCGACGGCATCCACTACCTGCGAACGATCGAGGATTCCCGGGGCATCCGCGAGGCCACGGCCGACGGCGACAAGCGTGTGGTCGTGGTCGGATCCGGGTGGATCGGCATGGAGGTTGCGGCAACGGTCAGAGGGTTCGGCAACGAGGTCACGGTCGTGTCGCACGCACAGGTGCCGCTGTCGACCGCGGTCGGAGACGAATTGGGCGAGGTATTCGCGCGGCTGCATCTCGATCACGGGGTGCGGCTGGTGCGCGGCGCGGCGGTGCAGGAGTTCCGCGTGGAAGACGGCCGGGTCACCGGTGTTCGTTACGAGGGCGGCGAGGTCGACGCGGACGTCGTGGTCGTCGGCACCGGTGCGGCTCCTCTCGTCGGCATCGCGAAGGATGCGGGGCTGGAGGTGGGAAAGGGCGTACTGGTCGACGCAGGAATGCGCACGGGCGTCGAAGGCGTCTTCGCGGTGGGCGATGCGGCCGATCCGTTCCACCCGGTGGTCGGGCAGCGGATGCGCAGCGAGCACTGGGCGAACGCGATCGGCACAGGTCGTACTGCAGCACTCAACCTGCTCGACCGCGGCGTGGAGTACGACGACATCCCGTACTTCTACACCGACCAGTTCGACCTCGGAATGGAGTACTCCGGGTATCGACCCCTGATGGACGGCGCCCACGTCGTCTATCGCGGTGACGTTCCAGGTCGCGAGTTCGTGTCGTTCTGGGTGGCGCCGGATGGCCGTGTCGTGGCCGGCATGAACGTGAACGTGTGGGATGTCAACGAACAGGTTCAGGCGCTGATCCGTGAGGGGCGACCCGTGGACGAGGGTCGGCTCTCCGACCCGAGCGTGCCGCTGAACGAACTCCTGGCCGACGCGTGAGCGTCTACCTGCCGCCGCTGCGAGACCCCGTTCGCACGATCGGCGAGCACACCTTCGACTTCTCTCAGCGGGTGGCCGTGATGGCCGTGGTGAACCGCACCCCCGACTCGTTCTACGACCGCGGGGCGACGTTCGCTCTGGATGCCGCGGTGCACGCGTGCCTCACCGCCGTCGAGCACGGGGCGGACTGGATCGACATCGGCGGCGTGCCGTTCAAGCCGGGGCCGTCGCTGCCCGTCGAGGAGGAGATCGCACGAGTCGTTCCGGTCATCGAGGCGTTGCGACGGGAGTCCGACGTGGTCGTCTCGGTGGACACGTTCGAGCCGGAGGTCGCACAGCACGCGATCGTGGCGGGAGCGGACGTGATCAACGACACCACGGGCATCCACGACCGACGGCTCGCCGAGGTGGTCGCGGACAGCGACGCCACGCTGGTGATCACGCACAGCCTGGCTGAGCCGCGGACCGTGTACCCGCGACCGCAGTACGACGACGTGGTGAAGGAGGTCGCGGCGTTCCTTCAAGACCGCATCGAGCTCGCGGTGTCGCTGGGGGTTCCCGAGTCGCGCATCGTGATCGACCCAGGGCACGACCTCAACAAGAACACGCTTCACACGCTCGAGCTGACGCGTCGGTTCGACGAGATCGCGGCGCTCGGGCTGCCCGCGCTCGCCGCGGTGTCGAACAAGGACTTCATCGGCGAGACGCTCGACGTCGACCGGGCCGACCGGTTGGAGGGATCGCTGGCGGCGGCCGTGATCTGCATCGCGCAGGGGGCTCGGGTGGTGCGCATGCACAATGTGCGTGAGTCCGTCGCGGCGGTGCGGATGACCGAGGCGATCCTGGGCCTTCGTGAGCCCGTGTACCTGAAGCACAACATGGGCGACTTCAACGAGGAGTGACGACGATGGGCGAGTTCGAGGGGTCCCGGCGGTGAGCGACGATCGAGCCGCGATCGATTCACTGTGGCCGGTGACGGCATCCGATCTCGATGACGACGCCGTCATCGCCGGCTACGAGGAGGATGTCGCGGACCGGTGGGTGCGGGTCAACTTCGTGTCGTCCATCGACGGCTCCGCGACCCAGGCCGGACGTTCCGGCGCACTCTCGGATGCCGCCGACAAGCGCGTCTTCGCTCTCCTGCGCCGAGTGTGCGACGTCGTGCTCGTGGGCGCGGGCACCGTGCGGGTCGAGGGGTACGGGGGCATGCGGGTGGATGACGCGTCCGCAGCGTGGCGGACATCGCACGGCTTCGCGTCGCAGCCCACGCTGGCCATCGTGTCGGGCGATCTCGGGCTCGACCCTGCCAGCGAGGTCTTCACCAAGGCTCCGGTGCGGCCGATGGTGCTCACCGTGGCGGCTGCACCAGAGGCGCGGCGGGAGGCGCTCGCGCAGGTGGCCGACGTGATCGAGTGCGGTGAGGCATCCGTCGATACCGCCATAGCGGTGCGGATGCTCGCAGAACGCGGTCTGAACCGGGTGCACTGCGAGGGCGGTCCGCATCTGTTCGGCACGTTCGCCGCCGAGCGCACGCTGGACGAGCTGTGCCTCACCGTCAGCCCGGTGCTGGAGGGCGGCCTCGGCAAACGCATCATCGACGGGGCGCCGCAGCTGCCGCTGGACATGCGGCTTGCTCAGGTGCTGCGCTCCGGCGACACGCTGCTGCTGCGGTACACGGCCTACACGGCCTAAGCGGCCAGCGCGCCCGCGTCGACGATGGTGTAGCTGTAGCCCTGCTCGGCAAGGAAGCGCTGGCGGTTCTGCGCGAAATCCTGGTCGACGGTGTCGCGGGCGACAAGAGTGTAGAAGTTCGCGGACAGTCCGGATTCCTTGGGGCGCAGGAGCCGGCCGAGGCGTTGCGCCTCCTCCTGCCGTGAGCCGTACGACCCGCTGACCTGGATGGCCACGGTCGCCTCCGGCAGGTCCACCGAGAAGTTCGCCACCTTGCTCACCACGAGCACGGGCGTCGTGCCCTCTCGGAACTCCTGGTAGAGGCGTTCCCGCTCGTCCACGGGAGTAGAGCCGGTGAGCTGCGGCGCGTTCAGGGCATCCGCCAGCTCGTCGATCTGGTCGAGGTACTGGCCGATCACCAGGATGCGTTCGCCCGCGTGCCGCGCGACGAGGTGGCGCACGACGTCGAGCTTCGCGGGCGCGGTCGCCGCCAACCGGTAGCGTTCGTCGTCCGCCGCGGCAGCGTAGGAGAGCCGCTCGGACGCAGGCAGGTCGATCCGCACCTCGTAGCAGGCTGCGGGGGAGATGAAGCCCTGCGACTCGATCTCCTTCCACGGTGCGTCGAACCGCTTGGGGCCGATGAGTGAGAAGACGTCGCCCTCGCGGCCGTCTTCGCGCACCAGCGTCGCGGTGAGTCCGAGCCTGCGACGCGCCTGCAGCTCCGCAGTGAGCTTGAACACCGGAGCGGGCAGCAGGTGCACCTCGTCGTAGACGATGAGCCCCCAGTCGAGTGCGTCCAGCAGGCTGAGGTGCGCGTACTGGCCCTTCCGTTTGGCGGTGAGGATCTGGTAGGTCGCGATCGTGACGGGCCTGATCTCCTTGACCTGGCCCGAGTACTCGCCGATCTCCTCCGCAGTCAAGCTCGTGCGGCCCAGCAGTTCGTCTCGCCACTGCCGGGCGGACACCGTGTTGGTGACGAGGATCAACGTCGTCGTCTTCGCCGTCGCCATCGCTCCTGCGCCGACCAGCGTCTTGCCCGCGCCGCACGGGAGAACGACGACACCGGATCCCCCTTCGAAGAAGTTCTGGACCGCTTTCGTCTGGTAGTCCCGCAGGTGCCAGCCCGTCTCATCCAGAGCGATCTCATGCGGCGTACCCGGCGTGTATCCGGCGAGATCTTCGGCGGGCCAGCCGAGCTTGACCAGTTCCTGTTTGAGGTGTCCGCGCGCCCAAGCCGCAACCAGGAAGGCGCCGTCGTCGCGTCTCTCGCTGAGAAGCGGTGAGATTCGCTTGGCTCCCGACACCTCACGCAGAACGGCCTCGTCTGTGCTGCGCAGCACGAGTACGCCTTCCTCGTCGCGCTCGATCAGTAGCCGGCCGTACCTGGCGACGGTCTCCTTGATGTCCACGGCAACCGTCTGCGGGATAGGGAACTTCGAGTACGTCTCGAGAGTCGTCAGCATGTCGGATGCCTGATGTCCTGCTGCGCGTGCATTCCACAGCCCCAGCCGCGTGATGCGGTACGTGTGGATGTGCTCCGGCGCGCGCTCGAGTTCCGCGAAGACGGCGAGGTCGTGCCGGGCATCCTCAGCCTGGGGATGCGCCACCTCGAGCAGCACGGTCCGGTCGCTCTGCACGATCAGGGGTCCATCAGACATAGCTGACGAGTCTATTCTCGTCGGCCCTGCGCCCGCTGGAACGATGCAACTCTGTGCGCCGAGCCGGAGGCCCTCATGGCGTGCGCACTGCGCGGATGCTCGCCACCGGCAGCGTTCGCTCGATGTCGCTGGCGCGGTCGCGGCCCCGTAGTCGTCCGCCGCCGAGCCCGGTGGGCTCCAGAGTGAACTCGAGCTCGCGGCCGTCAGGCAGCGCCACCGTGACGGTCACGATGGTGCGAGACCGCACGGCCGACTCGAGCTGGCGGTTCAGCCAGGCCTCCGCGCCGCCTTGACCATCTGTACTCTCGGCGGATCGCAACCGCTGCACCACGAGTTGGGCGGTATCGGTGGATTCTCTGGGCTCCGGATGCCCGAGCCTGCGTCGCACCCGCAGTTGGCGGCCGTCGGAGTCTTCCGCCACGACAGGGTAGTGGGCGTCGACGAGCGCCCAGTATGCGACGTCGATCGGGAACCTCGACGTGAGCTCGCCGTCGGATGCCGGCCGCAGCCCGAGGGCTGCCAGCGACTGGTCGACCGCGATCGTGTTCAGGAGCTCGCGGTCGCCGGAGTGCACGACGGATCCCGTTCCGGACGCCGAATCGGCTGCCCGCACCCGCACTCGCCCATAGCGGGATGCCGCCTCGTCGATGAGGTAGGCGACGGGCTGCGGCAGGCCTGTCAGCGAGATGGAACCGATGAACTCGCGTAACGACTGCGCGGTCTCTCCCGCTGCGATCGCCCGGTGCAGCGAGGAGGGCGACACGCGGAAGCTCGCCGCCAGTCCGGTGCCTTCGGCGTCGGCGAGCGTGCGCAGCCGGGCATCCAGCGATGGGATGAGGGGGCCGGGAGCAACGATCGAGAGGTCGTGCTGCACATACACGCGGTCGACTTCGGCGGGGAATCTTGCGCGCAGAACCTCGGCTGCGGCATCCGGACCGCGTTGCAGGAGCGTGATGCCCGCTGTGCTCGGTGCAGCGTTCGCGGTGATGCCGAGAAACTCGGCGTGCGCTTCCACCTCGTTCACGCGCCGGTCGAGGGAGGCGTCCGCCGCGGGATAGCGCCATCTCGCATAGCCGCGCAGCGCGTCGCCCCAAGAGGCGTGTGCCCGCTCCACCATGAGCGGACGGATGTCTGCAGGCACCGATTCGAGCCAGGTTCCGGCGAGTCGCGCCCAGCGTTCCGGTGTGGAGAGGGCTGCCCACGCCTCGGCGGCGTCGGTCGGCAGCCACACGGCTCCTTCCCGGGAGACGAGTCCGGAACTGTCGGCGAGCCAGTGCACGGTCGCGACGTCGTCCGCTTCGATTCCGAGGGCCGACGCGATGCGGCGGGTGTCGGGGAGGGCGAGGCCGCCCTTCTGCAGCTCCCGCGCCGGTTCCCGCTCCAACTCGTAGACGAACTCCGCCACGGCGCCGGCTGCGACGAAGGCCCTCTCTGCGGCGAGCCGGTCGACGAACCGGCGGTCCACGTCGGGAACGCTGGCGAGCGCCGCAGGCTTGCCGGATGCCGCCAGCCTGCGTCCCGGCACCCCGTCGCCGTCCGCCCATGCGACGAAGCGGGCTGCGACGCCCGGGTAGAGCGCGAAGACGGTTCCGCTGTCGTCCCTTGAGTCGCCGTCCGCCGCGTCCACGACACGCTCGGCCAGGAACGTGTCGACAAGTGCATCCAGGTCGCCGCGCACGGAGGAAACAGAGGCATCGGTTGCGCCCCATGACCGGAGGCACGCGGCCGCTTGCTCAGCCGTCGCCGCGCCACCATGGTCGGCAAGGGCGGCGAGAGCCGCGAGCACCGGACGCGGCAGCGGCGCCAGGGCGTGCTGCACCGAAGGCGATTCGAGCAGTGCGTCGGCGAGGTCGAAGAAGTCCTCGATGCGTGATCGGGTGAGCCCTCGGCCGTCGATGAGGTCGTGGAGGCTCTGATCGTCGAGTCCGCCGAGTCGTTCGGCCAGCGACAGGGTGCTGGTCATGTGGGCTCGGGACTCGTCACGCGCAACCCCGCGGCCGTTACCGGCTCGCCTTCCGGTTCTGCCTGCTGCGCCCGAAGAGACTTACCACGAGCAGCACGATGATGAGCACGAAGGCGATCGGCAGTGCGCCCAGAGGCAGCAGTTCGACCGTTGGCCAGATTCCCCTGCCTGCGTTCTGGTCGGGGCCCGCCCCCAACCACGTTCCGATCATCAGCACGAAAAAGCAGACGATCGAGAGAATGACCAGCCCCGCCGCGATGAACGCCAGCATGCGCTGCGCGCGGGATACGGAGCGGGGCGTCTCGTCGGTCACGAATCAAGGATAATTGAGGTTGCACGAGCAACGTTCCCCCGAAAGAGGTCTCCCATGCCGACCGGCAAGGTCAAGTTCTACGACGAGGAGAAGGGCTTCGGTTTCATCGCCCAAGACGGCGGTGGCGAGGTCTTCCTTCACGCGTCGGCCCTGCCCGAGGGTGCCGTCGTGAAGGCGGGCACGCGGCTCGAGTTCGGTGTCGCCGAGGGCAAACGCGGCGCGCAGGCGCTGTCGGTGCGCGTGATCGAGCGTGCGCCGAGCCTGTCGAAGATGAACCGCAAGTCCGCCGACGACATGGCGGTGATCATCGAAGACCTCGTGAAACTCCTCGATGGAATCGGGGCGGGACTCAAGCGCGGTCGTTACCCGGATACCGCGCATGGCCGCAAGATCGCCGCGGTGTTGCGGCGCGTGGCGGACGATCTGGATGCCTGAGCAACGCACCGACGAGACAGCAGCGGCCGAGACGGCAGCGGCCGAGACAGCAGCGGCCGAGACGGTCGCGGCCGAGACAGCAGCGGCCGAGACGGTCGCGGCCGAGAGTGTGGCGGAGGAATCCGCGGAGCAATCAGGCGAGGTCGCATCCGAGGAAGCGCTCGCCGATCCTCCGGTCGCGGATGAGCGACTGCTCGCTGCGCACGATCTCGCGAAGACGGCACTGCTGGAGATCACGCCGGAGGCCACCATCGGGCCGGTCGTCGGCCACGTCGTCGAGGGTGACCATGTGCTCTCACTGTTGTTCGAGTGCACGATGCTGGGGTATCCCGGCTGGCGCTGGACGGTCTCGCTCGCCCGGGTCGATGCGGATGCCGAGCCCGTCGTGCTCGAGACTGAGCTTCTCCCGGGTGAGCAAGCCCTGCTCGCGCCGGACTGGGTGCCGTGGTCAGAGCGTCTCGCCGAGTACCAGGCCGCCCAGGAGGCTGCCCGAGCTGCGGGTGCGGATGAGGATGCCGCGCCCGATGCCGACTCTGGTTCGGGCGACAGCCTCGACGAGAACGACGACCTTGACGGAGCTGAGGATCTCGACGACGAGGACGACATCGACGACGAGGGCGATCTCGACGAGGACGACGACATCGACGGCATCGACATCGACCTCCACGACGAGGACGAGTCCGACGACGTCGCCGACGACGTCGCCGACGATGACGACACCGATGACGTCGACGTGGAGGCCGACGACATCGCCGGAGCCGAGGCCGCGTCGCTGGAGGACGACGAGATCGGCACCGACGAAGCAGAGGACGGCGACACGGTCGACGAAGACACGGACGATGGCGACACCGACGCTGGCGACACGGTGGGCGGCAACACAGTCGGCGACGAGACGGACGCCGTCGACACGGAGGCCGAAGAGACGGACGCCGTCGACACGGACGCCGAAGAGACGGACGCCGTCGACACGGACGCCGACAACCACGCTTCGTAGCGCGCTAAGCGCTCCCACGACCGGCGCGTGTTCATGCGGCGGCTAACGGGTCGAGTGATTCGTATCGTGCTCGTCCGCCGAGTCGTGGTCTTCGGGAGCGTCGATCTGTGGCGGTGGAATGAACCAGACCTGCCCGTTCGTGATGCGGATGTCCCACTCGTCTTGATGTATTCGGGCGTGGCACGGTGGACACAGCAGTACCCCGTTGTCCAAGTCAGTTGGCCCGGCATCCCGTTTCCACCACAGGATATGGTGTGCTTCGGTGTACGCGACCGCGAGGCCGCAGCACGAGCATCCGCCGTCGCGTTCACCCAATGCGATGCGTTGCGCGGCAGTGAACGCCCGGGCGGTGCGCCCCAGGTCTAACGGAACACTGTCGGTGCCCAGTACCGCGGGGATGATGCCGGCCGTCGCAGCCATTCGCCGCAGGGTGCCGGCAGAGACCGGGTGATCCAGGCCGTCGATCCGGCCGTGACCGACACCGTCGACCAGGGTGTCTAGGTTCATCCGCACCACCACGGTCGTCGATGCGGTGGCCGGGACCTGGTTGCAGCCCAGCGCATGCCGGGCGATCATCGCCAACGCGTCGGCCTGCATCTGCGGAATGCTGCGCATGTCCGCGATTACCGGGCCATCCACGTCACCGCCGGCCGCGCATGAAGCGCTTCCGGCTGTGTCGGGGTCGGAACCGGCAGCCTCGCCGTGACCGGAACGGCTGCCGGGCCGTGCAGTACGGATGTCGTGGGTGACGATCGCTTCGATCGCCGCTTTCACCGGTGCGGCGGTCTCCGGATCCGGGCGTGCGGTCAACCGGACCATCCCGTTGGTGTCTTGCCGGATGATCAACGACCGGTCGGCACGGAGCTCTTCCTCACGCGGGGCGACGCCGTCCTGATCCAGACGCGCCTCCGCTTCACGGATCACCCGCAGCAGCAGATCGAACGGGAGGCGTGCTGCACGTTCGGCGAGCACCTTCTCCATCGCCTCGGCCTGCCCGGCATCCGCACGAGGCGCCACCCTTCGCAGCATCCCGGTGATGGCATCCGCCGCATCAAGACCGATCGCACCGGAAGCCAGCGCGGCCGCCACGTGCGGATGCTCCGGCGGCAACTGCTCACCGCTCGGCGCCCGTCGCGGTGCAGTGCCGGTACCGACGGCGATGAGCTTGGCCGCCTCGGAGGCCCGCCCACCGGTAGAGGCGGCGACCAGATGCACCGGGTTCAGGAACCCGCGCTTCTTCGCCAGGCCCTCACGTCCGAGCTCTGCAGGCGAACGCCTGGCCACTTCAGCAGCGGCACGAGCGAGAAGAGCCTGCCCGTCACGCACCAGCTGCGCCACCGCATCCGTAACCGCGACCAGACCGCTATCCGACATCGACTCCACCACCGAGACCTCGTCCGCTTCAGCCTCACAGGAAGTGCGATCAACGAGCGGCGAATCAGTGCCGCCCAGAGCCTCAGACCACGCAGCACAGACCGCGTCGAGATCGCTCGACAGGTGCTGCAGCGGCGGGGACATGCACCCATACTCGCCGACGCCACCGACATTCATTCGAGTATCGATGTCCTTGTGGACAAGCGAAGTTCGTACGTGTTTGGGGACGGAGAGAGCACCTCTGGACGGTCGTCAGCGACCGGCGCCCTTGCGCCGTGCGCGCACCCGCGAGACCTGCGCGTACACGAGCCCGATGAGGCCGAGCACGACGCCGACGATCGCGGTCGCGGGCACCCAGCCGTGCCCGGATGCGGCCAGCGGGCCCGCGAACACCGCTGCGACGATGGCCGCGATCACCCAAAGCATCGTGCCGACGCCGAGCGCGGCGCGGTCGTCCGTCTTCATGGGCGGCGGATCAGGCAGCCGCTCGCTGTCTTTCAGCCACAGTCGCACCGCAACGACCCCTCCCCGAAATCAGCCCGGACGCAGACGAGAACCTCAGCCGATGTGCTCGACGACGTATTCGATGCAGCGGATGAGCTGTCGCACGTCCTCTGGCTCGACCGCCGTGAACGTCGCCACGCGCAGCTGGTTGCGACCGAGTTTGCGGTACGGCTCGGTGTCGACGACGCCGTTCTCGCGCAGCACCGAGGCGATCCGCGAGGCATCCACGTCGTCGAAGTCGATCGTGACGACGACCTGCGACCGGTTCTCCGGGTCTTCGACGAACGGATGCGCGTAGGTCACCGAATCCGCCCACTCGTACAGTGCGCCAGACGACTCCGCGGTGCGCGCTGACGCCCACTGCAGGCCGCCGTTGTCGTTCATCCAGCTCACCTGCGCCTCGAGCATGACGAGCGTCGCCAGCGCGGGCGTGTTGAGCGTCTGATTGAGGCGCGAGTTGTCGACGGCCTGCTTCAGGCTCAGGGAGTCCGGAATGTAACGGTCGGATGCCGCCACGCGCTCCACCCGTTCCAACGCGGCTGGCGAGAACAGCGCGAGCCAGAGCCCGCCATCGGACGCGAAATTCTTCTGCGGAGCGAAGTAGTAGACATCCGTCTCTGATGCCTCGAAGTCGACGCCGCCCGCCGCACTCGTCGCGTCGATCACCGTCAGTGCGCCCTCGTCGCCGTGCACTCGGCGAACCGGAGCCATCACCCCGGTCGAGGTCTCGTTGTGCGGCCAGGCGTAGACATCAACGCCCTCGATAGCCTCCGGAGTGCTGCGCGAGCCCACCGGCGCCTCGATGACGTGCGGCTTCTGCAGCCAGGGAGCGGATGCCGCCTTCGCGAACTTCTGACTGAACTCGCCGTAGACGAGATTCTCGGAGCGGTTCTCGATGAGGCCGAATGCAGCGGCGTCCCAGAATGCGGTCGAGCCACCGTTGCCGATCACTACCTCGTAGCCGTCCGGAATTCGGAACAGTGTCTCCAGTCCCTCGCGCACCCGGCCCACGAGCCCTCGTACCGGAGCCTGTCTATGGGATGTTCCGAGCAGCGTGGACTGCGCAGCGACGAGCGCGTCGACCTGGGCCGGACGCACCTTCGAAGGGCCGGCGCCGAATCGGCCGTCGGAAGGCAGAAGGGACTCGGGAATCGCGATCGCAGGCATGGCGTTCAGTTTAGGGCGGCCATCCATCGCAATCCTGCTCGGATGAGCACTCGGGCGGGCGTAGACGAGCGTCGGTGCCGCTGCGGCGCGCCGGTAGGCTTGAAAAGGCGCCTTCGGCTGCCGGTTGAGAGAACCACAAGGGGAAGCGATGACCGACCTCGTCGACACCACCGAGATGTACCTGCGCACGATCCTCGATCTCGAGGAGGAGAACATCGTGCCGTTGCGTGCGCGCATCTCGGAGCGACTCGGCCACTCCGGTCCGACGGTCTCGCAGACTGTGGCCCGCATGGAGCGCGACGGGCTCGTCGTCGTCTCCGGCGATCGGCATCTCGAACTGACCTCCGAGGGCCGCCGCCGAGCGGTGCACGTCATGCGCAAGCACCGTCTCGCCGAACGGCTGCTCTCCGACGTGATCGGTCTCGAGTGGGAATACGTTCACGAAGAAGCATGCCGCTGGGAGCATGTGATGAGCGAGCAGGTCGAGCACAAGATCCTCGACATCCTGGGGCATCCCACCGAGACGCCTTACGGCACCCCGATCCCGCGCATCGAGGACCAGGGCATCGGTCTGCACAAGGCATTCCTTGACGGAGTTCGGAACGTGGTGGATGCCACGTCCGGCTCCGGCGAGCGCGTCAATGCCACGATCAGGCGGCTGGGCGAACCGGTGCAGTTCGAACCGGAGTTGCTGGCGCAGTTGCGCCAGGCCGGCATCTTTCCGGGCGCGGCGGGCGCCTTCTGGCGGTCCGGCTCGTACGTCGCGATGCAGATCGACGGCTACGACGAGGCTCTGGAGCTGCCTAGCGAGGTGGCGAGCCACATCTACGTGGCGGCGTAGACCTTTCCGTCCCCAACGCACTTTCGTTCACAGGCGAGGAAAACGCCTCGAAAACGATGTGACAAATTGATAACGGTCCCGTATCGTCGTACGAGTCCACAGACCAGCACCCGGTCGTCGGACCCGGCTCAAGACGCTCCCGAAAGCCCGTCTCTTGAGTTTGCGACGCCGAACTCTTCACGAGATCTCGGACGGGGTGGCTACCTAGTGCCAGCGGAGCGCCGGAGGTTCACACCTTGGCAACATTAGGTACGAGCGGTCTTCCCGAAGACCGCGACCCGAGTACTACCGGCAAGGCGAACGACTCGAACGACTCCCTGAACGCATCGACCGCAGTGTCGCGTCGCAGCCTCAGGACTTCGGAGCGCGCCGGTTCGCGCCGGGTTCAGCGGTCATCCGCTGCAGTTCAGCGCGTGGAAGGTCCGGTCAGTTCTTCGGCCTCGGCCCCTACGCGCAAGCGCAAGCGCCGGTTGCGGCCACTTGCCAACCTCGCTGTCATGGCGATCGCCGGTGGCATCGTCGCCACCATCGCCATCCCCGCGTACGCGTTCAATCCGCAGACGTCGAATCAGGCATCCTTCGGCACCAGTGCCATCGACACTCTGAAGAAGACGCACTCGCAGTCGGTCAGCGTTTCCAACGCCGTCGCGGGACCGGTGACCGCTGTCGACACGTTCAGCGCCACGACCGAGCAGCAGCTGGCGGATCAGAAGGCCGCGGCGGCGGCCGCTGCAGCGCGGGCCGCTGCCGCAAAGCAGATGGAAGCCTATGGGGCCGCGTACAGCGGACCCACGGCTGCGGACTATCTGAAGAACCCGCCCTATCCGAACTTCAGCCTGGCGCAGGTGTTCAACGTCGCCAAGCAGTACATCGGCACGCCCTACGTCTACGGCGGGGATACGCCGGCCGGGTTCGACTGCTCGGGCTACGTCATGTTCGTCTACGCCCAGTTCGGTATTTCACTTCCTCACTCTGCCGCCGCGCAGGGGGCGATGGGGACGCGCATCTCGATTCAGGATGCTCAACCGGGCGACGTCGTGATCATGCTCGGCGGGGCGCATGACGGTTTCTATGCCGGCAACGGAAACATCATGGACGCCCCTGATGTCGGTCGCAGTATTTCGATTCGCCCGATCTGGACCAACGACTTCTACATCGTTCGCTTCGGCATTTGACCGTGCTCGGAGCCGGCGGCAAGTCAGCCCCGGCCTGAAGGCTCGGGAATTCGATTCCACAAGCCCAGTGATCGGCGTGCCACAAGGGCGTGGCTCGCCGATCCTGTGTCCGCCGATTGCGACTGCCGGCTCAGCGCCTGCGGACGACGGCCGACTGCGGTTCCCTTGGTACAGGCGCCGCGCTGGGGCCGATCGGTGCGTTCGCGCTGATGTGGGGGCGCAGGTCGAGCCGACGCAGCAGCTGAGCGTTCAGTGCCACGACGATCGTCGAGAGCGACATCAGGATCGCCCCGACCGACATCGGCAGAACGAACCCGACCGGAGCGAGGACGCCGGCCGCGAGCGGAACGGAGATCAGGTTGTAGCCGGCGGCCCACCACAGATTCTGCTTCATCGTCGCGTAGCTGCGACGCGAGAGCTCGATGACCGAGAGCACGGAGCGGGGGTCGTCGCTCGCCAGAATGACGCCCGCGGATGCCATGGCGACATCCGTGCCGGCTCCGATCGCGATCCCGACGTCGGCCTGGGCGAGCGCAGGCGCATCGTTTACGCCGTCGCCGACCATCGCGACACGTCGGCCCTCACCCTGCAACTCCTTCACCTTGGCCGACTTGTCTTCCGGACGTACGTCCGCGAAGTAGCGGTCGATGCCGAGCTCCGAGGCGACCGAGCGCGCGACCTCTTCCGCATCGCCGGTGATCATGGTGACCTGGATCTTCTTGGCATGCAGTGCCTGGATCGCCTGCTTCGACTCCTCGCGCACCTCGTCGTGCAGCTCGAGCGCCCCGATCGCTCGGCCGTCGGCGAGCACGTGCAGCACTGTGCCGCTGTGCTCCCGCCTCCGATCGAGCTCATCGAGCTGGTGGACCCGTTCCTGTTCGAGCAGCTGGGGGCCGCCCACCTGGATGCGGGCGCCGTCGACCTGAGCCGACACTCCGATCGCCGGCGATGACTCGAAGCCGGTGGCCGCCGGCACTCGAAGCCCGCGGTCCTCGGCGGCCAGCACGATGGCACGGGCGAGCGGATGCTCGGAATCGGCTTCCGCCGCCGCAGCCAGCGCCAGGACCTCGGCTTCGTCGCGGTCGCCCCTCGCCTGCACCAGCGACACGGTCGGTTCTCCCTTGGTCAAAGTGCCGGTCTTGTCGAAGAGCACGGTGTCCACCGTGCGCATGCTCTCGAGCGCGAGTCGATCCTTGACCAGCACACCGCCGCGCGCAGCGCGTTCCGTCGCGATCGAGACGACGAGGGGAATCGCCAGTCCGAGTGCGTGGGGGCAGGCGATCACCAGCACGGTGATGGTGCGAACGACGGCCTCGTCGGGCATCCCTATCGCCGTCCAGACGATGGCGGTGAGAACGCCGGCGCCGAGCGCGAACCAGAACAGCCATCCGGCCGCGACGTCGGCGATGCGCTGCGCCCGTGAGCTGGAGCTCTGAGCCTCGGCCACCAGCCGTTGGATGCCCGCAAGCGCCGTGTCGTCACCGATCGCGGTCACGCGCATCCGAACTCCCGAATCGGTAGCGACGGTTCCAGCGACCAGACGGTCACCCATGTCGCGGGGAACCGTGCGGGACTCGCCGGTGATCATCGACTCGTCCATGCTCGCCGTGCCCTCGACGATGACGCCGTCGGCGGGCACCCGGGCACCTGGACGGATGACCACCAGATCGCCCACCCGTAGTTCGCTGGGCGGCACGGGCACCATGCGGCCGTCCTCGACGCGCTCGGCCTCATCGGGAAGGAGGGCGGCGAGGGAGTCGAGCGCCGACGTGGTCTGCGCCAGAGACCGCATCTCGATCCAGTGCCCGAGAAGCATGATCACGATCAGCAGCGCGAGCTCCCACCAGAAGTCGAGTCCGTGGTCGAGCAGCCCGAGGCTGGCGCCCCATGACGCGACGAAGGCGACCGTGATGGCGAGGGCGATCAGCAGCATCATTCCCGGCTTCAGCGCACGGATCTCACCGAGAGCGCCGCTCAGGAACGGCCTGCCTCCCCAGAGGTACATCACCGTTCCGAGCGCGGGCGAGATCCAGGGCGCCCATGCGGCACTCGGCAGCTGGTACCCGAGGATCATCGCGAACATCGGGGAGAAGCCCACGACCGGCACCGCAAGGATCAGCATGATCCAGAACAACCGGCGGAATTGCGCGACGTGGTCGCCGTGCGCGGCGTGCTCTGCTCCGTTGTGCATCTCACCCATGTCGCCGACAACTGGATACCCCCCACAGGTATTCCATCGTCTCCTGGGGAGAGTGTGTCGCATCGGTGTCTGCTCTGTTGCATCAGGCCACCGGCAGGTGAACGCTCCTCAGTCACGGGCTTCGGACGGCGTGCCACGGAACCGTGCTGCAAACATCCTGCGTTACCCTGTAGCCCTGATCATGTTCGTCCGCGATCCTCTGGAGCACTCCCGCATGGGAAACCTTCGGCATCACAGCCACCACTGCTTCCACCACCACTGTGCGTGGAATCACTAGGCGTCGTCATCCTGACGGCGCCTTTTTTGTTGCCTGTAATGCCGGATGCTCGTAACTGGGGACCGTGGACGAATGCGAGAGATACGGAAAGCCATTCCGATCAATCGAGAGGACGTCGATGCGCACACTGGTGCTGAACGCGGGATATGAGCCCCTGGCCGTCGTGAGCTTCAAACGAGCGTTGGCGCTGGTGATGAGCGCCAAGGCGACGGTCGTCGAGGTGGATGCCGAACATCCGGTCTGGAGCGTCGACACGGTCTTCGACCGACCCTCGGTCATCCTGCTCACCCGCTATGTGCACCTGCCCCACGGACGAGCCGTTCCGGTTTCGCGCCGCGGTGTGCTGCGCAGGGACGGCCACCGCTGCGCCTACTGCGGCAAGTCCGCCACGACCATCGACCACGTGCTGCCGAAGTCGCGCGGGGGAGCGGATGCCTGGGACAACCTCGTCGCCTGCTGTCTGCGCTGCAACAACGTGAAGGGCGACCGCACCGCCGCCGAGATGGGCTGGTCGCTCAGGTTGACGCCTCGTATGCCGCACGACCCCGCCTGGATGGTGCGCGGTGTGGAGCACGCGCTGCCCGAGTGGCAGGGGTATCTCGCACCCGCCGCCTGAGGGCGATCGTGGGCCGGCATTTAGCCAGCTAAACTTATCGGGCCAGCCTCTGTAGCTCAATGGAAGAGCAGTTCCGTCCTAAGGAAACGGTTGGGGGTTCGAGTCCCTCCAGGGGCACCATAGATGGCTTACTGCAATTGCCACCCTTTTCCATGGGGTCGGGTAGCAGCAAGGCCATGAATTCATCCAGCAGGTCATCGGTTTCGGCGGCCTGCTTTTCTTTCGGTAGTGGCGCATGTTGTAGTGCCTCTGTGAGCGCTGCTTCTTGGGCGAGTGCGAGGTCGCTGACTTCCTCGTAGACGCTCCAGCCTCGCTGGGCGGCGAGGAGTTCGCGAAGTGGGGTGTTGATCTCGTCACCGACGACTTCCTCGTTGACGACGTAGATGTGCTTGAAGATGGCCTGGTTGAGGAGCCGCCTGGTCTGGTCACTGGCATGGCGGTAGAGCTCGTAGGGGTCTTCCAGGAGGGCGATGTGGGCCTCGATGTACGCCATTCCGGGTGCGATGTCGTCCTCGACGGCTTTGAGCTGTGCCTGGGTCTCTTTGCGTTGCCTGGCGATGTCGCGGAGCCGGACGCGTGCTCGTGAGGTGTCGAGGTCTCCGTCGGCGGCAAGGTCCAGGAGGTTGTCTTCTTTGGCCGCGAGGCGCTTGAGATTGCCTTCGAGCTGTTCGCGCAGCAGTTTCTGGGCACCGACCTGGTCTTCGATCGCGGCCTGCATCTGAGCACGGATTGCTTGGATGAACTCAGTGCTGAAGGTAATGGTCTTGTAGTGGTCCTCGATAGCTTCTTCGACCTTGTCGATGTTCGAGTACGGTGCGTCGCAGGTGTGGTCCTGCACGCCGCGGCAGAAGAAGTACGAGTAGGTGGGCTTGGGGGACTGCTGCACGGATGGGTGACAGTTTCGGTTAGGCCGCGAGGGCCAGGGCTTGGTTCATGATGGTC
>NZ_BAAGWZ010000002.1:0-523399 GCF_054780095.1 Humibacter ginsengisoli
AGCTGATCTGACTAGAATCGAATATCAAACTGACATTCAAAAATATCTAATCCAAAGGAATCCCAACACCCAACACCAACCAAAAAGGCCGATGCCAGTGACGAGGTTAATTGGCATATGACATTGTGCACGCTGTTGAGTTCTCAAGGATCGGACACTCTCGGTTTCAGGTCTCGCGACCCTCTCCCCGAGGCAACTTTCCTACCTTACCACCTTCGACGCGATTGTCAACTTGACGAACCGCTCGTGCCAGGCGCATGAACACGCCGAAACACCGGCGAGCTGGTTTGACAACCAACTCTTCGAGGTGGGCTTTTCATCCTACAAGCCAGTGGTTCTCTCCTGCAACAGGAGTAGCTCTTCGGCTGAGGACTGTCCCTCTTGAGGCGGGTTGCTCTGGGAGCGTTCCGCGCCTTTGGGCGACAGATGTTTACTGTACGTGCCGCCCGCGGGGAGACGCAAATCGCAGTGCGTACCGGGCGTGTCGCCGGGCATCCGCACGTGCGGGATCACTCGACGAAGACGCCGGCAAGCGTCTTCTTGCCCCTGCGGAGCACGGCGACGCCGCTCGGGAGTACGTTGCTCGCGACGGTCGCCGCCGCATCGTCCACCTTGGTGTTGTTCACGTAGACGCCGCCCTGCGCTATCGCTCTGCGGGCCTCGGACAGACTCGACGTGAGCCCAGTGTCGACCAGCAACTGGGCGATCGGTGCATGCGGAGAGGTCGTCGTGTTGGGAAGCTCGCGGAGCGCTGCCTCGAGAGTGGTGGCATCCGCCGCTTCGAGGTCGCCGTTGCCGAACAGTGCTTCTGCCGCGGAGATGACGGCCTCAGTGGCTACGGCACCGTGCACAAGAGTCGTTACCTCTCTGGCCAGCGTGCGCTGCGCCTCTCGCTTGTACGGCTCGTCGGCGACGGCCTGTTCCAGTCGCTCGATCTCGTGTCGCGGCAGGAATGTGAAGACCTTGAGCCGGTCGATGGCGTCGGCGTCGAGCGTGTTGAGCCAGAACTGGTAGAACGCGTACGGACTGGTCATGGCCGGATCGAGCCAGACCGCGTTCCCTTCGCTCTTGCCGAACTTGGTCCCGTCGCTGTTGGTCACCAGCGGGGTGCCGATCGCATGCACGCTGACACCCTCGACGCGATGGATCAGGTCGGTGCCACTGGTGAGATTGCCCCACTGATCGCTTCCGCCGGTCTGGAGCACGCAGCCGTACTGGCGGTAGAGCTCCAGGTAGTCATAGCCCTGCAGGATCTGATAGCTGAACTCGGTGTAGCTGATGCCGGCGTCGGAGTTGAGGCGCGCGGCGACGGCGTCCTTCTTGAGCATGGTGCCGACCCGGTAGTGCTTTCCGACATCGCGGAGGAAGTCGATTGCCGACAACGGCGCCGTCCAGTCCAGGTTGTTCACGAGACGCACCGCGGTCTCCCCCTCGTCACTGAGGAAGCGCGACACCTGGGCCTGAAGTTTTCCGACCCACTGGGAGACCGTCTCCTTTGTGTTGAGTGTGCGTTCCGCGGAAGGACGCGGATCCCCGATGAGACCCGTCGACCCGCCGACCAGCCCCAGTGGCTTGTGGCCGGCCAGCTGAAGCCTGCGCATGACGATGAGTTGCACGAGATTGCCGAGATGCAGGCTCGCGGCCGTTGGATCGAAGCCGCAGTAATAGGTGATGGGCCCCCTGGTCAGCGCCTCGCGCAGCGCCACGGGATCGGTCGAGACGTGGACGTGTCCGCGCCAGACGAGCTCGTCCCAGATATCGTCGAAACTCGGGTCGTTGCTCTGGTTGGAGAGGACGTCGGCTGGCACGCCACAACAGTAGCAACGCCTGACGGCTTACACTGTCGGAGGTGAATGCTTGAGGCTTAAGTCAATATGGGTTAAGCTTGCAGCCTTATCTTGTATCAGGAGGCACCGTGTTCGTCATCACAGCGGATCAGGTGAACAGCCGCACTGAACCGGATGTCGTGGACGAGACACAGCGTCGGCTCGAGGAGATGTTCGGAGACAAACTCCCGCTGGGAGTCGACCGCAATGCCGGCGACGAGGTGCAAACGCTGACCGCGGACGCGGGCGCGGCACTCGGCATCGCGCTCGACCTGACACGCACGGGCGAATGGAGCGTAGGCATCGGATGCGGCCAGGTGCGGGAGCCGTTGCCGGCCGAAGCACGAGCGGCGACCGGACCGGCGTTCTACGCCGCGCGTGAAGCCGTCGACACGGCGAAGAAGCGCGCGACGCGGTTCGCGTTGCGATCGGGGGGCCCGACAGAGGAAGAGCGGGCATCCGATATCGAGGCCCTGGTCGATCTGCTCCTGGCTGTGCGTGTCAGACGCAGCGACGCAGGGTGGGAACTCTACGACCTGATGCGACAGGGGCTCACTCAACGAGACGCGGCGACACGGCTGAGCGTCAGCGAGCCGGCCGTGAGCTCGCGGGCGCGGGCTGCAGGCATCCATCCCGAAGCGGCCGCGGTGCCCGCGCTCACTAGGCTGATGCAGGACCTCGACCGGCGCTCCGCCGAAGGAGAGTGAGATGCCCTTTCCCCTGATATACCCGGTTCTGACCACCGTCTACTGGGCATTCGTGATCGTGGTTGTCGGGCTCGGCGTCGCCGCAGCGGCCGTGACGCTGAAAACCCCGCGGCGGTGGCTCGTGATCGCCGCTGCGGCAGCGATCGTTGTCTGCATGATCGCCGTCGTGCTGCCCCACGGGAAGCCGCTTCCGGCGTACAGCGTGGTGCTGGGCCTCGCGGTTCTGTCGCTCAGCGTGCTCGGCGGCGGTCCGGCCACGCTCTTCGTGCTCGCGGTCGCTTCGAGAGGCAGCATGCGCGAGGGAAGCCACGGCGGCATCGTCGTGGAACGCACGGTGCCCGATGGCGAGGTCGTGCGCGGCGAAGTGCTGCGTGGCGGCACAGTGATCGGAGTGTTCGAGCGGATCGCGACGACGGCGAGCATCATGGCCGGCTTTCCGGAGGCGATCGCTGCGGTGATCGCCATCAAGAGCGTCGGGCGGTTCACGGAGCTGGACGTCGCGGAGGTGCGGGAGCGGTTCATCATCGGCACGCTGGTGAGCCTCGTGTGGGCAGCGGCATGCGGCGCGTTGTTCCGGTTCGCGATCGGGGTCTGAGAAGCGCATCTCGGAGGGGCTTGCGGCTCGGTTCGGGTGGCGCCGCCTCCGTCGGAAGCTCACCCCGCAGGGTGGCCGGACGACTTAGCGCGAGCGTGGCGTTTGTAGGGCGATACCGACGGGTCACCCGGAATCCAGAAGCGCCAGGGATACAGCGCCTCGTCGCCGCCCGGTCCGCTGATGCCCGTGCGAGGCCCGGTAGCGAACGGCGTAACCGGAGTGTCGGGGATCTCGATGGCGAATGGTGGTTCGAAGGCGTCGGAGCCGTTCTCATCCAGCCGGATGCCTGCAGCCACCGTGAGCCGCGCCGGTCCGCGCGCCAGGTCGCGATGCGGCGCCTTCGACCCACGACGTCGCCAGGCCAGCTCCTCGCCGACGATCACCTCGGCACCGCGCAGCAGCACCGCCGAAGCCCGGCCCTCCGGCGAGCACACCAGGTTGGCGCAGGTGTGCATGCCGTAGGTGAAGTACGCGTACACGTGCCCGGGCGGACCGAACATGACGGCGTTCCGCGGCGTCTTTCCGCGGAACGCGTGCGAGCCGGGGTCCGTTCCGTCGCCCAGGTACGCCTCTACCTCGGTCAGCCGCAACGTCACCGGGCCGTCGTCGGTGATGTGCGTGAGATGGGCACCGAGGAGCTCCGGTGCCACGTCAAGAGAACTGCGTTCGAAGAACGACCTGTCGGGAACGTGCATGCCTGAGCGCTAGAAGAGCCGGCCGCCGATGACCAGCGTGGCGACGATCGCCAGGATCACGACCGCCGCGGCGACCACCGCGATCGCCGTCGTCAGCCGCTGCCTCCGTCTGGCCATCAGACTCCACCGCCGAACAGCGATTCGGAGAGGATGCGAACCCGCTCGGTGAGGTGGGTGCGCTGCTCGGCGACGCGGACGGCCGCGGTTCCGCCTACGCCGTCGCGGGAGGCGACGGAACCTTCGACGGTCAGCACCTCGCCTACCTCGGGCGTCAGGTGCGGCGAGATCGCAACCAGTGCGGTGTCATCCACCTCATCGAGTTCGAGTCCGTGCGATTCGGCATGGGCGACCAGCCTGCCGGTGATCTCGTGGGCGTCCCGGAACGGCACGTGCTGCTTGACGAGCCACTCGGCCACGTCGGTGGCCAGGGAGTAACCCTGAGGGGCGAGCTCGCGCATCCGTTCCGTGTGGAAGCGGAGCGTGGCGACCATGCCGGTGAAGGCGGGAAGCAGCACCTCGAGTGTGTCGACCGAGTCGAACACGGGTTCCTTGTCTTCCTGCAGGTCGCGGTTGTACGCGAGAGGAAGACCTTTGAGCGTTGCGAGCAGACCGCTGAGGTTGCCGATCAGCCGGCCCGCCTTGCCGCGGGCGAGTTCCGCGATGTCGGGGTTCTTCTTCTGCGGCATGATCGACGACCCCGTCGAGTACGAGTCGCTGAGCGTGACGAAGCCGAACTCCCTCGTGTTCCAGAGGATGATCTCCTCGGCGAAACGTGAGACATCCACTCCCAGCTGAGCCGTGATGTAGGCGAACTCGGCCACAAGATCCCTCGAGGCGGTTCCGTCGATCGAGTTCTCGACGACCGTGGAGAACCCTAGCTCTGAGGCGACCAGCGCGGCGTCGAGGCCGAGCGTGTTGCCGGCGAGGGCACCTGAGCCGTAGGGCGAGGCATCCGAGCGGATGCGCCAGTCGCGGATGCGCTCGAGGTCGCGCACGAGGGGCCAGCAGTGCGCCAGCAGATGGTGGGCGAGCAGCACCGGCTGAGCGTGCTGGAGATGCGTGCGGCCCGGCATGACCGCATCGGGGTTCGCCTCGGCCTGCGATGCCAGGGCGTCGATCAAGTCGAGCACCAGTCGCGCGAGCTTCTCGGAGTGGTCGCGCAGGAAGAGCCGCGCGAGCGTCGCGATCTGGTCGTTGCGGCTGCGGCCCGCACGGAGCTTGCCACCAAGTTCGGTGCCGGCCCGTTCGACGAGACCTCGCTCCAGGGCGGAGTGCACGTCTTCATCGGATGCCTGAGCGCCGAAAGCTCCGGAGGTCACGTCCTCGAGCAGCACGTCGAGGGCATCCGTCATCGCCGTCAACTCGTCGGCAGTCAGGTACCCGGCGGCGGCCAGCGCTTTCGCGTGCGCCTTCGACCCGGCGATGTCGTACTCGGCCAGACGCCAGTCGAACTGCGTGGACCGGCTGAGCTCGGTCAGTTCCGGTGAGGGGCCGCCGGCGAACCGCCCACCCCAGAGCGCGCCGGCCTCCCCCGCCCTGTTGCCGTTCGGCTCGTCAGGCATGTCTTGCACCTCTCGCATCGCTGGCCGTAGCCTTCATGCCGCGTTCTTCTCCAGCAGCCAGACCAGGAGCGCCTTCTGCGCGTGCAAGCGGTTCTCCGCCTCCTGCCAGATAGCGCTCTGCGGTCCGTCGATGACCTCTGGATCCACCTCGTAGCCGCGGTCGGCCGGCAGACAGTGCAGGAAGATCGCGTTCGGCTTCGCCAGAGCCATCAGCTCTGGCGTCACCTTGTAGCTTCCCATCGCAGCGATGCGGTGCGCCTTCTCTTCTTCTTTGCCCATCGAGACCCAGGTGTCCGTGACGATGACATCGGCTCCGGCAGCTGCCTCGAACGGATCCGTGTAGAGGGTCACGGAGCCGCCGGTGGCGGAGGCGAGGGCATCCGCGTCGGAGACCACCTCGTCGTGCGGCGCGAACTCGTCGGGAGAAGCCACGCGGATGTTCATGCCCGCGATCGCCCCGGCGAGCAGGTAGGACTGCGCCATGTTGCTCGCCCCGTCGCCGAGGAACGCGACCGTGAGCCCGGAGAGTGAGCCGAAGGCATCCCTGATCGTGAGCAGGTCGGCGAGCAACTGGCACGGGTGGAAGTCGTCGGAGAGGGCGTTGATCACGGGAACCGTCGTGCCCGCCGCCATTTCCTCGAGACCGGATTGCGCGTAGGTGCGCCAGACGATCGCCGACACCATGCGCTCGAGCACGCGAGCCGTATCGGACGGCGTCTCTTTGCCGCCCAGCTGGCTGTTCGCGGTGCTGATGATGAGCGGAGTTCCGCCGAGATCGGCGATGCCGACGGCGAACGAGACCCGAGTGCGAGTGGACGATTTGTCGAAGATCACCGCAACGGTCTGCGGACCCGCCAGCGGCTTGCGCCCCCAGCGGTCCTCTCGGATGCGCACGGCGAGGTCGAGGATCTCGGACTGCTCCCCGGCGGTCAGATCGTCGTCGCGCAGAAAATGGCGGGTCACGGTTCAGGCTCCCTGTTGCTGGTGGTCGAGCGGACGCTGTTCGAGTTCGGCGAGTGCTGCGCGGAAACGCCGGTCGAATTCGGCGACCTCGTCATCACCGATGATCAGGGGCGGGGCGAGCCGGATGCTCGACTCGTTGGGCGCGTTGACGATCAGGCCATTGCGCAGCGCCGCCGCCGTGAGTTGGTCGGCCAGCGGTTCGGACAAGCCGACTCCGATGAGAAGTCCCTCTCCCCTGAGTTCGGCGATGAGTGGAGAGCCGATCGACGCCACGACCTGCCGCAGCTCAGCCCCCCGACGCTTGGCGTTCTCGACCAGACCGGAGCGCTCGATCTCCTCGAGCACGGCGCCGGCGACGGCCGTGGCTAGCGGGTTTCCACCGAAGGTGCTGCCGTGCTGGCCGCGCGTGAACAGGCCGGATGCCTGCCCGAACGTCACGAGGGCACCGATCGGGACGCCGCCGGCCATTCCCTTGGCGATGGTGATCGCGTCGGGGACGATGCCGGCGTGCTGGTAGCCGAACCACTCGCCGGTGCGGCCGATCCCGGTCTGGATCTCGTCGAGGATCAGCAGCGCGCCGTGCCGCTGCGTGAGCTCTCGAGCGGCCGCCACATATCCGTCGGGAAGGTCGATGACACCGGCCTCGCCCTTGATCGGCTCCACGAAGAGCGCAGCGACCGTGTCGTCCAGAGCTGCTTCCAGCGCAGCGATCGTCGATTCGATGTGCTCGACGCCGGGCACCATCGGTTCGAAGGGCTCGCGCATGTCCGGCTTGCCGGTGAGCGCGAGCGAGCCCATCGTTCTGCCGTGGAACCCGTTCTGCAGTGCGAGGATGCGCGTGCGCGGCCCGGTCGAGTTGAGCCGCGCCAGCTTGAACGCGGCCTCGTTCGCCTCGGTGCCTGAGTTGCAGAAGTAGACGCGGCCGTACGTGCCTGCGCCGGTGATGCGCAGCAGCCTCTCGGCCAGCGCGACCTGCGGCGGCGTGGCGAAGTAGTTCGAGACGTGGACGAGCTTCGCCGCCTGCGTGGCGAGCGCGTCGAGCAGCACTGGATGCGCGTGTCCCAGAGCGTTCACCGCGATACCGGCGAGGAAGTCCAGATACTCCTTGCCGTCGACATCCCACACGTAGGCGCCTCGGCCGTGATCGAGCATGACGGCGGGCACGGCGAGCGAACCCATCATCACCTCGCCGAAGGTCTCGTGCCAATGCTGGGTTGTGCCGGCTTGCATGGTCGGGGCCGGGCTTGTCGTGGCCGTCACGCGGTCACCTCCGTTCCGCTGCCGCTGGTGGTGAAGAGTTCGAAGAGGAGCGAGTGCTCGTCTCGGCCGTCGATGACGGCAGCCTTCGGCACCCCGCCCTCGACGGCGTGCAGGCATGCGGTCATCTTGGGAATCATCCCGGCATCGAGCGACGGCAGCAGCTCGCGCAACTCGACGGGGGTGATGGATGAGATGAGCGAGTCGCGGTCCGGCCAGTCTCGGTAGAGGCCGGGAACGTTGGTGAGGATCACCAGCTTCGCCGCGCCGAGCGCTATGGCGAGCGCGGATGCCGCGGCATCCGCGTTGACGTTCAGCGTGCGCCCGGGGACGTCGGCGTCCAGCGCGATCGACGAGACCACGGGCACGCGGCCGGCGTGCAGTTCGGCCAGCACGCCCTCAGGATTGACCCCGATGACGTCGCCCACCAGTCCGAGGTCGACCGCCTCGCCATCGATGAGTTCTGTACGCACCCGGCCCTCGAAGAGCCGGGCGTCTTCCCCCGACATCCCGGAGGCGAGCGCACCGTGCCGGTTGATGTGGCCGACGATGTCGCGGCTGATCTGGCCGGTGAGGACCATGCGGACGACATCCATCGTCTCTGGCGTCGTCACCCGGTAGCCGCCGCGGAATTCGCTGACGATGCCGAGCCGGTCGAGCATGGCGGAGATCTGCGGTCCCCCGCCGTGCACGACGACAGGACGAATGCCGGCGTACCGCAGGAACGCGATGTCATCGGCGAACGCGCGCACGAGTGTGTCGTCCACCATGGCGTTGCCGCCGAACTTGATCACGATCGTCTCGCCGTGGAAGGCCTTCAGCCAGGGAAGCGCCTCGATGAGGACTGCCGCCTTGGTGCTGTGGTGCGCGATGAGCGGGAGCGGCTGGGGTTCGGTGTTCGCGGGATCGGTCATCAGCTGGAGTAGGCGCTGTTCTCGTGCACGTAGTCGTGCGTGAGGTCGTTGGTGCGGATGGTCGCCGAGACGTCGCCGGCGTGCAGATCGATGACGATCGAGGTGGCGCGGGGGCTGAGATCCACGAGGTCTCGCGGCTGGTCGGGCTCTCCCGCCGTGCACACCTGGACGCCGTTGATCTTCACGTCGATCCCGTACGGGTCGAACTGTGCGTCGGTCGTTCCGACCGCTGCGAGCACCCTGCCCCAGTTCGGGTCCTGGCCGAAGATGGCGGCCTTGAACAGGTTGCTGCGAGAGACGGCTCGCGCGACCTTCACCGCGTCGTCGTCCGTCGCCGCGTGCACGACCTCGATCGCGATGTCGTGCGAGGCACCCTCGGCGTCACCCTGAAGTTGCAGCGCCAGGTCGTGGCAGAGATCGGTGAGCGCGAGCGCGAACTCGTCCGCGGTCGGGGTGGCTCCCGACGCTCCCGATGCCATCAGGACGACGGTGTCGTTCGTGGACATGCATCCGTCGGAGTCGAGCCGATCGAACGTCACACGGGTGGCGGCGCGGAGGGATGCGTCGAGCACGCCCGAGTCCAGGGCGGCGTCCGTGGTGATCACGACGAGCATGGTGGCGAGCCCTGGTGCGAGCATCCCCGCACCCTTCGCCATGCCGCCGATCGACCACCCGTCGCCCGCCACGATGGCCTGCTTCGGATGCGTGTCGGTCGTCATGATCGCCTGCGCGGCGGCGAGACCACCGGCTTCGCTCTCGTCGAGAGACGCTGCGGCAGCACCGACCCCCTCGGTCACCGCCGTGCGATTCAGCTGGTCGCCGATGAGCCCGGTCGAGCACACAACCACGTCACCGGCGGACACGCCGAGGTGTTCCGCCACCGCTTCTGCCGTGGCGTGCGAGGTCTGGAATCCCTCTGAGCCCGTGTAGCAGTTCGCGCCGCCGGAGTTGAGCACGACGGCGGACACGACCCCGTCGGCGGCAGCGCGTTCGCTCCAGAGCACCGGGTTGGCCTTGCACCGGTTCGAGGTGAACACAGCCGCCGCGTTCTGCAGAGGGCCCAGGTTGTGCACGAGCGCCAGGTCGAGTCCGCCGCTCGTCTTCAGTCCCGCGGCGACACCTGACGCGGCGAATCCTGCGGGTGCCGTGATGCTCACGGTGCGACTCCGTTCACGCTGAGGCCGGTGGTCTCCGGCAGACCGAGCGCGATGTTCGCGCACTGGATGGCGGCACCCGCCGTGCCCTTCGCCAGGTTGTCGACGGCGACGATGGACACGACGCGGTTCGCCGCAGAGTCGACCGCGATGCCGATGAGCGCTGTGTTGGCTCCCAGCACGTCGGACGTGCGCGGGAACTTGCCTGCGGGAAGCACCTGCACGAACGGCTCCCCCGCGTAGGCGTCGTTCCAGGCCGAGCGCACCTCGTCAACCGAGACGCCGGGCTTCAACGGCGCCGAGACGGTCGCCAGTATGCCCCGCGCCATGGGCACGAGCACCGGCGTGAACGAGATGGCCGGGTTCGACGCTCCCGCGAGGCGGAGGTTCTGCAGGATCTCCGGGATGTGACGGTGCGTTCCGCCGACGCCGTAAGGGACGGCGTTGCCGAGCAGCTCGGAGGCGAGGTAGGTGGTCTTGAGACTCTTCCCCGCACCGCTCGGGCCCACGGCGAGCACGGCCACGATTCCGGTCTCGTCGATGATCCCGGCAGCCACTCCCGGAGCGATGGCGAGTGACACGGAACTCGCGTTGCAGCCGGGCGCGGCGATGCGCTTCACCCCGGCGAGGGCATCCCGCTGCTTGCCGTCGACGGTGGGCAGCTCCGGCACGCCGTACGCCCAGGCGCCTGCGTAGTCGCCGCCGTAGAACGCGTTCCAGTCCTCCTCGGACGTCAGCCGGTGATCGGCACCGCAGTCCACGACGAGCACGTCGTCGCCGAGCTGGGCGCTGATGGAACCGGATGCTCCGTGCGGCAGAGCGAGGAAAACGACGTCGTGACCGGCGAGAGTCGCGGCATCCGTCTCCTGCAGCGTGAGGTGAACGAGGGAACGAAGGTGCGGCTGGTGGTCGATGAGCGGTGACCCGGCGTTGGAGCCCGCGGTCACGGTGCGAATGTCGAACGAGGGATGATCGGCCAGGATGCGGAGGAGCTCTCCCCCCGCGTAGCCCGAGGCGCCTGCTACGGCAACCGAATAGGACATGTCTCTACCTTAAGAGTCGTGGAACGGTGGTCGGCACGGCGACGCCCACGGTGAGTCCGCGCTGGAGCGCGGGCACGTACGCGTCGCCTAGCCTCGGCGCGCGTCCAGACGTCGGCGCAGGGCACGGGTCGAGAAGACCTGTGCGATCGCGGTGCGCCGAGCGTGAGACATGCGAGCCAGCATAGCGGGCATCCGACTGGGTCGACGAATCGAGGCTTCCGCCCCG
Organism: Humibacter ginsengisoli; assembly: GCF_054780095.1. Classification (NCBI taxonomy): domain Bacteria; kingdom Bacillati; phylum Actinomycetota; class Actinomycetes; order Micrococcales; family Microbacteriaceae; genus Humibacter; species Humibacter ginsengisoli. The sequence continues at coordinate 10,943 of NZ_BAAGWZ010000002.1, forward strand.
TCACACCCGGTTGCTCGCCCGCGTGTACTACTCCCTGACAGTCGCACTGAAGCGCTCACCGGCCACACGAGCTCCGGCAAGCTTGGCCTCGCTTGCTTCGGCAGCTGTGAGCGTGCGATCCGGGGCACGGAAGCGCAGCGCGAACGTCAGGCTCTTCGTGCCCTCCGGCACGCCCGGTCCGCGATAGTCGTCCACGACGTGCGCATGCTCGAGAAGTTCGCCTGCGCCCTCGACCACCGCAGCCAGCACATCCGCCGCGGGAACTGCAGCGTCGACGACCAGGGAGAGGTCCTGCGTCGCCGCCGGGAATGTCGAGATGGGCGTCACCTCGATGTCCCGGCCGGCCGCGGCGAGCATCCGGTCGAGGTTCAGCTCGAGCACCGCGACCACACGCGGCAGGTCGGCATCTTCCGCCACCTGCGGCAGCAGCTCACCGGCGTACCCGATCGGTTCGCCGCCCATAAGCACCTCAGCCGTACGGCCCGGGTGCAGCGCCTTGTGGGAGCCCTGGCGCACGGTCAGCGGCACGCCGAGCGCCGTCTGCAGCGTGCGCACGGCTGCGAGGGCATCGGCGATGCCGGCCGCGACGGCGGCGAGACCGGGCTGCTTCGGCGTCGATTCCCCTGTGAAAAGCGCGGCGACCATGCGCGGCTGTGCCGGGATGCCCTCTGCCAGCTGCTCGAGAACGTTCGGCTCCGGAAGCACTGCACCAGGAGGCAACTGCGCTGTTCCACGCACCGGCCCGGCCGGACGGAACACCAGGCCGATCTCGAACAGGGCGAGATCGGTCAGGCCACGCGACAGGTTGCGCTTGGCCGTCTCGACCAGCCCTGGGAGCAGGGACGCCCTCATGAACGGCACTGACGCATCCAGTGCGTTGGCCAGGCACACCGAGGGCACCGGCTCACCATCCGCCGAGCCGTACAGGTCGTTCTGCGCCTGTGTGACGAACGGGTAGACGAGCACCTCCGTGAGGCCGCTTCCCGCGAGCGCGGTCGCCGCCTGCCTGCGCAATTGCTGCACGCGCGTGAGGCCGCGGCCAGGCGGCGCGACGGGAAGCACGGAAGGGATGCGGTCGTAGCCGACGATGCGGGCGACCTCTTCCGCCAGGTCGGACTCGTCGTTCAGGTCGGGACGCCAGCTGGGCGGCGTGACGATGAGCCCGCCCTCCGTCTGCTCGATGACTCCGCCGATCTCGGCGAGCGACGAACGCACTTCCTCGTCGGTGAACTCGGCGCCGACGAGGGCGCTGACGAAGCCGTTCCTGAGCAGGATCGGCTCGCGCAGCTCGACCGTGTGCAGGGTCGATCCGAGGCCGTCGGCCTGGCCACCGCCGAGTTGCTCGAGCAGCTGCACGACGCGGGCGGCCGCGGCGCGCGCCACGTCCGGGTCGACGCCTCGTTCGAACCTTCGCGACGCCTCGCTCGGCAGCTTGTGCCTGCGTGCGCTTCGGGCGACCGTGACGGGATCGAAGTTCGCGGCCTCGACCAGCACATCGGTGGTCGTCTCGCTCACCTCGGTGTTCGCACCGCCCATGACGCCCGCGAGTCCGATCGGGCCGGAGTCGTCGGTGATGAGCAGGTCTTCCGGGTCGAGTGCTCGCGTCTGCCCGTCGAGGGTCCGGATGCTCTCCCCCGGCTTCGCGCGACGCACCGTGATGCCGCCGGTCAGCCTGGCCAGGTCGTAGGCGTGAATCGGCTGGCCGAGCTCCACCATCACATAGTTCGTGATATCGACGATGAGCGAGACGGAGCGGATGCCTGCCAGCACGAGCCGTGAGATCATCCACGCCGGCGTGGGTGCAGCGGGGTCGATCCCGCGCACCACCCTGGTGACGAAGACGCTCGCCCCGACGCGGCCGCGGATGGGTGCCTCGTCGTCGATCGTCACCCGGAAGCCGTCGGCGTCCACCGGCTCGACCGCGAGCGCCGGGTCACGGAACGCCGCACCGGTCGAGTGCGCGTACTCGCGAGCGATGCCGCGGATGGAGAGCGCGTACCCGCGGTCCGGGGTGACGTTCACCTCGACGGACGTGTCGTCGAGGCCGAGCAGAGCGATGGCATCCGTGCCCACCGGGGCGTCGATACCGAGCTCCACGAGACGCAGGATGCCGCTGTGCTCATCGCCGAGGCCGAGCTCGCGCGCGGAGGCGATCATGCCGTCGGAGACGTGACCGTAGGTCTTTCGCGCCGCGATCGGGAAGGGACCTGGCAATACGGAGCCCGGCAGCGTCACCACGACCTTGTCGCCGACGAGGAAGTTGCGGGCGCCGCAAACGATGCCATGCACGGCGTCTCCGCCGTCCGCCGCCGGCTCGCCGTCATCCGCCACGCGCACCTGGCACCAGCGGATGGTCTTGCCGTTGGTCTGCGGCTCTTCGACGAAGTCGAGCACCTCGCCGACGACGACCGGTCCGGAGATGTCGAAGCGGTGGATCTCCTCCTCTTCGAGCCCTACCTTGACGAGCGCCGCGTGCACGTCCTCTGGCGTGGAGCCGGGGATGACGTCGACGTACTCGGCGAGCCAACTCAGGGGGACGCGCATCAGACCACCATTCCGAACTGCTGAGAGAAGCGAATGTCTCCCTCGACGATGTCTCGCATGTCGCCGAGTCCGTTGCGGAACTGCAGCGCGCGCTCGATGCCCATGCCGAAAGCGAAGCCGCTGTAGACATCCGGATCGATGCCGGCGGAGCGCAGCACGTTGCGGTTCACCATGCCGCAGCCGCCCCACTCGATCCAACGGGCACCGCCCTTCGCGCCGGGCTGCCAGAAGTCCATCTCGGCGCTCGGCTCCGTGAACGGGAAGTAGTTGGGACGCAGGCGGATCTTCGCTTCATCGCCGAACATCGCGCGAGCGAAGTGCTCGAGCGTGCCGCGCAGGTGCGCCATGGTGAGGCCCTTATCGACGGCGATGCCCTCGATCTGGCTGAAGACGGGGGTGTGGGTGGCGTCGAGCTCGTCGGTGCGGTAGACGCGACCCGGCGCGACCACATAGACCGGCAGCTCCCGCTCGAGCAACGCGCGAACCTGCACCGGTGAGGTGTGCGTGCGCAGCACCAGGTGCGCCTCAGGGGGCTCGACGAAGAACGTGTCCTGCAGGGCGCGCGCCGGGTGATCGGCGTCGAAGTTGAGCGCGTCGAAGTTGAACCACTCGCTTTCCAGCTCCGGCCCCTCCGCCACCTCCCAGCCCATGCCGACGAAGATGTCGGTCATGCGCTCCTGCAGCACGGAGAGTGGATGCCTCGCCCCCGCACGACCGGGCAGGGCCACCTCGGTCACGTCCAGCGCTTCCTCCGCCAGCCGCTTGGCGTTCTCCGCCTCGGCGAGCACGGTCTCCTTGGCGGCGAACGCCTGGTTCACTCGTCCCCTGGCCTGCCCGACGAGCTTGCCGAGCGCGGCCTTCTGGTCGGCGGGCACATCGCGAAGCCCGGCGTTGAGCCTGGCGAGCGTCGAATGCTCGCCGGCGTGCGCCGCGCGGGCCGCCTTGAGTTCCGCGACACCGGAGGCTGCGTCGACCGCGGCCAGGGCCGCCTCGACCGCCGAGCGCACCGCGGATTCGGTGATCTGGATGGGTTCTGGCACGAAGATCAAGTCTACGCAGGGCCCGGGGCCGGAAATCCCGGCTTCGCACCCGCCACGATCGAGGCGACCACCTTGTCGACGGCATCCCGAGACGGCGTGGCGCCGAGCTCTCCGGCGAAGAGAAGGTGACCGGAGCCCATCAGCGCGAGCGCGAGTGTCCGCGGCTCGGCGAGCGGCGCCAGGCGGCCACGATCGCGCTCCTCAGTGAGATACGACGTGAGCATGCTCGTCGCTTCGCCGAGATACGACAGGGGGTGGTCTCCGGATGCCCGCAGCCTGGCGCGCACCGCGTCCCGGGCGATGACGATGCGGATGACCGCCAGCCCGAGCGGATCGAAAACACGCACCAACGCTTCGCTCAGGTTCTCCATCACGCTCGACGTTCCGGCTCGGGCTCGGAGATCACCGCCGAGGCTCCGGAGGCCGGCCGTCTTGCGCTCCACCCACTCCGCCAGGAACGTGTCGAAGTCCGCGAAATGGCGATGAAGCACGCCCTTCGCCACGCCGAGCTCCTCGGTCACGGAGCGGCTGGTCAGGCCACTCGGGCCATCACGGAGCACGACCCGGTCCGCGGCGTCGAAGAGGCGAGCGCGGGCATCCTGCAAGGCGACTCCGGTGGGCACCACGGCAGTCCTCTCGTTCGCTCAGCGCGATCGCGCTCGATAGTGGCCACGTGCCCACTTATAGTGGGCGCATGGTCACTCTACCCGAGCGCTTCACGGCATCCGAATCCCATAACGCGCGAGACATGGCGGAGTCGTTCGGTGCTCACGCCGCGGCCTACGACCGCGCCCGCCCGCGCTACCCGAGCGAATTGGCCGACCGGGTTCTTTCCGAAACCCCTACCGTCTCTGACGCGGCAGACGTGCTCGACGTCGGCATCGGCACCGGCATCTCCGCTCTGCCGTTTCGCGACCGCGGCGCACGCATCACGGGAGTGGACGTGGATGCCCGCATGGCCGAGTTCGCCAGGGCACGCGGCTTCGACGTCGAGGTGGCGAAATTCGAAGAGTGGAACTCTGCCGGCCGCGACTTCGACCTCGTCATCGCCGGACAGACGTGGCACTGGATCGACCCCGTCGCGGGCGCGGCAAAAGCCGGGAGCGTGCTCCGGCCCGGTGGAAGGCTTGCGGTGTTCTGGAACGTGATGCAGTTCCCACAGGAGCTCGGAGCTGCGTTCGATGCCGCGCTCGCACGCGCTCTGCCCGGCACGCCGTTCGCCAGGGGGATCTCGGCGGGGCTGTCCGGATACGCGTCGCAGCTGGACAAGGCGAGTGCGGGCATCCGGGATTCCGGCGCATTCGGCAAGGCCGAGCAGTGGCGATTCGACTGGCGCCGGGAGTACACCCGGAACGAATGGCTGGACGGGCTGCCGACCTCTGGCGGGTTCAACCAGCTGCCCGCCGAGCGGCTCGATCCGCTGCTGCGCGAGATCGGCCAGGCGATCGACGTCGCCGGCGGGTCGTTCACGATGGACTACGCCGCTATGGTGGTCACAGCTGTACGGAACGGCTGAGCCTGCTCGTCAGGATCGCTGCGCGAACGCCGACTCGTACAGGCACACCGACGCCGCGGTCGCGAGATTCATCGACTCGGCGTGCCCGTAGATGGGCACCGTGATCACCCGATCGACGAGGGCTACGGCTTCGTCGGACAGCCCGTGCGCCTCGTTGCCGAACACCCATGCGGTCGGCTCGGCGAGCTCGCCGCTCACGCGCGCGAGCAGCAGGTCATCGCCGGCCATGTCGGCGGCGAGCACGCGGAGTCCCGCAGTCTTGGCCTGCTCGAGCACGGCGTCGATGGTGGCGGCCACCGCCACAGGCACGTGGAAGATCGAACCCGTCGTCGAGCGGACGACCTTCGGGTTGTAGAGATCGACGGTGTGGCCGGAGAACACGACGGCATCCGCTCCCGCCGAGTCCGCGGCACGGATGATCGTGCCCGCGTTCCCCGGATCGCGCACCTCTTCCAGCACCGCGATCAGTCGTGGTGACGCGTCGAAGACCGCGTCGAGGGAGACCGGGAACTGCCGGCACACTGCCACGAACCCCTGCGGCGTGACCGTATCCGCCATCGCGTCGAGCACGTGCTCAGCCACGAGCTCCGTACGCACCTCCGCCTGCCTGGCCAGTGCGACGACGTCATCGTGCTTGCGCAGCGCGTGCTCGGTGAGGAAGAGCTCGACCACGAGCTCCGGACGCCACGCGAGCGCCTCGCGCGCCGCCTGCGGACCCTCCAGCAAGAATGTCCCGGTGTCGGCACGCGCCGGTTTCTTCGCGAGTTTGGCGACGGCACGGACCCTTGGCGACCGGGGGTTGTCGAGCACGCGCTCAGCCTAGCCGTTGGCCGGGCTTGCAGGTTGCCGGACGCTCCTTCCCGGGACATGCGGAACGGCCCGACTCCCCATGGGAGTCGGGCCGTCCTGAATCTTGCCTACGCAGCCTTGGGGGCGGAGGTGTCAGCGGGCAGCGCCTTCTTCGCGGTCTCGACGAGCGCGGCGAACGTGGCGGGCTCGTTCACGGCCAGCTCTGCGAGGATGCGACGGTCCACCTCGACACCGGCCAGGTTCAGACCCTGGATGAAGCGGTTGTACGTCAGGCCGTTCTGGCGGCTCGCGGCGTTGATGCGCTGGATCCACAGACGACGGAAGTCACCCTTGCGGGCACGACGGTCACGGTAGCTGTAGACCAGCGAGTGGGTGACCTGCTCCTTCGCCTTGCGGTACAGGCGCGACCGCTGGCCGCGGTAGCCCTCGGCGCGCTCGAGGATGACCCGACGCTTCTTGTGGGCGTTGACGGCCCTCTTCACTCTTGCCATTGTTCGTAATTCCTTTACGCGTCGTGTCGGCTTACTTGCCGAGGAGCTTCTTGGCGACCTTGGCGTCGACGTTCGGAAGCACCTGGTCCTGGTTCAGGCGGCGCGTACGACGGCTCGTCTTGAGCTCCAGGTGGTGGCGCATGCCGGCCTGCTGCTTCATCACCTTGCCGCTGCCGGTGAGCTTGAAACGCTTCTTGGCCCCGGAGTGGGTCTTCTGCTTGGGCATTATTTCTCCTCATCGGTGGCGGATTCGGTTTCCGCCTCGGTGGCCGTCTCGCCGGATCGCTGCTGCTGGGAGCGCGCCCGGTTGGCGGCACGTTGTGCGTTGGCCTCGGCTTTGGCCTCCGACTTGTTCTTCAACGGGCCGATGACCATGACCATGTTGCGGCCGTCGATGGTCGGGGTCGATTCCACGGAACCGAACTCCGCGACATCCTCGGCGAACCGCTGCAGCAAGCGCACGCCCTGCTCGGGCCGGGACTGCTCGCGCCCGCGGAACAGGATCATGGCCTTGACCTTGTCGCCGGACTTGAGGAATCCCTCGGCGCGCTTGCGCTTCGTCTCGTAGTCGTGTTTGTCGATCTTGAGGCGGAACCGCACCTCTTTCAGCACGGTGTTCGCCTGGTTGCGCCTGGCCTCTTTGGCCTTCTGCGCAGCCTCGTACTTGAACTTGCCGTAATCCATGATCTTGGCCACCGGAGGCTTCGAGTTCGGAGCCACCTCGACGAGGTCCATGTCTGCTTCCTGCGCGAGACGGATGGCGACCTCGATCTTGACGACGCCGATCTGCTCTCCGCCGGGGCCGACGAGGCGGACCTCGGGCACGCGGATACGGTCATTGGTACGGGGATCGCTGATGCGTGTCTCCTCTGATCGAACATTGCTGTGAACGGCACCCGCGACGGCGTCGCAGGTGGTCGGCAGAGGTCTCACACACGTGCGATCCGTACTCGCGAACGGCCGCGCATCCCGCACCCTTTTCGTCAGCCTCGGCGACTTTCGTCGCGCGAAGCGGAGTGCGTAACGACCCGGTAACCTGATGAAGCGGTCATCGCGGGTGGGAGAGTCTCCACTTTTCCTTTCGGGGCATGATGCTCCGAAAGCCCGACACAGCTTAGCAGACAACCGGGTCGCGAGCCGAATCGTCCGCCGATGCCCTTCACCATGTCCACCTGCCGCGGAGGCCCCATGTCCGATCAGCACATCCACCGATTCGACGGAGGCGATGCCGCACTGCAGGCCGAAGCTGCGGCGCTGGCAGAGGCAACGCGCGACATCGCGGATGTGCCGGCCGTCGAGGTGATCACCACCACGGCCGTGCACCTGATGAGCGCAGCCGCCGTGAAGTGCGGGCTCGCCGACGACCCGGATGCGCAGACGGACCTGGACGAGGCACGCAAGCTGATCGACGCGTTGGCCGGTCTGGTGACGGCCAGCGCCCAGCACATCGGCGACCAGCACGCGCGCAGTCTGCGCGATGGCCTGCGGAGCCTGCAGCTTGCGTTCCGCGAGACATCCGCCATCCCGGATGCACCCGGCTCGGGACCGGGAGAGAAGTACACCGGCCCGGTGAACTGACCGGCTGCGCTCAGTCTGCGGAACGCAGGCGGAGGGTCATCGAGTCGACGCGATCCGCGATGAGTGCCGAGGCGGCCCAAGCCGACGTGAGTCGCGTCACGACGGTGTCGAGGGCATCCCGGTCGAGACCGGGGCGCAGTGTCAGCGTCACCACGACCTCGGCGCCCTGCAATCGGGCAGTCGGGTCGCCGGCCGAGAGCGCCACTGCCTGTACCGCCGGTTCGTGCTGGGATGCCTCGGTGAAGGCCGCGAAGACGTCGTCGTCCTGCCACGGCGACGTCCACGGCTCCCCCGTGGCCAGCGCCTTCACCACGGGACGGCGGAGCACGAACTCGGTGGGAGCCGTCGGGTCGATCACTACGAGCTCCGTCTGCTCGCTCGCCGCTGCCAAGGCGACGCGCGGCCCGACGGCGGGAACGGGGCGGGCCAGCGCATTCCACGCAGTCATGGTCTGCACGGACGAGAACGCGGGCAGCACCGCCCGGCCGTCCGGCGCCCGCACAGTGGCGATCGAAAGCTCCTGCGTCTTGTCGACGAGGTGTCCATCCGGTGTCTCGCCGACATCCCCTGCGTGGGCGAGCAGAGGCACGAGCAGACGTGCGGAACGAAGCGCATCGACCACGGCCCGCTGACCGGCAGCTCCTTGCCCGAACGCGGTCAGGGCGGTCAGCAGAGCCGGATCCGCCGAGCCGTCGTCGCTCGACGCCTGCACCTGTTCGAAGGAGCGCCCTTCCCACGGCAGACCGGCCGAGTCCGCCCGGTCGGTCGAGCCGAAGCGGTGACGGGAGCCCTCAGCGCCGGGCAACGTCCAGCGCCTCCGGAAGCGTGAAAGCGCCGGAGTAGAGCGCCTTTCCGACGATCGCGCCCTCCACGCCGAGCGGGACGAGCTCCCGGAGGGCGACGATGTCGTCCAGGCTGGAGACTCCGCCGGAGGCGACCACCGGGCGGTCCGTGCGAGCCGTGACCTGACGCAGAAGGTCGAGGTTCGGCCCGCGCAGGGTGCCGTCCTTGGTGACGTCCGTGACGACGTAGCGCGCGCATCCGGCGTCTTCGAGCTGTGCGAGCACCTCCCAGAGATCGCCGCCGTCCTGCGTCCACCCGCGGGCCGCGAGGGTGGTTCCACGTACGTCGAGACCGACAGCGATCGCCTCGCCGTAGCGCGAGATCACATCGGATGCCCACTGCGGGTTCTCCAGCGCCGCGGTGCCGAGATTCACGCGCTTCGCCCCGAGCTCGAGCGCGTGCTCCAGCGAAGCATCGTCGCGGATGCCGCCCGACAGCTCGATCTTCACGTCGTGCCTCGATCGCATCACCGCCTTGAGCACGTCACGGTTGTGGCCGCGGCCGAACGCCGCATCGAGGTCGACCAGATGAATCCACTCGGCACCCTGCTCCGCCCACTCCTGCGCCGCATCGACCGGGTCTCCGTAGCTGGTCTCGCTTCCCGCTTCGCCCTGGGTCAGCCGCACCGCCTTCCCGTCGGCGATGTCGACGGCCGGGAGCAGCACGAGTTCGGGGGTGTCGCTGATGGGGCTCATGAGTGGCTTGCTCTTTCGATGACGCGGACTGAAGGCGAGAGGACGATCGGATGCCGCAGCCTAGGCGGCGAGGACGGGCAGGCTCTGCACCCAGTTGCTCAGCAGCCGCATGCCTGCGCGACCCGATTTCTCCGGGTGGAACTGGGTGGCCGAGAGCGGTCCGTTCTCCACGGCGGCGACGAATCGGCCGCCGTGGTCGGCCCAGGTGAGCTTTGCGGCTTGGAACCGGCCCGATGGCTCGAGTTCCCAGCGCTGGGCCGCATACGAGTGCACGAAGTAGAAGCGCTCATCGCGCACGCCGTCGAAGAGCACAGAGTCGACGGGCGCGTCCACCGTGTTCCAGCCCATGTGCGGGAGCACGCCGGATTCCAGCCGCTCGACGGTGCCGGGCCACTCGCCTAGGCCCTCCGCGTCGTGCCCATGCTCGACGCCACACTCGAACAGCACCTGCATGCCCACACAGATGCCGAGCACCGGGCGCCCGCCTGCGAGACGCCGGTCGATGATCTCGGCGCCGTGCACCGCCCGCAGTTGATCGACGACCGCCTTGAAGGCGCCAACGCCAGGTACCACCAGCCCGTCGGCAGCCATCGCCGCGTGCCGGTCGCTCGTAAGCGTGACATCCGCTCCGACCGCCTCGAGCGCCTTGGCCGCCGAGTGCACGTTGCCCGAACCGTAGTCGAGCACGACGACAGTGGGCGAAGATCCGTCGGCCGGGCCGTTCGTCACAGTGCGCCCTTGGTCGACGGAATGCCTTGCACGAGCGGGTCGAGGGCTTTCGCCTGCCGGAAGGCGCGGGCGAATGCCTTGAATTCCGCCTCCGCGATGTGGTGCGGATCGCGACCGCCGAGCACGCGCACGTGGACGGTGAGCGCGGCGTTGAACGCGATGGCCTCGAAGACGTGGCGCACCATCGATCCCGTGAAGTGACCGCCGATCAGGTGGTGCTCGAAGCCGGCCGGCTCACCGGAGTGCACGAGATACGGCCGCCCGGAGATATCGACCACTGCCTGCACGAGCGCCTCGTCGAGCGGCACCGTCGCGTCGCCGTAGCGCGAGATGCCGGATTTGTCGCCCAGGGCATCCCTGATTGCCAGCCCGAAGACGATGCCGACGTCTTCCACGGTGTGGTGTACGTCGATCTCGATGTCCCCCTTGGCACGCACCGTCAGATCGGTGAGCGAGTGCTTGGCGAACGCGGTGAGCAGGTGGTCGTAGAAGGGCACCGTCGTGTGCACGCTGCTGCGGCCCGTGCCGTCCAGATCGAGCGACAGCTCAATGCTCGACTCGCTGGTCTCGCGGCGGATGCTCGCACTGCGGCTGCTCATGCCGTCAAGCCTAATTGAGCGAGGTGGCCGTGCTCGCCGTCGTCGCGGACGCCGGTGCCGCAGTCAGCTCGGCCATGGCATCGAGGAAGACCGTGGTCTCCGCCTCCGTGCCGGCGCTCACGCGCAGGTGATGGGGGATGCCGACGTCGCGCACCAGGATGCCCCGCTCCTTCAGCGCGAGGAACATCGCGTGCGGGTCGTCCACACCGCCGAACAGCACGAAGTTGCTGCCGGAGTCGTGCACGGCAAAGCCGAGCTCCGCCAGTCGTGATGCGATCCGGTCTCGTTGAACGACGATGTCGTGCACCGTCGCGAGCATCTCACCGGAGTGCCGCAGAGCGGCCACTGCCGCCGCCTGCGTCAGAACCGAGAGGTGATACGGCAGCCGTACGAGACGAAGGGCGTCTGCTACGGCGGGGTCGGCCGCGAGATACCCGAGCCGCACACCGGCGAAAGCGAACGCCTTGCTCATCGTGCGAGAAACGATCAGTCGTTCACGACCGGGAAGCAGCGTCAGCGCACTCGGCGCAGCCTCGGGCATGAACTCCTGGTACGCCTCGTCGACGACCACGATGCCGTCTGTCACGTCGTAGACCGCTTCGACGACGTCCAGCTCGAGCGGGGTTCCGGTCGGATTGTTCGGTGCGCACAGGATGACGACGTCCGGACGGTGCTCCAGAACTGCGGCGGCCGCGTGGTCGGGGGTGACGACGAAGTCCGGCTCGCGATCGGCGGCGATCCACCCGGTACCCGTGCCGGCGGCGAGCAAGGGATACATCGAATAGGTCGGCGCGAAGCCGAGTGCGCTGCGTCCGGGGCCGCCGAACGCCTGCAGAATCTGCTGCAGCACCTCGTTGGAGCCGTTCGCCGCCCAGATGTTGGAGGCATCCAGACCATGGCCCAAGTAGCCGGCCAGCGCCTCGCGCAACTCGAAGAACTCCCGGTCCGGATAGCGGTTCGCGCCCTTCAGCGCCGTACCGACCGACTGGAGGATGTCTGCCACGACGTCGTCCGGAATCGGATGGGTGTTCTCGTTGACGTTCAGTGCGACAGGCACAGGAGACTGCGGCGCGCCGTACGGCGACTTGCCGCGCAGATCATCGCGGAGCGGGAGGTCGGAGAACGAGATCACTCGTCAATGCTAGGGCGACCTGTCACCGGCTCGATTCGTCGAACTCATGCGGGATCGCCAGTTGCTCTCCTGCCTGGATCGTGCTCGACGACAGTCCGTTCAGGTCCACGAACGCGGCGACCACGTCACGCGGGTCGCTGCGCGGGGCCACACGCTCCGCGATGCTCCACAGCGACTCGCCCGGCTGCACCGTGAGGTGATGGAACGATGCGCCCGGGGACCGGATGCCCGCCATGGCGCCGCCGCTGGCAAGCAGTGCCCCACCGCCGACGAGGAGCGGCAGAACGATGAGCGCCGACAGCACGACGCGGCCACGACGCGTGAGGCGAGTGCGGACGCGTGAGGGCCGGGCATCGGCCGCTGCGCGAAGACGAACGGGCGCCGCCGGAATGTTTCGGGCGGAGTGCGCCAGTGCGATGGTCGTCATGACCGTCTCCCTTCAGTCTCGAACCCGTGTTCCGAATCTATCTTCGATTCTCGCGGATTTCAACGATATGTTCGGATCTGCCTCGTTCGAGTTGTCAACACGCTCGAACAAAGTCGCCGATCCAGGCCGAAACCCGGATAGAGTTTCGATCTGTCAGGAACACCTCAACACGCACCACCGACATTCGTTACGAGAGGCCCGGGGCATTCGCCGCAGGAGACGTTCGAAACGTTCGTCGTAGACCGGGTATCACCTCGGCGGATCTCTCCCCAGGAGCAGCGCAGACCGCCGATGACGAGAGGAAGAGCACGTTGACCGACGTCGATGGCCCACAGCACGATGGCCGGCAGTCCTCTGCCGCGGCCGTAGCGGGCTCCGCTGCCCGCGGTAGCCGCGCGGAGAAGCCGCGCACGCGGCGGCGCAAGAACCTCAGCGACAAGCAGCGCGCGATTCTCGAGGTCATCCAGCGTTCGGTGAGCAAGCGCGGGTATCCGCCCAGCATGCGTGAGATCGGCGACGCGGTCGGACTCGCGTCACTCTCCAGCGTGGCTCATCAGCTGGGTCAGCTCGAGCTGAGCGGATACCTGCGCCGCGACCCGAACCGGCCTCGCGCGCTCGAGGTGCTGATCGACCTGCCAGAGGGCACGGGGCGCGCCGAAGCCTCAACGGACTTCGAGACGTCGATCCCGGTCGGTGACGCCACCATGGTGCCCATGGTGGGCCGAATCGCCGCCGGTGTTCCCATCACGGCGGAACAACAGGTCGAGGAGGTGTTCCCGCTCCCCCGGCAACTCGTCGGCAACGGCGAGCTGTTCATGCTGAAGGTTCAGGGCGAGTCGATGATCGACGCCGCGATCTGCGATGGCGACTGGGTAGTAGTGCGGCAGCAGAAGACTGCGGAGAACGGCGACATCGTCGCGGCGATGCTCGACGGGGAGGCCACCGTCAAGGTCTTCCGGCAACGGGACGGACACACCTGGCTTTTGCCGCGCAACTCGGCATACGAACCGATCCTCGGTGACTTCGCCGACGTGGTGGGCAAGGTCGTCGCCGTGCTGCGCGCGGTCTGATCACACCCGCGGGCAACTCGGCCGTGTCGTCGATGCACGTGACCGTGGAGTTCGCACCGGAGGTACACGGCACCGCGATGCGGTTCGTGCACGGCGAGCTCCGCGGCGCTTCCGAGCACGATTACGCGCAGAGCCGGAGACGAACGTTCGCGAAGCTCGACCGCGTGCTTACGGCGGATGCCAGCGGCTGACGGCAGCCGTCGGCATCCGCCGTCGTTCACTACGCCGGCTGCTTCTCGCGAACCGCCCGAGTCGCCTCGATGATGTTCTTCAGCGACGCGACCGTCTCGTCGTATCCACGCGTCTTGAGGCCGCAGTCCGGGTTCACCCATACCTGCCGCTCCGGAATACCGCCCAAGGCCTTCTCAAGCAGCTCGGTGACCTCACCCACCGACGGCACGCGCGGAGAGTGGATGTCGTAGACACCGGGGCCGATGCCGTGGTCGAAGCCGCTGGCCTTGATGTCGTCGACCACCTCCATGCGGCTGCGCGCGGCCTCGATGCTGGTCACGTCGGCATCCAGGTTGCGGATCGCGTCGATGACGACGCCGAACTCGGAGTAACACAGGTGGGTGTGGATCTGCGTCGCGTCGCCGACACCGCTCGTGGCGAGACGGAACGAGCCGACCGACCAGTCGAGGTAGTCCGCCTGATCCTTCTTCTTGAGCGGGAGCAGCTCGCGCAACGCGGGCTCGTCCACCTGCACGATCTGGATCCCCGCGGACTCGAGATCGGCGATCTCATCGCGCAACGCGAGCGCGACCTGCCGTGCCGTGTCGCCGAGCGGCTGGTCGTCGCGCACGAACGACCAGGCGAGAATCGTGACCGGACCGGTGAGCATCCCCTTCACCGGCTTATCGGTCAGCGACTGGGTGTAGGTCGACCATTCGACCGTGATCGGCTTCGGGCGAGACACGTCTCCCCAAAGAATCGACGGCCGGGTGCAACGACTTCCATACGACTGCACCCAGCCGTTCTGCGTCACCGCGAAGCCGTCGAGGTTCTCGGCGAAGTACTGCACCATGTCGTTGCGCTCCGGCTCGCCATGCACGATGACGTCGATGCCGATCTCCTCCTGCAGATCGACGACGCGCTTGATCTCCGCCTGCATGAGCCCGAGGTACTCCGCCTCGGTGATGATGCCCTTCGCGAACTGGGCACGTGCGCGCCGGATATCGCCGGTCTGCGGGAACGAGCCGATCGTGGTCGTGGGCAGCAGCGGGAGACCGAGCGCGGCATCCTGAGCAGCGAGCCGGGCTGCGTAGTCACCGCGCCGGAAGTCCGCGTCGGTGAGCGCTTCGGCGCGAGCGCGCACAGCCCCGTCGCGCACACCGGGCGCACCCAGCCGGTCGGAAAGAGCGGCGGATGCCTGTGCCAGCTCCTCCTGGATCGCCTCGTGTCCATCCTCCAGACCGCGCGCCAGCGTAGCGACCTGCCCGACCTTCTGGTCGGCGAACGCGAGCCAGGACTTGAGCCGGCCGTCCAGCGCCGGCTCGTCCTCGACGTCGTGCGGCACGTGCAGGAGCGAGGTCGAGGTGGATGCCGCGAGGTTCGGCGACAGCGCCAGCAACGACTCGAGGGCACCGAACGCGGCCTCCAGGTCGCCGCGCCAGACGTTGTGGCCGTCGATCACACCACCCACCACGGTCTTACCGCGCAGAGCCGCCTTCGTGTCGGCATCCAGCTGCGACGGGATGCTTCCGCGCACGAGGTCGAGCGAGATCGCCTCGATGTTCGTGGCGGCGAGCACCGCAAGGGCGTCGTCGAGACTGCCGTAGGGCGCCGCGACCAACAGGCTCGGCCGGTCGGACGCGCTGCCAAGCGCCTCGTACGCGACGCGGGCTGCGGCGAGCAGGTCGGCTCGGGTGTCGTCGAGGCTCTCGCTCACCAGAGCGGGCTCGTCCAGCTGGACCCACTCGGCGCCCGCCGCCTTCAACTCGGAAAGAAGCCGCGCGTAGACAGGGAGCACGTCCCCGAGCCGCGACAACGGCCGGAAGTCCGCGGGTGCACCGTCGGCCGGCTTGCTGAGCGCCAGGAACGTGACCGGTCCGACGATGACCGGGCGGGTGAGGTATCCGTCGACCTTCGCTTCTTCGAACTCGCGGACGAGTCGATCGGACGCCAGCCGGAAGCTGGCGTCAGGTGCGATCTCGGGCACCAGATAGTGGTAGTTCGAATCGAACCACTTCGTCATCTCCAGCGGGGCGTCGTCGCCTGCACCACGGGCGATCGTGAAGTAGCCGGCGAGGTCGACGCGGCCATCGGCATCCTGCAGGGCCGCGAAACGTGCGGGCACCGCGCCGAGTGTGATCGCGGCATCCAGCACCTGGTCGTAGTAGCTGAATGTCTCGGGAATGGCGGAGTCGGTCTTGCCGAGGCCGAGCCGTGACAACCGGTCGCGCGTGGCACGACGGAGCTCCGCTGCCGTCGTCTCGAGCTCGTCCGCGGTGATCGTGCCCGCCCAGAACGCCTCGACGGCTTTCTTGAGCTCGCGGCGACGGCCGATGCGCGGGTACCCGACGATCGTGCCGGTCGGGAAGGTGGAGGAGGTCATGCGCTTTCCTTCTGTTTGCTGGCCTGCTGGTGTGGGATGGTCGTGATCGCCTCGACTGCCGTCTTCGCCGCGAAGTCTTCCTCGAGCGCCGATGGGTCGATCAGACCGCAGCGCTCGAGCACCGCGAGCGACGTCTGCGGCTGGTTGAACGTGCACAGGTGGATGCCTGGGGCGCCGCCGGCGATGAGCCGTTCCGTGAGCTGGGCGGCATGCTCGATGCCGATCTCACGTCTGCCCTCGTCGGTGGGTTCCACTTCGAGGCGGATGCTGAGATCGCTTGGAAGGTCCTCGCCGTTCAGCTCCAGAATGCGGCGAAGTCGCGCCGGTGAGGTCACGGGCATGATGCCGGGCAGGATGGGCAGCGTCACGCCCGCGCGGCGTGCGCGCTCGACGAAGGCGAAGTAGTCCTCGGCGTGGAAGAACAGCTGGGTGATCGCAAGGTTCGCACCCTGCGCCTGTTTCGCAAGAAGGGTGTCGATGTCCTGCTCGATCGAACGGGAACGCGGATGTCCGTTGAGGTAGGCGGCGACGGCGATCGTGACCTTCTCGCGCCTGCCGACGGCGCTCGCATGCGTGAGGCCGGGCATCGGGATCTCACGGTATGGGGCGTGCTCGGCCTGAATTCGGTGAATCAACTGCACGAGCTCCGCAGCGCTGTGCAGGTCGCCGAGCGGGGCATCCTCCGACGCACCCACGGGCGGATCGCCACGCACTGCAAGGAACCGGGTGACGCCCGCGCCCAGGAACTCGCGGATCATGCGGCCGGCCTGCTCGTGGGACGAACCGACGCAGGTCAGGTGGGCCATCGCCGGCACCGGCGTGTTCTGGGTGATGTACCTGACCACCTCGAGCGAGTTCGCGTGTGACGAGCCGCCCGCACCGTACGTGACCGAGATGAAGCGCGGCTGGACGGCGGCGAGGCGCTGGATGGTGCGCGGCAGAGCACGCGCGGCCGCCTCATTGCGAGGTGGATACAGCTCGAACGAGAAGGGCGTTCCGACCGGGCAGCGCCCCTCGTCTGAACGCGGCCCGTCACACGGAGGCACGGAGGCCGAGCCGTCGTCGGCGTGCTGTGCACTCATGGCGGCTCCCCACTAGGGCGGCGCGGAGGCTGTCGATCGCAACTGATGGCCGAAGGCATCCGCACCGCATCGTTCGCGACCGCTGATGCAGCGGCCGCTCATTCACGCGGCTCGGGGCGGGTGCCGGGCTCGGCTGTCGCTCCAGTCGAACAGGCCGGCTCGGCCGTGCTCGACGAACAATGCGATCACAGTAACAAAGCGCCGCGGGAACGGATACTGCGTGTTACGCAGCGCTACAAAGCACCCAGCTACGTCAGGCGACGACCGGCTGCGCGCGGAACGGCTCGAAGACGGGCACGAACTCGGGCGCCACCTTGGCGGTGACCCTGGTGCCATCCGGCTCGTACGCCGTGTGCATCACCCGGCCGCGCTCGTGCAGCGCCGAGACGAGATCTCCCCTGTCATACGGGATCAGCACATCGATCTCGACGGACCGATCGGGCAGCGCGCGAGCGATCGCCGAGAGCACCTCGTCTATGCCTTCACCCGTGCGTGCGGACGCGAACACCGCTGCCGGCTCCAGCCCGCGCAGCTCGAGACGTCGACCATCGTCGATGAGGTCCGCCTTGTTGAAGACCACCAGCTCCGGGATGTCGCGGCCACCGACCTCCCCGATCACGTCCCGAACAGTGCCGAGCTGAGCCGCGGGGTCGGGGTGGGAGGCATCGACGACGTGCACGATCACATCCGCGTCGGCGACCTCTTCCAGCGTCGACCGAAACGCCTCGACCAGCTGATGCGGAAGATTGCGCACGAAACCCACGGTGTCGGCAAGCGTGTACAGGCGCCCGTCGGCGGTGATCGAGCGCCGCACTGTGGCATCCAGCGTGGCGAACAGCGCGTTCTCGACGAGCACACCGGCCTTGGTGATGCGGTTCAGCAGGCTCGACTTGCCGGCATTCGTATACCCGGCGATGGCCACCGACGGCACACTGTTGCGGCGGCGGTTGGCGCGCTTCGCCTCGCGTGCCGGCTTGAAGTCCTTGATCTGCCTGCGCAGCTTCGCCATACGGGAGTGGATGCGCCGGCGATCCAGCTCGATCTTCGTCTCACCGGGACCACGGCTGCCCATACCGGCGCCTGCGCGGCCGACCTGGCCGCCGGCCTGCCGGCTCATCGACTCGCCCCAGCCGCGCAAACGCGGGAGCAGGTACTCGAGCTGCGCCAGCTCCACCTGCGCCTTGCCCTCGCGGCTCTTCGCATGCTGACTGAAGATGTCGAGGATCACGGCGGTGCGATCGATCACCTTGACCTTGACGATGTCTTCGAGCGCGCGCCTCTGACTCGGCGCCAGCTCGGTGTCGGCGACGACCGTATCTGCACCGAGTGCTTTGACGATGTCGTGCAGCTCCTGCGCCTTTCCGCTGCCGAGATAGGTACCGGGATCGGGGTGCGGTCGCCGCTGCAGCAGGCCGTCGAGCACAACGGCGCCGGCCGTTTCGGCCAATGCCGCGAGTTCGCGCAAGGAGTTCTCGGCATCCAGCTGCGTGCCCGCCGAGTAGACGCCGATCAGCACCACGTTCTCGAGCCGTAGCTGCCGATACTCGACCTCGGTGACGTCTTCGAGCTCCGTCGAGAGGCCCGCGACACGACGTAGGGCCGCGCGCTCTTCGCGGTCGAACTGCTCGCCGTCGTCGGTCTGCCCGTCGGCGGCGGACTGCTGCAGGGCCAGTGCCCCCTGCCCGAAAATCGTCGTTCGAGCGGATGCCTGCTCCGCGCGTGCGAGAACCCGAGCGACGACGTCGTCCTGTGTCTCGTCGCCGCGGGCGGCGGTCACGTCATCGAGCGCGTCATCGCGCCGGTGCTCATCGTGGGTTTGCGTCATCGTGTGGTCAACCATAGTTCTCCCTACCGACAACATCTCGGTGCTGTCATCCTTTTGGTCCCAGCTCCAGCCGGCCGGTACTTTCCTTGTATGGCCAGCGGCGAGCACTACTTCACGTCACGACCCGGCGGGGATGCGAAGCTGCGCCCGCTCGCCGTGCGCCTCGCAGGCCGTGAGGTCGAGCTCGTCACCGCTTCGGGCATCTTCAGCCCCGACCACATCGACATCGGCACGCGGGTGCTCCTGGCCGATGCGCCCGATGCCCCCGCCACGGGCGACCTCCTCGACCTCGGCTGCGGCTGGGGACCGGTCGCTCTCACCCTGGCGCTCGAGTCCCCTGACGCGACCGTCTGGGCCGTCGACGTCAACGAGCGTGCGCTCGACGTCGTGCGCCGCAACGCGTCGACCCTCGGGCTCACGAACGTCAACGCCGTGCTGCCCGACGATGTTCCCGGCCATGTCGCCTTTCGCGCGATCTGGTCGAATCCGCCGATCCGCGTCGGCAAGGACGAACTGCACGCCCTTCTTCTGCGCTGGCTGCCGCGGCTGGAGACGCAGGCGGATGCCTGGCTCGTCGTGCAGCGCAACCTCGGCTCCGACTCGCTTCAGCGGTGGCTCGAGGCGGAGCTTCCCACCGGGTTCGGCGTGCGACGCGCCTCCTCCAGCAAGGGATTCCGTGTGCTGAACGTGCACCGCGAAGAGGCTGTACCGCAGGCAGCTTCCCGCGACTGACGGCGTCAGCTGATCGTGACCTCGCCGTCGTAGACGAGCTCGGCGGGACCCGACAACGCGACGTGCTCGCCATCCTCGGCGGGGAACATCCGCACGCCCAGCGTTCCACCCGGAGTGCGCACCTTCCAGTTGTCCGGAGCGCCGTCTCCGGCCCAGTACCGGGTGGCCAGCGCTGCGGCAGCGGTACCGGTGCCGCACGCCAGAGTCTCACCGCTTCCGCGTTCGTGCACCCGCATGCGGATGCGGCCCACACCGTCGTCGACGAGCGGCTCGAATGGCACGACGAACTCCACGTTCGCGCCGTTCACCGGCTCAGGATCGAGGATCGGCGTGGGTCCGAGATCGAGGCGGTCGAGCTCGTCGTCGTCGGCCAGGGCCACCACCACGTGCGGGTTGCCCACATCGATGCCGACTCCGGGGCGCGCCACTCCCAAGCCCTTGGCCCGGACCGTGGGGTCATCGCCGGTGAGGTGCCAGCGGCCGAGATCGACCTGGAATCCCGACCCGCTCTGCTGCACGTCTCGCACGCCGGCGCGGGTCCCGATCGGAAGGGTCTGGCCGGGCTGCAGGTGGGCGAATCCGCCGTCGATCAGATAGCGGGTGAATACCCGGATGCCGTTGCCGCACATCTCCGCCGGGGTGCCGTCGGCGTTGTGGTAGTCCATGAACCACTCGGCCGTGGGGTCCTCCGAGAGTGCAACACCGCCCTCGGGAATCGCCGACGACTTCACGGCACGGATCACACCGTCAGCACCCACGCCGAAGTGCCGGTCGCAGATCAACGCGATCTGTGCCGCCGTGAGATCGACGACGCCTTCCGGGTCGGCGAAGAGCACGAAGTCGTTGCCGGCGCCGTGGCCCTTGCTGAACGAGAGTGTGGTCACCGCGCAAGCCTATCCAGTACGGCTGCGACGAGCCCACCGCGCGCCACCTCACTCGTATCGGAAGCGTCGAGCCAGGTCGGTTCCGGATACCGCTTGAACCAGGAGACCTGCCGCCGCGCGTATCGGCGGGTGAGCCGTTGCGTCTCAGCGATGGCTTGGTCCTGCGTCAGCTCACCGCGCAGTTGTGCCGCGGCCTGGGCGTAGCCGATCGCCTTCGACGCGGTCGCACCCCGGTCCAGACCTTCGGCGAGAAGGCCACGCACCTCGTCGAGTAGCCCTGATTCCCACATGCGCTCGACGCGGGCATCCAGCCGCTCGACGAGCCGTTCGCGTGGGACGGCAAGGCCGACCACGGTCATCGGTGACCACGGCACCGGCCGCTCGGGAAGGGACGCACCGTGGCCCTTCTGCTGCAGCTCGGCCACCTCCAGAGCACGGATGACGCGTCGCGAGTTCGCCGGATCCACGCGCTCCGCCGTGGCCGCGTCGAGCGCTCGCAGCCGATCCAGCAGCGGGCGGGTGCCGGATGCCTGCGCTTCGGTCTCGAGTCGTGCCCGCAACGCCGCATCCCGCCCGGGGAACGCGAAGTCGTACAGCACCGAGGAGACGTACAGTCCCGACCCGCCGACGAGGATCGGCACCGCTCGCCTGCTGAGGATGTCATCGATCGCGCGCCTGGCGAGCGGCTGATACCACGCGACCGTCGCCTCTTGCGTCACCTCGAGCACGTCGATGAGATGATGCGGAATGCCGCGGCGCTCATCAGGTGCGATTTTGGCGGTGCCGATGTTCATGCCGCGGTAGAACTGCATGGCGTCGGCGCCCACGATCTCGGCCCGGACCCCACGCTCCCTGAGGGCGACCGCGACCTCGAGCGCGAGGTCGCTCTTGCCGGTTCCGGTCGCGCCGACGATCGCGAGGTAGTGAGACGACCCTTCGGAGCCCGCGGGTGAGCGCACGGACGCCTGCTCGGCGGGTTCCCTCACGTCGGACGGATCACCGCTCGCCGTCGGCGAGATCGTAGATCGGCGTCGTGGGACCGGCTGGCGTTCCCTGGTCCAGATAGTGCCGCGGCGAGCCCAGTTCCGATCGGGGACGCAGCCCCGGCAGGCCGAGGGACACCTTGCGCTCGGCACCCGATGACCCGTGCGAGGGCACGGCACAAGACTCGGCCTCCGCGTTGTCCCAGGCGTCCCCCGCTCGGGTGCGGCGCACTCGGAGTGTCTCGCCCGGTTCGGCGTCGGCCAGCAGGTGGAACGGCGCCGCGTGCGTGATGCGTACGCTGACGACGTCGCCAGGCCGCGGGAGCTCCGATCCTTCCGGTACCTCGAAGTGCACGAGGCGGCTGTCTTCGGCGCGTCCGCTCATGCGGTGCGTCTCTGCATCCTTCTTGCCCTCGCCGGTGGCGACGAGCACCTGCACCTCACGGCCGACGAGCTTCTCGTTCTCCTCCAGGCCGATGCGCTCCTGCAGGGCGATCAACCTGTCGTAGCGTTCCTGCACGACATCTTTCGGCACCTGGTCGGCCATGGTGGCGGCGGGGGTGCCGGGTCGCGCGGAGTACTGGAACGTGAACGCCGACGCGAAACGGGCCTGCTCCACGACGCGGAGCGTCTCCTGGAAGTCCTCCTCGGTCTCACCAGGGAACCCGACGATGATGTCGGTGCTGATGGCGGCATCGGGGATGCGGGAGCGGACCCTGTCGAGGATGCCGAGGAACTTCGCCGAACGGTAGCTGCGGCGCATGGCGCGTAGGATCCGGTCCGATCCGGACTGCAGCGGCATGTGCAGCTGTGGCATCACGGCGGGCGTCTCGGCCATGGCGTCGATCACGTCGTCGGTGAACGCAGCGGGATGAGGCGAGGTGAACCGGATGCGCTCCAGCCCCTCGATCTCGCCCGCGGCCCTCAGCAGCTTGCCGAACGCGAGCCGGTCGCCGAAGTCGACGCCGTAGGAGTTCACGTTCTGGCCGAGGAGTGTCACCTCGATGGCGCCGTCGTCGACCAGTGACTTGATCTCGGCGAGCACGTCGCCCGGGCGGCGGTCGTTCTCCTTGCCTCGCAGCGACGGCACGATGCAGAAGGTGCACGTGTTGTTGCAGCCGACCGAGATGGACACCCAGCCGCTGTAGGTGGAGTCCCGTTTCGTGGGAAGCGTCGACGGGAACGTCTCGAGGGCTTCGAGGATCTCAACCTGGGCTTCGTGGTTGTGCCGCGCGCGCTCCAGCAGGTTCGGCAGCGCTCCCATGTTGTGCGTGCCGAACACGACGTCGACCCAGGGAGCCTTCTCCAGGATGACGTTCTTGTCCTTCTGAGCGAGGCAGCCTCCGACGGCGATCTGCATCCCGGCGTGCCGCCTCTTCACGGATGCCAGGTGGCCGAGGTTGCCATAGAGCTTGTTGTCCGCATTCTCGCGCACCGCACACGTGTTGATCACGACGACGTCGGCTTCGGCTCCGGACGCCCGCACGTACCCCGCCGCCTCCAGCGAACCGCTGAGGCGCTCCGAATCGTGCACGTTCATCTGGCAGCCGTAGGTGCGCACCTCGTACGTGCGCACGTGTCCATCGGCATCGACAGCGGCGTCCGACACGGCGATCGATGTCGGAGCCGAGCTGGGTCGGATTCGATCGGCAATGGTCATAGTGCGCACTAGTCTACGTTCGCGTACCTGATCGCTGGATGCGGTGCGGTCTCAGCGGAAACGGACTCCCCCGCTCGCCGTCGAACCGCGCGGGTGCCCCTCCAAAGCCGTGCGCACGGACGCTCGGATGACCTCGCCGTCGTAGCCCTTGCGTGCGAGGTATGCGCTCAGCCGCCTCGCAGCGACGTCGTAGTCGACCGAGCGCAACTGCCGAGCACGGGCCATCGCCAACTCGGTAGCTCGTTCGAGCTCGTCGTCGCCGTCGAGTTCTGCCATCGCATCGGCGATGACCGCGTCGTCGAGGTGTCGCCTACGCAGTTCCCCCTCGATGGCCGCCCGGCCCGACCCCTTGCGAGTGTGCATCGAGTAGACGACAGAGACCGCGAGGGCCGCGTCGTCGAGTAGCCCGAGGCTTTCGAGCCGGTCGAGTTCGGCCGCCGCCGTTTCGCCATCCACCTCACGCTTGGCCAGCACCTGCTCGAGCTCCCAACGGGACATGCCACGCCGTGCGAGCTGATGGATCGCCACGTTGCCGGCGCGTGTCGCCTTGCGGTCTCTGCGATCGAGTTGAGCCGTTGTTGCGTTCTCATCGGCGTCTGCCGCAGCACGGCGCGACAGGGACCGGACCCGGGCGAGCGCATTCTGGGCCGCATCGGACGGCTGGGCGCCCGGCAGGTACGTCACCGGAGCGAGTCCACGCCCCTCAGCTGCCGGCCCGCCGTCAGCGGACCCCGCAGGCGGAAATTGCACCACCATCGTGCGCTCGCCTCGCCTCAGGCGCCCTTGCGCTGTGCGATCTTCGTCTCGATCGACTCGACGTTCGAGACGCTCTCGACCGGTGCATTCGGGTCGACGATCACGCCGAGCTTGACCAGGATCTTGCGCTCGATCTCGGCGGCGATGTCGGGGTTGTCGATCAGGAAGTTGCGCGAGTTCTCCTTGCCCTGACCGAGCTGGTCGCCCTCGTAGGTGTACCAGGCGCCGGACTTCTTCACGATGGCCTGCTCGACGCCGTAGTCCAGAAGACTGCCCTCGCGCGAGATGCCCACGCCGTACAGGATGTCGAACTCGGCCTGCTTGAACGGCGGAGCCATCTTGTTCTTGACGACCTTGACCCTGGTGCGGTTGCCGACGGCCTCCGTGCCGTCCTTCAGCGTCTCGATACGGCGGATGTCGAGTCGCACCGACGCGTAGAACTTGAGCGCCTTGCCGCCGGAGGTCGTCTCGGGGCTGCCGAAGAACACGCCCACCTTCTCGCGAAGCTGGTTGATGAAGATCATCGTGGTGTTCGTCTGGTTGAGCGCACCGGTCAGCTTGCGGAGCGCCTGCGACATGAGCCTGGCTTGGAGACCGACGTGCGAGTCGCCCATCTCGCCCTCGATCTCGGCACGCGGAACGAGCGCGGCGACGGAGTCGATCACGATGAGGTCGATCGATCCGCTTCGCACCAGCATGTCCGCAATCTCCAGCGCCTGCTCCCCCGTATCGGGCTGCGAGACGAGGAGCGAGTCGATGTCGACGCCGAGCTTCTTCGCGTACTCCGGGTCGAGCGCGTGCTCGGCATCGATGAACGCGGCGATTCCGCCGTTCTTCTGGGCGTTGGCGATGGCGTGCAGCGTCAGCGTCGTCTTTCCGGAGGACTCCGGACCGTAGATCTCGACGATGCGGCCACGCGGTAGTCCGCCGATGCCGAGCGCGACATCGAGGGCGATCGAACCCGTGGGGATCACCTCGACGGGAGCACGCTCATCGCTGCCCAGTCGCATGACGGAGCCCTTGCCGAACTGCCGGTCGATCTGAGCGAGAGCGGTCTCGAGTGCCTTTTCGCGATCTGCTGGAGTGGGCATGGTGTGGCTTCCTTTCGCCGGAACAGTCGTCGTGTAATCGCTGCTTCGTACCGTAGGACGCACCTGCGACAACGGGATGCCGGACCGGCGCGAAGTGGATAACTCGCTTCGAGAAGTTCTGTGGACTCAGAGTAGCAACACCCGAACATCTCTTCGTACGATCGCGTGGCGTGTCGGGGCCTTTTTCGAAGTCAGCGTGGTCATCGTCGAGGAGGTGTCGGAAGGCCGGCACCATGCCGGCGTTCGACCGGGACCTCCATCGCCTCGCACAGGGCGAGCCATACGTCGCGCTCAGGCACACCGTCGGCGAGCGCCTGATCCGACGTGCGGTTTCCAAGGCTGTCGATCACGAGGTCGCGAAGCAGAGCCCGGCCGTACTGTTCGCCGAACTCGGCCGCCACGGCCCGTCGGAATTCGCTCGTTCGCACCGCGACAGCATAGGAGATCGTCCCGGCGAACGGTGCCCCTTCCCGGTGGTGAACGGCACCCGGAAGCGGTAGCCTCCATGAAGCAAGTGGCGCCCCGCAGAAGCGGGGCGCCACTTTCGTCTTATCCGGCGAGCAGACTCACCGAGCGACGAGATCCGCGTCCAGCGCGGCGACGAACTCGTCGGGAACAGTGTCGGGGATGACCTGGTCGATGCCCTCGAGCACCGCAAGCCGATCGCCGACTTCACGCATGATCACCGAGATGGGCGTGTCGAGTGCGTCGGCCACCGAAGCGAGGATCTCGCTCGACGCCTCCTTCTGTCCGCGCTCGACCTCGCTGAGGTAACCGAGAGCCACACTCGCCCGGCTTGCGACCTGGCGAAGAGTGCGCCCCTTCTGCAGGCGGAAGTCCCGTAGCACGTCGCCGATTTCTTGACGTACAAGAATCATTGGAGCCTCCTTCTCTCTTCCTGCCACAACCTTCGATCCGTTGTTGTCTTACGGATACCTTCAACGCTACGCGCTTTGACGGTCCATGAACTCTAACCATCGACGACTGGGGTTTGGGTGTGAGTACATAACGCTGTAACAAACTCGAGATACGGGCTATTCCGCCGGCCCTACAGCACGAGCTCGGCCAGGGTGCGGACGGCGACGTCCACTGATTCTGCACGTATCTGGGCCCTCGTTCCCGTCAGCGCCAGCTCGACCACCTCGTCCTCGTCGCCGTGCGAGATTCCGATGAAGACCGTGCCAGGAGAACGCCCGCCCTGCCCGTCCGGTCCTGCCACGCCCGTGGTGGCGACACCGACGTCCGCGGGACGACGGCCGACGGCCAGTGCGGAGCGCACGCCTCTCGCCAGCTGGCGCGCCACCTCGGGATGTACGGGACCGTGTTCTGCCAGCAGCGCGGCATCCACTCCGACGAGCGTGTGCTTGAGCTCCGTGGCGTACACCACGGCACCGCCGAGCACGACGGCGGATGCCCCGGCCGGTCTGGTCAGCTCGGCTGTCAGGGCGCCGCCGGTGAGCGATTCCGCGACCGCGAGAGTCAGCCCGCGCGCAGTGAGTCTGGCGATCAACGCCGCCGTGCGATCTGCGGTGGCCTCCTCGTCCTCGTGCGTCACGGCCGCCGCCCGGAGCCGCGCCGCAGGCGATATGCCGCCCAGAGGTACTCGAGCCCGGACCAGACGGTGAGGACAAGCGCGATGCCCATGAGCACCCAGTTCAGCCAGAAGATCCAGTCGCCCACCACCGTCCACGTCGGCGCCAGCGCGAACGAGATGGCGACGGCCTGCGCGACCGTCTTGAGCTTGCCGCCCCGCCCGGCCGGCACCACGTTGCCACGGCGCAGCTCGACCATGCGCCACACCGTGATGCCCACCTCGCGAACGACGATCACGATCGTCACCCACCACCACAACTCGCCGAGGATCGACAGGCACACCAGCGCACCCGACGTGAGCAGCTTGTCGGCGATCGGGTCGAGGATCTTGCCGAGATCGGTGACGAGCCCCTTGCGCCTCGCGATCGCGCCGTCAACGCCATCCGTCGCGATCGCCACGATGAAGAGTGCCGCGGCGATCCAGCGCAGGATGCCGTCGGCACCCGAATCGGCGAGCAGAAGCCAGAAGAACACCGGTGCGAGCAAGATGCGCACCACCGTGATGAGGTTCGGCAGATTGAAGTTGCCGGGTGCGGTCGGCGCTTCGGCGCGGCCGGAATCGGTCATGCAGCAAGCCTAGGCCCGGGTGGCGGAGCGGAGAGCGCGGGTCGCCTCTACTCGCGCCCCGTCAGCCCCCAGGCGTCTTCGTCGGAGTCACCGTCGACCTCTTCGAGGTCGCTGAACTGTCGCGACACCGGGTCGTCGTAACGGTCGTCGTCGTCCTGTTGGTGCGTCGGCTGACCTGACGGCATGTTCTGGCCCGCCGGAGAAATCGCACTTGGCTGACCGCCCTGCGCTGACTGCTGTGCGGACGCCTGGCCGCTGTCGCCTCCGCGCAACCGCGCCATCACCTGCGGCAGCTGCTCCGGCGTGACGAGCACATCGCGCGCCTTCGATCCCTCGGAGGGCCCGACGATGTCCCGCGACTCGAGCAGGTCCATCAGCCGGCCGGCCTTCGCGAATCCGACGCGGAGTTTGCGCTGCAGCATCGACGTCGACCCGAACTGACTCGACACGATCAGCTCGGCGGCCGCCAGCAACAGGTCGAGGTCGTCGCCGATATCGGAGTCGATCTGCTTCTTCTCCGGCCCGGCAGCGACATCCTGACGGTATTCGGGTCGCGCCTGGCTCGTCACATGGTCGACGACGCGCTGGATCTCGCTCTCGGCGACGTATGCGCCCTGCACGCGGATCGGCTTCGACGCACCCATCGGCAGGAAGAGCCCGTCGCCCTGCCCGATGAGTTTGTCGGCTCCCGGCTGGTCGAGAATGACCCGCGAGTCGGTGACGCTCGCCACCGCGAACGCGAGGCGTGACGGCACGTTCGCCTTGATGAGTCCGGTGACGACGTCCACCGACGGGCGTTGAGTCGCCAGCACGAGGTGGATGCCGGATGCTCGCGCCAACTGCGTGATGCGCACGATCGAGTCCTCGACGTCACGCGGGGCGACCATCATGAGATCGGCAAGTTCGTCGACGACGACGAGCAGGTAGGGGTATGGCTTCAGCTTGCGCTCGCTGCCCTCCGGCAGCACGATCTCGTCGTTGCGCACGGCCTTGTTGAAGTCGTCGATGTGCCGGAACCCGAAGCTGGCCAGGTCGTCGTAGCGCATGTCCATCTCTTTGACGACCCACTGCAACGCCTCAGCGGCCTTCTTCGGGCTCGTGATGATGGGCGTGATGAGGTGCGGAACACCCGCGTACACGGAGAGCTCGACGCGCTTCGGGTCGACGAGCACCATCCGCACATCGCTCGGCTTCGCGCGCATCAGCAGGCTCGTGATCAGCGTGTTCACGAAGATCGACTTACCGGAGCCTGTCGAGCCTGCCACGAGGAGATGCGGCATCTTGGCGAGGTTCGCGACGACGAAGCCGCCGCCGACATCCTTGCCGACGCCGATCGTCATCGGATGGTGGCTGTTCGTCGCGGCAGCCGAGCGAAGCACGTCGCCGAGCGAGACGATCTCGCGATCGGAGTTCGGGATCTCGACACCGATCGCGCTCTTGCCGGGGATCGGCGACAGGATGCGCACCTCGTTCGACGCCACCGCATACGAGAGGTTCTTGCTGAGGGCGGTCACCCGCTCGACCTTCACGCCCGGGCCGAGTTCGATCTCGTACTGCGTGACGGTCGGGCCGCGCGAGAAGCCCGTGACACGGGCATCCACCTGGAACTGGTCGAGCACCGACGTGATCGCCGCCACGACCTCATCGTTCGCCGCCGAACGCGCCTTCGCGGGCGTGCCTGCCGACAGGGTGGATGCCGCCGGCAGCACGTACGGCGCGTCCGGCACCGTCTCCAATGGCCGGGCCGCCTCGGCCGCCGCCTCGTCGAAGTCGTCGTCGGACAGTGCGCCGAATCCCGGCAGCACGGCGGTCGCCGTGTCGGGACGCAGCCCGGTCGGATGCTTGCCCGTCAGAGCGACATCGCCGGTGAACCTGCTGACAGCGTTCTCGGCATCCTGCAGGTCTGCCAGCACCTCGGTCTTGTAGTCCTGCGGTTCCGGCTCGAGTGCGCTGTCGAAGCCGGCGCCTGAGGACGCGACGCCCAGCACCTCGGTGAACGACGTGTCGGCCGGCTCGAATTCCGGGTCCTCCTCGCGGCCGCTCTTGTTGCGACGCCACCACGGCACGTTCTCGTCGGTGTCGGCCGTCTCGTCTTCGGCGGCGTCCTTGCCCCGGCGGGACTTGCGTGACGGGCGCTCCTCCTGCTCGTCGACAGGCTCGGCGGCCGCTTCCGTCTGCGCACCGAAGAGGTACGAATACAGCTCGCCCAGGCGCTTGCCGACGCGGTTCGGCGGAGTCTTCGTGATGATCAGGACGCTCAGCAGCAGAACCACGATCACGATCGCCGCTGCACCGATCGGCGTGGCGACGGCGGCGAGAGGCGCTCCGGCCATCCAGCCGATCACACCACCGGCCTTCGCCAACGCGTCGATGCCGTCGCTCGGCTGGGGCCGGGACGAGAAGATCTCACAGAGCGCCGACACCGTCACCAGAAGAAGCGCGAGACCGATGCCGATGCGCGTGTTGTCGTGCACGGAAGCCGGATGGCGGAACAACCACACGGCGAGCAGCAGCATCACCACAGGGAGACCGAAGGCCACCCGGCCGAACAGGCCGCCGAACGTCCAGGCATCCAGTTGCTGCGCCACCTGGTTGTCGATAAGGAACCACTCGACGACCGCGCCGGCCACGGCGAGCAGCACGATGAAGAACGGGAGGCCGTCGCGGCGCTCCTCCTTGGCGAGCTTCTCCGGCCCGAAGGCGCGCGCCGCTCCTCCCACCAGGTGCGCGAGCCCGAGCCACGCCGTCGTCAGGATGCCGCGCTGCGGATCCGCTGCGGGCAGCACCTTCGTCTTCTGGGTCGCCGTCTGGCGCGACGGCGTGCGCGTGGCCGACGTGCCGCGCGCGCGGGCGCGCGACGTCGACTTGGTGCTCGTGGCCATGGGACAACGGTAGCGGCGGCGGCCGTCATCGCAGCGGAGCACCTGCGGGTGTCTCTCAGATGAGGCAGTCCCGCGTCATTCTCGTGAGCTCGCGCAGAGCCCGGCCCTACGCCTCTATGCGCTGCTCGCCAGTCATCGAGGCTTACGCCTCGATGACCAACGGCACGATCATCGGGCGGCGGCGGTAGCTCGTGTTCACCCAGCGGCCTACGGTGCGCCGCACCACCTGGCTGAGCGCGTGGGCGTCGCGCACGCCGTTGTGGGCGGCATCCGCGAGCGCTGCCGCGATCTTCGGCTTGACGTCGTCGAACACGGCGTCGTCCTCTGCGAAGCCCTTCGCGTGCACCTCAGGCCCGGTGATGATGCGCCCGGTGCCCGCCTCCACCACGACGATGATCGAGATGAAGCCCTCCTCGCCGAGGATCCTGCGGTCCTTGAGGTCCGCATCCGTGATCTCGCCCACCGAAGAGCCATCGACGTACACGAACCCCAGGTCGAGCTGACCGACGATGCGGGCGACGCCGTCGCGCAGGTCGATCACGCTGCCGTCCTCCGCCAGCAGCGTGTTCTCCTCCGGAACGCCGGTGTCTTGTGCCAGCTGGGCGTTGGCGACCAGGTGCCGGTATTCGCCGTGCACCGGCATGACGTTGCGCGGCTTCAGGATGTTGTAGCAGTACAGGAGCTCGCCGGCCGCCGCGTGCCCGGAGACGTGCACCTTGGCGTTGCCCTTGTGCACGACGGTGGCACCGAGCTTCGTGAGGCCGTCGATCACCCGGTACACGGCGTTCTCGTTGCCCGGGATGAGGCTGGAGGCGAGGATGACCGTGTCACCTCGCCCGATCTCGATCTGGTGGTCGAGGTTGGCCATACGCGCGAGAACGGCCATCGGCTCACCCTGGGACCCGGTGGACATGTAGACGACCTTGTCGTCCGGCAGGTCGGCGGCCTTCTTGTAGTCGATGAGCACGCCCTCAGGCACGTGCAGGTATCCAAGGTCGGCGGCGATCGTCATGTTGCGCACCATGGAACGCCCGAGGAGAGCGACGCGGCGACCGTTCGCCGCCGCGGCGTGCAGCACCTGCTGCACCCGGTGCACGTGGCTGGAGAAGCTTGCGACGATCACCCGGCGCGGCGCGCGGGCGATGACGTTGTCGAGCACCGGGCCGATCGAGCGCTCGAGGGCGGTGAACCCGGGCACGTCGGCATTGGTCGAGTCCACCAGGAAGAGGTCGACGCCCTCCTCGCCGAGCCGGGCGAACGCGCGCAGGTCGGTGAGTCGGTCGTCCAGCGGCAGCTGGTCCATCTTGAAGTCGCCGGTATGCAGCACCAGGCCGGCGCTGGTACGGATCGCCACGGCGAGGGCATCCGGAATGGAGTGATTGACCGCCACGAACTCCAGCTCGAACGGTCCGAGTCGTTCGCGGCCGCCCTCCTTCACGGTGAGCGTGTATGGCTGGATGCGGTGCTCCTTGAGCTTCGCCTCCACGAGCGCCAGAGTGAGGCTCGATCCCAGCAGCGGGATGTCCGGCTTCAGTCGCAGCAGGTAGGGCACCGCTCCGATGTGGTCCTCATGGCCGTGCGTGAGCACGACGCCGACGACGTCATCGAGCCGGTCGCGCACCGGTCCGAAGTCGGGGAGGATCAGGTCGACGCCTGGCTGGTCCTGCTCGGGGAAGAGCACGCCGCAGTCGACGATGAGGATCTTGCCGTCGATCTCGAAGACCGTCATGTTGCGGCCGACCTCGCCGAGGCCGCCGGTGGGGATGATGCGGAGGGTTCCCGGCTCGAGAGCGGGCGGGTCGTATACCGACGCGGGCATATGCCGTGCCTTTCGTTGTTCCTGTCCCGGCCCGGAAGCATCCGGGTGGCGTTCTGTCCCCGGTCGGCGCTGCCGACCGGTGCGGTGTTCTCAGCGCGTCGTGCCCGCCACCTTGGGGAGCGCTCCCCCGGCGGCCGCGTTGCGATCGGGCCTGAAGTTGGTCAGATCGAGACCCTCCACGTCGTGCACGAGGTCGAGGTCCGCTTCGATCTGCGCGGCTTCGAAGTCCTCGGGACCCACGAGCGGGAGTCTTACTCGAGGGCTCTGGATGCGGCCGAGTCCGTGAAGCAGGTACTTGGCGGCGACCGTGCCCGGCACGTGGGTCATGACCGCCCGCACGAGCGACTCGAGTCTCTTGTGATGCTCGGTCGCGGTCTTCAGGTCGCCGCGGTTGACGGCGTCGATGATCTCCCGGTAGGGACGCGCAGCGATGTTCGCCGTGACGCCGACCAGACCGGTGGCCCCGATCGCGAGGTGCGGAAGCACGTTCTCGTCCGATCCGGAGAAGTACATCAGGTCGGTGTTGTTGAGCACGCGCGACACCTCGGCGAAGTCGCCCTTGGCATCCTTGATGGCCACGATGTTCGGATGCTTGGCCGCGCGCAGGATCGTGTCGTACTTGATCGGCACCCCGGTGCGGCCGGGGATGTCGTAGAGGATGACCGGCAGGTCCGTGGCGTCGGCGATGAGGCGGAAGTGCGTGAGGATGCCCGCCTGCGTCGGCTTGTTGTAGTAGGGCGTGACGATCATGACGCCGTCGGCGCCGGCCTTCTCGCTGGCCTTGTAGAGCTGGATCGCGTGCGCGGTCTCGTTCGACCCGCCACCCTGGATGATCTTGGCGCGACCCGCCGCGACGTCGAGCCCGACCTCGATGAGGCGGAGCTTCTCGTTGTCGGTCAAGGTCGACGTCTCACCGGTCGTGCCGGAGATGACGATGCCGTCCGCACCGTCGGCGATGACGTCGTCAAGGTGCTTCTCCACGCCGGGCCAATCCACTTCACCGTCGGCGGTGAACGGAGTCACCAGCGCGACGAGGACCTGGCCGAACGGATTCTCTGACGTGGACACGTGGTTCAGGTTACCGTGGCCCGGCGATCGCGGGCATGTCACGATACGTCACACATCGCCACCGACTCCCCTGCGCGACGTAGCGTGGCCACCAGCCATGAACCCCGCAGCCGCCCTCGCCGTCATCGCCGGCCTCCTCGTCATCGCGACACTCGCCGGAGTGATCTGGCGTGCACGGAACGGCCGGGTGCGGGACGCCGGCGGGGCGCGGGTGAACGCGCAGTTACTCGGACCGGGCGTCGAATTCGGCTCGACGGCGACCATCCTGCAGTTCTCCACCGAATACTGCGGTCCCTGCCGCGTCGCCGAGCGCGTCCTTGGCGGAATCGCCTCCGAGCGAGACGGCGTGCGCTTCCTCGAGGTGGACCTCGGGCAGCAGCCGCACCTCGCCGGTGAGTTCGACGTGATGCAGACGCCAACGATCCTGCTGCTGGATGCCGATGGAGACATCCGCTCCCGCATCGGCGGTGTGCCACGCGCGAACGAGGTGGCCGCGCGACTGGATGAAATCGAGAAGGAGAGCCGTGTCGCCGCAGCCTGACGGAGCATCCGTTCGCACGAAGAAGCCCGGCATCGATCCCCGCGGGCCGCGGTTCGGAGCCGGGATCACGGCAGTGCTGCTGCTCGTTGCCCTGTTCCTCGGGCTGGTCGGCGCCACGCTCGCGGCCACCGTGCTCCTGGCTGTGCTCGCGCTTCTGTTCCTCTGGGGGGCCGCGGCGGGCATCGGCCGGCATCCGTGGGGTCTCCTCTTCCGCGCCCTTGTGCGGCCGAGGCTGAAGCCGCCTGCGGAGCTCGAGGATGCCGCCCCGCCGACGTTCGCGCAGGGTGTCGGCTTCGTGATCACCGCGCTCGGCGTGCTCCTGCAACTCGTAGGCGTTCCGTACGCAGTCGTCGTTGCTTCGGCCCTCGCTTTCGTGGCGGCATTCCTGAATGCCCTCTTCGGCTACTGCCTCGGATGCCAGATCTACCTTCTGCTCGTGCGCTTCGGTCTCGTACGCCGCGGCCAGCCCCAAACCTGAACGCGCCCTTCCCGGCCACGCTCCCCGGCACCTACGCTGGACAGGACGACAAGAATCACGATGCAAGGGAGCGACCATGGCCATCACCAGCGAAGCAACCACCGTCTGGCGGGGAGAGCTCACGAGCGGATCGGGTGAGGTCAACCTCGACTCGTCGAACGCCGCTCAGTTCGCCGTGAACTGGCGGGCTCGGTCTGAGGGCGAGTCCGGGACCACCAATCCGGAGGAGCTCATCGGCGCCGCTCACTCGGCATGCTTCGCCATGGCGTTCTCGAACATCCTGGCCGGCAACGGCACCCCGCCCGAGAGCATCCAGGTCACGGCCGCTGTCACGTTCGACCCGTCTGTTCCAGGCATCACGGGAAGCCACCTGCTGGTCAACGCGAAGGTGCCGGGGCTGGAGGACGCGGACTTCCAGCGGCTCGCCGGTGAAGCGAAGAACGGCTGCCCAGTGTCGAAGGCGCTCGCGGGCATCCCGATCACCATCGAAGCCGAACTGGCGTAGGCCGTCCGACTCAGGTGCCCGGCTGCTGCCTGTGCAGCTTGATCGCCTCGTGCAACGCCTGTCGGGCTCTGCGGCGGTCGCCGGACGCGTCGTAGGCCAGCCCTAGCCGGAACCAGGCCCGCCAGCTGCTCGGCTCAGCCTCCACCTCGGCCTTGTACCGCGGGAACTCCTCGTCCGCGGCATCGCGCAACGGCCTCCCGCTGGCACGGTGCGGAAGGTCATCGACCGGTAAGCCGCCCTCCGCACCGAGGATGCGCACCAGCCGCTGCGTCTGCACCCCGAACCAGAGTTCGCGCAGCAGAGCCCACGCCGCGATCACCGCGAGCACGAACAAGGCGATCGCGATGGCGATTCCGACGCCGGATCCACTGGTCAGCAGGATGACGCCATAGCGCACCACGATCACGACGTAGAGCAGCAACAGGGCGGCCATCACGATGGCCGCGACACGTCCCTTCACTCGGCCGGCCTCACAGGCCCAGCAACCGGTCGAGGCCCACGGTGAGGCCGCGGGCCGCCGGCGCCGAGCGTAAGGCGTGCAGGATGCCCGCCGCATAGGCGCGGGCATCCGTCGTGTCGTGCGTGATGGTGAGCGTCTCGCCCGCACCGCCGAGAACGACGCTCTGTTTGGCCACCACACCCGCCATTCTCAGGCTGTGCACTGGCACTCCGGCGACCTGCTGACCGCGCGCTCGCTGGTCGGTGTGCGGGGCTGCGACCGGGCCGAGCTCGTCACGCGCCTGAGCGATGAGTTCAGCGGTACGCACGGCCGTGCCCGAAGGGGAGTCGATCTTGGATGCCGCGTGAGTCTCGACGATCTCGATCGAGTCGAAGTACTTCGCGGCCGACGCGGCGAAGGCCGTGCCGAGCGCCGAGCCCAGCGAGAAGTTGGGCACGACGATGACGCCGCGCTCCGGCAGATCCCGCAGCCGGGCACCGAGCGGGGCCAGCCGGGACGCCGACCAGCCGGAGGTTCCGACCACGACATTGCGCCCGGCATCCAGTGCATAGTCCACGACTCCTGGGCTCACCGCCGGAAGCGTGACGTCGAGCACCACCTCGGACGGCGCATCCTCCGGCCCGCGCATCTCCGCCAGGTCGCTCTTCGAGCCGAGAGCGGCGACGAGTTCGAGATCCTCCGCACGCTCGATGAGGTCGACGGCGACGCTGCCGAGCTTTCCGGTCGCACCGACGACGGCCACACGAATGGTCATGGCCTTCAGCCTAAGCTGTCGTCGATGCTCACCTTCGTCAGCCTGCGAACCGATGATCCGATTGCCGCCGATCTGCTCGCCAGGTACTTCGCTGAACGTGCTGAGACCTTCCCGCAGGCGCAGGGCAGCTACAGCGTGAAGCTGCCCGACCCTGAACACTTCGTTCCGCCCGCCGGGGACTTCGTCGTGTCGATGATCGACGGCGAGCCTGCGGGTTGCGGCGGTGTACGCAGAATCGCGGATGCTCGCGACGGCTCGAGTACGACCCTCCCCTGCTTCGAGGTCAAGCATCTCTGGCTCAGCCCGCACGTGCGTGGAAAGGGCGCGGGTCGAGCGCTGCTCGCGGAGCTGGAACGTCGTGCGATCGAGTTCGGCGCTCGACGGCTCGTGCTCGACACCAATGAGAGCCTCGAAGCGGCGGGCAACCTCTATCGCACCTCCGGGTACGTTTCGGTCGAGCCGTACAACCACAACCCGAACGCCACCCACTGGTACGCGAAAGACGTCACCGCCGGCGCTCGCTGACACGGTGAGCCGGCGGCGCCTCGCTTCGACCCGCCGCCTATCGCTCGAATTCGCCCCGGGCGAGGAGGATCGCTTCGACCCGGTTCCTGACTCGCAGCTTCCGGAAGATGCCGGAAACGTAATTCCTCACCGATTTCTCGCCGAGGTGGAGCCGTTCCGCGATCGCAGTGTTGGTCAGTCCCGCGGCCATCAGATCGAGCACGTCGCGTTCCCGGGCGGTGAGGAGCGCGAGCGGCGACAGCGCGGCATCCGCCCACGGGCTACTGGCCTTGGTCGCGCCGTCGATGACGAACTGACCAGCGGCGACCGCCTTCACGGCGCGAAGAACGTCGTCACCCCCGGCACCCTTGACCAGGTATCCTCTTGCACCTGCCCTCAGCGCCGCCCTGACCGTCGAAGCATCGTCCATCATCGTCAGGAAGAGGACCGCAACCCTCGGATTGGCCTCGACGAGCCGTTTACACGTCTCGACGCCGTCCAGCTTCGGCATGGCCACGTCCAGGACCACCACGTCGGGTTGCAGATCGCCCGCCAGCCCGAGAGCCTCCTCACCCGAGCTCGCCTCGCCGATCACCTCCGTTTCGGGATTCTCCAGAAGCAGACGCAGCCCGGCGCGGTACAGCGGATGATCGTCGACGATGAGGACTCGAATCGTCATGGTTCGATGACACCTGCCGGTATGT
Source organism: Humibacter ginsengisoli (assembly GCF_054780095.1). Lineage (NCBI taxonomy): Bacteria > Bacillati > Actinomycetota > Actinomycetes > Micrococcales > Microbacteriaceae > Humibacter > Humibacter ginsengisoli. Next base: position 47,859 of record NZ_BAAGWZ010000002.1, read on the forward strand.
AAGCGTGCACGCGTGCGCCGCGCTTCTCGCCGGGCCCGATCTGGCTCCAACCGCCGAGTTCCGCCGCTCGTTCCCGGATCGAAGCAAGCCCCACCCCGGCGGGATGTTCAACTGGAATGCCCTCGCCGTCGTCCACGACGTCGAGCGTCACAGCATTTGCGCTCGCGGCGATGGTGACGGTGCATGTGCGCCCGTGACTGTGTTTGGCGGCATTGGCGACCGCCTCAGCGGCGATCCGCAGCAAGGCGAGTTCCGTGGCCGCCGCCAGCGGAGGAAGACTGCCCAGCAGACGTACGCTGACGTCGAATTCCGCCGAACGATACGGTGCCGACTGCTGGCGCACGGCTTCCAGAAGACCTCGGTCGTCGAGCACCGGCGGGCGTAGGTCGTTGATGATGCCCCGAAGGTCCTCGGTCGCGCTCTGGGCGTTCTTCCTCATCTCGCGGAGTATCTGCTCGACGCGCACCGGGTCGGAACGGATGAGCGTTCTCGCGGCATCGAGAGCGATCGCCTGGCTGCCGAGTTGCGCCCCGATGCTGTCATGCAGGTCGCGCCGAAGACGTCTCCGTTCGTCCTCCACGGCGTTCACGAGCTTCGACCTGGCCCCATCGAGTTCGCCCGAGAGCTGAACGGCGTACAGGGCGACTCCCGCCTGCCGGGCGTAGTCCTCGATGATGCGCAATTCAGACGCCGCAAAGCTCTCCCCGCGGGACCGTGGGGAGAGCGCGAGCTCGCCCACCACTGTCTCACCGAAGGTCAACGGACAACGGTGCTCCACTGGGGCCTGGCGTCCGGCCCAAGCCTGCACGCCTCCCGCGGTCCCAACCATGACGAATGGTAATCGGAGTTCCTCGCGGAGGGTCTCGGCGACCGCGCTCAAGACGCCCTCCGCCGACCTCGCATCTGCCAGTCGCTGGCCAAGCAGACGGAGTACGTAATACGGCTCGTGACGACGGCCATAGAAGAGTCGATCGACGCCCCGCTGCACGCGCAGGCGCACAGGATTGAAGAGCAGTGCCACGGCGATGGTCGTCAGCACCTGAGGAACGTAACCGCGGATGCCGAGGGTGAGCGCGGCATAGCCGACGGACAGTCCGTACGCCGTCACGACGAGCGCGGTCATCACGACATAGACCGCTGTCCTGTTGACCAGAGTGTCGATGTCGTGCAGGTGGTGGCGCAGCACGGCTACTCCGACTGCGATTGCAAGAGCCGGCTCGACGACTCCCTCAACGACGGCGAAGACCCAATCATCGAGAGTGCCACCGACAGCGAGGATGGCGAGTGGGACGCCGAGTTCCCCAGCGACGACCAGCGAGGCTGCTACCAGGAACACCCTGATCTGCGAGCGGGCGCGGTCTTGCGCATGCCGATAGCGCAGGAACAACGAAACGACCGCCAGGAACATCGCGACGATGACGAGGATCGTTCCGGTAGGCGCGAGAACGGCCACCCATCCCGCGTCGACCCCGAGCGGGTTCTCGACGCCGGACACGTCGGTGATTGGCCCCGGCGAAAGCGCGAGCCCTGCCATCCAGACCGCTGTCCCTATCGCCGCCATCCAGCCCACGCCGTTCCACACGCGGGACAGGGCACGCCCATCGGGATAGAGGAGGGGTAATCCCACTAAGACGAGCGAGTTGGCGACCGGCCACGCGCATCCGGCAACAACTGCCGCCGTGGCCGCACCCGGCAAGGAACCGGGATCGGCTATGAGGCCGTATCGGGCATACTGCGCGGCGAAGGTAGGGACAACACCCGCCACGCCGATCGCCATCATCAGCCAGCCGAGCCGCTGCCCGGGACGCTCCGTCGCGATGATGGCCCCCACCAGCGACATCGTGACGCCGACAAGCAGGTTCGGCACGAGGAAGGAGGTCAAGGCCAGCAGCCAGGTAGATCCGCTGGCAATCGCGAGGGTGACAGAGGCTGCACCCAGTCCCGCCACGACGACGAGCGCCGCTGCCGCGGTCACTCGCGCGCGTGTCGAGCGGACGGCAGCCGGTGGATCACCCACCGCTCCGATGTCGCTCGACACGGTCACGATGCAATGCTCCCGCGCACCGCGGATGGTGTCTACGCCTGTGTCGTCCGCGGCTTCCGCGAGCCGCGCGCCGCCGCTACGATCGCAGCTCCGATGACTCCGAGACCGAGAAGCAATGCGACGACAGTCCAGACGAAGGAGAGAAGTCGAGACGGGTTCGAAAGATCGGCGATGATCGGCCCGGCATTCACGGCCAGAATGATGACGCCTATGACCGCCGCCGTCACGAATGCACCCCTCAGCCGCCGCCAGGCCATGACGAGAGGTACGACGTAGAGGACCGCCTGGATGAGCCCGATCGGCGGGAACAGACCGCCGACGACGGCGAACTGGAGCACGATCATCCATGCGGCAGACGCGGCGAGAAGCCACATCGTCGAAGAAGCGGGAACCGTGCGAGAGGCACGGTCGGGTGTAACGCGCGATGACGCCATGAGTTGCCTCCTTCGATCTCCGCGGCTGCTGCCGTCGGATGATCCGAGGCTAAGGATCACCGGATGCTTTTCTCTGCTGGCTCAGGCCCTCGATCCGAGGCGACATTATGTCCCGGGTCTCCCGGAAGTAAGACGAACCGGGCGCATCGCTGGTCGATGCGGCTAGACGGGCTGCAGTTCGGGCATTCCGGTGCGAAGCTCCACCGGAAGGTGTCCGAGGTCGTTGTGCACGACGAGTACCGGTGGCTTTGCGGAGCGCACCCGGATGATGGTGAGCCCGCAGTTGGCCTGGTTGAGACCCAGCCACCTCCAGTCGGGCGCGTCGAAGACGTGACGCACGAACCATCCGATCACGAAGTTGTGCGTGATGAGCAGGTCGTGACGGTCGGCGCGGGCCGGCGTGAGGAACTCGCTGACCGCATCCGCCATCTGGGCGCTTCCCGCCTCGATCTCGGCCTCGGTGATACCGCCGAAAAACGACTCGAACGCCTTCGGCATATCCGGGGTGGGACCGGAGGGGATGCAGTCGAACAGCAGGCTGGACGGCTCCGGCTGGAGTGCCGGCAAGCGCTCCGCCATGATCTTCGCGGTCTCCTCCGCGCGGCGCAGCGGTGAGTGGTAGGCGGAGGTGAACGGCACGCCGCCGAGCCGCTCCGCGATGAGCGTTGCTTGGCGCTTGCCGCGCGCCGAGAGCGGGCCGTCGGGCATGCCGTGTTCGGCATCCTGCTGCTCGCCGTGGCGCACGAGGTAGAGATAGTGAGGCAAGACCTGGGGTTCCTTCGATTCGAGGGTGTTCAGTTGAGGCCGGAGAACACGTCGTCGTCGACGGCGCCGACCGCGGCGATGGTGAGGGGTTGGGATGCCAGTGCGGCGGCGAGCTCTCGCACCTCGTCTGCGGTGACCAGCGCTAGTCGGCGCAGGGTCTCATCGAGGTCGATGAACTCGCCTGTGCTCAGCTCGGAACGGCCGAGCCGGGTCATGCGCGTGTCCGAGTCCTCGAGGGCGAGAGCCGACCCGCCGGAGAGCTGGCCGACGGCCCTGGCGAGCTCGTCGTGGCTGATCCCGTCGGCGGCCAGCCGGCGCAGTTCTTCCAGCATGATGCCGGCGACGGAGCGCGACTTCTGCGGAGCGCAGGCCGCATACATGCCGAACACACCGGTGTCGGAGTAGCCGGCGGCGAACGAATAGACCGAGTAAGCCAGGCCGCGCTTCTCCCGCACCTCCTGGAACAGCCGGCTCGACATGCCGCCGCCGAGCACGGAGTTGAGCACGCCCATCGTTATGCGCGCGTCGTCGGTGGCTCGCAGGCCCGGCGTGCCGATCACGAGGTGCGTCTGCTCGATCGGTCGTCTGGCCGTCACGATCGGCACCGCCCCGGTCAGTTCCGCTTCGAGTGTGCTCCGCCGCTCGACGGGCGATGCAACCTCGGTCATCGGCCATCCCCCAGCCGCCAGGGCGCGCTCCACATCGGCGACGAGCTTGGCGTGGTCGACGGCACCGGCGGCTGCGACCACGAGGTCCTGCGGGCGGTAGTTGGCGCGATAGTGCTGCCAGACGGCATCCCTCGTCGCGCCGTTGATCGCGGCAGGGCTCCCCCCGATGGGGCGGGCGATGGGATGCTCGCCAAGCACAGCGGAGAAGAAGCGCTCGTTGACGGCATCCGCAGGGTCGTCCTCGGCCATGGCGAGCTCTTCGAGGATGACCCCGCGCTCGTTCTCGAAGTCCGTCGCGTCGAGCACGGACGAGGTCACCATGTCGGCGAGCACCTCGGTGGCCATGCCGAGGTCGCGGTCCTGCACCTTCGCGTAGTAGCAGGTCTGCTCCTTCGCGGTGAGCGCGTTGTGCTCGCCGCCGACCGCGTCGAACGCGATCGCGATATCGAACGCCGTACGCCGCCCCGTGCCCTTGAACAACAGGTGCTCGAGAAAGTGCGTCGAACCGAAGCTCGCCGAGTGGCCGGCCAAACCGAGAAGCGACCCGGTCTCGTCGCGCGACCCGACGCCGAACCAGAATCCGATCGTCGCACTGCGCACGCCGGGCACGTGCTCGCTCAGGATGCGCACGCCGCTGGGCAGCACTGTGCGGGAGACGAGCGCATCGCCGGATGCGGCGAACGTCAGATCGGCGCGGTCGAGTGGGAGGTCAACGGCGCCGTTCATCCCCTCCAGAATAGGCGATCGAATCGGTGCGCGAACCAGCCGCAACCGGAGGAGTTCGAGACGGCCGAATATGTCCGCATTCTTGAGGACAAACAGCAATGTCTACCCCTCTATACTTGCATACGATCTCCGACGGGACTCGTCGTGGAGCAACGGAACCCGCCGAGTTGAGGAGCAATGGATGCCCGACCAGAAAGCCCCTGCCACTCGCCCGCCTGCTCCTGCGAAGCTCAGGATTCTTGCCACGGCTGACCGTCTCTTCTACGACGAGGGTGTGCACACCGTCGGTGTCGATCGGATCATCGCCCAGTCCCACGTGACGAAGGCGACGTTCTACAAGCACTACCGGTCCAAGGACGTGCTCATCGCGGCATATGTGCAGACTCGCGCCGGCCAGGCTCGCGAGGCTGTCGAGTCGGACCGGGAGCGGCTGAGGGACGCCTCAGGTGTGCTTCGTGCGATGGTCGAGCGGTTCGCCGCTGAATCGAGGCGGCCGGGATTCCACGGCTGCCCGTTCATCAACGCCGCCACGTCGCAGCTGGACGCCGCCGGACCGGTCACGCCGGCCGTCGTCTCATGGCGCACGTGGTTGCGCTCCACTCTCGTCGACCTGTTCGGCGAGGCGGGGACATCGGCTCCCGAGGACGCCGCGGACGACCTGCTCCTGGCGAGGGATGGCGCGTTCGGCGGTTCACCGATCGCGGACCCGGACGCCACCGAGGCTTCGCTACACCGCGCTCTGGCGCGGCTGCTTTCGTAACAAGCACCCACTTTCGCGCGCAAGAACCCGCATCCTCGGGGGAAGACTACTCGGAGACTCGGTCGAGTTCGAGCATGTCGGTGCGGCTGAGGCTCATGCTGCAGGCCGCCATGAGGTCGTCCACCTCGACGGCGGATGCCACGTTGACGACGGGCGCGACAACGCCGCGCTTGGCGAGGAGCCACGCGATCGCAATCGTAGCCATGCTGCTGTCGTGCTCGGCCGCGACCCGGTCGAGCACCTGACGCACCCGGTGACCCCGGCGCCCCAGGTACGAGGCGACTCCCGCACCGCGGGCATCCGCGTCGAGGTCCGAACGCGAGCGGTACGCGCCGGCGAGATAGCCGTGAGCGAGCGGCCGCACCGGGAGCACCCCGAGCGATTGCGCGGCCGATACGATGCGCAGGTCGCCCTCGAACGCGCCTCGGTTCATCAGGTTGTACGGCACCTCGATCGCGGCGACCTTGGGCAGGCCGAACGACGAGAGCACGCGAGCCTCCATGAGGCTCTCCGCCGAGAAGCCGGAGAACGCCACGAACCGCGCCTTGCCGGTGTCGATCAGCCATTCGACAGTCGCGAGCGTGTCGGAGAGCGCGGTGCTCGCATCCGGTCCCTCGAGGGTGAGGATGTCGACGCGGTCGGTCGCGAGCCGGCGCAGCGCCGATTCCACAGAGCGCACCAGGTTCACCTGGCTGAGGCCAGGGCTCTCCTCCCCCACACCGACGCGGAGGTCGAGCACGATGTTGTCGCGGATGTCGCGGCGATGCATCCAGCCACCCACGATCGCATTGCCGAGCCCGCGCAGGTGGGCATCTGAGGTGACGACGAGATTGCCGCCCAGATGCACGTACCGGTCGAGCACGGCCTGTGCGGCATCCACATCGGCGGCACGAGCAAGCGCAGCAGTACCGAGTCCGAGCGGGTACACGGCGATGTCGGTCTCGCCCAGCCGGCGGGGCGCGATGATGGAGAGCGGCGCAGTGGCGACGCCGTCGTAATCGGCAGGCGCGACCGGCGCGTCGAACACCGGTCCGATCCCGGCAACGCCACGGTTCGCGTGCTCCCGTGCGCGCACGGGATACGACTGCGCCATGTACCCCTCCAGCTCTCCAAGCCCCCCACGAGCCCTGCGACGCGAGATGCTTGCGTCACACCTATGCCAGCGAGCGTAATTGACGACCCAGCAGAAGCCCGGTCGAAACGATTGAACCGTTACCAAATCTTTGGAAAATCCTTGGATTGATGCGCCTGAAGGCCCGCATTCGGGTGGGTTTTCCGCCAGGAGACGGCATTGACGAGCGCCGGCGACACGCCGACATAGTCACCCGAATGCGAAACGCCCGCCGCGGCCGAAGCCGGGACGGGCGCCTCGCGATGATTCGAGCGGATCAGGCCTCGACGGTCTCTGCGGAGCCCTCTGCGGGCTCCGACGAGCTGTCCGTGGTCGCTCCGCGACCCTCGGTGTCCGCCTCCTCGGCGATGACCGGCTGCAACGACAGCTTGCCGCGGTCGTCGACCTTGGTGATCTGCACCAGGATCTTCTGACCGACGGAGAGCACGTCCTCGACGTTCTCGACCCGCTTGCCTCCGGCGAGCTTGCGCACCTCGGAGATGTGCAGCAGGCCGTCACGGCCGGGCAGCAGCGACACGAACGCGCCGAACGTCGCGATCTTCACCACCGTGCCGAGGAACTGGTCGCCGACCTCGGGGTTCGTGGGGTTCGCGATCGCGTTCACCTGGGCCCGCGCAGCCTCGGCGCTCGGGCCGTCGGTCGCGCCGATGTAGACGGTGCCGTCCTCCTCGATGGAGATCTCGGCGCCGGTCTCGTCCTGGATCGCGTTGATCGTCTTGCCCTTCGGGCCGATCAGCTCGCCGATCTTGTCGACCGGGATCTGCACGCTGATCACGCGCGGGGCGGTCGGCGCCATCTCATCGGGTCGATCGATCGCGGCGTTCAACACGGACAGGATCGTCGTGCGAGCATCCTTCGCCTGCTGCAGGGCACCGGCGAGCACCGACGACGGGATGCCGTCGAGCTTGGTGTCGAGCTGGATGGCGGTGACGAACTCGCTCGTTCCGGCGACCTTGAAGTCCATGTCGCCGAGGGCATCCTCGGCGCCCAGGATGTCGGTGAGCGCGGCGTAGCGCGTCTCGCCGTCGACCGTGTCGGAGATCAGCCCCATGGCGATGCCGGCGACCGGCGCGCGCAACGGCACACCGGCGTTCAGCAGCGACAGGGTCGACGCGCAGACCGAGCCCATCGACGTCGAGCCGTTGGAGCCCAGCGCCTCGGAGACCTGACGGATGGCGTACGGGAACTCCTCCCGGCTGGGCAGCACCGGCACGAGCGCGCGCTCTGCCAGGAAGCCGTGGCCGATCTCACGTCGCTTCGGGCTGCCGACACGGCCGGTCTCACCGGTCGAGTAGGGCGGGAAGTTGTAGTGGTGCAGGTAGCGCTTCTTCGTCACCGGCGAGAGCGAGTCGATCTGCTGCTCCATCTTGAGCATGTTCAGAGTCGTCACACCCAGGATCTGGGTCTCGCCGCGCTGGAAGATCGCGGAACCGTGCACGCGCGGGATGACCTGCACCTCGGCGTCGAGCGGACGGATGTCCCGCAAGCCACGACCGTCGATGCGGATGCCCTCGCGCAGCACGCGCCCGCGCATGACCACCTTCGAAACGGACTTGTACGCCGCGGAGAACTGCTCGAGCACCTCGGCAGGCAGGGCGCCTGCCTCGACCTTCTCGGCGACGGCGGCCTTGACCCGCTCCTTGAGCGCGTCGTCGGCGTTCTGCCGCTCGATCTTGTCGGCGATCTGGTACACGTTCACCAGGTCGTCGTACGCGAGAGCCGCGACGTTGTCGTAGCTCAGCTGCGAGTACGGCAGGAACACCGGGTACTCGGCGATGTCCTTCGCCGCCTGCTGGGCGAGCACGTTCTGCGCACCCACCAGCTGGCGGATGAACGGCTTTGCCGCCTCGAGCCCCTGCGCGACGACATCCTCGCTCGGCTTCGTCGCGCCGGCCTGGATGAGGTTCCAGCTGTGCTCGGTGGCCTCGGCCTCGACCATCATGATCGCGACGTCGCCCTCCGAACCGTCGTCGTTCGTGAGCACGCGGCCCGCCACGACGAGATCGAACACGGCGCTCTCCAGCTGCGAAGCCTTCGGGAACGCGACCCACTGGTCCTCGTGCTCGCCGTTGCCCGGGATGAACGCGAGGCGAACACCGGCGATAGGGCCGGAGAACGGCAGACCCGAGATCTGCGTGGACGCGGATGCCGCGTTGATGGCGAGCGCGTCGTAGAACTCGTCGGGTGCGATCGAGAGCACGGTGATCACGATCTGGACCTCATTGCGCAGGCCGTCGACGAACGACGGACGCAGAGGACGGTCGATCAGACGGCAGACCAGGATGGCTTCCGTCGACGGACGACCCTCGCGGCGGAAGAACGAGCCGGGGATCTTGCCGGCCGCGTACGACCGCTCCTCGACGTCGACCGTGAGCGGGAAGAAGTCGAAGTTGTCTTTCGGGTGCTTGCTGGCGCTCGTGGCGCTCAGCAGCATGGTCTCCTCATCGAGGTACGCGGCGACGGCGCCCTGCGCCTGCTGCGCGAGCCGCCCGGTCTCGAAACGGACCGTGCGGGTGCCGAAGCGGCCGTTATCGAGAACGGCCTCGGCGAATTTGATTTCTGGACCTTCCATTGAGGTCTCTTCTCCTTTGTTCGTGCGCCGTCCCGTGTGGACATGGGCGCGCTCGCCGAACATGCGGGAGAACAGGCGTTACGTCAGCGAGATGCTCCGCGCCGGCCATCAGTAGAAGAGCACCACCCGCAGTCGAGATTCCGCGCGAGAAAGATTCGTTTGCGCGGGTGCGGTTGGGATTCCACCACCGAGGACCAGCAGCCTGCATGATCCGCAGGGCGAGTTTCATGTGGTACTTGAACCGTGACGATCCTAGCAGAGCGGGTCGTTCCGGACGCTTCGAGCAGCGTTCACCGGCTGTCGGCGAGCGCGATCACCCTCGCGGCGGCGTCCGCGAGGGCGTCCCCGTAGCCGCGCCCGTAGCTCGCGGCGTGCACCGCAAGCGGATGCAGTTGGTGCAGCGGGATGCGCTCTCGCCATCCGGCGCGCAACGGGTGGGCGCTCAGGTAGCCGTCGAGGATCTCCTCGAGGTACGGGCATCCGAACAGGGCGAGCATCGCGAGGTCGGTCTCACGGTGACCGCCGTGCGCTGCCGGATCGATGAGCACCACACCCTCCGGCGACCACAGCACGTTGCCGTTCCACAGGTCGCCATGGAGGCGCGACGGCGGATCGTCGTCGTCGAACCGACCTGTGGCGATCTCGTCGCACGCCTGGCGCACGATGGATGCCCCGCCGCGGCCGATTCCGCCCGCTTCGATCGCGAGTTCCAGGTATGGCAGCACCCGGTCGCGCGCGTAGAACTCGCCCCAGGCGCCGTCGTGCGCTTGCGGAAGCGGACGACGTCCGATGAACAACGGCCCGTCCCAGCCATCCGGAGGCGCGCCGAACGCAGCTGCGCCGGCGTCATGGGTTACGGCGAGCGCCGCACCGAAGGCACGCGCGGAATCCGCATCCGGCCGGGTCGTGGGCACATGCTCCAGCTCGATGCTGCCCGGCGCGACGTTCACGACCCGCACCACGCGTGCTCCGCCCGCTGACGCGAGCCACTCCAGACCGGCCGCCTCTGCCTCGAAGAACCGTGGCGGGGCATCCGGATTCGACTTGACGATCGTGTCGGGCATCGTGTTCGAGGCTACGTCAGCGGTCGGTGAGCGAGGCCCGTCGCGCTGCGGCCTGTGCCGAGTCGATGCGGGCGGCCTCACGGTCCCGTCGGGCTCGAGGCGCGGTGATCGCCAACCCCAGAAGCACGCCCACGACGGCGCCCAGCGTGTTGGAGATGACGTCGCGGATGTCGGAGACGCGGCCCGGGATCCAGATCTGGGCGGTCTCGATGCACAGCGTCATGAGGAACGGAATGCCCATCGCGAGCCACCATCTGCTTCGGCCGAACAACAGGAGGAAGAAGAGCCCGATGGGCAGGAACATCGCGATGTTGGCGGTGAACTCGACGCCGCTGTAGGTGATCCAGTCCGTCGCGGGGTGCTCCCACAGGATGCGCAGCACCTGCATGACGATGCCGTCTTTGCTCGCCACCTGCGGCTGCGGCCCGAGTGTGATCCACGCCACACCGCCCAGGTAGAGCAGCGTGAGAACGCTGAGAACGGGATGCCGCCGGAACATCTGCCCAGCCTGCCGGAGTTCGCTGGACGGCCGCTGTCGGCTCGCTGTGCTTCAGATCGACGTCTCGTCAACGGCGGCAGCGAGCGAGCCCAGATCCAGTTGCAGGTCGAGAACGGGCGAGGTTCCGCTCGGCGTAGATCTGGTGGCCTTCGAGGCGATGAGCTCTGCCGGAGCACGCACATATCGACGCTGCGCCGCCAGGGCACGAAGGCCGGTGTTGTACCGGCCGGTGGCACGGTCTGGCAGGAATCCCACGTGGTACACGCGGTCGTCTGCGACCAGGTGCACGGCGATGCGGATGCGCAGGCCGAGCCAGCGCGTGGCATCCGGCACCAGCACGGCGTCCGGGTTCGACCCGGTTCTGGCGAGCACGCTTTCAAGCGCGCCCTGGTGCCGCCCCGTCTCCATGACGGGAGTCGCGGGCGTCGACGTGGGATCCAGGGGCACGAGTTCGAGCCCGTCCAGGGCGGAGAGGATGCCTGCGGAATCGGGGTTGCGTCTCCCCCGAGCGAGCTGGACCACGAGCATAACGAGAAGGATGAGCGCGACGACCGCGGTGATCACGACCAGCACCCAGTAGAGCACGGGCGCGTCGCGCGGCGGGATCGACGAGGTGACGATCAGCAGGATGAGAAGGAGCACGTAGGGCGCAGGATCCCAGCGCCAGAGCGGCTTGCGCGTGCTTTTCATGCCAGCCACGCTATAGGCGATCCAGACGCGAGCCGCATGGGCCGCTCCTTCAGGCTCCGCCGGCGGCGCCCGCATAGCGTTCGGCGAGTCGGCCAAGCGCTGCGGACAGCTCTGGGGCGTCGACCACTTCGAAGTCGACGCGGAGCATCCCGAGGTACAAGGCGAGCGACTCGGCGTCGTCTGAGCCGGGTCGAAAGCTCCAGCGCTCGTCGCCCAGCGCGGTGATGTCGACGGGAATCGGCATCCTCGACCTCACGTATGTCTCAGACGCGTGCACGATGACGCGGGCCCGGTACTTCCACGTGGACTCTCCGATGCCGCGCCGCAAGCGGGCGGTGATCTCCTCGTCCGTCGGCAGTTCCCGGGGTGGGAAACGACGTGCAGTGCGCGAATGCAGCCGCATGCGATCAACCCGGAACATCCGCCAGTCCTCGCGACGGAGGTCCCACGCGAACAGATACCAGCGCTGCCCGAGGAGCAGCAGGCGGTACGGCTCGACGAGCCGATTGCTGCGTGTGGAGTCGGCGGCGTCAGCCATCCTGCGCGCCTCGTCCGATCCCGCTGTGCGCGCGGGGTAATCGAACCGGAGCCACTCGTGATCCCGGCACGTGCTCGCGATCACGACCAACGCATCGGCGGATGCTTGAGGGCCGGGAGCGTTCGACCGACCCGGCGTGATTGCCGCAGAGCCGATCGCCTCGACCCTGGCCCGCAGCCGGTGCGGAAGGAGCCGCTGCAGCTTGACGAGTGCACGAACGGCCGCCTCGTCCATCCCGTTCAGTCCGGCGGAGGTCGCGGCACGCAGCCCGACGGCGAGGGCGACCGCCTCGTCGTCCTCCAGCAGCATCGGGGGCATCGTCGCGCTCTCGCCGAGGCGATACCCGCCGGTGACGCCAGGGCGCGAGTCCACCGGATAACCGAGGTCACGCAGCCGGTCGACATCCGCGCGTACGGTGCGCGTCGTGACCCCGAGTCGTTGGGCCAGTTCGGGGCCTGTCCAGTCGGGCCGCACCTGGAGCAGGGAGAGGAGCCGGAGCAGGCGAGCCGAGGTTTGCAGCATTCTTCGATTGTGCTCCTCATGAGGAACGAACCCTTCCGCATTGCCTCATACGCTCGACTCGAGAAGGCGCCGAAGGGGCGACAGCGAGATCGAGAAGGAAGTGGCGAGATGAACGAGAGTATCGAACCAGCAGGCATCCGGGTTTCGGGGGCGGAGCTGAACGACCTGCAGTACCGCCTGGCTGCGGCCCGATGGCCGGATGCGTCCCCTGTGTCGGACGAGAGCAGGGGCATCCCCGAGGAGAAGCTGGCGAGCCTTGCCGAGTACTGGCGCGACGGATTCGACTGGCGCGCACGAGAGGCCGAACTCGGAGAGCATCTCTTCAGCACTGTGATCGATGGGCAGCGAATCGGTTTCCTGCACGTGCGGTCCGAGCGTGAGGACGCCGTGCCCCTTCTTCTGCTGCACGGCTTTCCGAGCTCGATCGCGGAGTTCGGCGGGATGATCGCTCCGCTCGTAGCTCCGAAGAACGACCAGGCGTTCCACCTCGTGATCCCCTCGCTGCCCGGCTACGGGTACTCCACGCCATTGAGCGGCGCGGGCTGGACCATGGGCCGCTCGGCGGCGGCGTTCGCCGAACTCATGCGTCGCCTCGGATACGACCGGTACGGTGTGCACGGCGGCGACGTGGGTGCCGGGATCGCCGGCTCAATGGCGGGCATCGATGGCGACCACATCATCGGACTGCACGTCGTGACCGATCCCTTCACGGCCGCCAGCGTCGCGACCTTCCTGCCAGGAATGGCCGAATCACTGGATGACGGCGATCCGGTCGATCAGGTGATCCTGGAGCGCATGAACCGGTTCCGCACGGATGGGTCCGGATACCTGGCCATACAGAACAGCCGCCCCCAGACCGTCGGATACGGTCTGACCGATTCGCCCGTGTTCCAGCTGGCATGGATCGCCGAGAAAGTCGATGCGTGGACCGACCTGCCCGTCGATCGCGATCAGCTTCTCACCACGGTCAGCCTTTACTGGTTCGCCAAGTCCGGCGCCTCCGCAGCACACACGCTCTACGACCAGGCGCACTCCTCCGACTGGGGTGCGCCGCCGGCTGTGCCTCAGGGGTTCTCCGTGTTCGGCAGCGACGCCACGGTGCGCAAGCTCGTGCCTGCGCCGGCGGGCGCGTTCTGGCGCGAACATGAGCGCGGGCTGCACTTCCCCGCGATGGAATCGCCGACAGAACTCGCGGCGGATCTCCGCGACTTCTTCGCCGATCTGGCATAAGACCGAAGGACGCGAACTTCTGAGCGAGCATCTGGAGAGCGCGGCGATGATCGACGTACGCCGCCGCGCTCTCACCGTTCCAACGCTCCTGAGCAAGTGCGGCTTGGTGCGAGTTGTGCGCTTCGACGTGCTCTGCTCGCTCAGGAACGGTGGTTCTGGAGGGCCCTACGCCAGGGCGATGGTGCTGGCGGGATCGGAGAGGATGCGCCCGAGGTCGCGCAGCAACCTCGATCCCTGCTCGCCGTCGATGACCCGGTGGTCGAACGTCAGGCTCAGCGTCATGACCTGCCGCAGGCGGACGCGCCCCTTGTGCTCCCAGGGACGCCGGTTCACGGCACCGAGCGCGAGGATCGCGGTCTCGCCCGGGTTCAGCAGCGGCGTGCCGGCATCCACCCCGAAGACACCCACGTTCGTGATCGTCACGGTGCCCCCGGTGAACTCGGCGGGCGTCGACCTCCCGGCCCTGGCGCGCTCGACGAGAGCGGCGAGGGCGTCCGCGAGTTCCGGCATCCGCAGTGCTGCGGCGTCGCGGATGTTCGGCACCACGAGGCCCCGCTCCGTCGCCACAGCGATTCCCAGATTCACTCCCGCCGGAGTCACGATCTCACCGGTGGAGTCGTCCCACCGCGTGTTCGCCTCTGGGGTGGTCTCAAGCGCGAGGCAGAGCGCCTTCGCCGCGAGGGTGAGCACGGTGACGCGCCTGCCGCGGAACTCGGGTGAGGCGGCCAACCGGTCGATGAGGTGGATGCTCCGTGTCACGTCGACCGTGAGGAACTCCGTCACCTGCGGCACGGCGGCGCTGCGCGCCATCGCCTCGGCGGTGCGACGCCGGATGCCTGTCGCGACGGTGCGGGTCTCGGCTGCGGATGCCGTCGGGGCTTCGACGGGCTCGACCAGCGACGCCGGCATCTGTGCAGACTCGGCCGACAGTGCGGGCTCGGCGCCGTCGCGGCGGCCGACGCCGGCCGGGCGCTCCCACGCGATCGGCTCGGCGAGCCGTCCGGCCCGCGCCTTCCGCTGCGGTCTCCGGGCGGACTGCGCACGCGGACCGCGTCCGACGAGCACCTCGTGACGTTCTTCCTCCACGGGCTCCGTTGCGTCGGCGGAAGCAGCGACCGCCGGCTCCGCACCGGCGTTGGTTGCCTCCGACTGCTCGCGTCCGGCCGCACCGGCGACGCGGGGCCTCCCGCCCGCGTTCGTCACGACCGGCCGTGAGCCGGCCTGTGCCGCGCCCACGCCGACCGGTTCGGCGACGCGCGCCTCGTCGGACGCCGGCGTCGCAGCATCCGAGCCGTCTTCCGACCCTTCTCCTTCGACGTCGAAGGACAGCAGCGGTGCTCCCACCTCGAGCGTCTCGCCCGGCTCGGCGTGCAGTTCCTTGACGATGCCGGCGAACGGCGACGGCACCTCGACGAGGGCCTTGGCGGTCTCCACCTCGGCGATGATCTGGTTCAGTTCGACCGTGTCGCCGACGGAAACCTTCCACGCCACGACCTCCGACTCGGTCAGCCCCTCGCCGAGGTCGGGCAGAGCGAACTCCTTGACGGTCATACCCGCACCCCCATCACGCGGTCGACCGCGTCGAGCATGCGGTCGAGGTCGGGCAGGTAGTGCTCCTCCAGCTCGGAAGGCGGGTAGGGGATGTCGTGCCCGGTCACCCGCAGCGGTGGCGCGAGGAGCGTGTCGAAGCAGCGTTCGGTGATCGTGGCCGCCAGCTCCGCGCCCAGGCCGCCGAACCGCTGCGCCTCGTGCGCGATCACGAGCCGCCCGGTCTTGCGCACGGAGTCGACGATGGCCTCCTCGTCCAGCGGAGCGAGGGAACGCAGGTCGATCACCTCGACCGAGACGCCCTCGTCTACCGCGGCGAGCGCGGCATCCTTCCCGGTCTGAACCAGAGGTCCGTACGTGACGAGGGTGGCGTCGGTCCCGGAGACCACGACGCGAGCACGGTCCAGCGACGGCGCGTCAGCGACATCCGGCAGCACGTCGCCCTTCGACCAGTAGCGGCGCTTCGGTTCGAAGAAGACGACCGGGTCGTCGCATTCGATGGCCTGGCGGACCATCGTGTAGGCGTCCTGCGGATTCGAGCACGCCACGACACGCAACCCCGGCGTGTGCGCGAAATACGCCTCCGGGGACTCGGAATGGTGTTCGACTGAGCCGATTCCTCCGCCGAACGGCACGCGGATCGTGATCGGCATGCTCACGGCACCCATGGTGCGGTACCGCATCTTCGCGACCTGGGCGACGACCTGGTCGAAGCCCGGAAACACGAACCCGTCGAACTGCAGCTCGCACACCGGGCGGTACCCTCGCATCGCCATTCCGACGGCGGTGCCGATGATGCCGGCCTCGGCGAGCGGCGTGTCGATCACCCGGTCGGCGCCGAAGCGCGCCTGCAGGCCGTCGGTGACACGGAACACGCCGCCGAGCTTGCCGATGTCCTCGCCGAGCAGCAGCACCTTGTCATCGGACTCGAGGGCATCGGCGAGTCCTGTGGTGATCGCTTTCGCGAGGGTGAGCTCGGTCATCGCGACACCTCCCCGGTTTCGCCTGCCCCGGCATCCGCGCTCCCGAACGACGCGAGGTAAGCGGCGTACGCGTCGCGCTCGCGTCGCAGGGCGGACGGGGCGTCGACGTAGACATGGTCGAAGATCGTGAGCGGATCCCGGGGACGCAGTGACAGGCATCCCTCGCGCAGTTCTATGGCGATGGCGTCGGACTTGGCCTTCACCGCTGCCGCACGTTCCTCAGTGAGGGCGCCGGAGTCGACGAGCAGCAAGCGGGTGCGCTCGATCGGGTCGAGCTCGCGCCACGTGTCGAGCTCGGCAGACTCGCGATACCGGGTCGGGTCGTCCGAGGTGGTGTGCGGTCCGAGTCGATAGGTGACGGCCTCGATGAACATCGGGCCTTCGCCGCTTCGGGCGTGCTCGGCGGCCATGCGCGTGGCGGCCAGCACGGCCAGCACATCGTTGCCGTCGACTCGGATGCTCGGGATGCCGAAGCCCGGCGAGCGGTCGGCGATCGGCTTCTGCGCCTGAAGGCCGACGGGCTCGGAGATGGCGTACTGGTTGTTCTGGCAGAAGAAGACGACAGGAGAGCCGTACGCGGCGGCGAACACCATCGCCTCATTGGTGTCGCCCTCGCTGGTCGCACCGTCGCCGAAGTAGGCGATGGCGATGTCGTCCGCGCCATCGTGCTGCACGCCCATCGCATAGCCGACAGCGTGCAGAGTCTGCGCACCGATGATCACGGTCGGCGTCGCCATGCCGACGTCGTACGGGTTCCAGCCGGAGAACTGCGACCCGCGCCACACTCGCAGCATGTCGGTCATCGACACACCGCGCACATACGCGACGGCGTTCTCGCGGTAGCTGGAGAAGACGAAATCCCCGCGGCGAAGGGCGCGGGCGGAGCCGATCTGTGCTGCCTCCTGGCCGATCAGCGGCGGCCAGAGCACGAGTTGCCCCTGGCGCTGCAGCGCCGTCGCCTCTGTATCGATGCGGCGTGCGACCACCATGTCCTCGTACAGAGCGAGGAGCTGCTCCTCGAAGACGTCGGCGACCCACGGGTCGAGATCCGGGTCGTGCAGCCGTTCGCCGTCCGGGGCGATCAGCCGGGCCAATTGGCCCTGACGGGTGGACGTGTCCGTACCAGGTCGGATGGTGAGCATCGTTGTACGCAGCCTTCATCGATCGTGACCGGCCGATGCTTGTGGCGTGGCCGGTCCGCCCGGCACCGTTGCCAAGCGTCTCCTCCAGACTACGACGACGGACCGGCACTGGGCCAATCAGCGGGCTTTGCCCCGCCCATCCATAGGCCGCTCTAGCGAGCGCGCGATCGCGTGCGCTCCGAACTCGAACGCCGCGCCAGGCTCCCCGCCCAGCTGGAATGCACCGGCGAGCTCCATCGTGAGAAACCCGTAAGCCCACGCGGTGATGGTGCGTGCGGCGTCGAGCGCATGCTCGGGACCGGCGAGGCGCCCGCCCGCGACGAGCACCGCTGAGCTCGCTCGGGTGAGCACATCTCTGGACGGGCGCGCAGCCTCGGACAAAGCCGCGAAGAGCAGGCCGAACAGGCGCGGGTGCTCGTGCGCGAACCGTCGCAGCGACCTCGCCATGGCGATCACGCCGTCAAGCGGATCGTCGCCGGCATCGCCCTGGGCCTCATCGAGCACCACCGCCACATCGGAAGCGGCGTGTTCGGCAACCATCCCGAGGAGATGTTCCCTGCTCTGGACCCGTTTGTACAGCGATGGCGGCTGCACGCCGACTCCGGCGGCCACGGCCTTCATGGTCAGTGCGTCGGGACCGCCTTCCTCCACGAGTCGCACTGCTTCGGCGAGGATCTCGTCGTTGGTGGTGCGGTTGGGTGCCGGCATCCGTCTCCCCCTTCGAAGCACCGTCGAACGAACGACGGCTCGAATCACGTTTTAGCTATTGACATTAGCCATCATGGCTAATTACCGTAGCCATGGCAAACATTACCCCGCCATCCACTCGGAAGGAATCGCCATGGAACTCGCACCCGGCCTGCACCGCGTCGGCAACGACCTCGTCGCCGCCTATCTCGTCGAGGGCGACGGCGGCCTCACCCTCATCGACGCCGGCATCTCCGGCCAGTACTCGGATCTGCTCAAGGAACTGGCCCAGATGGGTCGCGAGGTCGCGGACATCCGCGGCGTCATCCTCACGCACGGCGACTCCGACCACATCGGCTACGCCGAACGGCTCCGCCGCGACCACGGCATTCCGGTCTACATCGGCCACGAGGATGCGGCTCGCGCTCGCGGCGAGGAATCCACCCACCCGGCGTGGGGGAAGACGCGTTTCGGGGCCACCATGGGGTTCCTGTGGTACACGCTGCGCAAGGGCGGGATGCGCACGACGTACCTCACGGAGGTGACGCCGGTTCACGACGGTGACGTGCTCGACCTTCCCGGAGGCCCAAGGATCGTGGCGCTTCCCGGACACTCAGCCGGCAGCATCGCCATCGTCGTGCCCTCCCTCGACGCCGTCTTCGTCGGCGATGCGCTGACCACGCGGCATGTGCTGACCGGGAAGCGCGGTCCGCAGCCCGCACCATTCACGGACGACCCGGATGCCGCGCGCCGGTCGCATGCGAAGCTGGCATCCATCGACGCCAAATGGGTGCTTCCGGGACACGGAACGCCGTGGAACCGCGGCACGCGGGAGCTGGCGGCAGAACTCGCCGCCGAAGACGCAGCCTGAACGGCATCCCGCCGCGTGCGAGCTCTGCGGAGACGACGAAACGGCCCGCCACCTTTGAGGTGGCGGGCCGTTCGCAAGAAGTTCGCGTTGTCGAACGAAGAGCTGCCGATCGACGCGGTACTCGGACTTCGCGCTAGCGGCGCAGCCGCTACCTACGAAGCCCCAGACGCTCGATGAGCGAGCGGTACCGGTTGATGTCGATCTCCTGCAGGTAACCCAGCAGGCGACGGCGCTGACCCACGAGCAGCAGCAGACCACGACGCGAGTGGTGGTCGTGCTTGTGCTCCTTGAGGTGCTCGGTGAGGTCCTTGATCCGCTTGGTCAGGATCGCGACCTGAACCTCCGGGGATCCGGTGTCACCGGGGTGGGTTGCATACTCTTCGATGATCGCCTTCTTGACATCTGCATCGAGTGCCATAGATTCGATCCCCTTCCTCTCGTTGCGCGGTGCCACAGGCCGAATGCCCGGGCGCTCTTTCTCCGCGGCCGTTCTGACGGCAACCGAAGAAGTTTAGCAGGCGCGGAGAGGTGTTCTCGAACGGGTCAGGCGACGGCGTCGCGCGTCTTCTCCAGCAGCCGGTAGTGCAGCAGCGCGAAGCCGTACAGGTAGAGCAATGCGGCGGGGACCCCGCCGAAGAACCATGCCCAGCCGGATGCTCCGAACGCCAAGGTGAGCACGGCCGTGACCGTTCCGCTCACGACGACGAGGGCGCCGAGTGCGACGCCGATCCAGGCGCCGATCGCCGAGTACAGTCCCACAACCGCACCGCGGTCGAGGCGGGCAATGGCCTGCGGCGTCTTGGCCTTGCGATACGCGGCGACCGAGGTGAAACGGGTGGAGACATCCGCGAAGTACCAGACGGCGCCGGCGAAGATCAGGATGGTCGCGGCAAGCGCCCACCCGAACGGCGTTCCACTCTTCGTCGCGATTCCGACCTGCGCGGCGATGAGCCAGGAGGCGACAGCGCCCAGCAGAGCCCAGCCGACGGCGCCCCACCTGAGCTTCAGTCCGAGGTCGACGATGATCTCGTCGTGGGTGCCCAGCAGTGGGTCGTTCTGCAGCTGGGTGGCGCTCAGCGGCGCCGGAACGTACGGCTGTGCGGGAGCGGCCTCGGGCTGCGGGCGGCCCGCGTGGGCTTCCGCTGCGAGCGGCTGCGGCGCCTCATCCACCGGAACCTCGTGCGCAACGACTTCGGGCTCGGAATCGTCGGGCTGGGGGTCCGTCGCGCTGAGAGGTTCGGTCGCCGCTTCCTCCCCTGCCGGCGCGAGGTGCTCCGGTTCGACGGGAGTAGTCGGCGCCTCAGATGCGACCTCGGCGGGCCGCTCGGACTCCGCCTCGGTCGGCCGGGTTCGCGGGCTCGTCTTCCTCGTCGGGGTCACAGATCGTCTCCTTGTCCTCCGGGCCGACGCAGCACCCGGTCAGGTCGTTTCAACTACCCGATCGACACTACCCGCGCGTTCCGAGACGGGCTGACCGTACATCCGCGAGCCGCCACGTGCACGGGTCGATTCCGTCCAAGGTGCGAAGTGCGAAGGTGGAGAACATGCCGACCGACGACGCGCTGACGCCGCACGCCGTGGCGAAAGCGGCTGCGGTCGGACTCGCGGATGCGGCGTTCCTGCCGGGCTGGCACGCACGCGGCGCGCGGGCCAGACGGTGGATCGTGCGCGACCACGAGCATCCGCTCGGCGGACCTCCCGTGCTGCTTCTGCCTGGCGTGCACGAGTCGCCTCGGTTCCTCGACCCGTTCGCGGCACTCTGCGTCGCGAACCGCCGACGACCGCACGTGCTCACCGCACTCGGACGCAACGTGGAACACGTGCTCGACACGGCGGAACTCGCCGCGTCGTACCTGGAACGGCACGACCTGACCGAGGTGCTCATCATTGCGCACAGCAAGGGCGGGCTCGTCGGCAAGCAACTGATGACCTGGGAACGAACGCGGTCGCGGGTGCATGCGATGGTCGCCATCGCGACGCCGTTCTCCGGATCCGCCTTCGCCACCCGAGCGCCCGTGCGCTCGCTGCGCGATTTCTCGCCGTCCGACTCCACACTGCTCGAACTCTCCGCCAACCGGGCAGCGAACAGTGACATCATGTCGGTCTTCCCGCGCTTCGACCCCCAGATCCCGGCGGGAAGCATGCTTGCGGATGCCCGTGCCAACGTGCGGCTACCCGTCGATGGGCACTTCCGTGTGCTCGGACATCCCGAGCTGTGGACTCTGCTGCGACGGACGCTGCGCGATGTCAGCGGAAGGCGATGATTCCGTCGCCCCAGACCCGGCGGAGGTCGCCGTGCGGGTCCGAGACGACGCGGTCAGCGGTGTCGAACACGTACGTCAGACGGGACTGCGTGTCGTAGCGCGGCCAGATCGGCGACATTCGGAGCGGGTTCGGATCGCCGACCTCTGCGAACGAGACCCAGCGGGACTGCATCCGCTCGGTCAGCCGGCGACCGGAAGTCCGCGCCCCTAGTGAGAGCACACGCGGCACGGGAGCGCCGAACACGTGCGGCAGCTCCGCCCCGTGCATCGCGCCAAGCCCGGCCGCCTTCATGAGCGGTGGTGCGAAGTCGAACTCGTACGCCCAGGTGGGTGCGTAGCTGCTGTGCGCGGACGCCGCCCACACGGTGGGCATGCGGAATGCGGCATCCGTCGCAAGGCTCAGTGCGGGCCGCAACCGGGGATAGCCGCGATAGCCGGACGTCACGGCGAGCGCCTCCGGCGTGCCGAGCCGCTCCACCATCAGCTGCACGGCCTTCGAGCTGTTCGGAACGATGGGCGAACGCAAGAGCCGGAAGAGCATCGCCTCGTTGCGGTTCGATCCGATCACCAGTGGGACGCGTAGCGCGCGACCCCGAGCCATCGCCGTCAGCGGGTACTCCGGCACGAGGTCGCCGTCGACGACGGGTGCCACCGGTATCGTGCCCGGTTCGAGCGTGCTCGTGTCGACGATGAGCCGCGAGCACGCCTCGATGAGCGATCCCGCAGGAAGCAGGCGAAGGCGATGCACGGCATCCGGGGCGATGTCGAGCCTGGCCAGGAAGCGCTCGGCCGAGACACGTGCGGTCGCCGGGGAGTAGACGCTGCCGGCCGGAGAACTCTGCGCGATGGCTCCGTGCAGCAGGCCCTCCGCGCTCGGGGTGGCCAGCATCGTGGTGACGGCTCCGGCCCCCGAGGACTCGCCGAACAGCGTCACCCGGTCCGCCGATCCACCGAACTCGCGGATGTTCTCCCGCACCCATGCGAGCGCCGCCAGCTGGTCGCGCTGCCCGACGTTGCTCTCGAACACGTCGTCCGCCGTCGAGAACGACGACAGGTCGAGGTAGCCAAGCGGTCCGATGCGGTAGTTGAAGGTCACCACCACGACGCCACGCTTCGCCAGCCGAGCGCCGTCGTAGAGCGGATCGGCCGAGGAACCCACGTAGTAGGCGCCGCCGTGGATCCACACCATGACGGGCAGGTCGGCCGACCCCAGCTCGGGAGTGTAGACGTTGACCGTGAGGCAGTCCTCGCTCATCTGCCGCGGCTGCACTCCGGGGAACGCCTGGATCGGCTGCGGCGCGATGCGGCCGAACCTGGTGGCGTCGCGCACCCCGTCCCACGGCTCGGGCCGTCGAGGACTGCGGAATCGCAGCGAGCCGACGGGAGGAGCCGCATAGGGAATGCCCTTGAAGGTGCAGACGCCGTCCTCGTACACGCCCCGAACTCGCCCCTGCGCCGTGGCGACGACGGGCCCCTGCTCGTCCGTGGCGCTGCTGAGCGCCGCCTCCGTCGCACTCACGAGATCAGATTAGGACGCCCGGCATTTCGCCGACGCGCAACTCGGACCGCACGCACTGCACCGATGGGCGCGCAGCTCAGAGCGCGGCGATGCTGTACACCGGCGAGCCGGCGAGGCGGTCACGGCCACCGAGGTCATCGAGTTCGAGCACCACGCCGAAGCCCGCGACCGAATAGCCGGCTCTGCCGATGAGCCTGGCCGTCGCGCCCAGGGTGCCGCCCGTGGCGAGCACATCGTCGAGCACGAGCACGCGAGATCCCCTCGGCAGACGCTCGGGTTCCAGCTCGAGGCTCGCCCTGCCGTACTCGAGGTCGTATGTCTCGGCGAGCACCTCCCCCGGAAGCTTCCCCGCCTTGCGCACGACGAGCACACCCACTCCCGCCGCGTACGCGACCGCGGCGGCGAGCACGAATCCGCGCGCCTCGACACCGGCGACGGCATCGAACTCCCCCTCGAAGTGCTGCACGAGATCGTCGACGATGGCACGGAACGCGACACCGTCGGCGAACACCGGAGCAAGGTCGCGGAAGAGGATGCCCGGCTCGGGAAAGTCCGGAACGCTCACCAGCAGACGGTCGAGTTCGTCACGCGCGCGGGTCACCCGTCCACATTAGGGCGTTCACCGGCGGGATCGACGCGGATGTCGCCCCTACGGTTCGCCCGACTCTGACTGGGAGGCGCGATCTCCGGCATCGGCGGCCAGATGACGATCGTGGCGATCGGCCTTCAGGTGTACGACCGGGTCGACGCTCTCGGTCTCGGGCGTCGCGTTATTCGCGCTGCTGCCCATGGTGTTCTTCGGCATCTACGGCGGGATGCTCGCGGGCGTGATCGGTCGCCGGCTGCTCGCGCTGCTGTCTGCCATCGTCGCGTGGGGGGTCGACGTTGTGCATCGCCCTGCTCGCCTGGTCCCGGTGCAATAGGGAGGGTTTCCGCCCTGCGTTGGGTGGTCTGGTGATCATCGTCGCCGTCATACCGTTGCTGCGGCTGCAGCCGGCGTTCCGCCAGTACGACGCGATGCGCCCGGAGCCGTAGGGCTTCCGGGCGCATCGCGGTGGAGTCACGATTTCACATCGAGCAGATCGATCACGAAGATCAGCGTCTTGCCGCCGAGCGGATGCCCGCTGCCGGCCAGCCCGTACGCCAGCTGCGGCGGAATGGTGAGCTGGCGCCGACCGCCGACCTTCATGCCGGGAATGCCGTCCTGCCAGCCCTGGATGAGTCCGCGGAGCGGGAACTGGATCGACTGGCCCCTGCTCCACGAGGAGTCGAACTCCTCGCCCGAGTCATAGTCGACCCCGAGATAGTGAACGTCGACGCTCGCGCCGGGTGTCGCCTCCGCGCCGTCGCCCTCGACGAGGTCGACGATCTCGAGGGCCTCGGGCGCCGGACCCTGTGGGGCGTCGATCTCCGGCTTGGACTTCTGCGTTTCGCTCATCCCTCCATCCAACGGCACCGTGCCGTCCGCGTCAAAGCGCGATGGCGACAAGGGCTGACGACGACGAAACTGGGCGCAAATGCTTGCAATACTGGCCGAGCCGATGCACGCTGGGTTCAGACCAACTCGCCGCTCGGATTCGGCTGCAGGCAGTGCCGCACCACCGAGCGGTGAGTTTTGTCCGGGGCACGATCGGGGCCCGCGACCCCCGGGGGATTGCCTCAGTGGAGGCCGTACAGCCGACCCCGCGAAGCGCTGATCTCGGCCAGCAGAGCGGCTTCTTCGGCCGGCGTGTAGGCATCCGCCGCTCCGGTCACGAGGCGCTGACGGTCCATCGCCAGCCTGGTCGTATCGCGCACCATGGATCGGACGATCGCGGGCGCCTCACCACCGCGCACGCGGGCCCAGGCGCGAACCCGGCGACGTCCGGTCCTGGTGCCGTAGAGCGCGACCTCGTCCGGCGTGAACCATCCGGCCCTGCCGTACTCCTCGAGCCGGTCTCTGGTCAGGTGCTGCTCGCGAACGCGCAGAAGCACCACCGTCACCACGGCGGCCACGAAGATCGGGAACTCGAAGAACAGGTAGACGCCCCAGAAGCCGAGGTAGCCTGCGACGTTCCATACCGAGTGCAGCACGATGGCGACAGCGAGTCCGATGGCGAACGCGCCCAGGATGCGTCCAACGCCTCTCCTGCGCGCCGCGAGTCCGACCGCGAGCCCCGTGCACGAGGTGAAGAGCACGTGTGCGAACGGTGAGAACAGCGCGCGCAGAACGAATACTGTGGCGGCCTCGCTCGCTCCGCCGTTGTGCAGGGCCGTGCCGAAGTACTGGATGTTCTCCACGAACGCGAACCCGCCTGCGGTGAACGCGGCATACACGATGCCGTCGATAGGTCCGTCGAACGTGCGGCGGGCGGCGAAAACGAGGATGAGCAGCACCGCGCCCTTCGCGGACTCCTCGACGATCGGGGCCCGGACCGTCGCGGACAGGATCGAGCTCTCCGGAATGGCGGTGAGGAATCGCTGGCCGACGTCGAAGAGCAACGCGATGGTGATGGCTGCTGCCGCACCCCAGAGGAAGGCGAGCACCTTCGCCGCCCATGGCTCCGGCTCCCAGGCGTCGATCCAGGTCGCCGTGAGCACCACTATGGCCAGCGGAACCAGTGCGAGCAGGGCGCTCACCGCGACCGGGCCGGCGCCGAACGCGAGCACGAGGTAGGCGAACACGACGACGAGGAGCTGGGTGAGCAGCACCAGGCCGATGATCGTCCACACGACGGTTCTGGTGCGGGTGCGTAGTTTCGGCGGCGCGGGCGGCAGCGGGGTCGACGGATAACCGGTCATGCAGACGTCACGGTCGTTCTCGGGGCACGGCAGCGGGTCGGATGGGACATGCGACTCCTCGTCGTGTGGGGGCCCCTGAAGCGCGCGGGGGCCGGTGAACGCATCGGAATCTTACGCGTAGGATCGGTGCGCGGCGGGCGCCCAGTTCACGGGTCGTCACGCGGAGGGAGTGCTGCGCGACGTGACGACGATCTCCGTGGTGATCCCCTCGTACAACGATGCGGCGATGCTCCGGGAGTGCCTGCACAGGCTGCGCGAGCAGTTGCGGCCGGCCGACGAGATCATCGTCGTCGACAACGCGAGCACCGACGAGACGGGCGAGGTGGCCCGCTTGCTCGGCGCCACAGTGGTGCAGCAGCCGGTGCGCGGGATCTTCCCGGCCGCCGCTGCAGGCTATGACGCGGCATCCGGTGACATCATCGCGCGGCTGGATGCCGACTCCCGGCCGCCCGCAGACTGGCTGGCACACATCGAGGCGGAGCTCACCGTCTCGCCCGAGGTCGGCGTGCTCACCGGGCCCGGCGAGTTCTACGACGGCAACGCGCTCGTGACGTGGCTGGGCGAGAACCTCTACATCGGCGGGTACTTCTGGTTCGGAGGCCTCTGGCTCGACAACGGCCCGATCTTCGGATCCAACTTCGCCATGCGGCGCGAGGTCTGGTTACGGGTGCGGCTGCGCGTGCACCGCGACCTGCGCCGTGTGCACGACGACCTCGACCTGAGCCTGCATCTGCCCCCGGATGTCGTCGTGCGCGTCGACGACACGCTCCGGGTCGGCATCTCGGCGAGGCCGTTCTCGTCGTGGCGTGCGTTCGGAAGGAGGCTCGGCTGGGCCTATCTGACGTTCCGGCTGAACTGGCCGGAGGCGTCACCATGGCGCATCCGTGAGGCACGCGAGAAGTACCGGCTGCAGCGCCGGGCGGAAGACGAGGCAGGCCGGGGCGACGCGACAAACACGGTCTGACCGCACCGGCTTATCCGGCCTCGGCGAACAGCTCCAGCATGTCGCGGGCCAGCTGATGCGGCGCGGTCTCGCACGGGCTGTGTCCGGTGCGGTAGACGGCGAGTTCGGCTCCGAGCCGCTCCGCGAACCCGGCGTGCAGCCTGACCGGCCACAGGTCGTGCTCCCCGGTGGCCACGAGAACCGGGATGCCCGTCGCCCGCAACTCGCGTGAGACATCCGGTGTACGACGCATGAGCCCGATGATGTCGTCGATCGACTCGCGGCTGGTGAGCTCGAAGCGGGATCGCACGAACTCCAGCCGTTTCGGACCCACCTTGTTCTTGTTGGTGACGATGCCCCAGATCATCAGCCCGGCACCCTGGTGCGCCGTGGTGAAGCGGCTCAGCCAGCCGATCATCCGCACGCCGCGGAACGTCTCGCCAGGCAGCGGCGGCGTGGTGAGCAGGGTGAGGCTGCGCACCAGGTCGGGGCGACGCACCGCGGCCAGCTGAGCCACCGTTCCGGCGAACGAGTAGCCGAGCAGATGCGACGGGCCGCCTGCGGCCAGAACCGCAACGAGGTCGTCGACGAAGAGGTCGTAACTGTACGCTCCACCGGGTCCGGGTCCGGCATCCGCCGACTCGTACTGCCCCGCGAGGTCGTAGCTGATCACGTTGTAGCCGGCGGCCACGAGGATCGGGCCGAGCAGCACGAAGTCCTCCTTCGAGCCGGTCACGCCGGGAACGAGCACGACGCGGGGATCACCGGGGTCACCCATCGACCACGTCGCCAGCGACCCGCTCGGCGCCTCGAACCGGCCGACCACCGTGCCCTCGGGCGGAACGGACCAATCGAGTTCACCGATTGCCGCATCGGCCGCGATCGCCGCGCGACGCGATTCGCCGTCGCCCGCCGACCATGACCTGTCGGCGCGTTCCTCGTCGATGGACACTCGTCCACGATAGGGGTAGGGCGCGTGCCCTGGCGTGCGTCAGAGACCTTCGTCGGGACTGCCGTGGTGATCCGACACGACGGGGATCGAGGTGGTGACGGTCTCCAGTCCGCTCAGTCTGGCTGGCGAAAGCAGCTTCGTGACACGCTCCCGTGGCATGAGACCGGCCTCGACCACGAGATCGGCGACGTTCCGGTTCGTCAGGAGCGCCGTCTTCGCCAGGGCCGCTGCCGCCGCGTACCCGATGTGCGGGGTGAGCGCGGTGATGACGCCGATGTTCGACCCAACCATCGTCTCCAGCCGCTCCTCGTTGGCGGTGATGCCGTCCACGCAGTTCACGCGCAGGGTGAGGCACGCCTGGCGCAGCCAAGTGATCGACTGCAGCAGGAAGTTCGCGATGACCGGTTCGAACGCGTTCAGCTGCAGCTGGCCGCCCTCGGCGGCGGCGGTGACCGTGGCATCCGCTCCGATGATGCTGAACGCCACCTGGTTCACCACCTCAGGGATCACCGGGTTCACCTTGCCCGGCATGATGCTCGACCCCGCGGCGCGCGGCGGCAGGTTGATCTCGCCGAGGCCCGCCTGCGGTCCGCTGGAGAGGAGCCGGAGGTCGTTGCAAATCTTCGAGAGCTTGACTGCGCTGCGCTTCAGCGCACCGCTGAAGGACATGAACGCGCCTGCATCGCTCGTGGACTCGATGAGGTCGGGGGCGGCTTCCAGGTCGAGCCCTGAGATGCGCGCCAGGTGCTGCACCGCCGAGGCGGAATAGCGCGGATCGGCCGTGATGCCGGTGCCGATCGCGGTGGCCCCGATGTTGACCTCGGAGAGCAGCCAGATTGTCTCCTTGAGACGCTGGTAGTCCTCGCCGAGCGTCGTCGCGAAGCCGTGGAACTCCTGCCCGAGAGTCATCGGCACGGCGTCCTGCAGCTGGGTTCGGCCCACCTTGAGCACGTGCTTGAACTCGACGCCCTTGCGGGAGAACGACTCACGCAGCGCCCACAGCTCGTCCAGCAGTGAGCGCAGCAGCAACGACAGGGCGATCTTCAGCGCCGTCGGATACGTGTCGTTCGTGCTCTGGCTGCGGTTGACATCGTCGATCGGGTGGATGTGCGCGTAGTCGCCCTTCTTCCACCCACCGAGTTCGAGCGCCCTGTTGGCGATCACCTCGTTCGCGTTCATATTGGTGGAAGTACCGGCACCGCCCTGGATGATGCCCACCACGAACTGGTCGTGCAGCTTGCCGTCGAGCAGCTCGAGGCAGGCTGCCTCGATGAGCTCGGCCTTGTGCGGCTCGATGGCGCCGATCTCCGCGTTCGCCCGCGCCGCTGCGAGCTTCACCATGGCGAGCGCGTCGACGAAGGTCGAGTACACCGAGATCGGCCGGTGCGCGATCGGGAAGTTCTCCAAGGCCCTCGAGGTGTGGATGCCCCAATATGCGTCTGCCGGAATACGACGTTGCCCGAGCGAGTCCGTCTCGATGCGGTAGTCGCCCTCCTGCGCCTCCCAGCCGTCGGGAGGCGACATGCCGGAATCGGGCTGCTGAACGGGGATCTCTTGCGTCGCTGTCACGACTCTTCGGCCTTTCCGCGCGACGCATCGTCGCGCCCGCAACCTCGACTCTACGCGGCGCGCCGTAAGGCATCCTGGGCACGGGACGCACCGATGTCCGGGCGGCCGGATTCAGGACGATCGGCCGTGGCGCGCCCGCTCGGCACGCAGGTTGGCGCACCTACGAAAGCCGCCGGAGCAGGCCGCGCACGAACGAGTCGACGCGTTTCGTGTACGGAGGGAAGATCATGGTCATCGACTCCGGCTTCAGCGGTTTGCTGAGGACCGCCTTCTCGTTGCTCAGCGTGGTGAACCCCGCCTCGCCACGGTAGCGGCCCATGCCGCTCTCCCCCACACCGCCGAACGGCAGCCCGATAACGGTCTGCTGGATGAGCGCCGCGTTGAATCCGACGGCGCCCGACGACGTGCCGCGCAGGAACGCCCTGCGCACCCGTTCGTCGTTCGAGAACACGTACAGCGAGAGCGGCTTCTCCCCGGCGGCGATGCGGCGGATCGCGTCGTCTGCGCCGGCCACCTCGATGACGGTGAGGATCGGTCCGAAAACCTCCTCGCCCATGATGCGGGAGTCGTCGGCGACGTCGGTGAGCACTGTGGGAGCGATGTATTTGTCTTCAGCATCCGTCTGCCCTCCGGACGCCACGGTGCCGTCACCCATCAACGCGCTCAGCGCCTCGAACCTGGCCGGGCTCACGATACGGGCGTAGTCGCCGGATGCCTGCGGGTCGCTCCCGTACAGCTCGTGCACCGCTGCGTCGATGAGCGGCACCACCCGGTCGATCACCTCTCGCGTGGCCATCAGGTAGTCGGGCGCGACGCAGGTCTGGCCGGCGTTGAGGAACTTGCCCCACGCGATCCGCTTGGCGGCCGCCTCCAGGTCGACGGAGTCGTCCACGTACACCGGCGACTTTCCGCCGAGTTCCAGCGTGACCGGCGTGAGGTGCTTGGCGGCGGCCGCGGCGACGATGCGGCCGACGCGGGCGCCGCCGGTGTAGAAGATGTGGTCGAAGCGCTGCTCGAGCAGAGCCGTGGTCTCGGGGACCGCTCCCTCGACGACCGAGACGGCGCGGGCATCCAGATAGTCCGGAACCAGGCGGGCGACCGTGGCCGAGGTGGCGGGCGCCAGCTCGCTGGGCTTCATCACGACGGCGTTGCCCGCCGCGAGTGCTGCGACGACCGGGCCGAGGAGCAACTGGATCGGATAGTTCCACGGAGCGATGACGAGCACGACCCCGAGAGGTTCGCGGATGACCCACCCACGCCCCGGCTGCAGCGCCAGCGGAAGCGAGACCCGCTTCGGTGCCGCCCATGACCTGAGGTTCTTCAGCGCGTGGGAAACCTCGGCCAGGATGACGTTGATGTCGGCCAGCTGCGTCTCGGTGGGGCTGCGGCGCAGGTCCGCGGCAAGCGCGGCCTCGAACTCCGCCCCGTGCTCGGTGAGCATGCGGCGGATGCCCGTCAGCTGCTCCCGGCGCCAGGCCAGCGGTTTGGTGATCCCGGCCGAGAAGGCGGCGCGTCGCCCGGCCACGATGCCTGCGATCTGGTCAGAAGCCATGCCTCATGCTAATGCTGGTCAGCTGACCAAGTTCAGCATCAGTGCGGGAACAGCGCCTCGATGGGGCCACGGGCGAAGTAGATGGCGAACCCGGCGGCGACGATCCACAGCAACGGGCTGATCGAGCGCACCTTGCCGGAGAACGCCTGCACGACGACCCAGGCGATGAACCCGGCACCGATCCCGTTGGCGATCGAGTACGTCAGTGGCATCACGATCACGGTGAGGAAGACCGGCAGCAGCACCGAGAAGTCGGTCAGATCGATGCTCTTGATCTGCGACATCATGAGCGCGCCGACGATGACCAGCGCCGCGGCGGCGACCTCGGACGGCACGATCTGGGCGATCGGGGTGAAGAACATGGCGAGCAGGAACAATCCGCCCGTGATCACGTTGGCGAACCCGGTGCGCGCTCCTTCACCGATACCCGCCCCGGACTCGATGAACACCGTGTTCGACGAGCTGGAGGTGAGGCCGCCCGCGACGGCGCCGACACCCTCGACGATCAGCGCGCTGCGCAGTCGCGGGAAGGTGCCGTCCGCGTTGGCGAGCCCCGCTTCTTTGGAGAGTCCGGTCATGGTGCCCATGGCATCGAAGAAGTTGCTGAAGACGAGCGTGAACACCAGCATCACTGCGGTGAGCACGCCGAGCTTGCCGAAATCGAAGCTCACCTGTCCGACCAGGCCGAAGTCGGGCAACGAGACCCAGTTCGTCACCTCGGGGATGTTGAGGTTCCAGCCTGT
Source organism: Humibacter ginsengisoli (assembly GCF_054780095.1). Classification (NCBI taxonomy): domain Bacteria; kingdom Bacillati; phylum Actinomycetota; class Actinomycetes; order Micrococcales; family Microbacteriaceae; genus Humibacter; species Humibacter ginsengisoli. The sequence continues at coordinate 79,057 of NZ_BAAGWZ010000002.1, forward strand.
GGCATCCTTCGGCTGGGCGCCGAGGTGCCAGATCAACTGAGCGATCACGGCGAGGATGGTGCCCGAGACGAGTCCGATGAGGATCGCGCCCTTCACCTTGCGGGCGACGAGGATGCCCGTGATCAGCAGCGTGAGCACGAACACGAGGGTCGGAATGGTGGCAACGGAGCCGTTCAGGCCGAGGCCGATCGGCGGGGAGTTCAGCTTCGTGGTGGTGACGAAACCGGCATCCACCAGGCCGATGAACGCGATGAAGAGGCCGATGCCGACGGTGATGGCGATCTTCAGCGAGTAGGGCACGGCGTCGAAGATGAGCCGCCGCAGCCCGGTGGCCGAAAGAATGACGATGATCACGCCGTCGATCACCACGAGCCCCATCGCCTCCGGCCAGGTCACCTGACCGACGACACTGACCGCGAGGAACGAGTTGATACCGAGCCCGGCGGCGAACGCGAACGGGAGCCGGGCGATCAGGCCGAACAGGATCGTCATCACTCCGGCGGTGAGCGCCGTCACTGCAGCCACCTGCGGGAACGCGAGCGAGTGGTGCGCCACGTCTTTGCTGCCCGACAGGATGATCGGGTTCAGCACGATGATGTACGCCATCGTCACGAACGTGACGACGCCGCCGCGCACCTCCTGCCACCACGTCGACCCGCGCTTCGAGATCTCGAAGAACGAATTGAGACGACCGGGAGCCTGGGGTTCGGTCTTGGTCGCGGTTCCGGACATGGGGGGCTCTTTCCGATCGGGCAGAGGAAGGGGGTTGACGCGGAGGGGTGAACGAGTTGCGCCGAGACGATATTGTCAGGCGACCGCCAGGTGATCAAGCGACGAGATGAGGCCAGATGGCGACCCTATGGACCCTGCACGGCGATGGCAAGACTATCCGCCCCGACACGGTCGTGGCACCGGATGAACGGCTCAGCTGGCCGCGCACGATCGGCATCGGCGCGCAGCACGTCGTCGCCATGTTCGGAGCGACGTTCCTCGTTCCGCTGCTCACCCACTTCCCGCCCTCTACGACGCTTCTGTTCTCGGGCATCGGCACCATCGGGTTCCTGCTCATCACCCGGAACAGGCTGCCCAGCTACCTCGGATCGTCGTTCGCCTTCATCGCACCGATCACCGCGGCCACCGCGGGCCACGGCATGGGCGGCGCGCTGTTCGGGATCCTGGCGGTCGGCATCCTGCTCGCCATCGTCGGCGGCGTGGTCGTGCTCACCGGCACCGGCTGGATCGACGCGCTCATGCCCCCCGTGGTGGCCGGCGCCATCGTCGCCCTCATCGGGTTCAATCTCGCACCGACGGCGGTCTCGAACTTCAGCACGTCGCCGCTGGTGGCGATCATCACGCTGGCCGCGATCATCCTGTGCACTGTGCTGTTCCGCGGGATGCTCGGCCGCATGTCGATCTTCGTCGGCGTGGTGATCGGCTACCTCGCCGCCGTACTGCTCGGCGTCGTCGACTTCTCGCCGGTGGCGAAGGCCGCCTGGGTCGGCCTGCCGACGTTCGCGCTGCCGGGGAATCCGTTCGCGGATGCCTCACTCTGGGCGCTGCTGCCGGTCTTCCTCCCGGTCGTGCTCGTGCTGATCGCGGAGAACGTCGGACACATCAGGGCGGTCGCCCAGATGACCGGCCGCGACGTGAACGTGCTCACCGGACGGGCCCTGTTCGCCGACGGACTCGCCACCACACTCGCCGGACTCTTCGGCGGATCCGGAACCACGACCTACGGCGAGAACATCGGCGTGATGGCCGCCACCAAGGTGTACTCGACGGCGGCGTACTGGGTGGCAGGTGCGGTCGCCGTGCTGCTCGGGCTGTCGCCGAAGGTCGGAGCGGTGCTGAACACGATCCCGTCCGGCGTGCTCGGGGGCGCAACGCTCGCGCTGTACGGGCTCATCGGCGTCGTCGGCATCAAGATCTGGATCGACAACCGGGTGGACTTCTCTAAACCGAAGAACCAGTTCGCCGCGGCTGTCGCTCTGGTGATCGGCGTCGGCAACCTCACCTGGGTGATCGGCAACCCGAAGGGCGGCATCCAGCTGAGCGGCATCGTGCTCGGAACGGTCGCAGCGATCGTGATCTACCACCTGATGAACGCGATCGGGCGCGCGCGCCGCACCGACTGAGGTGCGTATTCAGCTATGCAGGGCGGGGACGATCAGATAGATGCCGAACAGCACGACCAGGGCGCACAGCACGAAGCACGTGTAGGCCACGATAAGCGCGAGACGCTTCTGCAGCGGCGTGAGCGGGCTGCGCGACGCGGCCTTCTTGATGCGCTTCGCCTCCGCTGCGGCCTCGGCCGGGGTGACGATCGTGATCGCGTCCGTGAACTCAGCCGGGGTGACGTGTGGCGCCTTGCCCGCCGTGGAGAGCATCCTCAGCGCCAGCGCATATAGCGAGATGACGACGCACGCAGCGACCAGCGCCACAGCGGCGACGATCACGAACGAGATCCAGTCGATGCCGCTCATGCTGCGCTCCGTTTCGGCTTCTTCGGCTTGACCTTGCGGATCTTGACGACGCGTCCGGACTCGGCCACCTCGTTGACGCCCTCGAACGCGTTGCGCGCGGACACCCGATTGCGCTTGGAGATCGCGAAGATCAGCACGATCACGCCGACCGCGATGATGAGATCGATCACCACTCCGACGAACCCGAGCAGTCCGATGAGCGCCGTGATCGCGCCGACGACGGCCGCGGCGGGCAGCGTCATGAGCCAGCCGAGACCGATACGCCCGGCCGTGCCCCACCGCACGCTGGAGCCCCTTCTGCCGAGGCCGGATCCGATCACCGATCCGGATGCCACCTGTGTAGTCGAGAGCGCGAACCCGAGGTGCGAGGAGGCGAGGATGGTCGCCGCGGTGCTGGTCTCCGCCGCGAAGCCCTGCGCCGGCTTCACATCCGTGAGGCCCTTGCCCAGGGTGCGGATGATGCGCCATCCGCCGGTGTAGGTGCCGACGCCGATGGCCAGCGCACAGGCCGCGATGACGAGCACGGGAGGATTCGAACCCGGCGCGAGCGCACCCGCCGAGATGAGCACGAGCGTGATGACGCCCATCGTCTTCTGTGCGTCGTTGGTGCCGTGGGCGAGCGCCACGAGCGACGACGAGAAGATCTGGCCGAACCGGAACCCGGCGCGACCGTCGGGCAGACGGTCGTACCGGCGCGTGATCGCATAGGCCAACCGGGTGGCGCAAAAAGCCACGAGGCCCGCGATGATCGGGGAAAGCACGGCCGGCAGGATGACCTTGTCGAGCAGCACGACGTAGTCGACCGACCCGAAACCGGCGCCGACGATCGCGGCACCGATCAGTCCGCCGAAGAGTGCGTGGCTGGAGCTGGAGGGAAGGCCGTAGAGCCAGGTGACGAGATTCCAGATGATGGCGCCGACGAGCCCGGCGAAAATCATCGTCGGTGTGATCAGAACACCGCCGTGGCCCTCGTTGATGAGGCCGTTCGAGATGGTCTTCGCCACCGCCGTGGAGAGGAACGCCCCCACCAGGTTGAGCACGGCGGCGAGCGCGACCGCGATCTTCGGCCGCATCGCGCCGGTCGCGATCGGCGTCGCCATGGCGTTCGCCGTGTCGTGGAAGCCGTTGGTGAAATCGAAGAAGAGTGCCAGCGCGATCACCAGCACGACGATCAGGGTGAGGTCCACCGACGTCTTTCTCGAATAGCGGGCACGGGCACGGCCTCCCGCTTCCCCGGCGAGCCGGAGGCGGCGCAACGGCGACGTTCATCCGTGGTGCACCGTGCGTTAAGGACCACGTCGATCGTCACATGTGGCGGTGGCACGGTCAACTCGACGAGGGGAGCCCGCGGATATCACCGCGATCGCCGGTGCTGCGAGAGGTGCTGCAGAACGTGCTCCCCGAACTCGTCATCACGATGGCGATGACCGTATGCGCCCTGTGGCGGGAATCACGCCCGCGGCGCTCGCGGACGCCTGAGCGCCCGCCCGATCAGGTCGCAGCGTCCGCCGTCGCCTGTGCGATGAGGGCGAGCACCGCGTGTGCGTACGCCGTCTCTGCCTCCGCCGCAGCGAAACGTGTGTGCGCGCCGTCGCGAGCGGTCTCGACGACGTAGTCACCGGCATCCGTGCGGTTCAGCGCCACGAACGTGCCGCCGAGGAGACCACGGAGCTGATCCTCACGCGGCAGCCACACCGCGTTCTCGACCGCGACCGAGTCGAGCGCCCACTCCGTCGTGCCGTTGAAGCCGAGGATCGTGCCGGTGTCGAACTCATGTGCCTCGATCGTCATGTCGCTCACGGTGAACGTCTCGCCGTCGAACTCGCCCGAGTCGATGGCGAAGACGTCGCCGGATGCCGGATGCCACACCAGTCCGTGGTCTCGCAGCTCGCGTGCCAACTCGGTCGTGATCATCCCGCCATTATGCGTCGCGGGCACCGAGTGGGCGTGCCGGGACGAGCTCTGCGAGCAGGCACACCTCGAGCGGCTCAGGCAGCACCCAGGTGCGCACCCTCCCGAGTTCGTATCCCGATTCGGCTGCCAGCACTCTCAGCGCCTCCTCGGTGCCGACCCGTGCGTGCAGCTCGTCGTGCGTGCCGTGCGGGCGCCGCTCGGCGCCGCGGCTCACCGCCTCGGCGACCTCGGGCACATCGCGCACGTCGCCCGTGCGGAACACCCCCACCACGACACGCCCATCCGGCGCGAGCGCGTTGCGCCATGATCGCAGCGCATCCACCGGGCTGGGCAGCAGGTGCAGCGCGGTGACACACGTGATCAGATCGAACTGCTCTCCGCCGACGTCGGGCGCGATCGAGGCGTCGCCCTCGATCAGTTGCGCGCCGGGCAGGTGCTCACGGGCGATCTCGAGCATGCCGCGAGACAGGTCGACACCGACCTTGCGGATGCCCGCCTCCGGCAACGCCCGCAGAACGAGCCCGGTGCCGGTCGCCATGTCGAGCACGCTGCGCACACCGTCGGTTCCGGCGAACTGAGCGACCGCCTCGGCGAGAGCCGTGTGGAACTCGGACTCGTCGTAGTGGCCCGCACGCTCGTCGAAGCGGCGTGCGATCTCTTCGGGGCTCTCGGCTGCGCGCATCCCTCCATTGTGGTCCCGGCCGGTGCCTCACCCGCGTTCGCCCAGAGCAGACGCGGCGGGAAGAACTCACCGTTGGCACTCTCCACTGCAGAGTGCTAATCTGACCGTAGTTGAGCCTAAGCGGCTCAACTTTGAAACCATCGTGGATCGACCCATGGAGGAGTAGAGATGGCAACCAACTACGACCCGTTCCGCGAACTCGACCGACTGGCCGGCGCCATGTTCGGCGGCGGGCAGGGGCCGCGGCTGATGCCGATGGACCTGTACCGCGACGGCGACACCTACGTGCTGAACGCCGACCTGCCCGGCATCGACCCCGGCTCGGTGGACATCGACGTCGACGGCCAGCTGCTGACGATCCGCGCCGAGCGCACGCTGTCGAGCGGTGAGGGCGTGAAGTGGATCACGCGCGAGCGCCAGTCCGGCTCGTTCCTGCGCCAGTTGAGCCTGGGCCAGGGCCTCGACACCGACCGCATCTCCGCGAACTACGTGAACGGCGTGCTCAGCGTGACGATCCCGGTCAGCGAGAAGGCGAAGCCTCGCAAGATCGCCGTGACCAGCGGCGCCGCCACGGGCGAAGGCGACCACCCGACGGTGACGGTCGAGGAGAAGCACGAGAAGCCGATCGACGCGTGAACGTCGTGCGCACCGCACGCGTGCGCTGAGATCTGGCACGAAGGCGGGGCCGGGGACTCATCCCCCGGCCCCGCCTTCGTACGTCTCAGCTTGCTGCGGCTACTGCTCCTCGTGGTGGTTCGGGTCGCCTCCGAACAGCCGGCCGTCCGACCTGCCGAGCGCGGTGATCGCCGCGACCTCGTCGTTGGTCAGCTCGAAGCCGAAGATGTCGAAGTTCTCGTGCTGACGCTCGGCATTGCCCGACTTCGGCAGCGGCACCGATCCGAGCTGAACGTGCCAGCGCAGTACGACCTGAGCCGGAGTGACACCGTGAGAGGCGGCGGCGTCCACGATCGCCTGTTCTTTCAGTACCGGCGAGTTCTTGCCGAGCGGACTCCACGCCTCGGTCACGACGCCGTGCTCGTCGTGGAACGCTCGCAGCCGCTCCTGCGGGAAGTACGGGTGCAACTCGATCTGGTTCACCGCGGGCAGCTCTCCGGTCTCGCGCTGCAGCCTGGTGAGGAACTCCTCTGTGAAGTTGGAGACCCCGATCGTTCGCACGAGCCCGCGGTCGCGCAGTTCGATCATCGCCTTGAACGTGTCGACATAGCGGTCGACGCTCGGGTTCGGCCAGTGGATCAGGTATACATCGATCTTCTCGACGTCCAGAGCGCGCCGGGACTGCTCGAACGAGGCCATCGTCTCGTCGTACCCATGGTGCCTGCCGGGGATCTTGGTCTGCACGATGAGCTGGGCGCGCTCGAGCCCTGATGCCCGCATGCCGCGCCCGACGGCATCCTCGTTCTCGTAGTTCACGGCCGTGTCCAGCAGCCGATAGCCGGCCTCGATCGCCGACACCACCGCCTTCTCGCCCGTCTCGCCGCGCAACGGATACGTTCCGAAGCCGATCGCCGGGATGCTCGTTCCATCGTTCAACACGCGCTGCGGAATGCTCATGCAGGCAACGCTACCGACACTCCACCGCGCCGAGGCTGCCATCGACGACCCGTGGTCGCCGTCGGCGGCATCGCGCGTCTTGCGGATAGCGTGGATGCCATGCCCGATCTCGATATCGCCGCTCCCGCCGCCAAGCGGGTCCCGTTCACCCGCACACACCACGGAGACTCGGTCGAAGACCCATACGAGTGGTTGCGGGACAAGGACGACCCAGAGGTGATCGCGCACCTGGAGGCGGAGAACGCGTTCACCGAGGCAAGGACGGCGCACCTGGAACCGTTGCGCAAGCGGATCTTCGAGGAGATCAGGTCGCGCACTCAGGAGACCGACCTCTCCGTTCCGGTGCGCGAGGGCCGCTGGTGGTACTACTCCCGCTCGTTCGAGGGCAGTCAGTACGGCGTGCAGTGCCGCGCACCGATCGCCACCGACGACGACTGGACGCCTCCCACTGTGGCCGACGTCGACGCCGGCACTCCGGCGCTGGCCGGCGAACAAGTGCTCTTCGACGCGAACGCTGAGGCGGAGGGCCACGACTTCTTCCGGCTGGGCACGTTCGACGTCAGCACCGACGGCACGATGCTGCTGTACGCCGTGGACACCGTCGGCGACGAGCGGTACACGCTTCGCGTGCGCGACCTCGTGAACGGCGGTGAGCTCGGCGACGAGGTGCCGAACACGTCGGCCGGCGCCGTGCTCTCCCCCGACGGCCGGCACGCGTTCTACGCGACCGTCGACGATGCGTGGCGCCCCGACACCATCTGGCGTCACGCCCTGGGAACGGAGCCTTCCGCCGACGTCGTGGTGCACCACGAGAAGGACGAGCGATTCTGGGTCGGCATCGGCGTCACACGCAGTCGCGGCTACATCGAAGTAGGTATCGGCTCATCCATCACGAGCGAGTCGCGGCTGATCCCGGCCGCCGATCCGACCGCCGCCCCCACGGTGGTGTGGCCGAGGCGCGAAGGCGTCGAGTACTCGGTCGAGCACGCCGTCGTCGCCGGTGAGGACCGGCTGCTCATCGTGCACAACGACGGTGCAGAGGACTTCGAGCTGGTGGATGTCGCGGCATCCGACCCGCTCGGGCCTCGGAAGGTCATTCTTCCGCACCGACTGGGCGTGCGCCTCGAGTCGGTCGACGCCTTCGCCTCTCGCGTGGTCGTCGAGTACCGCAGGGACGCGCTCACCAGGGTCGCGGTACTGCCGCTGACCGCGGATGGCTACGGCGACCTGCGCGAGCTCGAGTTCGATGAGCCGCTGTACACGGTGGGCACGACGGGAAACCCGGAGTGGGAGCAGCCCACGGTGCGCCTCGGCTACGGTTCGCTGGTCACGCCGTCGACCGTGTACGACTGGACGCCGGACGGCGCCGCCGCTTCGGACGAGCTGCGGCTTCTGAAGAGGCAGCCGGTCCTCGGCGGCTACGACCCGGATGCCTACGAGCAGCGCCGCGAATGGGCGCGCGCCGAAGACGGCACACTGGTGCCCATCTCGATCGTCTACCGCCGGGACCTCGTCTCCCCAGGCACCCCTGCCCCTCTCGAGTTGTACGGGTACGGGTCGTACGAGCACAGCATCGACCCGTCTGTCTCTATCGCACGGCTGTCGCTGCTCGACCGCGGCGTGGTATTCGCGATCGCCCACGTGCGCGGCGGCGGCGAGCTCGGCAGGCACTGGTACGAAGACGGCAAGCTGACCCGCAAACGCAACACCTTCACCGACTTCGTCGCCTGCGCCAAGCACCTCGTGGAGCGCGGCTGGACGGCTCCCGACCGGATGGTGGCGGAGGGCGGCAGCGCAGGCGGGCTGCTCATGGGTGCGGTGGCGAACCTCGCGCCGCAGTTGTTCGCGGGCATCCTGGCGGCCGTGCCGTTCGTCGACGCGCTCACGAGCATCCTCGATCCCGATCTTCCGCTCACGGTGATCGAATGGGACGAGTGGGGCGATCCGTTGCACGACGCGGCGGTCTACGAGTACATGAAGTCGTACACGCCGTACGAGAACGTTCCGCAGGATGCCCGTGCCTACCCGCGCATCCTCGCCGTCACCAGCCTGAACGACACCCGCGTGCTGTACGTGGAGCCGGCCAAGTGGATCGCGCGCCTACGCGAAGCGGGTGCGCCCGTTCTGCTGAAGACGGAGATGTCGGCCGGGCACGGCGGAGTCAGCGGACGGTACAACTCGTGGCGGGAGCGCGCGTTCGAGCTGGCCTGGCTGCTGGATGTGCTGCGCGCTGGAGCTGAAAGCGAAGGCCCAGTGGGCCTTCGCCGCGACGCCAGCGCCGAGTCAGCTGCGCTGACTCGGTTGCCACGAAGTCAGGAGCAGTAGGGGCGACAGGTGCGCTGCGCCAGCGCGTCGACGAGCACGTTCGTGATGTCTTGTGGATGCTCTGCCGTATAGACCGCTCCCACCGTGGCGTTCGCGATCTGCGACATGGCAGATACGTCGGTGTCCGGTCCCATCCCGACCATGATCACCGGCACCGGCTTCGCGGGATTGCGCAGCGCCTTCAACTGCGCGAGCAGGTCAGGCAGGCTGAGCCCGCCCGCCGGGTTGTCGTTGCGGCCGTCGGTGACCACCAGCACGTAGTTGACCATGCGAGGGTCGTAGCCGTTCTGCACGGCCTTCACCGCCGCCAGCACGGTGTCGTACAGACCGGTGTCGCCCCGAACCATGCCGGAGAGCGACGCGTACACGCGCGACACGTCGGCGGCGTGCGCGGGATCGTTCAGCGACAGAATCGGCGTCTGCTGCTGCCACGGCTGAGAGCCGGCCTGGTTCGTGGAGAACGTCCAGACACCCATGTCGGTCTGCGGTGGCAAGAGCTGAAGCATGCTGTTCGCGGCGTCCTGGAATACCGCTATTCGGCTCAGCCCGCCGGCATCTTCGTCCATCGAACCCGACGTATCGACGACCACGAGCATGCGGGAGCGCAGCGTGATGGCCGACCAGCTCTGCAGAAGGCCGATCTGTGCACCGCCGTCGAGCGCCGGGCGCGTCTTCGGCGCGTTCGCGACGACGCCTTTCGCGGCGAAGTCCGACTCGGCGTTCGCGGTGCGGAACCCGGCGTGGGCGAGCGTCTGCGCATCCGTCGTGAACTGCCGCTCGAGCGCGTCGATCAACTCATCCTTGTTCTTGTCGCCGGTCGTGGGGCCCGCAACGCGCACAAACGGATACGACACGCTGACCGTGCCGTCCTTCGGGTAGAGAGCGAAGAACTGGTGCTCGGGCGAGCTCTCATTCTGAGCAACGACGGACTGCTCCGTCGTCACGACCACGGTGGGCGTCGGAGCCTTCTCAGCATCAATGAACGCGTCAGCGACGGTAGGCGGGATGGTCTTGCCGAGTTCGATCATGTCTCGCGAGAATGCCAGGTCGTCGCCTGGGTCCGCCGTTGCCTTGATCTCCGCGAGCGCGGCCAGGCTGGAACCGTTCTGCGCAGGTTCCGGAAGGAGCGCTGGAGTATCGCCGTCCGCGATGGTGCTCCATTGCAGACTCTGACCATCGAAGGCATCCGCGTTCTCCGACGGCGTCGCGAACACGAGCGGACTCGAGGCGATCGACGGTCCGAAGTCGGCGAGCGGCGCCCGGCGGATGAGCGACCACGACAGCACCTGCATGCGCGGCTCCCACGCGGGCGAGTCTGGGATCCACACGTCGGCCTTGGCATCTCCCCCGACGGCGAGCGTGGACGCCGTGTCGGCCGACTTCTCGCTACGGACGGTCGTGTGCACGCACGGAGTGGTCGCGTCGAAACCCTGCGCCGACTTCGCGAGAGCGGCCGCGATGGAGGGATCGGCGACCACCCGCAGGTCGACCGGATCACAGCTCTGGGCCCAGGCCGCCGCTGGAAGGATCGGGTTGAAGACATTCTTCGTCCAGGCGACGCATCCGGTCACGATCAGCACGAGCACCACCCCGCCCGCGATGAACCACGCGGCTCCGCGCCTGCTGCGCCGCTTCGGCTGCTGTTGCACGGGGACGGGTCCAGTAGAGCGCGAGACGGATCGCTTGCCGGAGTCCCTCGGAGGTCGTTCGTTGCTGCTGTGTCGGCCCACGGGCGCTCCTGGTCGGGTTCCGCAACAGCCCGAATCGACCCCCCCTCATCAGGGCTGCAGTACGCGGACAGCCTAGCCAACACCTGTTGGATCGACCATCGAGAACGCGAAATAAGTTCGCTTCACTCGCAAACTCGCGGACGGAAAGTCTCGGTCGAGGACCTACCCGAAGAGCAGGGCCGCCTCCTCGTAGCGGTAGTCCGGAACCGTGTTCAGGCCGCCGGTGGCGTCCGCGATCGACACGATCTCGACATCCGTGCCCTTCAGCGACACCATCGAACCCCACTGCCCGGTCTGTGCCGCATCCACGGCCGCCATGCCGAGGCGCGTGGCCAGCACTCGGTCGTAGGCGCTGGGCACTCCGCCGCGCTGGATGTGCCCGATCACGGTGGCGCGGGACTCGATGCCGGTGCGCTCCTCGATCATCGGCGCGAGCAGCTCGCCGATTCCGCCGAGGCGCGGCCGGTTGAAAGCGTCGAGCCCCTTGTGGGAGTGCGCGCCTTCCATGGTGTTCAGGTGGAAGCCCTCGGAGACCACGACGACGGGCGCACGGCCGCGGTCGCGAACATGCTCGACCCATTCGCAGATCTGGTCGATCGACTGGGGCTGCTCTGGGATGAGGATGGCGTGCGCGCCGCCCGCCATGCCGGAGTGCAGGGCGATCCAGCCAACGTGCCTGCCCATGACCTCCACGATCATGCAGCGCTGGTGGGACTCGGCCGTCGTGCGAAGGCGGTCGATCGCCTCCGTGGCGATCTCGACCGCGGTGTCGAAGCCGAACGAGTAGTCGGTGGCGGCGAGGTCGTTGTCGATGGTCTTCGGCACGCCGATCACCTTGAGACCGCCCTCGTCGACGAGGCGGCGTGCGGCCGTCAGTGTGCCCTCGCCGCCGATCGCGATGATCGCGTCGATGCCGTGCTCGTCGAGCATCCGCTGGATCTTCTCCGGCCCGCCTCCGTCGCCCTCGAACGGGTTGGTGCGACTCGACCCGAGGATGGTCCCGCCCTGGCGGGAGAGACCGCGCACGCTGTGCCGGTCGAGGGGCACGATGTCGGCGTCGACCACGCCGCGCCAGCCGTACCGGAACCCGACGAACTCGTCGCCGTAGACGCGATCGCCCTTCAGCACTGCACCGCGGATGACCGCGTTCAGGCCGGGACAGTCGCCGCCTGACGTGAGGATTCCGATCTTCATTACGCGCCTCTTTCGCACACACAGGGATCACATCTGTTTGCACGTCGATACGCCGCTGTATCGGCCGATACGTCAATGATCATGCCGGATGCCGCCGGTCCCCTCCAAAACGAGGAGGGCGGGACGCGCGGCGGTTCAGTGGGCCTTCAGCACCCGTTCCAGCTTCGAGGAGCTCTGCGACGGATGCCCGCCGGCCGCCAGCACCACTTGCTCCAGTCCGTCGAGCAACTCGGTTCGCGCCCGCCTGCTGTCCGGTGCGGCGGCGGAGAGCTCCACCTCCCACTCGCGCCACGTATCGCGCCCGCCGGTCGTGAGGTTCTCCCCCGTCACGTGGTCGTCGCAGTACTCGGCGACCGGGTAGCCGGCGGCATCCAGAAGCCGGCTGACCACCCGGTGGTTGCGCACCCTGGCTACTGGCATCAGCTCGGCATCCCCGATCAGAGCGGCCACCTCCTCGATCAGCAGAGCAGGCACGGATGGCCTCCCGTCGCCGTGTGCGCCGCTGGATCGATGTTCGTCCGATTCGATGGCGAGCGACCAGTGCTGCTCCATACGGCCCTCTTCGACGTCCCGCTTGATGTGCCAGCCCGCGTCCGGGCCACCCTCGCGCCTCCGGAGAGCGACCCGTGCGTGCGCGAGCGCGAAGCCGGCGGTGTCGTAGTAGACGGCATCCAGCTCGCGCACCTCCGGCGCTTCGATCACGGCGATCGGCCCGACGCCGACGAACGCAGGGACGTCCGCCGTCTCTGTCACGTCGTACTTGCGCTCGATCTCGATCGTGGAGGTGCCGTGCCGCTTGCTCATCACCCCAGTCTTGCGCAGGTGTCGCGGGCAGATTGCCCGAGGCTGCGGCGATCGTCCGTCTGCGCGATACGCGGCGAAGGGTGCGCCGCGGCCGGACACGGACGTAACCTGACTGCATGACCGAGCACGCCGATGCCGTGCCTGCGGATTCCGACCCCGACTACGACGAGTTCGCCGCCGCTCAGGAGGGCGACTACGAGCCCGAGTTCAACGAGGCGGAAGCGCTGGCAGACGAGGATGAACGCCCGATCGACGACGACGTCGACGAGGGCTTTCCGGATGATGAGCGGGTCGTCGTGTTCGACGATGAGCCCGACGAGGACGACGCCTGAGCGATACGCGCTACGCGCTACGCGCTACGCATCGAGCGCGTCCCGCAGCAGCGAGATGAGGGCATCCAGCTGCACCGAGCCGGCCGATCCGGGCTCGACGTCCACGGCGTCCAGCGCGCGCAGCGCAAGCGACTGCTTGGAGTCGATCAGTTCGGCGATCTTCGCGTCGATGGTCTGCGCTGCGATGATGCGCCAGGCGGTCACGGGCTCCTCCTGACCGATGCGGTGCACGCGATCGATGGCCTGCGTCTGCTCCGCCGCGGTCCAGCTGAGTTCCGCCAGCACGACGTTGGATGCCGCCTGCAGGTTCAGCCCGACGCCCGCCGCGGTCAGCGAGCAGACCGCGACCGACACGCCAGGATCGTTGTTGAACGCGTCGATCTCCCGCTGCCTGGCGAGTGCCGTCTGGTCGCCGCGGATAGACACACTGCGCAGCTGAAGTGACGCGAACGCCTCTTCCGCCTGATCCATCACGTCGATGTGCTTGGCGAAGAACACCACTTTGCCGACAGAGCGGGCCAGCTGAGCCGCGTAGTCCGCGGCGAGCGCCGCCTTCGCCTGGCCGATCTTGCGCACCATGGTGAAGACGTTCTCGCCGGTCTTCGCGCCCTTCGACTCCTCGAGCTCGGCATGGGCGACCATGCGGATGAGGTGCTCGCGCCGCTCGTCGGCGTCGCCGGAGACCGACTCCCCCACGCCGGCGGTCTCCGCACGGCCGTAGCGCTGCACGAGGCGTGCGGCCAGTTCGCGTTCTGCGGCCTTGATGGAGCGGCCGAGATCGTCGTCCAGTTCGACCGGCAGGTCGACGACGCGGCGCGACGGCAGGTCGGCGGCCACGTCGATCTTCTTGCGACGCACGATGCCCATGTCGATCACCGATTCCCTGGCCGCCGTGTAGAAGCCGGGATCGGCCGGGGTGAGATCGGTCTCGTCGAGTCGTTCCATCAGCTCGGCGGTGGGTTTCGTGCCATCGATCCAGCCAAGGAACTGCCAGATCGCCCGGAAGTCGTCGATGTCGTTGATCAGCGGCGTTCCGGTGAGCGCGATCATGAGGGGGTCGGCGACGGTGTGCCGGATGGCATCCGCCAGTGACAGCACGTAACGGGACCTTTGCGAGTGCAGGTTCTTGATGAAGTGCGCCTCGTCGACGACCATGCCGCGGAAGCCCAGCTCCGACAGCCAGGCGAGGTGGCGATCGAGCACCTCGTAGTTGACGATGACGACGTCGGCGAAGGCATCCAGCCCCTCACCGTCGCCGTGGATGACCGTCGCGCGGCGGTGCGGAGTCCACAGCTCGACCTCACGCGCCCAGTTCATCTTCACGACATTGGGTACGACGGCCAGCAGCGGGTAGGCACCGGCGACGGATGCCGCCAGCACCGATTGCGCGGTCTTGCCGAGTCCCGGCTCGTCGGCGAGCAGGAAGCTGCGGTGCCCCTGCCGCACCGATTCGACGAAGCGGGCCTGGTGCTTCATGAGTTCCATGCCAGCGGGCGAGTATCTGTCGATCTTCGGTGCGGGCGGCAGCTCCATGCTGGCCGCACGTCCGCCCGCTCCGTACTCGAACGATTTGAAGAGCGGGCCGAGCAACTCCCAGGAATCGAGCCTGCGCCGGGGGGCGGGCGCCGACTGACTCGCGAGCGCGAAGTCCGGGGCGAGGAAGGGGTTGGAGAGTTGCTTGGCGCGCACGGACTGCGGGATGACCTGCTTCTGCGCGAGCTCAGGCGAGAGCAACACCTCCTGCTTCGGCTTCGGCGCCTCTGTGGTGATGATCAGGTCGTCCGGCTCCAGTTCGGCGCCGGACTCCAGCAGCCAGTCCCTGCGCATCTTCTGCGCGGCCGGACTAGGCGGAGCGGTGGACTCGAGCAACGAGATCAGCGAGGTGTCGCGTGCCGCCGTCTTCGCCAGGATGGTGGCGATGCCGTCGAGGCGCTTCAGCTGCTCGGCGCGCGCCGACTCGCTCAGTGAAGGGTCGGACTTGGCGCGACCGCGTTCCTCGCGCATGAGCAGCGCGATCACCTGGAATTTGGTGCGGTTCGTCGGTCCGAGCTTCTTGCCCGTCGTGGCCTTCGACTCGACCTCGCGCACGCGTCTGGCGAGCACGGGGATGAGGCCGTCGTTGTTCGAATGACGGGAGCCGGAACGGCGTGATGCCTGGGCGGTGCGATCGCCGGTGTTCGGCATGATCCTCCTGTGCGTGAGGGCCCGGTGCGAGACCTGGGCCGCTCCTGGTGGGGCTGCCGGGGTGGCGGCATCCGTCCGCATGGGTTCTTCGCGAGTCACGAGAAGACGATGACCACGAGACCGATGCGAGGCGAGTGAAGCCCGAGTGTCGCCTGCGATGCAGCCGACGAGACTTGAAGCGGATGTCAGAACCCCGACGCTGGCTTATTTTACGGCACGCGCGCCCGTTGCGTCACTTCGACCTGCGCGGGTCGGCGGGAGCCGTCACTTGCGACCGGAGTTTCCGCTTCCGGTCCCGCCTCTGCCTCCGCGTTTGCCGTCGTAACGACCGGCGGGACCCTGCTTGCCCTCGTCGACGGGAACCTTGATGGAGACTCCGGCTGCGATGAAGACGATGGCACCCGCCAGATGCAGAAGTCGCAGCCAGAGATCCGGGATCGAAAGCGGCCATACCGGGTTGAACACGATGGCGATGGGAATGAGACCGGCGAGCCACCAGTAGTTCTTTCCCTGCACGGCGAAGACGCACATGATCAGAGCCAGGATCGCGACCGCATAGAGCACCCAGATGTACCAGCCACCGTGGATCAGCGCCAGCCCGGCGATGAGGACGATCGCAGCGATCAGCCCGGGCAGCAGAGCGAGGCGGGCACGGGTTGGCTGGGACTGGGGGCGCGACATCGCCTGAAGCTTACCCGCGCGTCGTGTGCCGGGGCTCGACACGGTGCGACCGGCCGAGCCGGTTCGCGCAGGCACGCCGAGGCGGCCCTCGGCGCGTGCGGGCTGAGCCTCGCACTCTCGGGGTGCGCCGAGGGCCGCGCGGGCGCGAGCCATGCGTCTGAAGGAAGCGGTGCGGCCAGGGCCGCGCCGGTTCGGTCAGCAGCGACCCTTGCAGAGCAAGAAGCCGAAGCTGTCGGCAGTGTCGACCACCACCGTGACGCGGCTCGCGGTAAGCAGCGCGCCGAATGCCGTTTCGGAGACCGGGAGAGTCTCGAAACGGCGACCTTCGGCATCCGCTGCCAGTCCGGCGACGGCGAAGGAGATGTCGCTGAGCTCGTTATCGCCTTCGATGACGATGGGCGCATCCGGGTCGAGCGGAGTGACCTCCAGCACGGCCATCGCGACCTGTTCGACCGCTTCCTGGCCGACGCGGATGCCTGCGGGCACGTCGTGCCCGGGGCTGACGATCGCGATCCACGCGCCGCTCGGGGCGGCGTCGAGCGCGTGCAGCAGCGCACCGGAAACGATCGGTGACAGATTTTTGAGCATGCGGGTGCCTCCTCGCGCCTTCGGGTGGCGCAACGCCTTCGGGTGGCGTTTCGGGTCTGGTGAGGATCCGTCGACAGTCTAGGAAGAGCATGAGAGACCGAGACAGTCCCCTCTTCGGGGACCGGCCCTCTCATCGGCTGCCCGTTCGCGCCGGGATCAGCCAGGAGTTCGGGCGGCACGGCCTACCCTGGGAGCGTGATCGAGGACATCAAGAAGCGGGCGCTGCACCGCACGCGCATCCTGTCCGGCCAGTTGCGCGGACTCGAGAAGATGATCGAGAACGAGGACTACTGCGTCGACATCATCACCCAGTCGCTCGCCATTCAGAAGTCCCTCGGTTCGCTGAACAAGCTGCTCGTGGAGAACCATCTGCGAACCCACGTCGCCGAACAGTTCGAGGCGGGCGGCGACCAGCGTGAACGCGCGGTCGAGGAACTGCTGCGCGTGTTCGAGCTCGCCAACAACCGAGGATGACCATGGCAGGCAGCGGCACCGTTCGCTCGGTGAACGACGTGCGCTTCGAGACCGTGCTCGGCGACATCACGCAGCAGCGGGTCGACGCGATCGTGAACGCGGCGAACTCGTCGTTGCTGGGCGGCGGCGGCGTGGACGGCGCGATCCACCGCGCGGGAGGTCCCGAGATCCTCGACGAGTGCCGCGCGATCAGACGGACGCGCTACCCGGAAGGGCTGCCGACGGGCGAGGCCGTCGCGACCACGGCCGGGCGTCTGCCGGCGCGGTACGTCATCCACACAGTGGGGCCGGTGTGGTCGCGGCACGAAGACCGCACCGGGCTCCTGCGAAGCGCGTACTCCAGGTCACTCGAGGTTGCGGGCGAGCTGGGCTCGGCATCCGTCGCATTCCCGGCGATCTCGGCCGGTGTGTACGGCTGGCCCATGGACGACGCCGCCCGGATCGCCGTGAGCACCAGTGTCGAACATGCCGGCGAGGTGGCGGGACTCGAACTGGTTCGGTTCGTGCTGTTCTCACCGGATGCCCTCGCCGCGTTCGACCGCGAACTCGGTTCCGTCGTCGAATAGACGCTGCCGCAGCGGGCGCTCGAGAGGGGCACTGGCCCGCTCGAACGGATTCGGAACGCGTCTACCTGCGGTGCCGCACGTGTTCGCGTGGGATGAGGATGGGCCGGCTCGACGGCGGTACGCGGTGCAGCGTCTCGAGGGCGACGTGCAACTCCTCCGCCCATACCTTGTAGCCGCGGTCATTGAGATGCAGCGAATCGTCGGAGTATTGCTGGTCGATCCCGCCGTCATCCGCAGCCAATGCCGGCCACAGGTCGAGGTACTGTGCGCGCACGGTGGAGGCGAACTGCCACAGATGACGGTTCACGTCTTTGATCGTGTCGGCATACGCGGCCTCGCGCGGCATGACGGATTGAACGAGCAACTGCGCGCTCGGCAGCGCCTTGCGCAGCGAGACCAGGATCGTCTCGATATTGCGCACGATGTGCTCGGCCGATCGTCGCCACGCGAGATCGTTCGTGCCGATCAGGAGCACCACGGTGTCGGGTTCGAGGGCGATGATCTCGTCGAGACGCGCCAGCACGGCATCCGTCGTGTCGCCGCCGACGCCGAGGTTGCGCGAGCGCTCACCGGGGAACCATTCGTCCCACCGGCCGCCGGCCGTGATGCTGTCACCCACGAACACGGTCGACACCTCGTCAGACATGTCGCTCCCAACGCCTCAGGAACTCCATCTTCGCCTGCGAGCCTGAGCGCGCGCCACCACTTGACGAACGATCGCGGAGGCTGCTTGCGCCTACGCAGCGCCGATCAGCGCATGCTCTTGGTGTGCCAGACGGTCTTCGTCTCCACGAAGGCGGTGATCCGCTCCAGCGAGCGTGCCTCCGGCTCGCCTCCTGCTGGCGGCAGCACCCGTTTCAGCGTCTCCGCCGCGGCGATCTGCAGGTCGACCCAGTCCAGGTCGCCGGCACCGGTGAGATCCAGGGCGTTCACGTCGGCGTGAGAGGCCAGCCACGGCGCAATCTCCGCCGCCGATCCGGTGAGCACATTGACCACCCCGCCTGGCACGTCGCTGGTCGCCAGCACCTCCGCGAGCGAGATCGCCGACAACGGATGCCGCTCGTCGGCCACCACGACGACCGCGTTGCCGGTCACGATGGCCGGCGCGACCACGGCGACGAGCCCGAGCAGCGAGAGCGAGCCCTGCGGAGCGATCGCGGCGACGACCCCCGTCGGCTCCGGAACGGAGATGTTGAAGAACGGGCCCGCGACGGGGTTGGCATTGCCCGCGATCTGCGCGTACTTGTCCGCCCAGCCGGCGTACCAGACCCAGGTGTCGATGGCCTCGTCGACCTGCGCCGCGGCATCCTGCTTCGAGAGCCCCTCGGATGCCTGCACCTCGTCCACGAACTGCGCACGGCGCCCCTCCAGCAGCTCAGCCACCCGGTAGAGCACCTGCCCTCGGTTGTACGCGGTAGCCCCCGACCAGCCGGAGACCGCCTTGCGAGCCGCGACGACGGCGTCTCTGGCATCCTTTCTGGATGCCTTCGCGGCATTGGCGAGGAACGTTCCGTCGACGGCCAGCACCTCGTAGCTGCGACCGGACTCGCTGCGCGGGAACGCGCCGCCGATGAACAGCTTGTAGGTCTTCGGCACGGCGAGGCGCGTCATCGGGCGGATCCCTTCTTGGGGGCGGCGACCCGTTTGGCCGCCTTGGGTGCATCCGTCTTAGACGCCGCGTCTTCGAGGCTGCCCGACCCGCTCCGCGAGGCGATGCCTCGCTCCACTCCTGCTTCCGCTCTTCTCGGCGTCGCCGGAGACGGCGCCAAGTATGCGGCCAGCCCGTGGCGTCCGCCCTCGCGCCCGTAGCCGGATTCCTTGTATCCGCCGAACGGCGACGCCGGGTCGAACCGGTTGAACGTGTTCGCCCACACCACGCCGGCGCGCAGCCGATCCGCGACGGCGAGGATGCGGCTGCCCTTGTCGGTCCAGATGCCCGCCGAGAGGCCGTACGGCGTGTTGTTCGCCTTGGCGATCGCCTCGTCGGGCGTGCGGAACGTCAGCACAGACAGCACCGGCCCGAAGATCTCCTCGCGCGCGATGCGGCTCGAGGTGGAGACTTTGTCGAAGATCGTGGGCGCGAACCAGAACCCGCGATCGGGGATGGCGCACTCCGCGCTCCAGCGTTCGGCGCCCTCGGTCTCACCCACGTCGCTCAACTCCCGGATGCGTGCAAGCTGCTCCGCGGAGTTGATCGCGCCGATGTCGGTGTTCTTGTCGAGCGGATCGCCCAGTCGCAGGGTTTTCAGGCGCGTCTTCAGCCTGTCGACGACCTCCTCGTGCACGCTCTCCTGAACGAGCAGGCGGCTACCCGCACAGCACACATGCCCCTGGTTGAAGAAGATGCCGTTCACGATGCCCTCGATCGCCTGGTCGATGGGTGCGTCGTCGAACACGATGTTCGCGGCCTTGCCGCCGAGCTCCAACGTGACCTTCTTGCCGGTGCCCGCGACCGCACGCGCGATCTCGCGACCCACTGCAGTTGAGCCCGTGAATGCGACCTTGTCGACGTCGGGGTGATTCACGAGCATCCTGCCGGTCTCGCCGGCGCCGGTCACGATGTTCACCACCCCGGCGGGAACGCCGGCCTGCTGCACGATCTCGGCGAACAGCAGCGCAGTCAGCGGTGTGGTCTCGGCGGGCTTGAGCACGACCGTGTTGCCCGCGGCGAGCGCCGGCGCGATCTTCCACGCGAGCATGAGCAGCGGGAAGTTCCACGGGATGATCTGGCCGGCAACGCCGAGCGCGCGCGGCGAGGGCCCGAGGCCGGCGTGATCGAGCTTGTCTGCCCATCCGGCGTAGTAGAAGAACCAGGCTGCCACGAGCGGAACGTCGACGTCGCGGCTCTCTTTGATCGGTTTGCCGTTGTCGAGGCTCTCCGCCACCGCGAGCTCGCGGGCGCGCTCCTGCACGATGCGGGCGATGCGGAACAGGTACTTGCCCCGGTCGGCGCCGCTCATGCGCGACCACACCTTCTCGTACGCCCGGCGGGCTGCCTTCACGGCGAGGTCGATGTCATGCTCGTCGCCCGAGGCGATCTCGGCGATGGTCTCCTCCGTCGCCGGCGAGATGGTGCGGAAGGCGTCGCCGTGACCGTCGACGAACTCGCCGTCGATGAAGAGGCCGTAAGTCGGCTTGAGGTCGAGGATCGCGCGCGACTCGGGTGCCGGCGCGTATTCGAGGAAGGTCATGGTCGGAAAGCTCTCTCCTGCGGGCCGGGCTCAGTCGATGGTCACGTAGTCGGCACCGGAGTAGTGCCCGGTGGCGAGCTTCTGGCGCTGCAGGAGCACGTCGTTCAGCAGGCTTGAAGCGCCGAACCGGAACAGGTGCGGATCGAGCCAGCGCTCGCCAGCGGTCTCGGCGACCGCGACGAGGTAGCGCAGGGCATCCTTCGACGAACGGATGCCGCCTGCTGGCTTCACCCCGACAGTCTCCCCGGTGAGCCGGTGCCAGTCCCGGACCACCTCGAGCATCAGCAACGTGACCGGGAGGGTGGCGGCCGGGGACACCTTCCCGGTGGACGTCTTGATGAAGTCCGCACCGGCGAGGATGGCCAGCCAGGATGCCCGGCGCACGTTGTCGTAGGTGGCGAGCTCGCCGGTCTCGAGGATCACCTTGAGGTGCGCGCTGGAGCCGTCGGGACGGCGGCACGCCTCCTTGACGGCGACGATCTCGTCGAACACCTCGCCGTACCGTCCGGAGAGGAAGGCGCCTCTGTCGATGACCATGTCGATCTCGTCGGCGCCCGCGGCGACGGCGTCGGCGGTGTCGGCCAGCTTGACGTTCAGCGACGCCCGGCCGCTCGGGAAGGCGGTGGCCACGGCGGCGACTCCGATCGTGCCTCCTGCTGCCCTGTTGGCAGCTCCCAGCGCCTCGACGGCAACCGGCACGAGATCGCCGTACACGCACACCGCAGCAACCTGCGGACACGTCGGATCAGCAGGGTCGGGGAGGATCGCCTTGGCCACCAGCGAGCGCACCTTGCCTGGGGTGTCGGCGCCCTCCAGAGTCGTGAGGTCGATCAGCGAGACGATCGTGTCGAGCGCGCGCCGCTTCGACGACGTCTTGATCGAGCGGGTGGCGAGCGCCGCGGCTCGCTGCTCGAGGCCGACGGCGTCGACGCCGGGGAGCCCGAGCACGAAGCCGCGCAGACTCCGCTCGCTGAGCTCGGAGCCGACGACCGTGCGTGCGAGATCCAAGGTCATGATGCACGCTCCGCCACTGCCGTCTGCTGTCGTACCGCGCCCTGGGGCGCGCCGGCGGGCATCCGCTCGTCCGTCGCCTCATCGAGAAGCGCAGCCGCGGTCAGGTCGTCGGTGATGAGCACCGTGCACAGGCCGTTGGTGACGAGCGCCCTGGCCACCTCGTGCTTGCCCTCGCCTGCGACGACCGCGATAGCCGTCTCGGACGCCTTGATCCGTTCAAGAGACAGCCCGACCGTACGAGAGTCCAGCTCGGCGTCGACCGGCCTGCCGTCCGCGCCGACGAAGCGCCCGATCACGTCGCCGACCGCACCCTTGCAGACCAGTCCCTCCACCTCCTCCGCGGTGAGGTATCCGCTGTGAACGAGAGCCGAGTCGGGGCCCGCGACACCGGCGCTGAACAGGTACGCCTCGGCGTGCGCCGCGCGATCGAGCACACCTGCGATGGCACGGTCGTGCTCGATGCTGCGCTTGGTCGCTGTGTGCTCGAGGATCGCGGGGATGGGCAGAACGTGCGCGGAACCGGCTGCCTTCTGCGCGATCACGAGCGCCGTCGCAGAGGCGGTGTCGCCGTATTTCGTCAGGCTCAGTCCACCGTTGATCTGCACGACCCCGACGCCGTGCGCCCAGCCGCGCGGGAGGCACGCCGCAACATCGTGCATGGTGCGTCCCCAACTGACTCCGAGCGTCTGCGGCGCCGGGCGCATGGCGGTGAGGTAGTCGGCGGCGGCCTGTGCGACCCGGCGCTGCAGTTCCTCCGGCGAGGAGACCCCTGCGGAGGAGGCGACCACGATGTCTTTCAGCCCGTACCGTTTCTTCACCGCCTGCTCGGCGAGCACGCGCCGAGCCCTGGGATGCACGATCTCGATGCGCACGATGCCCGCAGCACGCGCCTGGGCAAGGAGCCGGCCGACCTTCCAGCGCGTGATGTGCAGCGCGGCACCGATCTCGTCCTGCGTGCGTCCCTCGTCGTAATAGAGCTCAGCCGCGCGCACGGCGAGAAGTTCATCTGAGGAGTTCATAGCGTCTTCCAGACTACGAAGTGCTCCCACTTATGAGCAACGCGGCGGCATTCTCTTGCTCTTTTGCGCACACTTCATCGTCAATGCAGCGTGCGGCCCATGATCGTGCGAGTCAGCGCGGCGACCGGTTCGGCCGCCGCACGCGGATTGGCCAGCAGGCTGAATTCGACCTGGCCGAGCTCGGGCAGGCCGAGCCGGTTCGTCACCTTGACGAGATCGTTCGGGATGATCGTGCGCGGGAACGGCGCGACGCCCAGGCCCGCGCGCACCGCCGCGAGCACGCCGTTCACCTCGCGGGTGTTGCACGTGATGCGCCACACCCGGCCAGCGGCCTCGAGCGCGTCGATCGCCATCTGCCTGCTGATGCTCGGGTCCTGGTACGCGATCAGCGGCACGGTGTCGTCGGGACCGAGCACGGTCTTGTCGAGCCCCATCCAGACGAGGTCGTCCGTGCTCACCCGGTCACCCCCCTGCGAGCCGGCCATCTGCTTGATGAAGATGAGGTCGAGTTGCCCGGCCTTCAGCCGCCGATGCAGCGGTGTCGACTGGCTCACGGTGAGCTCGAGGTTGATCTGCGGATACGCCTGGCGGAAGTCCCGCAGGATGCTCGGCAGCTGCGTGATCGCGAGATCGTCGGCCGCTCCGAAGCGAAGCCTTCCCCGCATGGCCGTGCCGCTGAAGTAGCTGTCGGCGGCGGCATGGGCGGCGAGGATGCTGCGAGCGAACCCCGCCATCGCGTCCCCATTGTCGGTCAGGCGCACCTGGCGGGTGTCTCTGTCGACGAGCATTCGTCCGGCCGCCTTCTCGAGGCGTGCGACGTGCTGGCTGACCGTCGGCTGGCTGAGCCCGAGCCGCTCGGCCGCCCTGGTGAAACTGCCCGTCTCTGCCACCGCGAGGAAGGTGGCCAGCAGGTCCGGATCGAACATGATCGAAGCATACATTCACGAACCCAATAGGAGTTATAGGTCCGATTGCCTGGGGGAATGATCTGAGCTTGATTACCGTTGGAATACACGTTCGACCAGCCTCTTATTCGAAAAGCCCTCGTGACAGCCACCTCCGCAACGCATTCAGCCGAAAGCCTCCTCACCGCTCCCATACCCGTGCTCGACCGACGCCCGTCGTGGCGGGACATGTTCTCATCGCTGCGCGTGCCGAACTACCGGCTGTACGCCGGAGCGCAGGTCGTCTCCACCACGGCGCTCGGCATGCAGCGGGTGGCGCAGGACTGGCTCGTCCTCCAGCTCTCCGGAAGCGTCGCCGCAGTCGGCGTCACCGTGGCCATGCAGTTCACGCCGATGCTGGTCTTCGGCCTGCTCGGCGGCGTGATCGCCGACCGGTACCCGAAACGGGTGCTCCTTATGCTGACGCAGTCGACGGCGGCGCTGCTGGCAGGCATCCTGGCGGTGCTCATCCTCACCGACACGGTCCAGGTCTGGCACATCTGGCTGCTGGCCTTCATCGGGGGATTCGTCACCGTGGTCGACAACCCGGCACGTCAGGTGTTCGTGAACGAGATCGTCGGGCCGAAGCTGCTGCGCAATGCGATCAGCCTGAACTCGTCAACGTTCCAGCTCGGTGCCCTGATCGGTCCGGCAGTCGGCGGAATCGCGATCAGCGCGGTGGGCAGCGGCTGGGCGTTCGTGATCAATGGATGCGCGTGCCTGGTCGTCGTCGGAGCGCTCGGCATGATGAACACCAAGGCCCTGTTGCACACGCCCGTCGCTCCGCGCGGCAAGGGGCAGCTCGCGGAAGGGCTGCACTACGCGGCGAGCAAGCCCGCCATCCTGTTCACGATCATCACGCTCGGCGCCGTGGCGATGTTCGCCTACACCATGCCGGTGCTGCTGGCCGCCTACGCGAACGACGTCTACAAGGTGGGCTCCGCCGGATACGGATTCTTCAACGCCCTCGTCGCCGTCGGCGCACTCACCGGTGCGGTGCTGTCCACCCGCCGGGTGGGTGTCAGCCTGCGCCTCGTGATCGGCGGCGCTGTCGTGCTCGGGGTGGTACAGGCATCCGCAGCGCTCTCGCCCGACATCGTGGTCTTCGCGCTCCTCATGGCGCTCAGCGGCGCGGCGAGCCTGCTCTATCTGACCAGCGCGAACTCGCTCGTGCAGATGTCGACGAACCTCGGCATCCGCGGCCGGGTGATGGCGCTGTACATCATGGTGCAGCTGGGCGGCCAAGCCCTCGGCGGCCCCGTGATGGGCTGGATCGTCGAACGCTTCGGTCCCGACTGGGGCCTGGCCGTCTCCGGCCTCGTGCCGCTGACCACGGCCGTCGTGATCGCATTGCTCGTCATGCGCCGCTCGCACCTGCGGGTCGCGGTTCGACGTCAGGGAGGACGGATGCCCGCTCTCACGATCGTCTCCCGCGACCCCTCGTAGCGCGTACGGGACGAGGCTCGCGCTCCCCTAACCTGGTTTCATGACCCCGCCCCTCGCTCTCGCCGTCGACTTCGGCGGCACCAAGGTCGAATCCGCCCTCGTCACTCCCGACGGTGAGGTGGTGCCCGATTCGCGGCACCGTGCACCCACCGGACGCGAGGCGACGAGCGAGGAGTTGCAGGCATCCGTTCGCGAGGTCGTCGAGCGGGCGCTGGACGCCGCCGGCGGAGACGAGCTGGTCGGAGTCGGCATCGGATGCGCCGGCCCCATCGACAGGGCCCGCGGGCTGGTTTCGCCGCTGAACGTTCCGAGCTGGAGGGACTTCGACCTGCGCTCGTTCGTGGAGTCCGTGCTCGCCGATCGCGGCCTCGAGCTGCCGGTGACACTCGAGATGGACGGCGTCGCCATCACCATGGCGGAGCACTGGGTGGGTGCGGCGCAGGGCGTCGGCAACGTGATGGGCATGGTCGTCTCCACCGGGATCGGCGGCGGACTCATCGTCGGCGGCCGGGTCATCACCGGGCCGACGGGCAATGCCGGGCACGTCGGCCACGTGGAGGTGGCAGGGTACGAGGGCGAGGACACGTTCGGCAAGGCGACGTCGCTCGAGGCGATCGCCAGCGGCCCGCACACGGTCGCGTGGGCGCGGCGTCAGGGATTCCCCGGCACGAACGGGGAAGCGCTGGCAGCGGCGTACCAGGCAGGCGACCCCGTCGCGAGAGCCGCTATCGAGCGCACCGGCCGCGCGGTGGGACAGGCGATCGCCAGCGCCACGGCACTGCTCGACCTGGAGCTCGTCGCGATCGGCGGCGGGTTCTCGCAGGCGACGCCCGACCTCTTCGACGTGATCAACGCGACTATCGCCGAGCACTACTTCGGCTTCGTGCGCAAGGTGCGGGTCGTGCCATCCGGTCTCTCCGGCGAGGGTCCCCTGATCGGTGCCGGCGCGCTCGTGCACCGTGGGGAGCTGCTGCCGGCACTGTAGGACGACTTCGTCGACAGGACGCAAGGCGCTTCCCCGCCGAGAACATGACGGCTTGGCCTGCTTTCGGCCTATCGTCCTGTTGACGGGATGCGCCTCAACGGGGCGACCGGGCGGCGACGTGGTCCTCGAGCATGCCGGGGCGTGCGACGACCGTTCCCGCGAAGACGACGGCCACGGCCGTCGCCAGCAGGAAGATCAGCGGCCAGAGCCAGCCTCCTGATACATCGTGGAGCGCACCGACGACGATCGGCCCCAGCGCGCCCAGAACGTACCCGAGGCCTTGCACGAATCCGCTCAGTGCCACGGCGCCTTCGTGGGTGCGGGTGCGCAGATTGATGAGCACGAGGCACAGCGGGAAGAGCAGCGGTCCCAGCCCAGCGAGAACGACCCAGAGCCAGGTCGCGACACCGGGCCAGAGGATGAGCCCCAGGTAGCCGACGATGAAGAACGCCGCCCCGAGATAGACCAGCAGGCCCACGTTGCGCATCCGGCTTGCGAGCGCGGGAATCAGCAGGCTGGCGGGTATGCCGATTCCGGCATACAGCGAGAGCAGCGCACCGGACTGAGCGGCGTCCGTGTGAGCGGTGTCGTGCAGCAGCTCCGGCAACCAGGCGAACAGGGCGTAGGCATTGAGCGACGACGCGGCGAACGTCACCGCCATCGCCCAGGCCAGCGGCGCATGCCACACACGGCCCATGGCCGTCGTCCCCGGTTCCTCGACCTCGGCGTCCACGCGGCGGGCATCCGGCCGTCGTACGAGCACGGCCAGCCACGGCAGCGCCGCAATCACGCCGAGCACGGCCCACATGCCCACCGAATAGCGCCAGCCCGCCGAGTCCGCCACTGGCACGGCGAGCAGCGGCGGAACGAGCGTGCTGACCGCAAGCACCGTGGCATACAGGGAGGTCATGAGCCCGACACGGTCGGGAAAGTAGCGCTTGACGAGCGGCGGCAGCAGCACGTTGCCCACCGCCATGCCGGCGAAGGTGAGCACGCTGCCGCCGACAAGCATCCAGAACGAGACCGACAGCCCGCGCAGCACGTCGCCCACCACGATCGCCGCCAGCGAGACCAGCAGCACGACCTCGAGGCTCGCCCTGCGGGTGAACAGCGGCGCGACGATTCCGAAGACGGCGAAGCAGATCGGCGGCAGCGCACCGAGCAGGCCGATGCCGGCGGCACCGAACGGAACGTCGTGCGTGATCTCGCCGAAGATCGGCGAGAGCGCTGTCACGGCTGCACGCAGGTTGGCGGCGACCAGCAGGATGCCCGCGAAGGCGAGCGTTCGTCCGGCCCAGAGGGGACGTGTCCCGAGCGGGGCGGCTGGGGTGTTCGGCTGGGTCACACCCCAGTATTTCATGCTGGACGCGGGCTCACGCGACGGGTGGCAGGCAGCGCAGCACCGTCAGCGTGCCGCGCAGCGTCAGGTCGCCCGCGGCGTACGGCACGAGGACGGTCTCGCCCTTGGACAGCACGATGGCGCCGTCGTCCCACTCGAGCAGGCCCTCGCCCTCGAGTACCACGAGCACGCAGTATCCCGCGGCGAATGCGAACGAACCGTGGATGCTCACCCGCTGAGCCCTGAAGACGGCGTCTGCCTCCGCAGGGAACAGGTCGGTGAACTCGGTTTCTCCCAGCAGGCGTGTGATGCGCGATGACCGGAACTCGATCAGCCGATCCTCGGAGACGGCCGAACGGTTCACGTCGGAGAGAGCCGTGGCCGCATCCAGGCCGAGCAGCGCGGCGTCGCGGTCGAGTCCCGGATAGCCGTCGTACTCCACGAGGATGGACAGATCGACCGGCTGCTGCAGCTCGACCAGCGTGACGCCCGGTCCGATCGCGTGCGGCATGCCGGCCGGCACGTGCAGCGTGTCGCCCGGGCGCAGCTCGACGCGGTTCATCGTGGCGAGCATGGCCGGCACATCCTGCCGTTCGAACCACCCGAGCAGTTCGTCGTGGCTCACGTCGCGGTCGAAGCCGAGGTAGGCGTGTCCGACACCCTCGGTGGCGACGACGATCCACGCCTCGGTCTTGCCGCTGGCGTGCGCGAGCCTGTCCCGCGCGAACGAGTCGGACGGGTGGTAATGCACGAAGAGCCGCTCCCTCGTGTCGAGCAGCTTGACGAGCAGCTTCGGATCCGCCCCGAACGCGCGCACGTGCTTCTCACCGAAGTAGTCGACCGGGTGTGCCGCGAAACCGTCACGCAGGCTCGTGCCGTCCGGGAGAACGGTGAGTCCGACGCCGCCGCCCGCGAATACCTCGGTGGCGGACGCGACGAAGTCTTCGGGCATCCGTTCGGCCGCCGCATCCTGGTTCTCTTGCAGCCCACGAAAGCGAAGGATGCCCTCCCCTCCGCGGTACGGCCGCGCTGCCGGCCGGTTCGGGCCGAGCACGACCGGGGCCGTTCTCGTCGGAACTGAAGGGTCCGCAACTTCGCTCGTCATCGGGCGTGTCCCTCTCTCAGTGGTGCCGTGCGACTCGTTCAAGGCTAAGCGGACCGCCCCGGGACCGGAGCCGCGTGCCAAGATGTTGCGCGGACGAAGGGCTGAGCATGCGACGGGACTTCGGAGAGCAGATAGCGAGCACGCTGGTGCAGCTGGCGGGCATCCTCGAGGGGCTCGAACCCGATGAATGGGGCTCGCAGAGCCTCTGCGACCGGTGGACCGTGCGCGACGTCACCGGGCACATCGTGTGGCGGGTCGGCAGCTCGTACTCCGAGATGCTCAGCACAGTGCTGCCCATGCTGACGCTGTCGGGAATGAGCCTCGACTCGCTCACGGAGGCGGTCAGCAGACAGGAGGCGGAGGCGACGAGCCCTGACGAGCTCGTGCGCCGGCTGCGTCGCATCGCCGCTCTGCGGCTCGCCGGACTCGGCCGCACAGGAATGACCGACCTCGTCGAGACCGTGGTGCACACGTACGACATCGTGCAGCCGCTCGGGATTCCGATCGAGGTCGAGCCGGATGCCACTCGCCGCATCGCGCTCCGCGGGCTGATGCTCGCCTCTGGCGATCGACGCGAGGTCGTGGCCACCCACACGCTGTACGCCACCGACGCCGGCTGGGCGATCGGCCCCGGTCGGTCGGGCAAGGGCCGCATCATCGAGGGCAGTGCGCAGGGCATCGTGCTGTACCTGTTCGGCAGGCGGCCGTTGAAGGCCCCGACCAGGTGAGCCGACGCCGCAGCGCAGGCGACGCACCCCCCGTCCGACAGTCGCAGCCGCTGTGTGACTCGTCTAACGCGAGCGACGGGGCGCTGCCCCGCGGCGACCTTTCGCCGCGGTGACTGCATCGCGGCGTCGATGAACGACGATCGCGAGCACCGCGACGACGACGGGCACGATGAGGCGCCAGCCGCCGAACGGCACGGTGATCAAGAGGAGCAGAAACGCGATGACCGCGACAACCCTGGTGCCGCCTTTGAAGATGCGGATCGCGGCGGCCGAACCGAGCAGATAGGTCGCGAGAACGAGCACGGAGGGGATGAAGACGATGTCGTCGGTACCCCAGCCGAACAGCGCAGCGCCGAGGAGTCCCGCAGCGCCGATCGCCCCCACGGCGAGTACCGCGTAGCCGGGCACCCGGTTACGGCTGTGACGGGTCAGAAAACGGGGCGCCCAGCCGTCTCTGCCGAGCGCATAGCCGAGCCGGGAGACCGAGGTCACGAAAGCGTTGGTTGTGCCGAGGCATATGACAGCTGCAGCGATCGCGACCGCGTCGACCGCGGAGACACCGAGTCCGTGCTGGATGATTGCACCGAGCGACACGCGGTCGAGCGCCCGGCTGCCATAACTGCCCGTTCCGACGACAGCGAAGGCGACACCGAGGTACAGCACGGTGATGATCGTAACCGTCAGCAGGGTCGCCAACGGGAGGGTGCGCCGCACGTGGCGGAACTCGGCCGACAGGTGCGCGATCGCCTCCCAACCGGCGAACGCGAAGAACAGAACGACGACGGCCTGCCCGATGCCGACCAGGCCATGCGGGGCGAACGAGCTGAAGTTCGCCGCGTCGATCTGTGGCAGAGCCACAATGATCACCCCGACCAGGATCGCCCCGACACCGAGCGCGAGTCCGACCTGCACACGCGAGCCGATCTTCACCCCCACGAGGCTCGCGACGACGGCCAGCGTGAGAACAGCAGCGGCGAAGGCCGGCGCCCACCGCTGATCGAGGCCGAACGCCGCCGCTATGTAGTACCCGGCCGTCAGCGGAACGATCGTCTGGCCGACCGAGCCGGCGATGAAGTACCACCAGCCCGTGATGCCGCCCGCAGCCGGCCCGAACGCGCGTGCCGCGTAGGTGGCGACGCCGCCGGCATCCGGGAACCGAGAGGCGAGCGCCGCGAACGTGAACGCCAGCGCTGCCCCGATGAGGGCGCTGAACCCCCAGGCGATGAGTGAGGCCGGCCCGGCAAGCGTCGCGGCCTGTCCCGGGAACACGAGCACGCCCGCCCCAAGGATGGCGCAGACGTAAAGCGCCACACCCTGCCCCAAGCGGATCGTCCCTTCCTCGTGCGATGCGGCGGCCGTGGGCTGTTCTGCAGACGATTCGAGAGTCATGGTGCCATTGCACCGACTGCGCTCGTGGCTGACGAGCGGCATAATGGCCGCCATGCGCAACGGAACAGACATCCATCGCGTGGCCGTCGCAGTGACGCCAGGTGCACCGATCTTCGAACTGGTTGTGCCGTGCGAGGTCTTCGGGATCGCGCGTCCCGAAATAGCCGACCCGTGGTACGGATTCGCACTGTGCGCGACCGTTCCCGGGGCTCAGGTCGCCAGCGGCTTCATTGCAGCCGCGGCCTCATCGCTCGACGATCTCGTGACGGCGGACACCGTGATCGTCCCTGCGTGCACCAACGTGCACGTGCGCCAACCCGCTGACCTCGTCGAGGCGGTGCGGGAGGCGCACCGTCGAGGCGCGCGCATCGCGTCGATCTGCTCGGGTGCGTTCGTGCTGGCCGAGGCCGGCCTGCTCGACGGGCGACGCGCGACAACGCATTGGATGCATGCGGCCGAACTCGCTCGCCGTTACCCGCGGGTGCAGGTCGACGCGACGGTGATCTACGCCGAGGACGGCGGGATTCACACGTCAGCCGGCACAGCGGCCGGCATCGACCTCTGTCTCGAACTCGTGCGTCAAGATCACGGCAGAACGGCGGCCAACGCTCTCGCCCGGCGCATGGTGACCCCGCCTCATCGCACGGCAGATCAGGCGCAGTTCATGCTCGCTCCAGTCGAGGCGCACGATTCCAAGTCGCTCTCGGAGGCGACGCAGTGGGCGATCCAGCACCTGCATGAGCCGATCAGGCTCCGAGACATGGCGGCTCGTATGCACCTGAGCGAACGGCAACTCACACGCAGGTTCCTCGAAACCTATGGGCGGACACCCGGCGACTGGCTCGTTCGTGAGCGCGTCCGTCGCGCGCAGGAATTCCTCGAACGCACCGACTACACCGTCGACGCGATCGCCGCGCAGTGTGGTTTCGCCACCGCAGCCGGGCTTCGCGCCGCATTCAATAGGCATCTGCACACCTCTCCCAGTGACTACCGCATTGCCTGGACGGCATAGCCACCTCGATGAGATAGCGATGCCGGTGCGGCGTGGGCCGCTGATCTCGTGGCGTGTCAGCCCTCGGCGAGGATCTCCGACGCCTCTTCGACGTCGGCCTTCATCTGCGCGATCAGCGGGTCGATGCCGTCGAAGGCGACCATGCCGCGGATGCGCTCGGCGAACTCCACGTCGACCACATGGTCGTACAGGTCGATCTCCTCGCCGATGACGTAGGCCTCGACCTGTCGCTGCGGCACGCCTTCGAACGTCGGGTTGTTCCCCACCGAGATGGCCGCCGGGTGCCGCACGCCTCCGTCGATCAGCCATCCGGCATAGACGCCGTCCGCCGGGATCAGCCCCTCGCACTGGGGCGACAGGTTCGCGGTCGGAAACCCGAGCTGCCGGCCGCGCTGCGCACCGTGAACCACGACACCGCGTACGGTCGGCGGATGCCCGAGCAGCACTCCGGCGTACGCCACGTCGCCGTCGGCCAGCAGTGACCGCACCCAGGTCGACGAGACCCGGTCGTGACCGTCGGGGCGAACGTCGTCGATGAGCTGCACGTCGAACCCGTCACGGGCGCCGAGCCGGCGCAGCAGGGCGACGTCGCCCGCACCCTTCGCCCCGTACCGGAAGTCGCTGCCGACCAGGAGCGTCTTCGCGTGCAACTTCGACACCAGGTAGCGCTCGACGAACTCCTCTGCGGGAACGCGGGAGAGCCCGAGATCGAACGTGAGCACGAGCACCGCGTCGATGCCGGTCTGCTCCAGCAGTTCGAGCTTCTGCTCCAGGCTCACCAGGTCGTCGGGGCAGCGCTCTGGCGCGACGACCGACATCGGGTTGCGATCGAAGGTGACCACGACCGACGCCAGTCCCTCGCGGCCGGCGACGGACAGCAGCCTTCCGATCACGGCACGATGCCCGAGATGCACGCCGTCGAACTTGCCAACAGTGACGGCGCTCGGACCGAAGTCGGCGGGGATGTCGTCGATCGACCGGAAGACCCGCATGGCTTCGCCGTCGTCGCTCACGCGATGGCTCATGCTCGTCCGGCGGCGGCCGCGCCGCCGGCCGGGTCGTCGGTGACCGGAACCGGCTTGTGGCGAGCGAGCCAGAGCATCCCGAGCACGGGCAGCACAAGTGGGATGAACAGGTATCCCGCGCCGTACACCGACCACACGGTGGAGTCCTGGCCGAACGGGTCGATGGCGCCCATGCCGATCGCGTCGGGCGCGAACGTGCTGAGCGTTCCGATCACGAGCACACCGGCGAGCTCGATCGAGATCGTGATCCAGGCGACGCGATACCAGACTCGGCCGGGGGCGATCAGCGCGATGGTGGCGACGATGTAGACGAGGGCCGAGAACGCGGACAGGGTGAACGCGACGGGTGCCGCCGAAAAATGGTCGGCGATCTGGTACGCGCTGCGTCCGGTGGCCGCGAGCGCGAGAATGCCGTAAACGGCCACCAGCACTCGACCGGCTCCGGTCATGCGGCGGGTGGTGCGAACGGGCGCACGGGAAGCGGGGCTCGCGGAGGGGTTCTCGGACATGTCACTCCATTATCGCGTGCGGTCACGGGGTGCCCGGCACGAACCAGATCTGTCCCATGCGGTACGTCATGACGGCGATCGCGAGGCCGACCACACCCAGCACGACGGCGCTCCACCTGGTGCGCTCGATGAGCGCCCAGAAACCTCCCGCGATCGGAAGCAGCAGGGCAGAGATGAGGTAGATGTAGAACTCGTCGAGCGATCCGCGTGGTTCGTTGCCGATGATCGGCGCCACGATCGTGACGACGAGCTGGGCGATGAGCAGCACCTCGACGAGCGCGATCGAGCCGAGGGTGAGGTCGTTCGGCGGCCGTCCGATGAAGCCGACGACGAGGCACAAGATGCCTGCCAGCACGGCCACGATCACCTGCACGGCGGTGAACCACTCGATCAACGCGTCTCCTCTTGAGAGTCGGACTCCGCAGCCTGCTCAGCGGGGAAGTTGACGATCGTGCGCACCCGACCGTCCTTGACGGAGGCCAGTCCGATCAACCGTCCGTCCGGCGCGATCGCGGCTGCGGTCTCGGCGTCGGCCCCGTCCACGACGATGCGCTTGCCGTGTCCGAGATCCACCGCTTGGTCGTCGGTGAGGGCGAGCACCGGGAAGAGCGCCGACGCGGCGGACGCGGGCCGCTGCAGTGCAGACGCGACGTCGAGATCCGCGAGAGGGCGGGCATCCTCGATCGCGAACGGCCCGACCCTCGTGCGCCGCAGGGCGGTCAGATGACCGCCTGTGAGCAGGGCTACGCCCAGGTCACGGGCAAGGGCGCGCACATAGGTGCCGGACGAGCACACGACGCGCACGTCGACGTCGAGCGCCAAGGCATCGCCGACGGATGCCTGCCGCGAGTCGAGCACGTCGAAGGCCGACACGGTGATGCGGCGCGGTTTCAGCTCCACCTGCTCCCCCGCACGCACCCTCGCGTACGAGCGCTTGCCGTCCACCTTCACGGCGGAGACGCTGGAGGGCACCTGATCGAGCTCGCCGGTGAGGTGCGCGACGGCATCCGTCAGCCGCTGCGGTGAGATCGCACGAACCCGGTCGGCCGGCGCCCAGCCGAGTGTCTCCCCCTCGGCGTCGTCGGTCGTCGTCGATGCCCCGAGCCGGATCGTCGCGAGATACTCCTTGTCGGAACCGACCACGTAGGTCAGTAGCCGCGTCGACGCCCCGAGCCCGAGCACGAGCACACCGGTGGCCATCGGGTCGAGCGTGCCGGCGTGTCCTACCTTGCGCGTTCCGGCAAGCCGGCGAACCCGTGCGACGACGTCGTGGCTGGTCCAGTCCGCGGGCTTGTCGACGAGCAGGATGCCGTTGGGCCCGCTCACGCGGTCGCCCGGGCGGGCGGCTGCGCCTCGTCTGCGCCGGTAGCTGTGCCCGTGACCGTGTTCACCACGATGTCCAGCTTGGTGCGGAACGTGTGCTCGAGCAACTCGGGGATGCACGGGTCATCTGAGTCGTGCTGATCCACCATCCGCATCGCGATCAGCACGTTGAAGAGCATGCCGTGCGCGAGGAATCCGAGCAGCTCGTCCGGCTCCATGCCAGCGCCGTTGCGCAGCAGGCGGTAGATCGCGAGGAAGCCTTCACGAGCCTTCTCGCCGATGACCGGCTCGTGGCCCGAGATGAACGACTGCATGAGGCAGAGCAGGATGCCGCGATCCCGGATCAGGTCCGCGTAGGCCATGCCCAGCCGGGTTGAGGTCTCGTCACGAGTCTCGCCGAGCTCCCGGGACTCCGTCAACGCGTGGTTGAACGCCTCGAGCAGTTTCTCGAGCGCCCTGTCGAGAACGGCGACGAACAGGTTCTCCTTGCTGCCGAACATCCGCACCACGTACGGCTGGCTGATCCCGGCTGCACGGGCCACCTGATCGGTCGTCGCGCCGACGTACCCGCGCTCGCCGAACACGCGGCTCGCTGCGGCCAGGATCTGTTCGCGGCGCACCGCCGACGGCACCCGCTCCTGCTTCACCGGCTCGCGATCCTTCGTCACGGCATCCGTCTCATCCGGGGTCACGCGGTCGGATTCGCTGCTCATGGTTGACATGTTATCAGTCGATTACTACAGTCCATCTTGTAATCATTCGATTACCTCCGCGCCGGCCGACGCTTCCCCATCCGACTCTCCACCGAGACGAGACACTCATGACCGCACTCAACATGTCCTCTTCGACGATCGCGCCGCGCAGGCGCGTGCCGACCTGGCTCGCCATCGTGGCGGCATCCGTTCCCATGTTCATGGCGACGCTCGACAACCTCGTGGTCACCAACGCACTCCCCCGCATCGGCATCGACCTGAAGGCCTCCATCGAGGAGCTGCAGTGGGTCGTCAATGCGTACAGCCTGGCGTTCGCGACGTTCATCCTGCTCTCCGTAGCGCTCGGCGACCGGTTCGGCCGCCGCACCGTGTTCGCGATCGGGGTGAGCGTGTTCACGCTGGCCAGCGCCGCGTCGGCTCTGGCAACCTCGCCGGCGGAGCTCATCCTGTTCCGGGCCGTGCAGGGGGCGGGGGCCGCGGCCGTCATGCCACTGTCGCTGACCCTGCTCGTCGGCTCCGTGAGCGAGCGGATGCGACCAGCCGCGATCGGCATCTGGGGCGGCGTCTCCGGACTCGGGGTCGCTCTCGGCCCGCTCATCGGCGGTGCCATCGTTCAGGGCTGGAACTGGCAGGCCATCTTCTGGCTGAACGTTCCGGTCGGCGTCGTCGCGCTGCCGCTCCTGCTGCTCGCACTTCCGAACTCGTTCGGCGCGAAGCTGCGGGCAGACGTGCTCGGCGTCGTGCTCGTCGGCGTGGGCGTCTTCGCGGTCGTGTACGGCATAGTTCGCGGCAACGACGCGGGCTGGGGCAGCGGCGAGGTGCTCACGTCGCTGATCGGCGGGGGCTTGCTGCTGCTCGCGTTCATCGTCTGGGAGACGAGGGCCAATGCGCCGCTGCTTCCGCTCGGACTGTTCCGCAACCGCAGCTTCTCGGTGGCGAACCTGGTGGGCGTGACGTTCAGCTTCGGCATCTTCGGAAGCGTGTTCATCCTGATCCAGTTCCTGCAGGTCGTGCAGGGCCACACGGCTCTCGAGGCCGGCCTGATGACCATGCCCTGGACGCTCGCTCCGATGGTCGTCGCGCCGCTCACCGGCGCGGTCATCGTGCCGCGGTTCG
Organism: Humibacter ginsengisoli; assembly: GCF_054780095.1. Lineage (NCBI taxonomy): Bacteria > Bacillati > Actinomycetota > Actinomycetes > Micrococcales > Microbacteriaceae > Humibacter > Humibacter ginsengisoli. The sequence goes on from NZ_BAAGWZ010000002.1 coordinate 115,444, forward strand.
GCACCCGTCTGCCGATCGTGGCGGGGCTCGTGCTGCAGTCGGTCGCGATGTTCTGGGTGGCATCGATCCTCGCCACCGACACCGCGTTCGCGGCGATGGTTCCTCCTTTCCTGCTCGCCGGAATCGGCATGGGTCTGGTGTTCGCGCCGAGCTCGACCGCGGTGCTGGCCGGGTTCGGCGAGAAGGATCACGCGAAGGCATCCGGCACCAACGCCACGCTCCGCGAGGTCGGGGTTGCGCTGGGAGTCGCCGTACTCACCGCCGTGTTCATCGGCGCAGGCGGCACGCTCACGCCGACCGGGTACGTGTCCGCCGCGATACCGGCCGTGATCGTGGGCGCCTCGGTGCTGGCCGGGGCGGCCGTGGTCGCGCTGTTCCTCCCCGTTGGCCGGGAGCGCGGCGACCGTGCCGAGAACGCAGCGGAGGAGCTGACCGCAGAGGCTGTGGAGGCGGACGAGGTCACGGCTGGCGCTTCGATCGGGTGAGCCGGAGAACCCTAAACTTGCCGGATGCGCATCGGCATCATCGGGGCGGGAGCCATCGGAGGAACGATCGCCGCGCTGCTCGATCGAGCCGGTCATGAGGTCGCCGTCACGGCTCGTGGCGACGGCCTCGCCGCCATCCGCGAGCACGGCCTGCGGTTCGACGGGGCGTGGGGCGACCACGTCGCACGCGTGACGGCATCCGGGCGGCTCGAGACGACACCGGACATCGCGTTCGTGTGCACGAAGGCGCAGGACGCGGCATCCGCTCTTCGCGACAACGCAGAGCGGCTGCGCGGCATCACGGTGGTGGTCGTGCAGAACGGGCTGGAGGCACTGGACATCGCGGCCGGCATCCTGAATAGCTCCGAGCTGGTCGGCGGGCTCGCGCTTTACGCCTCCCAGTACGTGCAACCCGGGCACGTCACGGTGACCGCGGACGGAAGCACCTACCTCGGCGACGGCGCGGGCGAACCGACGGATGCCGCCCGTCGCGCAGCTGCACTGCTCGGCTCCGTGATGCCCGCCGTCGCCACCCGCAACTTCGTCGGCGCTCAGTGGTCGAAGCTCGTCATCAACATGGTGAACGCGATGCCGGCGCTGACCGGGTTGAGCGTGCAGGAGACGATCCGGGACGCCCGGCTCGGGCGCGTGGTCACGGCGTCGATGCGGGAGACGGTGCGCATCGGGCTCGCATCCGGCGTGAGGTTCGCGAACGTGCAGGGACTCAGCCATCCGATGCTGCGCGGATTCTCCGCATTGCCGCTCGGGGCGGCACGATCTCTGCCGGCCCTGATGGCCCGCCGCATGGGAGCGGTGCCGAACCTCGGGTCCACCCTGCAGAGCAGGCGACGCGGGCGCACCACCGAGATCGACTACCTGAACGGAGCGGTCGTGCGGGCGGCTGCCGCGATCGGACGACAGGCACCGGTGAACGCGGCGATCGTCGAGGCGATGCACCGGCTCGAGGCCGACGGCACGTTCCTCGACCGTGACGAAGCGGCCAGGCTACCGGTGCGCTGATTCAGAAGCAGGCGCATCCGGTGTCGGGATACTCCCGGCGTGGACGGGCGGGGTCGCTGAGGTCCACAACAGCGGAGGCGAGGTACTGGGGCTCGACCTCGGAGCCGTAGCGGCGCCATCCGCCGACGTACCGAGCGTTCGCCGGCGCATCCGGGTCTGGATCCCTGCCCTCGGAGACTGCCAGGCGCGCGTAGACCTCGGTGAGCGGAACGTCGATAAGCACCGAGAAGTGCCACGCGCCGCGCACCTCGGGTCTCACCAGGAACGGGCCGTCGATGATGAGTGCCATATCGGCCGGTCCGGTCTGCCATTCCGAGAGCACAGGCGCATTGCGGCGCACGTCGAACGCACGGGTCTGGAATCCGGTCGATCCGCCGAGGCGGAACGGGCCGATCAAAACCCGCCGGAGCGTCTCGTAGTCGAAAGAGCGATCGTAGTAGTCCCCGGCATCCGCCCTGCCGTGCAGATGGCGCGTCTCCCGCGGCAAGTGGAAGTCGCGCATCGACGCGCGAGCCGTCGCGGTTCCCGCCTCGCGGTACACCGCCGCGAGGTCGTCCGCGAACTCCGCGGTGCCCGACCCCTCCGCTCCGTCGATGGCGACGATGACGCGTCCGGCGGGATAGTTGTGGGCGATCTCCGCCTTCAACTCCCGCAGGAAGGCGGTGCGCGGTGTCGTCGCCAGCTGCATGCGGACAGCATAAGCGCGCGTACACGTCCGGTGCCGTGAGCGCGCCCGCCGCTGAGGCGAGCTAATATCTGCGCGTCGCGAAAGAAGGAGGCAACGTGCCCGAACCGCTCGACGAAGGTCCGTTCTTCCACGGCACCGTCGCCGACCTGAAGGTGGGCGATCTCCTCACCGCGGGGCATCGGTCGAACTATCGGCCCGAGGTCGTGATGAACCACATCTACTTCACCGCCTTGGTCGATGGGGCGGGTCTCGCGGCGGAGGTCGCCACTGAACTCGTGGGCGGCGATGCCGTACCGCGCGTATATCTGGTCGAACCCACGGGCGCATACGAAGACGACCCGAACGTCACCGACAAGAAGTTCCCCGGCAACCCCACTCGGTCGTATCGCAGCAGCGCTCCGTTACGGATCGTCGGCGAAATCACCGAATGGACCAGGCTGACCCCGGAACAGTTGCAGATGTGGCGGGAGCGGTTGTCGGCGCTGCTCTCAAGCGACGAAGCCGAAATCATCAACTGAACCGAGAGCTCGTACGCTGGAGCGGTGGGTGCCGTGAACGAGGTCGAGACGGATGCCCCGACCTCCGGCGCGGATGACCTCACCCGTGCTTTGAACGACTGGTTCCGGCGCGAAGCCAGAGACCTGCCGTGGCGGCGTGACGGGTTCGGTGCGTGGGGCATCCTCGTCAGCGAGGTGATGCTGCAGCAGACGCCGGTGGTTCGGGTCATACCCCGGCTCGAAGAATGGCTCGACCGCTGGCCCACGCCGGCTGATCTCGCCGGAGCGCCGCCGGCCGAGGCGATCCGGGCGTGGCAGGGGCTGGGGTACCCGCGAAGGGCGCTTCGGCTGCACGCCTGCGCTGTCGCCATCGCCGAGCGGCACGGCGGCGTCGTGCCGCGCGACGTCGACGAGCTGCTGGCACTGCCCGGCATCGGCGACTACACGGCACGGGCCGTCGCCGCGTTCGCGTACGGCAAGCGGCATCCCGTCGTCGACACCAACGTGCGACGGGTGCTCGCCCGCTGCCTCGACGGACAAGGCGAGCCGGCGCCGCCGAACGTACGCCGCGACCTGGCCGCCATGGAGTCCGTGCTGCCGACCGATGAGGCGGAGGCCCGGGTGTTCAATGCCGCGGCCATGGAACTCGGTGCCGTCGTCTGCACCGCCCGATCCCCCAGATGCGACGCATGCCCGGTAGCGGATGCCTGCGCATGGCGCGCCGCCGGCCGGCCGGCGTACCTCGGTGCGAGGCGCGCCGCGCAGAAGAGGTACGAGGGCAGCGACCGGCAGGTGCGCGGCATCCTTCTGCGCGAGCTGCGCTCGGCGCACAGGCCGGTTGCGATCGACGAACTGGATGCGCTCTGGCCGCACCCGGAGCAGCGCGGGCGGGCGCTCGCCGGCCTGGTCGCCGACGGACTCGCCGTCGCCGTCGACGACGGCTACGCGCTGCCGGCGTAGCCCGACCGAGCAGTGCGTCGCCGTAGGCGCGCGAACGGAACACCCTGGCTCACCAGGATGCCGGCCACGACGATGGCGCCTCCCGCGGGCTCGTACCAGTGCAGGCTCTCGCCGAGAAGGAGCACGCCGAGAACCACCCCGACCACGGGTGTGAGATACGTGACGGTCGAGGCCCGTGCTGCACCCCAATCACGCATGATCCGGGTGTACCAGACGTACGCGACGCCCGTGCCGACCACACCGAGGACGACGATGCTGAGAACGACGGGAACGTTCAGTGACACCGTTCCGCGGGCGACGAATGGGGCTGCGAGCAGCACCACGAGGCTCGCCATCGCGAGCTGCACCGAAGACAGCGTCACCGAGTCGTACGGCATACCACTCACGAACCGTCGGAGATAGAGCCCCGCGAACCCGTAGCTCGCGGTGGCTCCCAGGCAGGCAAGCTGCGCGGGAATGGTGGACCGCAGTTCGCTAGAACCGAGCAACTGCCAGGGCCCGGTCAGCACGACGACGCCGAGGATCCCGACCACCAGGCCAGCGGCTCGCGCCGGCCCCAGACGCTCGGAGCGCAGGATCAGGGGCGTGAGCAAGAGAGTCATGATCGGCGTGGCGGCGTTGTAGATGCTCGCCAGGCCGCTCGGCACGTACTGCTCCGCCCAGGCGAACAGTGTGAACGGAACCGCGCAGAAGAAGATCCCGACGACGAGCATGTGCCCCCACACCCGCAACTCCCGCGGCCAGCGGCGCCTGGTCGCCGTCATGATGACGGCGAGCGCGAGCGCACCAAGAAGGATGCGCCCGAGCACCACCTGAGCGGGCGAGAGGCCCTCCAGTCCCACCTTGATGAACAGGAAGCTCGCACCCCACACCAGCGGAAGCGCCAGGAACGCCCACAGCGTGATCCTGGACTTCAGTGCGGCCACCGTCACGCCCACTCGTTGCGGTCGTGAGCCGCCTGCAGATCTCGGTAGGCGCGCTCATCATCGCGGGTGACCGAGCCGCCGCGCTGCAGAATCGCACGCGGAAACCACTTCCAGAGCGCGAACTCCGTCGCACGCGCGGGCTTCTCGACATACCCGTGGTCGATGCCCTGGAGCACGGCGCGGCGGGAAGTGGAGGTAGTGAACGAGGGCGCGGATGCTGCGTGCTGAGTCATGTCTCACACGTTACGATCGACAAAATACTGCCACTAGATGGCGGAGAGACTACCTTCATAAAAATTCCGCCACTACACTGGCCGACATGTTGCGCAGCGTGGCAGTGCCGGTGATCGACAACCTCGCGGTGTTCGAGTTCGGCCTTCTCGCAGAGGTGTTCGGACTCGACCGGAGCGTGTACTCGGAGGTACCGCGGCTCGACTTCCGTGTGTGCGGAATCGAACCGGGGCGCCCGGTCATGACCGAGGTGGGGGTGCCGATCACTCCCCCGCTGGGCTTGGAGGCGATGGACGACGCCGACGTGATCGCGGTGCCTGCCGCACGCATCCGGCCGGACGACGAGTACCCGCCCGAGCTGCTCGAGGCGCTCCGCCGGGCATCCGCTCGAGGGGCCATCATGCTGAGCGCGTGCTCCGGAGCCTTCGCGCTCGGGGCCGCCGGGCTGCTCGACGCACGCCCGTGCACGACGCACTGGAGATATGCCGACGAGCTGCAGCGCAGGCATCCGAGCGCCCGGGTCGACCCCGACGTACTCTTCGTCGACGACGGTGACATCATCACGAGCGCGGGCACTGCGGCCGGCATCGACGCCAGCCTGCACCTCGTACGGCGTGAGCTGGGCAGCGCGGTGGCGACAGTGATCGCCCGCAACATGGTCGTGCCGCCGCAGCGTGACGGCGGTCAGCGGCAGTACATCAGCCGGCCGGTGCCCGAAGCCGAATGCGACGCCCTCGTCGACGCTCTCGCGTTCATGAACGCCCACCTCGCCCAGCAGCATTCCGTGACGTCGCTGGCGAAGCTCGCACACATGTCCACTCGCACGTTCGCTCGCCGGTTCGTGGCCGAGACCGGGGTGACACCGATGCAGTGGCTCACCGCGCAACGCGTGCTCCACGCGCGCTTTCTGCTGGAGACGACGGATGCCTCCATCGACGAGATCGCTGCATCCTGCGGCTTCGGAAGCGCGACACTTTTCCGCCACCACTTCACTCGCGAGGTGGGAGTCGCTCCGAGCGCCTATCGCCGGTCGTTCGCGTGCGACGATGCACCCGTGCGCATGCAGGGCGACTCGCAGCTCGTTCAGCCCTCTCCCGAGCGCGTCTCAGCACTTGCCTGAGCGGAACCCCTAATCTGAATGTTCGATGCCTGACAGTCCGCTCTCCGCCTCGCCCTACGAGGTTCTCGGCGTGCCCGCCTCAGCCAGCCAGGACGAGCTGCGAATCGCCTATCGGCGGATGCTGCGCCAGGCACATCCCGACACGGGCGGATCGGACGCCCTTTTCGTGGCGGTGCAGCACGCCTGGGCGGTGATCGGCACGCCGGAGGCGCGCGCCGCGTACGACCGCGGCAACGGCGTGCACGAGACGCCGCACACCTGGGCCCCTCAGCCGCCGAGAGCTCCCCGGCAGCAGTCCCGTCCGCAGACCCGTGCGTACGGACATCCGGGCGGCTTCTCCCGCGAGCGATACCTCACGATGATCCGCGAGTGGGTCGGACTGGGCGAGCCCATCGCCGACCCGTACGACCCGGCGCTCGTGCGCTCTGCACCCCGTGAGATCCGTCACGCGCTAGCGGACGCCGTCGCCGAGGAGAACACGGCGCGCGCGCTCACCACGCTCGGCATCGGCTACACCGTGTGGCACGACGTGGACGCCACAGGCCGCTCTGCGGCAGCCGACGGACGGGTCGAGAAGATCGACCACGTCGTGCTCGGACCCAGCGGGTTGTTCGCCGTGCAGTCGGAGGATTGGGCCGTGCGAGCCATCGTGCGACGCGGGGATCTCGTACCGGAGGGCGAGGCATCCGGTTACGAGAGGCAGCCACTGCACGAGCTCGCCGGACGCGCTCGCACCCTGGGCAGGACGGCGGGCGTGAAGTTCACCGTCGCCGTCGTGGTGCTGCCTGACGCCGACCTCGACCAGACGGTGACCGTGGTCGGCCGCTCGCGCGGCATCACGTTGGTCGCCGCGCAGTCGTCCGTGATCGCCCACCTCCTGCGCACCGGCGTCGCCGACACACCGCGACCGGATGGCACCACCCTCTTCGAGTTGCGCACCCGGCTGCAGCAGGGCATCCGCTTCGTCTGAGGGCGCTACTCGTCCTCGTCGAACTCGCGCGGCTTCACATAGGGGTCTTCGTCGCCGGCGTACTGAGCGGATGCCGCCAGCCCGGCGACCTCCGCGTCGCGCTCCTGCGCGGTACGGAGCAGGTCCTCGATGTGTGCCGCGTTCTCCGGGATCGCGTCGGGGATGAACTCCAGCGACGGGGTGAGCCGCACCTGGATGTTCCTGCCCACCTCGGTGCGGAGCATGCCGGTCGCCGCCTTCAGCGCGGCCGCGGAGTCGGCGCGCTCCTGGTCTGTGCCGTACACCGTGTAGAAGATGCTGGCGTGCTGGAGGTCGCCGGTCACGCGGACGTCGGTGATGGTCACGAAGCCCAGCCTCGGATCCCTCAGGCCCTTGTCCAGCCTTCTGGCGACGATTTCCTTGATGCGATCGGCGAGCTTTCGAGCCCGTGCTTCGTCAGCCATCTCTTACCCCTTTCCCCGAGCACTGAGGCTTCGTATCGGGTTGCCGCTCGGTTTTCCCCTTCAGGGGAATCGGGGTAGGGGTCCCCGCTCCTTTCCCCTGAAGGGGAAAACCGAGCGGGAACCCGCCCCACGAACCTAAGCGCGCGGTTTCTCGCGCAACTCGATCGTCTCGATCTCGTCGCCGATCTGGATGTCGTTGTACCTGCCGAGGCCGATACCGGCTTCGAAGTCGGTACGAACCTCGGTGACGTCATCCTTGAAGCGACGCAGCGATTCGATGGCGAGGTTGTCGCCCACCACGACGCCGTCGCGGATGACGCGAGCCTTGGCGTTGCGGGTGATGGTTCCGCTTCGCACGTAGACACCGGCGATGTTGCCGAACTTGGAGGAGCGGAACACCTCGCGGATCTCGGCCACACCCGACTGCACCTCTTCGAACTCGGGCTTGAGCATGCCCTTGAGCGAGTTCTCGATGTCGTCGATGGCGTTGTAGATGACCGAGTAGAACCGCACGTCGATGCCCTCGCGGGCAGCCCGCTCGCGAGCCTTGACGTCGGGGCGCACGTTGAACCCGATGACGATCGCGTTGTCGATCGTGGCCAGGTCGATGTCGCTCTCGGTGACCGCGCCGACGCCGCGGTGCAGGATGCGCAGCTGAACGCTCTCGTCCACCTCGATCTTCATCAGGGACTCCTCGAGCGCTTCGACGGCGCCGGAGACGTCACCCTTGATGATGAGGTTGAGGGACTCGACCTTGCCCTCTTCAAGGGCTCGCGTGAAGTCCTCGAGGCTGATGCGCTTGCGCGCCTTCGCCAGCTGGGCGTTGCGCTCGGCCGCTTCGCGCTTCTCGGCGATCTGGCGGGCCGTGCGGTCCTCCTCGGTGACGATGAACGTGTCACCGGCACGCGGAACGCTGGAGAGACCCTGCACCTGCACCGGACGCGACGGGAGGGCTTCCTCCACCGCGTCACCGTTCTCGTCCTGCATGGCACGCACGCGTCCGTATGCGGTTCCCGCCACGATCGAGTCGCCGACCCGGAGCGTTCCGGACTGGATGAGCACGGTTGCCACCGCACCGCGGCCCTTGTCGAGCTTGGCCTCGATGGCCACGCCACGGGCATCCTTGTCGGGGTTCGCCCGCAGGTCGAGACCGGCGTCTGCCGTGAGCAGCACGGCGTCGAGCAGGTCGGCGATGCCGATGTTCTCGCGAGCGGAGACATCCACGAACATGGTGTCGCCGCCGTACTCCTCAGCGACCAGGCCGAACTCGGTCAGCTGCTGACGCACCTTGGCGGGGTTGGCATCCGGCTTGTCGATCTTGTTCACCGCCACCACGATCGGCACGTCGGCCGCCTGCATGTGGTTCAGCGCCTCGATCGTCTGCGGCATGATGCCGTCGTCTGCGGCGACCACGAGGATCGCGATGTCGGACACCTGCGCACCGCGAGCACGCATGGCCGTGAACGCCTCGTGACCCGGGGTGTCGATGAAGGTGATGGCCCGCTCGGAACCATCGTGCTCCGTCGACACCTGGTATGCACCGATGTGCTGCGTGATGCCGCCGGCCTCGCCAGCGATCACGTTGGTCTGACGGATCGCGTCGAGCAGACGCGTCTTTCCGTGGTCGACGTGGCCGACGACGGTGACCACCGGCGGACGCTGCTTGAGATCCTCGTCGGATTCCTCGTCGAGTTCGGCATCGAGGTCGATGTCGAAGCCCTCGAGGAGCTCCTTGTCCTCGTCCTCGGGCGAGACGACCTGGATCTTGTAGCCCAGCTCGGCGCCGAGCACTTCGAACGTCGCCTCGTCGAGCGACTCCGTCGCCGTAGCCATCTCACCGAGGTGGAACAGCACGGTCACGAGGTTGCCGGGGCTGGCGTCGATCTTGTCGGCGAAGTCGCTGATCGATGCGCCGCGACGCAGGCGGATGACGGTGTTGCCGTCACCGCGGGGAACGCTCACGCCGCCGAGCGACGGAGCCTCCCGCATCTCGAATTCCTGCCGCTTCGTGCGCTTCGACTTGCGGGCCTTGCTCTTGCCGCCGCCACGACCGAAGGCACCGGCGGTCCCGCCGCCCGGGCCACGGCCACGACCGCCGCCACCTGCCGGACGGGGGCCGCCGAAACCGCCACCAGGACGGTTGAAGCCGCCAGCTCCCGCTCCGGCTCCTGCGCCACCAGGGCGCTGGAATCCGCCCGGCCGACCGCCGCCACCGGGACGAGCGCCCCCTGGGCGACCGGCGCCTGCCGGGCGCGGGCCGCCTGGACGCGGCGAACCGGGACGAGGTGCCTGCGGGCGCGGGATGTTGCCCGGCGTGGGCCGTTGACCCATGCCCTGCGAACTCGCGAACGGGTTGTTGCCAGGGCGCGGCGTGCCTGCGGGACGCTGACCCATGCCCTGGGAGCTCGCGAACGGGTTGTTGCCAGGGCGCGGACCGCCCGGACGTGGTGCACCAGGGCGCCCGGTTGCGTCGCCCGGCTTTGACGCCGGCTTCGTCTCGGCAGGCTTCGCCTCGGGCGCTTTGGCCTCTGCGGGGGCCGCCTCGGCCTTCGGAGCCGGTGCCGGCCTCGGAGCGCCCGGCTTGGGCGCGGCACCGGCCGGCACGGTCGCCGGCGTACCCGCCTGCTTCGATGCGGGGGTAGCCACCGGCCTCGACGGCGCGGGCGTCGACGGCTTCGCACCGTCCGCCTCCAGCGCCGCCCTCAGCTTGCGGGCGACCGGGGGTTCGATGCTCGACGACGGTCCCTTGACGAATTCGCCGAGTTCCTTGAGCTTCGCGAGCGCGACCTTGCTGTCGACGCCGAGCTCGCTCGCGATCTCATGTACGCGTGGTTTTGCAGCCACAATTCTCCTGTTCGGGACTTGCCCGAGCAGGGGCAAGCCTTAGTGGTGGACGGGTCTCATTTCGAGCCGCTCATTAGTTGTCCATTAGCCGTTCAGCCTGTTCTCTAGTGGCCGGGTGTCCAGAGGTCCTTCGACCCGGAGCGCACGCCCGAAGGCCCGTCGCCGGATCGCTTTGTCGAGACACTCGGAAGTCGGATGCAGCCACGCGCCCCTGCCGGGCATCCGGGCGGACTCATCCACCACAAGCTGCGAATTCCGGGCGACAACCCTCAGAAGAGAGGATCGGGAAGCGCGAGAACGGCATCCGACGCACGTTCTCACAGCCACCAGTCTACCCCAAGGAGAGCCGAGAGCCGTGCGAGCTCGCTCGCATGGCCGAGGCCGACGCAGGGGTCGAGGCGCGCAGCGCCGACCACCCAAGGAGAGCCGAGAGCCGTGCGAGCTTGCTCGCATGGCCGAGGCCGACGCAGGGGGTCGAGGCGCCGCTCGCAAGAACAGGCATGGTCGCGCTCTCTCACCGAAAACAGGCAGAATCTGCCTGTTTTCGTGTGATCTGCCTGTTTTGGGTGGGTGGCCCTTTCGTGAAGATCGCTATCCAGCCGTGTCCGGCTGGATAGCTGTGCCCTCCGGGCTGCCGCGTCAGCTTCTCGAGGCTGCCTGATAGGCGATGCCACTGGCATCGCCTAAGCTGCCGCCTTTCGCGAAGATCGCTATCCGGCCGTGTCCGGCTGGATATCGATCTTCGCGCCCGTCAGTTTCGCGGCGAGGCGGGCGTTCTGGCCCTCCTTGCCGATCGCGAGCGACAGCTGGTAGTCCGGGACGAGCGCGCGAACGGCCTTCAGCGACTCGTCCACGACGAAGGCCTTGGTCACCTTCGCCGGCGACAGTGCGCTGGCAACGAAGGTCGCCAGGTCTGGTGAGTAGTCGACGATGTCGATCTTCTCGTTGTTCAGTTCGGCCGTGACGGCACGCACCCGTTGTCCCAGTTCGCCGATGCACGCGCCCTTCGCGTTCACGCCGGGCTGGTTCGCGCGAACGGCGATCTTCGTGCGGTGACCCGCCTCGCGGGCGAGCGACACGATCTCGACGACGCCGTGCGCGATCTCTGGCACCTCGAGCGCGAACAGCTTGCGCACGAGCGCCGGGTGCGTGCGCGACACCGTGATCGACGGTCCCTTCGGCCCCTTCGACACGCTCGTCACGTACACGCGGATGCGCGAACCGTGCGAGTACTCCTCCCCCGGCACCTGCTCCTCGGGCGGCAGGATCGCCTCGACCGTGCCCAGGTCGACATGGATCATCCGCGGGTTCGGCCCCTGCTGGATGACGCCGGCGACCACGTCGCCCTCGCGACCCTTGAACTCGCCCAACACCGCGTCATCCTGGATGTCGCGCAGTCGCTGGTTGATCACCTGCTTCGCAGCGAACGCCGCGATGCGGCCGAAGTCGCTAGGACTGTCCTCGGACTCCCCGATCACGTTGCCCTCGTCGTCGAACTCGGGCACGTAGACCGTGACGTGGCCGGTCTTGCGGTCGAGGTGGACGCGGGCCGCCGGCGACTCCTCGCTGTGCCCCTGGCTGTGCCGGTGGGACGCTTGATCGGTGTGCTTCAGGTACGCCGTCAGGATCGCCTGCTCGATGATCTCCACGAGTTCGTCGAACGGGATCTCCCGTTCGCGCTCCATCAGGCGCAAGACGCTGAGGTCGATGTCCACCTTCGGCCCCCTTATTCAGTTCGTCGTCCGTTTTCACTTGAACGCCCGCAGTCCGTAGGACCTGCGGGCATCACACCATCACCCTCGCAAGGGCTGACCATTCAGACTACCGGATCGGTGCCCCTCACGTCACGGCCGATGCCTCGCCTCGAGCGCGGTTGTTCGACGCCCGTGTGAGCCCGCTACTGTGACCGCATGGTCCACGGCGAATCGCATGCTTTCGATTCGTCCGCCCATGACAACGCGGGTGAGCAGGACCGGCCTCCGGATGCGGCCGACGCAGCCGAGGCGGGCGTCAAGGAGGCGGCGGCCACCGCCGAGGACTCAACGGTCCTTCGCCTTCTTACGCGTGCGGGCTTCGCGGTGCTCGGGGTGGTGCACATCCTGGTCGGCGCGAGCGCCATCTCGCTCGCTGTCGGGGCCCACGGCGTAGCGGACCAGTCCGGTGCCATGTCGCAGATCGCTCATACCTCAGGCGGAGCGGTGCTGCTCTGGATGATGGTCGTCGGCCTCGGGGCTCTCACTCTGTGGCAGGTCGCCCAGGCCGTACTCGTACGAAGGGATCGGGCGGCGGAACGATGGGGCAAGCGAGGCTCCGAGGCCGCCAAAGGGATCGCGTACGCCGTGGTCGGTGCGTCGGCGCTGATCTTCGCTCTCGGCGGCCGCGAAAGGCCTCACCACACGGTCGAGGCGCTCAGTGCCTGGCTGCTCCAGACTCCCGCCGGAGCGCTAGTGGTCGTGCTTGCAGGTGCCACGGTGTTCGGTATCGGGGTCGGTTTCGCGGTGATGGGCGCGAGGCAGACCTTTCGCAAGCAGCTGAGGATGCCCGCCACGGGCTGGGCGGTCGCCGTGAACGCGGTCGGTCTGGTCGGCTACGTGGCGAAAGGCGTCGCGCTCGGCATCGTCGGCGTCTTCTTCGCGACGGCCGCGATCACCGGGGATGCACGGGACGCCGGCGGCCTCGACGCCGCCCTGAAACTCTTGCGCGGGCTCATTTTCGGCGAGGTTCTGCTCTGGGTGGTGGGATTCGGTCTCATCGTCTACGGCGCCTACTGCGGCATCCGCGCCCTCCTCGCCAAGTTATGACGGCGGAGTTGCTCGCAGTCAGCTGAGCTCGTTCACGGCTCGGATCAGACGGAACAGGTCGCCGACGCGGCGCTGGTCCAGCCGCAACACGAGGCGGGGCAGGTCGAGGCGGTCGCGGTCGGCTCGCTCGGCCCGCAGGGGCGCGGTGCGGGCGATACCACCGTCGGGAGCGAGGTCGCCGAACCGTGCGTTGAGCGAGGCGAGCTGAGCATCCGTCGGTTCCGACTTGAGTCGCAGCACGAGCCTCCGGCCGACCCAGCGCAGGGAGTCGTAGTTGCGCCAGAATCCGGTGATCTCCCCCACGGCGGCATCCACCGAGTCGGTGACGAGCACGCGGTCGAAATCGTCAGGAGAGATGACTCCCGTCGGGATCAGCTGTTCGTCGACGAAGCGTTCGAGCGCGGTCCAGAATCCGCCGCCCGGGGCATCCAGCAGCACGATCGGCACCGGCTCGGCCTTGCCGGTCTGCTGCAGGGTGAGCAGCTCGAACATCTCGTCGAGCGTGCCGAAACCACCGGGCAGGCAGATGAATCCGCGCGACTCCTTCACCAGCATGAGCTTGCGAGTGAAGAAGTACTTCATCGTGACGACGTTCGGCTCGTCCTGCACTGCCTCATCCGGATGCTCCTCGAACGGCAGCCGGATCGACACGCCAATGGAGCGCCCCGGTCCTGCGCCCTCGACGGCGGCCTGCATGATGCCGGGTCCAGCGCCCGTCACAGCCATCCATCCGCGCTCGGCGAGGGCAGCCGCGACCTCGGTGGTCTGGCGGTAGAGCGCATCCTGCTGGCGAGTGCGCGCCGATCCGAAGATCGTCACTTTAGGCACGTCGACGTACGGCGCGAACAGGCGGAACGCGGCCCGCATCTCCTCCAGCGAGGCCGAGACGATCTTGAGGTCGAGACGACCCGGTTCGTCCATTCCAAGGCCCACGCCGGTCGCCAGGATGCGCAGTATGAGGTCTTCATCCTCCTGGATGCCTGCGGCTGCGGCCGCCGCCCGAAGCTCGTCGGCGATGGCCGGCGGGAGAGCGTCGAGGGCGTTGTCCGGCATGGTCTCAGGCGGCGTTCCCGGCGAACGCGGTCGCGACCTCGGCGACCTCGACCTTGGTGCGATCCCCCGTTCGGCGGTTCCACATCTCGACGATGCCGTCGGCGGCGTCACGGCCCACGATGACGATCTGCGGCACGCCGATCAGTTCCGCGTCGCCGAACTTCACTCCTGGCGACACCTTGGGGCGGTCGTCGTAGAGCACGTCCAGTCCGGATGCCTCGAGGGAGGCGACGACACCGTCGGCCACCTCGTACACGGCCTCGTCCTTGCCGGTCGCCACGACGTGCACGTCGAACGGCGCGACGGACTCAGGCCAGATCAGCCCCTTGTCGTCGTTGTTCTCCTCCGCGATGATCGCGAGGATGCGTGTGACGCCGATGCCGTATGACCCCATGGTCACGGTGACGAGCTTGCCGTTCTCGTCGAGCACCTTGAGACCGAGCGCTTCGGCGTATTTGCGGCCGAGCTGGAACACGTGCCCGATCTCCATGCCGCGTGCCAGCTCGACGAGACCCGATCCGTCCGGCGCGGGGTCGCCCGGCAGCACCTCGGCCACCTCGATGCTGCCGTCCCAGCCGAAGTCACGGCCGGCCACGAGGCCCAGCACGTGCTTGCCGTCGATGTTCGCGCCCGTCACCCAGCCCGTGCCGTCGACGACGCGCGGGTCGACGAAGTAGCGGATGCCCGTGCGCGACTTCTCACCCAGAACCGGCCCCTCGGGAGACCACGGGCCGATATAGCCCTTCACGAGGCCCGGATGCTTCGCGAAGTCGGTCGCCGTCGCCGGCTCCACCTCGGCCGGAGCGAACGCCACTTCGGCGCGCTTCATGTCGACCTCGCGGTTGCCCGGCAAACCCACGACGACGACCTCACGGGTCCCGTCGAGATGGTCGAGCGCGAGCACGACGTTCTTCAGCGTGTCGGCCGCCGTCCACGCACGGCCGTCCGGCCGGGGGTGCTTCTCGTTCGCGATCGCGACGAGCGACTCGATCGTGGGTGTGTTCGGGGTGTCGACGACCTCCTGCGGCGTGAGCTTCTCATAGGAGCGGGTGGGCGGCGCGACCGTGGTGAACGCTTCGACGTTCGCCGCGTATCCGCCGGGTGACTGCACGAAGGTGTCCTCGCCCACAGGCGTGGGGTGCAGGAACTCCTCGCTTCGGGACCCGCCCATGGCACCGGCATCCGCTCGCACGATCACGTAGGAGAGGCCGAGCCGGGTGAAGATGCGCTCGTATGCGTCGCGCTGCGCCTCATAGGACGCCTCGAGCCCGGCATCCGTGTAGTCGAAGGAGTAGGCATCCTTCATCGTGAACTCGCGACCGCGCAGCAGGCCGGCGCGTGGACGCGCCTCGTCGCGGTACTTGTCCTGGATCTGGTAGATCGTGAACGGCAGGTCTTTGTACGACGAGTAGAGGTCTTTCACGAGCAGCGTGAACGCCTCCTCGTGCGTCGGCGCGAGCAGGTAGTCGCCGCCCTTGCGGTCCTGCAGGCGGAACAGCAGGTCGCCGTACTCCTCCCAGCGTCCGGTGGCCTCGTATGCCTCACGCGGCATGAGCGCGGGGAAGTGCACCTCCTGTGCTCCCGCGGCCGTCATCTCCTCGCGGATGATCTGCTCGATCTTGGCCTTCACCCGCAGTCCCAGCGGCAGCCAGGCGAAGATGCCGGCGGCCTGACGCCGGATGTAGCCGGCGCGCACGAGCAGTTTGTGGCTCGCGACCTCGGCGTCGGCGGGGTCTTCGCGGAGCGTGCGGAGGAAGAAGTTCGACAGACGGGTGACCACGCCTCAAGTCTAGGGTTGGTCTCGTGCCCCTCCGCCGCGCCCGCCTGACCGCCTCGACCGCGCAGAGCGAGCTCGCGGAGGCGCTGGCTGCGCTGCGCGTGCAGCTGGATGTGCCGCAGGGCTTTCCTGCGGACGTCACGGCCGAGGCGGAGGCCGCGACGGCTGCGGCGCCCGACCTCGACCTGCGCGACATCCCGTTCGCCACGCTGGACCCGGCGGGCTCGAAGGATCTCGACCAGGCGTTCCATCTGGAGCGCCGGGGTTCCGGATGGCGGGTGCGGTATGCCATCGCCGACGTGCCGGGCTTCGTCGCGCCCGGCGGTGCCGTGGACGTTGAGGCGCGGAAGCGCGGGCAGACGATCTACGCCGCAGACGGGGCCGTGCCGTTGCATCCGCCCGTGATCGGCGAGCAGAAGGCATCGCTGCTTCCCGGACAGAACCGGCCGGCCTATGTCTGGACGTTCGACCTCGACGACGCAGGAGCGGAGGTCTCGCACCGAGTGGAGCGTGCCCTGGTGCGTTCGCGCGCGCAACTCGACTACGTCTCGACGCAGGCGGCTCTGGATGCGCACGACGCGGATTCGCCTGCTGCGCTGCTTCCCGAGGTGGGCAGGGCGCGCCTCGAGCAGGAACGTCTGCGCGGCGGCGCGAGCCTGAACCTTCCCGACGAGGAGATCGTGCGGGATGCTTCAGGCACGTATCGCGTGGAGCGGCGTCGTCCGCTGCCTCTTGAGGACTGGAACGCCCAGCTCTCGCTCCTGACCGGCATGGCCGCGGCGCACATCATGCTCGAGGCGGGCGTAGGCATCCTGCGCACGATGCCGGCAGCCGACGATGCCGCCGTCGCAGCGTTCCGGCTCCGGACCGTCGCGCTCGGGATGCCCTGGAACGCGAGCGCGCCGTACGGCGACTACCTGCGCGGGTTGGACCGCAACGACCCGCAGACCCTCGCGGTGCTGCAGGCAGCCGCATCCCTGTTCCGCGGCGCGGGCTACGTTGCGTTCGATGGGACTGCGCCCGCCGATCCCGTGCAAGCGGCCGTCGCTTCCCCCTACGCCCATGTCACGGCCCCGCTGCGCCGGCTCGTGGACCGTTGGGGTCTCGTCGTCTGCGAGTCCGCGTTCTCGGGCCGGCCCGTTCCGGACTGGGTGCGGGAGACCCTGCCATCGGTGCCCGGGCTCATGCAATCGTCGACGGAGCGGGCGTCCCGCCTGTCGTCCGGCTCGATCGACCGTGTCGAGGCCGCAACGCTGCGCGACCGGATCGGCGAGCGCTTCAGCGCGTGGGTGCTCGAGGTGCGCGACGGACGAGGGCGGTTGCAGTTGAACGACCCCATCGTGACGGCCTCGTGCCGGGTCTCCGACGCGGTGCGAGCAGGCACCACGATCGAGGTGCTGCTGCAGGGCGCCGACATCGCGACGGGCAGCGTGCAGCTGGTTCCCGTCGAGGAGGCGACACGAACGCCGCGGTCCGACGCGAAGCCGCCGACACACGAACGGGCGGCATCGTGAGGACGGTTCTCCTGACCGGTTTCGAGCCCTTCGGGTCGGATGCCATGAACCCGTCCGGCGATGCGGTGCGGCTGGTCGCCTCGCGGCGGTGCATACCAGCCGAGGTGCGACTCGTTGCCCAGGTGCTGCCGGTCACGTTCGCCGGCTCCGTTCGGCGGCTGCACGAGCTGATCGACGAGCACGACCCCGACGTCGTCATCGCGACCGGCCTCGCGGGAGGCCGCTCTCGGATCTCGGTCGAACGCGTCGGCGTGAACCTGATCGATGCCCTCATCCCCGACAACCACGGCGGGCAGCCGATCGATGTGCCTTCGCTCCCCGGGGGCCCCGCAGCGGCGTTCGCGTCGCTGCCCGTGAAGGCGATCGTGCGGGATGTCGCCGCTGCTGGCATCCCCGTCGAGCTGTCGCTCACGGCCGGCTCATTCGTGTGCAACCACGTGCTCGTCCATGCCGCGGAGTGGGCGGAACGCTCGGGCCGCCGGGCGGGATTCATCCACGTGCCATGGGCGACCGGGCAGTCGCCGCATGGGGAGCCGGAGCTGGCGCTGGACCAGCTCGCGCAGGCGTTCGAGATCGCGATCCGCACGACACTGCGATTCGATCAAGACATCTCCGCGATCGGCGGGACGCTGAGCTGAGCCACCCCGCCCTCCGAGGCTTTGCGCCCACATCCGACATGCCGCGGCAGTTGCTCACGGTGGGCACCCGCGATCGACAACCGAGGTCAGCCTGCGGCTAGCGTCCTGCCATGCGTTCCACTCCGGCAAGAAGGACCACCGTCGCACCACATTGGTACCATTCACCCATGGCTATCAATGTGCGCCTTCCCGAGGAACTCGACAACAGACTCGGCGACCTAGCGGAACGACTTCACGTCTCGAAGAACTCGCTGCTCGTGCAGGGAGCCGAGTTGGTGGTCGCGCGCAGCGAGCGCGCTGTGCGGGTCGATGCTGCGCTCGACGAGATCCTTGAAGCCGATGCCGAGCTCCTCCGACGGCTTGAAGACGCATGATCACCTACGTGACGATGCGAGACGCCGAGCAGACGATCGAACGGTTGGGCTTCCACGTCCGTGACGCTGGACTGCTCGCTTCAGCTTTGGCGAGACCAGCCACTGTCTTCGGCGGCGAGGAGGTCTACGCAGATCTCCCAGCGAAAGCGGCGGTCATCCTTGAGTCTCTCGCCCGGAACCAGGCATTGTTCGACGGGAACAAGCGGCTGAGCTGGATTCTCACGCAGCTCTTCCTGCGGCTGAACGGCATGCGCCACACCTTCACCGTGGATGAAGCGTTCGATCTCGTCCTCGATGTTGCCCAAGGGAAGATCCCGATCGACGAGGTTGCGCGGAGCATCGGCGAACATCTCGCACCGTGCTGACCTGCGGCTCAGTGCCCGACCGTGACCGACGGCTCGCCCACCGGGGCCGCGGCGCCCATCTCCTCGGCGATGCGGTTCGCTTCCGCGATGAGCGTCTCGACGATCTCGGCCTCAGGCACGGTCTTGATGACCTCGCCCTTGACGAAGATCTGGCCCTTTCCGTTGCCTGAGGCGACGCCGAGGTCTGCCTCGCGCGCCTCTCCGGGTCCGTTCACGACGCATCCCATCACCGCGACGCGCAACGGAACGCTCATGCCCTGCAGGCCCTCGGTGACGTTGTCGGCGAGCGTGTAGACATCCACCTGCGCGCGTCCGCATGAGGGGCAGGAGACGATCTCGAGCTTGCGCTCGCGCAGGTTCAGCGACTGCAGGATCTGCAGGCCGACCTTCACCTCCTCGACCGGCGGCGCGGAGAGCGACACCCGGATCGTGTCGCCGATGCCTTCGGCGAGCAGGATGCCGAAGGCCGTCGCCGACTTGATGGTGCCCTGGAACGCGGGCCCGGCCTCCGTGACGCCGAGGTGCAGCGGCCAGTCTCCGCGCTCAGCGAGCAGGCGGTACGCCTTCACCATGACGATCGGATCGTTGTGCTTGACCGAGATCTTGAAGTCGTGGAAGTCGTGCTCCTCGAACAGGCTCGCCTCCCACACCGCGGACTCGACGAGCGCCTCCGCGGTGGGCTTGCCGTACTTCTGCAGGATGCTGGGCTCGAGCGATCCCGCGTTCACGCCGATGCGCAGGGAGACGCCCGCCTCCTTGGCGCGGCGGGCGATCTCGCCGACCTGGTCGTCGAACTTGCGGATGTTGCCGGGGTTCACCCGCACGGCTGCGCATCCAGCGTCGATCGCGGCGTACACGTAGTTCGGCTGGAAGTGGATGTCGGCGATCACCGGGATCTGCGACTTCTTCGCGATGATCGGGAGTGCCTCCGCATCGTCACGGCTGGGCACGGCGACGCGCACGATGTCGCATCCGGATGCCGTCAGCTCCGCGATCTGCTGCAGGGTCGCGTTGATGTTCGTGGTCGGCGTGGTCGTCATCGACTGCACGCTGATCGGTGCGTCTCCGCCGACGAGCACCTTTCCCACCCGGATCTGCCGCGATTTGCGGCGCGGGTGGAGCACTTCGGGGACCTTCGGCATACCGAGATTCACTGCTGGCACGGGCCTCAGTCTAGGTCGCGAGGCGCACGGCAACCTGGTTGTTCCCTTTCGTCACGCCACCCGGTCTGCACCTGCCACGAGCTCGACGATGGCATCGGTCACGAGCTCCGGATACTCGATGTGGGCGGAGTGACCGCACTTCGGCTGGGCGATCTCCTGGTAGCTGCCACCGGCATCCGCGTACCGCTCCAGCACCGCGCGGGTCTGGGAAACCATCGGCTGCGGCGGAGCGACCTTCTCGCCGGGCCACCCGGGCAGAACACCGGCCTTGCCCAGGGCGTTGAGGTCGAAGAACGTCTCGTCGCCCACGATCGCGTCGTCGAGGCCGTGGATCCACAGCACCGGCGGCTTCACGGGCAGGTCGACGATGGCCGACACGTCGAAGTACATCGGCGCCATCGTGTTCAGCACGCCGCGGGTGCCAGGCGCCATGCCCGGCCAGTTCGGCGACGCGACCGAATCGCCCGGGTAGTTGTCCTCGCCGACGGCGGTGGTGAGCATCGAGGCCACCCAGAGGTCTTCGAGATCGGTGCGGTGGCCCGAAGCGACATACGAGGAGCGGAAGACCGAGCGCGGCGAGGTCGCCTCGTCGGCCGACGTGTCGCCATCCTTGAGCCGTGCCACGAAGTCCGGGTTCGCGGCACCGGCGCCGACTCCGGCGTCATCGTCCGTGAGCCGCGAACCGTCGGCGGCCGTGCCACCGAATCCGTATGGCGAGACGGGCGAGATCAGGGTGACGGATGCCACCTCATCCGGCCGGTCGAGCAGCTGCTGCAGCACGACGCCGCCGCCCATGCTCCATCCCACGAGGTGAACCCTGCCGAGGTCGAGTTCGTCGATCACGGACCACACGTCGTCCGAGTAGTCGCGCACGCCGCGCGTCGCATCAACGGGAAGCGTCTCGCTGGCACCGAAGCCGCGCAGATCGACCGCGATCGGCCTGATCGATTCGGGCAGCAGCTGCATGACCGGCTGGAAGAACAACGACGACGAGCAGTTGCCGTGTACGAACACGACGGCGTCGCGGCTCCCTGCGTCTTCTCGTTCGAGCACGTTCGCGAGCAGCCTGTCCGTGCCGACAGTGCGCGAAGTGATCCCTTTCAAGAGCGTCTTCATCGAGCGTCCCCCTCGTCGAGAGCGTACTGCGTGCCGACGGATGCCAGGGCTCGGCGCACGATCGGCGCCACGCGATCGGCACCGGCATCCGTCATCACGATCGTGTAATGGTTCACGTCTTCGACGTCGTGGACGCGGATGCCCGGTGCGATCTCCAGCGCCGCCGACAGTACGGCATCCGGATACAGGCCAGGCGATTCGTTCACCAGCCCGCGCGGCGCACGGAGGAAGTCGATCGGCACGCGCACGGACGCCAGCGCCTCCCGGTAGCCGTCGTCTCCGCTCATCTGCATCACGTTCGTCGCGATGGCCTCGAAGCGGCTGGACGGCCGGAAGCCCCCGTCGACCTCGTCGAGGTCGTAGTCGACGTAATCCGCGACGACGTCGCTCCAGCGCCCGGTGAACGCCGGGTGTGAGCGCCAGAACGCGGCGTACGACTCGCGGCTCGGATAGACCTTCTTCAGCCGCTCCCCAGCCGGGCCGAGGAGGAGCGCAGGAACGTCTTCCGGCGCTGCACCCTGCGGCGCCCGGAACGGCAGGGGAAGCCCGCCATCGACCAGCACGAGGCCGGCGATGCGGGAGGGATGCTGGTCGGCCATGCGCACACCGACGAAGCCACCCATCGAGTGCGCCAGCACGAGTGCCCGGTCGACGTCGAAGCGATCGAGCAGGCGCGCCATATCGTCGGCATGGTCGCGCATCCCCCACGGCCCCGGAAGAGCGTTGCTGCGTGCCCGTCCGCGCAGGTCGGGGGCGATCACACGAGTGTCTTCGAGTCGATCGGCGATGAGCGGCCACTCGAGGTGCGAAGCGGTGATGCCGTGGATGGCGAGAACGGGCAGACCGCCGGCATCCGGTCGCCACACTCCGCCGGCGAGCCGGCCGCTGCTCGGCTGAGCGCGGAAGGCGGTGTATTCGGTGACCGCGTGCCGCGAGGGACCGTTCATCGAGCGCTCCACCCGCCGTCCATCGTGTAGCTGGCACCGGTCACCATACCGGCGTCATCGCCGGCCAGCCAGAGGGCGAGCGAGGCGACCTCGTCGGGCTCGACGAGCCGCTTGATGGCGCTCTCGGTGAGCATGATCTGCGAAACGACCTGGGACTCGTCGATGCCGTGCACCCTCGCCTGGTCGGCGATCTGCTTCTGCACGAGCGGCGTGTTCACGTACGCGGGGTTGATGCAGTTGCTCGTCACGCCGTGCGGCCCGCCCTCGAGCGCTGTCACCTTCGAGAGCCCCTCTAGGCCGTGCTTGGCGGCTACGTAGGCGGACTTGTAGGCGGATGCGCGCAGACCGTGCACGCTGGACAGGTTGATGACGCGGCCCCAGCCGCGCTCGTACATGCCGGGCAGCACGGCCCTGATCAGCAGGAACGGCGCCTCGAGCATGAGCCGGATGATCAGCTGGAACCGCGCCGGCTCGAACTCCTCGATGGGCCGCACGTGCTGAATGCCCGCGTTGTTTATCAGGATGTCTGCATCCAGCGGCACCTGCGCGAGGGCATCCAGATCGGAGAGGTCGACCTGCCACGCTGTGCCGCCGATCTCGTCGGCGACCTGCTGTGCCGCATCGCCATCGAGATCCGCGATCGTCACCTTCGCGCCCGCCGAGGCGAACGCCAGAGCGCACGCACGTCCGATGCCGCTCGCTGCACCGGTGATGAGGGCCGTGCGCCCCGAGAGATCCGTCATCGTCCGCCCTTCCGGCGCCCGTCGGCACCTCAGGGGCATCGTCACCCCAGGGTCGCACCGTGTCAACGACGAAGCACCGTGCGAGGCGTCAGCCGGGCAGCGTGACCGGCTTGACGATGTCGGCGTAGGCGAGCAGCAAGCTCATGGCGCCGAGCACGACGATGACCGCGTAGGTGAGCGGCATGAGCCTTGCCATGTCGACCGGCTTGGGCGAGCTCGCACGCCTCGTGGCCTTGAACCATCCGCGCTTGATCCACTCCCACACAGCGCCGGCGACGTGGCCGCCGTCCAGCGGCAGCAGCGGGATCATGTTGAACACGAACAGCGCGAGGTTGAGCGAGGCGAGCAGGCTCAGCATCAACTGGATCTTCGACAGGAAAGCGTACGAGGAGCTGTCCGCGATCTCACCGGCCATGCGCCCCACGCCGATGATGCCCACCGGGCTGGATGCCGACCGCTCGCCGGAACCGAACGCCGCGTTCCAGATGCCCACCATGCGCTGTGGAAGGTTCACGAACACGCCGGTCACCTGGCCCAGCTGCTGGCCGGTCGCGGAGAGCGCCGTGCCGAGCGACTGCGGCTGGAAGACGTTCGTCGGCACGATGCCGACCATCCCGACATCCTTCGTGACGGTGCGACCCGTCTTCTGGTCCGTGACCTCGTCCTGCGTCTTCTTCGGTGTGACCTGCAACGTCACGTCCTTGCCGTCACGCTCCACGACGACGGGCAGCGTGCGTCCCGCTGATCCCTGGATCTTCGATGACAGCTGGTTCCAGTCGGTGACCGTCGTGCCTCCGACCGAGACGATCCGGTCACCGGGTTTGAGTCCGGCGGCGGCCGCCGGCGACGCGGGATCGGATGCCGAGCACGTCGTGGACGTCGAGGACGCCGGTTTCAGGCACTCCGACACGGTCTGGAGTGTCGTGCTCGGACCGGGCACGCCGATGCCGCACAGCATGATCACGATGAGCACGCAGGCGATCACGAGGTTCATGAACGGTCCGGCCAGCATCACGATGATGCGCTTGAACGGGTGCAGCAGATAGAAAGCGCGGTGCTCCTCCCCCTGCGGGATGGTCTCCGCGCTCGCCTGCCTGGCCTCCTCGGCCATCGTGCCGAGCACGCTCCGGCGTTGCCCAGCCCGCTCTTCGGCCGGCGCCCCGATGGCGCCGTCGGTGAGCACGAGGGAGTTGTAGAAGCCGGTTGAGGCATCCCGCGCCGCTTCTCCCGGGTGCCGCGGCGGGAACATCCCGATCATCGCGATGTAGCCGCCGAGCGGAAGCGCCTTGACGCCGTACTCGGTCTCGCCCCTGCGAAACGAGAACAGGGTCTTGCCGAAGCCGATCATGTACTGCGTCACCTTGACGCCGAACGCCTTGGCCGCCGTGAGGTGCCCGAGTTCGTGCAGCGCGATCGAGACGGCGAGACCGACCACGAAGATCAGCACGCCGACGAGGAAGGGCAGCACGGAGGACATGTACGAAATGGTAGTCACGCGGTCCTGGGCGGCGACCGCGAGGAAGACCGTTCGGGCACTCCCATGCCGGCTTCGCCGCGACCTCCCTGCCACTCCTCACGAAACGCATAGCCGCGCCACGCTAGGGTGAGATGCCGACCGCCTGCCGCGCTCTATCTGCGTGTTGCGGAGCTGTCGAGGCGTTTCTTGATCCCCTGACGAAGAGGACGGCAGATGGCTACTGGCCGCGGTGCGAACGGTCCGAGCAAGAAGGACCGCCGGGAGGCTGCGCGGGAACACGCACGACTGATGCGCGAGGAGGCCGCGAAGACGGCGCGGCGTCGCCGGTGGTGGATCCAGGGTTCCGTTGCCGTCGTCATCGTGGCGGTTCTGGCCGTTGTCGCGCTCGTCATCGTGAACTCGACTCCGCAGGGGCAGACATCCGCGGGTCCGAAGAACATGATCAGCGACGGCATCGTGCTCACCTCGTCGACGAAGGCGGTGCGCACGCCGGCGCTGCAGTCCGGTGAGAAGCCCACGCCGACGACGCAGTCCGACACGTCGAGCAAGGCATACATCACGATCTACGAAGACCTGCAGTGCCCGTACTGCCAGGAGTTCGAGCAGACGAACATGACGCAGATCAAGCAGTGGCTCGACGCGGGGCTCGCGCAGCTGGAGATCCATCCGCTGAACTACCTCACTTCGCCGGCTAACGGAGGGTATGCGCTGCGGGCTGCGAACGCCGTCTCGTGCGTGGCGAACGACGAGCCCGACAAGTTCCTCGCCGTGAACTCCGCGCTGTATGCGAAGCAGCCGAAGGAAGGCACCGGTGGGCTGACGAACGCCAAGATCTTGTCGATCCTGAAGGGCGCGGGCGTGAGCTCCAGCGACATCACCAAGTGCGTGAACAACACGCGATTCACAAGCTGGCTGAACGCCGCCACGAAGCGGGCGACGACCCAGAAGCTGCCGAACTCGAATGTGACGACCTTCGGCGGCACTCCGACCGTGATCGTCAACGGCCAGCAGTACAAGGGCTCGCTCACGGATGCGAACACGTTCGCGTCGTTCGTGCAGTCGACCGTGACCTCGTCATCGACCTCGACGCCCACGCCGACGCCTACCGCGACGAAGTAGCCCGACGGGTTCCGAGGGCTCTGACCCCGTCCGTCAGGCGGACTGCGCGGTGATGACGGCGTCGGCGCACTCCCGCGCCCACCGCTCCGCCTCGGCGAGCGTCTGCAGGTCGAGGGTTTCCGGGGGCTCGTGCTGGTCCACGACGCGTTCGATCGTGTCGACGATGCCAAGAAAGCCGAGCCGTCCGGCGTGGAAAGCGGCGACCGCCTGCTCGTTGGCGGCGTTGAACACCGCGGGGAAGGTGCGCCCCGCGCGCCCGGCCCGTTTCGCGAGCGCGAGCGCGGGGAAGGCATCCTCGTCGACCGGCTCGAACGTCCACTGACCGGCCTTCGTGAAGTCGAGTGGCGTGCCGACGCCGGCGACCCGATGCGGCCAGTCGAGGCCGAGCGAGATGGGCAGTCGCATGTCAGGCGGCGACGCCTGGGCGATGGTCGACCCGTCGACGAACTCCACCATCGAGTGCACGATGGACTGCGGATGCACCACCACATCGATGCGGTCGTACGGAACGCCGAACAGCAGGTGTGCCTCGATCACCTCCAGGCCCTTGTTCACGAGGGTCGCCGAGTTGGTCGTGACGACGACGCCCATGTCCCAGGTGGGGTGCGCGAGCGCCTGCTGAGGCGTGACATCCGCTAGTTCGGCCCGGCTGCGACCGCGGAACGGACCGCCGGATGCCGTGACCACCAGCCTGCGCACCTCGCCCCTGTCCCCCGCCCGCAACGCCTGCGCGATCGCGGAGTGCTCCGAGTCGACCGGCACGATCTGTCCCGGCCGTGCGCGCGAGGTGACGAGCTCGCCGCCGACGATCAGCGACTCCTTGTTCGCCAGTGCGAGCGTCGCACCGCTCTCGAGAGCCGCGAGCGTTGGGCCGAGCCCGACCGAACCGGTGATGCCGTTCAGCACCACGTCGGCCTCGACGTCGCGCACCAGTCGCTCAGCGTCGACCGCGCCGAGCGCGGTGTTGTCCACGCCGAACTCGTCTGCCTGCGCCGCCAGCCCATCGCGGTTGCTGCCAGCAGCGAGCCCGACCACTTCGAACCGGTCGGGGTTGCGACGGATGACGTCGAGCGCCTGGGTTCCGATCGAGCCGGTGGACCCCAGAATCAGTACCCTGCGCATGCGCTCATCGTAGCCGTGGCCGGTTCAACCGCCCCCGGACCGCGACGTCAGCGTTGGGTCTGCAGGATGTCGATGACGAAGACCAGCGTGTCGGTTCCCTTGATGCCTGCCTGCGACTGTCCCGCCGAACCGTATCCGTCCGCCGGCGGGATGACGGCGACCACCTGGGAACCCACCTTCTGGCCGACGAGGGCCTTTGCGAAACCGGGGACGACCTGCGACGTCTGCAGCGTCGAAAGGCCCCGGCCCCAGCTCTGGTCGAAGACCTTGCCGGTGCGCCAGTTCACGCCCTGATACTGAACCGTCACGGAATCACCCGACGCGACCGTCTCGCCTGCGCCCTTCTTGAGCACCTCGATCTTTGTCTCCGTCGGCGGCGTGAGGCTCTTCGGGATGGTGACGGTCGGCTTGCCGTCGGAGGCGAGCTTCACCGTGGGAAAGCCGGCCTGGGCGGGCTGCGGCGTTCCATTCGCCTTCGTCGGCACGGCGTTGAGGATGTCGACGACGAAGACGACGGTATCGGTGCTCTTCAGGCTGCCGACGGCGGAGGGATCCGCGCCGCCCCACGCGGACTTCGCGGTCGACGTGGTGACCAGGCGCGAGCCGACCGGTGCGCACTCCACGGCCTGCGTGAGCCCGGGGATCATCGTCGAGTCGCCCACCGTGATCGGGATGGTCGCGCTGCCCGCATAGCCGTTGCTCGTCAGCTTGGCTCCGCTCGTGCCGTTGTACGCCTCGAGTGCGACGTCGACCGTTGTGCCGTTCTTCGCCTCGGCGCCGTCACCCTTGGTGACATAGCTGCGCTGCGTGTCTGTGGCCTTCAGCGGCGCCGCGAACGTCACCGTCGGCGCCGAGCCCTTGTCGCCGGTCACCTTGACCGCGTCCGAGACGCTGCCGGACTTCGGCGCGCTGCACGCCTTCGAGGCGGAGCCTGCGGATGCCGACGGCGACGCCGTCTTTCCGGTAGATCCGGAACTCGCGCATCCGGCGAGGAGCAGGGCGGCCGCTGAGACGGCGAGAACGGCGGGAATCTTCAGGCGCACGACGAAGCTTTCTGAAAGAGAACGGGGCACTTCAGTGTGCACCACAACGCCTCTGCCTGTGCTGGGAGGTCGGACTCCAGCGGCGTTCGGCGCGGCATTCGCCACCGTACGATGGTGGGATGCCTCGCGAATTCCCTGTGCCCCGCGAATATTCCGTGCCGCAGCGCCGTGCCGTCGTGACCCCGCTCCCCGGACCGCGTTCCGTGGAGCTGCAGAGCCGCCGCGAGGCATCCGTCTCGCGTGGTGCGGGCACGCTGGCGAACATCTACATGGACCACGCCTCCGGGGCGATCCTGGTGGATGTCGACGGCAACCGGCTCATCGACCTCGGCTGCGGCATCGGCGTGACGACGATCGGGCACGCGCATCCTGCCGTGGCCGCCGCAGCGTTCGAGCAGGCGAACAAGCTCACCCACACGCTCTTCACCGTGACTCCGTACGAGAACTACGTACGTGTCGCCGAGAAGCTCGCGCAGGTGACGCCAGGGGACTTCGAGAAGCACTCGATCCTGGTGAACTCCGGCGCGGAGGCCGTGGAGAACGCGGTGAAGATCGCCCGGAAATACACCGGTCGCCGGGCGATCGTCTCGCTCGAGCACGCCTTCCACGGTCGCACGAACCTCACGATGGCCATGACGTACCGGCCGTGGCCGGAGCGCGTCGGCATGGGCCCGTTCCCGGGCGAGCTCTACAGCGCGCCAGGGAGCTATCCGTTCAAGGACGGGCTGAGCGGCGAGGAGGCCGCCGCCCGCACGATCGACTACATCGAGACCCACATCGGGCCGAGCGAGATCGCCGCGTTCTTCGCCGAGCCGATCCAGGGCGACGGCGGCATCGTGATCCCCGCCGACGGCTACCTGAACCGCATCGCCGAGTACTGCCGCGAGAACGGCATCGTGTTCGTGGCAGACGAGATCCAGGCCGGAATGGCACGCACGGGCGCCTGGTACTCGATCGAGCACTTCGGCGTGGTCCCCGACCTCGTCACGAGTGCCAAGGGCATCGCGGGCGGCTTCCCGCTCGCCGCCGTGACCGGCCGTGCCGAGATCATGGATGCCGTGCAGCCGGGCGGCATCGGCGGCACGTTCGGCGGCAACCCGGTCTCGACCGCCGCTGCGCTCGCCACGTTCGACGTGATCGAGAGCGAGAACCTCATCGCCGAGGCTCAGCGCGTGGAGCGTGCGCTGCTGGCGCGGATCGGCGACTGGGCCGAACGGTTCGGCGTGGTGGGCGAGGTGCGCGGCAAGGGCGCCATGTGGGGCGTCGAACTGGTGGTGCCGGGAACGCGAAGTCCGAATCCGGAGGCGCTCACCGGCATCCTGCGTCACGCCACGAGCAACGGCGTGATCGTGCTGGACTCCGGCAGCTGGGACAGCGTGCTGCGCATCATGCCGTCGCTGGTGATCAGCGAGGAACTCATCGACGATGCGGCGAGCGTGATCGAGGTGGCGCTCGCGGCGCAGTCCGCTTGACAGTCAGCGCAGCGGCACAGTCCGCTTGACAGTCGGCCTCGCGGCGCAGCGGCGCAGTCCGCTTGAGGTCAGGCGGCCTGCAGGCGCTCGCCCTTCGACCGCATCGTGTGCGGTGAGTCGGCCTGCGGCATGCGAACGGATGCCGGTGCCGCAGGCGACAAGCCGGCCTCGCGTCGGCGGGCGGTGAGGTCGAGCACCGGGGCGATGCGTCCGTCTGCCTGCACGAGTTCGACGTCGGTCTCGCGCATCAGCTGACGCAACGTGATGCCCAGCACGACGCACACGGTCTGGATGATCTCGCTGGAGGGCTCCTTGCGGCCGCGCTCGATCTCGGAAAGGTATGGCAGGGAGATGGCGGAAGCCTGAGACATCTGACGCAACGTCATCCCCCTGGCGAGTCGCAGTCGGCGGATCGCCGACCCGACGGCGTGCCTGAGCAGCATCGGTGTTCCTCTCTCTCGTGCGCTTTCTCAGGCTACGCGTGGAAAGCGTCGCGACAGCGTTACGCGGTTCTACTCTGTGCAATTTTCTGCTGTGGGCGAAGTAGCCGCGGGCAGAATCTCGCTCCTGAAATCCGCGCAGCTGCCCACGATGGAGCGCGTCAGACGATTCTTCAGGAGGAACTCATGCCCGACACCACGACCGCCGCGCCGCCCGCGCAGGTCTTCGACCGTCTGCTGGAGGACCGCATCGTGTTCCTCGGCGTGGAGGTGGACGACGCCATCGCGAACGAGATCTGCGGCAAGCTGCTGCTGCTGGCGGCGACCGACCCGCGGCGGGACATCCAGCTGTACATCAACTCCCCCGGCGGCTCCGTCACGGCGGGCTTCGCGATCTACGACGTGATGCGCTACGTCACCCCCGACATCGTCACCGTCGGCATCGGCTTCGCCGCGTCGATGGCGCAATTCCTGCTGAGCTCGGGCACGCCGGGCAAGCGCTTCGTTCTGCCGAACACGCGCGTCGTCATGCATCAGCCGCACGGCGGATTCGGCGGGACCGCCGCGGACATCAGCAGGCAAGCCGAGCAGATCGTCAAATTCAAGAACGAGATGGCGAGACTCACGGCGGAACAGACCGGGCATACCGTGGAGGAGATCCTGCGCGACGGCGACCGTGACGCCTGGTACACGGCCGAGGAGGCGGTCGACTACGGGTTCGTCGACGGCCTGATCTCGTCGCAGGAGGTGCTGGCGGGAATCAGCCGACACGGCTAGGCGTCTTCCGGGCAGTACCGTCGCTCGTCCCGGAGCAGGCCGCGTTCGAGGGTGTGCACCGTTACGCCGTCCACGCCGCAGTCCAGCACGAGCTTCGCAACACGGCCTAGGGTGAGTGGATGCCCGTACGCCGCCGCGAGTCCGAGCGAGCGGGCGCATGGGTGCTGGACGGCGCCCCTGCCGATATCGCCATCGTCGCGGCCTCCGCGATCGCCGTCATAGTGCTGCTCGTGCTCGTCGCCGTTGTGCCGAGACCGGCGGACAGACCGGCATCGGACGCCGTGTTCCGTCCCGGATACATCATCAGCGACGCCGCCTTCTACAACGGCGACAGCATGACGCAGTCGCAGGTGCAGCGTTTTCTCGAGGACCGGGCATGCGTCCCCGTCGACGGCTCGCCGTGCCTGGCCGACTACCGGCAGGCCACCCCCGACGAGCCCACGGAGTACGCGCACTGCGCGCCATACCGAGGTGCGGCATCCGAGCGCGCCAGCGCCATCATCGTGAAGGTGGCGCAGGCGTGCCGCATCAGCCCGAAGGTGTTGCTCGTGCTGCTGCAGAAGGAGCAGTCCCTGCTCACCCGGCCGAGCGCATCCGGCTATCAACGGGCCACCGGTTACGCCTGCCCGGACAGCTCTGCCTGCGACTCCCAGTACTTCGGATTCTTCAACCAGGTGTACAACGCTGCCTGGCAGTTCCGGGAGTACACGGTCGGCGGCGCCTCGTGGCGGTACCACGTCGGCAAGGTCCCGATCCAGTACCACCCGAACCCTGCGTGCGGGGCGAGCGTGGTGGACATCCGCGATCAGGCGACCGCGAACCTGTACAACTACACGCCGTACCAGCCCTCGGCCCAGACGGTGAGGCATCCCGATGTCGTCAGCCAATGCTCCACGTTCGGCAACCTCAACTTCTGGCGGCTCTACAAGCAGTGGTTCGGCACACCCCTCGCACAGCTCGTGCCGTCCTGGTATCCCGCCTGCCTGAACCTCGTGGGCGGCACGCGCTGCTTCCCGGATCCGCGCACCGGGCTGTGAGAGCGGCCGAAAACTCCATCGCGGCATTCCGCAGCGGTTATACGCCGAGACGTAATGTCGATCTATGACCACACTGCCGCGGCCGGGGTCCATTCCGAGTGCAACCGCAACAGGTGTGCGTGTCTTCTCCCGCCCAGCGGATTCGACGGCCGGCTCACGCCGCCCGCGAGCCGGCGCCGTGTACGTCTTCGGCCGGTTCGTGATCGGTCCGCTCGCCCGGCTGCTGTACCGCCCCCGCGTGATCGGCAGGCGCAATGTGCCGAAGACCGGCGCAGTCATCCTCGCCAGCAATCACCTGTCGTTCATCGACAGCGTCGTCATCCCCGTCGTCGCGCCCCGGCGCATCCAGTTCCTCGCGAAGTCGCACTACTTCGAGGGTCGCGGCGTGCGGGGCTGGGTGAGCCGCACGTTCTTCACCGCGATCGGCGCTGTCGGAGTACGTCGCGGAGCGGGACGAGACGCACAGGACGCCCTGGAGATCAGCAAGGGCATACTGGAGTCAGGGAACGCCTTCGCTCTGTACCCCGAAGGCACCCGCTCTCGCGACGGCCGCCTGTACCGCGGACGCACGGGCGTCGCGTGGCTGGCGCTGACGACGGGCGCTCCCGTCGTGCCGGTTGGGCTGATCGGAACCGAGCGCCTGCAGCCCGTCGGTTCGAAAGTGCCCGCGTTCGCGAAGGTCACCGTCGCGTTCGGTGCGCCGATCGACGTGTCGACGTTCGGCCCGGCATCCAGCGGAAAGGCCAGGCGGCAAGCGACGGATGCCATCATGGCCGAGATCCGGCGCCTCAGCGGTCAGACCGAGGCCGGTGTCTACAACGAGGCGCCCGCGGAGGAACCCGCCGCCTGATCCGAGCCGGCGGATGTGGTGGTCGGCTCGTGGCCGACCGGGAAGTTCACGGATGCCGCGATGAAGCAGAGCCTCGACGCCTCACCATGAAGGCCCTGCGCGAGATCGACCTGCTCGGCGTCGGCGACGGTCACCGACGGTCGCAGGGTCACGGAGGTGAAGTGTCCTGCGCCGTCCGAAGTGGTCGTCATGGTTCCGGTCGGTGAGTCGGTGTACGCGGTCACCACGACACCGTTCCGCTGGGCGACGTGCAGATAGCTGAGCATGTGGCATTGCGCGAGGGCGGCGACCAGAAGCTCTTCCGGATTCCACCGCTCCGCGTCGCCGAAGAACGTGCGATCGCTGGAGCCCTCGATCGGCGGGTTACCCTCGGCTCGCACTATGTGGTCACGTCCGTAGTCGCGGTATCCAGTCGTGCCGCTGCCGCGATTGCCGGTCCACTCCAGGCTGAGCGCGTAGTGGTGGTCGACGTTCATCTGCTGTCCTTACTCGTGCTCGAACTGCCGCGCGACCCTGTCGGCGGAAACCTTCGGCACCACTCTGCCGCATCGGCACCGCGCATGGTCGTACTCGTATCCGCTCCCTTCGCACACTCCGCCGTGCAGGCGGCGAGGATCGCACGGATCGACCGCCGCACCGCAAACATCCGTCGCAGCCGCCTCGTTAGACTCTGATCACCATGAGCGATTCGTTGCGTGCCTCGCGTGTGCAGCCAGGCACCTTCGAAGCGTCGGCGGCCGTGGAACTCGCCGTCGCCGACCGCAACGGATTCGTGGAGAACCGTCATGTCGGCTCGGCCGTCGTGCTCTCCCCCGACGGCGAGCGGCTGATCGCGCTCGGCTCCCCCGACTCCCACATCCTTCCGCGCTCCACTCTCAAGCCGTTCCAGGCTGTGGCATCCATCGGCGCCGGCGCTCGCCTCGACGGCGTACAGACCGCGCTGGCCACGGCGAGCCACGCCGGAACGGCGGAGCATCTCGGGGTCGTGCGCGGCATCCTCGCGGGGGCAGGCCTCGATGAGACGGAACTGCGCTGCCCGCCAGCGCTTCCGGCCGACCGCGCCTCGCGCGACGAGGTGCTGCGCGGTGGCGGAGGTCCTTCTCCTATCTATATGGAATGCTCGGGCAAGCACGCCGGCATGCTCGCCGCGTGTGCGGCCAGCGGCTGGACCACAGCGGATTACACAGACCCGCGGCATCCGTTGCAGCAGCACGTGAGAGACGTCGTCGAGCGACTCACCGGTGAGAAGGTCGCGCACACCGCCGTCGACGGATGCGGCGCGCCGGTCTTCGCTGTCACGCTTATCGGGCTCGCCCGCGGGATCCAGCGCCTGGCGACCGCGTCGGAGCAGTCGCCGTTCGCGTTGTTCCGCAACGCTGCGTGGGTGCACAGAAGCGCTCGCGAACATCCGTGGGCGATCTCCGGGCACGGCAGGCCCGACACCGTGCTGATGGAGACGCTCGGCTGCTACGCCAAGGCAGGGGCGGATGGCGTGATGACGATGGCAGCGGCGGATGGCACGACCGTGGCGGTCAAGGTGCTCGACGGCAGCGTTCCGGCCGCACGCGTGGCGGCCGTCGGCCTTCTGGCAAAGGCGGGGGCCATCGACGCATCGGCGGCGAGCGCGGCTCTCGACGGTGCGGACACCACGGTTCTCGGGGGCGGCGCCCCGGTCGGGCGGCTGCGTCCGGTGGTCTGAATCGTACGGGCGGCCTGCTCCCGAACGGCTTCGGCACGCGACGAGCGAGCGCAAGGACTTCGTGGTCAAGGGAGACCGCGAGCGGACCGAAAAGGTCCGTGAGGCAAAAGACAAGGAAGACGATGAGAATCTCCATTCCGCGCGAGATCAAGAACAACGAGTACCGGGTGGCCATCACTCCGGCCGGAGTGCACGACCTCGTCGCGAACGGACACGAGGTGCACGTGGAGTCCGGCGCCGGCGACGGCTCGTCCATCCCCGACTCGGCGTACTCCGATGCCGGGGCCATCATGGAGCCGGATGCCGCCAGCACGTGGGCGAGCGCCGACCTGCTGCTGAAGGTGAAGGAACCGATCGAGAGCGAGTTCGGGTACTTCCGTGAGGGACTCGTGCTGTTCGCGTACCTCCACCTGGCGGCCGAGCCAGAGCTCACGCAGGCGCTGATGGATTCGGGCGTGATCGCGATCGCGTACGAGACCGTGCAGCGGCCCGACCGTTCGCTTCCTCTGCTGGCGCCGATGAGCGAGGTCGCCGGAAGGCTGGCGCCCATCGTGGGCGCGAACGCACTGCTGAAGCCGCACGGCGGCTCCGGCCTGCTCGTTCCCGGAGTGCCCGGCACGTACCCCGCCAAGGTCGTCGTCATCGGCGGCGGCGTTGCGGGCTCGAACGCGGCATCCGTCGCGGTGGGCCTCGGCGCGGATGTGACCGTGCTCGACACGAACGTCGGCCGGTTGCGCGAGCTGGACGCGCACTATGCGGGCCGTCTCAAGACGATCGCCTCCACCGCGTTCGAGGTGGAGCGGGCGGTGCTCGACGCGGACCTCGTCGTCGGCTCCGTGCTGGTACCCGGTGCGAAGGCGCCGAAGCTGGTGCGCAACGACATGGTGGCCAGGATGCGCCCGGGCAGTGTGCTCGTGGACATCGCCGTCGACCAGGGCGGCTGCTTCGAGGACTCGCACCCGACCACTCACGACGCGCCGACGTTCCGTGTGCACGACACCGTGTTCTACTGCGTGGCCAACATGCCGGGAGCAGTGCCGCACACGTCGACTCACGCACTCACCAACGCGACGCTGCCCTATCTGCGGGCCATCGCGGGCAACGGCTGGCAGGCGGCCCTGAAGGCGGACCACGCGCTTGCGCTCGGACTGAACGTGGCGGCCGGCGCGGTCACGAACGCGGGCGTCGCCGAGGCGAACGGCGTCGGCGCGACTCCTCTGACGGAGGTGCTCGGCTGAGAGCAGCGCGAGCGCACCTCATGACGGCATCCTCGCCCTGGTGAAGCCGATCTCCGGGCCGCAGACCAGCAGGTGGCCGGGCAGCGCGGCCGGCGGCAGTACGCGGGTGTGCAAGACCGCCCGCACCTGAGCGAGGGTGCAGCCGTCGAACACGATGGATGCTCTCGGTCGCAGCCGGCCGAGCAGTGCCCACCCGGACTGCCAGGCATCCGGGTCGCCGACGATGGCTGTCGGGCGCGTGCCCTCGGTCACGGTGAGATCACCAGGGAAGCTACCCGGCACGTCGGGTTCGGGTAGCGCGGCGTCTCTCGCGCGAGAGGCCCCGACCGGATCGGTGAGGTCGATGATGTCGAGTCCGGGGACCGCCTGCCCCAACCCGCGTGCCACCGCGCCGGGTGCACGCGCCACCACCACCGTGATCGACCCGGCGGGAAACTCGAGCACCGGCGGAGCCGTCTGTACTGTCTCGCCTACTGCGTCGTCGTGGCCGTGCTCATCCACCAGCGCGACCTGGATCGCTTTGTCACGCCAGACACCTCGGCCTGGCGGGACCGAGGGATCGAAGAGCTCGGCAGGCGCGCCGGCGAGCACGTGCTCCTGCCTGTCGGCCTGCCGGAGCAGCAGTCGCTCCCCGAACCGGCCGTGCACGCTGCGCAGCCCGCTCGGGAGTACTGCAGCGGTGCACACCACGCCGATTCCGGCGCGCGGCCCGTCGATCAGAAGTGAGCGGATACGCTCTGTCGCGACGTCCCGGTACTCGTCGTCGAACCGCTCGAGCAGGGCATCCAGGTCATCGATCAGCACCAGACACGTGCCGGCTGGCCGTGGTGTGTCCCGGGTTCCGGCGTGCAGAAGCGACTCGGCGCGTTCGAGCTCATCCCACGCTCCCTCGATGTGCTGCGGGACCGTGATGACCTGACCGGGCCACTGCGCGCGAATGGCATGCAGTACCGCGGACTTCCCGGATCCGCGGACCCCGAGCACGAGCAGGTGCGCGCTCTCGGGCCGGTAGACGATGCCTTCCTGGAGTTGCCGGTCGGGGTCGTCGCTCGCCCCGATCACGACGGAGCCTGGTGGCGGTGTCCCGAACGCCCTGAGCGGGATGCACGGTGGCAGCGCCGGCAACCAGGGCGCGCTCGGCTTGACCGATGCGGAGTGCGTCCGAGCCACGGCATCCACGTCGGCGGGTTCCGTCGTTGCCGCTTGCGCGGTGAGGAGTTCGCCGTCGCGGGAGACCACGAGACGGCCCGGCTGTCCGTGCGGGAGGCGGGCGGCCGCATCCGTGCCGAGCAGGGCCGTGCTGTCGGCGTCGGAGGCGAGCCGTAACGAGACGCGCAGCGCGCAATTGGCGATCAGGGCGTCGCTCAGTACACCGGTCGCCCTCTGGGTGCCGAGGATGAGATGCACCCCGAGGGCCCTGCCGCGCGCTGCGAGGTCGGCGAAGAGCTGGCCGAGTTCCGGGAACGCCGCGAACATCGCCGCGGCCTCGTCGACGACGATGACGAGGCGGGACAGTTCCGCGCACGCGTCGGCGATGTCGGACACCCCGAGCCGCGACAGTTCGGCCTCCCTTCTGCGCAGTTCGGCACGCAGGCTCTTCAACGCCCTCGCCGCCTCGCCGTGCGCAAGGTCGGTGACGACGCCGACGGTGTGCGGCAGCGCCGCCAGCCGCTGGAACGCCGTGCCGCCTTTGAAGTCGACCAGGAGGAACCCCACCCGTTCAGGCGGCGCAAGTGCCGCCACCGCCAGCACCCAGGTGATCAGCAGCTCGCTCTTGCCGCTTCCCGTGGTTCCGGTGACGATGGCGTGCGGACCGGATGCCACCAGGTCGAGCACGAGTGGGCCAGACGGCGAGATCCCCACCACCGCGGGCAGATTCGTGAACTTCGCGCCGGCTCGGTCGGCGCCGGCGAGGTCGCCGAAATGAACTTCACCGGGCAGCGGCGTGCCCAGATCGACGCCGCGAGTGCGAGCCGTGAGCGCGAGCTCTCGCCCGAACGCCGCCGCTTCCTGAGCCGTGACCAGTTCGCCGCGCAGGCTCCCCGCCGTATCCGGTGGCGACAGGATGGTGATGGTGCCATCCGCCTCGACGGCGGCGACCACTCGGCATCGAGCGGGTAGCTCGTCCACGCGTTCGGCGACCGCGAGCACGGCGATCGACGGGGCGTTCGGCCCCGCCGGCGTGACATGACGTGCCGAGCCTCCCGGCGACACCGGCCCAGCCGCTCGGCTTCGTGCCGTACCTCCGCGCACGATCGCCTGCGCGTCGTCTTCGGCTCCGTCGTCGACGATGCGCAGCCGCAACGGTTCCTCGCGCGGTTCAACGCCGTGCGGATAGTCGTCCAGCCAGTCGTAGGCCTCTCCCGGCGGTGCCGTCAGCGCGAGCACGCCGGGAGGATGCGCGTGCGCGAGCTGGACGACGAGTCCGCGCAACACCGCTCGCGCGACGGTTGGTATGCCGATCAGGCCGATTCCGTCTGCGGGGTCAGCGACGATCGGCGCCCCTTCGATGACCCGCGCTTCGGCGAGCAACTCGCGATCTTCGCGGCAACTCGTTGTGCCGGAGACCGGAACGGTACTCGGCAGTGCACCGCTGCCGAGTCGAACCGGCGCGAATCGCTCGCCGGCCTCGGCCCAACGCCGCGGCCGATGCGCGGGGTCGGTGAGCAGCGCGGCTGCAGTGGGATGCCGGGCCTGCAGAGCAGCTCTCTCCCTGTCGTGCGCAGCCTCGACCTCGGTGACGAACCGGTCGACCTCGGCGGCATAGGCACGGTCATCCGCTCGGCGTCGTCTTCGCGCTGAGAGCCGGCCGTCGATGGCGCTCGCCACCGCGATCACGGGGCTGAGCGCAGCGAACGCGAGCATGTACGGGGACCGCACGATCGCGAAGAGCACGGCGGCGCCGACGAGCGGGGCGAGCACCGCAAGAAGCGGGAACGGCGCTTTCAGAGGAGCCGCGGGACGACGGGGCAACGTGAGCGGTTCGCCGATAGTCGGATCGGGGACTGGCATGCAACCAGTGCAGTCGATCGGGCGGCCTCAGGAACGCCGCAGACGGGCATCGGTGCACGGATGCGCCGCCGCACTCCCTGGGGACGGACGGAGCGACCAGCGAGTCAGCGGGAGTTCGGCAACAGGGCTTAGCGCACGTCGAACCAGTGGTCGCCGATCTCCACGCGTCCACCCCGGGGAACCCGGTAGCGACGGCCGGGCTCGCAGCGATGCGGACCGCCCGCAGGCGGGATGATGACGGTGCCATTGGCGGAGTACCGGTCGCAGATCCAGAGGTCGCCGTTCTCCACGCCGAACTC
The DNA here is from genome assembly GCF_054780095.1 of Humibacter ginsengisoli. Taxonomy (NCBI): domain Bacteria; kingdom Bacillati; phylum Actinomycetota; class Actinomycetes; order Micrococcales; family Microbacteriaceae; genus Humibacter; species Humibacter ginsengisoli. Next base: position 153,704 of record NZ_BAAGWZ010000002.1, read on the forward strand.
CAGATGCGTCTTCGACACCGAACGCTCGTGGTCGGCGATCGACACGAGCTGGTCGAACCGCTCCCCGGGCTGCGCGAACGGGCGGCGCCCTAGCAGGCCGGCGCCCACGACCACCACGCGCTCTCCGGTCGAGAACGAGAGCACGTAGGGCACGGGCGGGATCGGCCTGGTCGGGATGTCCGACTCGGGAGCCGACGGGGTCTCCTGACCCAGCGGGAGTCCACTGGTCGCGGGGAACGGTGACGCTGTCGCACGATCGGCGGTCTCTGCGGATGTCGCCGAGCGCATCGACGCCCGATATTGCGGCGGAAGGATGGTGGTGTCGCCGGGCCTAGGATCGGCCATGCGGTCGCGCGGAACGACCACCGCGCCCACCGCTCTCCCGCAGTTGCCGCAGAACATCGCGCCCTCCGGCAGCACAGCACCGCATGATGCACAGTTCACCGCGACCTCCTCACCGGCGCATTCTCGCCCACCTGCCCGACCGGGGCATCCTCAGCGCGGCTTCCTCGCGCGACCCACGCCTTTTCCGCGAGTATTTCCACGGTAGCCGCCCAGTGAGCGAAGTGAGATCCGGGCGCGCAGCCTGCCCCATCTCGTGGTTCGTCCGTCGAGGTCGCGGCGCAGTTCGTCGACCGCTCTCCATACCTGATCCGCGTCGTCGTCCGTCGGTTCGGCGCGACCGAACGCCGAGCGGTCGGCGACAGCCGCGAGCAGTGCGGGCCGCTGACCGCCCACGGCCTGCGCGACCTCGGTGCGCGTCGCGGAGCCGGGCGCCTGGTAGCCGTGGTCGGCCGCGGTGTCGGCGAACTCCCGCCACGCGCCGGAGATGCGTCCGCGCGGGAGCACGCGTGATGACCGCCGCATCCGGTTGCGGCGCCACTTCGCGGCGATCACCGCGAGGAAGGGAGACGCGATCAGAGCGGCGATCAGAGCGATCCACCCGAGCACGCTGAGAACCGCGAGCAGGATGCTCAGCCACGCGGGCATCCGATTGTCGTGCTCCTGTGCCACGTGCGACTGCGGCGGCGGGCTCTGCTCACGGGCGACGTTGTCCTTCGGCGGCTCCACGATGGACTGCGGACGCGAGATCTGCCTAGGCTCGTCGGGCTTCTTCTGCGGAATCGGCCGCACCTGCGGGTTCGGGTCGACATCCACCCAGCCGTCCTGCGCGGTCTGCACCTGAATCCAAGCGGTCACGTCCGCACCCGTGATCGTCACGCTGTCGCCGTTGGCCTTCTGCGGCACCGAGAACCCGAGGACGACCCGGGCCGGGAACCCGATCCGCCTCGCCATCAGCGCCGCCGTGACGGCATACTGCTCCTGGTCGCCCACCATCGGCCGGGCGGTGAGCAATGCGTCGATACGGTCCGCACCGTGGCCAGAGAGACTCTTCACCTCGTCGCCGATGCCGTGACTGATATATCCGTTGTCGGCAAGCTGCTTCAGGGCCTCCGCCAGTTTCGCGCCCGGCCCGACCGCGTCGCCCTCGTATCGGTGCAGGGTGTCGTCGAGCCGGCCGGGCACGACATCGAGCGTGGGCAGCACCGCATCGCCCGGACGTGCCTTGGCCAGCTGCGCGAGCGTCTTCGTTGGTGTGACATCCGCCGTGATGCGGTACGAATCGCCGCTGGTCAGCTTCGAGACCTCTGCCATGGTCGCCGTCGTGGCGTTGTAGTAGAAGCCGTCGCGAAGGGCATCGGGCGTGTTCCCGCCGAACGAGATGCTCCGCAGATCACCGAAAGTGGGCAGCCAGGGTCCGGCGAGGCCGTCGATGGTCACGTCGACCGTCCTGCTGGACTGCTTCGCGTGAGCGGATGTCGCGGGCAGGGTCAGCGTGTCGGGAACCCTCGCGAACGCGCCCGAGTCCCCAGGCTGCGTGCCGACCGCATAGACGATGCCGTCGTAGGTATCCATGGTGGCGATGCGCAGCCGATGCAGGTCGCCGATGCCATCGACCGTGAACAGCGCGTCACCGGCCTCGGCAGGCTCCAGATAGGAGCGGAAACCGGACAGCGGACTCGGATAGTCGCGCGGGTCGAACGGCGGCGTCGTCGCGGAGCGGGCCACGGTGCGTGCCGCAACGGGCGGAATTCCGGACGAGACACCGGCGGCCGCCATGAGGGCGAGGACCACGGCGAGCACCGCGATGCCGACGGACCGGGCAGCGGCGAGCGAACGCTCGCTGCGGCGCACACCATCGGCGTGCTCGCTGGCCAGCGAGACCAGGCGGGAGACTCGGCGGCGGCGGCGCATCCAGATCAGCCAGCCGACGCTCAGCGCGGCCACGCCGACGGTGAGCGGAAGCGGGGTGGCGGCCGTATCGGACCCGAGCACGATGGCCAGGGTGAACACGACGAGCGGCGGGACGAGCGCGAGCTCGGGCATCCGGGAGCGGAACGCGACAGTGACCGACACCACTGCGCCGGCGAATGCGAGAACGTAGGCGGGCACGAGCAGCGTGAGGTAGGAACCGACCGGAACCGTTATCGTCACGAGCTGCTTCCAGCTCAATGCCACGGCCGTGATGAGGTCGAGGAGCCCTTGCGGGGTGGGAATCACACGCCAGAGTGTTTCGCCGGGCACGGCGAGCGGAACACCGAGCACGAGGAACGCCGCCAGTGCCGCAAGGGCTGTCACCATGGTGGTCCAGCGCAGGAGCGCACCGCAGGTGGCCACCGCGGTTCCCGCGACGATCGCGCCGATGGCCATCACCACGAAGTCCGTGTTCTGATACACCGGCCAGAACGCGGCGACGCACGCGCCCATCAGCACAAGCAGATAGGCAGTGCCGATGGCGCGTTGGATCAGGTCCCTGCGCGTCATGCCGCCCTCGATCTCGCCAAACTCGAGCGCAGGTCGTCGAGGTAGCCGATGGTGAGGATGCTGAGCTCGCCCACTCTGCGCAGGCCAGGTGACTCCTCGGGTAGGCACCGAACGGCGACGACCTCGGTGCCCGCACGGAACATGGTTGCTGCGTGCCTCAACTGGGCGGTCGTGACGGCGGATCCGCAGACCAGGAACGCGATGGAGGCATCCGGTGCGGTGTCGGCGGCCACACGTGCGACGTCGGTGATGCGCAGTGCAGACGTGAGACGTTCGATGCGGCAGAGGGCATCAAGAAGACGGGTCGGGGTCACACTGTCGAGCTTGCGCACGTCGTACACCGGCGTCTTCGCGAAGTCCGGCGTGCGCTCGCTCACCACGAACGATACGGAGCGGTCGTCGCGCACGGCGCGAACGCCCAGTGAAGCGGCAGCGCTCACTGCGAGCTCGAACTCCTCGTCGGTAGCGAAGTCGCTCTCCGCCAACGACAGCGCCAGGAGCAGGTTGCTGCGCCTGGTCTGCTCGTATTGGCGCACCATGAAGTCGCCGGTCTTCGCCGTGCTCCGCCAATGGATGTGCCGGCGCTCGTCGCCCCGGGTGTATTCACGCAGCGCATGGAACGACATGTCGCTCGTCGTGAGGTCGCGCGTGGAGTTGCCCTCGAGGTCGCGCACCAATCCGGTGCTCATGCTCGGGATGGCGACGGTGCGCGGATGCACGAACAGCTCGGTGGTCTGCTGCCAGTCCGTCTCACGGCGCAGCAACCCGACCGGGTCGGCGCGTACCGAGCGCACGGGTCCGATGGTCACCACACCGCGTCGAGGTGTCGGCACCAGGAACACGTCACGGAACTCCGCGTCCGGCCGAAGTCCAGGCACGGCGAACTCAGCGACGCCCTCCCCCACGGGAACCTCGATGCGGGCGGCCAGCAGACCGCGCCTGGTCGGGTTCGAGACCACCACGTCGACGGGGGCCGGCGTTCCCACGACCACTCGCGGCGTGGGCAGCTGCAGCTCGGCACGGTAGGCGACCGAGCCGAGCAGGTACAGCACAGCGACGAGGAACAGCGCGACGCCGATCCACGCGAACAGTACGGCCTCGGACCATCCGGCCATGTAGCCGGCGATGAGCGCAGCGATCGTCACGGCGCCCACACACACGCCCGTGACGGTCGTCACCTCACTGACGCGGCGCCACGCACGCGCGCAGCCACTCGCGAACGTGCGCCAGAGCCGAACGGCCGTGACGATGGCATCCGCAAGTCTGCCTTCGCGCGCGCCGACGAGCCGGGTTCGCGCGTTGTCGAGCCCGGTGTCGCCGCCGGAGTGGTCGAAAGTCACACGGCCGTCCCATCCAGAGGCGGCGGCGTCTCGAGAACGACACCCGCCACGACGCTCTGCGGCGTGACGCCGTCGAACTCGGCCTCGGTGTCGAGCACGATGCGGTGCGAGAGCACGGGCTCCGCCAGTGTCTTCACATCGTCGGGCAGCACATAGGAGCGGCCCATCGCGGCCGCGTACGTCTTCGCGGTGCGGATGAGCGCGAGCCCACCGCGCACGCTGACTCCGAGCCGCACCTCCTCGGCATTGCGTGTGCCATCCACGAGCTTCGAGACGTAGTCGTTGATGGCGGGGTCGACGTGAACGGCCCTGGCCAGCTTCGACATGGTGGTCACCATCTCGCCCATCACCACTGTGGGAAGCACGGTGTCGTGCGCCGGGTGGTCGGCCCCTTCGAGGATGCGCACCATCGACGCGTGATCGGGATAGCCGATGGATGTCTTCATGATGAAGCGATCGAGCTGCGCCTCGGGCAGGCGGTACGTTCCGGCCTGCTCTACGGGGTTCTGCGTGGCGATGACCATGAACGGAGGCGCAAGGCGATGCGTGACGCCGTCGACGCTGACCTGGCGCTCCTCCATCACCTCCAAGAGCGCCGACTGGGTCTTCGGGCTCGCCCGGTTGATCTCGTCGGCGAGCACGACGTTCGCGAATACCGGACCTGGGTGGAACTCGAAATCGCCAGCCCGCTGGTCGTACACCCCGACACCGGTGATGTCGCCTGGCAGCAGGTCGGGGGTGAACTGGATGCGACTGCTCGTTCCCGAGATCGTCTCTGCGAGCGCTCGCGCCAGCGACGTTTTGCCCGTGCCCGGCACGTCCTCAAGCAGGAGGTGGCCCTCGCTGAGCAGCGCCGTGACCGCCAGCCGGATGACATGCGTCTTGCCCAGCAGCACCCGTTCGACGTTGGAGACGATGGCGTCGACGGTGCTCTGGAACCAGGCGGCCTGGTCATCGGTGAGCGGGCTGATCGGCTTCGTCGCGGTCGTCGGCGCGTCGGTCATGATGCGGGTGCTCTCCTCGTGGTCGTGGATCGTCATTGTCCGGCGTAATTCATCTCGTACGGCGTGAGCTTTCCATTCGCGTAGACACGAACGGAAAGGGACGGGCTCGTAGCTTTTGAGGTGCAGGAATTCGCCGAAGGCGGTACGAGGACACCGTCGCAAAGAATGGTGACGGAGGTGTACGGCGGGGCCGCGGGCGCCCCGGTCCAGCTGAACGTGCGCGTCACGGAATCGTACTTGTAGCCCGCGAGAGTCGCGTCGACCGCCATGCCCGCATCCGCCGGCTGCGACCATCCGCTCGTCAGAACCGCCCCGTTCGGGTAGGACACCGCCACCTGGACCCGCACCTTCAGCGCGACCCCGTATTGGCTGGGCTGGATGAGGCTGCCGGGGCTCAGCACCTGGTAGCTGCTTCCGCCGTCCAGGCTGACCCGGTATGACACCGATCCGCCCCCGGATGCCTGAGGTGTCGGCGAGACGCCGTTGAAGGTCGGCCAGAAATGGCCCGACTGGCCATTACCGGGGTCGGCTGTTGACACCGAGACGCTCGTCGGGGTCTGCGGCGGCGCGGGTGGCGTGGCGGAGACGGCCGGCGACGTCGTCGACCCGACGCCGTTCGTCGCCGTCACTGTCACATCGGTGGCTCTGCCGGGCGGCAGCGTGCAATCGACAGAGGTCGTGTCGGCACCGACCGCGCCTGCACAGGAGACCGAGTACCCGGTGATCGAAGCCCCGTTGGAGTCGACGACCCCCTGCCAGCTGACAGTGACCGTGCCGTTCGCATCGTTCTTGGCGGTGACGCCCGGAGATCCGGTCCAGACCGGGGCTCCTGCAGGCACAACGGTGACGGGTCCGGCTGTGTTCCAGATCGGCTGGGCCCCGTAGAAGTCATTCATCGACGCCACCGTGACCTCCACCTGCTGACCGTTCGTCAGACCGGAGACCCGCAACGAGGTCGTTGCGGCCGACACGGTCCGCACGATGCTTCCTACGGTCACCCGGTATTGCGTCACTGCGCTGGCTCCTCCAGAGGGAGGCGGCGCGTTCCACGTGACGAGCGCCGAACCGTCGCCGGGCGTCGCCGTCAGCCCCGTCGGGGCCGCGGGCACGACATTCGACCAGACGAGGTCCGGGTAGGCGACGGCATCCGACGTCCCCATCGCATTCGTCGCCGTCACCTGCACCTGCACGGAGTTCTGCGGTCCGTTGCCCGGAGTCTGCACGATGCACGTGGTGGCGTTGCAGGCCGTCGAGCCGACGATGCTCGCGCCTTGCACGAGTGAGACGGTGTAGCCGGTGATCGGGGAGTTGTTGGCGGCGCCTGGATCCCACGCGACGGTGATCTGCTGGTCGCCGACCCCCACGATGCGCACGTTCGACACAGGATCGGGCCGGTCCTCCACCGAGATGGTGACCGTGCCCCAGGTGTACCTGGCAGGGTCTCCCGTCGCATCCGCGACCTCATACTGCAGTGTGGTGTCCACCGGTTGCGCGTTCGGAGCGACCGACACGGTCAGCCGTGATTTGTCGGCGCTCGGTGTGACCTGCACTCCCTGCGGCAGTGAGCCGCTGGATGCCCCGCGCACTGCGACCACGGTCAGCGGCGTTGAGGGGAACGGATTGGTCGCCTGATCGTTGGCGAGCACATCGACGCTCGTGGTCGCGCCACGTTTGGCCGTCACCTGGTCGGGCTGAGGAACGGCCAGCGGTCTCGTCGAAGGCACGACCGTGATGTCGATGCGGCCGGCCTTGCCGTCGTTCACGGCGTCGCGCACTCCGACGATAATGCTCAGCTGCGTACCCTTCGGTGTCTTGTCGGAGACCTGAATGGTCAGTTGCTGGCCCTGCAGCGACGCGGATGCCCCGTCGGGCTTGGGGTCGAGGATGCGGTACTGCAGCTCCGCCTGGTCCTTCGCGTACGGGTATCTGGTGAGCTTGGTGAGGTCGAGCGTCTTCTGCTGCCCCGGCTCGAACTCCACCTGGGCCCCGGTGAACGTGGGCGGCTGGTTGTCGCGTGCCGTCACCGTGATGGGCAGCGCGAGCGTGGCGATGTGGCCCTTCGGGTCGCTTGCCGACGAACCGTCTGTCACCTCGAACGAGATGGATGCCGGGCCGAAGTACCTGGCGGCACTGGTGAACACCAGTGTGTGGTTGTCACGCACCAGGTTGTCTCCGTTGGAGTGCGTGGCATGCACGTGCGAGGCATCCGTGAGCCTGACGTGTTTGCCACCGGTCGCGACCACATAGTCGTTCAGGTCGATGACGAGCGTCTTCTCGCTCGGCACCGTCAGCTTGGGTGCTCCCGGTTTCAGCTGCGGCAGCGCATCCTCGTAGCCGGGCACCCAGATGAAGCCGTACGAGGCCACCCTTGCGTCGTCCGGATGCGCGACCTTGAACGGGATGATCTGCGACTTCGCCTGGATGCGCACCCGCACGTGATCGCCGGAGGTCACCTGGGCTGAGTCGCCGAAGCCGGGCACGATGGAGAGCTTCAGTCTGGAGACCGGCCCGTCGGCGAAGAACACGTTCGCGAGCGGGTTCACGATGATCTGCGAGCGCCCGAGGATGTCGGAGAGCCCGACCACGGTGTCTTGGACGACCGGATGCGCCAGCGGCGCGTTCTTGCTGACGACGACCGTGAGGAAGTTGGAACTGGATCCGCCGGTGTCGTTCTGCACCGTATAGATGAAGCCGTACCGGCCTTCCTTCTGCGGGGCGACGATCTTGACGATCTTGCCCGAGATCTTCGCCTTGGCGATGCTGTTCGACGTGCGCTGCACGGAGGCGATGTGCAGGGGGCTGCCGTCGGGATCGGAGTCGTTCGCGAGCACCTGCACCGAGACCGTGCGTCCAGGGCGAACGGTCACCTGGTCCTCCACCGCGACCGGGTTGCGCGCCGCGCCGTCCTGCGGGGCGATGCCGACCCGCACCGTGCCGTCCGCATGCGCACCGAGGGCATCCACGAGTGTGTAGTCGAACGTGTCAGTCCCTGCCGCGTAGTCGCCAGCCTGGTACTCGATCCAGTCGGGCCCGACCTGCGTCACGGCGCCCTTCTGCGGGTTCGTGGACTGTCCGACGAGCTTGACGGAGTCGCCGTCCGGGTCCACACCGTTCAGCGGGATGGGGATGCGCACCGTGTTGCCCGCGAGCACACGCGCGGTGACGGTCTGCGGAATCGGGGGGCGGTTCGACTGCAGGTCGAGCTCGCGCACCGCTATCGTGACCTGCGCCGTCGCCCATTGCCCGTCGGCGTCGTCGACCCGATAGACGGCGGTGTAGTTTCCGGGCTTGTCCGGTGCCAGGTAGCGCAACTCGTTGCCCGACGCGAAGAGGAGCCCGGCGCCCTTCGGGAGCGGTGTCGGCAGCACGGGATCGAGCGTGAGATCGTCTCCGTCGGCCTGCGAGTCGTTGTCGAGCACGGGGATGTCGATGGCGTCGCCCACGCGAACGGTTGCGCTGTCTGGGTTGGCGACCGGTGGCTGCCGCACGGCCGGCCGTGGTATCTCGATGACGCGCACCGTGCCCTGGGCCTGCGCCGTTCCGTTGCTCACCGTGTAGCCGAACGAGACCGGGCCATCGAGCGGACCGGTCAGCGTGATGCGCAGGATGCGCTGCTCCAGCACCTCCACGCGAACGCCCTGCGCGGCAGCCGGTGATTGTGCGGCGGTGATCAGGAGAACCCCGCCTGCCGGATCGAAGTCCGTGGCGAGCACGTCCACCTCCTGAGAGGTCTGCTGCTCGATGAACGCGGTGTGCGGAACCGTGACCGGAGTGTCGCCTGCATCCTGCGGCATCGTCACCACGACGCGCACCTCCCCGGTGGCGGTCGTGGAGCCGTCGGTCACGGTGTACTCGACGTAGTGGCTGCCTGCCGAGTCGGACGTGAACCCGAACGTGCCCTCGTCGAAGTTCGGGCTCAGCGTCACGTCCGGCTTCTCCGGCACGGATGCCAGCCGCACGGGTCCCACGCCGCCGCGCACGTGGTCGAGCGGCGAGATGGTGATCTCGCCCCCCGTCACCACCGTCGCGACGAACGGTTCCGCGATGATCGGAACATCCGTCGGCGGCCGTACGGTGACGGTGAGAGTCCCGTGCGCTTCCGACCGCCCGTCCGACATGGTCAGGGCCACGGACTGCAGGCTCCCGCCCTTGCCTGCATCTGTGAACGTGACCGTGCCCTGCGGCGTGAACGTCACCGTGTTCGGAGACGCCGTGGAGGCTGACGTGAGGTAGAACGGGTCGCCGTCCGGGTCGTACCAGTCACCGAGCACCTGAGTGGAGACCCGCCCCCCGGCAGCCACGGTCGCCTTCGTGCTGCGCGCCTGCACGGGCGGTGAGTTCTCGTTCGGCTGCCGCACCGTCACCATGACGTGCGCGTTCGCCTCTCCCCCTCGGCCGTCGCTGATCGTGTAGTCGAAGTCGATCTGACCGTGCGCATCGGCGGGCAGGGTGATCTGCAACTCCTGGTCGTCCGCGGTGCGCTGGATGCGAGCGGTCGCCTGCGGCACCGGTGTGAACGAGTCGATGACGAGCACGTCGCCGTTCGGGTCGTAGTCGTTCAGGAGCACCGGGAGCGGGGTCGTCACACCGGGCCTGGCACCGAACTGGTCGTCGACGGCGACGGGCGGTTCCTGCGTCTTCTCATAGGTCGGCGGTTTGTCTTCGGTGTTCTCCTCGGTCTGCCGTGTCTGGTCGTTCTGCTTGGCGAAGTCCGCCCAGTTGTCGATGACGCCATTGCCGTGCTGAACCGACCACGACGTTCCGTGCACCGTGTCGTTGAGCACAACGGTGCCGTCGTTGACGCGAAAAGCGAGTTCCGCGCCGGGACGCACCTGGGCGAGGGCGCCGGTGCGTCCCGCTTCGCCGGTGCAGGAGCGCCATGTCTGGCCGGTGTCCCATGCCGCGTACAGGCATCCGTTCACCCACACCGGCGCGGCTGCAGTGCCGAAGTCGCCCTGTAGAGCGCGTCGCACGTCGCCGCTGCCGGGCACCAGGTAGACGCCGGAGTCCGACGCGATCGTGAGGTCGACATCCGCGTCGGATGCCTGCGCCAGCACCCCTTGGTCGCCCACCGCCGCTGGCAGCGTTCTGGCACCGTCGGGCGTGCGCACTACACGTGCCGAGTCGTCGTACAGCGCCCACCTGCCTCCCACGGACGTGAGCTGCACGTCGGCGGCCGACTGATGCTTCGTGAGCGGGCCGATACGCCAGGTCTGGGCGACGCTGTCACCGGTGGCAGCGTCGATCCGGTACACGGTCCCGGCCTGCTGCGAGTACGCGAACAGCGTGCCGTCGGGTGTGAGCGAGGTGATGACCCGGCTTCCGAGGTCGATGGTCGGAGTGGATGCCGATGTGTATGACTGCAGGTCGGTCAGAGGCACCAGCCAGATGCGTCCCGTCGCCAGCGACTGGATGACGGCACGCGAGCCCGCGATGCCGACCTGGGCATCCTTCGGCGGAAGGGCGACGGCCTTTCCTGCCGTGACCGTCGCGGGGTCGACCGAGGAGACGGTGTTGGTGCTGCGGTCGACGAGCAGCACGGCTTTGCCATGTTGCGCGACGTCGACCGACTCGTCACCGGCCGTCACGGCCGAGTTCAACGCGTTCACCTGCGTGTTCGCGCGTCCGAGAAGCTGCTTGGAGGAGTTCGTCACCCACACCGCTGCGTCGCCGAGCACCATGCGCTGCTGCACGAACCCGCCGGAGACGACGGCGATGGTGGCGACGAGGGCGATGACGACGACGCCGACCACCACGGTCAGCGCTGTGGTGCGGCGACGCCCGCTCAGGGCACGGAACCGGTGGCGCAGGAAGGCGGCGGTGCGGTCAAGACCGATGAGCTTGGCGCTCACGAGGGCCCCACCGGGTCGACGCACTTGGCAGCACTCGTCTCGCCCGTGCGGCCCGAACGGTTCACGGTCACGGTGAGGCACACCCGCCGATCGGCGGAGTCGACCGTGAAGGTCGTGCTGCGCTGCAGGCTCGGCGACGCTCCATCGACGCTCACCTGGTATTCGTCACCCGACGCGAGACCAGGATCTTGCCAGCTGAACTCGACCGACCCGCCCGCCACGTGGCCCTCGATGTTGCGCACGACGGGGATGTCGCTGGGCGCCGCGGCCCGCACGAGCACGAATGAGAGCGTGCCGACGAAGGCCGCGCCGAGCACGACGCACGCGACGATCAGCCATCTCGCTCCCACCCCCATGCGCACCTGGCGACTGGTCGATGTGCCGGTCTGACGTGCCCCGCTACGCTCGCCCGTGTGCGAATCGCCCTCGCGACGTCGCCTGCGACGTTGCTCCGGCGACACGGATGCCACGCCTTTCATCCGCGTTCGGTCCTCGTCGTCCACGACAGCGGCCGCGACCCATTCGTCGGCGGCGACGTCGGCAGGCGTCGGCGAGAATCCGAGCTCCGCCTCGACGGATTGCAGGTCGCGGATGAACTCGAGAACGCTGTGCTGTCGTGTCTCCGGTCGTTTCGACATCGAACGGCGCAGCACCGCATCGAGCCGTTCGGGAACATCCTCACGCCCGATCGGCTCCGGTTTGGCGCGCTGGATGCGCGAGATCAGCTGAGCCGAGGAGTTATCCGTCCCCGGCACCTCGAACGGCGACCGTCCGGCGATGAGCGAGTACACGGTGGCGCCGAGCGCCCACACCTCACTGGCCACGGTGCCCGTCGTCTCGTCGGTGAGCACCTCGGGAGCGGACCAGGGCACGGAGAGCCCGACGGCATCCGCCAGCTCGGCGTCGCCTATGGTCGCGGCGATGCCGAAGTCGGAGAGCACCGGATGCCCGTATGCCGTGGTGAGGATGTTCGACGGCTTCACATCACGGTGCAGCACTCCGGCGCGGTGCGCCGTCTCGACCGCGCCGGCGATCTTGATGCCGATGGCGAGCGCCTCAGGCACGCTCAGCGGGTCGGCGCGATAGCGCCGGTTGAGCACCGGAGAGCACAGCTCCATCACGAGGTAGGGGCGACCGTCGGATGCCACGCTCGCCTGATACACGGTCAGCACCGCCGGGTGCGCGCTCAGCTGGGCCATGAGGTTGGCCTCGGCCTGGAACATGGCACGCACGCTGGGCGTGACCACTTCGGCCAGCAGCACCTTCACGGCGACTTGCCTGCGGGGCATGTTCTGCTCGTAGAGGAAGACGTCGGCGAAGCCGCCGGAGCCAAGCGCGCGAACGTACGAGAACCCCGGCAGGTTGGGCGGGGCGGAGGGCAGCCTTGTGGCCATGCGCGCCTCCCGTCTCGTCGGTCGTCATCGTCCCCGGCCGGGGAAACGTGCACCATTGTAGGCGGCCCACGAGGGATTGTCGGCGGCCCACGAGGGCCACCGCCGAGGGCTCGGCGAACGTCTCGTCCTTTCGCTGTGCCGTCCGCTCAGCGGCGTCTTGCGCTTCGCCTCGGGGAGTTCACCGGCGCATCGGGGGTGCCGAGCACGTCGACGACGACGACGGTGACGTTGTCCCGGCCGCCGTTGCCGAGGGCGGCATCCATCAGTTGTCCAGCCGCATCGAGCGGACTGGTGCCGACCGTGAGGAAGTGACGGATGCCGTGCTCGGTCAGTTCCTTGGTGAGGCCGTCGGAGCAGGCGAGCAGCCTCGTTCCCGCCACCACGGGAACAAGGCTGAAGTCGGGAACCGGGTCCTCGTTGAACCCGACTGCCCGCGTGATCACGTTCGAGTGCGGGTGCACCTCCGCTTCCGAGGGCGTGATCGCTCCCGCGTCGAGCAGTTCCTGCACGATCGAGTGGTCGACCGTGAGCTGCCGGAGCTCACCTTCTTCCAGCTCGTACACCCGGGAGTCGCCGATGTTGAAGACGAGCCAGCTGGGCTCGCCCTCGGCCAGGGTGAGCGCGAAACCCGTGACCGTCGTTCCCGTGCCGAGCTCGGTCTGCCCTGCACCTTTGTCCATGTCCGCGACCGCTGCCCGAAGCGAGGAGTCGATGGCGCGCTCGTCGACGAACTGCGCGGAGACCCGCTCCGACAGCCTGTTCACGACGGCTGCACTGGCGACATCGCCCGCGCTGTGCCCGCCCATCCCGTCGGCTACGGCGAAGATGGGCGACTTGGCGATGAGGCTGTCCTCGTTCACTGCTCGCCGGTAGCCCTTGTCTGTCAGGGCGGCCCAGGTGAGGGTGATCCGGGCGTCCTTGCCGGGCACGGCGATGTGATGCCGCTTGCTGCTGCGCCCGATCTGTGTCACGCGAGCATCCTCTCGGGTGTGTCTGCATGGCGATCGGGTCCTGGTCGCCTTCTGAGGCCGTGCTCCATTACTGACGCATCGGGCGGGTTCGCACATCGACGAATCACGGGATCAAGCCTACGGGGGTGATGTCGATGATAGTCCCGTCGCCAATCTCGACTGCGGCGTGGCCGGGCACCGCGAACGATTCTCCTGGGCGCAGCTTTCGGGCTCGCCGGCCGTCGATGCTCACGCGGGTGCCGTTCCTGGACCTCAGGTCGGTGACCACCACGACGCGCCCGGCTCGTTCGATTCGCACGTGCGACGCCGAGATCTCCTGACCAGGTGACGACACGGCCACCAGCACGGAGTCTGCACCCGAACGCCGGGTCGAAACCGGCCGCCGGCCGAACACGATGGGGCGATCGAGCGGCATCTGCTCGAGCCCTCGGATGCCCACCAGCACTCGACCGCTCTCGTCGCTCCCCTCTGCCGATGCCACGCCGACGGCGACCGGAGTCTCCTGCAGCAGCGCTGGCGCTACGCCGGTCAGCAGTGCCTGCGGATGCTCGGTTCCGGCCATAGGCGTCGGCTGCGGATCCGCCGGCGCAAGTGGGGCCGGCGGGGGCCGGAAGAGGGATGCCCGTTCGATGGTGCGCTCGTCCGGTTCGTTTCGGATTCCGGGAGCCCTCCGCGATTCCCGCAGCGCCCTCGCATCGCCCCCTCGCTCGCCCTGAGGTGCGGCACGATGAAGCCCGCTGTTGCGTTGCACGGTCTCCTCGTCGACCCCCGGAGGCGCAGAGACCGGCGGTCGACGTACTGTGTCCTCATCGAGCGCAGCAGGAGGCCTCGCATACCGGGCACCGGCATCGTCGCCTTGCTCCGGCTCGGCGACGACCGTCCGCTCCGGTGCAGCGAGGGACCACAGCACGGATCCCACGTTCGCCGTTCCGATACCGATGGGCAACGCTCCCGGCGTCACTCGCACGACGCTGTCGAACCGCCGGGCCGGACCGCCGAGCTCCACGGCGACGACGTCGCGGAACGTCGCGATGAGCCACGGCTGCATCCCCGACGACGAGAACCGGCGCGCGCCGCCGACGGAATAGACATCGACCACTGCACGGCCCCGGGCGACGGCGGTGATCTGCCAGCCGTCGACGCCATCGGCGTCGAAATGCACGACGGCGAAGGAGTCGACGCCGTTCTCGCCCACCGGGATGGCCGACACCACCCGTTCCAGCTCCGTCTCGGCAGCTCCCGTTAGTGCAGTGAGCGATTCGATGCCGCGTTCGCCCGGTGCCGCCTCGATGAGGGCCACGAACGACTCGCCGACGACCACTACCCAGTCGTCCTCAGGGCGACGGGGGGCCGTCGCGTGCACGAACCCCCGATGACGTCCGAACGGCTGCCCCTGCGCCACGTGTCCCTCCCCTGCCCCGTACGCTGCTTCGTCTCATTCTGGCGTCTCCCGGTCGGTGAACGCCCACTCGGGCAGCGCGCCGGCTTCGAGCATCGTCTCCACGAGACGTGCGAACGGGTACCCGGGATCCGCCCGGCGGGCGCTACGCACGTACTCGCCGGCCACGGATCCGCGACCGAGCGCCCAGTTCAGCCAGGCAAGCGATGCCAGGCACGCACCGCGCTCGGGCACCGGCAACCGGGCCGCGACCTGACGGAGGAGCTCGATACCGCGCCGCGCTCCCTGTGCACTCGGCCTCGGCATGCTGCCGAGGCCGACGAGCGCCAAGGCGATCTCCTCATCCACAGCGGGTGCGCCGCGACCGCAGTCCTCCTGGAAACGCAACGCGCGTCGCCCTGTCGCCCTCCCCCACATCCACGTGAAGAGAACGGTATCCCTGCATCGGGCATCGCCGAGCACGTGGGCAGTGAGCGCGGCCGAGGCCGGGCCGATCGCGGTCGGCATCCAGCGGGCGCTGAACTCGGCGAACCAGATCGGGTCGGGCATCCGTTTCTCGCCTCGGAGGGCATCGAGAGCGATTTCGGTGCGCTCCAGCTGCCGGGGATCGACCCCCGGCAGCACCGCCTCTCGTTCGGGGTGTTCGTGCACCGGCAGGCAGTCCGGGTCGAGTCGCCGCAGCCGCCACGCGACGTCCAGTTCGTCTCTGGGGCGCGGGGGCCCGCCGCTCTCGTGGCCCCAGCCGTCCGCTGCCACGAACAGCGCGTCCCGCACGGTGAGTCCTGCGACGGCAGCGGCCGAGCGCAGCTGCGCGAACAGCTCCGGGTGCGGCGTTCCCGCGGAGCACGAGTCGTCGGTGAAGACGATCGGCAGCACGGCGTCCGCCCCGCGCACGCGGCACGCCATTCCGACGACAGTGGTCGCATACTCGGCCAGCTCCCTCTGCCTCGGCGGATGCCCGGCACGTGCTGATCCACCTGGCAGATCCACCCGCAGCGTTCCGCTCGTCGTGGATCCGCGCATCGTGATCAGCACCAGGCTGCGTTCGGGCGCGAATCCGATGAGCTCCGGAACATGGGACAGAAGATCGAGAGAGTCGATGGCGACGATGCGTTCGGGCATGGCGACCAGCGTCGCGTGCGGCGGATGCGCGCGGCGGGCGACCACGGGCATCCGTGCACTGCGGCGATCTGCTGCCGCCTGTGGAGGACGGGAGCCGGTGGTACTCGGTTGCTAGGCCTCGTCGGTGACGGCCCCGGCGAACTGCGCGTTGTACAGGGAGTAGTAGGCGCCGCCGGCGGCGAGCAGCCCAGCGTGCGTACCCTGCTCGACGATCTGGCCGGCCTCCATCACCAGAATGAGGTCGGCATCGCGGATCGTGGAGAGCCGGTGCGCGATGACGAAGCTCGTGCGCCCCTGCCGCAGCGCGCTCATCGCCTTCTGCACGAGAAGCTCGGTGCGCGTGTCGACCGAGCTCGTCGCCTCGTCGAGGATGAGCACGCTCGGCCGGGCGAGGAACGCCCGCGCGATGGTCAGCAGCTGCTTCTCGCCCGCTGAAATGTTGCTGGCATCGTCATCGAGCACCGTGTCGTAGCCGTCAGGCAGCGAGCGCACGAACCGGTCGACGTAGCTGGCCTGGGCCGCCTCGACGATCTCGTCCTCTGTCGCATCCGGGCGACCGTACGCGATGTTGTCGCGGATGGTGCCGGCGAACAGCCAGGTGTCCTGCAAGACCATGCCGATGCGGCTGCGCAGCTCCCGCCGGGTGAGCGAGGTGATGTTCGTGCCGTCCAGCGTGATGCGGCCGGAGTCCACCTCGTAGAACCGCATGATGAGGTTCACGAGAGTGGTCTTGCCCGCTCCGGTCGGTCCCACGATCGCCACGGTCTGTCCCGGCTCCGCGACCAGCGACAGGTCGTCGATGAGCGGCTTGTCCTCGAGGTACCGGAACGACACGTCCTCGAATTCGAGGCGCCCCTTCGTCTCGGCCACCGCCGCGGGCGCACTCGCATCCGGTGACTGCTCGTCGGCATCCAGCAACTCGAAGACACGCTCGGCGGAGGCCACGCCGGACTGCAGCAGGTTGGCCATCGACCCCAGCTGCGCCAGCGGCTGCGTGAACTGGCGCGAGTACTGGATGAACGCCTGCACATCGCCGATCTGGATGACGCCTGCCGCCACCTGCAAGCCGCCGACCACAGCGATTCCGACATACACGAGGTTCCCGACGAATTGCATCGACGGCATGATGATGCCCGACACGAACTGAGCGCCGAAGCTCGCCCGGTAGAGCTCATCGTTCTTCTCGTCGAACCGCTTGTTCACCTCCCGCTGACGACCGAACACCTTCACGATGGCGTGACCGGTGTACGTCTCCTCGATCTGCGCGTTCAACGCGCCGGTCTCGCGCCACTGCGCGACGAACATCTTCTGCGACCGCTTGGCGATCACCATCGTGACGAGCAGTGTGAGCGGGATCGAGACCAGCGCGATGGCGGCCAGCAACGGCGAGATCACGAACATGATCACCAGCACGCCGACGACCGTGAGCACCGAGGTGACCAGCTGGCTCATCGTCTGCTGCAAACTCTGCTGCACGTTGTCGATGTCGTTGGTGACGCGGCTGAGCAGCTCACCTCGCGGCATCGAGTCGAAGTACTTCAGCGGCAGCCGGTGGATCTTCTCCTCCACGTCCCTGCGCAGCCGGTACACCGTGCGCATCGTGACACCGTTCAGGATGTACGCCTGCAGCCAGCTGAACACCGACGCGAACACGTAGAGCGCCAGCACGATCATCAGCACGTGCGACAGCGCTGTGAAGTCGATCCCGTGCCCAGGGGTCAGGTGCATGCCGCTGAGCATGTCCGCCAATTGCCCCTGCCCGTTCCTGCGCATGCCCTCCAGCACCTGCGCCTGGCTGACGCCCGCCGGCAGGCTCTTGGAGATGAACCCGGCGACGATGATGTTGGTGCCCTCGCCGAGCAACTTGGGTCCGAGCACGCTGAACGTCACGCTCACCACGGTGAGCAGGATCACAACGACGAGCCACGCGGCTTCGGGTCGGAGCCTGCGCAGCAGCCGCTTGGCGCTCGGCCCGAAGTTCATCGCCTTCTGCGCGGGCATCCCCGCGCCGCCGAACGGACCACCGCCGCCCGGGCCGCGCCTGGGCATCGGAACGCGCTGCGTGGTCTTCGTCTCACTCATGCCGCTTCCTCCGCCGTCAACTGCGACGACACGATCTCCGCGTACGTCTCGGATGTCTGCAACAGCTCATCGTGCGTGCCGGCTCCGACTATCCGTCCGTTCTCCAGCACCAGGATCTGGTCGGCGTCGGTGATCGTCGAGACACGCTGCGCCACGATCACGAACGTGGCACCTCTCTCCTTCTCGCGCAGCGCTCGCCGCAGACGGGCATCCGTTGCCAGGTCGAGCGCCGAGAACGAGTCGTCGAACACGTAGATCTCCGCACGTTTGACGAGCGCCCTGGCGATGGCGAGTCGCTGCCGCTGCCCGCCGGAGACGTTCGTGCCACCCTGAGCGATCTCGGCCTGGAGTCCGCCGTCCATCGCCTGCACGAAGTCCTTCGCCTGCGCGATCTCGAGCGCGCGCCAGAGCTCGTCGTCGGTGGCGTCCGGCTTTCCATACCGAAGGTTGGATGCCACGGTGCCGGAGAACAGGTACGGCTTCTGCGGCACCAGCCCGATGCGGGCCCACAGCGCGTCAGGGTCGAGCTCGGCGACGTCGACCCCGTCGATCAGGACCGAGCCGCTCGTGGCGTCGAAGAGCCGCGGCAGCAGGTTGATCAGCGTCGTCTTGCCGGAGCCCGTAGAGCCGATGATCGCGACCGTCTGCCCCCGCTCGATGCGCACGTTGAGGTCGCTGAGCACCGGATCCTCGGCACCTGGGTAGGCGAAGCCCACCTCGAACAATTCCACCGTGCCCTGCTCCCGCAGCTCGGTGATCGGATTCTCGGATGCCTTCACCGTCGACTCCGTGTTCAGCACCTCGCCGATGCGCTCGGCGCACACTGCGGCGCGCGGAACCATCACGAACATGAACGTCGCCATCATGACGCCCATCAGGATCTGCATGAGGTAGCTGAGGAACGCGGTCAGCGTGCCCACCTGGAGCGACCCGTCGTCGATGCGGAACGCGCCGAACCAGATCACTGCCACGCTGGAGAGGTTCAGCACGAGCATCACGGTCGGGAACATCAGCGCCATCAGGCGGCCGGCCCTCAGCGCCGTCTCGGTGACCTCGTCGTTCGCCGACTTGAACCGGTCGCGCTCGATGTTCTCGCGAACGAATGCGCGCACGACACGGATGCCTGACAGCTGTTCGCGCAGCACCCGGTTCACCTGGTCGATGCGCTTCTGCATCTTGCGGAACTGCGGCACCATGCGCGAGATGATCAGCACGACGCAGATCAGCAGGATGGGCACGCTGACCGCGATGAGCCAGGACATCCCGAAGTCCTGCTGGATCGCGAGCACGATGCCTCCGATGCAGAGGATGGGCGCCGACACGAGCAGGGTGCACGTCATGAGCACCAGCATCTGCACCTGCTGCACGTCGTTGGTGTTGCGGGTGATCAGCGACGGCGCGCCGAACTTCGTGACCTCGCGCTCGGAGAACTCGCCGACGTGGGAGAAGAGCGCGCCGCGCAGGTCGCGGCCGAGTCGCATCGACGCCTTCGCGCCGAAGTACACGGCCACGATGTTGCAGATCACCTGCCCCAGCGTGACGACAAGCATGAACGCTCCGTTGGCCAGGATGTAGCCGGTGTCGCCCTTGATGACGCCCTTGTCGATGAGGTCGGCGTTCAGGGTGGGCAGGTACAGCGAGGCGAACGACTGCAGCAGCTGGAACACCACGACGGCGGCCAGCAGCGGCCAGTGCGGGCGCAGGTACCGCACGAGCAATCGCATCAACATGAAGGGGCCCTTTCGTTAGGTCTGTGCAGTCCCGGCGCTGTCGGCGACGAGGGCGTCCGCCGCCCGCTCGCGCACGGCATCCTCGTCGCCGGCCGTCGTGCCGCCTGCGATGCCGTAGACGATGAGGCGGGTCAGCGTGTCGTCGTCGAACGAGGGCTCCACCGTGAACCCGGGAACGGACATCGCGAACGCGACGATGCGGATGAACGGTGCGACGTGCTCAGCCGGCACGTTCAGCCGGTCGAGCTCGGGCTCGATGAGTCGCGCCACGGTGGACGCGTACTCCCACTTCTGCTCGGGCTTGCGGTTCCGCAGGTGCGGCGGCTCTGATCCGGTGTACCCGATCGCCGACATGATGCTGATCACGCCGTGGAATCGTCGCCGCAACACGTGCAGGATGCGACCGACCTTCGCCTCCAGCGGCAGGCTGGGGTCGATCTGGGCGATGCTCGCCCGTACCGGCGCAGAGTCGAGGTAGACGTCGGCCGCTTCCCGCAGAAGCGTCTCCTTGTCGCCGAACACCCGGAAGATGGTCCCCTCGGCGACGCCGGCGGCCTCAGCGATCTGACGCGAGGTCAGCGCCGCGCCGTGCTCGATCATGGCGGGGATCACGGCGTCGATGATCGACGCTTTGCGTTCCTCTGGGGGCAGCGGGCTGGCGCGATTCGGTATCTTCGGCACGCGGAGATGCTAACTGAGTGCGCGCTCACTCCGCAACGCGATGATGATTCAGGATGCCGTCAGCACGGTGAACTCGCGGGAGTACGCGGGCGATCCGGCGCCCTCCCGCCAGGTGACGCGGATGCGTGGCGGCGGGGCTCCCCGGCCCGCCATGACGCGGAACTGCAGCACGTCGTCGCGGTCGACGTCACGCGGGATCACCTCGTCGGGTCGCACATACTTCGGCGGGACGGTGACGTCGGACAACAGGGCATCGCGCGCCTTCGCGAGGCCCGTGTTCCGCAGGGCCCAGGTCGAATTGCGTACGCGCTCGAGTTGCCATGACACCTGCACGACCCGCTCGGTGGATCCCCCGCCTCCTGCGACGTCGTGGTCCTCCGCACGCTGCACGGTCGCGCGACCGGGTGCCTGCTCGCGCGACGACGCTGCTGCCGCCGGCACGCCGCCGGTCAGAGCGCTCGCCTGGATGCGGGCCGCCTCGGCCTCGGCGTGTTCCGCCTTGTCGGATGCCGCTTCGGCCTCACGACGGCTTGCGGCTGCAGCAGCCTGGGCCGCCGCAGCCGCCTGCGCGGCGCGGGCCGCTTGCTGCGCGGCGTTCGCCGCATCCTGCCTGCCCTGGACCACCCTCGTCTCGAGCTGCTCGAGTCCGGCCGCTGCGGCTTGCGCATTGGTCTCGGCGCGAGCGACACCGGATGCCGCGGCCGCCGCACGTTCCTCCGCCGTTCGTGCCCGCACAAGGGCGACCACCGCGAACGCGATCGCCACGAGCGCGACGACGAGAGAGATGACATCCAGGAGTACCACGGGGGAATTCTAGGTCTCTCCCTCCCCACGTACCCGAATCGAGGATGCATCCACCGCAGCCCCTCCCGGCACCGCGTGTGTCGGATGCCGTGCGTACCGTCGAGTCATGGACGCATACCTTCTTCGCATGCCGAGCCCGATCGGCAGGCTCGAGCTCCTCTCCGATGGATCCGCCGTCACCTCGCTGAGCATCGAGCGCGACGGCGCTCTTCCCCGCGACCACATTCCCGAGCACCCCGACGACGTGCTCCAGGCGGCACGCGACCAACTCGACGAATACTTCGCCGGGAAGCGCCGCACGTTCGACGTTCCGCTTGCGCCGGACGGCACGCCGTTCCGGCGAGCCGTGTGGGACCGGCTGCGCGATGTCGGCTGGGGCGAGCACATCACCTACGGCGAGCTCGGCATGGCGGTGGGCAAGGCCACGGCCGGCCGGGCCGTCGGCGGGGCAATAGGCTCGAACCCCATACCTCTCTTCATCGGATGCCATCGCGTACTGGGCGCGGACGGCCGCGTCACGGGCTACAGCGGCGGTCAAGGCATTCCGACGAAGCTCTGGCTCCTCGAGCACGAAGGGATAACCCTCGCCGCATGAGCGACACCGAAGAAGCCGTGCAGGGCAGCGCGCCGCCGAGGCTTGCTGGCATGACGGATGCTCCAGCACCCAAGAGGCGAGGCGACGTGCTCGTCGGCGACGACGGCATAGCACGATGCGCGTGGGTGGGCGCCGATCTCGAGTATCAGCGCTACCACGACGAGGAGTGGGGCACTCCGCTGTGCGACGACCGCGCCCTTTTCGAGAAGATCTGCCTGGAGGGATTTCAGGCCGGGCTCTCCTGGCGCACCATCCTGCTGCGCCGGCCGGCGTTCCGGGAGGCGTTCCACGGATTCGACGTGCAGCAGGTCGCCGCGATGACGGGAGACGACGTCGAACGACTGCTGCAGAACGCGGCGATCATCCGTCATCGCGGCAAGATCGAGGCGACCATCGCCAACGCCCGCGCAACCGCCGCTCTGGAGCAGCCGCTGAGCGACCTCATCTGGTCGTTCGCACCCAACGATTCCCGAGCCGATGTGCCCGAGTCGATGAGCGACGTGCCCGCGGTCACACCGGAGTCGACAGCCCTGAGTCGTCGATTGCGCGCACTCGGGTTCCGGTTCGTCGGCCCGACCACGATGTACGCGCTCATGCAGTCGGCTGGTCTCGTGGACGACCATCTGAGGGGATGCTGGCGCGCCGCCGTCGCCGAGGGCTCCGGGAAGTAGTGGGCGCGCGCTGCGGCAAGCGATTCGAGTGCCGGACGGTGGTGCCCGGCAGGTCGTGCCCGGCACCTGCGTAGGCCGGGCCGGCGGAGATCCGGTGGTCCTTACGGTGTGCCTCGTGGTGACCGGTATCGCACTTGCCCGACCGCAGGCGATCAGAAACCCGATCATCGCACCGTGAACGACCACTCTGGCGCACGGAGGGGACGCGCGCCGACCTCATTCGCCGACCCGACGGTATTGCGTTCGCCCGCGTGTTGAAGAGGCTTCCGAGGCCGCTGCGAGCGCCCTGATTGTCACCCTGTCGTCCCAATGGGCGTCGCCGCGTGTGAACGTGCCGACCCCCGCTGGCACATAGTCGATCCTAACTCAGTCGGCCACCAGCAGGACCTCACGATTGGCTGCGGATTCCATCCGGAACCCGACCGAACGAGCCCACTCCATGAACCCGTGCACGGAGCGAACGCGCGGCCGCTCCAGCGCGAAGGCACGCACCAAGGTGCCCTTCGCGTGCTTGTTGAAGTGGTTCAACGCACGACGCGTGCCGTCCGGTCCTTCGGTGACGACCCGCACGAAGGCCGCATCGTCGCGATCATCCACCGGCCCGAGCGCCACATATCCCTCCGAGCGCAGGTCGATGATCGGGCCCGCGACCTGTCCCAGCGCCGCGGTGACGGCGGATGCCCACAGCGAGCGAAGACGGATGCCTGGCAGCCGCGACGTGGCCGACATCCGGTAATCCGGAATACGGTCGAGCGCTCCGACCGGGCCGAACACGGCCGAGTGGATAGCCGTGGTGCGGCCGAGGTGGCGGCGCGCCTCCTGTGGCAGGCTTGCGGCATCCAGTGCGTCGTAGAGCACCCCCGTGTAGCGGTCGATCGCCGGCATCACGGGCGCGTCGAAAAGGACGGCGTTCGTGTCGAGCTCGTCGACCAGCGTTCGCGGAATGCCGAGCGCCTTCGCCACCTCTTCCCGATCGCCACTGGTTGCAACGCGCACGAGCGCTCGAGCAGTCTGATCGCGCTCAGCAAGCAGCTCGGGGAACCGCAGTTTCGCCAGCTCGAGCTGCGCGCGTCCTCGGCCGCCGGCGCGCTTGGACTCGGACGGCGGCAGCAGAATCAGCACGGAGCGCCGGACGCCGCTGTCGTAGCGCGTGCGCGCAACGTGCCAAGGTCACGATGGCTCGTGACCACGCCGGGTCCCTGGCTCACGGCGCGAGGAACCGGATGGCGGCCTCGACGTTCTGTCCGAGGGGGTTCGCGGTATCCAGCGTGATGCGCGGCAACTCCGCGCACTCCCCCTTCCACGGCTGGTAGTCCTCCAGGCTCTGTTCGACGGCGCGCCACGACGGTTCCTCGAAGTGCGGCAGGTTGCGCACCCGCTTCTCCAGCCTCGTACGGTGCAGTTCGGGATCGGAGCACTCCACCTCGATCACTCGCAGCGGCACATCGGCACGCAGCCCGAGATCGCGCCACTGCAGACGTGCGGGCTCCACGGCGTTCACGGCATCCACGATGACGCTGTGTCCCGACATCAGCACCTGCTCTGCGAGGGTCTCCGCCACGAGGTATGCGGCGAGCCCGGTCGGCTGATCGGCGTCGATGCCGGCGTGCAGGATGGCGGACTCGATCGGGTCTACGGACACGATGGTCGCGCTCAGCCGCGCGCTCACCACTTCGGCGATCGTCGACTTGCCTGCGCCGGGCAGACCGGCCATCACCACCAGTGCCGGTACCCGGATTTCTCCGAACTGCCGTTCAACCGTCGCCGATGCCACTTCGGCCCCCTCCCTGCCTTGCGTGGAACGCGCTGGTGCGAATCCCTCGTCAGACCAGCTCGGCCTTGCCCGCGAGCACGGTCAGCTCGTTGTTCTCGAACGACACGAAGCCGTCCGCGGCACTGGCGACGAGCCGCTCCCCGCCGGGAAGCGTGATGCGTACCTCGCCCTCGGCAAGCGTTCCGAGCAGCGGCGTGTGGCCGGGGAGGATTCCCACCTCCCCGACCGTGGTTCGCGCCACGACCATCGACGCATCGCCCGACCAGATCTCCCGATCGGCCGAGACGACGCTGACCTTGATGGTCGCCATGGTCAGCCGTTCTCCTTCTGGATCTTCGCCCACTTCTCCTCGACGTCGGAGATCGGGCCGACGTTGAAGAACGCCTGCTCGGCGACGTGATCGAAGTCACCGCGGCAGATCGCGTCGAACGACTCGATGGTCTCCTTCAGCGGCACCGTGGAACCCTCGACGCCGGTGAACTTCTTCGCCATGTAGGTGTTCTGCGACAGGAACTGCTGAATGCGACGTGCGCGCGAGACGGTGACCTTGTCTTCCTCGCTGAGCTCATCGACACCGAGGATGGCGATGATCTCCTGCAGCTCCTTGTTCTTCTGCAGGATCTGCTTCACGGTCGTGGCGACGCGGTAGTGATCCTCACCCAGGTAGCGCGGGTCGAGGATGCGGCTGGTGGAGGCCAGCGGGTCGACCGCCGGGTAGAGACCCTGCGACGCGATCTCACGGGAGAGCTCCGTCGTGGCGTCCAGGTGCGCGAACGTCGTCGCCGGCGCCGGGTCGGTGTAGTCGTCGGCGGGCACGTAGATGGCCTGCAGCGAGGTGATCGAGTGACCGCGCGTCGAGGTGATGCGCTCCTGCAGCACACCCATCTCGTCGGCCAGGTTCGGCTGGTAGCCCACAGCGGAAGGCATGCGGCCGAGCAGCGTCGACACCTCGGAACCCGCCTGCGTGAAGCGGAAGATGTTGTCGATGAACAGCAGCACGTCCTGCTTCTGAACGTCGCGGAAGTATTCCGCCATGGTCAGGGCGGACAGCGCGACGCGCAGACGCGTCCCCGGCGGCTCGTCCATCTGGCCGAAGACCAGTGCGGTCTTGTCGAAGACGCCGGCCTCCTCCATCTCGTGGATGAGGTCGTTGCCCTCACGGGTACGCTCACCGACGCCGGCGAAGACGGAGACACCGCCGTGATCCTGGGCGACGCGCTGGATCATCTCCTGGATGAGCACGGTCTTGCCGACGCCGGCACCGCCGAACAGGCCGATCTTTCCACCCTGTACGTACGGCGTGAGGAGGTCGATGACCTTGATGCCGGTCTCGAACATCGTGGTCTTCGACTCGAGCTGGTCGAAGGCAGGGGACTTGCGGTGGATGGGCCAGCGCTCGGTGATCTCGATCTTCTCGCCGGGCTCGAGGTCGAGCACTTCTCCGGTCACGTTGAAGACGTGACCGAGTGTGACGTCTCCCACGGGGACCGAGATGGCGGCACCCGTGTCGCGCACCTCCTGGCCGCGCACGAGACCGTCGGTGGGCTTCAGCGCGATGGCGCGGATGAGGTCGTCGCCGAGGTGCTGGGCGACCTCGAGTGTGATCTCGTGCGCCTCCTCCTCGTCGCCGGTGAAGTTGATCGTCGTCTTGAGCGCGTTGTAGATCTCGGGAATCGAATCGTGCGGGAACTCGATGTCGACGACGGGACCCGTGACGCGCGCGATGCGGCCGACGCCCGGCGTCGTCTCCGCTACCGCGGCCTCGTTCTCGGCGGTGGCTGTCGGTGTCATTTCTTTCTCTCTCTGTTTCGTCGTCAGACGTCTACTGGGAGGCCAGTGCTACTGGGAAGCCAGTGCGTCGGCGCCACCGACGATCTCGGAGATCTGCTGCGTGATCTCCGACTGTCGTGCGTTGTTCGCCAGGCGTGTGTAGTTGGTGATGAGCTTGTCGGCATTGTCGCTCGCGGCCTTCATGGCCTTCTGGGTGGCCGCGTGCTTCGCCGCCGCCGACTCCAGCAGCGCGTTGTACAGGCGGCTGTGGATGTAAGCGGGAAGCAGCGCGTCGAGCACGGTGTCGGCATCCGGTTCGAAATCGTAGAGCGGGAGCATCGACTTGTCTTCGACCTCTTCGATGCCCTCAACGAGTTCGAGCGGTAGCAGGCGTACGACGCGGGGCGTCTGCACCAGCATGCTCACGAACCGGTTGTAGACGATGTGGATCTCGTCGACGCCGCCCTCGTCGGTGTCTTTCGTGAACGCCTCGACCAGCTCGCTGCCGATCTCCAGTGCGTTGTCGAAGGTCGGTGCGTCGGTGATCCCGACCCAGTCGCGTACGCTCTCCCGCTTTCGGAAC
Source organism: Humibacter ginsengisoli (assembly GCF_054780095.1). Classification (NCBI taxonomy): domain Bacteria; kingdom Bacillati; phylum Actinomycetota; class Actinomycetes; order Micrococcales; family Microbacteriaceae; genus Humibacter; species Humibacter ginsengisoli. The sequence continues at coordinate 180,302 of NZ_BAAGWZ010000002.1, forward strand.
GCGAAGAACCCGACCGCCTTGCGCCCGACCAGGTAGAACACGACCTCCTTGCCCTGCTCGGTGAGCAGGGACTCGAGCTCGAGCGCCTCACGGATGACCTGCGAGTTGAACGCACCGGCGAGGCCGCGGTCGGAGGAGAAGATCACGATCGCCGCGCGGCGCACGTTCTCCGCCTCGGTCGTGAGCAGGTGCTTCACGTTGGAGTGAGCGGCGACGGCCGCAACGGCGCGGGTGACCGCCCGCGTGTACGGGGCCGACTCCTGCACGCGAGCCTGCGCCTTGTAGATGCGGCTCGCCGAGATCAGCTCCATCGCGCGGGTGATCTTCTTCGTCGTCTGGGCAGAGCGGATGCGCTGCCGGTAGACCCGAAGTTGCGCTGCCATGGGACTCCTGTCTGGGTGTCAGCTCGTCGGATGCGTCGCTCAGCGACGCCCGGTGACGATCTTCTCCTGGTCGATTTCCTCTTCTTCGATCGCCTCGTAGCGCTCGCTGCCCGGTTCGATCAGCGAGTGGCCGGCGCTCGTCTGAAACTCGAGCTTGAAGATGTCGATCTCACGCTCGAGAGTGGCGACGGTCTCGTCGTCGAGCACGTTCGTGTCGCGAAGCGTGTCGAGAACGGTCGTCGTGCGACGCAGGAAGTCGAGGAACTCGGACTCGAAGCGAAGGATGTCTTCCACCGGCACCTCGTCGAGCTTGCCGTTGGTGCCCGCCCAGATGGAGACCACCTGCTCCTCGACCGGGAACGGCGAGTACTGCGGCTGCTTGAGCAGCTCGGTCAGGCGCGCACCGCGATCGAGCTGGCGGCGGGATGCCGCGTCGAGGTCGGAGGCGAACATCGAGAACGCCTCGAGTGCGCGGTACTGTGCGAGCTCGAGCTTCAGCGTTCCGGAGACCTTCTTGATCGACTTCACCTGGGCGTCGCCACCGACGCGGGACACCGAGATGCCGACGTCGACCGCGGGACGCTGGTTCGCGTTGAAGAGGTCGGACTGCAGGAAGATCTGGCCGTCGGTGATGGAGATCACGTTGGTCGGAATGTAGGCGGAGACGTCATTCGCCTTCGTCTCGATGATCGGCAGCCCGGTCATCGAGCCCGCCCCGAGCTCGTCGGAGAGCTTCGCGCAACGCTCCAGCAGACGCGAGTGCAGGTAGAAGACGTCTCCCGGGTACGCCTCGCGCCCCGGCGGGCGACGCAGCAGCAGCGACACGGCGCGGTAGGCCTCGGCCTGCTTCGACAGGTCGTCGAAGATGATCAGCACGTGCTTGCCTGCATACATCCAGTGCTGGCCGATGGCCGAACCGGTGTACGGGGCGAGGTACTTGAAGCCGGCAGGGTCGGACGCGGGTGCCGCGACGATGGTCGTGTACTCCATGGCACCGGCATCCTCGAGCGCGCCCTTCACGCCCGCGATCGTCGAGCCCTTCTGCCCGATGGCGACATAGATGCAGCGCACCTGCTTCTCCGGGTCGCCCGATTCCCAGTTGGCCTTCTGATTGATGATCGTGTCGATCGCGATCGCGGTCTTGCCGGTCTGGCGGTCGCCGATGATGAGCTGGCGCTGTCCGCGACCGATCGGGATCATGGCGTCGATGGCCTTGATGCCGGTCTGCAGCGGCTCGTGCACGCTCTTGCGCTGCATGACCCCGGGGGCCTGCAGTTCGAGTGCGCGACGGCCCTCGGTCTGCACGGCGCCGAGTCCGTCGATCGGGTTGCCCAGCGGGTCGACGACGCGACCGAGGTAGCCGTCGCCGACCGCGACGGAGAGAACTTCTCCGGTGCGCGTGACTTCCTGGCCCTCCTCGATGCCGGCGAACTCGCCGAGCACGACGACACCGATCTCGTTCTCGTCGAGGTTGAGCGCGAGACCGAGCGTGCCGTCCCCGAAGCGGAGAAGCTCGTTCGCCATGGCGCCCGGAAGCCCTTCGACGTGCGCGATGCCGTCTGCAGCGTCGACCACGACGCCCACCTCGGTGATGGCTGTGGTGTCGGGCTGGTACCCCGACACGAAGTCTTTGAGAGCGGCGCGGATCTCGTCCGGGCTGATGCTGATGTCTGCCATTTCGTATTCCTTGATGTGTGCGTCGTGCCGGGTCAGCCGGCCAGTTTCAGTCGCAGATCGGCGAGACGGTTCGCTACGCTGCCGTCGATGACATCGTCGCCGATCTGCACCCGGAGGCCGCCGATGAGCCGGGGGTCGATCGTGATAGCGAAACGGGGGGTGCGTCCGTACCGTTCTGTGAGCGAGGACCGCAGCCGGTCCAGCTGGCCAGCGGTGGGCGGAGCAGCGGCGGTGATGGAGACGACCATGGCACCGGCATCCTGTGCGACGATCTCCGCGATGTGCGCGATGACCTCGACGAGGCGCCGGCCGCGCTGGGTCTGAACGGCGTAGCTCACCAGCACGAGGGTGGCGTCGCTCGCCTTGCCCTTCAGAAGCCGTTCGACGATCTCGACCCTTCGTGCCGGATCGCCGAGTTTGCTTCCGAGCGCGAGCTCCAGCTCGTCATCGCTGTCGACGGCCCTCGCGAAAGCGAAGAGCTCGGACTCGATCGTGCCGTCGTCACCGGACGCACGCGCGACCGCGCGAATGCCGACCTCCTCGACCCCGTCGATCAGCTGCACCGGGCTGGACCAGCGCGACTGCGCCATTCCGCTCAAGATGCGCAGCGCGGTGGCGTCATAGGACCCGAAGATGCGGGTGACGAGCACGCCCTTGTCAGCGGGCTCCACGGAGGGGTCCGCGAGCAGCGCCTTCAGCTGCGGCGTGCCGAAGATCGTGCGCCCGGCGGCGAGCAACTGCTCGCCGGTGCGCAGCGTCACCTCGGATGCGTCGGCCAGTTCGGCCTTGGCACGATCGAGTGCTTCGCGGGTCGCGGATCCCACTTACTCGCCCGCCTTCGAGAGCTGATCCTGCTCGAGGTCGGCGAGGAACCGGTCGACGAGTGCTTCGGACCGCTTGTCGTCGGAGAGCACCTCTCCGACGATGCGGGAGGCGAGGTCGACGGCGAGCGTTCCGACCTCGGCGCGTAGCGAGGCCAGCGCGCCGGCTCGCTCCGATTCGATCTGCGCCTGTGCGTTCGCGGTGATGCGGGCGGCTTCGGCCGACGCGTTCTCCTTGAGCTCCGCCAGGATCGCCGCGCCTTCGACTCGGGCCTGCTCGCGGATGCGGCCGGCCTCGGCACGGGCCTCGGCGAGCTGAGCGGTGTAGCGCTCGAGCACGGCGTTGGCGTCGGCCTGCATCTTCTCGGCACGCTGGATGCCGCCGTCGATCGCGTCACGTCGCTCGTCGAGCAGCTTGTTGATCGCCGGAAGGCCCTTCACGATGAAGAAGACCAGGATGATGACGAAGACGATCGTGCCCCACAGAAGGTCAGGGATCGTCGGGATGAGGAGGTTTCCCTCGGCGACGACGGCTGTGGAGAGCATTAGGACTCCTTCGAAAGTTGCGTTCTGGCCGGCTGAGCGTTACGGCTTCGGGAACGGAATGAATGCGACCGCGATCGCGATGAAGCAGAGCGCCTCCGTCAGCGCGACGCCGAGGAACATGAGGCTCTGCAGGCGGCCCTGCAGCTCGGGCTGACGGGCGACCGACTCGATGGTCTTGCCGATGACGTAGCCCACGCCGATACCGGAGCCGATAACGGCCAGACCGAAGGCGAGCGGAGCGAGTTGTCCGACGATGTTCACGTGATTGTTCCTTTCGAGGGGTGGATGATGCGGCGCTGCGAGCGGATCAGTGCTCTTCGGCCACCGCGAGCTGGATGTAGATGGCGGACAGGATCGTGAAGACGTATGCCTGCAGGATCGCGACGAACAGGTCGAGCAGCGTGAACGCGATGCCGAAGGCGAACGACCCGACGCCCAGCAGACCGAGCAGGTTGCCGTCGGTGAGCACGGTGAAGAAGAAGAACTGCGTGGCCGCGAAACACAGCACGACGAGCATGTGGCCGGCCATCATGTTCATGGTGAGTCGCAGCGTCAGAGTGACCGGCCGCACGATGAACGTGGACAGGAACTCCAGCGGCGTGAGCAGGAAGTAGAGCGGCCAGGGCACACCGGGCAGGAACAGCGAGTCCTTCCAGAAGCGCCACCCCTTCTCCTGCATGCCGGCGATGACGAACATGAACCACGCGATGATGGCCATCACCATCGGAAGCCCGATGATCGACGTCGGCGCGACCTGGAACCCGGGTATCGACCCCATCAGGTTCATTCCGAGGATCAGGAAGAAGAACGTCATCAGGAGCGCCTCGTAACGCTTGCCGACGCGCTCACCCAGGTTCTGGTAGATGATGCCGTTGCGCACGAAGCCGACCATGTACTCGAACGCGACCTGCGTGCGCGACGGGCGCAGCTTCATGTTCCGCGTGCCGAGCCAGAAGACCAGCAGCACGAGAAGGCACACGAGGATGCGGATCAGCATCACCCGGTTCAGGGCGAACGGCGTTCCCGCGAACAGCACGTCCGGCGGGAAGAAGTCGTTGATCGAGGGACCCTCGAACCCGCCGGAGTTATCGCCTTTGACAGACAGCACTGTGGAAAGAAGCATGGGCGTTATCAGGGCATTCTCCGGCATCGGTGTTCAACGAGGAACGGGGTCGGGGTCTGAATCACTCTACCAAACGTAGAAGGCGTTTCTGCACGCTCGTCTCGGGCCGCTTCCGACCACCCACGGCCAGTCGGTGACTGGTTAAGGACGAGCACCGGGATCGTCCTCGACGGTCGTGGCCGACTCGCTCGGGGCATCCGTCGAGGGCAGCTCGACGTCGACGTACGGCACCCTCGCACGCATGTAGGCGATGCAGTCCAGGATCAACGAACCGAGAACGGCGACGATGATTGTGAAGAACATCACACGTCCGTCGACCCACTTCTGCGAGCCGACGAGCAGCACGACGATGACGAACACGATGACCTTGAGCAGCCACGCGCCCATCACGGTGCCGAAGTAGACGGGCGACGTCAGGTCGCCACCCGCGAGCCGGTAGGCGACGAGCATCGTGACGGCGGTCAGTCCCAGATACACGGCCGCGACGACGGCGCCGAGCAGACCGCCGAGCAGACCGGGGACACCCGAGACGGCAAGGCCGATCAGGCCGGCGATGACGGCGACCGCCAGCGCGAAGATCGCGCCGTACTTCAGCGCGAGCATCAGCATCGGCCGGGCTCCCATCGGCCGCGGGCTCTGCCGTGCAGCGCCCGCAGGTCGGTGCGGTTCGGTCATGATGCGGATTCCTTCCGTGGTTCGTGCTCAGACGGTTCATGTTGCAGGTCGTGCGACGACTTGTGCCGGGATGTCTCGGACGCCGCGTCCAGCGGATCGAGCCGGGCCGCGGCATCCGCTCCCCTGGCATCGGGCGGGGTCAGCTCCGCGGCGACCTCCGAGCTCTTGCGCCGGCTGAGCGGGGCGAGCGTGAGAGCCGTGCAGACCACGAGTCCGACGCAGAGGAACACGATGGCCGGCCACAGCGGCTGGAAGTAGAACAGCAGGCAGCCTATCGAGACCACAGCCGTCCAAGCGTAGAAGATCAGCACAGCGTGCAGGTGGGTGTGCCCCATGTCGAGCAGGCGATGGTGCAGGTGCTTGCGGTCGGCACTGAACGGTGACTTGCCGACTCGCACGCGGCGGAACACCGCAAGGCCGAAGTCCAGCAACGGCACCACCAGCACCGCGAACGGCAGGATGATCGGGATGAACGCGGGGAACAGCGCCCGCGGACCGCCCTGCTGGATGGATGCCGGATCGAGCTGCCCCGTGACCGCGATCGCGGAGGACGCCATCAGCAGGCCGACGAGCAGCGCTCCGGTGTCGCCCATGAACATGCGGGCCGGATGCCAGTTCAGCGGCAGGAATCCGGCGCACGCCCCGACCAGGATGATCGCGATCACCGAGGCCAGGCTGAAGTAGTTGGACGGGCTCGTCTTCACAGTGATCAGGTAGCTGTACAGGAAGAACGCGCCGTTGGCGATGAGTGCGACGCCGGCGACGAGGCCGTCGAGACCGTCGATGAAGTTGATCGCATTCATCACCAGCACGATGGCGATGACCGTCATGGCAACGCTCATCCACGGCGATCCGACGGTCACTCCCCCACCCAGCGGGAGGGAGTAGATCTGCACGCCGAGCCACGCCACAAGACCGGCGGCCACGAACTGCCCGGCGAGCTTGGTCATCCAGTCGAGATCCCAGAGGTCGTCGGCAACGCCGATCACGACGATCAGCAGGGCGGCGCCGAGGATGGCGAAGACCGGGGTCGGGTCCGAGAACACGACGCCGAGCAGCGGACCACCGAAGCCGGGGAACGTCAGGGAGAAGAGGTAGGCGACGCCGAAGGCGATGACGATGCCGAGGAACATCGCCACACCGCCGAGGCGCGGGGTGGGCCTGGTGTGCACATCGCGGTCGCGGATGCGCGGGTACAGCTTGAATCTCAGCGCCACGCGCCACACCACGATCGACAGCACGAAAGTGACGATCGCGGTGATCAGCCCGATGACGACGAGAAGGGTCATGTGGGCTGCTGATCTCCGGTCTCGTCGGTCTCCAGCGCGTCGCCGACCACCTCGCGGATCTGCTCGTCGGAGATCACGCCGTGACGCAGGATGCGGATCTTTCCGCTGCCGGATGCCAGGGCCGTGGCATCCACGATGGTCGACGAGGTCTCGGTGACCCCGGTCTCGGCGTAGTCTCCGCCCACCTGCCCACCGTCGAGATAGACCTGCACGCTGTCGCCGAGCATCTCCTCTGCTTCCTGCGCTGTGGTGGCGGCGGGCATACCCGTCTTGTTAGCGGAGGAGACGGCGAGCGGTCCGGTGGAGCGCAGGAGTGCGAGCGCAACCGGGTTGTTCGGCATGCGCAGCGCGACGGTGCCCTTGGTTTCGCCGAGATCCCAGGAGAGGGAAGGCTGCGACGGAAGCACGATAGTGAGCCCGCCCGGCCAGAACGCGCCGGCCAGGTCGCGGGCCTCCTGCGGAACGGTCTCGGCCAGCGCGTCGAGCGTGGCGAGCGCCGGGATGAGCACGGGCGGCGGCGACTGGCGACCTCGGCCCTTGGCGGCCAGCAGGCTCGCCACGGCGGCGGCACTGAAGGCATCCGCACCGATGCCGTAGACGGTGTCGGTGGGAAGGACGATGAGGTCGCCGTTCTCGACGGCAATGCGCGCTTGGCTGGTGCCCTCGGCGAGACCGGTGTCGTCGGAGCAGTCGAAGAAGGTGGTCATGACCGAATGATTCTAGGGTGCGCCTCTCCACGGCGGCTGCGCTGGCGCTGGCATCCACGACCTGGCCATCATTCTGCTTACGTTGCATACTGTTTATGCTCTACACTTTGAGTACGTGGTACACAGAAGCGTGGCGAAGAAGGGACAGTGATATGACGACGAAAACGCTTGGGCGGCCGGCCATCGAGGTGGTCGGCCTGCGCAAGGCCTACGGAAAGCACACCGTGCTCGACGGCGTGGACTTCCACGTCGCGCGCGGCGAGATCTACTCGCTGCTCGGCCCGAACGGGGCGGGCAAGACCACCACGGTGAACATCCTCTCCACCCTCATCAAGCCGGATGCGGGCACCGTGCGCGTCGCCGGCGTCGACGTGCTCCGCCGGCCCTCCGCGGCGCGCAGCCGGTTCGCGCTGACGGGTCAGTACGCGTCGGTCGACGCGTTCCAGACCGGCAGGGAGAACCTGAAGATGATGGCGTCGCTGAACCATCTGGAGGGCGCGGCCGGGCGTCGCAGGGTCGAGGAGCTCCTCGACGCGTTCGACCTGGGCGAGGCGGCGAATCGCAAGGTCGGCGCATACTCCGGCGGGATGCGACGACGCCTCGACCTTGCGATCAGCCTGGTGGCGGCGCCAGAGGTGCTTTTCCTCGACGAGCCGACGACCGGCCTCGATCCACGCAGCAGGTCGCAGCTCTGGTCGCTCGTCGCAGGCCTCGCGGCGAACGGCACGACCATCCTGCTCACTACGCAATACCTGGAAGAAGCGGAGCGGCTTGCAGACCGTGTCGGGGTGATCGACGGCGGACGCATCGTGGCCACCGGCACGCCGAGTCAGCTCAAGTCCGAGGTGAGCGGCGACCACATCGTGTTCTCGTTCGGTACGCCGGGCGATGTCTACCGCGCGGCCGACCTGGGTCGCGAGCGGAACGACCTCGAGGTGGACGAGGACGCACTGACGGTGCGGATGCCCCCGGTCGACGCTGTCGCGGACATCCGCTCGTTCCTCGCCGAGACGGCGGCACACGACATCCAGGTGACCGATATCGCCATCGTCGGGCCGACGCTCGATGACGTGTTCCTCACCCTGACCGGTACGAGTCCGGCGCAGCGCGGCAGCTCGGCCGTAACCACAACCGACAAGAAGGAGAAGGCGGCATGACCACGCTCGACTGGGCTCCGGGGATCGCCCGTACGAAGAAGACGGGACTCGGCACGTCGCTGGCCGACATCGTCACGATGTCTGGCCGGGAGCTGCGGCGCACCGTGCGGAGCGTGGACTCGCTCGTCACCGCGTTCGCCATTCCGGTGAGCATCATGCTCGTGTTCGTCGTGATCTTCGGCGGTGCCATCGAGTCCGACGGCGACTATGTGAACTACGTCGTGCCGGGGACTCTCGTGCTCTGCCTCGGGTTCGGCTCGGCAGCCACCGCTGTCGGCGTCGCCCAGGATGTCGGCAGCGGCACCGTCAACCGGTTCAAGACCCTTCCGGTGCTCGGCTCCGCCGTGCTGCACGGGCACGTGGTGGCCAGCGTTCTGCGCAACCTCGCGGCCTGCGTGCCCGTGATCGGTGCGGCGCTCCTGCTCGGCTACCGCCCCGAGGCGGAGTTCGGCGGGTGGCTGGCGGCGCTGCTGTTCGTCGTGCTGATGATCCTCGCGTTCACCTGGCTGAGCACGCTAGCCGGGCTGTTCCTCAGCGTCGACGCTGCGTCATCCATCAACTTCGTTTTCCTCTTCCTTCCCTACGTCTCCAGCGGCTTCGTGCCGGTGGACACGATGCCGGCATGGCTGCGCGGTTTCGCGGATCACCAGCCGTACACGCCGATCATCGAGACGCTGCGGGACCTGCTGTCGGGCAGAGCGCCGGGGAGCACGCTGTGGCTGGCTCTGGCGTGGCTGACCGGCATCCTCGTGGTCGGTGTCGCAGGCTCGGCCCTCGCCTTTGGACGCCGTGTGAAGGAGTAGCGTGAAGCACCATGTCCGACGAGCACGTCAGCACCGATCTGGCCCTGCCGCACGCGGTGGCTCTGTCGTGGGGAGTTGCTGAGCGACCCCAGCGCGGACCGAAGCGGGAGCTCAGCATCGAGCGCATCGTGGACGCCGCCATCGAGATCGCGGATGCCGAGGGCCTCGGCGCGGTCTCGATGGCGCGCGTCGCATCGGCGCTGGGTTTCACGACCATGTCGCTCTACCGGTACGTGACGAGCAAGGACGACCTCCTCCTCCTGATGCAGGACGCGGTCGCGGACATCGAGCTGCCCGAGCCTCCCGAGGACGACTGGCGCGCAGGCCTGCGGCAATGGACTTACGCGAACCTCGAAGCGTTCACGCGGCACCCGTGGTACAGCCGCATTCCGGTCAGCGGCACGCCGATGACGCCCAACGTGATGCGCCTCATCGACACCGCGCTCCGGGCTCTCCGCTCGGCTCCCCTGCGGGACGAGGAGAAGATGGCGTGCGTGCTGCTCCTGGCGTCGTACGTGCGCGGTGTGGGCGACGTGCAGTCCGACATCGCCACCTCGGGCGCAACTCCTGAGGAGGTCAGCGGTGCGCCGTTCGCCGCAGCACTGGCACAACTCGTCACCCCGGACCGCTTCCCCGACCTGGCACCCCTCATCGCCGGCGGCGCGTACACGAACACCGAGTTCGACGATTTCGCCTTCGGGATCGAGCGGATGCTCGACGGCGTCCAGCGCTACATCGAACAAGGTGGTTCCGCTGAAACCGCGGCTGCGTCGCCGGATGACGCGCAGGATGCCGCCCTCTACGGCTCGGACAAGCGGGTCAAGGAGGCCGCGAAGGCACGCCGGGAGGCGGAGAAGGCGCTTCGCGATGCGCGGAAGCGCGAGCGTGACGCGCTGAAGTCCGCCCGTGAGCGTGCCCAGAAGGAACGACCCTCGCGATAGCATCCCGCCCCGCACCGTGAGGGTGCTTTTCTGGCTGTCGTGCCTCCTCCGAGCTCAGCGAAGGGCCGTGGTCACGCGGTCGCGCAGGGTCAGGTCGACGTGCGTCGCGGAGGCGTGCCAGCCGTCGGCATCCAGGATGCTCCGCACCTCCTCCCCCTGGAACTCGCCGTGCTCGATCGCGACGAGCCCACCGGGCCGTAGCAACGTGAGCGCGCGTCGGGAGATCACTCGCACCACATCGAGCCCGTCTTCCCCGCCGTAGAGCGCGACGGGCGGGTCGAAGAGCCGCACCTCAGGGTCGCGCGGGATCGCGTCGTCGGGCACGTACGGCGGGTTCGACGCGACAACCGCGACGCGGCCTTCGATCTCGGGGAAGGCATCCGCCAGATCGCCCCGCATCAACTCGAGGTTGCCTGCACCGCTCTCGTTCACGTTGCGGCGCGCCCATTCGTACGCCTCGGGCGAGCGCTCGACGGCGAAGATGCGGGCGTGCGGAACCTCGGTCGCCATGGCGAGCGCGACCGCACCGCTTCCCGTTCCGAGGTCGATGCCGATGGGCTCCGGCTCGGCGGAGGATCGCAGCGCGTCGACCGCGAGCTGCGCCAGCAACTCGGTCTCCGGCCGCGGCACGAAGACGCCAGGACCCACCAGCAACTCGAGCGAACGGAACGGTGCACGGCCCGTGATGTGCTGGAGTGGCTCGCGGGCGGCGCGGCGCCGTACCGCGTCGCGAAGGCGCGCAGCTTCGGATATCGGCACGCGGACATCCATCACCGCCTTCGCCTGCACGGAGCCCCTGCTCACGCCCAGCACGTGCCCGGCAAGCAGCTCGGCGTCGACGGTCGGGTCCTGGATGCCTGCAGCGGCGAGCGCCTCCGCCGCCTCGTTCAGCAGCGCACGCAGTGACGCGGCTTCGCCATCGCCCTGCGTCGGGTCTGCCTGCATGTCGAGTCCTTCCACTGTCGGTTCCGCGGACGTAACACACACGACGCGGCGCAGACGTCAAGAATAGGCTGCGACGAGGTGCGCGCGATGCCGCTTGGGGCATCGTCGCGAGGCTTCCGAACGAACCCCGAAAGGCGTGATCCATGACCGGCAAGATCTACACCGACATCACCCAGGTGGTCGGCGGCACACCGCTCGTGCGGCTGAACCGCGTCACGGACGGCGCGGATGCCACGGTGCTCGCGAAGCTCGAGTTCTACAACCCGGCGGCGAGCGTGAAGGACCGCATCGGCGTGGCCATCATCGACGCCGCCGAACAGGCGGGAGCGCTGAAGCCCGGCGGCACGATCGTGGAGGGCACGAGCGGGAACACCGGCATCGCACTCGCCTTCGCTGCAGCGGCCAGAGGCTACAAGCTGATCATCACGATGCCGGAGACCGCCAGCAAGGAGCGCCGCGTGCTGCTGCGCGCGTTCGGTGCAGAGGTACTGCTCACTCCCGGCGCCGAGGGGATGCGCGGCGCCGTGGAGAAGGCGCAGGAGATCGTCGCGAACACCGACAACGCCATCTGGGCGCGGCAGTTCGCGAACGAGGCGAATCCCGAGATCCATCGCGCGACCACGGGGCCGGAGATCTGGGCGGACACCGACGGCGCCGTCGACGTGCTGGTGGCCGGCATCGGAACGGGCGGCACCATCACCGGAGCAGGGCGGTACCTGCGCGATCAGAAGCCGGACATCCGCATCGTCGCGGTCGAGCCCGAGGAGTCGCCGATCCTGAACGGCGGTGCGCCCGGCCCGCACAAGATCCAGGGGCTCGGCGCGAACTTCGTGCCCGAGGTGCTCGACACGTCGATCTACGACGAGGTGGTCGATGTGAACGCGGATGCCGCGATCGCGATGGCGCGGCGACTCGCCGCCGAAGAGGGGATCCTTGGGGGCATCTCCTCGGGAGCCGCGGTGCACGCGGCCGTGCAGGTGGCGAAGCGCGAGGAGAACTCGGGCAAGACGATCGTGGTCGTGGTGCCGGACTTCGGTGAGCGCTACGTGTCGACCGTGCTCTACCAGGACCTGCAGGACTGAGTTCGTCTCGATGAGCGTGCTGTCGCGGATGCGCGAAGACGTCGCGGCCGCGAGGCGACACGATCCGGCGGCGCGAAGCGCTGCCGAGATCGTGCTGTCGTACTCCGGTCTGCACGCGATCTGGCTGCACCGCGTCGCGCACCGCTGGTGGCGCTCGCCCGGCCTCAAGCTGCCTGCGCGCCTGCTGTCGCAGTTCGCGCGGTTCCTGACCGGGATCGAGATCCATCCGGGAGCTCGTATCGGGCGCCGGTTCTTCATCGATCACGGGATGGGTGTGGTGATCGGCGAGACCGCGATCGTCGGTGACGATGTGATGCTGTATCACGGCGTGACGCTGGGCGGGAAGTCGCGGGGACGCGGCAAGCGGCATCCCACCCTGCACGACGGCGTGGTGGTCGGGGCGGGCGCGCAGGTGCTCGGAGACATCGTCATCGGTGCACGATCGGTGGTGGGGGCGAACGCTGTCGTCGTGAAGACGGCCCCGCCGGACTCGGTGCTGGTGGGCATCCCGGCGCGTGCGAGACCGCAGGATGCTCCGCATCACCTCTCGCAGACCCACTCCGATGAGGCCTGGCTCGATCCGGGCATCTACATCTGACTCGGCCGCGTCTCTGCCGTTCGGGTCACACTTTCTGTTGCCTCACGGGCGATCACGCCCGTCGCCACAGGCGCCATCGGCGCACTCGATCCGTCGTCTGGGGCACATCCTGCGCCGCGGTCTCGGCGGCTCGCCTGCTCGCACGGCGTTCTCGCCAGGCTGCCAGTTCCCGTTCGACATCCCGAGTGGGCGTGACGACCGGAGGCCCACCCAGGAGTTGCCTGCGGGCCTCGATCACGCGTCGGTTGAAGTCCTCCAGAGCCTCGCGCACGTCGGCTTCACGGCTGAGCCTGTCGAGGCGGCCTTCGAGCTCGGTGTTCTCGACGCGCAGCGTCAGCGCCGCCGGACCGAGCCCATGCAGCTTCTCGGTCTCGATCTTGCGGCGGATCCACCAGTTTTCATCGTGGGTGCCGCCCAGGCCGGGCAGCGGCTTGCCGAATCCCGGCAGGTTGTCGAAGTCGCCACGGCGGATGGCCTGCTGCAGCTCCGTCTCGACGATGGCGGTCTGCAGATCCGAATATCTGCCGACGCCCTCGCTCGGCTGACCATTCCCGTCAGAGTCGATGCTTCCGGAGGGATCGGACTCGCTGGCAGCGAGGCGGCGCCGGTATTCGTACCGGGCTGCGGCAATCCTCGGATCCTCGGCCATCGTGGCACCTCCCCCACGAGCAATCGGCAACGGGCCGGGCTCCGGCGCAATGGCGATTGCACCTGTCCCGCTCGCTTCACCGGGCCGGAGCCATAACTCAACCGTATCGAAGCGGTCGCGCGTTCAGTCCAGCGCTCGCACCTCGTCGACGGCGACCCGTATGAGGTGTTCGAGTTCGGCGGCGGACGTTCCGTCCCAGTCAGCGAGCGCGTGTCGGAAGGCGACCATCCCGACCCGGGCCGCCAGGGCCGCGGACCGCGCCGCGAAGCCGCGCACCGTCAGAGCCGCCGCGATCGATTCGATGAGCACGGCCGTCTTCGCGTGTGCACGCTCTTGCAACGCAGGCGTGACCTCGATGATCGCCTGACGTGAAACCGCGACGCATCTGCCTGCCACGAAGAGCGGCACGCTTGCTGTGAACGCACGAGTCAGTACATTCAGTGGAGAGTCACCCGGCGGCGCAGCCTCGATAGCACTGACAAGGGTGTCGCGGAGTTCGTCTTCACCGTCGAAGAGCACCTCGCGCTTGTCGGCGAAATGGCGGAAGTACGTGCGCTCCGTCACTCCCGCACGAGCCGCGATCTCCGCCGTGGTCGTCGAATCGAAGCCGTGTTCCCGGTAGAGCTCGAGCGCGGCCTCGCGCAATCGTCTGCGCGCGTCGGCGCCGCTTCGAGGCATGGGTCGATCATAGCGCCGATATGTCAGTCACTGTCGGAACGTGATAGCGTCAGTGACTGTCACTACACGTCGTGACGTACCCATCAAGTCAGGATTCAGCCATGCCCGCTATCACTTCCCGCGTTCTCCGCTTCCATGAGTACGGCGAGCCGTTGGATGTGCTCCGTCAAGAAGTCGCAGAAGTCGCAGATCCGCCTGCCGACCGGATTCGGGTGCGCGTCGCGGCGACGGGACTCAATCCCGCTGATTGGCAGATCTGCCGAGGGTTCATGGCCGGCTCGCTGCCACGCGGCGTCGGCTGCGACGTTGCAGGTCAGGTGGATGCCGTCGGCGAGAACGTGACGGATGTTGCGATCGGCGACGTGGTCGTCGGCTCCGCGGATTTCGCAGGTCAACCGAGCGCCGGAGCCGCCGACGTGGCGATCCTGCGCTCCTGGACGCGAATCCCCGACGGCCTCGATGCTCTTCACGCAGCAACGCTGCCCATGGTCGTCCAAACCGCCGTTTGGACCATCGATGCGATGGGCGTCGACTCGGACACCACTCTGCTGGTCCACGGCGCCGGCTCGATGGTCGGGTATGCGGCGGTGCAGGTCGCGCGTGGTCGCGGCGCGAACGTGATCGCGGCCGCCGGGTCCACCTTCGAGTCCGACCTCACCGGTTTCGGCGCACACGTCACGAGGTACGGCGAGGGAATGGTCGAGCGGGTGCGTGAGCTGGCGGCCGGCCCTGTGGACCTGGTGCTGGATGCAGCTCCGCCGGTAGCCGGCATCATCCCGACTCTGATCGAAACCGTGCGCGACCCCGGCGACGTCGTGACGGTCAGCAACCACGATGACGCGAGGCGGCTCGGTGCGCGAGTGAACCTGGACATGCTGCGCGCCAATGGCTGGCCGTCATACGACCCGACTGCCGAGTACGCGGCGAAGGCAGCCAAGGGCGAGTTCCGTCTGCCCATCGGGCACGTGTTCCCGCTCGACGACTGGCGCTCGGCTGTCGAGCTCAGCCTCTCGCGCGCGCCTCACGGAAAGATCGTGCTCATTCCGTGAACCATGTCGCCCTCGCCGAAGCGCTTGGAGCGCCACTCGTCACTGTGGATCTCAAGCTCGCCAGCGCAGGGAAGCTCTGGCGCGAAGTGATCGTCCCCGAATAGAGCGACAGCCGCTCACTCCTCGCCGAGCGCCGCCAGCTGTGCTTCCTCGTCGGCCTGGACGGCCGACTCGATGACAGGGTCGAGCGCCCCGTTCATCACCTGGTCGAGGTTGTACGCCTTGTACCCGGTGCGGTGGTCCGCGATGCGGTTCTCCGGGAAGTTGTAGGTGCGGATGCGCTCGGAGCGGTCCATGCCGCGGATCTGCGACCTGCGGGCATCCGATGCGGCCGCCTCCAGCTCCTCCTGCTGCTTGGCGAGCAGCCGAGCTCGAAGCACGCGCATTCCGGCCTCGCGGTTCTGGATCTGCGACTTCTCGTTCTGCATCGACACCACGATGCCGGTCGGGAGGTGCGTGATGCGCACCGCGGAGTCCGTCGTGTTCACGGACTGGCCGCCTGGCCCGGAGGAGCGGAACACGTCGATGCGGAGATCGTTCGGGTTGATCTCGATCTCTTCCGGCTCATCGACCTCGGGGAACACGAGCACGCCTGCGGTGGATGTCTGGATGCGCCCCTGCGACTCGGTCACAGGCACGCGCTGCACGCGGTGAACACCCCCCTCGTACTTCAGGTGAGCCCACGGCCCCTGTGCCGGGTCGGAAGAGCTGCCCTTGATCGCCACCTGCACGTTCGTGTAGCCGCCGAGATCGGTGTCGTCGTGCTCCAGGATCTCGGTCTTGAAGCCCTTCGACTCCGCGTAGTGCAGGTACATGCGCAGCAGGTCGGCGGCGAACAGGGCGGACTCCGCTCCCCCGGCTCCGGCCTTGATCTCCATGATCACGTCGCGGCCGTCGTCGGGGTCACGCGGGATCAGCAGCCGGCGCAGCTTCTCCTGAGCAGCGCTCAGCGACTCCTCGAGCGCCGGCACCTCCTCGGCGAACGCCGCATCCTCCTTGGCCAGCTCGCGCGCGGCATCCAGATCATCGCCCAGTCGCTTCCAGTGCTCGTGCGCCGCCTTGATCTGGCTGAGCTCCGCATACCGGCGGTTCAGCTTCTTGGCGCGCGCGGCATCCGCGTGCACGGCAGGGTCGGCGAGCTGCTCCTGCAGGGCCTCGTGCTCGTCAAGCAGGGACTGGATGGAATCGAACACCGGTGTCAGCGGTGGTCGTTCTCGTGCGCGTGCGAGTGAGCGACCGCGTGGCCACCGGTGGGCGCCGGGATCGACTTCTGCATCTGCACGAGGAACTCCACGTTGGAGCTGGTCTCCTTGAGCTTGCCGAGCACCACCTCGAGCGCCTGCTGCGGGTCGAGACCGGCGAGCGCACGACGCAGCTTCCAGGTGATCTTCACCTCGTCGGAGCTCATCAGCATCTCTTCGCGGCGGGTGCCGGATGCGTTCACGTCGACGGCCGGGAAGATGCGCTTGTCCGCCAGCTGGCGCGACAGACGCAGCTCGGAGTTGCCGGTTCCCTTGAACTCCTCGAAGATCACCTCGTCCATCTTCGATCCGGTCTCGATCAGCGCCGTGGCCAGTATGGTCAGCGATCCGCCGTGCTCGATGTTGCGCGCGGCTCCGAAGAAACGCTTCGGCGGGTACAGGGCCGAGGCATCCACTCCACCGGAGAGGATGCGACCGGATGCCGGGGCCGCCAGGTTGTAGGCGCGGCTCAGGCGCGTGATCGAGTCGAGCAGCACGACCACGTCGTGACCCAGCTCGACCAGGCGCTTCGCACGCTCGATGGCCAGCTCCGCGACGGTGGTGTGGTCCTCCGCTGGACGGTCGAACGTGGACGCGATGACCTCGCCCTTGACCGTGCGCTGCATGTCGGTGACCTCTTCTGGCCGCTCGTCCACGAGCACGACCATGAGGTGCACCTCGGGGTTGTTCGTCGTGATCGCGTTCGCGATCTGCTGCATCACGATCGTCTTGCCGGCCTTCGGCGGCGCCACGATCAGCCCGCGCTGGCCCTTTCCGATCGGGGCGACGAGGTCGATGATGCGCTGGGTGAGCTTGGCCGGCTCGGTCTCGAGCCGCAGCCGCTCCTGCGGGTACAGCGGAGTGAGCTTGTTGAACTCGACACGGGCGGCCGTCTCCTCGGCCGTCTGCCCGTTGACGGAATCCACCTTCACCAGCGCGTTGTACTTCTGGCGTCCGGTGTTCTCGCCCTCACGCGGCTGACGGATGGCTCCCACCACCGCGTCGCCCTTGCGCAGGTTGTACTTCTTCACCTGGCCGAGCGAGACATATACGTCGCTCGGGCCCGGGAGGTAACCGCTGGTGCGCACGAACGCGTAGTTGTCGAGCACGTCGAGGATTCCCGCGACGGGAATGAGCACGTCGTCTTCGAGGATCTCGGGCTCGACGTCGTCGGATGCCCCGCCGCGGCGCTTGCGATCGCGGTACCGGCTGCGTCCGCCGCGCTCGTCGTCCTGCGCCTGGCCGCCCTGCTTCTGCTGGTTCTGCTGGCCGCCCTGCTTCTGCTGCTTCGGCTGGTTCTGGTTCTGACCCTGCTCGCCGTCGTTCTGCTGGCCGCCCTGGTTGTTCTGCTGCTCGCGCTGGCCGTTCTGGTCGCCATCGCCACGCCGGTTCTTGTTACGGCCGCGGTTGCGCCGGCCCTGACGCGTCTGCTCACGCTGACCGTCGTCGGATGCCTGACCTTCGCCTGCACCGTGCTCGTCCTTGCCGGAGTCAGCGCCTTCGTTCGGCTGCTGGGCCTGCTCGGATGCGCCGCCTGCAGCGGAGGTCGCCTCACGCTCGTCGCGCCGCGCGGCGTCCTGCGGCCGGTCGTTCGTCTGAGCCTCGCCTCGCTCGGCGTCCGCCTGCTGCGAACCAGCGTCTTCGCCGAAGCCCGGCACGCCCGCTTCACCCGCGTTCACGTGCGCGGCCGCGGACACGGTGCGACCGCCGTCGACGCTCGTCACCCGGCGTGAACCGCGGCGGGTGCGCGTGGGCGGTGTTTGAAGGTCGAGCGCTGCCTGCAGCGCCGCCTCGGCCTCGGCTGCGCTGAGCTCGCTCTGCGGCTCGACGGAGACGTCTGCGTCTCCGCTCACTGCCTGAGACTCAGGGCTCGTCGCCTGAGGCTCAGGGCTCGCCGCCTGCCGCTCCGGCTCTACGACGGCGTCGAGCGTCGGGGCGGACTCGTCCGCTCCGCCGGCCGAGCGTGCAGCCTCGATAGCGGCGACGAGTTCGCCCTTGCGCAGCTTGGCCGCGCCGGCGACGCCGAGGCTGGTGGCCAGGGTCTGCAGCTGCGGAACGCGCAGGGCCGACAGGTCCGTGGTGGAGTCCACGCCATCGGCGTGGAGATTGACATCAGTCACTGAAGAGGATTCCTTTCCTCCGGCGGGCATAGATGCGCCTCGCCCGGGGTGCGTGTCGTGTGATGGCCGTTACGAAACGTGTTTCGATCGCGTGCGTCGGGGATCGCCACGCGGTTTCGGGCAGGCAACGACAGCAATGAGTTACAAGAATTTCACCCGATGAACCAGATTCGCTTGATCTCGCGCCGTCTGGCTGGTGGGCCCAGTCTACCATCACCGGCATGCCCTCCTGGCCATCCACGCTCGGCACGGCGACACCCGATCGGGTGACCGCTCAGGGCGTCGCCTCCGCCCGGTGCACCGTCGCACCGAGGAAGTCGACGGCGAGCATGAGCGGCTGCCACCGGGTCTCTGCGCGGTCGGCGACGAGCTGCGCGGCAGCCAGGCGCTGGGCAGGATCGCTGCACAGCACCAAGATCGAAGGACCGGCCCCCGACACCACGGCGGGAAAGCCCGCGGCCCGGAGCTCGGCAATGAGGCGATTCGTCTCCGGCATCGCCGTCGCCCGGTAGTTCTGATGCAGCTTGTCTTCAGTGGCCGCCAGCAGCAGCTCCGGACTCTGCACGAGCGCGGCGACGAGCAGCGCCGACCGCGACACGTTGAACACGGCGTCCTCGTGCGGCACCGACTCCGGCTGCAGGCTGCGGGCGAGCGCCGTGGACATCACGTGCTCGGGCACGAAAACCAGCGGCGAGACGCCGCGATGCACGATCAGCTTCTTGTGCGAGGGGCCGCCCTGAGACATCCAAGCGATCGTCAGCCCGCCGAAGAGCGCAGGCGCCACGTTGTCGGGATGGCCCTCCAGGTCGGTCGCGAGCGCGAGCAGCCGGTCGGGACCGAGCTCGGCGATCCCCTCGAGAAGGCCCTTGGCCGCGACGATGCCCGCCACGATCGCAGCGCCAGACGAACCGAGACCGCGGCCATGCGGAATCGCGTTGTGAGCGACGAGCTCGAGCCCGGGCATCGGGATGCCTGCAGCTGCGAACGCGTGCGCGACCGAGCGCACGACGAGGTTCGACTCGTCTGTCGGAACGTCGCTCTCGCCCACGCCGTGCACTGTCACGTGCGCTCCCGGCTCCGCCCGCGCCGTCACCGTGAGCTCGTCGTAGAGCGCGAGCGCCAGACCGAGCGTGTCGAAACCGGGGCCCAGGTTGGCCGACGTGGCCGGAACCTTCACGCGCACGCTGCGGCCGATCGGGACCGGAGAGGTGCGGGCATCCGTCACGCCCGATTCCGGCGACTCCGATTCTGCAGGCACGGATGCCCCGCTCACGCGTCGCCCGACGGGCTCAGCCCGAGCACGTCGGCGATCTGCGCGGTGTCCACGGGCACGACCGTCGGCTGCACCTCGCCGCCACCTGCGGTGCGCAGCGCCCACTGCGGGTCCTTGAGCCCATGGCCTGTGACGGTGATCACGACGCGGGCGCCGGCCGGGATCGCGCCCGCCTCGGAGCGCTCCAGAAGCCCGGCGACGCCGATCGCGCTCGCAGGCTCGACGAAGATCCCCACCTCGGCGGAGAGGATGCGATGGGCGGCGAGGATCTGCTCGTCCTCGATCGAACCGAAGTAGCCGTTCGTGGTGTCGCGCGCCTTGAGCGCCAGTTCCCACGACGCCGGGTTGCCGATGCGGATGGCGCTGGCGATGGTCTCCGGTTCCTTCACCGGGTGCCCGAGCACGATCGGGGCGCTCCCCGCGGCCTGGAACCCGAACATGCGCGGCAGCTTCGTGGAAACGCCTCGCTCGACCTCCTCGGTGTATCCGCGCGTGTAGGCCGTGTAGTTGCCGGCATTGCCGACCGGGATGAAGTGGAAGTCGGGAGCATCCTCGAGCACCTCGACCACCTCGAACGCCGCGGTCTTCTGACCCTCGATGCGGTCGTTGTTCACCGAGTTCACGAGGTGCACCGGGTAGTTTGCGGCGAGGTCGCGGGCGATGTCGAGGCAGTCGTCGAATGTGCCTTGCACCTGCAGCAGCCGAGCGTTGTGCGCGATCGCCTGGCTCAGTTTGCCCATCGCGATCTTGCCCTCGGGCACGAGCACGACGGACTGGATGCCCGCATGGGTCGCGTAGGCGGCCGCCGACGCCGACGTGTTCCCCGTCGATGCGCAGATCACGGCTTTCGCGCCCTGCTCGACGGCCTTCGAGACGGCCATCGTCATGCCGCGGTCTTTGAAGGACCCTGTCGGGTTCATGCCCTCGAACTTGACGTGCACGTCGGCCCCGGTGCGAGCCGAGAGCGCGGGCGCCGGGATGAGCGGGGTGCCGCCCTCACCGAGCGTGACGATCGGCGTCGCCTCCGTCACGTCGAGACGGTCGGCGTATTCGCGCAGAACGCCCTGCCATTGGTGCGCCACGTCAGGCTCCTTCAACTCGTAGAACAGAGGTCACGGCCACGACCTCATCGCTGTCGCGGAGGGTGGCGACGGTCGCCGCGAGGGCGGATTCGAACGCGACATGCGTTCCGATCACCAGCGTAGCCGTGCCGGGTGGGGCATCCTGCCCGGTGGCCGGCGCCGAAGCAGCGGCGGAAGCAGCCGCCGCGGCGGGCGCAGAGGCCACGGTCTGGGTCACGGTCTCGACCGAGACGTCGTGCGTGGCGAATACGGCGGCGATGCGGGAGAGCACGCCGGGAGCATCCGTCACGAGCAGCGTGATCTGGTACCGCGTGCGCACCGCGCCGACATCGAGCACGGGCAGATCGGCGTGCGTCGACTCCGCCACTCCTGGACCTCCCACCACGTGTCGTCGTGCGGCCGAGACGACATCGCCGAGCACGGCGGATGCGGTCTGCAAGCCCCCAGCGCCCGCCCCGTAGAACATGAGGTCGCCTGCGGCCGCCGCCTGCACGAACACCGCGTTGTGCACGCCGCGCACCGCGGCCAGCGGATGCTCCCTGGGCACCAACGCGGGATATACCCGCGCAGAGACGCCCTCGCGGCCGTCGTCGCCGGTGACCCGCTCGCAGATGGCCAGCAGCTTGATCACGTACCCGCCGGCGCGAGCAGCATCAACCTGCTGCTTGCTGATGCCGGTGATGCCCTCACGGTGCACGGATGCCAACGGCACGGTGGTGTGGAATGCCAGCCCGGCCAGGATGGCCGCTTTCGCCGCAGCGTCGTAGCCCTCCACGTCGGCGGAGGGATCACTGCGCTCGGCATAGCCGAGTTCGGTCGCCGTCTCGAGAGCGGATTCCAGAGTGTCGCCGGCGGTGTCCATGCGGTCGAGGATGAAGTTGGTCGTGCCGTTCACGATGCCCAGGATGCGCTCCACCCTGTCGCCCGCGAGGCTGTCGCGCAGCGGCCGGATGATCGGGATCGCTCCGCCCACGGCGGCCTCATAGTAGAGCTGCGCACCGACCTGCTCTGCTGCCGCGAAGAGCTCGGCGCCGTGCTCGGCCAGCAGCGCCTTGTTGCCGGTGACGACATCCGCTCCCGAGGTGAGCGCGAGCAGCACGTACTCCCGCGCCGGGTCGATGCCGCCCATCAGCTCCACCACGATGTCGGCGCTCAGGATGAGCGAGCGCGCGTCAGTCGTGTAGAGCTCGCGCGGCAGGTCGGCGCGTCGCGGGGCATCCACTTCACGAACCGCGATGCCGACGAGTTCGAGTCCGGCGCCGACGCGGGCGGCGAGCTCGTCGCCGTGATCCAGCAGCAGCTTGGCGACCTGGGAGCCCACGGACCCGGCGCCGAGCAGCGCCACCTTGAGGGTGCGGTACTCGATCACTCTGCGTTCTCCTCAGCGTGTCCACGCTCCTGGCGATCGAGACGACCGCCGGCGTCGGCGTCGCGCCCGAGGCCCGAAACGGCCTCGGCTCCCAGCTGCAGTGCGCGAGCGCGCCCAAGCGGGCCCGGCGCATCCGTGCGGTCGACGTGGGTTCCGGGCAGCGCAGCCGAGTGGCGTGCGCCCAGGTCGCGGGCCAGGAGGTCGTCGACGGTCTCGCCTCGAACGAGCATGCGTGATGCACCGTCACGCACCGCGACGACCGCCGGCCGCGGAAGGTAGTTGTAATTGCTCGAAAGCGACCAGCAGTACGCGCCGGTGGCCGCGACGCCGATCAGGTCGCCCGGAGCGACATCTCCCGGCAGGTAGTCATCGTTCACGACGATGTCTCCGGACTCGCAATGCTTGCCCGCGACGCGCACGAGCACCGGATCCGCGGAAGACGCCCGTCCCAGGATGCGCGTCGAGTAGTCGGCACCGTACAGCGCCGTGCGGGCGTTGTCGCTCATGCCGCCGTCCACGCTGACGTAGAGCCGCCCGGCCGGTGTGCCATCGGCTTCGAGTGCGACGGGCTTTGTCGTGCCCACCGTGTAGAGCGTGATGCCGGCAGGCCCGACGATGTATCTGCCGGGTTCGAACGCGACGGTCGGCAGCGGGATCTGCGCCGCCTCGCACTCCGCGGCCAGCACGCTGGCGACGCGCTGGGCGAGATCCTCGATGCGATCGGGGTCATCGGCGGCGTTGTAAGCGATGCCGAATCCGCCACCGAGGTTGAGCTCGGGCACCTGGCCGCCTGCGAGCAGTCGAGCGTGCACGGCGATGAGGCGCGCGGCCGACTCCGCGAAGCCGTCGGCGCCGAAGATCTGCGACCCGATGTGGCAATGCAGCCCGACGAACTCGAGGCTGGAATGCGAGCGGATGTCTGCCACGAGCCGCTCGGCATCCTCCAGCGCCACCCCGAACTTCTGGTCTTCATGGGCTGTGGCGAGAAAGTCGTGCGTGTGCGCGTGCACGCCGGTGCGCACGCGCAGCCGCACCCGCTGCGAGCGGCCCCGCGCCGATGCCGCGGCCGCGACCCGCGGGATCTCCTGCTCCGAGTCGATCACGATGGTGCCCACTCCGGCGCCGACCGCCCGATCGAGTTCCTCGTCGGACTTGTTGTTGCCGTGGAAGCCGAGCCTGGAGGCATCCACCCCGGCGGCCAGCGCCACCGCGAGCTCACCGCCGCTGGCGACGTCGATACGCAGGCCGGCCTCCGTCATCCAGCGGGCGATGTCGGTGCTGAGGAAGGCCTTCCCCGCGTAGTACACCTCGGCCGCCGTGCCGACCCGCTCGAACGCATCAGTGAACGCGCGCCGCACTCGCTCGGCACGGGAACGCACATATTCCTCGTCGAGCACATACAGCGGAGTGCCGTAATCCGCCGCCAGCTCGTCGACGCGAACGCCGCCGATGACGGCGACCCCGTCGGCGTCTCTGTTCAGACTCGCCGGCCACACCTCAGTCGCGAACGCGTTCGCGTCGCCGGGGAGCTGCAGCCAGGCGGGGGCCAGCGGGTTGTCGGGCACGGTGGAGTCACCTCGAACTGGTCGGCGTGCTGGCGAGCGGACCCGGATTGGCCCCTGAAGCCGAAGAGGATTCCGCGCGATCGCGCGGGATAAGAAGTCTACCGGGGGCGGTATACCGACCGCGAAAACGGCGGCGTCACATTACGGGTTACCCGCAAGAGCCGCGCTTCTGCAGGGCGTCGCCACCGAGCACGAGGTCATCCGCCGACACCGTGACGGCAGCCGAGCGCTTCTCGATGGCGAGCCCCGTCGCATCCACGCCCTTCGGCAGGAATTGTGCGATGCAGATCGGGATGTTCGAGGGCACCAGGTCTTTCGCGAACCGGGTCACGTCGAATGCTCCGCCTCCCGCGGTGACGCTCACGCTGATCGGGGTCAGCACGATGGTGTCACCGTTCTGCAGGGTCGGGGCGACGGATGCCGTGTAGCCCACGTCGATGCCGAGAATCTTCCCGGTGCCCTTCAGACCCACCTCGTCGGTGTTCAGCGTCACCGTCGTGTTGTTCGGCAGCTCGACGAGGTTGTTGACGGCATCCTGCCCGATCACCATGGTGCCCTCGGCGTGCTGCACCGGCTTCGACATGTCGATGGGCACTCCGTGTGCGATCACCGAAGCACTGAGCTGGTTCCCCTGCAGCTGCACGTCGTGCGAGGTCAGCTCGACCTTCTCGAACTCCCCGGCGACGAGTTGCGCGATCACTGAGAAGCCGTCGATCTTGACCGACAGGTCCTTGGCCGTCACATCGGGCGGCAGCTCCTTCTCAATCTGCTCGCGCACCACGTTCTGAGCCACTTGCCGCAGCACGGCATCCGTGACGAAGTACAGCCCGATCAGCACGAGAAGGCCGCCGACGATCCACACCACCGCGAGCTGGGCGCGGTTCAGCCCGCTCCGGCCCGTGGAGTCATCCATTCGGGGCGGAGCTTCGGGACGTTCCGTGCTCACGCCGGATCGCCTCACATGCGCTCGGGAGCCGACACTCCCAGCAGGCCCAGTCCGTTGCGAATCACCTGCCCGGTGGCGTCGTTCAGCCACAGGCGGGTGCGGTGCAGGTCGGTCACCGGCTCGTCGCCGAGCGGGATCACCCGGCAGTTGTCGTACCACTTGTGGTAGAGCCCGGCGGCCTCCTCGACGTAGCGGGCGACGCGGTGCGGCTCGCGCAGCTCGGCCGCCATCGCGACGATGCGCGGGAACTCCTGCAGCGCACCCAGCAGCGCCGACTCCGTCTCGTGCGTGAGCAGCTCGGGGGCGAACGCGCTGCGCGTCACTCCAGCCGCCTCCGCGTTGCGAGCGACCGAGCGTGTGCGGGCGTGTGCGTACTGCACGTAGTACACGGGATTGTCGTTACTGTGCTTGGCGAGCAGGTCGAGGTCGATGTCGAGCGGTGAGTCGCTCGAGGAGCGCACCAGGGCGTAACGGCCGGCATCCACGCCGACGGCGTCGACGAGATCGTCGAGCGTGACGATCGTTCCTGCCCGCTTGCTCATGCGCACCGGCTCACCGTCTTTGAGCAGGTTCACCATCTGGCCGATGAGCAGTTGTAGATTGACGCCCGGCGTGTCACCGAATGCAGCCGCCATCGCCATCATGCGACCGACGTAGCCGTGGTGATCGGCGCCGAGCATGATGATGTTCTGATCGAACCCGCGCTCGCGCTTGTTCAGGTAGTAGCCGAGGTCTCCCGACATGTAGGCGGGTTCACCCGTGCTGCGGATGATGACACGGTCTTTGTCGTCGCCGAACTCCGTCGTGCCCAGCCAGATGGCGCCGTCCTTCTCATAGACATGCCCCAGCTCGCGAAGGCGCTGCACGGCATGGTCGACGGCTCCGGATTCGTGCAGGTCGTTTTCGTGGAAGTACACGTCGAAGTCGACACCGAAGCCGTGAAGCTTCTGCTTGATCTCGTCGAACATGAAGTTCGTGCCGAGATCGCGGAACACCTCCTGCTGGGCGGCACGGTCTAGGGATGCCAGATCGCCGTCGTATGCGGAGACCACCTTCGCGGCGATCTCGCCGATGTATGCCCCGCCGTAGCCGTTCTCCGGCGTCGGTTCCCCGAGGTAGCTGGCGAGGAGGCTGCGGGCGAACCGATCGATCTGCGATCCGTGGTCGTTGAAGTAGTACTCACGCGTCACGTTCGCGGCCTCGGCCTGCAGAATGCGGGCGAGGCTGTCGCCGACCGCAGCCCAGCGCACGCCACCCATGTGGATGGGACCTGTCGGGTTCGCCGAGACGAACTCGAGGTTCACGTTCACGCCGCGGTACAGGTCGCCGTGGCCGTACTCGTCGCCCGCGTCCACGATGGTCTTGGCGAGCGCGCCGGCCGCGGCGGCATCCAACCGGAAGTTGATGAAGCCTGGACCGGCCACCTGTGCCGAGGCGACGCCATCGAGCCTCTCGGCCTCGTGCGCGATCTCCTCCGCGAGCTCACGGGGATTCGCCCCGAGCGGCTTCGCCAGTCGCATGGCCGCGTTCGAGGCCCAGTCGCCGTGCTCGCGGTTCTTGGGTCTCTCCAAGCGGATGTCCGCGCGCACCAGAATCGGCTCTGTTTCGGTCGCCCCCTGCTCGCCGCGTCGACGGTCCACCACGCGCGTGACGATGGCGTACAACTGGTCGGCGAGCTGATCGGGATTCACGACGGCCAAGTCTATCGGCCGGGGTCTGGGCAGCCGGTGCAGCGAGTATCGACGTGCATCGCACGCCCATGAGGCACTCACAGACATGAGTCAGGTTGATTGTCGATCCGCGCGTGACCCCTTGCCGTCTTTCCGTCCACAGGGTTCGGCTTGAGTGGTTATCCACAGTCAAAAGGCCAGGTCGCAGGACGATTCGTGATGTCGGTGGTCGGGTTTAGCGTCGAAGACATGAACGGTGAAGGACTGCCGGATGCTGGGCTGGAGGGTCAGCTGTGGTGGGTGGATGCGATCGACGAGTCTTCGCTCGTCGACGAGGTGGAGTCTTCGTTCCGTAACGCGTCCGGGGCTTCCTCGTCAGAGGATGGGTTCGTGTCCTCGGCGGTCACGGTTTCGGGTGAGGAGGCGATCCGGTTCGCGTTGGATGATGCGGTCGGCTTGCAGACGATGGTGAACATCGAAGCGGCGCGGCAGATGTTCGCGATCCGGGAAGCGTTCCAGCTGGCACGCGAGGACCCGCGGATCTACGTCCCGGTGGGGATCACGGAGCGGGACCCGGAAGCGGATGAGGTGGACTTCGCTCTCCGGTCGGTCGCGTTCGATCTCGCGCACCGGTTGCATGTCAGCGAGAACACGGTGCGGAACCTGGCGTGGGAAGCAGAGGTCCTCACGACGTCGTTGCCGCGGTTGCGTGATCTGTTCTGCTTGGGTCGGATCAGTGTGCAGCATGTCCGCGCCGCGGTCGACTCGTCCACCGGACTCCCGGATGCTGTGCTGGGCATGTACGACGAACGTCTGGCCGGGATCGCCGAACGGGTGACCCCGGGAGTGTTGGGTCGTCGGGCGCGGCTGTTGCGGGAGCGGCTGTGTGCGGACACTCTGGAGCGGCGGCATGAGGAGGCCAGGAAGCGTCGCCGGGTGTGTGTGGAACCGGCCGAGGACGGCATGGGCTGGTTGTCGGTGTACGGGCCGGTGCTTCAGATCGCGCAAGCCGAAGCCCGGCTCACCGCGGAGGCGCGCCGGTTGCGTGCCCTGCCCGGTGAGAACCGCACCCTGGACCAGTTGCGTGCCGACCTGACCCTGCAACTGCTCACCACCGGCGGCACCACCTGCGACGGCACCGCCACCTGCGGCCACGAGGGCGACGCAACGGGTGTCGCACCGGTGAAGACCGGTGTCCAACCGTTCGTGCTGATCGATGCGGACGGCCGGTTCGCCGAGCTCCTGGGCTATGGTCCGATCCCGCCCAGTGTTGCCGGGAAAGCGTTACGGGACGCACCCTCGTTCCGGAAAGTGCTGGCGGACCCGATCCGGCCGGCACAGTTGAATCTGGACACGAAACGGTACCGGCCGACCCCGGATCAGCGGACCTGGCTGACGTTGAGGTACGGGTTGGACGAGGACGCCGCCCCCTACCTCCCGGTCGGGGTCACCACCGGCGCCGAGATCGATCATGTGATCGAACGACAACACGGCGGACCCACCAACGTGGCGAACCTGGCACCGTTGAAACCCCGGCTGCACCGGTTGAAAACCGTGACCGGGATCCGGTTGGACCCGAAACCCGACGGCGGCATCCGCGTCCGCACCCCCACCGGATACGACAGCGACCCACCACCCTTCTAAACGGCACGGATCTCCGTCGAGCACAACGGCTTCGTTGCCGAGAACCTGAGCGCAGACCCAGACTCGCACTTGCTAGTCTCGTCGGCACGCGTCCCCCACCGCCGTCGGAAGCATCCTTTATGCCTTCAGCTCGTCCCTGCAGTCGATCAGTGTCTCCTCTTGCGCGCCTTGCTCGGCAAGGTTCGGTGCGGGTTGCCGCTGCAACCGTGCTCGCGGCATCCGCTCTGCTGCTTGCCGGGTGTCAGGGCTCACCGTCACCGAGCGCCACGGCCACCGGGTCGGGCCGGGCGTCGGCATCCCACGCGCCCGCGTCGACGCCGAAGGCATCCTCGACGCCGAAGCCCAGGCCCACTCCGGTCACTCTGACGTGCGATCAGGTGCTCACTTCCGCCCAGCTCTCCGCACTGGTTCCGCCGCTCTCCCCCGCGTCGGAATTCAAGCCCGACAAAGGAACGGATGCCGCCAAAGCCGTCTCGTACGCCGGCGTCGCCTGCGGTTACAGGAACGCGTCGACGGGTAACACGGTCGCGGTCGCGATCGCACGTCCGGCGCAAGCAGATCTCACCGAACTGAACAACAAGGCGATCACGAGCAGCCATGTGGTGCCGACCTACGGCGTTCCGCCGAAGGTGATGGGCTACTTCACCGTGGATGCGTCGGTCGGTGTCGCGCAGGCCTTCACCGGAGGCTATTGGGTGACAGTCAGCTCGAAGGACTTCATCGAGCCGGGCGCCGCAGCTCCCGTGATGGCCGACGTGCTGGGCAACCTGCCTGGTTGAGGCCCGCCCGGTTGAATCGGGCCCGCGATCGGATGCTAGCCTTGACGGGCACTGAGCCCCCATAGCTCAGGGGATAGAGCGTCTGCCTCCGGAGCAGAAGGCCGAAGGTTCGAATCCTTCTGGGGGCACACCCTGCGGCTCCGACACGCACAATGGAGTGGGAGGGCGCATCGTGCAGGATTCAGCGGAAGAACGCGACAGATCGCTCATCCAGCCGGTCGCGGACGAGGGCGGCGACGCTGCCTGCTGGCTCAGTCACGTGTGTACGGAGTGCGGCGCTCTCGTCGAGGGAAGCACCGCCACCCCATGCTGGCGTTGCGGCGCGATCCACGATCCGAGCGCGTGACCGCCGCGCCCGAACGTCTGCGAGCGTGAGCTGGTGCCGGGCAGCGACTCAGCGCTGATCGGCTTGGCGCAGCTTCCGAATATCATCCGCTGTCATCTCCGGGGCATCTCCGTCGAGCCACAGCAAGCCCTCGCGCTGCACGCGCGCGCTGTCGCGCAGACGAGTTCGCGCCCAGTCCCGCTTTCCAGTGCGAACAAGGCTTCCGTCACTGATCGTGAGCTGTTCTTCGGGGTTGACGACGAGGCATCCGTCGACGCGAACCGCCTCCTGGGCCAGCAGGCGCCGCCGAGCCGACTGGCTAAGCTCGGGCCGGACGAGATTGAGCAAGTCGAGCACTGCGATCGTGTCCGTCGGGACGACAACGTCGCGAATGTCGCCGGGTACAGCGCCACCGGAGAAGACGCGCAGGAACGCTTCGCGCTCCCTCTGGGCCGCTGCGATCCCGTGGTAGCGCTCGACGACTGCGGCTGCCACAGTCAGCTTCGCATCTCGGGCAGCCCGCCCGCCTTCTCTCACCGCGGCTTCCAGTTGCTCAAGGTGCTCGTCACCGAGGGTCGTGTATGCCTGCGCCCAAGCGCTAACCAGGTCGTCCGAGAGACTCATCATCTTGCCGAACTTATCGACCGGGGTATCGGTGAGCGCGACGTAGTTGCCTAGCGACTTCGACTGTTTGGGGCCGCCGTCGAGCCCAGGAGTGATGACGGTGGTGATGATTGCCTGGGGCTGTGCTCCAAGGCGCTGTTGGTATTGGCGCCCCATCATCTCGTTGAACAGCTGGTCGGAACCGACGATGGTCAGGTCGCTGTTCATGGCGAAGCTGTCGTACCCCTGAAGCACCGGGTAGGTCAGCTCATGCAGAGCAATCTCGCGCCCCTGTCGGATGCGCTCGCGAAACATGTCGCGCGCCATGAGCTGCGCCTGGGTGGTCATGCTGAACAGGCCGAGGAGCTGTGGGATCGGCATTGACCCGAACCACTCAGAGTTGCGTCGCACCTCGAAGACCCCAGGATCGGTGTCAAGCACGATCGAGACCTGCTCAAGGAACGCCTGTGCATTCTCCTCGATCGCCTCGCGGGCAAGCACGGGGCGAGTCTCGCTCTTGCCGGTCGGGTCGCCCACCTGCGTCGTCAGGTCGCCGAGCAGAAAGACGACCTTATGACCTCGCTCCTGCAGATGCCGCATGAGCCAAAGGTTCACAGCGTGACCGAGATGCAAGTCGGGCGCAGTCAGATCGACGCCGTATTTGATCCTCAGCTGCTTGCCGCTTTCCAATCGGCGCCTGAGTGCCGCTTCATCAACGATCGAGTCGATCGTTCGCCACATCGGACCGAGAACGTCATCTGCGCGCGACATTCGCTTTTCCTCTCCATCAAGCGAGAGGGATAGACGGCCCAGAGCCTCCCGCGGATACACGAAAGGCAAGGACGATCGTCCTTGCCTTGGGCTCTGACCAGATTCGAACGCGCGTTATGCGGCTCCGGCTCTGACCAGAGCCGGGAGATACACGGAAACACGCGTAACCATCGCCAAAACGGTAGCACGCGACCGTCCATCTCATGGTTCGTGTGGTCGCCACGAGCATGTCCGAATGCCAACTTCAGTTCGTCACTACACAGCCCGAAACCCTACGTGTACTCGACCTGCGAGGCCGGGCTCGGTGAGCCCGCCCCCGTCGTGCTGAGGCGTCGCAATGCGACGAGATCGAAGATGTGCAGCGCGATAGACAACGGCACTGCAGTGGCGGGGATGAGCACCAGCGGCAAGACCGTCAGTTCCGCGCTCGTGGGCGAGACATTGATCAGCTGCGCTGTTGCACTGAGCCCGGTCAATGCGCCCAGGACCAGCGCGACGGTGAGATCGAGCAAGCCGTAGATGTTGAACCAGACGGCGGCGCCGCGGTAAGAGCCTGTCGCAACGCGACGCATGACGAACGGCGCGGTGAGGCCGATCGCAATGTCGCCGAGACCCGCGGGCAGGGCGAACAGCCATGGAAGACCCCCGAACAGCATCGCCAATAGGAAGATCACGCCCGCAACACGCAGCGCCTGCGGAGCAATCAGAGCGGATGCCGCACCTGACCCCCTGAGAGCGCGCGCGACAACAGGTACTCGCGACCAGGCGAGCACGATGGCGAGCCACAGCGCCGCTGCGATCGGCATTGCAACGGTCATGCGTGAGAACACGCCGGCAGCCGATCCCCAGCCGAGCGCGATCATCCAGCCCACTGCGACGAGGGCCGAGGCGATCACCGTGGCTGTGGCGGTGCGCAGGCTCGTGCCATTCGCGCGTGCGCCGCTGTACACGACCACGAGTGCGGCCGCGGGGATGCCGAGCACCGGCACTGCGACCAGGACGAAGAAGAATCCGGGCAGCGACGTCATGAGCAAACCCTCACCTGGACGTGGTGTTTCATATCGAACATGATGTTCGACTATGCTCGACATGATCCCGGCCCGACAGAGTCA
This sequence comes from Humibacter ginsengisoli, assembly GCF_054780095.1. Classification (NCBI taxonomy): domain Bacteria; kingdom Bacillati; phylum Actinomycetota; class Actinomycetes; order Micrococcales; family Microbacteriaceae; genus Humibacter; species Humibacter ginsengisoli. Next base: position 211,925 of record NZ_BAAGWZ010000002.1, read on the forward strand.
ATCGGACTGAGTCGTCGCTTTCCGAACGCACCAGCGAATCCGTCCAGAAACCGCGAGCGGTCGAGACGAAGGAGAAGGTATGCCGATCGTCGTGGAAGACCGCAGAGTGCGGCGGTCGAAGACCCTGATCAGCCATGCGTTCACGGAGCTCGTGCTCGAGAAGGACTACGGGCAGGTGACCGTTCAGGACATCATCGACCGAGCAGATGTCGGCCGCTCGACGTTCTACGCTCACTTCCGTGACAAGGAGTCGGTGCTGCTCTCCTGCTTCGACGAGGTCGAGGCGGCATTGGCGAGCATGTACTCCGGAACCTCAGCACCGACATCAGCGTCCACGCCGTCGCGCGTGCTCCTGGATCACGCCTGGGAGCATCAACGCGTCTACCGCGCAATCTGCGCGAGTTCGGCGAGCGGTATCGTCCAGCGCCACCTTCGCCGCATCCTGCTCCCCGTTCTCGACCGCTTCCTGCCCTCTGCAGGCAAAAGTGACGAGACCGCGATCGCACGCGAGTTCTACCTCAGCGCCGTCATCGGTGTGCTCATCTGGTGGGTGTCGACAGATTTCCGGGTCGCTCCGGCCGACGTCGCCGACGAAATCCAACGGCTGGCGGCGAGCGGACTATGGCAGGAAGCCGGCACCGATCCTCTGCTCACTCGCTGACGAAGTCGATGAGCTCCTCAACACGCCCGAGGAACGCAGGCTCGAGGTCACGGTAGGTCGACACGGTGGAGAGGATGCGCTTCCACGCCCTGGCGATGTCCGCTTGGTCGCGATGCGGCCAGCCAAGAGACGCGCAGATCCCCTTCTTCCACTCGATGTTCCTCGGGATCTGCGGCCACGCCTTCATGCCCAGTCTTTCGGGCTTCACCGCCTGCCAGACATCGATGTACGGATGCCCGACGATCTTCACGTGCGCGCCGTGCGGCCCGCGGGCGACGGCATCCGCGATCCTGCTCTCCTTGGAGCCCGTCACGAGGTGGTCGACGAGCACACCGATGCGCTTGCCGTGCCCCGGCCGGGTCTCGTCGAGGATGCCTGCCAGGTCGTCGACGCCGCCCAGGTACTCGACGACCACACCCTCGACCCGCAGGTCGTCGCCCCACACCTTCTCGACCAGCTCGGCGTCGTGCCTGCCCTCGACGAAGATGCGGCTGGCGCGGGCGACGCGCGCCGGCACATCCTTCACCGCTAGCGAACCGGAAGCGGTGCGCACCGGCCCCTTCGGCTTGGCCGCCTGCGGTGCCACGAGCACGACGGGTTTTCCGTCGATGAGGTAGCCGCTGCCGAGCGGGAAAGCGCGCACCTTGCCGAAGCGGTCCTCCAGCTGCACGAGCCGGTTCTCGATTCCGACGATCGCGCCGGTGAATCCGGTGTCGGCCAGCTCGACGACGAGGTCGTTCTCGGCCGCCACGGTCTTCGGTTGCTGGATGCCCCTGGCACGCCAGTTGCCGGAGAGCACGTCGGATCCATATGGGTCGTCGAAGGTCACCGGTACACGGTACGAGGTGCCGGCCAGGTCTGGAGCGAGACGTGCCGAGGCATCCCTGCCAGGATCGATGCATGGCTTCGAAGACGATACTTTTCATCGGCGGCACCGGCACCATCAGTTCGGCGTGCGTGGCGCGCGCCGTCGCACATGGGGCATCCGTGACGGTGCTGAACCGGGGCGAGTCCCACCTGCGCCCACTGCCGGACGGCGTGGAGGAGCTGCGTGCAGACATCCGCGACGCCGCCTCCGTGGATGCCGCGCTCGGCTCGCGCGAGTTCGATGTCGTCGCGGAGTTCCTCGCGTTCACGCCAGAGCACGTTGCCGCCGACATCGCACGGTTCGCGGGGCGCACGGGCCAGTACGTGTTCATCAGCTCAGCCAGCGCCTATCAGACGCCGCCGGAGCGGCTGCCGGTCACGGAGTCGACTCCGCTGCGGAACCCGTTCTGGACGTATTCGCAGAACAAGATCGCGTGCGAGGACCTGCTTGTGCGCGAGTACCGCGAGAACGGGTTTCCGGCCACGATCGTTCGGCCCTCGCACACCTATGACCGCACCTCCATCCCGACCATGGGCCACTGGACCGACATTGCCCGCATGCGCGCGGGCAAGCCGGTCGTCGTGCACGGCGACGGCACGAGCCTGTGGACTATCACCCACAACACCGACTTCGCGGTCGCGTTCCACGGGCTGCTGGGCAACCCGCTCGCGGTGGGCGATACGTTCCACATCACCGGCGATCACGCACCGACCTGGAACCAGATCTACACCTGGCTCGGCGAGGCAGCCGGGGTGCAGCCGGTACTCGCGCACGTGGCATCCGACACGATCGCGCGCCTCGAGCCTGACCTCGGTCCCGGGCTCATCGGCGACAAGGCGAACTCGATGGTGTTCGATAACAGCAAGGTGAAGTCGCTCGTGCCCGAGTTCGCCACGACCGTCACGTTCGATCGGGGTGCGGCGGAGATCGTCGAGTGGTACGACGCGCACCCGGACCGGCAGCACTTCGACCCCGACCTGGACGCCTCGTTCGAACGGATGCTCGCGACGATCCCCTCCGCCTGACGAGTTCCTGCCGTTCATAACTCCTGCAATTCCCTCGGTGGCCACCGTCGGCGATCCCGATAACGGGCGCAGGCGGATCGATGGATCAAGCGGCACCACCGAGTTGCAGGAGTTATGAACATGGCGGAGCGGGAATGAAGCTCGTGCGCATCCGGTTGCCGCTGCCATGACGACCATCGGACTCATCGGAGCAGGACACATCGGATCACAGATCGCCCGCCAGGCGGTCGCGCACGGGTATGACGTGGTGGTGAGCAACTCCCGCTCGCCCGAGACACTCGCGGACCTCGTGGCCGAACTCGGTGAGCACGCGCGGGCAGCGACAGCGGCCGAAGCGGCACAGGCCGCGGACATCGCGGTGGTCACCATACCGTTCAACGCGATCGAGAAGGTGCCGGCCGAGCCGCTCGCCGGCAAGCCGGTCATCGACACGAACAACTACTACTGGGAGCGCGACGGGCACCGGCCAGAGCTCGACGATTTCAGCGAGACGAGCTCCGGTCAGCTGCAGCGCCACCTGGCGGGAGCACACGTGGTGAAGGCGTTCAACCACATCTTCGCCTCCGCGATCACCGAGGAAGCCCAGGATGCCGGCACTACGGACCGACGCGCACTCGCGATCTTCGGCGACGACACAGCGGCCAAGCGCACCGTCTCCGAGTTCATCGACACGATCGGGTTCGACGTGGTCGACGGCGGATCTCTCGACGAGAGCTGGCGCATCCAGCGCGACACCCCCGGATACGGACCGCGGATGACCGCGGACGAGCTGCGCGCAGCCCTCGTCGCGGCGACGAAGTGACGCGCCGGTCTCGAGCAGAAGCGGGGCTAATCTGAACCCCGTGCCGACTCGCTTTCTGATCGTCCCTCAGTGGCAGGGGTCCAGTTCGTCGCGGGCGATGCAGTTGCTGGACGGCGCGACGGCCATCGCCGGCGACCTGCCGGCATCCGCCACCACGACCGTCGACGTGCCGATGGAGGCCGGCGAGTCGCTCGGCACGGGCGTGCACCGATTGTCGTCGATCGCCGCGATCCGGGATCGCGCGCTGGCGGCGCTCACCGAGCTGTCCGCGATCGGCGACGGCACGATCGTCACAATCGGCGGCGACTGCGGGGCGGAACTGGCGAGCGTGGAGCACGCCGTGGCATCCCGCGAGCAGGGCAGTGTCGCGCTCGTGTGGCTGGATGCGCACGCCGACCTGAACACGCCGGAGACCTCGCCCTCCGGCGCGTTCCACGGCATGGTGCTGCGCGCCCTGCTCGGCGAAGCGCCTGAGCCGTTGGCCGCGACAGGATCCGCGAAGCTGTCGCCGCAGAGCGTCGTGCTGGCCGGAACGCGGGAACTCGACGACGGCGAGGCGACGTACGTGGATGAGGCAGGCATCCGGATGCTGTCGCCGGACCGCCTGCACACCACCGACTCGCTGGTGTCCGCCGTGGAGGCGACCGGCGCCACCGCGGTGTATGTGCACGTCGATCTGGACGTGCTGGACCCTGGTTCTGTCTCGGGCGTGCAGTTCCCGGAGCCGTTCGGGCTCACGCCAGACGAACTCGTGGCGGCGATCCTCGCCCTACGCGGCCGTTTCGAATTGGCCGGGGCCGGCATCATGGAGTTCGCGCCGCGGAGCCCGGATGCCGCCTCGGACGACCTGCCGGTGATCCTGCGCATTCTCGGCGCGCTCACCAAACAAAACCCGTAGGGCGTCACTCTTCGGCGGTACATGCTCGGGAGCGCGCCGATAGTCTGCCCCAATGAGCGAGATCGAATACGACGTCGTCGTCATCGGCGGCGGTGCGATCGGTGAGAACGTCGCGGACCGCGCCGTGCAGGGCGGGATGCGCACCGTGCTGGTGGAGTCCGAACTGGTCGGAGGCGAGTGCTCGTACTGGGCGTGCATGCCTTCGAAGGCTCTGCTGCGCAGCGGAGCGCTGTTGCGCACGACGCGGAACGTGGACGGCGCGAAGCAAGCCGTCGCAGGCGACCTCGATGTGGCGGCCGTGCTGCGTCGACGGGACAAGGTGACCAGCCACTGGAAAGACGACGGCCAGGTCGAGTGGCTGAACGGCGCGCACATCGATCTCGTACGGGGCCACGCCCGCCTGACAGCGCCGAAGCGCGTCGAGGTGACCGGCGCAGACGGCGGGATCACCACGCTCGTCGCCAAGCGCGCGGTGGCGGTGTGCACCGGATCCGCGTCGATGCTCCCCGATGTCCCCGGCCTGATCGACGCCGATCCGTGGACCAGTCGCGACGCGACAAGCGCCCAGGAGATCCCGTCGTCGCTGGCGATCGTCGGCGGAGGTGTCGTCGCCGCCGAGATGGCCACCGCGTACGCCGGATTCGGCGTGGACGTGACGGTGATCGCGCGCAGCGGGCTGCTGGGCAAGAACGAGCCGTTCGCGGGCGAGCTCGTACAGCAGTCCCTCGAGGAACTCGGAGCGAAGGTTCTCATCGGCGTCTCTCCCGTGCGGCTCACGAGGGATGAGACGGATGCCGTCACCATCGAACTGGACGACGGCGGCCGGGTCACGGCCGAGGAGGTGCTGGTGGCCACCGGCCGCGTTCCGCAAACCCAAGACCTCGGGCTCGAGAACGTCGGTCTGACCTCTGGCGACTGGCTGAAGGTCGACGACTCGATGCGGGTACTCGATGCCGACGGGGATGTGCTCGACGGTGCGGGCGAGGATGCCTGGCTGTACGCCGTCGGCGACGTCACGCACCGCGCACTCCTCACCCACCAGGGCAAGTACGACGCCCGCATCGCCGGGGACGCGATCGCGGCCCGCGCCGCGGGCAGGACGCTGTCGCTGACGCCGTGGTCCACCTACGCCGCAACCGCCGACCATGCAGCAGTTCCGCAGGTGACGTTCACCGATCCCGAGGTGGCATCCGTCGGGCTGAGCGCCGCGGAGGCGGAGAAGGCGGGCATCCGCACCAGAGTCGTCGACTACGACATCTCGCAGGTGGCCGGGGCGACGATCGCGAGCGACAGGTACGTCGGCAAGGCGCGCATCGTGGTCGACGAGGATCGCAAGGTTCTGGTCGGCGCCACGTTCGTGGGGCTCGAGGTGGGCGAGCTGCTGCACTCGGCCACGGTCGCGATCGTGGGCGAGGTCACGATCGACCGGCTGTGGCACGCGGTGCCGTCGTATCCGACCCTCAGCGAGGTGTGGCTGCGGCTGCTCGAGTCGTACGGCCGCCCCACCGAATGATCCCACCGGCATGAGCACCGCGCCATCGCATGCGCGCCGTGTCGCGCGGTCGCTACGCGCGGCGCTCAGCGAGTACCGGCGCCTGCCGAGACTGTTGCTGGTCGACTCAGCGTTGTCCAACCTCGGTTACCGCTATGCCACCGCCGTCGGTTTCGTCTGGGGCTTCCTCTGGAGCGTGGGCCGCGTCGAGCGACGCGAGGGACTGTGGGTTTTTCGTGAGATGCCGCGTCGCACCTTCGGCAGAGGAGGCTCCTGCGTCGGCGGCTGCTACTTCACCGACCACAACGTCACTGACGACGTGCTCGAGCACGAAGCCGTGCACAAACGACAGTGGCAGCGATACGGCATGCTGTTCCCGGTGCTGTACGGGCTTGCGGGACCTGACCCGCAGCACAACCGATTCGAGATCGAGGCGGGCCTCGAGAAGGGCGGATACCGGTGAGCGACCACGAGCCGGCGGAGGGGCGAGCGCGCACGATCGTGATCACCGGTGCCAGTTCGGGCATCGGCGAGAGCGCCGCGGCAACGCTGGCGCAGCAGGGCGCGCACGTGGCCGTCGTCGGCCGCAACGCGGAACGCACTCGGGCGGTGGCCGACCGGATCGGCGCGGATGCCTTCATCGCCGATTTCGAGCGACTGGATGACGTACGCCGGTTGGCATCCGAGCTGCTCGACCGTCTCGAACGCATCGACGTGCTCGCCAACAACGCCGGAGGGCTCTACCACGAGCGCGCGATGACCGCGGACGGGCACGAGCGCACCATCCAGACCAACCACTTCGCCCCGTTCCTCCTCACGCACCTGCTGCGCGATCGGCTGGTGAAGAGCGCGAAGGATGCGCCGGTCCGCGTCGTCAACACGGCAAGCATGGCCAACACGTTCGGATCGCTCGACCTCGACGACCTCGACTGGGAGAAGCGTCCCTGGCGAGGCGGATGGCAGGCGTACGGCACCTCGAAGCTGGCGGACATCCTCTTCGCACGGGAGCTCGGCGAGCGCCTCACCGGCACCGGCGTGACCGCATACTCGTTCCACCCGGGAACCATCGTGACGCGCTTCGGCGAGCAGTCGCCGCTCATCAGATTCGGCAACCTCGTGACCGGCGGACGATACGGACGCACCGCCGACAGCGGCGCTGGACCGCTCGTCGCACTCGCCGGCGCCCGCACGGTCGGCGAACCGACCGGCACCTACTTCGACCGCTTCACCGCGAACGGCCGCGTGAACAAGCAGGCCCGCAATCCGCAACTCGCACGTGACCTTTGGACGGCGACGGAGCACATCCTCGGCCTTCAGCGCTAGCGCCCCCTCGCGCCGAGAGCTCAGGATCCCAGAGGTTCCGCCACCCTGGAGAACAGGCAGGAAAGCGTCTTCCACGCGAACGCAGGCAGGTCTTGCCTGTTTTCGCGTGATGTGCCTGCGTTGCCGTGTGCTACTCGCGGCGGGATGCTCAGTGTCGGTCAGCGCCGTGCCGCAGTCCGTACCGCTCCGGAGCGGCGATGTGTTCCTCGGGCATGCCGACCACGCTGGCCAGCACCTCATACACTTCGCTCACGCCGCGGAAGTCGCCGGTGAGGATCGCCTGCGTGTCGCCCGGCCCGTCGCACAGCATCTCGGCCGTCCAGGCGCGCACGGCCCGCCGCAATGCCTGACCGGGTGCGCAGCCTTCCCCGGTGCCCGGTCGGCCGCCGCGAACGGACCGCGGCAGCCACGTCACCGTCATGCGCATCGGCACCTGGAGCGGGAAGACATCCTTCGGCTCCGCCACCTCGACGAAGACCCGGCCCTTCGCGCACAGCGGAAGCAGCGCGAGCTGGCTCTGCAGTTCGGCGAGCGATGTCTCATCCGCCGTCACGAGGAACTGCACGCGGTCGTCCCGGTGCGCGGTGGCACCGGTGTGAGCGGAGTGTTCGGGCTGGTACATGGTGGTTCCAGTATAAGGCGAGCCTTACCTAAGGTGTGCTGAGGGCACATCCCACACGGGTGGCCGGCGGTCCTGCCAGCGGATGCGCCGCTGCAGCTGCGCTCCGAGCGAGAGCAGCACGGCCTCTCCCCCGGGTCTGCCGATCAGCTGAACACCCATGGGAAGCCCCTCGGATGTCTGCCACACCGGCAGCGTTATGGCCGGCAGTCCGCTCACGTTGAGCATCGACGTGAACGGCGTGTACTGCACCTGCTGAGCGAAGTTGCGTTCGGCATCCTCCACGTCGTACCAACCGAGCGGACGCGGAGTCATCGCCAGCGCGGGCGTCAGTACCGCGTCGAACGAGGACAGCTGCCGAATGAGCGAGCGCTCGTACCCGGTCAGCGCGGCGAGCGCTGCGCCCAGTTCGCGCGCACCCACTGCCCTACCCTGCTCGACGAGCCAGCGGGTGAGCGGCTCGAGCAGTGCCATCGCCTCGCCGTCCGCGGGGATGCGTGCTGCGCCCGCCTTCCACAGCGTGATGAACGCCGGCCCGTACGTGGGGTCGGGGGTCAGGGCGGCCTGCTCGATGCCGTGCCCGAGCGCCGCGAACTCGTCGGCGGCGCAATCGAGTGCGGCGAGCGCATCCGGCTCGAGTTCGATCTCGTAGTCGAGGTCCCACGCGCTCGTCGTCATCACGCCGAGCTGATAACGACCTTCGCCGCGCACGGCGGCGCCGAGGAATGCCGTGTCGTCGCCCGGCGCCGCCACCGCGAACCGGTGGTCGACCCGCCCGTTCCGGCGCGCGATCATGCCGTCGAGCAGCAGAGCCGCGTCCTCGACCGTGCGCGCGATCGGGCCGTCGACGACGAGCCCGCCGAGCGACTCGAGACCGCTGCCGGAGGGGACCCTTCCGCGCGACGGCTTCAGCCCGACCAGCCCGCACGCCGCAGCGGGGATGCGAATCGACCCACCACCGTCCGACCCCGGCGCGAACGGAAGCATCCCGCTCGCCACAGCGGCCGCCGCTCCGCCGCTGGAGCCGCCGGCGCCGCGCTCAAGATCCCACGGTGTGCGGACCGGTGGCGCGACCAGCGTCTCGGTGTAGCACGGAAGCCCGAATTCCGGAGCACCGGTCTTGCCGAGGCTGACGGCGCCCGCGGCATCCAGGTCTTGCACGATCTCGTCGGATTCCTCGGGCACGTATCCGGTGAGCAGCCTCGATCCGAAGCCCGTCGGCACGCCGGCGCGCTGCCACAGATCCTTGTCGCCGATCGGCAGCCCCCACAGCGGCGCGGACCGGGGAACGGATGCCTGCACCCGCTCCGCCCGCTCGCGCGCGGCATCCGCGGTGACGGTCACGAACGCTCCCACCAGCGGGTTCAACGCCTCGATGCGCGCCAGGTAGTGGTCGGCGAGTTCGAGCGGCGTCACCTTGTCGCGCTGCAGCAGGTTCCACTGGTCGAGAGCGGTCAGCTCGTGCAGGTCAGCCATCCCTCGAGCCTATGGTGGCCGGCCTCCCCGGTTCATAACTCCTGCAGAACGTCGCCGGTGTCGTGCATCACCCAGTGTTCGCGCGCAGCCGTCGAGACTGGCGCCGGTTTTGCAGGAGTTATGAACAGAGCGTTGACAGCGCTTCGGTGGTTAGTTACTGTACTAACGAACCAACGAGGAGCGCGGTGATCGACGAAGGCAAGCCGATCTTTCAGCAGATCGCTGAGCAGATCGAGAACGACATCATCTCCGGTGCACTGCCGGAGGAGAGCCAGGTGCCGTCGACCAACGAGTTCGCAGCGTTCCATCGCATCAACCCGGCGACGGCCGGCAAGGGTGTCGGCATGCTCGTCGACGACGGCATCCTCTACAAGAAGCGGGGCATCGGCATGTTCGTGTCGTCCGGTGCTCGCGAACAGCTGCTGGCGAAACGACGCGAGAGCTTCAGGGCCGACTTCGTGCTTCCGCTCATTTCGGAAGCGAAGAAGCTCGGCATCTCGCCGGCGGAACTCAACAACCTGATCACTCAAGAAGGAGAAGCATCGTGACCGATACGGCCACCCCCGTGGTCGAGGTCGACGGCCTCACCAAGCGCTTCGGCGACGTCGTCGCACTCGACGACGTCACGCTGAGCGTGCGATCGGGCGCCATCACGGGCCTGCTCGGGCGCAACGGCGCCGGCAAGACCACACTCATGCAGACGATCACCGGGCAGGACTTCGCGAGCTCGGGCACGATTCGCGTATTCGGCGAGCATCCGGTGGAGAACGCGAAGGTGCTCTCGCGCATCTCGTTCATCAAGGAGAGCCAGAAATACCCCGACGAGTTCAAGCCGAAGCACGTGTTCGCCTGCGCGCCGTGGTTCTACGAGAACTGGGACGCGGACTTCGCCGCTCAGCTCATCGACGACTTCCAGCTTCCGGTGAACCGCCGCATCAAGAAGCTGTCCCGCGGACAGCTCTCGGCGGTCGGCGTCATCGTCGGGCTCGCCGCCCGGGCGCCGCTGACGTTCTTCGACGAGCCCTACCTCGGGCTGGATGCCGTCGCGCGGCAGATCTTCTACGACCGTCTCATCGCCGACTACGGAGAGCACCCGCGCACGATCATCCTGTCCACCCACCTGATCGACGAGGTGGCGAACATCCTCGAGCACGTCGTCGTCATCGACAAGGGCCGCATCATCATGGACGAGTCTGCGGAGTCGGCCCGTGAATCGGCGACGACCGTCGTGGGTCCGCGTGCGGCCGTCGACGCGTTCGTCGCGACCCGCAAGGTGCTGCATCGCGAAGGCGTCGGCGGGCTGGCATCCGTGACTGTCGAGCGACTGGATGCCGACGAGCGCCGGGATGCCGTCGCCGCCGGCCTCGAGCTCGCCCCCGTCTCGTTGCAGCAGCTCATCGTTCGTACCACCAACTCGACCGCCACCGAGTTCGCCGAATCCGCTTCGGCCATGAATGGAGTCCGGTCATGACCGCCATCAGCTCGCCCGCTTCCCTCGCGGACGCCGTCGCCGTTCCCAGCAAGGGTCAGCGCGTCTGGAACGTCACGCGACTGCACTTCGCGAACACGTTCAGCATGATCGCACTGCCGTGGCTGATCATCGCGTTCGTCTGGCTGGTGAACATGGTGATCTGGGTCTCGATCTATGCCTCGACCCACGAGCAGCTCACCGGAACGCAGTGGTCGGGAGCCACGATGTACATCTTCGTGTACTTCGGCATCGCCGCCGTTCAGGCGATGAACCTCACCTTCCGGTTCGCGATGGGCATGTCTGCCACTCGTCGCGACTACTACCTCGGCACCTGGCTGGCCTTCGCGCTCCAGGGCCTGCTCTTCACGGCCGTGTGCACGCTCGTCTCGTACATCGAGAACTGGACGAACGGCTACGGCATGAACGCGCACATGTTCAGCAACGTCTACATGGGCAGCGGGCCGCTCTGGGAACGCGTGTTCACCACGTTCGGCGCCTTCATGTTCTGCTTCGCGCTCGGGGCGCTGGCCGGCAGCGTCTACGTTCGGTGGCGTGCGAACGGGCTCTACGCCCTTGGCGCGATCGTCGCGCTCCTCGTCGTGGGCTTCGTCGCGATCACGACCCTGACCGCATCGTGGCCTGCCGTGGGCGGCTGGTTCGTTCAGGTGCGCGCGGTGGGAGTGGTGGCGTGGCTGCTGATTCCCATGGCCGTCAGCGGACTCATCGGGTTCTTCGTGCTGCGAAAGGCGCCCTCCCGGGCCTGACAGGCATCCACCGCTGCGAACTGGACGAGGCCTGCCGCATCCACCCCGGATGCCGGCAGGCCTCGATTCGTACAGCGCCTTATCGACCACCCGTTCGGGCGACCATCGGCGGAGGTGAGATCACTGTATGACCGGCCACCGGCATCCGTCAGGGGGTTGTCACGGATTGATAACGACGATGGGGCGAATCCATAGGAACGGCGTGCACAAGCTAGTCCTTGAGGCTCTTCTGCATGAGGACCGTGCCCAGCCATCTGCCGAACTTGTAGCCCACGTGGCCCATGCTGCCGATCTCTTTGAAGCCGAACGCCTTGTGCATGGCGATGGAGGCATCCGCTCCCTGGTCGGCGATCACGGCGATCATCTCCTTGAGACCGGCCTGCTTCGACCGCTCGATCAGCGCCTGCATGAGCACCGTGCCGAGCCCCTTGCCGGTGGATGCCTGCCCCAGGTAGATCGAGTTCTCCACTGTGAATCGGTACGCCTTCTTCTGCTTCCACGGCGTGACGAGCGCGTAGCCGAGGATCTGCCCGTTCGGCGACTCGGCGACGAGGAACGGCATGCCGAGCTTCGTCAGGTAGGCGTACTTCGACTTCCACTCCTTCAGCGACATGGTGTCTTCGTCGAAGGTGACCGTGCTGTTGGTGACGTAGTAGTTGTAGATCTCGCGCACGTGCGGAAGGTCGCTCGGCCGGGCATCCCGCAGCTCATACGTGAACGGGGGCTCCGGGGCCTCGGGCCTCCGAAGGTGCGGCGGCAGCACCCGGCGGGTCTCGTATTCCTCTTCCAGCACGGCGACCAGCGTAACCGCCGGTTGTTGCACCTCTGTTTCAGGTCTGCTTCATCCCAGCGCCCAGTCCACCGGCTGTCCGCCCTGCCGCACGAGCAGCTCGTTCGCCCGGCTGAACGGCTTCGAGCCGAAGAACCCGCGGTCGGCCGAGAGCGGGCTGGGGTGGGGAGACGTAATCACCGGGGTGGTGCCGAGCAGGGGCCGCAGACCCCCGGCATCCCTCCCCCAGAGGATCGCCACCAGCGGAGTGCCGCGGGCCACGAGCGCACGGATCGCGTGCTCGGTCACGCGCTCCCAACCGACGCCCCGGTGCGATGCAGGCGCTCCGGGACGCACCGTGAGCACGCGGTTGAGCAGCATGATGCCGTGCTCGCTCCACGCGGTGAGGTCGCCGTGGTCGGGCGTCTGCAGCCCGATGTCACTGCGCAGCTCGCGGTAGATGTTCTGCAGACTGCGTGGTATCGGCCGAACGTGCCGCTCGACGGCGAAGGAGAGGCCGATCGGATGCCCGGGCGTCGGGTACGGGTCCTGCCCGACGATGAGCACGCGCACGTCGGCGAGCGGATACCGGAACGCACGCAGCACGTTCGCCCCGGCGGGTAGATACTGACGCCCGGATGCCACCTCGTTGCGCAACCAGTCCCCCATCGCGGCGATATCGTCCGCGACGGGCTGGAGCGCCTCGGCCCACCCCGGATCCATCGAGCCGTCCGTGGCCAGCTCGGCGAGTGTCTTCGCCATCTACAGGGGGCTCCCCGCAGCGCTGCCCGTCGTGCCCGTCACCGCATGCTCCGCACGAGCACGCCGCGGTCGTCCTTGGTCACCGCCCAGACCGTCCCGGCACCGCTGGCGCGCAGCGGCCCCGATCCCACCGCGAGCACCGTGGCCTCATCGATGGCGATCACCTCGTCGACCGCTCCGGCGTCCACGGCGGCGATCGCGCGGGAGAGATTGCCCCACTGCACGGCGTGCACGTCGACCGTGACGTCGATCAGCCCGAGACCCTCCTCGATCGTGAGCTCGTCGAGGTCTTCGGCGGCATCCTGATCCACGATCTCGATGCCGCCGATCAGCCATCCGCCGAGCAGCGCGCGATCCGGGGCGATCATCGCGCCGGCCGAGAACCCGAGGTAGGGCACGCCCGATTCCACCTGGCGACGGATGCGCGACGCCAGCGGAGCGAACGCGCTGAGGTAAGCGGGTGTGAGGCCGCCGCCGACCAGGATGCCGTCGGCACCGTCCAAGGCGGACGACGGCATCAGTTCGCCCTCAGCCACGACCGTGGTCGTCAGCTCGACCGGCCGCTCGCCCGCCACGCTCTGCACGACGGATGCCAGCGTGTTGCCGTGACCCGGGTGAGCATCCTCGCGCACCGTGAGGACCACGATGCGGGCCGGGCGTGCGTCGCCGTCGGATGCCTGCGCCGTACGGTGGGCCGATGCGGCTCTCGCGAGCGCTTCCGACACGAAGCCCCCGTAGACCGCTTCTTCCGATCCGTCTCGGAAGCCGCCGCCGACCAGGAACACGCTCATTGGCGTCCCTTCTCGTCGTCCTTGCCCGCCACACGCAAGGGACCGCGGTGGAAACGGTACGACGCGGCCTGCGCCACGGGTTTGACGACGATCAGGTCGAGGTCGACGTGCGGCGGCCGCTCGAGCGCGTCGACGATCGTGTGGGCCACGTCGTCGGCAGTGAGCGGCTCAGGCACGTTCGCGTAGACCGCATCCGCGCGCTCCTTGTCGCCGCCGAACCGCGACAGCGAGAACTCCTCGGTCTGCACCATTCCGGGCGCGACCTCGATGACGCGCAGCGGCTCCCCGTTCAGCTCCAGCCGCAGCACCTCGGTGAGTGCGTGCTCGGCGAACTTCGCGGCGTTGTAGCCGCCTCCGCCGACGTAGACGTTGTGCCCAGCGATCGACGTGACGTTGAGGATGTCTGCGTGCCCGTCGGCATCCGCTGCCTCGCGCAGCAACGGGAGGAGGGCGGAGATCACGCGCTTGGTGCCCAGCACGTTCACGTTGTACATCCACGCCCAGTCATCCACAGATGACGTCTCGATCGAGTCGAGCCCCCGGGCGCCGCCCGCGTTGTTGACGAGCGCGTGCACACCGCCGACGGATGCCACGTGATCGCGCAGCGCATCGACGTCAGCCTGCACCGTGATGTCGGCGGCGAACGCCTCGGCTCCGGTCTCCTCGGCGAGAGCCTCGAGACGCTCTGCGCGGCGCGCGACGGCGACCACCTCCCATCCGTGCGCTCGCAGCAGGCGAACCGTCGCCTCGCCGATTCCCGTGCTCGCTCCCGTCACCACTGCCCGTCTGGATGCCATGCCCACCATTCTGGCCGCCGGAACACCGACGTCTGCAACCGACGGCCGAGTCGGCTGTCGCTCCAGCGCGCGGTTACGTCGTGTTGCACTTGCCTTGGGCCGCGGATGCCTGGCGCCTAGCCTGTACAGATCAACGGCGCGTCAGGCGTGCCGAACCAACACAAACCCTCACGTCGTGCCGATGGCACACCCGAGTACCGATCGGAATGAGAAACATGACCGACTCCGCGCAGTGGCAGTTCGAGACCAAGCAGATCCATGCCGGTGCCGCGCCCGACCCGGTGACCAACGCCAGGGCGACGCCGATCTACCAGACCACGTCGTACGTGTTCAACAACTCCGACCACGCGAAGAACCTGTTCGCGCTGGCCGAGTTCGGCAACATCTACACGCGCATCCAGAACCCGACCCAGGCCGTCGTGGAAGAGCGCGTCGCCGCACTCGAAGGCGGAACCGGAGCGCTGCTGCTCTCATCCGGCCAGTCGGCCTCCACCTTCGCCGTGCTGAACATCGCCCAGGCCGGTGACCACATCGTCTCGTCCAGCTCGATCTACGGCGGCACGTACAACCTCTTCAAGTACACGCTCGGCAAGCTCGGCATCGAGACGACGTTCGTGGAGAACCAGGACGACCCCGAGGAGTGGCGGCGCGCCGTCCGGCCGAACACGAAGCTGTTCTTCGCCGAGACGGTCGGCAACCCGAAGGTGAACATCCTCGACATCGAGACTGTGGCCGGCATCGCGCACGAGAACGATGTGCCGCTCATCGTCGACAACACCATCGCGACGCCGTACCTGCTTCGCCCGTTCGAACACGGTGCCGACATCGTCATCCACTCGGCGACGAAGTTCCTCGGCGGCCACGGCACGACGATCGGCGGCGTGCTCGTCGACGGCGGGCACTTCGAGTGGTCGAAGCACGTCGACAAGTTCCCTGGCCTCACCGAGCCGGACGAGTCGTACCACGGCGTCAGCTACACGCAGGCGGTCGGCGACGGTCTCGCCTACATCATCAAGGCCCGTGTGCAGCTGCTGCGCGACCTCGGTGCAGCGATCGCGCCGAACAGTGCCTGGCTGCTCATCCAGGGCATCGAGACGCTGTCGCTGCGCGTCGAGCGCCACGTGCAGAACACGCAGGAGATCGCGGAGTTCCTGGAGAGCCACCCCGACGTGGCGTCGGTGAACTACGCCGGCCTGCCCACCAGCCCCTGGTATGCGGCGGCGAACAAGTACGCGCCGAAGGGCGTCGGAGCCGTGCTGTCGTTCGAGCTGAAGGGCGGAGTGGATGCCGGCCGCGCGCTGGTCGACAACCTCAGCCTCTTCAGCCACCTGGCCAACATCGGCGACGTGCGCTCGCTCGTCATCCACCCGGCCTCGACCACGCACTCGCAGCTGTCTCCGGAGGAGCAGCTCAGTGCGGGCGTCACGCCGGGCCTGGTTCGCCTCTCCGTCGGCCTGGAGAACATCGACGACCTCAAGGCCGACCTCGAGGCCGGTCTCGCCGCGGCCCGCGCCGTCACACAGGCGGACACCGTCACGGCCTGATCGCGCCATCGACTCGAAGGGACCCGGCGACCGTCGGGTCCCTTCGCTCGTTACGGCGCCACTCCCCTTCCGTTCAAGTCGCTCAGATGGCCCTTAAGAAGCGCCGATAAGGGCCATCTGAGCGACCTGAACGGCGGAGACCGTGTCGTAACACGGTGCGGCCGAGGCCTCGGCACAGGCGAGAATTGACCCACCATGGACTGGCAGACCTCCGAAGACACCGTGCCGTCGAGCTTCATCACCGACGCGCAGGCGCGATCGCTGCTCGGCAAGCCCCGCGCGACCGGTGCCTGGCGTGAGGGCGACCCCGTCGGCGAACGCCGCTTCGCCCGTATCGGAACGGTGTCGTTCGAAAGCGGACGCAGCATCTCGGGCGGTGTCGTGGCATACGAGACGTGGGGCACGCTCAACGCGGACCGTAGCAACGCCGTGCTCGTGCTGCACGCGCTCACCGGAGACAGCCACGTGCTGGGTGAGGCAGGGCCGGGGCATCCGACCTCCGGCTGGTGGAACGGCATCGTCGGGCCGGGGCTCGCGGTCGACACCGATGAGTGGTTCGTCGTGGCGCCGAACATGATCGGTGGATGCCAGGGCTCGACGGGGCCGGCATCCCTCGCCCCCGACGGACTCGAGTGGGGTCCCCGTTTTCCGTTCACGACCATCCGGGACCAGGTGAACGCGCAGGCGGCGCTCGCCGACGAGCTCGGCATCGACCGGTGGGCAGCCGTGATCGGCGGCTCGATGGGCGGCATGCAGTCCCTGGAATGGGCCGTGGCGTTTCCCGAGCGCATGGAACGGGTTGCGGTGATCGCCGCTCCCCCGTTCTCCACCGCGGATCAGATCGCGCTCAACTCGGTGCAGATCGAGGCGATCCGGACCGATCCGCTGTTCCGTGCCGGAAGGTACTACGACGCCGACGACGGGGACGGCCCGCATGCGGGCTTGGCGCTGGCACGGCGCATGGCGCTGCTGAACTACCGCAGCGCGAACGAGCTCAACGAACGGTTTCAGCGCAGCTGGCAGAGCGGCATCAGCCCGCTCGGCGCGGGAGGACGCTTCGCCGTCGAGTCGTACCTCGACTTCCACGGCAACAAGTTCACCCGCCGCTTCGACGCGAACAGCTATATCACGGTGGTAAACGCGATGACCTCGCACGACATCGGGCGGGGCAGGGGCGGGGTCGATGCCGCGCTCGCCCGGGTCACGGCCCGCTCGCTGGTGCTCGGCATCGACAGCGACCGTCTGTACACCGTCGACGGTCAGCGCATCATCGCTGCCGGCCTGCGGAACAGCATCCACGGCGCGCACCCCATCGTGATCCATTCACCGTTCGGGCATGACGCGTTCCTCATCGAAGACGATCTCATCGGGCCGCCCTTGCGACGCCTGCTCGAGTCCTGAACGCTCCCACGCTCGCGCCTGCACGGCCAGTGCGCGGCTCGACGAGTCTTGCGTTGTCCTAATCTGTCTGTAGCAGGCCCGGTCGCGTAACGGGCGCTGCCGGGTGTGGCGCATCTCGGGCACGCCCCGACCGGAGGATCGATGACGCGTACCGTCGAAGAACGCGACCGGATGCTCGGGGTCGCGTCGAGCACGGCGAGTGCCCTCACCGCATCCGTCGCGCTTATTTGCGCTCTCGTGCCGGGCGCATTGGGCGGCTTCGAAGACGAGATCTGCGTCGTCGTTCTCTGCCTGCTCATCCTCGCGGCTGCGTTCGCGATGCAACGGCGCACATCGCCCATACCGGTCGTGGTCACGCTCGCCGCATCGACGATCGGTATCGGCGTCGTCGGCCTCAACTCCCAGGCGGACGCCCTTGCCGCGACGGCCGTCGTCTCGATGCTCGCCGCCGCGTCGGGGAGCACCGCGTTCCTCCTCGGCGCAGAACCGCACCGCCGCGTCATCCTCGGCATCGGATTCGTGATCGTCATAGCGGTCACCGTGCCGACCCTGTTGTCTGTGCATGGGCAGCTCGTCGCAGCCCTGCTGATCACCATAGGCAGCTGGGCGTTCTGCACGGGCATCTCGGTGTGGGTCACCCGCTTGGTGCCGCAGACCGTGGAGCGGATCGAGGGCATGAGCGACGCGTACCGCGTGGAACGCCAGGCGACGGAACTGGAAGCCAGGCGGCGGCAGAGCGCCCGCTTGCTGCACGACACGGTTCTGGCCACGCTGACTCTGCTCGCACACTCGGGACGCGGTGTGGGCGAGCAGGCGCTGCGCGCACAGGCCGCGGAGGATGCCGCACTGCTGCGTCAACTGCGCCTCGGTTACACGCCCGACCCCGCCGCATCCGGCGACTACCGATTGCAGCAGGTTCAGGAGTCCACGCTCGGAAACACGCTGGAAACCGTCAAACAGCGCTTCGAGCGCATGGGGCTCGACGTCGCCTGGCACGGCACAGGCCACGTGCTGCTGCCTGCTGAGACCCTGGATGCTTTCCTGCTCGCGCTCTCCGAATGCCTCGAGAACGTGCGAAGGCACTCCGGCGAGACGCAGGCGCACGTGACGATCACCGACGACGACATCACCGTGCGTGCCATGGTCACAGACTCGGGGGTGGGCTTCGACATGGGCACGGTCTCACCCGCACGACTCGGATTCACCGAGTCGATCGTCGCTCGCGTGCGCGACGTCGGGGGCAACGCGCGCCTGTTCAGCGCCCCCGGTTCCGGCACCACCGTGGTGCTGGAGGTGCCCAAGGCATGAGCAGCAGACTCGATGCCCGTGCAACCCACGTCTATACCGGGGTGAGTCGCCTTCGGGCGGGAACGCTGGTCGTCGCCGACGTGCTGGTGAGCGCGTCGGTTCTTCGGTTCCTGAGCTGGGGATCTCTCTACCCGGTGATGGGACTCGGTATCGCGGCCGTCGCGCTGCTGGTACTGGTCGCCGTGCTGATGTGGGTCATGCCCGCGGCAAGCGAGGCGCAGGTCGAACAGAGCCGGTTCGCCGCGCTGATGATCGCCTGCGCCATCATCGTGGGTCTCGACCTTGCCGGCTCGTTCGATCCCGGCACCACGAGCGTGCTCCCGGTGACCGGCATCGGAGTGGGCGGACTGCTCGCCGCCGCCGTCACCACACGGCCCCCGCGCGACATCCTGCTCGCCACAGGCGTCTTCGCGCTCACGCTGCTCGTCGTTCTCGCACTCCAGGTGCGCGACCCGCTCGACATCGCACCTCGCCTGGCGTTCGTAACGATCGCCTGCGCGCCGCCGCTCATCGGCGTGGCCCTTGTGCGCTCCTTCCGGTCGATCGTCCAGTTCCACTCCGAGATCGCCCAGACCCAGAGCACCACGAGCAGCGACTACGCGGTCGGGATGCTCGCGTCCGAAGAACTCGAGCGGCTCGACTTCGCGGCCGAACGCCTGCTCGACGACGTAGCTGCCGGGCGTGAGGCACTCCCGCTCGATGAGGCGACAGCAGCACGGGCATCCTCTCTGGCGACCCAGCTGCGGCTGCACCTCGTCGAGGATCGCAGGCAGACGTGGCTGCACCATGCCGTGACCGAGTCGGCCGTGCTCGACCCCGTGACCCGGATCGACGACCCGGACGGCCTTGCGGCATCGCTCTCCTCGCGGCAGCGGGACGGGCTGTTCTCAGCCATCTGGCTTCTCGTCGGAAGTACGACGAAGGCGAAGTCGCTGCTCATACACATCACCAGAGGATCGGATGCCGGCCCGCACGTGCACGGCCTTCAGATCCGGATCGAGGCCACGGGCATCCCGCGACGCCTGATCGACCCCGCGGCGTGGCAAGCTATTCGGAGAGTGGGGCGATACACCGAGACCGGGCAATCGGCTATGGTGCGCATTGAGATGGACTGCCTTGTCGACGCTTCGGCCGATCGATGAGTGAAGTTCATGGGTGGGAGCGCCCGCCGAGCCGGAAGAAGGTAGTACAGGTGAACCAAACCGAAGAAGGTCCGATCACGATCGCCATCGTCGACGATCACCGGATGCTCCTGGCTGCGCTCACCGAATGGATCAGGAGCGCCGCTGACGACATCGAGATGGTCGCCGCCGTCGCCACGTGGCCCGAACTGCTCACGCACGAGCGGTTCCCGGTCGATGTCGTGCTGCTCGACCTGGACCTCAAAGACAACATCCCGGTGTCGATCAAGCTGCAGGCCCTCAAGGCCGCAGGGGTGCGCACCATGCTGATGAGCGCGTACTCCGACCCGAATGTGGTGCGGGAGGCGCTCGCCGCCGGCGCTCAGGGCTACATCGTGAAGAGCGAGACGGCCGACATGATCGTCGAGGCGATCCGCACGGCGATGCGCGGAGATTCGTTCATCTCCGAGGAGCTCGATGTGGCCCTCAGCCAGACCACCACCGGATCCCCGAAGCTGAGCGCGCAGGAGCGTCGCGTGATGGCGCTGTACGGTGCGGGCGAGCCTGTCAAGTCGGTCGCGTTCAAGCTCGGCATCTCCGACGAGACGGCGAAGAGCTACCTCAAGCGCATTCGCGAGAAGTACCGGGTCGCCGGCTTCGACGTGGGCACCAAGGTGGCGCTGCGCAAGCGCGCGATCCTCGACGGGATCCTGTTGCAGAACGACTGACCGTCAGCGGTCCTGGGCCTTCAGGGCGGCCTCCAGCCGCTCCACCTTGCCGGTCAGCTCGCCGGTGTGACCGGGACGGATGTCCGCCTTCAGCACCAGCGAGACGCGCGAGCCGAACGCGCCGACGGCATCGGTCGCGCGTCTGACCACATCGAACACCTCGTCCCAGTCACCCTCGATCGTGGTGAACATGGAGTCGGTGCGGTTCGGGAGTCCGGACTCGCGCACGACGCGGACGGCGGCAGCGACGGCGTCGTGCACCGAGTCGCCTTCCGTACCGGTTCCGCTGGGTGCGACGGAGAATGCGACGAGCATGATGGTTCCTTTCACTTGGCCTGATCGGGGAAGAGCTCCTCGACCGGCGGAGCGGTTGAGGCATCGGGCGGCGGCGCATTCACGCCGTCGGCGAGCGGCCAGGAGCCCGTCCTGGCCGCCTCTTCAGCGGCAGCGTGCGCGCGCTGCGGGTCGGCATCCCTCCTGCGCGCGCTCCCGGTGCGCCACAACGCGACGACCGCCCAGCCGAGCACCACGAACAGCATGATGTTGCGCGCTGTGACGGCCGCGATCATCCAGGCGTTGAGGTAGAGCACCTGCATGTACAGATACGGATAGAAAAGCTGGGTGAGCGCCGCCGTCACTGCGACGAGCACCGCAGGCGTGAGGAAACGACGGCCGGCCGTCAGGATGCCCAGGATGACCGGCACCGCCAGCCAGTCCACGTACTGCGGCGAGCCCACCTTGTTGAACGCGATGAGTGCCGTGACGATCGCCAGCGACAGCTGAGGCAGCACGAGGGCCGACGGCGCCTTGCGCACCACGGCGCGAACACCGATCAGGGCGATGATGATCACGGCGATCGCGAGAGCGGGCGTCATGGCCGCGCTCGTCGCGGTGATCCAGCGGCTTCCGGTGAGCTGGAACGTCAGAAGCTGCTGGTCGTAGTAGACGATGATGCCGGGCGCGTGCAGCGCAGCGGCCCAGAGCCACGGGGCACTGACCGGCGCCTCGATCTGAAGACCGCGACCGGTCTGCTGCGTCACGAAGCCGAACAGGTCGGATGCCCCGCCGAAGGCGACAGCCACGATCGAGATCACCGCGCTCGTGATGAGCACGTAGCCGGCCACGAGCCAGCGCCGCCGCATCGCGACCACGGCGGCCAGCACGATCCCGGCAGGCCACACCTTGATCCACGTCGCCACCGCGAGCAGCACGGACGCGACACGCGGCCTGGCTGCGAGCCACACCACTGCGACGATCGCGATCGCCACCGACACGGCATCCAGCCGGCCGACGGCGATCGGCCCGAGCAGGAGCAGGAACGCGAGCCACCACCAGGCAGCGTTCAGAGCACGACGGCGCCCGCGTGCCGTCAGGACGGCGAAGGCGATCACATCGAAGACGGTCACCATCGCGAGCCACGCGACCACGTAGTCGCCCGCGCCGGCGATCAGCGGGATGAGCACCGGCACCATGGCCAGAAGCGGATACACCCACGGCGCGGTCACACCCATGAATGCGTAGCCGTGCTGGGCGAGCTGCGCCCACGGCAGGTACACGATGGTGACGTCGCCGAGCGGCATGCCGTCGCCGAACAAGGCGAGCAGCCACAGGACCACGTGGACGAGCAGGAACGCACCCCAGAGCGCATACATGTTGCCCCTGATCCGCAGCAGCGCCCGCCCGCGACTCAGGGGGCCATTTCTGGGCTCGAGGCCCCGCTCGTCACCGGACGGCTCGTCGAAGGAATGGCCTGCGGCATCGGTCGCGGTGTCGGTCGCCATAGTGACTCATGCTATCGATCGGAGGTGTGCCGGCCCCGCGGGTCCTCGCCGCGCAGCGCACGACCGACGACCGACGGCATGGCCTCGGCGAGGTCGAGCGCCATCAGCGGGCCACCGTTGTGCGCGCCGACCACGGCCTTCGCCGCCGCTCCATGCAGGGCGGCCGCCGTCGCTGCCAGCGCCGCGAGTGCATCGTGTCCGTCCCGGGCGACGGCGTCAGCGTGTGTCGCCACGAGCGCGCCCAGGATGCCGCCCAGCACGTCGCCGCTCCCCGCCGTGGCCAGCCATCCGGCATCCGGTCCCGTCGAGACATCGATCGGGTCGCCTCCCGGAGCGGCCACGTGAGTGACGTGTCCCTTCAGCAGCACGGTGGCACCCGTGGCTTCGGCGGCGCGAACGGCCCAGGCACGGGCATCCGTTGCGATCTCGTCTGCGGATGCTGTCAGGCCGTGAGCCTCGAGCACCCTCGCGAGCTCTCGGTAATGGGGGGTGATCACGACGGGGCCTGCCGCCGAGCCGATGAGGTCGAGTGCGCCGGCGTCCACGACGGCGGGAACGTCCTGCTCGAGCGCGGAGTGCAGCCGGTGGGTGTTGGCGCGGTCGCGGTGCGCGGCATCCATTCCGGAGCCGAGGAGCCATGCCTGCACCCGGCCAGGGGCGGTCACCGTCTCAGGGCGGTGCTGCAGCACGAGACGCGCCGGAACGTCGTCGCCGACGTAGCGGACCATTCCGACCCCGGTGCGGGATGCCGCCTCTACGCCCAGTACCGCCGCGCCCGGGTATTCGTCCGACCCCGTCACGACGCCGAGCACTCCCCTGCTGTACTTGTCGTCCCCCACGCCGGGCACCGAGATCCACTGCTTGCAGTCCTTCAGCGACCAGCGCGCCCCCGACACCGATTCCCCGTCGTCGCTCATGCCTTCACGATAGGTTGGCAGACGTCCGACATGCACCCCAAGGAGAGCCGAGTGCAATGCGAGCTCGCTCGCATTGCCGAGGCCGACGCCGGGGTTGAGGCGCGTAGCGCCGATCACAGCCGAGGAGAGCCGAGTGTCCCTTTCGCTTCCAGGCCGAGTGGTCATCTTCGACTACGGCGAGGTCATCTCCCTCACGCCGACCGAGGCGGACCGCGAGGCACTCATCGAGATCGCCGACGTCGACCGGGACGCTTTCTGGGCGTCGTACTGGAAGCATCGCGCCGAGCTCGACCAGGGCACGCTGAGCATCCACGACTATTGGCGTCGGGTCGAGGCCGATACCGGCGCCCGCTGGTCGGAGAGCACCTTGCACCTGCTGTGGGTGACAGACTTCCGCGGCTGGCTCAGTGTCGACACCGGAACGATCGACGTGCTCGTCGACCTGCGCGACGGCGGCACGCGACTCGCCCTGCTGTCGAACGCCGGCGCCGATTTCGGCAGCTATTTCCGGCAGGGACTCATCGGATCGCTGTTCGAGCGCGTGTTCGTCTCCGGCGAGCTGCTGCTGGTGAAGCCGGATGCCGCGATCTTCCAGCATGTACTCGACGAACTGGGCGTCGCCGCCGCTGACGCCGTGTTCATCGACAACAAGCCCGAGAACGTCCTGGGCGCCGAGACGCTCGGCATCACCGGTCACGTCTTCACGAGCGCGAGCGGTCTGCGCGCGTTCCTCGAGTCGCTCGCGTAGGGCGGCTGGCGTTGCCCGGCCTGTTCGACCCGATCGAGGTGCGCGGAACGCGGCTGCGCAACCGCATCTTCACCGCGCCCATGTGCCAGTACTCCGTGATGCGCCGCGACGGGGTGCCTGCACCGTGGCACCTGGTGCACCTCGGCTCGATAGCGGCGGGCGGAAGCTCGCTGGTGATCGCCGAGGCGACAGCGGTGAGCCCTGAGGGACGCATCTCCGACCGCGACACCGGCATCTGGAACGACGAACAGGCGCACGCCTGGCGGCCCATCGCCGAGTTCATCGCATCCCAGGGCGCCGTGCCGGGTATCCAGCTGGCGCATGCCGGTCGCAAGGGCTCGACCTGGGCTCCGTGGGGCGAGGACGGCCGCCACGGCACGATCCCGCCGCGAGAGGGCGGGTGGCCGACGGTCGCACCGTCGGAGGTTCCGTACGAGGGCCTGGCCGTTCCGGGCGCCCTCGACTCCGAAGGCATCGACCGCATCGTCGGCGCATTCGCCGCGGCGGCCCGGCGAGCGGTGAATGCAGGCTTCGGCATGGTCGAGGTGCACGCGGCGCACGGCTACCTGCTGCACGAGTTCCTCTCGCCCGTGAGCAACTTCCGCACGGATGCGTACGGCGGCAGCCTCGAGAACCGGGCCCGGCCGCTTCTGCGGGTGGTGGCATCCGTTCGGGAGGCGATCGGCGACCTGCCGCTTTTCGTGCGGTTCTCGGCCAGCGACTGGGCGCCAACCGGCTGGGATGTGGATGCTTGCGCCACCGTCGCCCGCTGGTGTGCGGATGCCGGCGCCGACCTCTTCGACATCTCCTCCGGCGGCAACGTACCCGCGGAGATCCCGGTCGGCCCCGGCTACCAGGTGCCGTTCGCGGCCCGCATCAAGGAGCTCACCGGTCTGCCTGTGTCGGCGGTCGGGATCATCACGGAGCCACGGCAGGCATCCGCGGTCGTCTCCTCCGGGCAGGCGGATGCCGTCTCCCTCGCCCGCGAGTTGCTGCGAGATCCGCACTTCCCGTTGCGCGCTGCCCACGAACTCGGTGTCGACCTCGACTACTGGCCCGGCCCGTATCTCAGGGCCCGCTGGCGCTGACGCCCGGCGGCGCATCCACGTCGTCACGACCGCCGCGTAGCGTCCTGCACTTCCCCCACGAGCTCCTCGATGATGTCTTCGAGGAACACGACGCCGAGCGTCTCGTCGTCCTGTCCGACGGTGCGGCCGACGTGTCCTCCGGAGCGGCGCATCACGGCGAGCGCGTCTTCGATGTCGGATTCGGGTTCCAACGGCACGAGCCTGCGGAATCGCCACGCGGGAATCGGTTCGTTGTACCCGTCGCGTTCGAGGTCGAGCACGTCCTTGAGGTGCACGTATCCGATCGGCTCGCCGGTGGAGTCCACGATCACGTAGCGGGAGAAGCCGTGCTTCGCCACAGCGCGGTCGACATCCGACGGAGTCGCCGTCTCGGGAAGGCACACGAGCGTCTGCAGGTCGAGTGCGACATCCGTCACCTTCTTGGCGGAGAACTCGAAGGCGTTGCTGAGCGTGCCGGTGCGGTCGGTGAGCACGCCTTCCCTGGTGGACTGGTCGACGATGGTCGCCACCTCGTCGAGGGTGAACGTGCTGACGGCTTCGTTCACGGGCTTGACGCCGAAGATGCGCACGATGCCGTTCGCCATGGCGTTCAGCGCGGCGACGATGGGTTTGAGCACGCGAGCGATGCCGACCAGCGGAGGGGCCAGCAACAGCGCGGCCCTGTCCGGAAGCGAGAACGACAGGTTCTTGGGCACCATCTCGCCGAAGACGACGTGCAGGAACGTGACCAGCACGAGCGCGATGCCGAACGCGATGCCGGCGATCCAGTCATCCGATAATCCGGTGAGTTTCAGGGGCGCCTCGAGCACGTGGTGGATGGCCGGCTCGGAGACGTTGAGGATCAGCAGCGAGCAGACGGTGATGCCGAGCTGGGTCGTGGCCAGCATGAGCGTCGCGTGCTCCATAGCCCAGAGCGCGGTGCGAGCGGCACGGCCGCCGTGCTCGGCCTTCGGTTCGATCTGCGAGCGGCGCGCCGACATGACGGCGAACTCCGCGCCGACGAAGAATGCGTTGCCCGCCAGGAGCACGAAGAGCAGCAGGATGCCCACCCAGTCAGGCACGGTCCGCCTCCTGCCCATGCTCGGAGGCGTGCTCCGTCGACCTGGCCGCATTCCGGCGCTCGGTGTAGCGAGCCGGATCGGTGTCGGGGTCGGGAGTGAACCTCAGCCGGTCCACGCGTCTGCCGTCGAGGCGCTCGACACGCAGCGTTCCGCCGTCGACGTGCACCTCGTCGCCGACGACCGGCAGCCGGTCGAGCTCGTTCATCACATACCCGGCGACCGTCTCGTACGGCCCCTCCTCCGGAATCTCGATGCCGGTGCGATCCTCCAGTTCGTCGGGTCGGAGCATCCCGGAGATCGTGATCGATCCGGCGCCGCGCACGATGTCCGCTCGAGCACGGTCGTGCTCGTCCGCCACATCGCCGACAAGCTCTTCGACGAGGTCCTCCAATGTGGCGACGCCGGCCGTTCCGCCGTACTCGTCGACCACGACGGCCATCTGATAACCCTTGCCGCGCAACTCGCCGAGCAGGGTGTCGAGGGTCATCGTCTCCGGCACGCGCACCGCGTCCGTCTGCAGAGCGGATGCCGGCACGAGCGGCCTGCGCTGGATGGGCACCGCGACCGCCTGCTTCACGTGCACGATGCCGACGATGTCGTCGATGTCGTCATCGATCACAGGGAACCGCGAGAACCCGGTGCGTCGCGCGAGTGCGAGAACCTCGGTGGCGGGATCGGACCGATGTACGCTCGCGACGCGAGGCCGCGGAGTCATGACGTCGGATGCCGTGTGCTCGGAGAACCGCAGCGTGCGGCCGAGCAGAGTGGCAGTGTCCGATTCCAGCAGCCCCGCGCTCGCGGAGCGTCGCACGAGGGATGCCAGCTCTTCGGCACTGCGTGCGCCGGAGAGCTCTTCCTTCGGCTCGACCCCGAACGAACGCAGCACCCCGTTGGCGCTGGCGTTGAGCACGAACACGGCCGGACGGAACACCGTGGTGAACACGGTCTGGAAGGGGATGACGACCTTCGCCGTCGCACGTGGCAGGGCGAGCGCGAAACCCTTCGGTACGAGCTCGCCGAGGATCATCGACACGAGTGTGGCGACCAGGATGCCCACGACCGTGCCGATCGGCGGCACCGCGGCACCCGGAAGCCCGATCGACTCCAGCGGCACGGTCAGCAGCGATGAGATGGACGGCTCCATGAGGTAGCCGGTGAGCAGCGTCGTGAGCGTGATGCCGAGCTGCGCACTGGAGAGATGCGTCGAGGTGATCTTGAGAGCGGCGATCGTCATCGCCAGCCGCGTCTCGCCGCGCTTCCGCCGCGCCTCCAGATCGGCCCTGTCGAGGTTCACCAGCGCGAATTCGCTGGCGACGAAGAACCCTGTGCCGACGGTGAGCACCAGGCCGGCGACGAGCATGAGCCATTCCGTCACGGTCGTCACCGCCTCCGGCCGCGCCACTCACCGGCACTCGACGCCCGGTGACTCGACAACGTGGGCGAACTGGCAGAAGGAGGGTCGTCCATTGTCTTCGAAAGTATACCGGCGGGCATCCGGCTGCCCCGGCTCCCGCGCGCTCCCGGCCCGAGCGGCCGTCCCTTCTCGAGGCGCTACACCTTCCGGCATCCGCTACACGAAGTTTCAGTAGCGGATGCCGGAAGGTGTAGCGGATGCCGGAAGGTGTAGCGGATGCCGGCTTCTGTGACGCAAGCCGGCCCTGTCGTCCTGTCCGTCCCCAGGTCAGCGAGATCGCTCCGCTTCCACAGTGCTACGTCGCTCGAGGCGAAACCGCCGCCGAGTCAGACACCATGCGGGACATGTCTCCGACCGACTCAACGTCTCTGACGATCGTTCGACGCCGCGAGCAACTCGACCCGGTGGACGATCGCCGTCGTCGGCGCTCGGTCGCGTCGGGCGTATGGTTCCGCGTGGCTTCCGGCAGCTACGTCCGCACGGCCGAATGGCGTGTGCTAAGCCCCATCGAGCAGCACCGGGTACGCGTGAGCGAAGCACTGCGGCGCATCCAGCCGGGTGCGGTGATCTCTCATAGGGCCGCCGCCGCACACCACGACATCGATGTGCTCGGCGCTTGGCCGGATTACGTCGACGTCATCGTTGATCACGCTTCCGGCGGTCGGTCAACGGGCGCGATTCGTCGGCACGCAACGGGCCTCGCCGGCGTACAGCGAGAATCGCTGGGGGACCACGAGGTGACCACGCCGGCTCAGACCGCACTCGATCTGGCTCGCACGCTCCCGTTCGTCGTCGCGGTGACGGCCGTCGACCAGGCGATCTGGACGGGGCGGCCAGGCGGCGCTCTGGCGACCCTCGAGGAGATCGCCGGGCTCCTGGATGTCAATCGACCGCGGCGCGGAGACGCTCAGGCGCGGCGGGTTCTTGCATTCGCCAACCCGGAGTCGTCGAACGTGCGCGAGTCACAGAACTTCGTCGTCGTCGTGTCTCTCGGGTTTCCCCGACCGCTCGTGCAGTATCGGCGCATCCTCCGCAGCGGTCGGCTCGCGATCGCCGACCTCTATTTCGAGGAGCAGGACCACTGGTGCGAGATCGACGGCCACGGCAAGTACCTCAGCCCGGAGTTCGGAGCGGAGCGCGATCCCGCTCAGATCGTGATCGACGAGAAGAACCGGGAGAACGAGATCCGCCGCGAGGTCCGCGGCTTTTCCCGTTGGGAGGCGATGGATGCCGACCGGCCGCGAGACATCTACGACATCCTCACCCAAGACGGCCTTCGCTCATTCAAGCCGCGGCCTTGATGATGCTTGGCGCTACATATATCGGCATCCGCCACAGAAATCAGCATCCGCCACAGGAAAATTCTGTGGCGGATGCCGATACGTGTAGCGCGAAGGCTCGCACCGACAGCACCGGCACTACCAGCTGACCGGCAGCGCCTTGCCCTCCTCGTACCCGGCGGCGGACTGGATGCCCACCAGGGCCCGGTCGTGGAACTGCTTCAGCGTGCGCGCGCCCGCGTAGGTGAACGAGCTGCGCAGACCGGTCGTGATCATGTCGAGCAGGTCCTCCACGGAAGGGCGCAACGGGTCGAGGTAGATGCGCGAGCTCGAGATGCCCTCCGCGAACAGCTCCTTGCGGGCGCGCTCGTACGGGTCCAGTCGCTCGAAGCGCTGCTGAACCGCCTTGGTCGACGCCATCCCCCAGCTCTCCTTGTAGAGCCTGCCGGTCTCATCCGTCTGAAGGCGCCCTGGCGCCTCGACCGTGCCCGCGAACCAGGATCCGATCATGACGGATGCTCCGCCCGCGGCGAGCGCGAGCGCCACGTCGCGCGGGTACCGCACGCCGCCGTCCGCCCAGACGTGCGCGCCGAGCTCGCGTGCCGTCTCCGACGTCTCGAGCACAGCGGAGAACTGCGGCCGCCCGACCGCCGTCATCATCCGCGTCGTGCACATCGCGCCAGGACCGACGCCGACCTTGAGGATGTCTGCACCCGCCGAGACGAGGTCGCGCACCGCCTGGTCGGTCACGACGTTGCCGGCCGCGATCGGAACACCGAGGTGGAGCTTCGCGACGGCATGAATGGCCCGCCGCATTCCGTCCTGGTCGCCGTGCGCCGTGTCGAGCACCAGCACGTCGACGCCCGACGACACCAACGCACGTGCCCGGCCCGTGACGTCGCCGTTGATGCCGATCGCGGCGGCCACGCGGAGCCTGCCGTGTGCATCCAGCGCCGGCTGATAGATGGTGGAGCGCAGCGCACTCGTACGGCTCAGGGTGCCGACCACACGACCGTGATCGAGCACCGGCGCGAAATCCAGGTCGGCCGCCTCGAGCAGATCGAACGCCGCACGGGCATCCGGAACGTCTTCGGCATCGATCGAGGGAAGCGATCCGTGCAGCAACTCGCCCAGGCGTGCGTCGGGAAGCGCGGCTGCCAGGTCGCGGGCGGCGAGGCATCCGATGTACTTGCCGGTGTCATCGTGCAGAACAATGCCGCGACCGGGCAGTGGTGGCACGACGGTGAGCGCCTTCTCGACGGTCTCGTCCGGGCTCATCGCGAACGGCGAGTCGAAAACCGTCGGCTGCGTCTTCACCCAATCGATGGCCGCTTCGAGATCCTGCGGATGCATGTCCTGCGGCAGTACGCCGAGCCCTCCCCGCCTGGCGAGCGTTGCTGCAAGGCGCGGCCCGGTGACGGAGTTCATGTTGGCGGAGACGATGGGGATGCTCGCGCCTGTCCCGTCCTCGGGAGCGAGTGAGACATCCAGGCGGCTTGTCACATTCGAGCGGCTGGGCACCAGGAACACGTCCGAGTAGGTCAGGTCGTGCGTCGGCGCCGTTCCATAGAACTGCATGGAGCCAACGTTATGCGGTGCCCGAGCGGGCCGCACTGGCCCGCTCGACGTGTTGCCAGCACTGCTGGGGATCCACCGGATCGTCGTTCCAAGCCCGCCGCGCGGGCAGACGCGGCACTGAGACGATTCGATTAGGCTTGATCCCTGGCCGGAACGGCCGTCGTATGTGCCCTCAGCGACTGCTGTTCCGCTGCAGATTGCCATCAACGAAGAGAGTGGGCGAAACGGCTGTGTCGAGCCAGTTGACCGGTGTAGGAACAGACGAGGGAGCGTCAGGAGAATTCGGAGCCAACGAGTGGCTCGTCGACGAACTGTACGAGCAGTACATCGCCGACAAGAACTCGGTGGACAAGTCCTGGTGGCCCATTCTCGAGACCTACACGCCCGGCAAGAGCGCCGTGGCCACTCCCGAAACGGAATCCGACGGCATCGCTGAAACCGCCGCGGCGCAGGCTCCCGCTGCTGCGCCGCAGCAGACCGTAGCCCCGCAGGCTCCGGCAGTGCCTCAGCCGCCGGCCGCGGCACCGGCCGAGCCCACGGCGGTGCCCGCTCAGGCTCCGACCGCGGAAGCTCCCGCCGCACCCGCTCCCACGCAGCCGGTCGCCCGCACCACCTCGATCGCGCCACGTCCGGCACCCGTGCCCGCCGACGCGCCGGTCACCGCGCCGCAGGGCGTCGTGCGCGAGGGCGAAGAGGCTCCTGTGGAGCCGAAGCCGGTCGTCACGCCGCTTCGCGGCATGGCCAAGACGTTGGCCACCAACATGGATGCCAGCCTCACCGTGCCGACGGCGACGAGCGTTCGCACCATCCCGGCGAAGCTGATGATCGACAACCGCATCGTCATCAACAACCACCTCGGACGCACGCGCGGCGGCAAGGTCAGCTTCACGCACCTCATCGGCTGGGCGCTCATCCAGGCGCTCAAGGACTTCCCGAGCCAGAACGTCTATTACGACGTCGTGGACGGCAAGCCGTCGGTGGTCTCCCCCGCGCACATCGGTCTCGGCATCGCCATCGACCTGCCCAAGCCCGACGGCTCGCGCGCCCTGCTGGTTCCGGCGATCAAGCGTGCGGAGTCGCTGACGTTCGGCGAGTACCTCGCCGCCTACGAAGACCTCGTGAAGCGCGCCAGGGCCAACAAGCTGACGGCCGATGACTTCAGCGGCGCGAGCATCTCGCTCACCAATCCGGGCGGCATCGGCACCGTGCACTCCGTGCCGCGCCTGATGAAGGGCCAGGGCTGCATCATCGGCGCTGGCGCTCTCGAGTATCCGGCTGAGTTCCAGGGCTCGTCACTGAAGACCCTCACCACGCTCGGCGTCGGCAAGACCATCACGCTGACCAGCACTTACGACCACCGAGTCATCCAGGGCGCGGGATCCGGTGAGTTCCTGAAGGTCGTGCATGAGCTGCTCATCGGCCAGCGCGACTTCTACGAGGACATCTTCGCCGCGCTGCGCATCCCCTACGACCCGATTCACTGGGCCGAGGACATCAGCGTCGACCTGGCCAGTTCGGTCGACAAGACCGCGCGAGTGCAGGAGCTGATCAACTCGTTCCGGGTGCGCGGCCACTTGATGGCCGACATCGATCCGCTGGAGTACAAGCAGCGCACCCACCCCGACCTCGACATCGCCACCCACGGCCTCACGTTCTGGGACCTCGACCGGCAGTTCGTCACCGGACGTTTCGGGGGCGACAAGCGCACCATGCTGCTGCGCGACATCCTCGGCGTGCTGCGCGACTCGTACTGCCGCACAGTGGGCATCGAGTACATGCACATCCAGGACCCGGCGCAGCGCAAGTGGATCCAGGATCACGTCGAGGTGCCTTACGAGAAGCCGACGCACGACGAGCAGCTGCGCATCCTGGGCAAGCTGAACGAGGCGGAGGCGTTCGAGACGTTCCTGCAGACGAAGTACGTCGGGCAGAAGCGATTCAGTCTCGAGGGCGGCGAGTCGACCATCGCGCTTCTGGATGCCGTGTTGCAGGAGGCCGCGCAGGACGGACTCGACGAGGTGGCCATCGGCATGGCGCACCGCGGCCGTCTCAACGTGCTCACCAACATCGCGGGCAAGACGTACGGCCAGATCTTCCGCGAGTTCGAGGGAGCCCTGGACCCGCGGACCGTAGGCGGATCCGGCGACGTGAAGTACCACCTCGGCACCGAGGGCACCTTCACGGGCGCCAACGGCGAGGAGATCGCGGTGTACCTGGCCGCCAACCCGTCCCACCTCGAGGTGGTCGATGGCGTGCTGGAGGGCATCACCCGCGCGAAGCAGGATCGCCGCCCGGCCGGCACGTTCCTCACCCTGCCGATCCTCATCCACGGCGATGCCGCGATGGCCGGCCAGGGCGTCGTCATCGAGACGATGCAGATGTCGCAGCTGCGGGCATACCGCACGGGCGGCACCATCCACATCAACATCAACAATCAGGTCGGGTTCACCACCCCGCCGAGCGAGGGCCGTTCGTCGGTGTACGCGACCGATGTCGCGAAGGCGATCCAGGCGCCGATCTTCCACGTGAACGGCGACGACCCCGAGGCCGTCGTGCGGGTGGGCCAGCTGGCCTTCCAGTTCCGGCAGGAGTTCAAGAAAGACGTCGTCATCGACCTCATCTGCTACCGCCGCCGCGGGCACAACGAGGGCGACGACCCGTCGATGACGCAGCCGCTGATGTACAACCTCATCGAGGCGAAGCGCTCCGTGCGCCGCCTGTACACCGAGGCGCTGGTCGGCCGCGGCGACATCTCCGAGGAGGAGTACGAGCAGGCGCACAAGGACTTCCAGGAGCGCCTGGAGCGTGCGTTCGCCGAGACCCACGCAGCGCAGACCGGTTCCATCCCCGTCGTCTCCGGCGACCCGGATGCCATCAACGATCTGGAGCGCCCGGACTCGCAGCAGGATGCCGCGCGCGGCGAACTGGCGACGACCGGCGTCTCGGATGCGGTCATCCAGACCATCGGGCAGGCGTTCGACAACCCGCCCGCCGGTTTCACCGTGCACGCCAAGCTGAAGCAGCTTCTCGGCAAGCGCGTGGAGATGACGAAGAACGGCGGCATCGACTGGGCCATGGGCGAGCTGCTCGCGCTCGGCTCGCTGCTGCTGGAGGGCACGCCGGTGCGTCTGGTCGGCCAGGACTCGCGCCGAGGCACGTTCGTGCAGCGCCAGGCGGTTCTGCACGACCGGGTGAATGGCCAGGAATGGCTGCCGCTGGCCAACCTCAGCGACAACCAGGCGAAGTTCTGGATCTACGACTCGCTGCTCAGCGAATACGCCGCGATGGGCTTCGAGTACGGCTACTCCGTGGAGCGGCCGGATGCCCTGGTGGCCTGGGAGGCGCAGTTCGGCGACTTCGCCAACGGCGCCCAGACGGTGATCGACGAGTTCATCTCCTCGGCCGAGCAGAAGTGGGGTCAGCGATCCTCCCTGGTGCTGCTGCTCCCGCACGGCTACGAGGGTCAGGGCCCCGACCACTCGTCGGCGCGCATCGAGCGCTATCTCCAGATGTGCGCCGAGGACAACATGACGGTCGCGCGCCCCTCGACGCCGGCGTCGTACTTCCACCTGCTGCGCCGACAGGCCTATTCACGCCCGCGCCGACCGCTCATCGTGTTCACCCCGAAGGCGATGCTGCGTCTGCGGGGCGCGACGAGCGAGGTGTCCGAATTCACCTCGGGCTCGTTCCGTCCGGTGATCGACGATCCGCGCGGCGGCGACAAGAACGCGGTGAAGCGTGTGCTGCTCATGGCCGGCAAGGTCTATTACGACGTCAAGACGGAGCTCGACAAGAACCCTGACGACCGCGTCGCGCTGGTGCGGGTCGAGCAGTACTACCCGTTCCCGGGCGACGAGCTGAAGTCGGCGCTGGCCTCGTATCCGAATGCCGAGTTCTTCTGGCTGCAGGACGAGCCGGAGAACCAGGGCGCCTGGATCTACATGGCACTGTCGGCAGCGAAGGCGGGGCTGCCGCCGTTCGGCGTCTTCTCGCGCGCCGCGTCCGCATCGCCGGCAACCGGCTCGGCCAAGCGCCACGCCCAGGAGCAGTCCGACCTGATCAAGCGCTCCCTCACGCTCTGACCGCTCAACCACAGAAAGGGGGACCGCGCCGAACGGCCGCGGTCCCCCTTCTTTAACCCCTCACGCGAAGAGCGAGCAGGCCCTTATGGGATATGCCGGGCGCAGGCGTGCCTCGCCCGAGAGACTGGGCCCCCGTCGCCGCTTGCGGACGAGGCTCGAAGCGCATCGTCCGGCCGAGCGATAGGGAGCATTGGGTCTGACACGTGCACGGCAAAGCGGCTCGGGCATCCGTCTTTCAGGAGCTGGCATCGGGTCTGGCGGGAGCGACGCGAAGCGCCGCAGGGGCATGTCTCCTGAAAGACGGATGCCCGTGCCGCGCACCCTCACAGATGAGTCGACTGAATGCTCCGCAGTCGCGCCAGTACCTGCACGCGCAGTTCCTCCGGTGCTGTCTCCTTGCACGCCCGCTGCACGACTTCGGTGAGCACCATGCCCACGTGCACCTCGCCCTGGCAGTCGCTGCAGTTCTCCAGGTGCTCGCGGATGTCCGCGGCATCGTCCGCCTGCAGCTCGTGGTGCAGGTATTCCTCGATGTCCTTCTTGGCCTTGTCGCAGCCGCAGTCGCTCATGTGGTGCTCCCGGTGTTGTTCACGGCGTCGGCCTTGTCGTTTCGGACAGCACTGTCGTTCCTGACAGCGCTGAGGCCGCGTTCGTGCGCGTAGTCCGTCAACAGCTCCCGGAGCATCCGCCTGCCACGATGCAGACGGCTCATCACGGTGCCGATCGGTGTCTTCATGATGTCGGCGATCTCCTGGTAGGAGAAGCCCTCGACGTCGGCGAGATACACCGCGAGGCGAAAGTCCTCGGGGATCGCCTGCAGTGCGTCCTTCACGTCGGAGTCGGGGAGGTGATCGATCGCCTCCGCCTCGGCCGAACGCGATGTCGCCGACGTGGCGGATGCAGCGCCGCCGAGCTGCCAGTCCTCGAGCTCGTCGATCGGGTTCTGGTACGGTTCGCGCTGCTTCTTGCGGTATGTGTTGATGAAGGTGTTCGTCAGGATGCGGTACAGCCAGGCCTTCAGGTTCGTGCCCTGCTTGAACTGACCGAACGCCGCGTACGCCTTGACGAACGTCTCTTGCACGAGGTCTTGCGCATCCGCCGGGTTGCGCGTCATGCGCAACGCCGCTGCGTACAGCTGGTCCATGAACGGGAGCGCCTGCTCTTCGAACAGCGCGCCGACGTCCTGGGTTGATTCGTCGCGCGTGTTTTCCTCGTGTGGAGTCGACATCACGGCCCAGTCTAGGCCGGGCCGCGTCGTGCGAAGGCCGCGCTGAAGGGTCACGGGGCGGAGCGACGGGGTCGTCAGCGTGGCTTCGAGCAGCGCCTGGGCCATCCGTGCATTCACCTCCGCGTCGTCCGGTCGATCGATACTCTTGACAAGCGATGTTGATCTCGAAATATTCCGCCCCGGACTTCGATCCCTACGGCGACAAGAAACCTGAGGAACCGGATGCGCTCTGGCCGGCACCCACGGCGGCCGGTCCCCTGCGAGCGCGCCTCGCCATGCCCGGCTCGAAGTCCATCACGAACCGGGAGCTCGTACTGTCGGCCCTTGCGGATGCCCCATCGCTGCTGCGTGCGCCCCTGCACTCCCGCGACAGCGCGAACATGATCGGCGCTCTGCGTGCCCTCGGCACCCGCATCGAGGAGCGCGAGGGCGCGGGCTCGTTCGGTCCCGATCTTCTCGTCATGCCCGGCGAACTCACCGGGAGCACCACGATCGATTGCGGACAGGCCGGCACCGTCATGCGCTTCGTGCCCCCAGTCGCCGCGCTGGCGCTCGGCCCGACCACGTTCGACGCAGACGATTCCGCACGCGGGCGTCCCATGGGCGGCATCGTCGCAGCTCTGCGTGCCCTGGGCGTCGATATCGACGACGATGGCCGCGGCGGGCTCCCCTTCACCGTGCACGGTACGGGCCGCGTTGCCGGGGGCGCGATCGAGATCGATGCGTCGGCATCCAGCCAGTTCGTCTCGGCGCTGCTGCTGTCGGCCGCGCGCTTCGACGCGGGCCTCCGGCTCACGCACGTCGGCGACCGGCTGCCGAGCCTTCCGCACATCGAGATGACGATCGACGCTCTCGGGCATCGAGGGGTGGCGGTACAGAGCCCCGGAGTGGGCGAATGGATCGTCGAACCCGGCTCGATCGGCGGCCGTGAGGTCGACATCGAGCCGGACCTCTCCAACGCCGCACCGTTCCTCGCCGCCGCGCTCGTCACGGGCGGCAGCGTCACGGTGACCGGCTGGCCGGATGCCACGACGCAGGTCGGCGCTGACCTTGCAGGCATCCTTCCAGCGTTCGGCGCCGCAGTGGAGCGCGCGGACGGCGCCCTGACCGTTCACGGCGGAGATGGCATCCGCGGTGTCGAGCTGGACCTCACGACCGGAGGTGAACTCGCGCCCACCGTCGCTGCCCTGGCCGCCCTAGCGGACTCACCCAGCACCATCACCGGGATCGGGCACATCCGTCACCACGAGACGGACCGGCTCGCCGCACTGGCGGCCGAGATCCGCTCGCTCGGCGGCGAGGTGGACGAACTGGACGACGGGCTACACGTTACGCCACGCCCCCTGCACGGCGGCGTCTGGCACAGCTACGAGGACCACCGCATGTCGACCAGCGGTGCCCTCATCGGGCTGGCTGTGCCGGGTATTCGGATCGAGAACGTCGAGGCGACGCACAAGACGCTGCCGCAGTTCACCGAGTTGTGGCAGGCGATGGTCGGCCGCGCCGTCGTCTCCGACGCCCGGCCGGCGACGTGAGCGGAGTGCACGCCGCGTGAGCTGGTGGGAGACGGACGACGACGAGGATGAGCCGTACGGCGAGTACGACGAGTCGTCGGTGCGTGTCCGGCCCAACCCGAAGGGAAACCGTCCTCGCACGAAGACCCGCCCGGAGCACGAGGACGCCGTCGTCGGCCGTGTGCTGGGCGTCGACCGTGGCCGCTACACCGTGTTGGTCGACGAGGGCACACCGGACGAGCACGAAGCGACAGCCGCCCGGGCGAGCGAGCTGCGCAAGCAGGCCGTCGTCACCGGGGACCGCGTCGACTTGGTCGGAGACGCCACAGGCGATGAGGGGACGCTGGCCCGCATTGTGCGCATCCGCGACCGCGCCACGCTGTTGCGGCGCAGCGCGGACGACACGGATGCCGTGGAGCGCATCGTCGTTGCCAACGCCGACCAGATGCTCATCGTTGTGTCTGCCGCCAACCCGGAGCCGCGAACCCGGCTGGTCGATCGGTATCTCGTGGCGGCGTACGACGCCGGCATCGCTCCCCTGCTCGTGGTCACCAAGACGGATCTCGCCGACCCGGCTCCGTTCCTCGCGAACTTCGCCGGGCTCGATCTGCCCGTGTTCCTCAGCTCGGCCGCCGGGGCGCCGGACCGACGAGCTGGCGACCCGCAAACCGCCGAAGAGGCCGCCACGAGCGCCGTGGGCATCCCGCTCGACGACTTGTTCCTCGCGCTGGCCGGCCACGACACCGTCGCTGTAGGGCACTCGGGAGTGGGCAAGTCCACGCTCGTGAACGCGCTCGTGCCCGGCGCCGACCGCGCGACGGGTCACGTGAACGAGGTGACCGGTCGCGGGCGGCACACGTCGTCGTCGACGGTCTCTCTGAAGATGCGCTCGGCATACGGCGACGGCTGGATCATCGACACCCCGGGGGTTCGCTCGTTCGGACTGGGGCACGTCGATCCCGCCAACATCCTGCGAGCATTCACCGACCTGGCGGCGATCGCCGAGAACTGCCCGCGCGGCTGCACCCACCTCCCCGATGCGCCGGACTGCGCGATCATCGAGGCGGTGGATGCCGGCGAGCTCGGCGATCGAGGCCACGCACGCCTCGACTCCCTGCAGCGTCTGCTGGCGACGTTCCGCTGAGCAGGTCGCCGGTGGGTCGCGCTCAGCTCGCCGCCATGTCTACCTCTGGTCTCTCGACACCGAAAGTGGGCACGGAGGCCACGGCTTTCGCGATTCCCCGGTGCTCGCGTTGTTCGAAACCGCCCACCAGGACGGGACGTCGCGGCGCGACTGCACAGTAGTAGTGTTCAAGGCGACCGTCCCAGGTGATGACGGCGGGCTTGTGAGCGTGCGTCGCGTCGATGCTCCCAGCTACCCCGACATCGACGAGGATCTCGCCAGACTTCTCCCAGTGGATGAGGTCGTCGGAAGTGGCGTACCCCTCCCGCGCGTGCCCGTCGGCCGCGAGTCCGAAGTAGAACATGACCCAGTGATCGCCGTCGCGGAGAACGCATGGATCGGATGCGAAGATCTCATCGAAGTCGCCCGGGCGTCCGACTCGTAGGACCGGTTCGTCCTGGAGTCGTCGCCAGTTGACGAGATCGCTCGAGACCGCCACCCCGGTCTGCTCGATCCACGGCGGTGGAACTGCGACCGTTCCGAAGACATCCCGGTTCTTCGCGTTATAGAACACGTAGAACAGTCCGTTGTGCTCCATCAGCCACGACTTGTACAACCCGCCATGCTCCCAGGCGCCGCCATCCGCCGGGTTCAGCCTTGCTCCGGTCTCCTCCCAGTGCACCAGGTCTCGGCTGCGCACGAATCCGATGACTCCGGGGCCGGCCTCGTACCCGGGAGCCGGGTACGCGTGATACGTGCCTAGATACCATCCATCGAACAATCGGAGCTCCCCCGCCGAGCCCATATCGTTGTCACGAACGATGCAGGTCAATGCTGAATTGTATTTGCGGACCTCGCTCTCTGGATCTCGCGGGAGGACCACCTCGGGGCTCCGCCAGCCATCCGCGTCCTTCCACGTCATTGCTGTCTGGTAACCGATGCCGTCCCAACCGACGAAGGTCATGCCCTGGCGCCCATTGAGCGAGAACACGAAGGGACAGTCCACGGCGAGCGCGTCGAACCTCGATTCCTGGAACGAAGGTGCGATCTCCAGGATGTCGTTGCGTACCGGAGTGCGCACTCGATCGGTGCTGCTCGGCTCCGCGGACGTCACTTGACCGATCCCGACACCAGTCCGGACACGTAATAGCGCTGCAGCAGGATGAAGAGCAGAACGCAGGGAAGCATCATCACGGTGATGCTTGCTTGGAGCGCTCCCCAGTCGATCGTGTTCATCGGGCCCGACTGCGCGTTCATCAGTGCCACGGGCAACGTGAAATCGGGGTTGTTGTTCAAAAGCACGAGCGCCGCCAGAAACTCGTTCCACGCTGCGACGAATGCGAACAGAGCAATCGTGACGATGCCGGGTGAGACGAGGCGTAGAAGGACGCGGGGCAGAGCCGTGATCTTCGTACATCCGTCGATCTCCGCCGCCTCGACGAGCTCTGCCGGAAGCGAATCGAACGAGTTCCGCATCATGTAGATGGCGAAGGGAAGCTGGAAGGTCGAGTAGATCAGCGACAGCCCGAACAGCGAGTTCGTCAGGTGGAACCAGATCATGACCTGGAAGAGTGAGACGAGCAGAGCCGGATACGGGACGAGCAGCATTCCGACGGTGACGGCGAAGAAGGCGGCTCGCCCAGGGAATCGGAGTCGCGAGACGGCATAGCCCGCAAGAACTGCCACGACCGTCGTAATGGCGACCGTGAGCAACGTGGCCGTTGCCGAATTGAGTACGTAGTTCC
This sequence comes from Humibacter ginsengisoli, assembly GCF_054780095.1. Classification (NCBI taxonomy): domain Bacteria; kingdom Bacillati; phylum Actinomycetota; class Actinomycetes; order Micrococcales; family Microbacteriaceae; genus Humibacter; species Humibacter ginsengisoli. Next base: position 252,104 of record NZ_BAAGWZ010000002.1, read on the forward strand.
AGAGCGACGATCCCTGACCGTTCAGTTTCGTGAAACTTTCGATGGAGAACTGCGACGGCCACCAGACCGGCGGCGAGGCGTTGGCCTCGCCGGTTGGCTTGAAGCCCCCGATCAAGGTCCACAGGATAGGGAACGCGAAGATCAGAGCCAGCGCCACGGAGATCCCGATGCGGAGCGGGCTCCGCGAGGATTCGCGTTGAGCGGTGCGACGACGGCTGTGACGAGCTGGAGCCGGCCAGATCGTGTGTTGAGCGGTCATGTTCAGGCCTTTCCTCGTTGCAGTCGCACCTGGAAGATCGAGATCGCTGCCATGATGACGACGATGATGACGGCGATCGACGCCCCGTAACCACGGTTCAGCGCGACGAACGCCGCGTTGTAGAGGTAGTAGACGACCGTGACGGTGGAGTTGTTCGGGCCGCCTTTCGTCATTGTGAAGAACTGGTCGAACGCGAGGAACGTCTGCGTGACGGTGAGCAGCACGACCAGAGACAGCGGCTTCGAGATGAGCGGCAGCGTGATGCGCGTGAGGGTCGCCCATGAGCGAGCGCCGTCGAGCCTGGCTGCCTCATAGATCTCGGACGGGATGGAGTCCATTCCGATGAGGAGCACGAGCATGGCGAGACCCACCGTCTTCCAGATCGTCATGATGACGACCAGGACCAGTGTCGAGTTCGTGTGCGCGAACCAGTCGGTGCCCGAGGGCGCGATCCCCCACGACATCGCGATCGCGGGGAGTACACCGGTCTGAGAGTTACTCATGGAGAGCCACAGCAGACCCGCGGGGGCGAACCCGATGGTGACCGGTGCGAACAGCAGTGCACGCACCGCCGTCCGACCGGGAAATCGGGGCCGGACCAACAGTGCGAGAGCGAGCGAGATCGCGACTCCCAACGCTGAAGCGATGACGGTGTACGAGACCGTGAACAACACGGCCCGACCGAATGCCGGATCGCTCAGCGCGTGTTCGTAATTGCTCAGCCCGACCGGGCTCGGGGTTCCGAACGTCGGCCAGTCGAAGAACGACATGTAGATCGTCAGCACGAACGGCAGCGCGAAGAACAGCACGACGAGCACCGCCGCCGGAGAGGCCAGCAGCCATCCGGCCGCGGTCTCTCCCCGTGCGAAGGCGGCGTGCCTCTTGGCCTTCGTCTTCGCACGGGTCTCGTGCCGGCCGGCGACACGGACTTGGAGCATGGCGTTCATCCGTCCCTCCCTCGAACCGACCGCTACTGCTTCTGCGAGGTAATCGCGTCGGCCGCCTTCTGAGCGGTCTCCGTCGCCTCGACGGGCGACGCACCGTCGAAGACGACGGACTGGATCATTTGAAGCCACGGCCCCTGATTGCTCGACACGACGTCGTTGTAGTAGACGGAGTCGTATGTCTCGCCCTTGCTGAGCATGGCGGAAGGAACGCTGACGGAGTCGCCCAGGGACGAGGGGATGGTCACGTCCGTCCGAGGTGGAAGCGAGGGCAGTCCGAGGAACACCTTCTCACTGGTCTGCTTCGACGTCAGCCAGTCGATGAAGTCCCATGCCTCGTTCTTGTGCTGAGACTGGGCCGTGATCGCTGCCGTGTCACCGCCCGAGAACGTCGCCCACTGGCCGGCCTCCGGACCGGGAATCTTGGCGAGACCCCAATCGAACTTCGGGTTCGTCCCGATGCCGGCGGTGTTGATGCCGTTCGCGCCGGAGAAGTTGATGCCGATCTTGCCTGACGCGAATTCCGCGAAGAAGCCGTTCCCCTGGTCCGTCTTCGAGGAGGTCGGGATATCGCCGTGCTGGTACAGCGTCTGCAGGAATCCGAGCGCCTTCTGGGTAGCGCTGTTGTCGAAGTCGAAGCTGCCGCTCTTGGTGACCACCTGCTGACCCTGGGCCCAGATCAGCGGGGTGACGTCGTAGGCCAGCGAGCCGGGCGAGTCACCGCTGATATACGCACCGTGTATGCCGTTGCCGAGCTTCGTGATGGCGTCCGCTGCCTTGACTATGCCCGCCCAGGTGTTCGGCGGTGTGTTGGGATCCAATCCCGCCTCTTCGAACAGCGTCTTGTTGTAGAGGTACAGCGATGTGTCCGTGTCGAACGGAACGCCGTACACCTTGCCGTCCGCTGTGGCCGATTGCTCGTGCGCGGCAGCGAGGTGCCCGTACGCCCCGGATGTCTTCAACAGACCGGTCAGGTCGATGACCGTCTTGTTCTTCACGATCTGCGGCATGAAGACCAGGTCGGACCCGAGGAGATCGGGAAGCGATCCGGCTTGCGCCGCCTGCGCGTATTTGGTGACGTACTGGTCAGCAGGTACCTGAGTCAGCTGCACCTGGTTCTTGTGCGTCTTGTTGTACGCATCGACCACCGCCGCGGTTACTGCGGAATTGCCGGCGCGTACCCACATCGTGAGCTTCGCGCCATCGTTCTTGGCCACGATGCTGCCGGACGCCGACGATCCCGTACCGGATCCGCTGCTGCAGCCGCTCATGCAGAGGCTGAGTGCCGCCGCCGCCGCTACCGCTGCCCCGACCATCCTGATGCGCCGTAACATCTCGAACTCCCTTGTTGAGGACGATTGACTTGTCTCCGGGAGGCTAGTGGAAAGTTGGCGAACGTTTCCACTAGTTTCCATTTCTTTCCGAAATGCCTCGGCTTACACTAGGGTGTCGTCATGGACCGGGGGACGGAACACCGAATCACAGCGAGCGATGTCGCTCGGCTCGCGGGCGTGTCGACATCGACCGTCTCGAAGGCCTTGTCCGGAAACGGACCCGTCCGCAGGCAGACGCGACTTCGCGTGCTGGAAGCGGCGAAGGAGCTGCACTATCGCCCGCCGTTGCGCGAAGGCGAATCCGATGGGACTAAGGCCCGCACGATCGGGGTCATCACGAACGACCGATTCGGCCGACTCACTGTGCCCGTGCTCCTCGGCGCCTTCGAAGCCCTTGCACAGCACGAGATCGCGTTACTTCTCTGCGACGGGCGCGGCGACCGGATCCGCGAGCAGTATTTCGTCGAGATGTTCCAGCGACGGCGGATCGACGGCATCCTCGTCGCGGGCAGCGGCGCGTTCCCGAGGCCGGCGCTCCAGACCCAAGGGTCGGTTCCCATCGTGTACGCGCTCGCCTGGTCCAACAACGAGCACGACACGTCGTTCGTTCCTCACGATACCGGGGGTGCCGCCGCCGTCGCCGAGCACCTGCTGGCGACCGGTCGGCGCCGCATCGCCTACGTCGCCGGGCCGCAGCGCGACACCGCGTCGCAGGTCAGGCTCGCTGAGATCAGGCGGGTGCTGCGCGACAACGGCTCGGAGCTGTCGCACGAGCCGCTGTTCGGTCAGTGGAGTGAGGCTTGGGGCCGTCAAGCGACAACTCAGTTGATCCATTCGGGTGTGCCGTTCGACGGCATCGCCTGTGCGAGCGATCAGATCGCCCGGGGCGCGCTCGAGGTGCTGCGGGAGAACGAGATCCGGGTGCCTCAAAGCGTCGCAGTCACCGGTTTCGACAACTGGGACGTGATGGTGGAGGCGAGCAGACCGCCGTTGACGACCGTCGATCTGAGCCTCCACGACGTCGGCGTGGCCGCGGGCCTCGCCCTTCTGCACGCGATGAAGGGCGAGCCGAACGTCGCAAGGGGCATCCACCGGATCGACTGTCAGTTGGTCCCACGCGAGTCGACCGCCATGAGCTAGCTGCTCATGACGACTCCGAGGCGGTATACGCTCACGAGAATGGCACGGTTCAAGCCCGAGAAGCGGGTCACGAGCGCAGACGTGGCAGCCCGTGCAGGGGTATCGGTGAGCACAGTGTCGAAGGCGCTCTCGGGCAACGGAGCGGTGAGCCGGGAGACCCGCGATCGGATCCTTGCGGCAGCCAAGCAGATCGGCTTCATCCCACGTGCCTCGACGTCCAGCCAGAAGGTGCGGCGAACCGAGACGATCGGCGTGATCACCAGCGACAACGTCGGGCGTCTGACGGTACCCGTACTTCTCGGAGCGACGGAGACCTTGGCCGCCGACGGCTACGCGCTCCTTCTTCTCGACGGGCGAGGAGACCCCATCAGAGAGCAGCAGTTCATCGCGTCCCTTCTGAAGCGCGATGTCGACGGAATCCTCATGACTGGTGCCGGCGAGTTTTCTCGTGAACCCGTGCGCGGCGACGTGCCGGTTCCCGTCGTATATGCCATGGCGTGGTCGACAAATCCCGCCGACGCCTCGGTCGTTCCGGACGACGCCGAAGGCGCGCGGATGGCCACCAGGCACCTGCTATCGACCTCCCGAACGCACATCGTGTTCATCTCAGGGCCGGAGAAGGACGACGCGTCCCGGTCGCGAAGCGCCGCTGTCGAAGACGAGCTGCAGCGCAACGGGCTGGCTCTCGCATCCCCGCCCGTGTTCGGAGAGTGGAGCGAGCGGTGGGGAAGGCAGGCGGCTGCCCAATTCGTCAAGTCCGGCGTGGAATTCGATGGCGTGGTCTGTGCCAACGATCAGATCGCTCGTGGGGTCACCGAAGCACTGCGCGAGCAGAGGATTGAGGTGCCCAGCGAGGTCGGCGTGATCGGGTTCGACAACTGGGACGTGATGGTCGAGGCGAGCCGACCTCGACTCTCGACCATCGACATGAGCCTTCGCGAAGTCGGGAACATCGCTGCCCGGCTCCTCCTGGATTCGATAGAAGAGGGCCACCTCGAGCCGGGGGTCCGGCACGTCGACTGCCAGCTCATCATTCGCGAGTCCACCGCACCGTTCTGACGCAAGCCGGGCGCACTGCTAGACAGCACCCGTCAGTCCGCCCGGCCGAAGAGCACTGGACAGCACATTTCGGAAAGATCCGGAAACTTGTTGCCCGAGATTCACCACGGTTGCCATATTTGGCGATGAGCCCGCGGATCGGCCCCCGGTCCGACTCGGGTTTTCCCGCTAACGCTCCAGCGAGGTCGGCATGCACACGGCTGTCATCACGACCCACTCGATGCAGAAGCTCGGACCGACGTCGTCGACGGGAGACGACGTCGTCGACAGGAAGAAGGACAGAACGATGACAACTCCTCGGCGACGGCGTCGTCGCAGCGCTCTGGCCGCGCTCGCGGTGGCGACTACGGTGGCCGCGATCGGCGGCGGGCTCGCATCCACGCCCGCTTCGGCCCGGGCGGACTCGCCGATCGCAATTCAGAACGACACGACGGCGAAGACGATCACGATGAGGGGAGGCGACTTCGCGATGGTCTACGACTACGACGGTCAGTCGAAGGTCTCCTCGTTCACGATGAACGGCACACAGCTGATGAACGGCGGCATGTATAGCACCGTTCAACTCGACGGCGACGGATCGACCCTGGACAGCCGTGCCCTCAGTTCGAGCCCCGAGGTGAAAGTGCGTGGCGATAACGTGATGGCATCGTTCGTGATGAGCGACGACGCGTTGACCGTCTCGGAACGCTGGAATTTCGTCGTCACCCGGGACACTGTGCACCTGCAGGTAAGCCGCACCTACGACTGGACGAACGCTGCCGACCCCAAGGTGCGCCATAACGGAATGCTCACGTTCGGGTGGGCACGCATCTGGGACAACATCCGTCGCCCGCAGGACGGCGGAGACCTGCCCATCGGGAACGCGTACACCGGCAGCAACAACTTCTTCCTCTCGCAACCGAACGACAGGTACGGCGTCGAGGAGTCCGACTTCGTGATGCTGAAGAACTCCTCGCAACAGGCTCTGGATGTCAATGCGACCAGCAACCGGAACATCGCGACCGAGTTCGCATACACCGGTGACGGCAACACATACCAGGAGACACAGCTGTCGGCCGCACCTACGTGGGATTACACGGCGGGCATGGCCGCAAGTGGGCTCGTCTACGGCGGGCACTCGTCGAACGGCACGGATGCGTACATCTACGCTCCCGTGGCCGTCGCGCAGAAACAGACCGACTCGATCGATTACACATTCAAAACCGACGACTATGCCAAGTACTACTCGTTGGGCGGCACCGTGAACGGACTGGCTGACACCGCCGCCGTTTCATCCCTGCTCAACGATTTCGGACGCTCGGGGGTGATCGACAAGGGCTACGGGATGTCGACCGTGGGACTGCGGTATCCGGGCGTCGGCCCGTATGACATGGTCTACGCGGACCGCACCGTCGAGGGATACTTCGACCCGCCGATGACGAAGTCGCAGGAGAACCTGCTCACCTACGTCAAGGACGATGCGCAGAACTCCGACGGTCACATGGACGGACGAACCTTCCACCTCGATCATCCCTGGGGCACGAACAGCCTCTACGATGCGGACCCGTCCTACGCGATGGCTGTGGCCGACATGTACCAATACTCGGCCGACAAGTCCTGGCTCACCTCGATGAGGTCGTCGGTGGAGAAGTCGCTCGCCTACATGATCGACAACCAGTACGCGGCCCAGGACGGGCTGTTCCACAACGACATCACGAGCTGCACATCCACGAAGGGTGCGCGTGAGTGGAATGACGGCATCTACGTGAAGTACGAGAGCGGATACGTCAACGAGCTGATGTACGAGGCGCTGACTGATTGGTCTGCACTCGAGGCAACGACATTCCACGACCCGACCCTCGCCGATCACTACGCGTCGCTGGCCGCAGATCTCAAGACCGCCTTCAACAAGGACGCCGACTCCGGCGGACTCTGGGAACCCTCGACGGGGATGTTCGCCTACTGGCGTTGCCCGGATGGCACAGTGCAGGGAAACGTGGAGCAGACCCAGATCAACCTGCAGGCAATATCGTTCGGCATGGTGAGCCTGGACCGTGCACGGCAGATCCTCGACGGGATCGACCGCGAGATGGCACTGCAGCATCTCCAGCTGCTTCCGGAGAACTTCGTTCCACTCGCGCCGACCACCGAGGACTGGACCGGCGACCACTTCAGCGACGGCATCGAAGACGGATCCGTGTACCCCCTGATGACCGAGGAATACATGCGCGCCGCGGCGATCGTGGGCGAGCGCAACCAGTCGCTCGCGTACCTGGACCGGACAGCCGCCCGTTACACGAAGGACGGGTTCAACGGCTTCAGCTTCCTCCACTCGGTCTCACTGACGCCGAGCACTGGTGAGGCATGGTTCCCGTCGAACGCGAACGGCGCTGCGGGCCTCTTCAGCGACATGCTGGGCATCCAGCCGACCGCAGATGGCGTCAGGATCGCGCCGAACATCCCCAAGCAGATGGACGGAACCCGCGTCACGAAGACGATCCACAGTCAGGGAGAGCTCACCGTCGACTACCGCAGCGAACTGGAGCAGACCGTGCGATACGACGCGCCCGGCCAGTTCGTGACGATGCAATGGTCTGGACAGTCAGCGAACGCCACTTATGTCGTCTCGGACAACGGAGCTCGGCACACTGTGACCGCGGACAGCATGGGTTCCGTCGAATATCGCTTTGCGGCCGGCGGAGAGCACACCGTCGTCCTCATGGGCGGAAACGCCGCCGGGTACACGCTTCCCAGCGCACCGGACGACCTGGCGTACGGCAAGTCGGTGAGCACGTCCAGCAGCCTTGAGGGCCCGCTGCCCGGCGATCCGCCGTCGAAGGCGTGGAGCGCGGCATCGCTCGTCGACGGCATGCCGTACAGCGTCGATGGCTCGATGGGATGGGCAAGCAATTCCGATCTGACCCAGAATCACACCGAATCGGCCATCGTTGATCTCGGATCGACGCAGCAGGTTGGAAATGTCACGCTGTGGCCGGACGACTACGACGCCAAGGCTTCGTCGATCGGCGCGAACTTCCCGAGTGATTTCACCATTGCAGTCTCGGCGGATGGGAAGGCGTGGACGACCGAGGTCAGCAAAACGGATTACCCGAGACCGACAAGCGTGAGCACGGGCGAGTCGTTCGCGTTCGAGCATCCCGTGCAGGCCCGTTACATTCGTGTCGAGGGGACCGACCTCACCAACGATGGAGGCAGCTACCGGATGTCGTTGGCTGAGATCCAGGCCTTCAGCACTCCCGCCAGCGCTTCCGTCGTCGAATCGTCCGGAAGCAACGACTAGCTCGGAAGTCTTCGCCCAATGAAGCCCGGGCAGCGGTCCTGCGGCCGCCGCCCGGGTTTCTTTCGTCTTCCTTGCATCGGCAGCCAAGTGCAGGAAAGACATCAGATGACGCTGGCCATCCTTCGGCGCGCCCACGAAGTTCATGGCAGGATTGATGCCTAAACATCCGATCAATCTCCGCACGAGGAGTGTCATGCACGAGCGCTTCGCCCGGTCCGAGTGGTTCCGTCACGACCGGTTCGGTCTGTTCATCCATTGGGGCGCGTATGCCGTGCCGGCGCGGGGCGAGTGGGTGCGCTCTGTCGAGCGGATCAGTGTCGAGGACTACCAGCAGCACGTCGACGCGTTCCAGCCCGACTGGTTCGACCCCGGCGCGTGGGCGGATGCCGCTGTGGCCGCCGGCATGAAATACGCGGTGCTCACGGCGAAGCATCACGACGGGTTCTGTCTCTTCGACTCGCAGCTGACCGATTACAGCACGATGCACAACGGGTTGGGTCGAGACGTCGTGGCCGAGTTCCTCGACGCGTTCCGATCCCGCGGCCTCAAGGTCGGGCTCTACTACTCGCTTCTGGACTGGCACCACCCCGACTACCCGGCGTATGGCGACGCGCATCACCCGATGCGAGAGAACCCGGAGTGGCAGGGCCGCACTCACGACTTCGACCACTACCTCGAGTACCTGCACGGTCAGGTGCGTGAGCTGTGCACGCGGTACGGGCAGCTGGACATCCTGTGGTTCGACTTCTCCTACGACGACATGACCGCCGAGAAGTGGCGAGCGAAGGAGCTCGTCGAGATGGTGCGCGAACTGCAACCGGGAGTGCTCATCGACAACCGGCTCGAGGCATCCGGGTCGCAGAAGGGCAGTATCGTCACGGACTCCCCCACTCCCTTCAGCGGGGACTTCGCGTCGCCCGAGCAGATCATCCCCACCGAGGGCGTTCGCACCGGCAGCGGCGATGCCGTTCCCTGGGAGGCATGCATCACGCTGAACAATCACTGGGGGTACAACGCGTTCGACACATTGTGGAAGCCGTCCGAACTCGTCGTGCGCAAGCTGGTGGAGTGCGTCTCGAAGGGAGGCAACCTGTTGTTGAACGTGGGGCCGGATGCCCGTGGCCGGTTCCCGAAGCCGGCGGTCGACATCCTGCACGAAGTGGGCGCGTGGCTGCGTGAGAACGGCGAGAGCGTGTATGGCGCGGGCGCCAGCACGCTGCCGAAACCGGAATGGGGTCGCTACACGCAACGCGACGACACCGTGTACGCGCATGTCCTGGAAGCGCCCGTCGGGCCGCTCGCCCTCACTCCGCTGCGTCCGGACCAGGTGGCCGACATCCGGCTGGTCGCCGACGGCACCGATCTGCCGCTGGCGGGCGGGTGGCACTCGCCGGAACGGGCCGAGAACGCTCTCGTCGCGTTCGGGCCCGATCAGACCTCCACCTACCCGCTGCCTGACCCCGTCGACACGGTTCTCGGTGTCAGGCTCGCGGGGCATTGATACCGTGAAGCCATGAGCGACGTTTCCCCCACCCCGACCTCCCGACTGACTGCCGGCGATGCCGCCCCGGACTTCACCCTGGAAGACCAGGACGGCGACCGGGTGTCGCTGCACGACTACGCGGGCCGGAACGTCGTCGTCTACTTCTACCCGGCCGCGATGACGCCCGGCTGCACCAAGGAGGCGTGCGACTTCCGCGACAACCTGAACTCGCTCGCCGCGGCCGGCTATCAGGTGCTGGGCATCTCGAAGGATGACCCGGCGACGCTCGCCAAGTTCCGCGACCGCGACAGCCTCAACTTCCCGCTGCTGTCCGACCCCGACCTCACGGCGCACAAGCTGTACGGCGCGTACGGCGAGAAGTCGCTCTACGGCAAGGTGGTCACCGGTGTGCTGCGGTCTACGTTCGTGGTGGACGAGGACGGGAGCATCCGTCTCGCGCTCTACAACGTGAAGGCCACCGGACACGTCGCCTCGCTGCGGAAGAAGCTCGGCCTCGCCGCCTGACGGGTTCGAAACGTCAGTCCTTCTTGCGGTCCGGCGATGCCGCGGATTCCGCCGGCGCCTCGGAATCCTTCGAGTCCTCCGCCGGAGTCGACTCCCGTACCGTCACCCGCGTCACCTGCGGAGCCACTACGAGGCCGATGCCGACGGCGGCCAGCACAAGCAATACCCAGCCCGCCTGCGGCACCGCGGTGATGCCCGTGAAGCAGCCGACCGCGATGGCGAGTACGAGTAGGTGCCACGTGATCACGGATGCCCGCATCCACGACCTCCTGCGGGCCGCGGCGACCGTCGTCACCACGAGCCAGAGGGCGCAGAGAGCGGCGATGATGAGCAGTGCGATGCCGCTCGCGACATCGGATGCCGTGGCCTCCGCGGCCTGGACGCCGAGCCAGATCACCAGGGCTACGAGCGCGAGAGACTCCAGCGCGAGAAGTGCCACCAGGCATCCGAGTAGCACAGGAAACGACTTTTCGGGCCGGTCAACGCCGGTATCCGGCGTTTGTTTCCGGTCTGTGTTCACAGCGTTATCCCAATCGAAACTCTTGATTTGCCACTACCAGTATGCGAGCATTTCTTGGTCGAGTTGTCGCTCACAGGGTGGTGGGCAGGTGTTATCCGAAAAGGAACACGAATCCACCAGGCATAACGGTCCACCAGGTACCGCGCCCGTCGGTACCGGATCCGCCCACGATCATCACCCTGACTCGTCGTTTACCCGAATTCACGACCATTCGGTCGTGCCCGGGCGTCACACGACGCACGCTATTTAAGGAGCACCCCCATGGATTGGCGCGACAAAGCCGCCTGCCTGACAGCCGACCCGGAACTCTTCTTCCCGGTGGGCAACACGGGACCGGCTGTCGAGCAGATCGAAAAGGCGAAGGCCGTTTGTGCCCGGTGCACCGTGACCGAGACCTGCCTGCAGTACGCCCTCGAGACCGGCCAGGACTCGGGCGTGTGGGGCGGTCTCTCCGAAGACGAGCGCCGCGCGCTTAAACGACGCGCCGCGCGAGCGCGTCGCGCCTCCTGACTTTCGGTCGCGACCGAACGAACGCGTCGCGCCTCCTGACCGAGGCTGTCGGCGCGTTCGTCAGGCCTTGCGCAGGTAGCGCAGCGGCACCTCGATCGTCACCTCGGTGCCCGTGCCGACCATGGTGTGCCAGTCGATCGTTCCGCTCAGTTCGCCCTGAATAAGCGTGCGCACGATCTGCGTGCCGAGCCCGTCGCCGACCTTGCCCTCCGGCAGGCCGGAGCCGTTGTCTTTGACCTTCACCGTGAGCGTCTCCGGCGAACGGTGCGCGATGATCTCCACCTCGCCGGAACGGCCGGCGAGCCCGTGCTCGACGGCGTTCGTCACCAGTTCCGTGAGCGCCAGCGCCAGCGGGGTGGCGTATTCGCTGGGCAGTTCCCCGAAGCTGCCCGATGACTTGGGGTGCACCGTCGTGTTGTGCGTGCTCGCCACCTCGGCAACAAGCAGCAGCACCCGGTCGAAGACGTCGTCGAAGTCCACGATCTGGGCGAGGCCCTCGGAGAGCGTGTCGTGCACGACGGCGATGGCCGAGACACGACGCATGGCCTGCCCGAGGGCATCCCGCGCCTCTTCAGAGTGTGTTCGCCTGGCCTGGATGCGCAGCAGCGACGCCACCGTCTGCAGGTTGTTCTTCACGCGGTGATGGATCTCGCGGATCGTCGCATCCTTGGTGATGAGCTCCTGCTCCTGATGCCGCATCTCGGTCACATCGCGGCACAGCACGATCGCACCGGTGCGCTCGCCGTGGGTGCGGATCGGGATGGTGCGCAGCGACACCGTCACCCCGCGCGCCTCGATGTCGGTGCGCCACGGCGCACGCCCGGTCACCACGAGCGGCAACGACTCGTCGACGACGGAGTTGCCCGTGAGAAGGCGCGTGGTGACCTCCGCCAGGGACTCCCCCTCGAGCTCCTCGGTGAAGCCCATGCGGTTGAAGGCGGAGAGCGCGTTCGGGCTGGCGAACGTCGTCACCCCGTCCACGTCGAGGCGGATCAGCCCGTCGGATGCCCGTGGCGCGCCCCTGCGCGGCCCGGCCGGCGCGCCGAGGTCGGGGAAGTCGCCCGTGGCGATCATGCCGAACAGGTCGTTCGCACAGGCGTTGAACGTGAGCTCCTGGCGGCTGGGCGTGCGCGCCTCGCTGAGGTTGGAGTGTCTCGTCATGACGGCGATCGGGGCGGGCACAACTTGCGCACTGGATGCCGACACCCTGCGGAACACCGGAACGGCTCGCACACGAGTCGGCATCTCCTCGTACCAGTCCGGAGCGTGCGAGTCTACGATCGCGCCTGTCTCGAAGGCCTCGGTCGCCAAGCCGCGCCACTCCGCACGGATGGGCTGGCCGACGAAGTCCCGATAGAAGAGCGTGGCCGCGCTGGACGGGCGCGAATGTGCCACAGCGATGAATCCGTCGTCTGTGGGCACCCAGAGCACGATGTCCGCGAACGCGAGGTCAGCCAGCAACTGGCAATCGCCGACGAGCAGGTGCAGCCATTCGATGTCTTCTGGGGTCGAACGGCCGTGCGCGACGACGAGATCACTGAGCGTGGACATCGCCTAAGTCTATGGGCGACCGAGGGTCGGCAGCCGGTGCTCGATCCGGCTGCCGGCCCGGCTGAGCCCGTGAGCGGCAACGCCGCGAGATGGGCGTGAATACCCGTACCGATTCACGCCGGCTCGCTTACAGGTCGCGGCCGCGCCGCGTGCCTTCTGCGCCCGTGCTGCGGCTCGGGCTCTGGCGCCAGCTCGCGCTCGACGAATCTGCGCACGGCGGCTCGCGCGGGCGACTTGGGTGAGGCATCCCGCAGCGTGCGCCCGGTGAGCAGGGCGAGGTCGAAGCCGGCCGGGTCGTCCGGGATCAGAGCGGCGGGCTCCAGTCCGCCGAAACGCAGCAGCGTCGAGGCGACCTGGGCGAACGGATTCGCCCCGACCGCGGATGCCCGCACCCGATTGACGAGCACGTGCGACGGGGTCTCCGGTGCCGCTTCGACCAGGTCTCCGAACGAGCGCAGAAACCGGGAGAGCCCCACCGGGTCGGCCAGGCCCACCGCGATGACGTCGTCGGCCCCCTGCAAGGCGGCCAGCGTCGCCGCGTTTCGCCTCGGCGCGAACATGTCGCTCGTGATCTCCTCGTCGGTCTCGAGGTTGAACCCCACGTCGACCACCGTGTAGTCCACCCAGGTGCGGCACTGGGCGAGCACCCTTTGCACGCGTTCCGACGTGAGCTCCGGCCAGCGCGTGGCCCGGCCGATGCCGGTCAGCACCCAGAAGGCGCCACGCGGGCTCGCGTATCGCTGAGCGACGCGCACCAGCTCGTCGTGAGTGAGTGAGTCGGATGCCGCGAGACGACAGGCAGCGGCGAAACCGGGCGCTTCGTCGAGCAGGCCGAGCGCCGGTGCCGTCGCCCCGCCGTACGGATCCACGTCCGCGAGTGCCACGCTGTGGCCGAGCGCCGCGAGCTCGGCGGCGATCGTGACGGCGACTGATGTGCGCCCTGGTGCACCCGCCGGCCCCCACACGGCGATCACGCGCGAGGCATCCTCTCCGCCAAGAGGCCCGCCCGCTCGGGAAGGGACCCGCACGCCCCGCAGGTTCGGCTCGAGCTCGGTCCAGTCGGCCGCGGCATCCAGGGAGTCGTACACGCCGAGCGCCAGGGCGTGCCTTCGTTCGGACTCCCCCGCTGCCAGGACGACGAGCCGAATGCCCGCGCGATCGCATGCAGCGACGACCTCGGCCGAGAGGCGCCCGCGTCCGGCGCCGACGACAGCGACGTCGACCTCGCGCGTGGCAAGGGCCGCGAGGAGTTCCCTGCCCGCTGTGGTGCGCACGGTGACGAGGTGCCCGGATGCCGACGCCTCGGCGCTGACGCGCTCTTGAGTACGGCGGTCGAGGCAGAGCGCGATGGCGGTCATCCGTCACCTCGCGCAGGAGCGGCAGGGTCGGCCGCGTCTCCGGTGCCGGCCGGTGGCGTGCTGGACTTCTCCGGCGCCGTGCGCGAAGCGGCCTCGGGGCTCGCGGGCACCACCGAGATCACCTGCCCGTCGGCGATCGCCTGCAGAACCGACGCCACCCGTCCAGAAGGCACACGCAACTCGACCGAGACGGAACCGCGGTCGGCGACGAGGGCCTCGTCGTGCAGGATCGAGACGACGACGGCGCCGGAGACGAGCACGGCCGGTGGCTTGTAGTTCTTGTCGTTCGCAGGGTGAGCGGCCCAGACATCCGCCGTCGTGCCGGCCGTGACGGAGGCTGCCACCGGGCCGGATGCCTTCACCACCACACTGGTCAGCGAGACGTCCGACGCGCCGCTGAGCGCCGACGCCGGCACGAGCTCGCCCTTGGGCACCGAGCGCACCACCACCTCGTCGCGCTGCAGCCCGCCCGCGGCGAGGTAGCGATCGGATTGCGGCACCCGCACGCTCACGAGCTCCACGTCTCCCGGTGCCACCCGGTCGCCGGCCACGAGCGTGGTGCGGGCGACGTACACCTGCACGCTACGGTTCTGCGCGCTGAGCAGAACGCAGACACCCACCACTGACGCGACGATGAGCAGGATGCCCACCGCGAACCTCGGATCGACCCAGAACCTCCTCGCCTTGCCGTCCGCTCCCGCGACCATGCGTCTCCCCGCTTCCTGTTTCCGTTCATCCGCGCCTTCCGGCGGCTGCGTCCACCACGTTTCCCACCTGCCGAGCACGGGTCTCCTGAACGTCTTCACAGTCGTCGGAACCGGGTTTCTGCGGCAGCGCGTGAGTCCATCGTGCCGATCCTGGACAAGTCGTAGGAAAGTTATCCACACGGTCGGGGCGGGAAAGCCGGTCCCGCCATAATCGAAGGCATGACCGCCGACCGATCGGATGATGTGACGCGCTTCCTGACGGTCGGCGACGCCGCCGAACTGCTCAAGGTGGCGCCAGGCGACGTCGTCGGCCTCATCGAGACCGGCGAACTGCCTGCCATCCGCGTCGGCCGTCCTGGGGCGTGGCGTATCGAGCGCGTGCAGCTCGAGGAATACATCGCAGCGATGTATGAGGAGACGCGGCGGCGTGCGGCGTGGGAGCAGTCCGATCTGGCGTCGATTCCTGAACTCTCCGGCGGACGCGTCATCTGGCCCGACCGGGACTGACATCGCCCCGGCTGGTGCGCGTCAGACCCGTAGCAGGATCAGCGAGGCCATCGGGACGATGCGCGTGCCGCGCACGTTGCTGGGGCGCCGCGGCGAGCCGGGATCGTGCAGCGCCAGATCGAAGTGATCCCTCGCCACCCGGTCGATCGTCCCGTGCAACACCCCCGACCGCGTGGTGACCGTGAGCGGGCTGCGTCGCCTGGCGAGGTCGCGCAACGGGAAGGCGAGGCCGAGCCTGTCGATCAGGCGAGGGGCGGCATCCGGCGTGCGCGAGGCATCCGGGTCCGGTTCAGCGTGCAGACTGTCGGCGACCTGACCGTCGTCGAGCCCCACGGAGGCGATGGCCTCCAGCGGCACGAGCGCCCGAGTGGATGCCGCGCGCACGCCGGTCCCGTTTCGTTCGTCCGCCACAAGGTCGCCGGAGACCCAGTCCCGGCCGAACGTCACCGGGAGCAGGCGGACGGTGCTTCCGTCGGCCAGCCAGAGGCTCAGCGGTGCGTGTCGTCCCTCATCGATGCCGGATGCCGCGCGCATCCGGTTGCGCAGCGACAGCCGCCCGAGCCTCAGCCGTTCCTCTTCGACCCGCAGCTCGAGGTCTTCAACGCCGAGTTCGTGTTCGAGCTGGCTCTCCAGGTCGTCGAACAGGTTGTCCCAGCGCATGAGAAGCCAACGTAGTGCGGCGAGGCGCATACGCGAAGGGATTATCAACAGGGCACCAACGCCGTGGACCGAATTGTCTGGCCGCTGGTTGAGTGACATGCCAAACACCCCCGAAGGCGGGGTGGTGGCGCATCCGAAGCGCCGTGTACGCCTGCCTTCGCGACCGCCAAGGCACCCGACCGCAGGGAGTACCGATGAGCCAGGCAACGCTGCCGCTTCCGTCGCACGACGACCCAGGGGATGTGCGGCAGGCGTCGGGAGGCACGACGTCGCACAGCCGGGTGCCGCTCAGTCACGGCCTCGGCGACGACTTCTTCATGGCGCAGCCGTCGCGCCGAGCCGAGTTGCCCGATCCCGAGCCGCTGCTGACGAACCTCGCGCGATGCATCCTCGAGGTGCTGGCCGGCGCACGCGAACTGGAACAGCTGAACCGCTGGGTCACCGACGAGGTCTATGCAACGCTGTTGCACCGCACGGTGCTGGCCGAGCGCGCCCGGCGGGTGAAGGGCCTGAAGGCGGTGCGGCCCGCGCTCAGCGTGCTCAGCACGCACATCAGCGAACCGCGCGACGGTGTGGTCGAGGCCACGGTCGTCGTGCGCAATCCGGTCAGGGTGCGGGCCGTGGCCATCCGCCTCGAGGGGCTGGACCGGCGCTGGCGCGCCTCCGCCATCAGCGTGCTCTGACGCGCTTACACGGTCAGCGGCGGCGGCGCTCCTGCGCGCGACGCTCCGCGCGGTTCATCGGCTCCTGGTCCGTCTCCGCACGCTGGCCGAACGCGCCTCGCGAGGCGCTCTGCTGCTGTTGCTCGGCCACGGCCTCCTCCTGCGCGGCGATCTGGCGGCGGCGCGCGCGCTCAGCACGCTCAGTTGCGGCACGCTCCACCTGTCCACGCTGGTTGCGAACCTCCACGCTGCCGTCGTCGCTCGGAGCAGAGTAGCTGAGGCGCTGCTGCTCGTCCGCGGCGGGTGCGAGGCCCTTCGCCTCCACCTCTGTGATCTCGCCTGCAGCCTGCGTGACCTCGACCTCGAGATTGAACAGGAACCCGACCGACTCCTCGCGGATCGCGCCCATCATCTGCTGGTACATCGCGAAGCCCTCGCGCTGGTACTCCACGAGCGGGTCGCGCTGCGCCATCGCGCGCAGGCCGATGCCGTCCTTCAGGTAGTCCATCTCATAGAGGTGGTCGCGCCAGCGACGGTCGATCACCGAGAGCACGACCCGGCGCTCGAGCTCGCGCATGGCCGGGGAACCGAGCTGCTCCTCACGGCGCTGGTAGGCGAGCCGGGCATCCGAGAGCACCTCGCGCTTCATGTATTCGCGATTGACCCTGCCCTTGTTCCCCACCTCGGCGATGACCTCGTCGATGGAGATCCCCACCGGGTAGAGCACCTTGAGGTCGGCCCACAGCGCGTCGAAGTCCCAGTCGTCGGCACTGGCCTCTGCGGTGTGCTGGTCGATGACCTCGGTGATCACGTCTTCGAGGAACTGCTGCACCCGCTCGTGCAGATCGTCGCCCTCGAGGATGTGCCGCCGGTCGTTGTAGATCGCCTCGCGCTGCCGGTTGAGCACGTCGTCGTACTTGAGCACGTTCTTGCGGATCTCGGCGTTGCGCGCCTCCACCTGTGCCTGGGCGGAACGGATGGCACGGCTCACGACCTTGGACTCGATCGCCAGGTCGTCCGGCACGTTGCTGCGCCCCATCAGGCTTTCGGCGGCACCCGCGTTGAACAGCCGCATCAGGTCGTCGGTGAGCGAGAGGTAGAAGCGGCTCTCGCCCGGGTCGCCCTGGCGCCCGGAACGTCCGCGCAGCTGGTTGTCGATGCGCCGGGACTCGTGTCGCTCGGTGCCGAGCACGTAGAGACCGCCGACCTCGATGACCTTCTCCGCCTCTTCGGCCACCGTCGCCTTGACGCGGTCGAAGACGGCGTCCCACTCCGCCTCGTACTCCTCGGGAGTCTCGACCGGGTTGAGGCCGCGCGCGTTCATCTCGGCCACGGCGATGAACTCGGCGTTGCCGCCGAGCATGATGTCTGTTCCACGGCCGGCCATGTTCGTGGCAACAGTGACGGCGCCGAGCCTTCCGGCCTGCGCAACGATGGCAGCCTCACGCGCGTGGTTCTTCGCGTTCAGCACCTCGTGGCGTACGCCCTTCTTCGCCAGAAGGCGCGAAAGGTACTCGCTCTTCTCGACGCTGGTCGTGCCTACGAGAACCGGCTGGCCCTTCTTGTTGCGCTCCAGGATGTCTTCGGCGACCTGCAGGAACTTGGCCTCCTCGTTCTTGTAGACGAGGTCGGGCATGTCCTTGCGGATCATCGGCTTGTTCGTCGGGATGACCACGACGCCGATCTTGTACGTCGACATGAACTCGGCCGCCTCGGTCTCGGCGGTACCGGTCATGCCGGACAGCTTCTTGTAGAGGCGGAAGTAGTTCTGCAGTGTCACCGTGGCAAGCGTCTGATTCTCGGCTTTGACCGGTACGCCCTCCTTGGCCTCGATGGCCTGGTGGATGCCCTCGTTGTAGCGCCGGCCCACCAGGATGCGGCCGGTGTGCTCATCGACGATCAGAACCTCGTCGTTCATCACGACGTAGTCCTTGTCGCGCTTGAACAGCGCGTTCGCCTTGATCGCGTTGTTGAGGAACGAGATGAGCGGCGTGTTGGCCGACTCGTAGAGGTTGTCGATGCCGAGATAGTCCTCGACCTTCTCGATGCCCGGTTCGAGCACGCCGACGGTGCGCTTCTTCTCGTCGACCTCGTAGTCCACGTCCGGCTGCAACCGTGTCGCAAGCCTGGCGAACTCGTTGAACCACCGGTTCGCCTCGCCGCTGGACGGACCGGAGATGATCAGCGGGGTGCGGGCCTCGTCGATGAGGATGGAGTCCACCTCGTCGACGATCGCGAAGAAGTGGCCCCGCTGCACCATGTCGGATGCCTGCCACGCCATGTTGTCGCGCAGATAGTCGAATCCGAACTCGTTGTTCGTGCCGTACGTGATGTCTGCCAGGTACTGCTCGCGGCGCTCGTCCGGCGTCTGCCCGGCCAAGATCACGCCGGTGGTCATGCCGAGGGCGCGGAACACACGGCCCATCAGCTCGCCCTGATAGCTGGCCAGGTAGTCGTTGGTGGTGACGATGTGCACACCACGGCTGGCGATGGCGTTGAGGTAGGCCGCCGTCGTGGCGACCAGCGTCTTTCCTTCACCGGTCTTCATCTCGGCGATGTTGCCGAGATGAAGCGCCGCGCCGCCCATGATCTGCACGTCGAAGTGCCGCATGCCGAGCGTTCGCACAGCCGCCTCGCGCACCGCAGCGAACGCCTCGGGCAGCAGGTCATCGAGCGACTCGCCGTTGCCGTAACGCTCACGCAGCTCCGCGGTCTCGTTGCGCAGTTCCTCGTCGGTGAGGGCTTGGAAGTCTTCCTCGAGCGCGTTCACGGCTCGGGCGTATGCCTCGAGCCGCTTGAGCGTGCGACCCTCGCCGACACGCAGCACCTTTTCGAGAACTGAGGCCACTGATGCACTCCAAGTGTTTTCGCGGGAGATGCCTTGAGGCATCCGTCGTCCCGGGTTGACGGTGCCGGCCCGCCGGACGGCAACGCCATTCATGTTACCGGGCTGTGACCTGGCGATGCCGGATGACCTCTGGGCGGTCGCTGGAGGTTCGCCGCAACCCGTCCACGCGTGAGCGCGAGGGAGGGCGCGTGCGTCGGCGCGCGCCCTCCCTCGCCTGAATCGATCAGACGCGGCCGAGCTTGCGCGAGGCGGTGGCCACCTCCTGCAACTCGTCGGCGTTCTCATCGAGCGCGATGACGCCGTAGTCCCAGCCCTTGCGGCGGTACACCACGGAGGGGCGCCCGGACTCCTCTTCGATGAAGAGGTAGAAATCGTGGCCGACCAGCTCCATGTAGTAGAGCGCGTCGTCGACCGACATGGGAACGGAGGCGAACACCTTCTTGCGGATGACCACGGGGCAGTACTCATCGGCTTCCTCCGCCGCTGCTGCCTCCTCCACCACGGGAACGGCGCCGGTGCGCACCTGCTCGAGCACCGTGACCGGGGCGGGCGTGACATCCACCCGGCCGAGGCCCACCGTGGACGCCTCCCGCACCGATGGCGGTCTGTGCAGGCCCCGATGGATCTTGCGGCGGTCCTTTGCGCGTCTCACACGCTCCAGCAGCCGCCCGATCGCCAGGTCGAACGCCGCGTACTTGTCGGCGGCTGTGGCCTCGGCGCGAACGACGGGTCCCGGGCCGACGAGCGTCAGTTCGACTCGGTCGTCGCCGTTCTGACCTCCGGACTTCTCGTTGTGGCGGGAGACCTTGATCTCCAGCGAGAGAGCTCGCTCGGCGAGCGAGCCGACCTTCGCGGCCTTCTCCGTCGCATATTCGCGGAAGCGATCGGTGATGCCTACGCCGAGTCCGAAGATGTTGATTTCCATGGCGACCTCCTGCTTCCAGTGCGGCCGTCGCCCGTACGGAAGGGGCGGCTGGACCGACACCTTTCCCCCTACCGTAGACCGGGCCTGGATGGATGTCACGGGCGACTTCATGGGTGTCCAGCAAGCGCGCGGATTGTGACGACGATCACCTCCGTCCATTGATCGAGCCAGGGTGACGACGCGGTGTTCTGGCCAGCACGGCGGCCCCGATGACGTGCGCGCCCGCGGATTCCAGTGCCCGCCTCGCCTCCAGGAGGGTGGCTCCCGTGGTGAGGATGTCGTCCACGAGCAGCACACGGCGTCCCGCGATCCAGCCGCGCGGCTCCAGCCACCCCGAGCGGTTCTGACGACGCGACGCCGCCGTCAGTCCCGACTGGTCCGCGGCCTGGCGCCTCGCCCTCAGCGCGGGCTCGGCCCGCAGCCCGGCGTGCTGCAGAAGCAGTCCGACCGGAGTGTAGCCGCGGGCACGGAACGCGGCGCGAGACGACGGAACGGTCACGAGATGCACGGAGCCCGTGGAAGGAGTCGAACCGAGAGCGTGCGCGACCGCCGACGCGAGAGACGGCGCCAGGTGCGCGCCGGCATCCGTTCGGCCACCGTCCTTGTAGGCGGCGAGCACTGAACGCACGATGCCGTCGTAGTCGTGCGAGTAGACGACGCGCAGGCCGTCGAGGTCGACCTCGCGGGCGACTGGGCGCAAGGCCCCGGCGCATGCGTCGCAGAGCGAGCGGTCGTGCTCGCCGCAGCCCGCGCACGTCGTGGGCGCGACGACCGCGAGCGCGTCGAGCAGCGCGGACCTCAGCCTGATTCCCGTCTGCATCGGCATGGGTCCAGAGTGGCCGCCGAGGCGTGCGTCACGCTGGTGCGCAGCCGCCTCGGCGGAAAGCCGATCCGGTGTCGAGGCTGGGGACGGAGAGCGGTCGGACGAACGGCGAGGAACCGCAGCCGGCCGTCGCCCAGCGTCACTGCGGCTTGCCGAGCTGCTGCCCGATGAACTGCACGCCGTCCGCGCGCTGCTGCCAGCCGGTTCCGCGCGGCCATTGCAGCGAGCCGTCAGAGGTGAGCACCCAGTAGTACGGCGTGGAACCGACCGGGCCCAGGCTGACGCCGTTGCTGGGACCGGGGGCGGGCTGCGAGTCGCCACCGACGGTCTGCACATCGATCGAGCTCTCCCCGCCTGATCCGGTGGCCAGGGCGCCGAGGGTGAGGTCGTCCAACCAGCTGAGGGAGGTCGCGGAGCCGCCGGCTACCGATCCCAGGTCGATCGGGGTGGCCACGCTCTCAGGCCGGCCGCTGGAGCTGCGCACCACCCCGGCCACCATGATGTCGGTTCCGGAGTCGGTGCGCACGAGCGCCGCGAGCCGCGTGCCATCGCGCGACATCGCGATCGCCACGAGCGAGCGGGCATCCGGCCAGGTCGCCGTGAGCGTCACCGGCGTACCCGAGGCTCCCAGCACCACGAACTCGGACGGCGCCCCGCTCGTGGCGCTCCATGCGTAGCCCTGCGGATCGAGCGTGGGAGCCACGAGGCCGGGCCTGGTGTCGAGTTGTACCGGATCATCCGTGTCGGCCCGCACCACCCAGCTGGCGTTCTGGCCCAGCACCACGGCCGTTCGGTGGTCGGCGGAGAGCGTCGCGGCACGTGGTGCGAGCTGTTCGACCTTGGTCGAGACATCGGGGATCTCCGTCACGGTTGCCCCGGAGAGCAGCCCGAACTTGCCGCCACGCAGTACGAGTGCGTTGGAATCCACCACCGGATTCTGAACGGGTTGCGGTGAGAGCGCGTTCGACACCGGGCGCTGCACGCCCTCGATCGAGATGCGCACGTTATTGATGCCGGCGACCGAGGCCAGCGATTCCGAGAGCTGCAGCTGCATGCGCGCGAGGGTGGTGGCATCCACCGCTCCGGCCGTGCTGTTCAGGTCGACATCGGCCTCGCCGCCGTTGACCGTGACCGAGTCGGAGGTGAGCTGCGATCCCTGCGGGAACGCACTGACGTAGGCGCCGGACAGCCAGCTCGCCGGGCCCTGCACCAGCTCCTTGACCACGCGCGTCTGCAGCGAGGCAGGTGAGTTCGGGAACCAGCGCTCGTCGGGCACCAGATAGGCGAGATCGGGGCTGAAGAAATAGAGCGGATGCGGCGCGAAGACGCTCGGGAACCGGGAGCTGTCGATGATGACACCGTTCGGTGCCTTGGCGATGCGCCACTGCCCGTCGTTCTTGACGAACGTGTACTGCTGCTGGATGCCCGTGGACGACTCGGCCCTGCTGTAGGTGCCGTCGGCGTCGACGAACGCAACCGGCGTGAGCGTGAGCATGATCTGGTTGCCGCCGGCGGGTTCGTAGTCGCGGTCGGAGCCGGTATCGACCGTGACCGATGCGTCGGGGTTCCACTTGCTGCGGAAGCTCGTCGCGAGGAAGTCGCGCGCCACCTGGTAGTCGCTCTGCGGTGACACCTGCGCCTGGATGAAGCCCTTCAGGATCTCGTCCTGTGTCGCCCCTGGCGCTGGCCCGCTGGGCAGGAAGTCCACCTGACCGAGTCCGTCGTTCTGGGCGCTGATCGGACCGACCTCTTTGACGGCACTGGTGCGCGGTATCTGCGCGCATCCGGCGATGAGCGCAAGAACGGCCATGGCGACGACGGATGCCCGCAGCCCGCGCCTGCGTCCCGTTCCGTTCGCCGCCCTCGTCGTGCCGTCGCCCCTCATGCCTTCACCGTCCCCTCGCGTCCGTTTCCTCGCCCGTCACGTCCGTTGGCGTGCGCGTCCTGCTTGCGACTGTCGCCGCGCCACCAGGCGTTCCGGCGTTCGCGGCCGGATGCCCGGCCGTTGCCTCCCGAGGTTCCGTTCCCGTTGTCGTCGCCGTCGTGCTGGGCACCGATCAGCTCATGGCCGATCGGACGGTCCTCCGCGTCGCGCGGGGCATCCGACGGTGCCAGCGGGATCGGAGAGGACGCGATCGGTTCCCCGGGTACACGAGGCAGGGTGAGGCGGAAGTTCGATCCCTCGTGCGGGCTGGACCAGACATCCAGCCACCCGTCGTGCTTCGCCGCATCTTCGAGCGAGATCGCAAGCCCCAGCCCCGTTCCGCCGATGGTGCGCTTGCGCGACGGGTCGGCGCGCCAGAACCGGTCGAACACGTGCGCGACCTCACGCTCGGTCATGCCGAGCCCGTAGTCGCGAACCGAGAGCGCCACCGCGGACTGATTGCTGTCCACCGTCACGACGATGGACTTGCCCTCGCCGTGCTCGATGGCGTTGCCGAGCAGGTTGCGCAGCACGCGGCGAACACGCCTCGGGTCCATCTCCACCTCGAAGTAGCCGCCGGGCGCCTCCAGGCGCACCTCGGAACCGTTCGTCACCGCCAGCGGCCGCATGTCGTCGACGGCTTCTTCGGCCAGCCGCACGAGGTTGGTGGGCTCGAGCTCGAGCACCACCGATCCCGCGTCGTACCTGCTGATCTCCAGCAGGTCGGAGAGCAGCCGGTCGAACCGCTCGACCTGCGCGTGCAGCAGTTCCGCCGTGCGGGCCGTGGCCGGTGGGAAGTCCTCGCGCTGGTCGTAGATCACGTCACCGGCCAGGCGGATCGTGGTCAGCGGCGTACGCAGTTCGTGCGAGACGTCGCTGACGAAACGCTGCTGCAGTTGCGAGAGCGTCGCGAGCTGCGTGATCTGCCGTTGCAGGGCATCCGCCATGCCGTTGAACGAGCGCGCGAGCGTCGCGAACGCGTCTTCGTTCGCGATCGGCATACGCACCTCGAGGTCGCCGTCCGCGAGCCGCTGACTGGTCTGCGCGGCGACGCGGATCGGGGTGACGATGAGCCGGACCACCAGGTAGGTGATGCCGGCGATGAGCAGCAGCAGCACGAGCCCGACGATGAGCAGAGTGTGCTGGACGAACAGGAGGGTCTGCTCGGAGTCCGACAGGTCGTAGCCGATGTACAGCTCGTAGCGGCCGGCGGAGGGCAGCTGCAGTTGCGATCCGACCACGATTCCCGGATGCGTCGAGCCGTCGGACGACGGCAGGGCGACCGACTGCGCGAACACCGAGTGCGGGGCCGACTGCACCGCCTTGCTCAGATCCTTGGTGATCACGTCACGACCTGAGCCGAACGTCGAGACGCCGACGGGGGCCGCAGCGTCGATCCCCTGGCCGGGGACGCGGAAGGATGCCACGAGACCGCTCGTCGTCGAGTTCTTGATGTCGCCGAACACCTGGAGGAACAGGTTGTCGATCGCTTCGGGATCGGTGGCGTCGGATGCATCGAGCTTCTTCTGCGCCTCGGTCGTGGCCCGAGCGGAGTCGTGGTACGCCTGGTCGAGCCTGGACTGATACAGGCCGTTGCCGACGATGAACGAGACGAGAAAGCCGGCGACGAGCACCGCGGCCCCCGTAAGAGCCACGGTCAGCAGCACGGTGCGGAACTGCAGCGACGTGCGCCACACATGCGCGAAGCGGGCGGGCCACTCCCGCCACCGTCGCCAGTCGACGCCGAAGAGCATGGGGCGACCGTCAGGGGGTGGCGCCGGCGCGGTAGCCGACACCGCGCACGGTCATGACGATCTTCGGGTTGTCGGGGTCTTCCTCCACCTTCGCCCGCAGCCGCTGCACGTGCACGTTCACCAGCCTGGTGTCGGCTTTGTAGTGGTAGCCCCAGACCTGCTCGAGCAGCATCTCGCGGGTGAACACCTGCTGCGGCTTGGAGGCGAGTGCGATCAGCAGATCGAACTCCAGCGGCGTGAGGTTGATGCGCGCCTCTCCCCTGCGCACCTCGTGCGCGGCCACGTCGATTTCGAGATCGCCGACGCGCAGGGTGTCGTCCGCGGGAGCGGAGACGTAGGGACGCAGCCGGGTGCGGATGCGCGCCACCAGCTCTTTGGGGTTGAACGGCTTGACCATGTAGTCGTCGGCGCCGGACTCCAGGCCCTTGACCACGTCAGCAGTGTCGGACTTGGCGGTCAGCATGATGATCGGCACGCCTGACTCGGACCGGATGCGCGAGCACACTTCGATGCCGTCCATTCCCGGCAGCATCAGATCGAGCAGGATGAGATCGGGTTTGGTCGCGTGGAAGCTGTCGATCGCGATGGCGCCGTCGGCGCAGAAGCTCGGCTCGAAGCCCTCGGTGCGCAACACGATGCCGATCATCTCGGCCAAGGCGGTGTCGTCGTCGACCACCAGGATTTTCGCGTTCATGCCAGTCAGGGGTCCTGATTCCTCTTCTGTGCCCGCGGAAGGCGACCACGCGGGCGAGACCATGGCACAAGAGTAGTCGACACGGTGCAGGGGTTCCCCGGAGCTCCACGCCGTTCCGTCGCCCCCTGTTCGGGCGTTGTGCCAGGATGAGTGGACTCCAGCATCGACTTCGGCGGCAGGTAATCAGCGGTGAGCGACTCCCACGATCCGGGTGCACCCGATCCGGATGGTCAGCGCCCGGGGGCCGAGGGCGAATCGCGACCAGCGTGGACGGCGCCTGCGTCGTGGGCGCCGCCGACGGCTCCCCCGGTGTACGGGCAGCAAAACGGGCAGCAGCCCGATGGGCGGCAAAGCTGGCAGCAGCCCCAGTGGGACCAGCAGGGTTGGCAACGGCCCGCGTGGCAACCCGCCTGGCAGCAGACCGAATCAGCCGGCCAGCAGCAGCCTGCGTGGCAGCAGCCAGGCGCCGCCGGCTGGACACCGCCGCCCAGACCCGGCCTTTTCCCGCTGCGGCCGCTTCCGTTCGGAACGCTTTTCGGCACACCGTTCCGGGTGCTGCGGCACAACCCGCGCGCCACGGTGGGCGGGGCGCTCATCGTGCAACTCATCTCCACGTTCGCGACGGTGCTCGTGGTGGGCCTCACGGCGGTCTTCGCCGTTCTGCGCATCGCGACGACCGATCAGAGCTCTCGCTCCGACGTGCAGCTGGTCACCGCGGGAAGCATCGCCCTGCTGATCGCGGCTCTGCTGGTCTCCGTGGTGATCTCGCTCATCGGCACGGCGCTCGTGCAGGGCCTCGTGGCCTCCGAGGTGTCGCGGGGGGCGCTCGGCGAGAGGCTTACCCTACGCGCACTGTGGCGCGCCACCCGGGGTCACCGGTGGCGGCTGATCGGCTGGACGGTGCTGCTGGCTGCAGGCGTGACGGCATCCTTCGCGCTCGTCGCTGCGGCGGCCGTCGCCTCTGCGGCAGCGGGCGGCTGGCTCGCGACCGTGCTCTTCGTCGTTTTCGCCTTGTGCGGACTCGCCGCGCTCTGGATCTGGATCGGAACGAAGACGGCGCTGACCCCGAGCGTCATCGTGATCGAGAAGGCGACAGTGTTCGCCGCGGTCGCGCGCTCCTGGCGCCTCACGGAGCGGTCGTTCTGGCGCACGTTCGGCACGCTCGCCCTGGTCGCCGTCGTGTGCTCGGTCGCCAGCTCGGTCGTCACGATCCCGCTGCAGACCATCTACTACATCGTGATCTCGGTGATCAGCCCGACCGGGTCGATCCAGACCGGCAACGCGATCGCCGTCACCGTTGTCTACTACGTGATCTCGCTCATCGTCGGCACCCTCATCGGCTCGGTCACCGCCGTGGTGGAGGCCGCGACCGCGACGACCGTGTACGTCGACCTGCGGATGCGCCGCGAGGGCCTCGACGCCGACCTGCGCCGGGTGGTGGACGAGCGCGCCGCAGGCATCCAGGATCCCCGTGACCCGTTCGCGACGCCCGCCTGGGCTGCCGCACGCCCGTGATCGGCGCGATCGTGCAGCTCGTGCCGGCCGCAGTGCTGGTGCGACTCGCGGATGCCCCGCCACTGAACCCTGACGGGCCCACGGCTCAGCAGTGGCTGCGGCACGAGCTGGCGAAGCCGGAGTATCAGGCGGCGAAGCCGACCTGGTTCGACCGGCTGGCGCAGCAGATCGCGGAGTGGTTCAACTCGCTCGGGTCCAACGTCACCGGCAACGCGGGCTGGATTCTCGCCGGCATCGGCATCGCCGTCATCGCCGCACTACTGGTCGGCGCGTTCGTCGTGTTCGGCCTGCCGCGGTTGCGAAGGCAGCAGCCGGCATCCGTCGTGTTCGACGAGGACGACGGCCGCAGCATCGCCGACCTGCGCAGGGATGCCGCCGACGCGGCGAGCGCGAGCCGGTATGAGGAGGCGGTGCGCGACCTGTTCCGTGCCGTTGCGCGCTCGCTGGGCGAGCGCACCATCGTGCTGCTTCTGCCGGGAACCACCGCACAGGAGCTCGCGATAGAGGCCTCGCTGGCGCTGCCGTCATTCGCCGACCGGTTGCATCGCGCCGCCGTGCTCTTCGACGGCGTGCGCTATATGGGACGCCCGGCGAACGCAGACGACTACACGATGCTCGTCGCGCTGGATCACGACCTCGCCAAGACCACACCACAGCAGACAGCACTCATCGGCGCGGACGTGTCGGCCGGCTCGCCGGGGGCTGGACGATGACGGCCACCGCGCTCTCGCGCACGCCGCGGCAGACCCTGAAACGGGCGCGCGGCTGGATCGTGCTCGTTCTCATCCTCGTCGTCGGTTCCGGCATCGCGGCGGCCGTGCAGCTCTCGTTGGCGTCGACGTCGACCGACCCGATGAGCGCGTCGAATCCGGCGCAGCAGGGCGGCCAGGCGCTCGCCCGCGTGCTCGCGCAGCACGGCGTCGACGTGCGCCCGGCCGGCTCGCTCGACGCGGCGCGTCAGGCGGCATCCGCCCGGGACGACACCACGGTGCTGCTCTCGGATCCGAATGACATCCTGGATGCCTCGCAGCTGCGAACGGTGCTCCGCCTCGGTTCGGAGGTGGTCGCCATCGACCCCGGATACGACCAGCTGACGACGATAGCGCCGGGCGTGACGCCTGCGGGCGACCAGGCATCCAGCTCCGACTCGCCCCGATGCTCGGTCGTGGCCGCGCAGAACGCCTCAACCGTCTCGGGCGTGCGCACGGCGTTCCGGGTGACCGGCGCTGCGACCGGATGCTTCCCGGTCGGCGGCCGCGCGTATGCCGTCGCGCAGACCCGCACGGGTGGCGCCACGGTGACCGCCGTCGGCGCCGGGCTGTTCGACAACGAGGGCATCGCGCGCGCCGGCAATGCGGCACTCGCCATCGGGCTCCTCGGTCAGCATCGAACGCTTCTCTGGTACCTGCCGTCCGAAGCGGATGCCCGCGCCACCGGCGCACCGACACTCGCCGAGCTGACGCCCGGGTGGCTGACTCCGGCGATCGTGCTACTCATCGCGGTGACCGTCGCCGCCGCGATCTGGCGCGGACGGCGCTTCGGGCCGCTGGTCGTGGAGAATCTGCCCGTCGTGGTGCGTGCCGGCGAGACCATGGAGGGGCGGGCGCGGCTGTATCGCACGGCAGCCGCGCGAACGCATGCGCTCGATTCGCTGCGCGTCGGGGCTCTTCGCCGTATCGCGTCGGTGTGCGGACTGCCGCGGAACGCGCACGCCGAGCACGTCGCGGCATCCGCTGCCGCACTCACCGGGTGGCCGGCCGAACGCGTGCGCGAGGTGCTGCTCGACGGCCGCCCGCAGACGGATGCCGAAGCCCTTCACTACGCGGCCCGCCTCGCCGACCTGGAGGCGGCGGCGCGCGCCGCCGCCCGCGCTACCTGACCGAACGTCGGGCCGCCGTCTCATGCCCTCCCCGTTCTGACGTCCCCGGCTAGGCTCGCAACGGAAACGCCCCACCCGCGCGAGAGAGATGCCGATGACCGACCCCACCACCGCCAGCCCCGACGTCTCGAACCGGGACGACGCACGAGCCGCATTCGCTGCGGTGCGGTCCGAGGTGGCCAAGGCGGTCGTCGCGCAGGACGAGGCGGTCACCGGCCTGCTGGTGGCGCTGCTCACCGGCGGTCACGTGCTGCTGGAGGGCGTGCCGGGAGTCGCGAAGACCCTGCTGGTGCGATCGCTCGCCGCTTCGCTGTCGCTCGGGATGAAGCGGGTGCAGTTCACGCCGGATCTGATGCCGGGCGACGTGACCGGATCCGTGGTGTACGACGCCAGGTCGGCCGCGTTCGTCTTCCGGCACGGACCGGTGTTCACGAACATCCTGCTGGCCGACGAGATCAACCGCACGCCGCCGAAGACGCAAGCGGCCCTGCTGGAGGCGATGGAGGAGCGCCAGGTCAGTGCCGACGGCGAGACCATGCCCCTTCCGGAGCCGTTCCTCGTCGCCGCGACGCAGAACCCGATCGAGTACGAGGGCACGTACACGCTCCCCGAGGCCCAGCTCGACCGGTTCCTGCTCAAGCTCGTGCTCGATCTGCCCGATCGCAATGCCGAGTTCGAGGTGCTGCGGCGGCACTCGGCCGGCTTCGATCCGCGGGCGCTGGATGCTGCAGGCATCCGTTCCGTCATCGACGCCGCCGGGGTGCTTCACGCCCGCGCCGACGTGCGCCGCGTGGCCGCGGGCGCCGACGTGCTGGCCTACATCGTCGACCTGGCAAGGGCCACCAGGCAGAGCCCGTCGGTGCGGCTCGGCGTGAGCCCGCGCGGTGCGACGGCACTGCTGGCGGCCGCCAAGGCATACGCATGGCTGGGCGGGTACGCCGGCGTCACGCCCGACCACGTGCAGGCGATGGCCCCGGCCGCTTGGCGGCACCGCATGCAGCTGCAGCCGGAGGCCGAGCTGGAGGGCGTGACGACCGACGGCATCCTGCGCTCTGTGCTGCAGCAGGTGCAGGTTCCGCTGTAGGACGAATCGGATGGCCGTCAGCGGGCGCTTCGCCGCCCTCCTCGCCGTGGGGCTGGTTCCCGTTGTGCTGCTCGGTGCGACCGCACCGGGGGCGTACCTCGCGCTCGCCTGCTGGCTCATCTTCTGCTGCGTGCTGGGCACCATCGACCTGCTGGCGGCATCCTCTCCCCGACGCGTGCTCTTGGCCAGGGTGCTGCCCGCCAACGTGCGCCTGAGCGAAACCACGTCGTGCGCGATCCTTGTTACCAATCTCGGCTCTCGGCGTCTGCGCGGCAGGCTTCGGGACGGCTGGGAGCCCTCGGCCGGAGCGTCTCCGTCACGGGTGCCGCTGGACATCCCGCCCGGCGAACGACGCATGCTCACCCTCGCCCTGACACCCCGCCGCCGCGGCACGCGACGCGCAGCGTTCGTCGCGGTCCGCTCCGCCGGGCCGCTCGGACTGTGGTCGCGACAGGCGACCCTCGCGTCCGCGGCGGAGCTGAGGGTGCTGCCGCCGTTCCATTCGCGCAAGCACCTCGCGTCGCGCATCGCCCGGCTGCGTGAGCTCGAGGGGTCGACGCCGGTCATGGTTCGGGGTGAGGGCACCGAGTTCGACTCCCTTCGCGAGTACGTCGCTGGCGACGATGTGCGGTCGATCGACTGGCGTGCCACGGCCCGCACGTCGACCACCGCCCGTGCGGGCTCCGGCATCATGGTGCGCACCTGGCGCCCGGAGCGCGACCGCCGCGTCGTGATCGTGATCGACACCGGCAGGGCCTCGGCCGCGCGCATCGCCGACGAACCCCGCCTCGACACGGCCTTCGAGTCCGCTCTGCTGCTCGCCGCTCTCGCCGATCGTGGCGGTGATCGCATCGACGTGATCGCCTTCGACCGGCGCGTACGGGCCCGCGTGACGGGGGCCAAGGGACCCGCGCTGCTCTCCCGGCTCGTGACGGCGCTGGCCGACGTGCAACCTGAGCTGATCGAGACCGATTGGTCTGCCGCTCCTGCGCAGGTGCGGGCCGTCACGCACCGGCACGCGCTCGTCGTACTGCTCACGGATGCCTCGGCTCCCGGCTCCTCCACCGGCCTCCTCGCCGCACTCCCGCAGCTCACTGCCACCCACACCGTGGTCGTGGCATCCGTGCGCGATCCCCGGGTGGCCGAGCTCGCCGCCGAACACGCCGACGTCGAGTCGTTCTACGGTGCTGCCGCTGCTGAGCGCGCCCTGCTCGACGCGGCGCGCGTGGCAGAGGCGGTGCGCCTCAGCGGAGCGGATGTCGTCAGCGCACCGCCCGCCGAACTGCCGCCGGCGCTGGCCGACCGGTATCTGCAGCTGAAGGCATCCGGACGTCTGTAACGGTCATACGACGTGTCGCGACATGCGGTGAAATCGGCCGCAGCGAACCTGGGAAATCCCTTAGCGTCGCTGATAGGCGCCGGGACGCATGTCCTCGTGTGGAGTCTGCCCGGGCCGTTTCGAACCGCAAAGGAAAGAGAAGATGTCTGAGTCAACTCCTGCGGCGGCCTCACCGGAGGCCTCCGTCTCTCCGTCTCTCGGCGCTCGCCTCGCGGCCGAAGCGTTCGGGACGTTCCTCCTGGTGTTCTCCGTCGTCGGCACGGCGATCTTCGCGGCCGGCTTCAGCGCAGGCAAGGGCGGGCTGAACGTCGGATTCCTCGGTGTCGCGATCGCGCTCGGCCTCTCCGTCGTGGTCGGCGCCTACTCGTTCGGACCGATCTCCGGCGGCCACTTCAATCCCGCCGTGACCCTGGGATTGGCGGCAGGCCGCCGGTTCCCGTGGCAGGACGTGATCGGCTACATCATCGCCCAGCTCGTCGGCGGAATCGTGGCGTCCAGCATCATCCTCTGGATCCTCACCGGGGCGAAGGATGCGAAGGGCGACTTCCTCACGATGCAGTTCAAGAGCGCGTCCACCGGTTACGGCGTGCTCTCGCCCGGCGGATACGGCTTCTGGTCGGTGTTCATCATCGAGATCGTGACGACCGCGTTCTTCCTGTACATCATCCTCGGGGTGACCCATGTGCGGGCGGCCGCGGGCTTCGCTCCGCTGGCCATCGGTCTCACGCTGACGCTGGTTGCGCTGATCGCCATCCCGGTGTCCAACGGCTCGTTCAACCCGGCTCGTGCTCTGGCGACTGCCATCTACGGCGGTCCAGATGCCATCGCCCAGGTCTGGGTCACGATCGTCGCGCCCATCATCGGCGCGCTGATCGCCGGCTTCACATTCCGGCCGCTGTTCGACGGCATCCTGAAGCGCTGACCGGCACCGCCTGCGCATCCAGACTGCACGCCCGCTCCGAGACTGTGGGAATCACCCGCTGTTTCGGGGCGGGCGTGCAGTCTCTCGATGGACAGGTGCTCACGAGTTTCACCCGGCGACGAGGCGACGGGTTGCGGCATCCGCATCGTCGAGGTCGCCGGTCTCCCCGGCCAGAACCGCACGGCGCCCGAGCACGAGCATGTAGGCGAGGAAGGCCGCCAGCGCCAGCGCTCCGATCGTGATCTTCGCCCACACGGGGAGCGCGGACGGCGTCACGAAACCCTCGATGAGGCCGGAGCAGAACAGGCTGATCGCGGTGCCGACGGCGATCGCGAACAGCGCCCGGCCCTCCTGCGCGAGCGCCTGGCCGCGGGTGCGGGCGCCTGGTGCGATCCACGCCCAGAAGATGCGTAACCCGGCGGCCGCGGCGACGAAGAGAGACGTGAGCTCGAGCATCCCGTGCGGCAGGATGTACGAGAACAGCACGTCTGTGCGGTCGTAGTGCACGAAGATGCCGGCCGCGACCCCGAGGTTCACCGCGTTCTGCAGCAGGATGTACGGCACGTACACGCCGAGGATGCCCGTGGCGATGCTCTGCGCCGCCAGCCACGCGTTGTTCGTCCAGACCTGACCGGCGAACGACGCGGCGGGGTTGCGCGAGTAGTAGTCGATGAAGTCGTGATTCAGGTACTGCTTCAGGTCCATCGTGCTGCCCACCGAGGCCAGCGCCCGAGGGTCGCCGACGAGCCACCACGCGGCCAGCGCCGCCACCAGCACCGTTCCGAGCGCGACGCACAGCGTCGCCCAGCGCACCCGGTACAGGGCCGCGGGCAGCGAGATCACGAAGAACCGGGCGATCGCACCGGCCGCACCGGAACGCGCGCCGGTGAACCGCAGCCGCGCCCGTGCGATCACGGTGGCGAGCCGGTCGGTGTAGGCGCTGTCGCCATCCGCCGAGCTCAGCGCCGACAGCTGCGTGGTCGCCACCTGGTACGCGGCGATCAGCTCATCGGATGTCTCGCCGTCCAGCCGCCGCCGTCGCGCGAGCGCACCGAGCCGATCCCATTCGGCGCTGTGGGCTGTGGCGTACGCGTCGGCATCCATGCTGTTTAGATGGTAGCCATGACGGGCAAGGCGGCGGGCACTGCGCGAGCCGCCGATCCGGCACCGATTCGCTACGCCGACACGGTGTTGACGCAGTACGGCGACGACGACCGGCAGCTCATCGGCGAGGCCGTGGGGGTGGATGCCCGCTCGGCCAGCTTCGTGCTGCGTGCGGCGGGCGTCATCATCGACGTGCTCGCCACGTACGCCGTCGTGCTCTTGCTGTTCTGGGCGCTCGCCGCGGCCGGCAAGGTGCTCGATGCGGCGGCGACGGCCGCCATCCAGGTCGTCATCGTCGCCGTCATGTTCGTGATCGTGCCCACGACCGTCGAGACGCTCAGCCACGGGCGCAGCCTGGGCAAGCTGGCGATCGGCGCCCGCATCGTGCGCGACGACGGTGCAGCCGAACAGCTGCGTCACGCGTTCGTACGTTCGCTCGCCGGATCCATCGAGATCTACCTCACGTTCGGCGGCGTCGCCGCCGTGGCAGGCCTGCTCAGCCCGCGCTCGAAGCGCATCGGCGACCTCCTCGCCGGAACGTACTCGCAGCTGCAACGGATGCCAGCGCCTCCTCCCCCGCCGCTCCCGCTGCCCGCGTACCTGGCGGGCTGGGCGACGGTTGCGGATGTCGCGGCCCTGCCACCCCGGCTCGCCCGGCGCATCGCGGAGTTCCTCCGGCACGCCGCGACCCTGACACCGGATGCCCGCGCCCGCGTCGCCACGGATCTCGCCCGCGAGGCATCCCCCTTCGTCTCCCCCCTTCCGAACACCGATGCGGAGTCGTTTCTCGTCGCGATCGCCGCGCTCCGCCGCGACCGCGAGTACGCCGCACTGATGGGCGAGCGTGCCCGGCTCGAGCGCGTCGAGCCGGCTCTCACCGCGCTGCCGCCGGGCTTCCACCGCCGCGACTGAGCCTTCTCCCGAGCACGAACAGGAATTCCCGTCCGAAGTGGTCGCTCACGCTCAGGGATAGCGACACATTCGGACAGGAGGTTTCCCGGGGTCCACGCTTTCCTGTCCGCGGTTGTCGTTTCCGCGGGCGGTAACGGCAACCGCGGACAGGAACTTACGCCGGACGCCGGACACGCGAGAGGGCCCGCGGGGCTGGACCGCTCGCCATCTCCTGAGTTAGGCTTGTGAGAGTTAGGTAAGCCTTACCTACTACGAACCTCGCTGACCAAGGCGAGAGTTCGAGACAAACGGGCATCGCCGCCGACGGCATCTTCGGCGCCCTCCTGCGGGCGGGCATCCGTGCTGCCGCTGGCTGCGCCGACTCTGGTCGATCGACTGGCCCGACCCCATTCACGCATCCGGATCACCCGACCCGAAGGACAGCATGACCCTCCGCGCCTCGTTCGCCAATCGCACGTCTGCCCGCTCCAGCGCGCCCCGGCGGCGATCGCGGCTCGCCGTCGCCAGCGTGCTCATCGCCGCCGCTCTCATACTCACCGGCTGTTCCGCGACGACCGGCTCGGCGACGAACGACGCGGAGAAGGCATCCGGTCCCTTCCCGGTGTCGCTGAAGAACACGTACGGTACGACGGTCATCCCTTCCCAGCCGAAGCGGGTGGCGACGATCAGCTGGACGAACCAGGACGCCGCCATCGCGCTCGGTGACATCCCGGTGTCGATGTCGAAGGCCACCTACGGCGACGACAACGGCGACGGCGTGCTGCCCTGGACGGCGGAGGCGCTGAAGAAGGCCGGTGCGAAGACGCCGCAGCTGAACGACGAGAGCGACGGCATCCCGTACGAGAAGATCGCAGACTCCGCACCCGACGTCATCCTCGGCGCCTACTCGGGCCTGACGAAGCAGGAGTACACGACGCTCAGCAAGATCGCCCCGACGGTGTCGTACCCGAAGGATGCCTGGGGCACGCCGTGGCGTGAGACCACCCTCATCGACGGCGAGGCGCTCGGCAAGAAGGCTCAGGCGCAGAAGCTGATCGATCAGACCGACGCCAAGATCGCCTCGGCGGTCTCGAAGTACCCGCAGATCAAGGGCAAGACCGTCATGTACGTCTGGGTCGACCCGAAGAACCTCGGCACCATCACGTACTACACGCCGAACGACGCCCGCGTGCGGTTCCTGAACGACCTCGGCCTGAAGAACGCACCGGCGATTCAGAAACTGTCCAAGGGCAGCACGCAGTTCTTCGGCACGATCAGCAGCGAGGAGGCCGACACGCTGGATGCCGACATCGCGGTCATCTACGTCGACAACGACGGCTCGTTCGACCTGATCAAGAACGACCCGCTGCTCAGCAAGATCCCGGCGGTGAAGCGCGGCTCCGTCGTCGAGCTGAGCAACACGACCGACATCATGGCGACCTCGGCGCCATCCGTGCTCTCCATTCCGTGGGTGCTGCCGAAGTTCGTGCCTGAGCTGGCCCAAGCCGCCGACAAGGTCCGGTAGGACAGCGACGGATGTCCGCACACCGCGCACGACGACCGGAACGATGACCGCTTCAGTGCATGAAACGCGCGCGGAACGGCGCAGCGGCGCCAGCGTGGCCGAACGCGCCGCGGATCTCGCCGCAACACGCGCCAGCGTCCCAGTTCACGGCCGCGCGGCGAGGCGGCGCACCCGCACGGTGCGGATAGCGGGAATCACGGCGTGCGTGCTCGCGCTGGCGGCCGCAGCGGCGGCATCGCTCGTGTTCGGCGTGCGGGACGTGCCGCTGCACGAGGTGTGGCAGGCACTGACCGGACCGCAGAACGTTGCGCACAAGGGCATGAACGCGGCCGCGGCGCTGAGCCGGGTGCCGACGACGGTCGCGGGCATCCTGGTCGGAGCCGGGCTCGGGATCGGCGGCGCGCTCATGCAGGGCGTGACCCGTAACCCGCTCGCCGACCCCGGACTGCTCGGCATCAACTCGGGAGCCGCCCTGTTCGTGGTGCTCGGCATGACCTTCCTCGGTGTCGGCAGCGCGATCGGCACGGTGTGGTTCGCATTCGCCGGCGCAGCAGCCGCCGCGCTCGTGGTCTACGCGGTCGCGTCGGCCGGGAGGAAGGTGGCGACGCCGCTCGGGCTGACTCTCGCCGGCGCCGCGGTCACCGCCGCCGCCTCGTCGCTGACGCTCGGTGTGCTTCTCACGCACGTCGACTCGCTGGACTCCTACCGGTTCTGGCAGATCGGGTCGATCTCGGCGGCATCGTGGCCGACGATCGTGCTGCTCGCCCCGTTCATCGTGGCCGGCGTGGTTCTGGCTCTGCTGCAAGGCCCGGCACTCAACGCGCTCGCGCTGGGCGATGACCTGGCGCGCGGCCTCGGCCATCGGGTCGGCCTCTCCCGCGTGCTGGCGGCGATCGCGGTGGTGCTGCTGTGCGGCGCCGCCACCGCGATGTGCGGTCCCATCGCCTTCGTCGGCCTGGCCGTTCCGCATGCCGCCCGCGTCGTCTTCGGCCCGGACTACCGCTGGGTGCTTCCGGCATCCGCGCTGCTCGGCGGCGTGCTGCTGCTCGTCGCCGACGTGATCGGCCGGCTCGTCGCCCGCCCGTCCACCATCGAGGTCGGCGTGGTCGTCGCCGTGATCGGGGCGCCCGTGCTCATCGCTCTCGTTCGTCGCACGAAGGCGGTAGCGCTGTGAGCGCGCAGACCGCGACCTCCGCCACGCAGACGCGAGCCGGGTACCAGCTCGAGGCGAGGGCACGGGATGCCGCGGTGGCGGGCATCCGCGGCGCACGTCGGTCAACGTTGCGACGCGACGCGGTCGTCGTGGCAGCCCTCGCAGTTGCCGCTCTCGCGCTCGTCTCGCTCACACTGTGCATCGGCGCCACCATCACGCCGATCGGCGACGTGCTGCGCGTGCTGCTCGGCCAGAACGTCCCGGCCGCGAGCTTCACGGTCGGCGAACTCAGGCTGCCTCGTGCGCTGGGCGGGCTGCTGGTCGGGCTCGCGTTCGGCGCGGCCGGGTGCCTGTTCCAGTCGGTGCTGCGCAACACGCTCGCCAGCCCCGATGTGATCGGGATCAGCTCGGGAGCGGGCCTTGCCGCGGTCGTCGCGATCGCCGTGTTCGGGGCATCCGGATTCGTCGTCTCGGTCGCCGCACTCGCCGGCGCACTGCTCACTGCGGGAGCGATCTTCCTTCTCGCAGCCGCACGTTCCACCACGGGCTATCGGTTCGTGCTGATCGGCATCGCCGTGGGCACGGCCGCTCAGGCGGTGGTCGGCTACGTCATCTCGCGCGCCGACATCGCCGACGCGCGACAGGCCATGGTCTGGCTCACCGGCAGCCTCAGCCGCAGCCTGTGGGATCAGCTTCCGGCCGTCGCGATCGCCATCGTCGTGCTGCTGCCCTTCGCGCTGCTCTCCGGACGAGCGCTCGAAGTGCTCCGCCTCGGCGACGACACCGCGACGGCGCTTGGCGCCAAGGCGGGTCGCGACCGCGCGCTGCTCATTCTGCTCGCCGTGGCACTCGTCGCTGTCGGCACCTCGTTGTCCGGTCCGGTGGCGTTCGTGGCGTTCCTCGCAGCCCCCATCGCCACACGGATGCTCCGCTCGAGCCGTCTGATCCTGCCCGCGTCCGCGCTGATGGGCGCCGTCATCATGCTCGGCGGCGACTTCGTCGGCCAGCACCTCATTCCCGGCGTCGCGCTCCCGGTCGGCGTCGTGACCGGCGCTATCGGCGCCCCGTACCTGCTCTGGCTGCTCGCCAGAGGCGGGCGCCGCAGCGCATCCTCCGGAGGAGTCTCGTGACCACGCACACCCTCGTCGCCGACCACGTCACGCTCGCGTACGACGACCGCGTCGTGGTCGACGACCTCACGCTGCGGCTGCCCGCGAACGGCGTGACGATGATCGTCGGGGCGAACGGATGCGGCAAGTCGACCCTGCTGCGCGCACTCGCCCGCCTGCTCGCTCCGAAGTCGGGAGCCGTGCTGCTGGATGGCGCGAGCATCCGTCGCACACCGACGAAGGCCGTCGCCCGGGTCGTCGGACTCCTGCCGCAGAGCCCGGTCGCACCGGAAGGGGTCACCGTATCCGAGTTGGTCGGTCGAGGCCGCTACCCGCACCAGTCCTGGGCGAGGCCGTGGAGCGCGGCCGACGACGAGGCGGTCTCCGACGCCCTGACCGCCACGGGCATGGCCGAGCTGGCGCAGCGCCGTGTGGACGAGCTGTCCGGTGGTCAGCGGCAGCGCGTGTGGATCGCGATGGCGCTCGCGCAGGAGCCGCACATCCTGCTGCTCGACGAGCCGACCACCTACCTCGACGTCGCCCACCAGATCGACGTGCTCGACCTGCTCACCGACCTCGCGCATCACGGCACGGCGGTCGTGGTCGTGATGCACGAGCTCAACCTCGCCACCCGTTACGCGGACCACCTGATCGTGATGAAAGACGGATCCGTCGTCACGTCAGGGCCGCCGAGAGAGATCGTCACGAGCGAGCTGGTCCGTAACGTCTTCGGGCTCGACGCGGCCATCGTGGACGATCCCGTGTCGGCGACACCGCTGGTCGTGCCGATCGGAAGGCACCGCACGAGAACGGATGCCCGGCCCACGTCGGCCGAGATGGTGGTGGCTGATGTCGGCCGCTGAACTGCACACGCCCGGGACCGACGACCAACCGATCTCTCCCGAACACGACACGCTCGCAGATGCGGCGGCGTGTACGGCACCGAACGCAACCCTGCGTCCGCCCGACCGCGACGCGCCCGGTGGGGACGGGCGCGTCATCGACGCTGGCACGGCGAGCGAACCGCTTTTCCGTTTGTTCGACGTCACCGTCGTCGCCACGGAGCGGATCTCCCCCACTTTCGTGCGCATCACGTTCGGCGGCGCCTCGCTCGACGAATTCGCCTGGGACGGCCTCGATCAGCGCATCAAACTGCTCTTCCCGAACGCGCTGGACCGATACCCGGCCATGCGCGCCAAGGATCCCTCGTGGTACGCCCAGTGGTCGGCACTGCCCGACGACGTGCGACCGCCGATGCGCACCTACACGATCCGCGACCGCCGCGACGGGTTCCGGGGAACGGAGGTCGACGTCGACTTCGCGCTGCACGAGGAGACGGCCGGGCCCGCGGCGACGTGGGCCGTCCGGGCACGAGCAGGGATGCCGCTGCGCGTTCTGGGGCCAAACGCGCGGGCGGAGGGCGACCGCGGCGCGATCGGGTGGATACCTCCCGCCGGCGTACGACGGTTCGTGATCGCCGGAGACGAGACGGCGCTGCCGGCGATGGCGGGCATCCTCGCCTCACTCCCTGCGGATGCCGCGATCACCGTGTTCGCGGAGCTTCGCCACCGCGCCGACCTGGCCGCCCTGGACGCGCCGGCTCACGTCGACCTCAGGCACGTGCCGCGCGGGACGGAGCCCGGCCAGGCATTGGCCGAAGCCGTGTGCGCCGCTTTCCCGGTCGGCTCGTCCGGCATGCGTGGCACCGAGCCGGACGACGTCGACATCGAGACCCAGGTTCTGTGGGAGGTGCCAGGCACCGACCCGCTCACCGGCGGCCGCATCGACGGCGACGTGCGGCGGGCATCCACCTACATCTGGCTCGCGGGCGAGGCTGCGGCGATCAAGCGCATCCGCCGCCACCTGGTTCGCGACGTCGGCTTCGACCGCGGGGCAGTCTCGTTCATGGGCTACTGGCGCCGCGGTCGCGCTGAATACTGACGCCTCTGCTCTCTGCCCTCTGCCCTCTCGCCTCT
This sequence comes from Humibacter ginsengisoli, assembly GCF_054780095.1. NCBI lineage: Bacteria > Bacillati > Actinomycetota > Actinomycetes > Micrococcales > Microbacteriaceae > Humibacter > Humibacter ginsengisoli. Next base: position 292,068 of record NZ_BAAGWZ010000002.1, read on the forward strand.
GCCTGCTGCCCGCTGCCCGCTGCTCCCAGCCACCCCCGAACTGCCCAACCACCCGCAAAACCGCGCAAAGTAGCGGGTGGCTCGGCAGTTCGGGGGTGGCCCGGCGAGGTCAATAGCGGTACTGGTCCGACTTGTAGGGGCCCTCCACCGGGACGCCGATGTAGTCGGCCTGCTCGGGGGTGAGCGTCGTGAGCTCCACGCCCAGGGCATCCAGGTGCAGCCTCGCAACCTTCTCGTCGAGCACCTTCGGCAGCGTGTGCACGCCGAGCGGGTACGCGTCGAGGTTCGTGTGCAGCTCGATCTGCCCGAGCACCTGGTTCGTGAACGAGTTGCTCATCACGAACGACGGATGCCCCGTCGCGTTGCCCAGGTTCATCAGGCGGCCCTCGCTCAGCACGAGCACGCTGCGCCCGTTCGGAAGCCGCCACTCGTGCACCTGCGGTTTGATCTCCACCTTCTCCGCACCCTCGAGCGACTCCAGCGACGCCATGTCGATCTCGTTGTCGAAGTGCCCGACGTTGGCGACCACGGCGAGATGCTTCATGGCCAGCAGGTGCTCGAGCCGCACGACATCCTTGTTGCCGGTGCCGGTGATCAGGATGTCCACCTCGCCGATCACCGACTCCAGCCGCGACACCTGGAACCCGTCCATCGCCGCCTGAAGCGCGTTGATCGGATCGACCTCGCTGACGATCACGCGAGCGCCCTGCCCGCGCAGCGCCTCCGCCGCACCCTTGCCGACGTCGCCATAGCCTGCGACGAAAGCGACCTTGCCTCCGATCAGCACGTCGGTGGCGCGGTTCAGCCCGTCGGGCAGCGAGTGACGGATGCCGTACTTGTTGTCGAACTTCGACTTGGTCACCGAGTCGTTGACGTTGATCGCGGTGAACAGCAGCTTTCCGTCGCGCTCCAGCTCATACAGCCGGTGCGCGCCGGTCGTCGTCTCCTCGGTGACACCGACGATCTCGCCGGCGATGCGCGTCCACCGGTCGGACGACTCCGCAATGGATGCCCGCAGCACGTCGAGAATCACCCGATACTCGTGCGAGTCGCCCGGCCTGGCATCCGGAACCCGGCCCTCCCGCTCGAACTGCGCGCCGAGGTGCACGAGAAGCGTCGCGTCGCCTCCGTCGTCGAGAATCTGGTTCGGCCCGATGTAGTCGCCACCGGATGCCCCTGCCTGTCGTGACGCTTGTGCCTCGGCACTCCAGTCGAACACGCGGGAGGTGCACCACCAGTACTCCTCGAGGCTCTCGCCCTTCCACGCGAACACCGGCACGCCCTGAGGATGCTCCGGTGTTCCGTTCGGGCCCACGACCACTGCGGCGGCCGCCTCGTCCTGCGTTGAGAAGATGTTGCAACTCGCCCAGCGCACCTGCGCGCCCAACGCCACGAGCGTCTCGATCAACACCGCGGTCTGCACCGTCATGTGCAGGGAGCCGGCGATCCGTGCACCGGCGAGCGGCTGGGCATCCGCGAACTCGGCACGAAGCGCCATCAGGCCGGGCATCTCCTGCTCGGCGAGGCGCAGCTGGTGCCGTCCCGCCTCGGCGAGCGCGAGGTCGCGCACCTTGTACTCGAACGGGCGGGAGTCGGGCGCCGCCGCGGCCTCGGTTCGCGCTTCGACACCGGTGGAACTCAGGGAAGTCATGTGCACCATTGTCGCAGGCGGCCTCGGGCAGCCATACCCTCGGGGAATCCCGGCTTCGCGCAGGTCACCGCCGGTGGAGGCTGTTGAAACCCGACGAGCGAGCGCGGAATCAGAGACCGAGACCCTGCGGCTCGCCGATCACCTGATGACGAACGACCTGCCAGCCCTGCGGAGCAGACAGCCGGTCGGCGTGGATCGCGCACAGATCGTACGTGTGCGGCTCGTGGGTCAGCGAAAGCGGCCCCAGCACCACCATGGAGTCGGCGTAGTCGTACGTCAGGGTCGCCACGGCGTCTCGCGAGCACGCGACCTTGGAGCACGTTCTGGCCACCATCAGGGCACCACATTACTCGCCGGCGGGCTGCGGGGAGAGCTTCCACAGCGGCGATCCGAGCGGCGATCCGGCCGGGCGCCGCAGCCTAGTATGGACGACATGCCTCGATCCCGGCCGGTGCGTTACGCGACACCGGTGCGCCGCTCGGACCGCCACGGTCGAGGCGCGCGCGGCCCCGTCACCGGTCCCCATCTGCCCCTGCTGCAGGACCGCATCGACGTGTTCGAGATGACGGTGGCGAGCACGGCCGACTTCCTCAAGGGGCTCTGGCCTGATGAGCTCTCCGACATGCGCGTGCAGATCGCGGCTGCACCGGCCGGAGCGCTCGGCTACGACGAGGTGGAGCGCTGGGGCGTCGACCCCGCGCACAAGGCGATCACGCTCTACCGGGTGCCGATCGAGCGGCTGGCCAAGCTGCACCGCAACGACGACCTGCACCGCAAGCTGCTCGTGGAAAGCTGCGTCTTCCGAGCCGTTGCCGAGCTGCTCGGCCGCGACCCCTGGGACCTCGCGCCCGGCCATTTCGGGCACTTCTGACGCCGCGTCCTCGCCAGGCGATGCCGCGATCACTCCGGCTCGCATCTACCACGGTTCAGGTCGCACTTTTTGTCGCCTCAAGCGACCTGAGACGACATAAAGTGCGACCCGAACGGAGCACACGAGCGGCGCTACTTCGGGTACACCGCGATGGGTTGCGCGAGCGGCCCGGGCGGGTTCAGTGCGAACGACGATGACGAGGCATCCGCCGTCAGGCTCATGGATGCCCGCAGCCCGTCGACGCCGTCGAGCCTGTAGGTGCTACGCGCGGTCACCGGCACCGCGACGGCCTTTCCCGCCGGCACGGACACCTTGATGGTCGCGCCGTGTTTCGGAGTCAGCGTGACGGAGGCATCCGTGCTGCCCCCGTTGACGAGATGCAGCGTCGGTGCCGAACCGGGCGGCACCGCGAGCATCGTCTTCTGCGGCAGTGGCGCGCTGGCCACGAACCAGGCGAAGTCCTGCGTGGCGGCCTCAGCCTGAGCCGTCGCCGACTCGTCCGCGCCGGGTGCCGCGCCGACGTCGACGGTGCGGGCCGCGGCGAGAACCGGGGCGTCCGAGGTGACCTGAACCGTGTAGGCGCCATCGATGAGGTGGTCGAATGTCACCTCGCGCACGGTTCCGCCCTGCAGCGTGATCCGCGAGGTGCCGCCCACGCCGGCGGTGGTCTCCGATGTGGCGGTCACGGTGACATGCGCGGCCGTCGTGCCCGGCACGAGAAGGCGCACGGCGGGCAGTTGGTTCGAGCCGCCGTCGGCGCCGGCGCTCAGCCGGGCGATGTTGGCCACGGTCATCCCCGGGATGACGAGGTTCTTGGCCGGCTCGGCGGTCGGCCCGACCAGCTCGACGCCCTGTGGAGCCAGACCCTGCACGCTGCTCTGCTGCAACGAGGCGTAGACCCTGCCACCCCCCACCTGCACATGCACGACGGATGCCTGCGCGTTCGGCACGATTCCGGCCAGCGGCACCACGAGCTGCGAGCCGGCGCGCACGACGAGTCCGCGTGCGCCCGGCGCCTCCGCTCGGCCGCCCTCGGTGTAGACGGTCAGGTCGACGGTCGCTTGCACCTTCGACGGGTTGCTCAGCAACACGAGGCTCGTGGATCCGAGTGTGGTCGCGCCAGCGACGAGCCAGCTGTCAGACGTCGCCTCGCCGCACGCGGCGGCCGCGAGCCCCGCGACATCCGACTCGCTCGCCTTCTGCGATTGAGCGCCGGCGATCAACGGCCGTGTCGCGGATGCCTGCGACTGCGTGCTGATGACGCGCGGGGCGCCTCCGCCGCCGTGCACGCTCGGTGCCTGCAGGCTGCGCTGACCGACGGAGGTGGTGGCCGTCGTCACGAGCGACGGTGATCCGATCGAGGTGAGCGATGACGCATCCGTGGCGTCTCCCTGATCGAGCAGTCCGCCTGGGCAGACCCGCTCCTGGTCCGCCGGAACGGGCGTGACCGTCTGGGCAGGAGGCGTCACATGGAAGCTCGGCAACGGCAGCAGGGCCGCCCCGGCCAGCGCGATCACAGCGACGCCGACGCCGATGGCTCCGGCAACGATGCGTACGCTTCCGCGGGCGATCGCCCGAGTGTTGCGGGTGCGGTCAGCGGACATCGTGGCCTCCCTCGAAGCCATGGACGCCGGAGCTCGAGGGCGCGGCAGGCGCATACGGCCCGGTCAGCACGGGCGGCCGCTCCACCGTGATCTCCTCGATCTCACCCTTCGAACGCTCGTCCTTGTCGGTCGGGTATTGACCTGTGGATGCGTCGTCCACGTCCGGGCCCGCGTCGCCCGGCTCTGCGGACGTGTCGTTCGGCTCTGTCGATGCGTTGTCCGGACTCGCGGATCCGTCGCCTCCGGCGACCGCTGCCGCCGCGTCGGTCACGGCATCCCCCTGCGGCCCGCTGTCCGGTTCCTCCGCGCCCGTCGATTCATCGCCGGCGGTGCCTTTCGCTGCCCAGCGACGCTTCGCCTGCCTGCCGAGAACCTCGGCAGCAGTAGGCCGCCGCAGGGTGCCGCGCTCTGTGCGCCCGGTGGGCAGTGCGAGCAGAAGCGTGAGGCCGAACACGACGCCGAGCGCGATGAGCGCGACGAGGCGTTCCCAGCCACCGGCATCCGGCGGGATCGGCACGCTGTGGGTCTGCGCCGGAACGCTCCACAGCACGGAGTCGTCGGTCGACGCGACCTGGGTGAGCAGCGGGTTGCTGTCCAGCGCCGTCTCGGCCCGCGACTGGGTCGCCGATGCCGGCGATAGTCCCTCGCCCGCCCCGGTGTCCAGCAGCACGAACGAGACGCCGAAGTGCTTCAGCAGCGACGAGGCATCCATGCCGCTCGTCGAGGTGAGGTTGCCGGCAAGAGTCGCCAGCCGGCGCTCGTCGGCGGTGAGCCCACGGCTCGTCGCGCTCAGCGTGCTCTGCTCGTCGAGAGTCGCGCCCTGCCCATGAACGAGTTGTGCGCCGAGCGATCCGTTGGACTGAGGTGACAGCCGGAGCGTGCCGATACGCGGATGCGTCTGCGCCTGCGCCGTCGCGTACGCCGGAAGTGCGGTCGCTGGGCCCGGAACGATCGCCGATGTCTGCAACGGCACCGCGATCGCCAGCGGCGCGATCGCGACCGCCACGAACGCCACCGTGACCGTCGCCGGCACGATCGCGAACCTGCCGAGCGCGACCAGCGCCATGGTCGCCGCTGCGATCAGGCCGAGCCAGTACAGACTGAGCGCCGTCCCCGGCCACAGTGGAACGGCCGCCGACCCCTGGGTGGACAACGAGACGTGCGTGGCGATGATGGCCGTCACGAAGCCGAGCAGGGCACCGACCAGGCACAGCGTCGCCCGGATCGTGCCGCGCAGGAACAGCGACAGCAGCGCGAGGATGGCCACCGGCGCCATCAGGATCGGCACCACGATCGAGGGGATCATCCCGCTGAAGCCGAACACGCCGGCGAGCGTCTGCCAGCCGCCGAGGTCGCCGTCGGAGAACCCGAGGGCGACGTGCAGCGGATGCGCTGTCGCTGCAGCTACCGGCAACCCGGGGTCGGCGAACACCGCCAGGGGCGTTCCCCGCATGACCTGCTGCACCACCAGCGGCGCGAACAGGGCGAGAGCTGGGATCGGGACGAGGAGCACGCGAACAACGCCGCGTCCGGCCAGTGCCGATCCGATCACCCAGACGACCAGCAGCGCCGGCGCGAGCAGGGGTGCGCACGCGAGCACGGCCGCCGCGAGGATGCCCGTGGTCGCCGCTGCCGCCCACGAGCGCCGCGCGGCGGTGCCGGCGAAGAACAGCCAGGGCAGCAGGATGTGCACGATCACCGCGGCCGGACGCCCGTGCTGCAGCGCGTCGAACAGCATCGGCGCCAGAGCCCACACGATCGCGAAGGTAGCGCGCAGCACCGCGCGATGCGTGAGCCGGGTGGAGAGGAACCAAGCGCCGAGCGCTGCAAGAGGCAGAGCGGCGAACCAGAGCAGCACGATCGCGAACGACGGCTGCCAGAACGTCAGCGAGCCGAGCACGGCGAGCACAGCGGTGAACGGATCGGCAGCGCCCGCGAAGCCGATTCCGATGTCGCGCCATCCGTAGCCGAGGTTCGCCCAGAGGGTGCCGATGTCGTTCAACGGCAGCAGTCCCCCGCCGCCGAGCTGCGACGATCCGAGCAGCGGCGCGAACAGGGCAACGCTCATCAGCGCGACCGCGAGCACGACCCAGGCGCCTCCGCCGCTGAAAAAGTTGAGCTCGCGACGCTCGCCGTGCTGGCGAACGAGGCTCGCCTCGCGACGCAGTGCGCGCATCCGCCGCACCTCGACGCGCGGGATGCGCAGCGGCGCGATCGCCTTCCACTTCACGGTGCGTGCCCGCTTCAGCGCGTTCCTCGCCTGCCCGATGTGGCTGCCGCCGAACGCGGTCGCGAAGGCCGCCGCGAACTCGCCGCCAATGGCGCCCGGCTGTTTGCCGAGCAAGAACCCGAGCGAGCGGATGACCGCGAGTGGCACCAGCGAGAGCCAGTGGAAGACGAGTGCGAACGCCGGCGCGTACGTCATGCGCCTGTGCAGTTGCGCGGCGCGGCGCAGCCGGTGCTGCCTTCGGCGCTGCCTGCCGCGCGGCGTTCGCGGTTGCACGCTGACGCCGTCGCCCGCCGATGCCACCCGAGCGCCGGGAACGATGACCACGCGATGACCGGCAAGGCGCGCTCGTACGCACAGGTCGAGTCCGGTATCGAACGCGGGGAGCGCGGGGTCGAATCCGCCGAGCCGTTCCCACACCGAATGCCGGATCAGCATGCCGGCGGCGGGCACGCCGAGCATGTCGCTCGTGCGGTCGTGCTGAGCCTGGTCGAACTCGTCCTCGACGGGCACGATCGTGGTGCCGAGACGCGTCATCGACAGGCCGAGCTCCCGGATGACGGATGCCTCGTCCCAGTCGACGAGTTTTGGTCCCGCGATCGCCACCGACGGCGACACCGCCACGGTGTCGATCAGGTGGGCGAGGGCATCCGGCTCCGGCGCTGTGTCTTGTCCGAGGAACCACAGCCACTCGTCGTCGGAGGTCGCAGGCGGAACCACGCGCGCGGCCACGCCGAGCGCCGTGGGGAACGGGAGTTTCTCGGTGGATGCCAGCAGCTGGTCGGGGGAAGCGGCTGCTGCCTCCGCGGTCGTCGCGTCGTCGGAGGAGACGCCGATCACGACGAGGGAGTCGACGGGTCGGGTCTGGGAGGCGAGGGCATCAAGGCTGCGCCTGAGATGCTCGCTGCCGCGGTGCGCGACGAGAATGGCGGTGACTGTCGGAGGCATCGCGGACAGCCTAGGCAGGTGCACGCGGAATCCCGGGCACCACCGTCGCGTGCTCCGCGAATTGGTCCGTCAGAACCGCAGAGTCGTCAGACCGCGCGCTTGCGCAGCTTGCGGCGTTCGCGCTCCGAGAGCCCGCCCCAGATGCCGAAGCGCTCGTCGTTCTGGAGTGCGTACTCCAGGCACTGCGCCCGCACCTCGCACGAGGCGCAGATCTTCTTGGCGTCCCGTGTCGATCCGCCCTTTTCAGGGAAGAACGCCTCGGGGTCGGTCTGCGCGCAGAGCGCATCCGACTGCCACGACAACGCGCCGTCTTCGTCTTCATCGACCGATCGAACCCCGGGCACCCCAAGCCGCACGGGATCGACGAACCAGTTTTCGGGTACCCCCGGTCGATATTCGCTCATCGCCATATCGATCTCCCCACCTGTGTTGCCACGCCTTGACGTGCCGTGTTCCCTGCACGAGGCGTTTCACTAATTACACCGGTGTAGTTCGATTGCGTCAAGTCGCGAATCGTAAAGGCTCAAGCGGTGCTCGAGGGTTCGCGACGCGCCGAAGTTAGACAACGATTTGTGCCCGTGGCGATCAGGACGCCCCTTGCCGGGCTTGCCACGCGCTATCGACCATGTCGGCCAGGGTGTGACGCATCCGCCAGTCCAGATCCCGGGCGGCGAGCTCGCCAGAGGCGACGATGCGCGCCGGGTCGCCCGGGCGTCGTGGTGCGATCTCCGGCGTGAATCGGATGCCCGTCACCTCCCCCACAGTCGACATGATCTGCCCGACGGAGACTCCGTCGCCGCTGCCCAGGTTGTACGCCGGCTCGAGCGTGTCGCCCTCCTGCAACCGTCGAGCCGCCGCCACGTGCGAGTGCGCGAGGTCGGAGACATGCAGGTAGTCGCGCACGCAGGTGCCGTCGGGTGTGGGGTAGTCGTCACCGTTGATGCGCGGGGTGCGACCGGCCAGCAGCGCGTCGAACACGAGTGGGAAGAGGTTGTGCGGGCTGGTGTCGTAGACATCCGGATATCCGGACCCGACCACGTTGAAGTACCGCAGGCTGGTGTGCCGTAGGCCGCGCGCGACGCCCTGGTCGCGCAGCAGCCATTCGCCGATCAGCTTCGATTCGCCGTACGGCGACTCGGGCGCCTTCGGCGTGCTCTCGGTGACGAGGTCGACGTCCGGCGTTCCATACACGGCAGCGCTGGAGGAGAACACGATCTTGTCGATCCCCGCCTTCTCCATCGCCGCCAGCAGGGTCGCCGTTCCCGTCACATTCTGCTCGTACGTGTGCAGCGGACGCTGCACTGAGACACCGGCGTACTTGAATCCGGCGATGTGCATGACGCCGTCGATCGGATGCTGCGAGAACACGTCGGTCAGCAGCCCGCCGTCGAGGATCGTGCCGCGCACGAACGGCACCTCGGGCGGAACGAAGTCCTCGTGTCCGCTCGAGAGATCGTCGATCACGACGGCGTCGATGCCCGCCTCCGCGAAGGCGCGCACCACGTGCGCGCCGATGTACCCGGCGCCGCCGGTCACCAACCAAGCCATGGAATCCAACCTATAGGCGACTGAGGTGAGAGCAGAGCGAGCTTGCTCGCTCTGCCGAGCCGATGGAGCCTGTTGAGCGCGAAGCGCGAACATCGGCCGCTGTGCGGGCCTCCCGCCCGCGCCAGCTCAGCGGTTGTCGGTCGCGACGAACAGCACGGCGTCGTCGTGTGGCGCGAACCGCAGCGTGCCCTCGTCCGGCGAGACGAAGACCGCGTCGCCGCGTGAGACCTCCACGCTCGACCGCTCCCCCGCCACCGATGCCGAGCCGGCCGTGCACAGCACGATCGCCGGCCCGGTCAGCTCGAGTGAGGCATCCGCCGTCACGTGCGCGAGCTTGAAGTCCGGTACGTCAGGGGTGAAGAGCTCGAGGGCACCGACGCGAGACGGCGCCAGCAGCGGCGCGGGAACGGGGGTGAAGTCGAGCACGCGCAGAAGCTCGGGCACGTCGATGTACTTGGGGGTGAGTCCGCCGCGCAGCACGTTGTCCGATGCGGCCATCAGCTCGATGCCTGTGCCGGAGAGGTACGCGTGGATGTTGCCGGCCGGCAGGTAGAGCGCTTCCCCCGGTGCGAGGGCGACGCGATGCAGCAGCAGTGCGAGCACGATTCCCGGGTCGCCCGGGTAGGCATCCGCCAGCAGCCGCACGATGCCGAGCTCCCGGATGCCCTCACCCTTCGGCGAGCGCGCGATCGCGGTCGCCTGCGCCACGATCTCCTCTGCGGCCTCTCCGCCGCCGAGCAGCAGCCCGACCGTGGCTCGGAGTGCGGCCTCCTCGTCCTCCCCCGAAACCAGCATGCCGTGCAGCACGTCGAGCTCGTCGTGCGGCAGTCCGCTCGCCTTGCCCGCGGCGATCAGCCGATCGAAGACGGCGACCGACGTGCCCACATCACGGAACCCGCACAGCGCATCGAACGGAGTGACGGCGTAGATCAGCTCGGGCTTGTGAAACGGGTCCTTGTAGTTGCGCTCGGGCGCGTCCAGCGGAACGCCCATGGCGTTCTCGCGGTCGAACCCAGCCTGCGCCTGCTCGGACGACGGATGCGCCTGGATCGACAGCGGGCCGGCGGCCGAGAGCACCTTCAGCAGGAATCCGAGGCGTGGCGCTCCCTCGTACGAGTCGCGCTCGCGCCATGCAGCGCCGAGCGTGGCGGCGGGGTCTTCCGAGACGAGCTCGGCGAGCGTCTCGGCGCCCTCGACCGGTTCGCGCAGCCGGCTCGGCGAGCCGGGATGCGCACCCAGCCACAGCTCCGCCTCAGGCCCTCCGGAGGCGATCCTGCCCAGCAAGTCGGCGATGCCGTGCGAGGACCCCCACGCGTAATCGCGAGGAACGTTGTCGATGCGCACAAACATCCGTGCCCGCCTTTTCTTCCGGTTAGTCGCAGAGTACCAACGGCCTTGGGGTGGCCGGATGCCGCTGCCTAGGCTGACCGCATTCCACCGGTCTTCACTGCGCGGCAGCGTGCGCTGTCGGCGACGACCGCACGCGACCCGAATCACGATTCAACGGAGCAGACATGGCATTCGAGCCTCTCGCGGCAGACTTCTACGGCTTCTCGAACGAGCTCACCGAACAGGAGAAGGAGGCGATCGCGAACCTGCGGGAGTACCTCGAGACGGAGGTGAAGCCGATCGCGAACGAGTACTGGGAGCGGGCGGAGTTCCCGAAGCAGATCATCCCCGACCTGCACCGCCTCGGCGTCGCCGCATTCGCGTGGGACGAGACGAAGCCGTTCCCGAACTCGGCCGTGTTCCGCGGATTCGTCGCCCTGGAGCTGGCCCGCATCGACGCCTCCGTCGCCACTTACGTCGGGGTGCAGAACGGACTGGCCGCCGGTTCGCTCAGCGCGTGCGGCTCGCAGGAGCAGCGCGACGAATGGCTGCCGAAGCTGGCCTCCGGCGAGATCATCGGCGCGTTCGGTTTGACCGAGCCGCTCTCCGGATCCGACTCGGCTCAGGGTCTTCGTACGACGGCCGAGCGGCAGGGCGACGAGTGGGTCATCAACGGCTCCAAGCGCTGGATCGGCAACGCGACCTTCAGCGACATCACCGTCATCTGGGCGAAGGATGTCGCCGACGGCCAGGTCAAGGGCTTCATCGTCCCCACCGAGACGCCCGGTTACCACGCCACGAAGATCGAGGGCAAGCAGGCGCTGCGGGCCGTGCAGAACGCTGACATCACGCTCGACAACGTGCGCGTGCCCGAGCGGCTGCGCCTGCAGAACGCGAACTCGTTCCGCGACACAGCCCGCGTGCTGCGTGCCACGCGCGCCGAAGTCGCCTGGGCGGCGGTCGGAGTGGCGGTGGGCGCGTACGAGGCGGCCGTGAAGTACGCGGGCGAGCGCATCCAGTTCGGCAAGCCGATCGCGGCGCACCAGCTCGTGCAGGACATGCTTGCCGGGTCCCTGGCGAACATCACGTCGTCGCTCGCGCTCGTCGTGCAGGTGTCACGGATGCTCGACGCCGGCACCCAGCGCGACGAGCACTCCGCGCTCGCCAAGGCTTTCACCACCTCCCGGATGCGCGAGACCGTCGGTTGGGCGCGCGAGATCCTCGGCGGCAACGGCATCGTGCTCGAGTACGACGTGGCCCGGTTCTTCAGCGATGCCGAAGCGCTGTACTCCTACGAGGGCACCCAGGAGATGAACACCCTCATCGTGGGCCGGGCGATCACGGGCCTCGGCGCGTTCGTGTAGTGCGATCCGGGCCACCCGCGCCCGGTTAAAGTAGCCCCATGACGCAGACCTCGCCGGCGACGGCGCCTCGCACCGTGCCGACAGGTCAGGGCTGGATGCTCGCCTTCGCGGGTTTCACGTTCTTCACGCTGTTCGCGCCAGACTTCTGGCGCAACTCGATCAGCTGGTACGGCTGGGGCGTCGCGGCGCTGATCGGTCTGATCGGCAGCATCGTGTTCCTGGTGCGGGCGAAGCCGCGTGTGCCGGTGCGCAAGTGGCCGAAGACGCTGCTGCTGTTCCTTCTGCTGTGCATCGTCTCGATCGCCTGGTCCGCATACCGCCTCGAGTCGGTGGAGGCCGCCGTCACGCAGTTGGCGACGACAACCGCAGCAGCGTTCTTCGCGCTCTGCCTGAGCTGGGAGCAGATCCTCCGCGCGCTCGGCGCCGCGTTCCGGTGGATCATCGGCCTCTCGCTCCTCTTCGAGCTGATCGTCTCGCTGATCATCCGGCATCACATCCTGCCGATCTTCACGACCTATCAGTACCCGTCGGGCAAGCTGCCGAACGCGTTCTACTGGAGCCGCGACCTGCTCTTCCACGGCGGTCAGATCCAGGGCATCGTCGGCAACAGCGACATCCTCGGCATGATCACGCTGTTCGCGCTCATCGTGTTCGGCATCCAGCTCGCGGACCGCGCCGTGAACCGCACGGCAGGAATCGTCTGGCTCGCGCTCGCCGGCATCACGTTCCTGCTCACCCGCTCCTCGACCGTGATCGTCGCCATGGCCGCGGTCATCGTCGTCCTGCTCTTCGCGTGGTGGGGGCGCAGCGTTCCGCAGAGCCGACGCGTTCCCATCTACGTGACGGCCGCCGCCGTGATCGTGGTGGGCGCGGCATCCGTGATCCTCTTCTGGGGAACCATCACGAAGATCCTCGGCAAGAGCGCCGACCTCACCGGACGCACCGACATCTGGGACAAGGTCATCCACCTGGCGCAGCAGAAGCCGTACTTCGGCTGGGGCTGGATCAGCTATTGGGCGCCCTGGGTCGAGCCGTTCAAGGGGCTGGCGATCCGAAACAAGGTGGAGTACCTGCAGGCGCACAACGCGTATCTGGATGTCTGGCTGCAGCTGGGCATCCTCGGTCTCGTGATCTTCGCGCTGCTGGTGCTCACGGTCTTCGGACGCTCCTGGTTCAAGGCGGTCGACCGTGCCCCGTTCGACGAGCAGGGCGTCGTGCGGGCGGATGTTCCCTACACGGCGATCACGTTGCTCCCGCTGCTCTTCATGGCCGCGCTCATCGCGCAGTCGTTCACCGAGAGCAGGCTCCTCATCGAGGCCGGTTTCGCGCTGCTGGCGATGTTCAGCATCAAGACGAAGCTCGAGCGGCCGTAGGGTCAAGACCCTCAACGTTAAGATGAAGCATGCCCGCCTCGCCCGTCTACGTCTCTGACCTCGGGTCCGCGTCGCAGTGACCTCCACAGCACGGCGCGTGCCGCGGTGGTTTGCCCTCACCAGGGCACTTTTCGAGTCGGCGAAGTTCTCCCGGGCGCTTTCGCTGTGCGTCGTCGGCTCCGCCTTCCTCACCACCGCGATCAAGGACGTCATCGGATGGCCCGGCCTGATCGGGGTGCTGGCCACCGTAACGGCAGTCGCGATCTGCTCGTTCATCGCCCACTGGGATGTCATCGAGTGGCACGGCCTGCTGCCGGTCTCTCTCCTGGTGTTCGTCGGATGGTGCGCCGTCTCGGTCGTGTGGAGCACGTATCAGTGGGCGACACTCGCGGCCGTGATCTACCAAGGGATCTTCACGTTCCTCGCACTGTATCTGGCGCTCGTGCGCGACGCCATCCAGATCGTGCGGGTCATCGGCGACGTACTGCGTGTGCTCTTGGCGGCATCCCTCGCCCTCGAGGTGCTCAGCGGCCTGCTGATCGACGCACCGATCAAGTTCCTCGGCATCGCCGGCAACCTCGCCGAGGGCGGCCCGATCTCGGGCCTGTTCGGCAGTCGTAACCAACTCGGACTCGTCGCCCTGATCGCGGTCGTGACGTTCATCATCGAGTGGCGCACGAAGTCCGTCATACTTGGGGTGGCGGTCTTCTCCGTCGCGGTAGCGCTGCTCTGCCTGCTGTTCGCGAACTCCCCCGTGATTGCGATCATGATCGTGATCATCCTGCTGGCGGCGGCGGCGCTGTTCGGTATCCGGCACATCCGCCGTGAGCGCTGGAAGTTCGCCGTGCAGGTCTCGCTCGGCGTCGTCACGCTGGTGCTGGCCGTGCTCGCGTTCATCTTTCGCGCCCCGATCATCGATGTGCTGCACGGCCGCTCGGTGATCACCGTGCGCTACGACGTGTGGCTGCAGATGTGGCATCTGATCCCGGTGAACGAGCTGCTCGGCTGGGGCTGGATCGGCTTCTGGCGCGGCTCGCTTCCCCCGTACTCGCTGATCAACGCGATGACCGGCGCCCCGCACGCGAACGGTCTGAATGCGTTCCTGGATGTCTGGCTGCAGGTCGGACTCGTCGGCTTTTTGCTCTTCCTGATCCTGCTTGGTCTCGCCATGGGACGTTCCTGGCTGCTCGGCTCCAACAAGCGCAGCGTCATCTATGCGTGGCCCCCGCTGATTCTGATCGCCCTCATCGGCACAGCGATGGCCGAGAGCACGATGCTCTACGAGAGCGGCTGGATGCTCGCCGTCATCTGCACCGTGAAGGCCTCGCAGGGCATGTCATGGCGGCAGGCGCTGCCCGCGGCGCCAGAACACGGGTGAGCCCGCCGCTAATCAACGTATGTGGCAGCGCTCCGCCATTCCGGTCAGCGCCGCTCGGCGTCCGAGCGAACGCGTTCCACGACGAGGTCGTATAACTCCGCCACATGGCGGCCTTCCCGCCGTAGCTCGTCGATCTCGTCGCGCAGTCGGCGGTTCTCACGGACGAGCTCATCGAGCTGGGGCCGTAGGCGGTCGAATGCAGCCTGAAGAGTTCCATTGCGTTCCCTTACCTCAGCCAGATCCTTCAGGGAGGCCATCGTGCGGGGAGCGAGGCGCTCCGCCATTCGGCCCAAGAACTCCTTCATCGCGTCGCTCCTTCTTGCCTTCGCACTATCACGTGTGCTGTAACTCTCGTTCGCCCACGGTCATCGGGTGAGACGACCGTGCGCACGGTTTCTGCGGCGAGGTCATGTGCGTTCGTCATGGCTATGAATTCATCGACCGGCAGGTGCCACGAGGTTGGATCCTCGAATGCGTGATCATCCGGCAAGTCCGTGTCGAAAGTAACCGCTGCCACGGCGGTCCCGCTCAGGATCCAGTGCATCAGTAAAACCGCGTTCTCCCGGCCGTCGCCGTCGAGCCCCTCCAGCACGTGCTCGAACACCAGGCTCGTCTGCCGGCCGTCGGCAATCCGCTCCAATGCGAACTCGAGCACGCGGTGTCGGTCGTTGAGATTGAGGTAGACAGCGTCACCCTGCCTAGCGCCTTCAACGGCTGCTTGGGCGAACAGCGCAGGGAGGCTGAAGTCCGCTACAATCGCGCTTCGTCCGCTGTCGTGCACCCGCTGCGCGGTTCTTGACGTCCCCGCGCCGATGTCGACGACGACACTGTTCGCGGGCGTTGTTGCGAGCGTCTCCAGCACAAAGGCGCAATCGCGAGAATCTGTGATTGCAGCGCCTCCGTGCCGCGCCTCCCAGAAGTCGCGGTGCAGGTTGAACGAGCCGAACCAGGAGTCGAACCTGCGCCTGGTGTCTTCGGGTATCCCGAATTGAAATCCAGGATCCGGTGTGCGCCAGCCTCGGCCGTAGTTCAGCTCGAGCCACTTCTCGGGGACCGCCGGACTCGGGTAGCTGTTGCCTTCAAGTTCGATCCCAACGAAGGGCTCGAGCGCCTCGCGAGGAAGCTCCCCGCGAATAGAGAACGGTTGATTGAACGTGCCGTCCGGGTCGAAGTAGGCCGTGAAGATGTCGATGTAGTGATCGAGGTCGCCCTCTTTGTGAAGAAACACGATCTGCAGGTGGGCGTGTGTGTGCCGCACCACGGTGTATCCGAGACCAGCGAGTGCCCGCTCGATGCGCTCGCTCTCGATCACGAGATCGGCAGGATGCTGCGTGTCTGTGACGTTGCCCAGATCGATGTCGTCGTCATGCGGAAGGAAGCGCCCGTTGCGGATGGCGCCGAGGAGCGAGCCGCTAGAAAGGAATGGTCGGAACCCGAGCCCACTAAGGTCCTCGATCAAACGATGTGCTCGATTCAAGAGCCGCTCGCGTGCGCCTTTCTTCTGCGATTCCAGCGGAACTCCGAGATTTCCCCATTTGTTGATTGCTAGCCAGCGGCCACGCCGGTCGACGACTGCGGTGCGTGTAGCAGAGTGGTCGAACGAAACAGTTCCCCTCGCGACGACGTCCTCGGTTGCTGCCTTCACGACGGTGATGTTCGTGCTGCCCGCAAGCATCGGCCTCAGGTTGACGGGCCAGTCAAGGTGCACGTGCTCATGAGAAAGACACACAATGTCGGTCGACCAAACGCGATGTCCATCGAAACGTATGTCCACGCTCTCGTTATGGACATCCGCCACGGATACAAAGGACAGCGAATCTTGCGACGATTGAAGGAAGCCCGGGTTCGGCAACCTGGCTTGCATGTGACGTCGTGCCGGGTTGAGAGGCAAGTCAGCTCCTGTGAAGATACTCAGATACGAGTCTGCATCTATTCTTCGGGCGCCACAAACGGGCCGAGCGAAGCGACCCACTCTGGCGCTTCCTTCGATGAATCGGCTATGCGTTGCTTCCGAACTGAGCAGTCGATGGACGACTTCGGCCTGGACGGACCGCTGAAATGAACGTGCGGAGAAGAGGGGCACAAGGTCGGTCCGAGCAGGCATTGTTTCTCGGCGGCGAGCTGAGGGGCGTTACGATCGTGGGGCGTCGGCGGCTTTCCGTGCGGCGCCGACCGTACGAAGGAGCAGCTGCTTGTCGCAATCCGTCTTGATCACAGGAGGCGCGGGTTTCATTGGCACGCGACTGACCCGCAAGTTCGTGGATGCCGGGTACGACGTCACGATCTTGGACGCTCTCATCCCACAAGTGCATGGCGAGGATGCCGAGCGGACGTCGTCTCTGTTCGGATCGGTGGCAGACATCGCCGATGTGATTCGGGGTTCTGTCACAGACGCTGAAGCCATCGCGCGGGCCGTCGAGGGGAACTCGATCGTGGTGCACTTGGCTGCCGAGACCGGAACCGGTCAGTCCATGTATGAGATCGACCGTTATGTCGAGGCGAACGTCGGGGGAACCGGCAAGCTGCTCGACTTCCTCACGAATCACGATTCCGAAGTCCGGCGACTGGTCGTCGCTTCATCTCGATCAATCTACGGCGAAGGCGCGTACAAGCGCGCGAACGGTCAGATTGTCTACCCGCCCCCTCGCGCAGAAGTAGATCTTTCTGCGGGAATCTTCGAAGTGAGAGACTCCGAGACAGGCGAGCCGCTAACCCCTGTGCCAACACCAGAGAGCGCAAAGCTCCACCCGTCGTCGGTGTATGGGATCACGAAGCAGATGCAGGAGTCCCTCGTCATGACTGTTGCTCCAGGAATCGGCATCGAACCGGTTTCACTTCGATATCAGAACGTCTACGGGCCAGGACAATCACTCAAGAACCCGTATACCGGGATCTTGTCCATTTTCTCCACCTTGATCACCCAGGGCAGGGAGATCAACATCTTTGAAGACGGGAAGGAGAGCCGAGATTTCGTCTACATCGATGACGTTGTGGACGCCACGTTCCTCGCGGCTGTGCACCCGGATGCAGCCGGACACATCTTCAACGTCGGTAGCGGAATCGCGACCACCGTGGACGATGTAGTGAGCGCGTTGTTCGCCGCATTCGGCAAACAAGTGCCGACACGTGTGTCCGGCAACTACCGAATCGGCGACATCCGATACAACGTCGCCGACACGGAGCGGCTGCGTAAGCGCCTGGGATTCGCTCCCCGGGTTGACTTTGGTGACGGCGTTCGTCGCTTCGTCGAGTGGGTGCAGACAGAGTCCGTCGAAGACAGCGGCTACGAACGGTCGCTGAAGGAAATGTCCGAACGTAATCTGCTGAAATGATGGAGAACGCCCTGCTGCGCTCGCGGCCATTCCCTTCACGACGGAACAGTATGAACATGTTCCGCCTCATCTTTGCCGCTATGGTGTTGTTCGCCCATAGCTGGTATACAGCGGGGCGCGGAGCGGGACCGGTTTTCAACAACGAAAACCTGGGGGGCTGGGCTGTTGCAGGCTTCTTCGTACTCAGCGGTTTTCTCATCACCGGTAGCCGGATCTCTCATTCCGCCGGCGAGTATCTCGTACACCGTGTTGCCCGAATCTTCCCTGCCTTCCTGGTGTGCCTGGCGTTGACTGCGTTCGTCTTCGCGCCGATCGCCCTATTCGCCCTTCATCACACCCTCGCGGGTTTTTTCTCCACCGGGCCGACGCCTCTGAACTACATCTGGTCGAACGCCGGCCTACATATGAACACGTACGCGATAGGGCGCAGCCTCGATGCGGTCCCCTACAAGGACGCGTGGGACGGTTCATTGTGGACGCTGTACTACGAGTTTGTCTGCTACCTGATCATCTGGGTTCTGGGTGGGCTCGTCATCTTTCGGAAGTCCGTGGTCCCGGTGGCAATCCTGTGGGTCCTATCGGTCATCAACTACGCAGGGCTTGGACTGGCATCACGTCTCGGCCTCAACCAGGATTACATGCTGCTTTCCCGGCTGCTCCCGTTCTTCCTGGGCGGATCGATCGTCTACTTCGTCATACGTCGATGGGGAATCAGCCCGGTGATCGGGGTCGGCACTCTGATCATCGCGGCGGTCGGAATCTGCTTTATTCCCGGGTTCGGCGGGCAAGCGTCCGCACCATTTCTGGCGTACGGCCTAATCTGGCTAAGCACTGTCGTACCTCAGCCCGGATTCATCGCTCGCAACGACATCTCGTACGGTTTCTACATCTATGCATGGCCCATGCAACAACTAGTCACCGTCTTCAGTGGCGCCTCGTTCGGGATGTGGATCTATTGGCTGATCACGCTCATCCTGACCGCGGCACTTGCACTGGCAAGTTGGTTCGTTGTCGAGCGGCCGATACTGCGATTGGTCAAGCGTGCGAGAATCGCCATTCCTCGCGAATCGGATCACAGGCATGGTGATATCGAGGCCGACAGATCGTCGGTTCGTCCCGAGGAGCACGGTCGCACTATCGCTTCGGACCCGCGCGTCGCGCGCGCAGGTCGCGTCGATAGGACACAAGAAGGCACCGTATGAGCATGACACGCGCCGCGAGTACCCTCCCCAGACGTCGCGGGCGCGTGGGTGTCACATTCTCACTGTGGACCCGACGTTGAAGAGTGGGCTCTTCAACTAGGCCGATGGAGTGCGCGACGTTCCCCGCAATTGCGATCCAGAGGTCGTGCGACTCGTGGAGAAAACTAGGGAACGGGAGAATCCGGGACACGAAGCTTCGCCGGAAGCCCATTCCGCAACCGTAGTAGCCGCTTACCCCGGCCAATATCCGCACTATGTTCCTGCGCCATTGTGCCGCCTGGGAGGCCGGCATCCGCCAGTTCGGGCGCTCACCGGTTCCGAGAATGGTCATGTTGCTGGCTACGACTGCTTCTGACCGAAGTACGTCGAGCATGGCATCTACACGACCTGGCAGCCAGATATCGTCTTGGTCGGCAAGCAAGACGAACTCCCCCCGGCTAAGGCTCACTGCGCGCTCGAACGATCGCACATATCCTCTGTTTTCTCGGCCCACCAGTAACCTCAGCCGGGCGTCGCCAAGCTCGTTCAGGATGTCTACGGTGCGATCCGTCGAAGCGTCGTCGACGATGACGACCTCGTCGAAGGCATTGAGTTCCGCAAGGATGGATCGAACCTGATCAGCCACATAGAGTTCGCCGTTGAACGTCGCCATGCATACGCTCACCCGAATGTTGTCTGACAAGACACTCCTCTCCGGCGCTGGCCGCTATCGCTGCGTCGTGTCCATCTTTCCGGATGTGAAACGATGGATGCTGCTCAAGAGATGGGATGCAGCATGACGTTCGACATCATGATGCCGTTCTACGGTCGCGTCGACCATTTCAAGGCGGCGGTCTCGAGCGTGCGCTCACAGTCGAACGAAGACTGGCGATTGGTCGTCATCGATGACGTCTACCCGGACCTCACGGCCGGCCAGTGGCTCCTCTCGTTGGCCGACCCGCGAATCGAATACATTCGCAACGAAGTCAATCTTCGTCCGAGCCGAAACTACCGGAAGGCGTCTGGTCTCATGACCAGCGAGTTCTCCATGCTCATGGGTTGCGACGACATCATGCTTCCAGGCTTTCTCCGCCGCGTCGAGGAGCTGATCGATGCCCACCCGGACGCCTCACTCGTGCAGGTGGGAGTGCAGCCGATCGATGCCAACGGCGAGCCCCGACGACCGGTCGCAGATTGCGTCAAAGCGTTGCTTACGCCGCGCGGGCCATACCCCCGAATGCTCGACGGCGAACCGCTGGCCAAGAGCCTCTTGCGCGGCAACTGGACGTACTTCCCCTCGCTCGTCTGGAGGGTTTCGCAAATCCAAGATCCCGGGTTCCGCGTGGATCTCGACGTGGTCCAGGACCTAGAGATGCTTCTGCAGATAGCGGAGCGCGGCGGCAAGATGGTCGTTGACGACGAAGTTCAGTTCCAATACCGCAGACATAAGCAAAGCTACTCGGCGGTGACTGGACCGGATGGATCGAAATATGCGCAGGAGCGAACTGTCTTCGCGGAAGCGGAACGGGCTACTCGGGCTCTCGGCTGGAACCGCGCCGCTCGATCGGCGCGCTTCCATCTGACGTCCCGTCTCCATGCAATTGCAGAGCTGCCCGCCGCTGTACGCGCTGGAAGCGGCGCGGGCGTTCGCGCCTTGAGCAGGCACGCATTCGGACCGTCAGAAGCGCCACAGCGCCGAGCCTCCAACTAGTCGAGGAAGCTCATCCCGCCCAGCCGCTAATGCACCCACCACCACGCACACGGTCGCGGCGCGCTCATAGGCGTGACGTTATAGATGAAGGGTGCCGTCAGGCCGGCCGTCTGACGAGTCGTGGGGCCGGCCCCGCCATGCGATTCTCGCGGCGATTTGAGCTACCTCCGGGGGAATCCGTCCAGTGCGACCTAGCCGAGCATCACGTAGCCCTCGCCATAGAACCGTCAGCATTGATCGGCGGGGCCGCGCGAACAATAACACCGCCACGAAGTGAGCGGCATCAAGAGCGCTGTCGCGCAGGATGAGACCCGGTGATGACGATCGGTAGCGGCGCGACAGCAGGATCCTGTTGCGGGAACGGTAGTAGTACCGGAACGGCGTGCTCAGCGTCGTAGTGATCGGAACGCCCAGGATGCGCAACGTGCGAAAGCTCCCGAGTCTGTGCGGCAGATCTAGGTCAGCCGAAGCCACCGATAGGAAGCCCGCAGCTCTCGCTCGAAAATAGTACTCGTCATCTACGAGGTCGATGAAGAAGTCAGCGTCGAAGTCTCCGACCGTCCTTAAGGCCATGCCGGTCACGAGCAGCCCGGACTGGATTGGGCGCAGTGCTTCCGTGAAGCCGTCCGAAAGCTTGCTCCCTGTCTGGCTTATTCCGCCGAACGATGCCGGCGCCACCATGCCGACTTTCAGGCCATCAGCGGTCGACCGACAAAGCGTATCGATTAGGGCATCGATAAATCCGACGGGCACCACACTGTCCTGATCGAAAGTGATCACGACGTCGTCGATTCCCGGTGCGGCATGGGAAATGCCTCGGTTGAGTGCGGCACCGATGCCCTCGTTCTCGCTGGACGAAAGGACGAAGACACCGAGCCCTGCAATTGCCTCGACGATGCTCTCATACTCGTCTCCGCTGCCGTCGTCCACCGCGATCACCTCATCCGCTTGCGCAGCGATACGAGATACGTTGGCCAGTGCCTCCTTATCTGGACGGTACAACGAGACAATGGCGATCACTCGACGCTTGGACACCGTCCAATTCTCAGTCATACGGATCAAGGGAATTCACCGGCGAGGATTGGGACCGGCCGGACATCTAGGATTGTCAGCATGCCGACGCCCATCGAGCGCACGCTGATCGTCATGCCTGCCTTAAACGAAGGGACCAGTGTCGGGGCCGTGGTCGACGAAGTCTTCTCGGCTCTCCCCGGCATCGCGTGCCTCGTTGTTGACGACGGCTCGACCGACGAGACAGCGCGCGTGGCGGCACGCGCCGGTGCGAAGGTCGCGCAACTACCGTATAACCTCGGCGTCGGCGGGGCCATGCGCCTGGGATTCCGGTACGCGTCGGAGAACGGGTACGACAACGTTGTACAAGTCGATTCCGACGGCCAACACGACCCGCGCGCGGTTCCCGAATTGGTCGCGGCTCTCGACGAAGCGGACATTGTGATTGGCGCTCGCTTCGCAGGCAAAGGGTCCTACCGCGTGCGCGGCCCGAGGCGTTGGGCCATGTCGCTGCTCGCGGTAGCTCTCAGCCGCATCGCCCGAACAAGGCTGGCAGACACCACGTCGGGCTTCAAGGCGATGGGACCCCGCGCGATCGCGCTTTTCGCCACTAACTACCCTGCAGAGTACCTCGGCGACACGATCGAGGCATTGGTCATCGCAGCGAAAGCTGGACTGACGATTCGGCAGATCCCGGCGGAAATGCGTGAACGTGCTGGAGGAACGCCATCGCAGAATCCCATTAAGTCAGCCGTCTATCTCGCCAGAGCGACCCTGGCACTGGTCGTTGGACTCATGCGTCCAGCGACGCCGATCCCGGGAGATGAATCGTGACAGTAGCCAGCTACATACTTGGCGTCGCGGCCGCCCTGCTCGTCCTCGTCATCGTGACGGAAATGCTTCGACGGCGGCGCCTTAGGGAGCGTCATGCGCTTTGGTGGCTGGTCGCGGGAGTCCTCGCTCTCATCGCCGGTCTTTTTCCGAGCACTCTCCAATGGGGCGCCCGGCTGCTCGGCGTGCAGTTACCGACCAATCTGATCTTCTTTGTGAGCATCGCGATCCTGTTTCTGGTGTGTCTCCAGCACGCCGCCGAGCTCACGACTGTGGAAGCGAAAACGCGGACCCTTGCTGAGCAGACGGCGCTTCAGGACTTACGCATCCGCGAATTGGAACGCCAACTGAATGGCCGTGATCGACTCGCCACCGATCCCGACGAGAGCTGAGCCTGGCGTCTATGCTCACGTTCACCAGCGCGCCCCTCAACGAACTGCACAGCATCTACCGATAAACTCGCTCGGTCCCCACGCGCCGGCCCCTCCGTTCTCCGTGTCAGACGACGGTGGGCCGTGTTGCCCGATGTGAGCAAAGGATTCTGGTGTGCGAGTAGTCGCAGTGATCGTTGCCCACAACCGGCGCGAACTCCTGCTCGAGTGCCTGGACGCGTTGCGAATCCAAAGTCGACCCCTGGACGCGATCATCGTGATCGATAACGCGTCGGACGACGGTTCGGCCGCGGCCGCGGCCGCCATGCCAGGCGTCGATGTCGTCCGACTCGAAGTGAACACCGGAGGTGCTGGTGGCTTTGCGATCGGCATCAGACGGGCCGCATACGAACAGGGCGCTGATCTCGCTTGGGTCATGGACGACGACACCGTACCAAGCGCTACCGCCCTAGAGACCCTGCTCGCGGCCTTCTCGTCAGCGCGAGAACGGCCGGGTGTTCTCGCGTCGCGGGTTGTGTGGTCCGACGGAGCGGACCATCCCATGAACACGCCCAGACGCAAGCCCTTAGCACGCTCCCAGGAGCGCCGTGATGCTGCCGAAATCAACGCAGTCCCGATCAGATCAGCATCGTTTGTGTCCGTTCTCGTTGATATCACTGCGGTCCTGGAGCATGGACTACCCGTCGCCGAGTACTTCATCTGGAACGATGACTTCGAGTTCACGGCCCGAATTCTTCGTCATCGCCGCGGACTCTTTGTGCCTGACAGCGTCGTTACGCATAAGACCAAAGCTCGGGCGGACACGGATGCCGATCCGGGCGAGCGCTTCTTTTTCGAGGTTCGGAACAAGTTGTGGTTGTTCCGTGACTCACCGGCGCTGGCCTGGTATGAGACGCCGCTCTACTTGGCGGCTACCGCTCGACGTTGGCTTCGCACGTACCTACGATCAGCGAACCGCAGGACGATAACCCGTACATTCAAGAACGGCTGGCACGACGGCATGAGCAAACGCCCCCGGCCGAATCACGAGTATCTCGCGTCAATTGGCGTCCAATTTGCCGCTCTCACCGCCGGGAGAAACTCCTCGCGGAAAGAACATGGCGCATGACATCTGCTCCTCGGTTCTCGTTGCTGATGCCGGTGTATCACGGGGATGACGCGCAGTTTCTGCTCCGGGCTTTCCGCAGCTCGGTCTCCGAGCAGTCATTGATGCCGGCCGAGGTGATCCTCGTGCAGGATGGCCCCTTGTCTGCACAATTGGTGTCGGCAATTGCGGAACTCGATCGCACCACGCCGGTGCCCTTGAAGATTGTCATCCTGCCAGAGAATCGTGGCCTGGCAGAGGCGCTCACAGCAGGTCTCGCCGAATGCAGCTACGAGGTCGTCGCGCGAATGGACGCCGACGACATCTCTGAGCCGCATCGGTTCCAGGTCCAACTCGAGCTGATCTCACGAGGATTCGAGTTGGTCGGCAGCGGGCTGAGCGAGTTCACTGACACGCAGAATGGCGAGTTGTTGGGCATCAAGCGCATTCCGCCGACTGATCCGGAGGCGATCGGCAAGTACGCTCGCTTCCACGATCCGTTCAACCACCCAACTGTCGTCTATACCAAACAAGCGGTGGAGCGAGCCGGCGGCTATCAGACGATGGGGATGATGGAGGACTACTGGCTCTTCGCTCGCATGCTCGCCGCCGGGGTCCGTGCAGTCAATTCACCGGATCCGCTCGTACGCTACCGTGTCTCGTCCGGAGCGTACAAGCGGCGCGGCGGCATGCGTCTGCTCCGTAGCGAGTGGATGCTGCAGCGCGCATTTCTCCGGAGCGGCTTCACCACACGTCGCCAATTCCTGCGGAACGTGTTCATCAGGGGCGCGTATCGGCTCGTCCCGGAGGCGGTCCGTCGGCGGGCCTACCGAACATTGATCGTCCAAGACGAGTCACGCACAGCCACAGCGCGCTGAGTCGGGACTTCGAGCGTGCGCCACGAGATCGCTCCGAAGGTTACGCCGGTACGGGAACGCTCTCGGGATATGCGACCTCTGGATTGAACCGGACGCCGCGGAGAAGCTCGCGGGTCATGGATCGACGCAACTTTCGAGGGACTCGTCCGCGGTGCATGACGACTTGCACTCGTGCGAAGAACATGAGGTAGGAAAAGAGGCTCTGGTGGTGCAGCCGGAACGACGCCTCGTTGCGGATGCCGTACCGGAACTTCCAGGCGTTCGTCTCGTCGATCAGTCCGAAGTTGACGCCCTTGTTGTCGCCCATGTCATGAACGACCGTGCTGTCAAGCACCTGAACCCCAGGGCATACGCCGGTCACCCGCAAGGTGTACTCGTGGTCATCGAACCAGATGAAGTACTCGGCGTAGGGCAGACCGTACTTCTCAATCACCCAGCGCGGGAAGAGAACCGAGACGAATGAGCAACTGCGCACCATGACGGAGTGCGACCCATCGGCGATCAGTCGTGCCCAATCCCACGTCGTCTCCGGGTTGTTCATCTCGCAGATCTTGCCGTCCGTGTAGAGCACCAGCGAGCAAGAAAAGGGAACGTCTGGGCCAAGCTTGTCGACCGCGTCCGCGTGACCGTCGATCAGCAGCCTCAACGCATCGGAGTTCGGGTAGCAGTCGTCGTCCATGATCCATACGAAATCGGCGCCAAGGTCATACGCGCGAGCCATGCCGGCTGCGAAGCCGCCCGCACCACCGCGGTTCTCCGAGAGCGACAGCACGTCGATGTCCAGGGAGGAGTCAACCGACGACAGGTAGTCTCCCGTCCCATCCGTCGAGGCGTTGTCCACGACGACGAGCCGGTCCGGCCGCCGCGTTTGACCCTCGATCGCCGCGATCACGTTCTTCAGCTTCTCCAGCCGGTTGAACGCGACGACCACCGCCGTTACTTGCTCCACTCGATCATCTTCCTTTCCAGCCAGCGATCCGATGGCTCAAGCCGAGAGAATTCATCGGCGAGTCGTGCCTCTTCCACCCAGATCTGCCGGCGGAAATCTTCCGACCGCGCCGCCTGAGCCAGGATCGCGCTCGCCTGCGGGATGAACTCGTGGGGCTCACGTGATACCAATGCGATTTCAGCAACCACCGTGCGCTGTGATCCGACATCCGCCGAGACCACGGGCACCCCCGCAGCGATGGCTTCGAGCGCGGTCAACGCGATTCCCTCATTCTGTGACGAGATCACGAGAACGTCGATCATCGCAAGGGTCTCGCTGACCGGAGCGCTCTCGCCCCGCAGCGTTACGATGTCGCGAAGATCGTGCCGATCGATCTCGCGCTGAACGAACGACTCGAGAGCCCCACTGCCCTGGATCACGGCATGAATGGGCGAGGGCAGTGCCTGTCGAAGTGACTCGATCAGCTTCAAGAACAGGTACGGCCGCTTCTGATGAGCAAAGCGACCGATAAAGCCGACCCGGAACGGTGCTCCTTCTACACGCGGCCGTACTTTCACCGTCTCCGTCGTGCTTGTGGTCAAGCCCATGAGCGGCGCGAGTTCGATCTTGTGGTCAGCGACTCCCTGCACGTCGCGAAGCCAATCACGAAGTTGGGGCGAAATCACATGATGTATATCGATGCTGTCATCGAGAATAACGCCGAACGACGGGTATCCCCCGCCGTTGTATTCAAGAATGTGCTGCGAGTCGACGATCGGCACCGATGGGAGGCGCCTCTTGAGCCACGGAAGCCTGTCATAGAGCCAGCGACAGTGATGCACGAAGACCCCTCGAACATCCCAATTGCGAGCGATGGCATCGAGCACAGGTTCCTGGTTCTCGGGCTGGCCGATCGGATGCGTAAGCGGAACAACGACAGCTTCCGACAATTCCGGCCGCGTGATCCACGGATGGGCTGAGTCAACGTCTGTTATCACGATCGGGCGCAGTCCATGAGACCATGCCGCTTCAATCGTCTTTACGGCCCATCTCTCGGCGCCGCCGAGATCGAGCCAGTGCAGGCCGAACAGCACCGCTGGCTCCTCTTCGAGCCCGCGCCCTTCAGGAAGGATGTCCGGGTCCCGCTGGGTTCGCGACAGGCGCCTGGTAAGCAGCTCTGCCTCCCGCCCACGGATCAGGAACTGACGGACGCGATCGTATGCGAATGGGAACCGGCGCTCAACGGCCATACGTAGACCCCAGTACAGTCCGTGGTTCCGGAACAGATCCCCCTGATCAGCCGACGGATCAAGGTCGAGCACAATATGACGCTCGCCCGTCTCATGGTCTGGGGCGAAGTCGTGCCTCCTGCGAAGCTTCTTCGCGGTCGGCGTGAAGAGGTCATGGGGCTCGCCTTGCACTTTGCTTGCGACCGCGAACTCGCCTATCCAACTGACGTGATGAGTCGGCTTGCGCCTTGTACGCACGTCGGTTAATGACGACGAGCCGCCACGGCGCCCGAGATAGACCTGAACCTTGAGGGCTCCCCCTGGCACATCCAGTGCATGGTAGTTGAGGGCCCCCACGAGAAGAGCACGCTGCCGGAGGCTGAGACCTTCAGCGATCGATGCGAGGTCGCCATCGTCAGTTACGGAGAATAGAGCCGGTCTCTCAAACGTTCGGAAGATGCGCATCGCGTTGGTAAACCTCAGAGTTTTCGTCGTATTCGCCGTCAAAGCGCCCCGGTCATACTAGCGGGACCCTTGCTTCGAGATGCCTGGAGACGCAATGGCGTGCCCGGCCGGCGCGCGTGCCCGCACCGCTGGGAGCTGGCGCAAGATGGGACATATAGCAGCGATTACACTGGTCACGGTTTCACGCCCGCCCCCGAGAGCGGACTACGACGGCCGATCCCGCAGCCTTTCACTAAGGAATCACACGCCTTGACGAGCACCCACCACGCCGGAGCCGAGGGCTTCATCACGCCCGGACACAGCCGTGGCCTCATGGACGTGATTCGCTACCGATACCTGTTGCGACTGCTCGTGCGCAAGGGAATCCAAACCAGATACCACGGTTCAGTGTTGGGCTGGACCTGGTCGTATGTGAAGCCGGCGGCGCAGTTCTTCGTTTACTTCTTCGCCCTCGGTGTCTTCCTGGGGCTCAACAAAGGGGTTCCTAACTTCCCCATTTACCTGTTCTCCGGCATGATCGTGATCAATCTCTTCGGCGAGGCTTTCACGAATGCGACGCGGTCGATCGTTGACAATGGTCCGCTCGTTCAGAAGATCTACCTCCCTCGTGAGTTGTTTCCGCTGGCGGCGGTCCTCGTGGCGTTCGTGCACTTTCTTCCACAGGTGGCGGTACTCTTCATCGGCGCTTTGGTCACCGGCTGGACACCGAGTCTGGTAGCAGTTGCGGCGTTCGTGCTCGGCGTGATCATCGTGACCGTTCTCTCGACAGGACTCGGCCTGCTCTTCGGTGCCGTCAATACATCGTTCCGGGACGCACAGAACCTCGTCGAGTTATTCCTCCTCTTCGCGACGTGGGCCTCACCGGTTCTCTACCACTGGCAATCCGTCCAACACGCGCTTCCGTCGTGGGCGCAGACCGTGTATCTGCTCAATCCGCTGACACCTTCCGTCGAGTTGATGCATCTGGCGTTCTGGACTCCGACACTGCATGGCCAGAACGTGCCAGGCGGTCCCCCGAACCTTCTATTCTTCTCCGTTATCGCCTTGCTGACCTCAGTCGTCATTCTGGTCGTCGGTCAGCTCACGTTCCGAAAATTCGAGGGTCGATTTGCCCAGGATCTCTGACATGACGAGAAGCTCTCCACAACCCGGCGACCGTGCCGCGGGCAGATTGCCCAGCATCATCGTCAACGACGTCACCAAGAGCTTCAAGCTGCGACACACACACTCCTTCAAGGAGGCTTTCGTCGGATTCATCCGACGAAAGAAACTGTCGACGACGTTCTCCGCGCTGTCGCATGTCTCCATTGAAATCAAAGAAGGCGAATCGGTCGCACTGCTCGGGTACAACGGCTCTGGCAAGTCCACGTTGCTGAAGCTGATCTCGGGCGTATTCCTGCCTGACAAGGGCCGAGTGCTCACCCGCGGACGAGTAGCTGGCCTCATCGAGGTCGGAGCAGGCTTCCATCCAGACCTGACTGGGCGAGACAATGTCTACCTCAACGCCGCCATCCTCGGAATGTCTCGAAAAGAGATCGATGCGCGCTTCGACGACATTGTGGAGTTCTCCGAGATCGCCGACTTCATCGATACAGAGGTCAAGCACTACTCGTCGGGAATGTTCCTTCGGCTAGCATTTTCGGTCGCTATCCACACGGAGCTGGACGTCCTTCTCGTCGACGAGATACTTGCGGTGGGCGACGCCCCGTTCCGCGCAAAGTGCGAACGGCGGATCCGGGAGCTCATCGAGCAGGGTAAGACGATGGTCGTCGTGAGTCACGACTTGGAGATGGTCACATCCTTATGCGAGCGGGGTGTGGTGCTCCGGAAGGGCGACGTGGTGTTCGACGGCCCTATAGATGAGGCGGCCAGCGCGTTGTCCGGGCTCGACTGACGGGCCAACAGCCAACCGTGAGCTAAGCCTCCAGCAATGGACCCGGAACGCCACCAACGAAGCGCTATGACGCGAACAGTGGGCGAAGCTTGTTCTCGAACAACGAGAGGGCCGATCCGATGGCCATGTGCATATCGAGATACTGGTAGGTACCGAGACGGCCCCCAAAGAACACGGCCGGCTCATCAGCACCAAGCTCCCGGTAAGTCAGCAGCTTGTTTCGGTCCTCGGGCGTATTGACCGGGTAATACGGCTCATCCTCGTCGCGCGCGAAGCGCGAGTACTCACGCATAATGACGGTCCGATCCCTGTCGTAGTCGCGCTCTGGATGAAAATGCTTGAACTCGTGCACGCGCGTGTACGGAACGTCCAGGTCGGCATAGTTCATCACCGATGTGCCCTGGAAGTCTTCGACCTGGAGCACCTCCTGCTCGAAATCAAGAGTGCGCCACGACAGGGCGCCAGCTGAGTAGTCGAAATAGCGGTCGACGGGGCCGGTGTAGACAACGGGCACGGCGCCGACTACGGCGTTCTTCGCGAACGGAGACGTATCGTCGAAGAAGTCGGCCTGCAGCGCCACGTCGATCTTCGGATGCTCGGCCATTCGTTCGAGCCACCGTGTGTATCCGTCTACAGGCAGACCCTCGAACGAGTCGTTGAAATAGCGGTTGTTGTACGAGTAGCGAACCGGCAGACGACTGATCACCTCAGCCGGTAGTTCGCGCGGATCGGTCTGCCATTGCTTTGCCGTGTAGTCCCGAATGAACGCCTCATACAAGGGGCGTCCGATCAAGGAGATCGCTTTGTCCTCGAGATTAGAGACCTCGTGAGCAGCCACTTCGGCCGCCTGTTCGGCGACCAGCGCCCTCGCGCTGGCCGGAGAGTGCGCGGCCCGGAAGAACTGGTTGATCGTCCCGAGGTTGATGGGCAGCGGGAACACCTCACCGTTGTGCGTGGTGTAAACCCTGTGCTGATATGACGTGAAGTTGGTGAAGCGGTTGGCGTACGACCAGACCGACTTGTTCGATGTGTGGAAGAGATGTGCTCCATACCGGTGAACCTCGATCCCGGTACTCGGCTCGACTTCACTGTATGCGTTCCCACCGATGTGGCTGCGTCGCTCGATCACTGCGACCCGCAACCCGAGTTCTTCGGCACAGCGTTCGGCCACGGTCAGACCGAAGAATCCGGCTCCGACAACCAGAAGGTCATAATCCATTGCCGTGGAATCCTCTCAGGTCTGATGCTCACGCGAGCGCAGTCTCCAGGGTATAGGGGCTTGCTCAGCCCGTGGATACACACCGGACGCGCCGACGTTCAGCCTCGAGTTGGTAGTCTCGGGGCGGCGCGAGGTAGCCGGCGCCTCGAAAGGATACGAATGACTTGGGCTGACCTCGCACTGGCACTCGGCGCGGCCGCAGCGTTCGTCCTCGTGCCGGGGCTCGTCATTGGCCTGGTCGCTGGACTTCGCGGAATGTGGCTGTGGGGCCTTTCGGCGCCGTTCGGTGTGACGGTCATCTCGATCGCGGCAGTGGGGGCGCCATTTGCAAACCTGCGCTGGGGTGTGCTTCCTGTTCTGATTGCCTTGGCGGCGCTAGCCCTGATCGTCCTCGTTCTGCGGTTACTGATATGGCGACGGCTCCCGCCACTCTCGTTCAACGAAGCTAACCGGCATGCTTGGGTTCCAGCCGTCGCCATTGCTGCACCCATGCTCATCATCCTGATCCAAGTGCTGGTCATCGTCGGCAACCCACAGAACATCTCGCAGACATTCGACAACGTCTTTCACCTGAACGCGATAAGGTACGCAGTCGATCAGGGGAATGCCTCACCGCTCTTTATCAACAGCATGACGAGCGCGGGGGGCCCAGCGGGTTTCTATCCGTCCGGCTGGCACGCACTTGGTGCGCTGGTAGTGATCACTACGAACGCTTCCATTCCTGTCGCCTCTAATGCGCTGACTTTGCTGTTCCCGGCGATCATCTGGCCAGGAGGAATCCTCCTGCTGGCGCGAGTTTTCGGTGGTTCATCACCGGCGTTCCTGCTCAGCGCGGGCCTCCTCGCGGCGGCCACACCTGCTTTCCCACTGCTCATGATCCAGTACGGCGTGCTCTTCCCGTACATGATGTCGTTGACGCTTCTTCCCGCGGCATTTGCTGTTCTCGTCACAGTGGCGTTTCGCAAACATGAGTCGCCTCGGGCCGATTGGGGCGCCGTCCTCCTGCTTTTGGGGACGATACCGGGCATTGTGGTCGCACATCCGGGCGCATTCATGGCCCTTCTCGCGTTCGCGACGGTGACGTTGGCAGTGTGGTTCGTCTACCAACTGCGATCACACCCTTCGAGGCGACGGATCTGGGTGCTGCTTGCCCTGGGATTCGGGTACCTCGTGGCCCTAATCGCAGCCTGGTACAAACTCCGACCCCCCGCAGCTGCCCGCGGATGGCCGGCACAAGAAACGGTTGCACAAGCAATAGGTGAGGTGTTCGCGGCAGCCGTCTGGAGCGCACCGATCGACATCGCGGTGGCTGCGCTTGCGATCGTAGGGTGCGTGGTCGCACTCCGACGGCGGACGCGCGTTGACGTTGTCCTTCTTCTAGTCTTCGTCACGACTGTGATTCTCTATGTAGTGGTGAGCGGGCTCCCTTACTGGACCCCCAGGGACATGCTTGTCGGCCCCTGGTACAACAACGCCCCCCGTCTCGCCGCGCTGCTTCCCGTCGGCTGGATACCGCTCGGCGCAATAGGGGCGAAACACGCTCTCGGATGGCTCATGCGTTGGGCGGATCGGAGGCAACGGAAGCGAGGAGCCCGCGTCATAGTTGCGGCCGCGGCAGTCGTAGTGCTCATCGTGCTACCTCAGTTGACCAGCATGAGGAATATGGTGCTCGACACCGTTCCGATCTTTCGCTACTCGAAGAACGCTCCACTGTTGTCGGCGGACGAAGACACACTTCTGAATCGCCTGGATCGTGAGGTACCTCGTGACGCAGAGATCGCTGGCAGCCCTTGGACGGGCACGGCTCTTGCATATGCATTAGCAGATCGTCGCGTGATTATGCCGCATATCCTCTCGCAGTTAAGCAGAAGTGACAAGCTCATCATGAATGGCATCAACCATGCGGTCCCCGGTAGTGCGGTTTGCGCCGCCGTGCACCACGATCATGTCGACTTCGTCCTCGATTTCGGTTCGGCCGAGGTCAACGGGGGGCGTCATCCGTACCGAGGGCTACAAGACCTTTCCAAATCCGCTGCATTAAAACTGGTCGATCATGTGGGGCAGGCAAAGCTATATCGTGTGGTTGGCTGTTCCTGATGTCGTTGCTCCCGGGACAGTCACTGTTCCAGAAGTAAGATCACGCCAAGTTGACTAGTTGTTGTAGATATGTCCCGTACCCGCTCTTCACTAGCGGCGCCGCGAGTCCTTCGAGCTGCAACGTGTCGATCCATCCCGCTCGCCAGGCGATCTCTTCAATGCAGCCGATCTTCGTGCCTTGGCGGTCCTCGATGACGCGCACGTACTCCGACGCCTGCATCATTGACTCGAAGGTGCCGGTGTCGAGCCACGCTGTGCCACGGTCGAGCACCTGCACGTTCAGCTTTCCCGCCTGCAGATAGCGCTCATTGACCGTCGAGATCTCGAGTTCACCACGAGCACTCGGCTCGATGGTCTTTGCGATCTCGACCACATCGTTGTCATAGAAGTAGAGGCCCGGCACCGCGTAGTTGCTCTTGGGCCGTTCTGGCTTTTCCTCGATCGAGACCGCCTTGAAATCCTCGTCGAACTCCACCACACCGTAGGCGCGAGGATTACTCACGTGGTACGCGAAGATCGTTGCGCCTTCATCATTGGTGACGTGACGAAGGGCGGTTCCGAGGCTCGTGCCGTGGAAGATGTTGTCGCCGAGCACGAGCGCGACGGACTCGTCACCGATGAACTCCTCGCCGATGATGAACGCCTGCGCGAGCCCGTCCGGCGAGGGCTGCACGGCGTATTCGAGCCGAAGCCCGAGAGCGGTGCCGTCCCCGAGCAGAGCTCGGAACTGATCGTTGTATTCGGGCGTCGTGATGATGAGGATCTCGCGGATGCCCGCCATCATGAGGGTCGACAGCGGGTAGTAGATCATCGGCTTGTCGTAGATCGGCATCAGCTGCTTCGAGATGCCCTTGGTGATCGGCCAGAGGCGGGTGCCGGAGCCACCGGCGAGGATGATGCCGCGCATGTCAGTTCGCTCCGCTCAAGGAGGCGTAGAACGCCTTGGCTGCCTCATATTCCGGCAGAAATCCCTGCTCATGGGCTGCCGCAAGGGTCGGGGCATCCGTGTCCTTCGGCGACAACAGCAGTTCCGATGCGTCAAGCGGAAACTGGAGCGCGATGTCGGGATCCAGCGGGCTGATTCCGTGCTCTCGCTGCGGGTTGTACACATCTGTCACCAGGTAGCTGACGGTCGCATCGTCGCTCAGTGCGACGAAGCAGTGGCCGAGTCCCTCTGCCAGGTAGATGGCGCGGCGATCGACATCGTCGAGCAGCACGGTGTCCCACGTTCCGAAAGCCGGGGACCCGGTGCGGATGTCGATCGCGAAGTCGAGCACAGCGCCTCGCGTGCACATCACGTACTTCGCTTGGCTCGGCGGGATATCGGCGAAGTGGATGCCTCGCACCGATCCCTTGCGGGAGACCGATGTGTTCGCCTGTCGCAGGTCCAGAGCGTGACCGATCGTCTCCTCGAGTCGGTCGAAGCGGTACCACTCCAGGAACGCCCCGCGGTCGTCCCGGTGCTGCACCGGGGTGATCTCATAGGCGTCGGGCACGGACAGCTCGCGGATTTGCACCGGGCGAGTCTACCAATCGGCCTTCGGTAGACTCGTCGGCAGTCTCACGACCAGAAAGCATCCCGGCACCCATGAAGATCCTCGTCACCGGCGGCGCCGGTTTCATCGGCTCGAACTTCGTCCACTATCTGCTCGACAACACCGATCACGACGTCACGGTGCTGGACAAGCTCACCTATGCCGGCAACCTCGCGTCCCTGGAAGGTCTCCCGGAGAACCGGTTCACGTTCGTCAAGGGCGATATCGCGGACGCCGGACTGGTCGATCGTCTCGTTGCCGAACACGATGCCGTTGTGCACTACGCGGCCGAGAGCCACAACGACAACTCGCTCGCCGAGCCGGAGCCATTCGTTCACACCAACCTGATCGGCACGTTCACACTGCTCGAGGCCGCTCGCCGTCATGGCACGCGGTTCCACCATATCTCCACCGACGAGGTCTACGGAGACCTCGAACTCGACGATCCGGCACGGTTCACGGAGTCGACGCCGTACAACCCCTCCAGTCCCTACTCCTCGACCAAGGCCGGCAGCGACCTGCTGGTCCGCGCCTGGGTGCGATCGTTCGGCGTGAAGGCGACGATCTCGAACTGCTCGAACAACTACGGGCCCTATCAGCACGTCGAGAAGTTCATCCCACGCCAGATCACCAACGTGCTGCGCGGCGAGCGCCCCAAGCTGTACGGCACGGGCGAGAACGTGCGCGACTGGATCCACGCCGACGACCACTCCTCCGCCGTCCTCACCATCCTCGAGAAGGGCCGCATCGGCGAGACCTACCTCATCGGGGCCGACGGTGAGAAGAACAACAAGCAGGTCGTCGAGTTGATACTCACTGAGCTGGGCCACCCAGCGGATGCCTACGACCTCGTCGCCGACCGGCCTGGCCACGACCTGCGCTACGCGATCGACTCCACGAAGCTGCGTTCGGAGCTCGGCTGGACGCCTCAATACGGCGACTTCGCTGCGGGGCTCGCCGCGACGATCCAGTGGTACAAGGACCATGAGGACTGGTGGGCCCCGCAGAAGCAGGCAACCGAGGACCGTTACGCGGCACAGGGACAGTAGCGGTGCGTTACCTGATCACCGGTGCATCCGGAATGCTCGGCCGCGACCTGCAGGCCGCCCTCGCCGAACGCGAGGTCACGGCGCTGTCCCGGGCCGACCTTGACGTCACCGATCGCGACGCCGTGCGCGAAGCGGTGAAAGGTCACGATGTCGTGTTCAACGCTTCGGCCTACACGAAGGTGGATGACGCGGAATCGCACGAAGATGCCGCGTACGCCGTGAACGCGCTGGGAACGCAGAATCTCGCCATCGCGGCTCGAGAGGCAGGCGCGAAGCTCGTCACTATCTCCACGGACTACGTCTTCAAGGGCGATGCGACCGCGCCATATGCGGAGGATGCCGCGCGTGACCCCCTCAACGCGTACGGTCGCACGAAGGCCGCCGGCGAGGAACTCGCCCTTGCGGCGCATCCGGAGGGCACGTACATCGTGCGCACCGCCTGGCTCTACGGGGAACACGGGCCGAACTTCGCCAAGACCATGCTGCGCCTGGCTGCTACGCACGACACGGTGACCGTGGTGGACGACCAGCGCGGTCAGCCGACGTGGACCGGCGACCTCGCCGAGCAGCTCCTGCGCCTCGCCGATTCGAACGCCGTCTCCGGCGTCTACCACGGCACTGCCAGCGGTGAGACGACATGGTTCGGCTTCGCACGCGAAGTCCTCCAGCAGGCAGGCCTCGATCCGGCGCGAGTGCAGCCCACCACGAGTGCGGAGTTCGTACGACCCGCCGCTCGCCCTGCATACTCCGTGCTCGGCCATGAGGCCTGGCGTGCGGCCGGGCTCGCCGTGATGCGAGACTGGCGAGAAGCGCTGGCCGAGGCGTTCGACCGAAAGGCATTCGATGACAACCCTGCGGGTGATCGTTGACGATGTGCTCACGGACGTGCCAGACGGCATCTCCCGGTACAGCCTCGAACTGACGCGCCAGCTGATCGCTACGGCCCCCCGCGGTTGCGTCGTGGAGGGAATCGTCGCCGCGCGAGGTGAGACGGATCGTCGCCTCTTGCAGCAGCTCCTGCCCGGCCTGGTCGGCGTGCACGCACTGCCGGTCGGATCGCGGGAACTCGCGCTGGCCTGGCAGATGGGCGTGAAACTCCCTCTGGGCGGCGGCCTCATCCATGCCCCGAGCCTGCTCGCCCCGCTCTTCAAGCACGACGCGACTGACTCGCTGGATCAGACGACCGTGACCGTGCACGATGTCTCGCCGTGGACGTCGCCGGATTCCGTCGGTGTGGTGGAGGCGGCCTGGCAGAAGGCGATGGTGAAGCGGGCGCGCAAGTTCGCCGACGCCGTCGTGGTGCCGACGCACGCCGTCGCGGAGCAGCTGGACGATGTCGCGAAGCTCGGCGACCGCATCCGGGTGATCGGCGGCGCCCCCTCCGACACACTTCGCGTTCCCTCGGACGCGGATGCCCGTGCCGAAGCTCTCCGTCTGCCCGAACGCTACATCGCCACCGTTTCTAGCCTTGATCCACGCAAGGGGCTCCGTCCGTTGATCGCGGCCATGGCGCATCCGTCCGTTGCCGGTCTGCCTCTCGTGGTCGTCGGCCCCGAGGAGTTCCACGGGGAGCACGTGTCGACCGTGGCCATGGAGGCCGGGTTGCCCGAAGGACGGGTGCGTGCGCTCGGCACCCTGGGCGATCCGGACCTCGCCGTGGTCCTCAGCCGTGCGGCGGTCTTCGTGTACCCGAATCTGTCGTCCGGCTTCGGCCTGCCCGTCATCGAAGCGATGCGCTTCGGCACTCCCGTGGTGCACTCCGACGATCCGGCCGTAAGCGAGGTCGCGTTCGGTGCCGGCGTCTCCGTCTCGAAGGACGACGCCGAGCGGTATCCGGTCCGGCTCGCTGAGGCGATCGATTCCGTGTTGGCCGACGACGCCCTTCGGGAACGACTGCGTTTCGCCGGCACCGACCGAGCGGCGGCGTTCAGCTGGCAGGCTTCGGCCGAACAGGTATGGCGCTTGCACGCCGAACTGTGACCATCCATCCCTCCCGGCACGACGTGCCCGACCGTTCAGGATCCATGCCTTCGATCAGCTATCGCCCCCGCCTCGTCGCCTTCGACCTCGATGACACACTCGCGGCATCCAAGTCACCGCTCGATCCGTCGATGGCCGAGCGCCTCACCGCGCTGCTTGACGTCGTGCCCGTGTGCGTCATCTCCGGCGGCCAATTCGGGCAGTTCTCGAAGCAGGTGATCGGCAGGCTGACGGATGCCTCCCCCGCGGCCCTCGAGCGCCTGCACCTCATGCCAACGTGCGGGACCCAGTACTTCCGGTTCGTCGGCGGTGAGTGGACGAAGGTGTATGCACAGGACCTCAGCGACGATGAGAAGTCGCGCGCTCTCGCCGCCGTAGAGACCCAAGCTCGCCGGCTCGGCTATTGGGAGGAGAAGACCTGGGGTCCGATCCTTGAGGATCGAGGATCGCAGATCACGTTCTCGGCGCTCGGGCAATCGGCCCCTGTCGACGTGAAGTCCGCATGGGACCCCAGCGGCGAGAAGAAGAACACCCTCCGTGCCGCCGTGCAGGAACTGCTTCCCGACCTCGAGGTGCGCTCCGGCGGATCCACGTCGGTTGACATCACCCGGCGCGGCATCGACAAGGCGTACGGCATCGGACGACTCTCCGAACTGACCGGCATCCGCCTCACCGACATGCTGTTCATCGGGGACCGCCTCGATCCGGACGGCAACGACTACCCCGTGCTCGCCCTCGGCGTGCCGACGCTCGCTGTCACCGGCTGGAAACACACGGTCGACGTGCTCGACGAGCTCATTCCGCAGCTGACGCCGCAGCGGGGCTGAGCCTCGGCACGAGAACGTCCGAGTCGTCCGGCCGCGGCATGACCGCGGCGAGCGCGGTGCCGATGCAGGCGAGGCCCACGACTCCTCCGACCACCGTGATGCCCGTGGCGAGAAGGATCACGACGCCGCCGATCGCCAGCACGGTCGACACTAAGGCCGTCAGCGGGCCCGTGCGCCGCTCCGCGTTCAGGGTAGGCGTCGGTTTCACTTCCCATCGCCCGGCTGCTCGCGTTACCAGAGCGACAACGGTAATCACGCAGCATCGAGCGGAACCGGCAGGCGGTCGCCGGTGAGGAGGAGCACGCCCGCCAGGAGCACGAGCACGAGCATGTGCCAGAGGTAGATCGTCATCGCGCGAGCGTTGATCCAGGTGCTGATCCCATGCACGACGCGTGCGGCATCCATCCTGCGCAGCGCAGGACGCGCGAGGTCGAACAGGGCCAGCTGGCCGATACCGAGCAGCACGAGGGCGCCGCATGGCGGGTTGAGGTCTGCCAACAGATCGAACGAGTACGCGCCAGTGGTGCAGAGGAGCGCAAGCGTGCCGAACGACCCGACGGCGAGCATCCATTGGCGCACTCTGGAGCGCGGCATCCGGCCGTCGGCCAGCCAGAATCCAAGCTGCTGCACTAAAAGCCACACGAACCCCAAGTTCAGATACCCGACGGCGGCCACGCCCGTCGAGGCTCTGACGATGTCCACGGCGACCACGGCGAGCGCGAATGCACACACCGTCGCGATGGGCGCACGTCGATGTGCTGCGACCATGGCCGGCACGAGCGACGTGGTGAGGGCATAAACGCCGAGGAACCACAGCGGCTGGCTGAGCCTGAACCCGGCGACGGTCACGAGGTCGGCCGGAACGTGCAGGATGCTCAGAACGGCGAGCACGATCACCATCGCTCCGATGGCCGCGACGGCCGGGCGGAGCAATCTGCGCATGCGCATCCCGACGTACTCGGACGACGTCGTGCCGCGACCGCGCAGCGCAGTCCATTGAGTGAAAGCCGAGAACCCGCCGAGCACGAAGAACAGCGGCATGATCTGCACCAGCCAGGTGAACGGCGCGAAGCCCGCCCAACCCTCGAGCGCGTTCTGCAGGACAGGACCGCGCGCGCCGATCCACACGCCGACCATGAGTGCATGCAGCACCACGACGAGCGTGAGGCACCATGCACGCGCCAGGTCGATAGCGCCATCCCGCCTGCGAGGTAGGGCGGTTCGTTCTGATCGTACCGATGGCTGTATGTCGACGGACACGGGCTTCTCCCCTCCTGAGCGACCCGATCGGGCCGTCCAGGCGACGGTACGGAGAAGGTGCAGGCGGCCGCGTCACCGCCGAGAGCCATTCCGCTCCCGTACGCCGGTAGTGTGCTGGAGGCGTTGCGCTCAGGAGGCGGGTTCGACCAGCCCGCTGTCGAAGGCCAGGATGACCGCCTGTACGCGGTCCCGCACGCCGAGCTTCGTGAAGATGCGGCTCACGTGTGTCTTGACGGTCTGCTCGGCGATGAACAGCTCCGACGCGATCTCGCCGTTCGAGAGCCCACGCCCGATCAGCACCAGGATCTCCCGCTCACGCTCGGTGAGGTCGGCCAGCGCCTGCGTCCTGCGCGGCGCCGCCGGCCGCTGCGTCGCGAAGCGTTCCAGCAGCCGTCGGGTCACACTCGGAGCGAGCAGTGCGTCCCCGGCCGCGACGACGCGCACCGCCTGCACGAGCTCCTCAGGCAGAGCGTCTTTGAGGAGGAATCCGCTCGCTCCTGCGGCCAGCGCGTCGTAGACGTAGTCGTCGGCATCGAAGGTGGTGAGCACCAGTACACGGGGAACGTGTGGCTGGCCACGGCTGGGGTTGACCAGCTCCTTGGTCGCGTCGATGCCGTTCAAGTTCGGCATGCGGATGTCCATGAGCACGACGTCCGGTCGCAGACTTCTGGCGAGGTGCACAGCTTCGGCACCGTCGGCAGCCTGGCCCACCACGTCGATGCCGTCGTGGGCATCCAGGATCGCCGAGAACCCGGCGCGCACCATCGCCTGGTCGTCGGCGACGAGCACAGTGACCGTCATGGGCTGTCCTTCACGATTTCGGTATGGGGATGGCAGCGCGCACGACGAAGCCGCCGTCGTCTGCGCGCAGCGCTTCCAGCGTGCCACCGTGCAGAGCGGCACGCTCGCGCATTCCGCGGATGCCGTGGCCACCGGCATCCGCGATGCTTTGCCCCTTCGGGGACCCGGCGGGAACCGCGTTACGCACTTCCACCCGCAGTACGTCGCCGCTGCGCTCGAGTGTGACCAGAACGTCGGCACCCGTGGCGTGTCTGGCGACGTTGCTCAGCGATTCCTGAACGATGCGATACACCGTCAGCGAGAGCACCGGGTCCAGCGCGGCGAGGTCGGCGGCCGACAGCCGGTCGTCCAGTTCCACGCGCGAACCCGCTCTGGTCGCGGATGCCACGAGCCGTGGAATGTCAGCCGCGGTCGGCTGCGGCACCGCTTCCGCCTCGACTCCGTCGTTCCGAAGGAGGGCGAGAAGTGCTCGCATCTCGCTCATGGACGCCCGCGCCAGAGCGGCGATCCCATCGAATTCCTCGACGGCGTCCGGCGGTAACGACGCAAGCCGATATCGAGCGGAGGATGCCT
Organism: Humibacter ginsengisoli; assembly: GCF_054780095.1. NCBI lineage: Bacteria > Bacillati > Actinomycetota > Actinomycetes > Micrococcales > Microbacteriaceae > Humibacter > Humibacter ginsengisoli. The sequence goes on from NZ_BAAGWZ010000002.1 coordinate 332,638, forward strand.
GCACCTGAATGGCACTCATGCCGTGCGCGACCACGTCGTGGAGTTCTCTCGCGAGTTGGGTGCGCTCCTCGGCCGCCTGCCTTCGGGCGAGCTCGGCAGCGGACAGTTCGCGCTCGCGCACGAGCTGCGCGCGCACCGTTGCCCACCTGCCGAAAAGAAGTCCGATCAGCCACGCGACAGTGAGGAGCGAGACGAAGACGATCAGGTCAGCCGTCGCAGCGCCCTGCTCCGGTTCGGGCACCGGGGTGGTGAAGGCGACGACGACTGCGCCGAGGCCGCCTGCGGCCGCCGCGGTAAGCCCGATGATCCACTGTGTTCTGGACACGAGAAACACCACGCTGGCATGAGCGATCATCGAGGTCACCATGACCGGCCACGGTCCTTCGGGGCGCGTGGCCAACGCGAAGCCAAGGAGCCCGATGACGCTGAGCACGGAAGCTACCGGCGGATGCACAAGCGCGAGAACCATGGCTACTGCCTGGGCGGCCGCCAGGAGCAGCGCGACAACGACCGGTACGCCCAGTGCGGCCGACGAAAGCGATGAGCCCACCGTCAGAACGGCGACCGCGCCGAATCCGACAACGATCCAGAGCGCGATGCGCCCCACACGCAACCGTTTTGACGCAATCCGTCCGGCAGATGCCGCTGTCAGTTGCGGCACCGGCTCCCGCGCGGGCTCCGTCGATTCCGTCATTCCGCCCCGATGCACTCGGATTCCCGTGGCTCCGCTTCCGCCGACTCGTGATCGGTCCCGGCCGCCCTGTTCCTGGACTCGCGCCTGCTGATGAGCCGCATCATCTGGTCGACGATCACCCCGGATGCGAGCCCTCCCGCAATCCCGAAGAGCATACCCAGCAGCGCGTTCCCGTGGAGAAGATGCCCGGCGAGGAGCCCGATCGCCACGGAGTATGCCGCCCAGCTCATGCCGGCGAGTACCGAGAGCAGGAAGAACTTCCGCCGCGGAAATCCGGACGCCCCTGTCACGAGGTTGACCGCGACCCGGCCGACGGGCACGTACCGGGCCGACATCAGAAAGACCGCCGGACGTTTGGCGATTCCGCGGCCCGCCGAGTCGAGCGCGGCGCGCATCCGCGGGCGGCGCATCCACGCGAAGCGCTCCAGGCCGACCTTTCGGCCGATGGCGAAGGTGAGGTTGTCCCCGGCGATCGCGCCCGCCGCGGCACACGCGACAACAAGCGCGATGTTCGGTTGCCCGACCGAAACCGCCGCAGCTGAGGCGGCGATCACGATCGACTCGCTCGGCACCGGCGGGAAGAACGCGTCGATGAGCACGGCCAGCACGATCACGATCGGAATCCACGGCGTGGAAACCACGGCGGCGATGAAGGCGTTCACGGCGTCGATGATTCTCTCCCCTCGTCGACCGCCTTTCGACGGCACCACACCAGCCTTCGCGATCGCGGCCCTCGACGCGTCACCCTGCAGTACCTCACGCCCCCTACCAGGGAGTGATTCCGTCGACGATGCACAAGAATGCTGCGTACGGACCTCACGTCATTTGAGTTTCCTCGGCAACCCGCCTCGGCCATGAAGCCTCATGTCGTCCGTCGCGTCCACGATTCGAATCAGCGTGTGCTCGATCGCAGCCGTCATCGGCTTCCTCGAGTTCGTCGAGTACACCCGAGAATCGTCCAGGGCTGCTACACAACGCCGTACTTCGACGTCGCCGTATTCCTCGCTGTGAACGAGGCCGAGCTGAACTCGGAACCGTTTCCAGACTCCGCCCGTCGCGTGTGGCACCTCGGAGCGTCGATCTCCCTAGTTACCATCAGGATCCGATAGAGGGCAAGGACCTCAGCCGCTCAAGCGATCTGCTTTACAACCTCTGATTGGATCGACGCGTTGATCCGCTTCGATCGTCGTTGCGTAATCCGCTTGCCAATACCGATCGCCGGCGATTCGATTCCGCGATAAATCAGATCCGCGATAGCCGCGGAAACGGCCGCGACCAAGATCGCCTTGGTGAGCCCGAAACCAGCCATGGATAAGACCGCCGTCACGACGTATCCAGCCAGGAATTGGACTAAGTAGATCGAATATGACCGTTCACCCAGCCATTTCAGAGGAGTCCAGGAGAGCACCCTGGTTGTTCGTGAGGCCGCCACAAGCCCGGGCAGGCTCAGGGCTGCTGCCAGACCGTACAAGAAGACGACTGGTATTTGCGACCCCCAATAAATCGACAACCAACCAGCCATAAGCTGCATGGCGACAAGCACGAGAAGGGCAGTTGCTGCGACCCACCGGACAGTAAGAAACCGTACGATCCGAAAACCATGGGAAGAGTTCATGAGAATCGCAAGTGTCGCACCCATTCCGATCACGACGTAATGAACAAGAATGCCGGGGTAGATGAATGCCGCCATCCCTAGTGCGAGCAGGATAACGAGGCGCCAAACCGTTTCTCTCCGAACGTGAAGAAGGAGTGTGAAGCCGAGTATCGGCCAAAGAAGATAAAACTTCTGCTCAATGCCGAGTGTCCATGAATGACCAAAGTATCCCGTGGGTGCGAACTCGGGCAGAAAGGAAGCATAATACGGAAGCGATCGAAATACACCGGCCCCGGCGGCGGCGCCGATAGCAACAAGGTACGCGGCCGTCGCCCCAAGCGCGACGTAGTAAGCAGGAAGGATACGGAAAGCTCTGCGAATGTAGAAATTGGCGAGGGAGACCTTGCCACTGCGGTCCTCTTCCCGAAGCAAGAGAGTCGTGATCAAGAATCCCGAAAGAACGAAGAAGAGATGTACACCGAGCCAACCGCTTAGAAAGGCAAAATGCACACCACCGAAATGGAAAGCTACGACCATGAGGGCGGCTATTGCACGCACACCATCAAATCCTCGAAAGTGGCGAAATCCTAGGAAGTCGGAACGCGAGTACAGCGAGGCTGCGAAATAGCGTGCGGTCGCGCGGGCCTTCGTTTGGAACACAGAAGCATCCTAGGTGATCTCCAGCTATGGCACACGTTGAGAACGTCGATCTCGGAGAATCAGGGTCGTCGCTGGCCAGGCAAGCACGGCCACGATGATGAACTCGCTCAGGGCGAGCGCGGCGGCGACGCCCGCCGGGCCGAAGGCTATGCCCAATACAAGCATTCCTCCGATTCCCAGGATCGCCGACGCGAGGGTCGCCGATAGGACGACCGAGGTCCGCTCGGCCGGGATCAGCACGTTGCGCATCAACGGCGTCGATACGGAGATCCAAAAGTAGGCGATTCCGTACCAGATGAAGACGGCACTGATTGGAACAACGTCAGGGCCCAGAAGCAGGGTGGCGAGCAACTCACCGCCAAAAGCGAGAACTATGAAGCCGATCAAACCGAGCACGATGTGGGCTGCAATGCTGATGCAGTGCCGTAAGTATCGGGGAGCGCCGCGCGGCAGCTCAAGTACCCAGCCTTGCAGAGAATTCCCTAACACGACGACCGCGACTAGTCCAAACCGATAGATCCGGTCTGCGGAGGCAACACCGGCTGCAGCTGAGATACCGTCGACGACACGCGTTGCTGGGACGGGCGCTGAGGCGTAGCCGCCCCCAGTGATATCCACGAGTGCCGGCGCCAGATTTCTTCGGAACGCATGGCCGAGTTCGAGATCTCGAATCCTTGGCGCGCGCGCGTCGCGAAACAGCGAACGATGCATGAGGACCAATCCGACAATTGTGCCGGCGATGAGCAACGCTGGATAGACGATGAGTTCCCTCGTAATCAGCAGAACAGGAATCGCTAGCGCCATCGAAAGCGCTACAGGGATGGACTCGAATTTCATCACCAGGCTCGGGCGCGAACTACCAACTCCGTACCACGAGACCGTCATGCCGGAGAGAGCCGTCGCGACTGCTGTCAGAGCGCCAACCATACGGAACTGGGGTGCCGATATTCCGAAAGCAATGGCACCGAGGACAATAGACGTGAGGACGAACATCGTCCCACGCATCCACAAGCTTTGCGCGTAGATCACCTTTCGAGCATCACCGCTTTTCTCGAGCGCTACGCGCGCACTGCCGACCACGTTCCATCCGAAACTTGTAGTAAAGGTGCCGAATGCGCCGAGAGACTGACCGATGCCGATGCTTGCCCAACCATCAACCCCTCCGATCCGGGCAATAATGGGTAGCACCACCAGCGGGGCGACGAAAGAAATCAGAGGGATTGTCGTAAAGCCGAAAAATCGGCGCGCAAGCGATCGATGGGGTGAAGATCCTCGATCTTCGTCAGGGTTATTGGTCACGGCTTCGGCGTCGCTGTCGGCGGTGTTACCGCTTTCTGCACGAGCGAGTGGATCTGGTCGTAGTTCGGATCGGTCGGGTCCACCGTGGGCGGCACCAGTTCGAGGTTCTGTACGGGCAACTGCCGGGTCTTCATGCCTAGATCCACGAAGTATCCGAGCATCGACTGCGGAATATCCGTCTTCATCACCTGCTGGCCTGCCTTGGCGATGTCCTGGAACTTCGTCACGACGTTGATCGGCGTGAACTGCTTGAGAATGGCATCTTCGAGAATACGCTGCCTGGCCATGCGGTCGTAGTCGCTGGTGGACTCCCGTGAACGTGCGTACCACTGCGCGGTGTATCCGTTCATGTGCTGATCGCCCGGGTAAATCCAGCCCGTGACTCCGTTGCCCTGCGCGTCGCCGCCGATGGGAAGCTTCTCCTTGACGTCGATCTGCACACCACCGAGGGCATCCACCATTTGAGCGAAGCCCTCCATGTCGATGAGCACGTAGTACTGGATCTTGAGCCCCGTGACGCCTTCAAGGGCATCACGCATCGCTTCGATGCCAGGCTGGCTGTTCTGCTTCGAGGCGTTGGGATACAGCTTCGCCTTGTAGAGCTCGACCTCGGTGTAGATGGAGTTCAGCTGGCACACGTCGACGTCGCAGTTGTCGTTGTAGCCGTAGCCGTCGGGGTAGATCTTCTGCATCGGCGACCCGTCGCTGAACGGCACGGGATCGAGGTCACGGGGTACGCCGATCGAGACGGCCTGCCCCGTGTTCGCATCGATGCTGAGCACCGACATGCTGTCGGGCCGCATCCCGTCTCTGCCTGGCCCAGCGTCACCACCGAGCAGCATGATGTTGTACCGACCGTCGACGGGTGGTTCGGATGCCGCCGCCGAGAAGATCCCCGAGAGCGCGCCGCGCGCGGATCCCGCTAGCACTGCGCCGTACGCCGCCGTGCCAGACACCACGACGAGAAGGGCGACGGCGAACGCGGCGATGCCCGCCCGCGCCGGTGGGTGTGCCTTCACCAGGCGCACGAGCCGCAGCGTGTCGAGCGTCAGCACCACCCAGAGGAGCGCATACAGCACGAGGAGGACCTGAAGCACCGACAGCGCGAGCGTCTGCGTGAAGAACCCGACGACGGCGGTCGGCTTCACCAGGTAGACGATGAAGATCGCGAGCGCGGCGAGCCAGAGGACGAACGTCGTGACGAGACCGAAACGCCCCAACTTGCGGTTGCCGGCGAGCACCTGTGCGCTGCCCGGCATGAGCAGATTGAGCGCGACGAGCCACCAGCCCCTGCGCGTCATCACGTCGCGGGAGCCGGCGTTCGGATACCGGATCGGGTTGGCGATGGTCATAGCGTCTGGTGCAGGTCGGAGTTCTTTTGTTCCACGAGGTCGATGAGGCCGGCGGCATAGTCCGCGAGCTTGCCTGCGAGTGCGGCGTCACTCGTCGCCAGGATGCGCGCGGCGAGGATTCCTGCGTTCTTCGCCCCGCCTATGGCGACGGTGGCGACCGGGATCCCGGCCGGCATCTGCACGATGGACAACAGTGAGTCCAGGCCGTCCAGCTTCGCGAGCGGCACGGGCACGCCGACGACCGGCAAGGTTGTCACAGAGGCCAGCATTCCCGGGAGCGCAGCAGCACCACCCGCGCCCGCCACAATGACTTTGATGCCGCGCGATGCGGCATCCTTTCCGAACGCGATCATCTTCTCCGGCGTGCGATGCGCAGAGACGACCTCGACCTCGTAGGGCACACCGAATTCGGCCAGTGCCTCACCAGCCGCCTTCATGGTGGCCCAGTCCGAATCAGACCCCATCACGATCGAGACGACTGGAGGCTCAGTGGAGTTCACGCTGGGCATGAAACCCAGGCTAGGTGTCACTCGTCGAAGAACGCCGCTGCGCCACGCGCCTGGTACGCGACCTCGTCGAGGTCGTCTCCGCACACCGTAACGTGCCCGACCTTGCGGCCCGGCCGTGACTCCTTCTCGTAGCTGTGGAACTTCGCGGTGGGATGCTCGCGCATGGCCTCCGCGTACCGGTCCGGCATAGTCGCACCCTCCGGCCCTCCAAGCACGTTGATCATCATCGACCACGGTCGCAGAGTGCCCGTCGCACCCAGCGGCAGGTCGAGCACGGCGCGCAGGTGCTGTTCGAACTGACTCGTGGTCGAGCCATCGATCGTCCAGTGGCCACTGTTGTGTGGGCGCATGGCCAGCTCGTTGACGAGCACACGGCCGTCGCGAGTCTCGAAGAGTTCAACTGCTAGGGCTCCCGTCACGTCGAGGCCCTCGGCGATGCGGAACGCGATGTCTTCGCTGACCTCCCCGACGCGGCCCGCTGACCCGGGTGCGGGCGCCACGACCTCAGCACAGACACCGTCACGTTGCACGGTCTCCACAACGGGCCACGGAACGATGTCGCCCGAAGGCCGCCGTGCCACCTGCTGCGCGAGCTCGCGACGGAAGTCCACGAGTTCCTCGACCAGCAGTGATCCGCCATTACCATCTTCGGCAAGCGCGGCGAACCAGTCGTCCACCTCTGTCGGGCCGCCGATTACGCGAACGCCCTTGCCGTCGTACCCTCCGCGGGCCGTCTTGACGACCGCTCGGCCGTCATGGTCCTTAAGGAAAGCGTCCAGCTGCTCCGGATCCTCGACCGCAGCCCAGTCGGGCACCGGGACCCCGAGTTCCGACAGCTTCTGCCGCATGAGCAGTTTGTCCTGGGCGTACTGGAGCGCATCGGGACCCGGGTGAACCGGGATGCCTTCGTCGACGAGTGCGCGAAGCACCGGCTGCGGGACGTGCTCGTGGTCGAAGGTGACGACGTCGACCGTGCGCGCGAACTCCAACACGGTGTCGAGATCGCGGTAGTCACCGACGGCCGAAGCGGCGATCGACGCGGACATGCCCTCTGTTTCGGCGAGAACGCGGATGCTCACGCCCAGCTCGAGCGCTGCGGGGATCATCATCCGTGCGAGCTGTCCGCCACCGATCACACCGACTGTCTTGGCCACCGTGAAAGCCTAACGTTCGTACTGTCGTGCGGATGTGCCGCAGTCCGCTCTGCGTCCTGGACAGCTCAGTCTGTGCGGCTACTCACAGTCTCCAGCCAAGTGCTAGGTCGCTCACAAGTGCCTTGGCTACGCTCAGCGTGCATCCGTTGAGCTCGCAAGAGCTGCGGCTTACGACGAACTGCGAGCAGGAAGCGTCGCCTCATGGCTCAGACTGAAGAGGTCACTGGTACCGATCGGGCCGGTGCTGGCTTTCGAGTTCACTGGTTGCCTCAGTTGCTTCAACTCATCAAGTTCGGAGCCGTCGGCGGCGTCGGCGTCGTTGTGAACTTCGCGGTCTTCAATGGCCTCTGGCTCACGGTCTTCAATCCGGTGACCATGCCGCACGGTCCGCTGCTCGCGACGCTCGTCGCGACGCTCGTCGCGATCATCGTCAATTGGCTGGGGAATCGGTACTGGGCGTTCGCTGGGGAGCGTCAGCAAAACACTGCCCGCGAGGGTCTCGAGTTCTTCGCGGCGAGCCTTCTCGGGATGCTCGTTCCATTGATGTGCATCGGCGTCTCGCGCTATGTGCTCGGGTTCCACTCACTGCTTGCTGACAATATCGCCAGCAACGTGGTCGGCCTCGTGCTCGGCACCGTAGTGCGCTACGTGCTCTACAAGTTCTGGGTGTACTCGCCGAGGCGCGCAGCAGCGCGCTCTTTGGATGAGACCAGCAACGGGAGGCGCGGAATCACGGGCCAACTCAGTCAGATCGAGAGTCCGCCTGCCGATTAGGCACTTGGCAGCGACGATTCATCCGATTAGTTGACTCTGGTCTCTTGGATCAGTTCCGCTGCTCGGCCTGGTCTGGAAGTAGGCTTCCCGTCGGCCATCCCGTTGCGTAGAGGCGCTGGCTGTTCTCCATCAGGTCGTGCAACGCCTCGGTAACAACTTCGGCATGCGGAACGTCTCGCAGTCGTGCGACAGTCTTCTGATCCATCGCGCCGATGACGATCGTTCCGCTTCGGAAGAGGCTCTGTAACCACGAGGTACGGAGCGTGACGGTGTAGCCGCGGCTATGCAGTAGCTCGCGGCGCTCCCGCACGAAGAGACCGCTACGCACGATGAGCCGACGCGTGGTCACTGTGTAGCGGGTCGTGAGCCAGCTGCCCAACGGCAGCAGGAACAGGAAGATCGCCAGCAACAGCGCCGCAGCCCAGATGGCCAGGCCGATCCATCCGCTGAATGCTGACCCGAGGTACGCAGCCGCCCCGCAGATGAGGATCAAAGCGACCGAGGGCCAGAACATCCTGCGGGCATGCTGGCGCAGCCGTGCCACGACGCGCTCGGCAGGCGGCACGCCGTATCCGTCGCTCAGCGCCATAGGCCCATTAATACCGCAGGTGGGTCACATCTCCCGCGGAGACCGCCGTGAGCCGCCCACTCGCCTCGACGACGAGGCGGCCGTTGGCATCCAGTTCCTTGGCGGTGCCGATCAGATCCTCGTCTCCGGGGAGTTGCACTCGAACAGTGCGGCCAAGGGTCGAGCATTCTTGGGTCACGGCGGCCCGTATTCCCGAGGCATCCGCGTCGCCTCCGGCTGCCGCGAAACGCCGGTAGAGCTCGCGAAGCTCCTTCAGATACGAGGCGAGCACGGCATCCGCGTCGGTCTCGGCGCCAGCAATCAGCATCGAGGTCGCTGTCGGCACGGGCAGATCGTCTGCGGTGACCGTGAGATTCACGCCCGAGCCGACGATGATCGTGTCGCCAGGCTGTGCCTCGGCGAGGATGCCACAGACCTTGCGTCCGTCGATCAGCACATCGTTCGGCCATTTCAACTCAGTCGGCGCGCCAAGAGCGGCGAGAGCCCTCGTCATTGCCAAACCGGCGATGAGCGGTACCCAGCTCGTGGCACCTGCAGCTCGGATTCCCGCCTTCTCAGGACGCAAGAGGACGGAAATCGCAAGCATCGTTCCTACCGGAGCGACCCAGGCTCGTCCGAGTCGACCACGTCCAGCGGTTTGGTTGTCGGTGACGAGAACGCTGAACTCGGGCCAGGCTTCGATCCTCTCGTCTCCCAACACCCTCTGCATCAGTTCGTCGTTTGTGGATCGAGCCTTGTCGAGCAAAATCAAGCGCGTGGCGTGCCCTGTGGACCGGTGAAGTTTCATGTTAAATCGTTTCGATTCTGATGATGTGCAAGTTCAACATTCAACATAAGCTTGAAACATTGCGTCATCGTCGCGTTGCAGGGGGAAACCGATGAAATACAAAGACCGTCTTAGGCGTCGCGCTCCGTTTGCCGTCGTCGCCGGGATAGCGTTCCTCGTTTCGTCAGCGTTTGGCGTTCAGGATGCGTTCGCCGAACAAACCTCAAGTACTTGGAGCCCAACGTCGGCTGGCACCGCTAACGCCCCAGTATCGTCAGCATCGAGCGACCCCGTCTCAGATGTTGACACGGGCCGGCCACCAGCTTCGGAATCGCAGCAGACCGCGACACCACAACCCACAACCAATACAGGCGGGACCAATTCTCCTGCGGCTAGCACCGAAGCGCAGCCTTCACTTGCAGAAATGAATGCTGCACGCAATCACACGATGGGCTCCACCATCCCTCAAAGCGACCGGGAGACATGGGCGAAAGCGCCGCGCGTCAACGCCCGGATGCTGGCGACTACGACCTACACCAACGGGGTCGATGTCAGCGGATGGCAAACGCTCAACGCCTCCAGCTGGGCCTCGATGTACGCATCGGGTATCAGGTTCGCGTACGTCAAAGCTACCGAAGGCACTGACTATGCGAGCGAGGAGTTTCCGGCTCAGTACACGGACTCGTATAACGCGGGTATGTCTCATGGCGCATACCACTTCGCGACTCCAAACACGTCTTCCGGGTCCGCCCAAGCAAACTACTTTGTGAACAACGGCGGCGGCTGGTCCGCGGACGGCCGCACGCTACCCCCAATGCTTGACATCGAGTACAACCCTTACCCCGGCACCGGAGGGACGTGCTACGGCCTGAGCCAAAGCGCGATGGTCTCGTGGATTTTGGATTTCTCGAATACTGTGGCGCAACGGACGGGGAGGCTACCCGTCATCTACTCGACCACCGATTGGTGGACAACCTGCACCGGAAATTCACCGGCTCTCGCCGCTAACCCACTTTTTATCGCACGTTACGTATCAAGTCCATCGAGCGGGCCTGGTACCCTTCCAGCCGGTTGGAGCAACTACACGTTCTGGCAATGGAGCAGTTCCTCGGGGACCGTTCTCGACTTAAACGGCAAGAACGTCGACACAGATGTCTTCAACGGTCCCGGTGTCTCACTAGAGTCGTTCGCGCGAGGAGCGAGCCTGGTGCAAGGCACCGGCGACTCAGCGGTGTACTTACTGAGCGGAGGACAGAAGCACCACATCCTCAACTATTCCGACTACGTTGTCTTTGCATCTCGGCTTGGAACAGTTACGCAGGTCGACCCTTCCGTGATCTCGAGTATGCCCACGGGCAGTGATGCGACTCGGTATGTGCACGATCCTTCGGCGGGAGTTCTCTACCTGCTGCAGGACGACGGGACGAAACATCGTTTCCCAACTGCAGCGTTGGTCGCGTCGTACGGCTATGTCTTCTCCTCGTATACGGATTTAGATACGGCCCAACTGGCGGCGTTCACGACCGGCGCAGAGGTGGGCAACTTCTTTCGCATTGAGGACGCCCCGCAGACGTACCTCATTGATGGCACGACGAAGCGCTATCTACCCTCGCCGCGCGCCTACTTCGCCGCTGGAGGTGCGCCCGTCATGCAAATGTCTGGCAGCGGAGCTAATCAGTTGAGCACCGGGCCTGTCTACTTGGCACCGGGCTTCCCCATGACCGAGGCAGACACGTCGAAGGTTTATCTGGCAACCGACGACCACACGGTCATCTACCTACCAAGCTTTGACCTCACCCAGGACCTCTTCGGCAACTCGGGCTTCGATACGGTGCCGAATGGGTCGCTGGCTAACCTCACAGTGACGAGCGGATCGTTGACAGCTGCGGTGACTTGCGCAGGAACGACGTATGTCGCGTCGGGTGGTCAGGCCGTGCAGGTTTCTGGATCAGATATCGGCGGGCTGACCCCCACGAGCTTGCCGCCTGCATCCTGCGGCCTCCTGCCAAAGTCTCTCGCATCGACGGCGGCGCCGCTCTTCGTTGAGATCAAGGGCACAGGAGACGTGTATCAGCTGAGCGCAAACTCGCTACGCCATGTCGTGGATTACTCGACGCTGCTCACGCTAAACGGGTATCGCGGACTGACAATAATGTCCTGGCGTCCAGGGACCGCAGCGCTCGTGCCGATTGGCATTCCAGTGCTGGCCGACGGGGACGCCGTCCAGTTCACGGGGCTTCCAGAGGTGTACGAGTACAAGTCTGGGCAACTGCACCACATCCTCGCCTACCAGACGCTCCTGAATCTCGGAGGCGGCGCATTGCCTCACATCGAGAAAGTGTCTCCGTCGCTGAAGGGGCAGTTCACGTTCGGCGCAGACGTGTGATTCGAGTCGGACTTTTTGTGCACTTCCGTCAACGAAGTGCCCCGAACTCCTGCTTGTAAAGTGAACGGGTGACCGACATCTCCACCTCCGACGCCACCGGTGCCGCCGAGGCCCAGAACGACACGACACAGAACGAGAGCGTCGTCGACACGACGACCGCCGGCCGCATCGCTGACCTCAAGGTTCGCTATCACGAGGCCGTGACGGCTAGCGGACAGGCCGCCATCGAGAAGCAGCACGCCAAGGGCAAGCTGACCGCACGAGAGCGCATCAAGCTTCTTCTCGACCCCGGCTCCTTCGTCGAGTTCGACGAATTCGTGCGTCACCGCACTCACGCGTTCGGCATGGAGAACAAGCGCCCCTACGGCGACTCGGTCATCACGGGCATCGGCACCATCCACGGGCGCAACGTCGCCGTGTTCAGCCAGGACTTCACGATCTTCGGCGGGTCCCTCGGCGAGGTCGCGGGCGAGAAGATCATCAAGGTGATGGACCACGCCCTGAAGACCGGCGTGCCCATGATCGGCATCCTCGACTCGGGTGGAGCTCGCATTCAGGAGGGTGTCGTCGCGCTCGGCAAGTACGGCGAGATCTTCCGCCGCAACACGCAAGCATCCGGTGTCATCCCGCAGATCTCCATCGTGATGGGTCCTGCCGCCGGCGGTGCGGTGTACTCGCCCGCGCTCACCGACTTCGTCATCATGGTCGACAAGTCGAGCCATATGTTCGTCACCGGGCCGGATGTGATCAAGACGGTCACCGGCGAAGACGTCGGCTTCGAGGAGCTCGGCGGCGCACTCACGCACAACAAGATCTCGGGCGTGAGCCACTACCTGGCATCCGACGAGCAGGATGCTCTTGAGTTCGGTCGTGCACTGATCAGCTTTCTGCCCGACAACAACCTCACCGATCCGCCGGTCTACGAGGCAGAGGCCGAGCTGGAGATCACGGATGCCGACCGCCGACTCAACGAGATCATCCCCGATTCCCCGAACCAGCCGTACGATGTGACCTCGATCATCGAGCACATCGTCGACGACGGCGACTTCCTCGAGATCCAGCCGCTGTTCGCGCCGAACATCGTGATCGGCTTCGCGCGGGTGGAGGGCCGCTCGGTCGGCATCATCGCGAACCAGCCGAACGCGATGGCGGGCACGCTCAACATCGACGCCGGCGAGAAGGCGGCGCGATTCGTGCGGTTCTGCGACGCGTTCTCGATCCCGATCCTCACGCTCGTCGATGTGCCCGGATACCTGCCCGGCACCGACCAGGAATGGACCGGCGTCATCCGTCGCGGCGCCAAGCTGCTCTACGCGTACGCGGAGGCGACGGTGCCGCTCGTCACCGTCATCACCCGCAAGGCCTACGGCGGTGCCTACATCGTCATGGGCTCCAAGCAGCTCGGCGCCGACATCAACCTCGCCTGGCCGACCGCGGAGATCGCCGTGATGGGCGGGCAGGGCGCGGTGAACATCCTGTATCGCAGCGAGATCAAGAAGGCGGAGGAGTCGGGCGAGGATGTTGCGGCCGTGCGCACCAAGCTCGCGAACGAGTACCTCTACAACGTCGCATCCCCATTCCTCGCAGCCGAGCGCGGCGAGCTGGACGGCATCATCGAACCGGCCGCCACACGCATCGGGGTGATCAAGTCCCTGCGGGCGCTGCGCGCCAAGCGCGCGACGCAGCCACCGAAGAAGCACGGAAACATCCCGCTGTGATCGTGACACCGTCGGCCAGCAGCGTGGGCCGGGACTGAGAGGAGGCGTCCATGGCCAAGCACAGCACGCAGCCAGAGGTGGATGCCTCGCAGTTCGTGTTCCACACCAAGGGGCTCTCCGAAGACGAGATCGCCGCCGTCACTGCCGTGCTGACGTCCGCTCTGCGTGAGCAGGCCGCGGCACAGCAGCCGACGCCGGACGCCGACACGAATGGGTGGCAGCGCAGCCAGCGTGGCCTGCGCCAGCCACTGGTGCGCGGCCCTGGCACGTGGCGGAGCTGGGGCTGAAGCGCCCCGACGGCCTGCCTACGTGCCTCGCGCATCGGATTTGTACCCCGAAATGGGGCGCGAAGACCCGTCCGCTCCCATGAGCCCGGCGATTTTGTCCCCCGATTGTCCCCCTAAATGACGACTTTCCCTCTTGCGGGATCGGGCACATTATTGATGTTGCTAGGTGTCTCTCATGTGAGATTCACCGCCATTCATTCGCCGACTAGGGTAAGCGGGCGAGTGTTTTGGGGGCGAGTCGGGGCGATATTCGGGTTGTCGCCCCGACTCGGGGCTTCCGGAGGGCGTCGGTCAAGGACCGGCGCCCTCCGATGTTTCCGCGGCGGCGTCCTCGCGACGCGGGATCTCCAGCCACAGCTCGACCTCGTCGTCGGCGCCCTCCGACTCTGCGGAAGCCGTGTCGTGGGCGTCGCGCGGTCCCACTCCATCGCCGGGGACGGCATCCGGAGGGCTCGAACGCAGCCCGACCACCGTCACGGCGACGGGTGACCCGGTCTGCACGGTACGCACCACGAACTTGTCGGCCAGGGAACCCTGCAGGGCTTCGGCGAGACGGGTGTGGATGCGCTGCAGCTCCTGCTCGTCGAGGCCGTCCAGTCCGCCGTCGTCGAGAAGCACGACGTTGGCGCCACGTCGCCGCGCTGCGAGCACCTGCTCGCGCACTCCATCGTCGAGCAGTGCGCGGCCCCTGATCTCGTCGCGCATCCCCGCCTCCAGGAGCAGGCACTCCGCGCGTTCGTCTTCGGTGAGCATCCCACCGCTCTCCACGATGCGGATGAGCAGAGGGGCGGCACGTTGATACGTCTCGTCCAGGCGGCGCTGGCGCTCCACGACGTGCGCCTCCTGCTCCGCGTGCCACTCGACGACCTGGCGCTCGGCGCGGGCGAACCGTGAGGCATCCCGAGCCATGCTTCCGAGCGCCCTGGTGACGACGGCCGCGGCCGCCACCCAGACCACGCTTCCGATGACGCCGAGGGCGGCGAGCGCGGCGAACCCGGCGACGACGACGGTGTGCGCCACGAGGAAGGCGATGCCGACCCAGGCGAAGACGTTACGCCTGCGCACCACCACGATCGTCATGAGCGTGCCGATGGCCGCCACGTACCAGGTGGCGTATCCGTTTTCGCGTGCGAGGTCCAGCTGGCTGGCGACCAGCACAGGCACGGCGACGCAGACGGCAAGATCGAAGGCGGCGACCCACGCCGGTAGCACGATGCGGGAGGGTCTCGCCAGCGACAGCGCCGTCGCCGCGGCATAGAGCGCGATGGCGACGATCACCGGAGCCGGATGCCGATACATCGACATCGACGTGATGCCGAGCACCACGTGGTAGACGGAGAACAGCGCGGCCAGGGTAACGAGCACACCACGGGAGACGGCGATCACAGACGCTCCTCTCCCGCGACATCCGGCTCCGGATGCCACACCAACCGCACGCTGGTGCCCTCACCCGGTGCGGACTCCACGGATGCCACGCCGCCGGCGAGCGCCACGCGCTCCTTGATCGAGACCTCCAGGCCGAGCCGCTCGGGCGGGATGGAGTCGAGCTCGAAGCCGTGGCCGTCATCCGCCACCACGATGAGCACGCCGCCGTCGTCGGTCGCCTCAACCCGAAGACTGCGTCGCACCAGCACTCCCCCGGCGTGCTGCGCGCTGTTCACCATGGCCTGCACGGTTGCGGAGTAGAGCGCCTCGGCGACGCTGACCGGGATCAGCACGTCGCCCCGGCCGCGCGGCACGATCGAGAACGGCACGGTGAACGATCGCGCGGCCGAGATGATGCGGTCACGAAGCCTGCTGCAGAGAATCGAATCGAGGGCACGCCCGGGCCTGGCCAGCGGCGCGGACGTGTCGAGGTGACCGAGCGCATCCTGCGCCATCGACGCCGCGATGGCCATCGCCTCCGGCGTGCGGGCGCCCGCCGCGGAGAGCAGGGTCGTGAGCACGCTGTCGTGCACGATGGCGTCGACCTCGACACGCTCCGCCTCGAGGGCGTGAGCCCGCACCGCGACCTCGTAACGTTCGAGCGCCGTCGACTGGCGGGCATCCACCTGACTCGCCGCCTGCCGCAGCATCGTCATGATCGCCAGCAGGATCGAGGCGAAGAGCGCGGCGTAGAGGGCGTCCAGCACGGCGATCTCGATCGCGCCCGCCCCGGCGGAGAGGGCGAGCACGACACCGTAGAGCAGCGGCGCGACGATCGTGTAGACGGCGGCAAGGAGGAACGGCATGGCCAGCGCCGCGCACGCGGTCGACACCGTGAGCAGATACCAGAGCCACGGCCGCACGCCGTCGAAGTAGGAGGCATCCGCTATGCCTTGCTCCCAGAACACGAGCGCCAGAAGGTAGCCGACGCACAGGGTGATGGCGGCGACGCGCACGGTGCGGCCCACGATGGAGGCGATGCCCAGCCAGGCCAGCGAGACCAGAAGCACCGCGGCGACCGCGGTGGTGTAGGCGGGACGCAGGTGCGACGACTGCGCGATAGCGACCGGGATGACCTGCAGCGCGAACACCCAGCTGAAACCGGCGACGGCGCGTGCTGCGAGACGTTCGACTCGCGCCCTGGTCAGCGGGCTCGGCGTCGCCGCCGGCAGCAGCTCCGGCATGGCCGCAGGGTCAGCGGCGGCCATCCGCCTCGCCCGATGCGCCGGATGACTCGGGCGCCAGCCCGGGGAGGATGCCGTCTTCGACCGCACGGCGCAGCAGGTCCATCTTGGTCGGCGCCGGGCGTCCGACCTGAACGTACTTCGTGCGGATCCGGTCGAGGTACTCCCGAGCCGTCGAGTGGGCCACACCGAGCTGCTCGGCCACCGCCTTCAACGGCAGGCCGGATGCGTACAGATGCAGCACGTCGCGCTCGCGCCGCCCGAGCTGCGCCTTGGCGAACTCGCTGTCCGCGTCGATCGCGCTGGCCCATTCCAGGTTGTTCAGCACGTCGCCGGCGGCGACGGACTTGATCGCCGCCATCAGGGTGGTGGTGGGAGCGGATTTCGGGATGACCCCCGCCGCGCCGGCGGCCAGCGCTTCCCGCACGCTCGCCACCTGGTCGGCGATGCTGTGCACCAGAACGCCCGCGCCGGTGGCCTGAACCCGCTTCACGTTCTCGGTGATGCTCGACCCGTCGCCGAGCGAGAGATCGAGCACGATCACATCGGGATCGGCGTCCGCCAGCGCATCCAGAACGGCGCTCACGGTGGGTCCGGCGGCCAGCACGTCGTATCCGGCCTGAAGGCAGGCGGCCTGCAGACCGAGGCGCACGGACTCATGGTCGTCGACGATCCCCACGCGCACCATGGCACTCATGCTAGCGACGTAGAGCGCCCGGTCCCCGACCTAGGTCGTGCGAACCAGCGACGCCACGACTTCGACGTGGTGCGTGTTCGGGAAGAGGTCGAACGCGCGTGCCGTGCGCAGTTCGTAACCGCGTTCGCGGAACCAGCCCAGATCACGTGCCAAGGCGACCGGATCGCACGCCACGTACACCAGCTGTGCCGGCTCGAACGACGCCAGCAGGCCGACGACCTCTCGCCCAGCTCCGCTGCGCGGCGGGTCGAGCACGACCGTTCCGGCGCGCAGGCGGGCGCGTTCCCCCGCGGATGCCCGGTCGGCGAGGCCGCGCAGGTACTTCTCGACGCGTGCCGTCACGGTCTGCGCGCCGATCCATTCGGCGAGGTTGGATGCCGCGTGATCCGTGGTGCTCTCGTCGGACTCCACGCTCGTGATGCGCGTGGTCGGACCGAAGCGGTCGGCGACAGCGGCCGCGAACAGTCCCACTCCGCCGTAGAGGTCGAGGTTGTACGCGCGCGGGTCGAAGAGCGACTCATCGACCGCCTCTTGCACCGCCTGCGTCAGCACCTCCGGCGCCTTGCGGTGCACCTGCCAGAACCCCGTCGAGTCGAGGGCGAAGCGGCGGTCTCCGACCCGTTCGTGCACCGTCTGCTGGCGTCTGCCCGTGTCTCCCGCTGCATCCCGGCGGATCACCGAGACAAAACCCTCGCTCGTGACGGCGATGTCGACGGTTCCACTGCGGTTCTGCTGCTCACCGAGCGGCGCGGCACGCTCGACCGCCTCGATCGCCAGCGGAAGATCGGTGACCGGCACGACGCGATGCGAGCGGGCCGCGTAGGGTCCGACGTTGCCCTCGTCATCCACTTGCAGCCGCACTCTCGTGCGCCAGCGGATGCCCTCCTGATCGTCATCGACCCGCTTGCCCGATCCGGTCACGGCCTCCA
Source organism: Humibacter ginsengisoli (assembly GCF_054780095.1). Lineage (NCBI taxonomy): Bacteria > Bacillati > Actinomycetota > Actinomycetes > Micrococcales > Microbacteriaceae > Humibacter > Humibacter ginsengisoli. The sequence goes on from NZ_BAAGWZ010000002.1 coordinate 350,655, forward strand.
CGACAGGAGCCTCGTCGAGCCGGGCCATGCGGGAGAACGCGTCCGCGATCACCTGCCGCTTCAGCTCGCGCTGATGCGGCAGGTCGATGTGCCCGAACTCGGCGCCGCCTGCGCGGTCGTCTGGATCCCGTTCCACCGATGCCGCCTGCCACACATGCGGCCGTCGATGCCCGGATGCCTGCAGCACCCGCACCGTCTCGGCTCGCCAGAACCGGTCGTGACGGGTGTCAGAGACCCGGGCGAGCACCCGCTCACCGGGAAGCGCGTCGCTCACGAAAACCACCCGGCCCTCGTGCCGGGCGACGAACACGCCGCCGTGCGCGACGCCCGTGATCTCGAGTTCCAACTCGACCGGATCGCTGGCGACCCGGCGCACAGCGGTCGTCGACCTCGAGGGTCGCCGGGTCTGCGCAGGCCGGCCGGCGGAGGATCGCGGGGCGGGGCGGCGAGGAGGTCGAGGCATCCTTCGATGGTCGCATACGGCGCGCGATGCCCCGCCTACCCCGCTTCGAGGCGAGAGCCCGCACATCCACCCGGCGAGCCGCTATGGGTCGCTGCGAGTTCGCTCATCGCGGTTCACCGGGCGCCCAGAAGCGGCCGCTACCGTCGGAATCTGCGTCGAACGAGAGGGGGCGCGTGACCTACTACAAGAACGGCCGGCCGATCGACCCGCGCAAGATCGCGCGGGTCTCCGGGTCGAAGCAATCGAGGTCCGGGCAATCCGGGGACGGGCAGCCCGTGCAGCCCGATTCGGGCCGGGCATCGTCGCCGGTTCGCAATCGGCAGGCGCCGAACACCCCCGCTGAAACGCCGCGACAGCCGCCGGCACCACGCCCTCGCGATCCCTACGAGTATCTCGAGCCCTTCCACGAGCCACGTCGGCGCTCGACGACGCGTGCCTACGCTGCCGATGACCCGTCGCGAGAACCGTCGCCCGGCCACCCGGCCAAGCCGCCCGCCGACCGCCGCAAGCGCACGTTCCGGCGCCGGCGCATCATCGCCGGAATCGCCGCCGCGGTCGTGGCCGTGCTCGTCGCGGGCGGCATCTTCGTGTTCACGCAGTACCAGCAGCTGTCAACGGGCATCCACCGCACGAGCCTCGGTCCGGTGCAGAACACCGCGGAGACGAACATCCTCGTGATGGGGCTGGACAGCCGGCTCGACGAGAACGGCAATCCGCTGCCCGCCGACGTTTACAACGCCCTACACGCCGGTACGGCGGACGACGGCGGATACAACTCGAACGTGTTGATGCTGCTGCACATACCCGCTGGTGGCGGGCATCCGGTGGGCATCTCGATTCCGCGCGATGACTGGGTGAGCCTGCCGGGGGCGCCGGACGGCGCATCCATGGGCAAGATCAAGCAGGCGTACGGCCTGCAGCTCGACCAGACGCTCACCCATCTGACGCAGACGCAGCCGAGTCTTTCGCGTGCGGATGCCTACCAGCAGGCACGCTCCGCAGCGCGCGTCGAGGAGGTGAAGACGGTCGAGCAGTTCCTGAACGTGAAGATCAACCACTTCGTCGAGGTGACCATGGGCGCGTTCTACCAGCTCGCCGAAGCGGTGCAGCCGATTCAGGTGTGCCTGAACGAGGCAACGGCCGACAGCTACTCCGGTGCGAACTTCGTGAAGGGCCTCCAGGAGATCAACGCGCAGCAGGCGGTGGCGTTCGTGCGTCAACGGCGCGACACGACGAACTCCCCCGTGAATCTCACGGATCTCGACAGGGAGCGGCGGCAGCAGGCGTTCATCATCTCGCTGGCGAACAAGCTCGAGCACCAGAACGTGTTCGACGACTTCAGCGTGATGGAGAAGATGCTAGGCACCGTCAAGAACGACATCGCCGTGGACTCGAACCTCGACCTGCTCAGCCTCGCGTCGGACGCCAAGAAGTTCGGCGGCGGTGGAGTGAGCTTCGAGACGCTGCCGATCTCGTCGTTCGGCGTGGAGGACGGCCAAGACGTCAACCTCGTCGACCTGAACCAGGTGCGCACCACGACAGCGCAGCTCATCGCCGCATCGGATGCCTCGTCGACGCCGAGCCCGAAGCCCTCATCCGGCTCCTCCGGCTCGCCGAAGGCGTCGTCCGGGTCGTCCGGGTCGTCATCCGGGTCGACGCCCACGCCGTCGAACACGTTCGGGACGAACGGCGTGATGTCGTCGGCCGGCATCCCCTGCGTGAACTAGGGGTCCCGCGGACGGATGCCTGAGCCGGGCACAATGGTCGGGTGCGCCTCTACCTCGCCTCCACCTCGCCCGCCCGGTTGACGCTCCTTCGATCTGCCGGCGTCGAACCGCTCACGATCGCGCCCGGCGTCGACGAGCCGGCCACGGTCGCCGAGGCGGAGGCCGAGCAGGGTCCGCTGGCCGCGGCAGACATGGTGCAGCTCCTCGCCAGGGCCAAGGCCGAGGCGGTCGTCGGAGCGCTCGTCGACGACGAGCCGATCGACGGTCTCATCCTCGGCGGGGACTCGGCGTTCGAGGTCGACGGGGTGATCTACGGCAAGCCGCACGAGCCATCCGTGGCGCGTGAGCGGTGGCGCGCGCAGCGCGGGCGCACGGGCGTGCTGCACTCCGGGCACTGGCTGATCGATCACAGTGGCGGAAAGGTGAACGGAGCCGCTGGCGCGGTGGCGGAGGCATCCGTCACGTTCGCCGACGACATCGACGACACGGAGATCGACGCCTACGTCGCGACCGGCGAGCCGCTGAAGGTGGCGGGCGCGTTCACCATCGACAGCCTCGGCGGTCCGTTCATCACGAGGGTGGACGGCGATCCGAGCACCGTCGTAGGACTCTCGCTCTCCACGCTTCGGTCACTCGTGAAACGTCTCGGCTACGAGTGGACCGACCTCTGGAGCTGAGCGCCGCGGGGCCGCGTGTTGTAGGCATCCGAAAGCCCTGAGGGCGAGGTTTGTGTACGGCATTCAAAACCGCGAGGGGGGCCGTCAATAGGCTTGAAGACTGTGCCACACATCTCGAAGGTCCTGATTGCCAACCGCGGCGAGATCGCTGTGCGAGTCATCCGAGCGGCCAGAGACAGCGGAATCGCGTCCGTCGCGGTGTATGCGGACCAGGACCGGGACGCCGTGCACGCACGCCTCGCCGACGAGGCCTACGCGCTCGACGGGTCGACCAGTGCCGAGACCTACCTCTCGATCGAGAAGCTGCTCTCGGTATGCCGTCGCTCCGGCGCGAACGCCGTGCACCCCGGCTACGGGTTCCTGTCCGAGAACGCCGACTTCGCTCGTGCCGTCATCGATGCCGGCCTGATCTGGATCGGCCCTGGTCCCGAGGCGATCGAGCGGCTCGGCGACAAGGTGTCCGCCCGCCACGTCGCGGAGAAGGTGGGCGCACCGCTCGCCCCCGGAACGCTGAACCCGGTCAGCGGCGCCGACGAGGTGCTCGAATTCGTCGACCAGTACGGGCTCCCCGTGGCCATCAAGGCCGCCTTCGGTGGCGGCGGTCGCGGTCTCAAGGTGGCCCGCGAGCGCGACGAGGTCGCCGAGCTCTTCGAGTCCGCCACCCGTGAGGCGATCGCGGCGTTCGGGCGGGGCGAGTGCTTCGTGGAGAAGTACCTCGACAAGCCCCGGCACGTCGAGACGCAGTGCCTCGCGGATGCCCACGGCAACGTCGTCGTGGTCTCCACCCGTGACTGCTCCCTGCAGCGTCGCCACCAGAAGCTTGTGGAGGAGGCGCCCGCGCCGTTCCTCACGGACGAGCAGCGCGAGAAGCTGTACACCTCGTCGAAGGCGATTCTCAAGGAGGTCGGATACCTCGGTGCCGGCACCTGCGAATTCCTCATCGGGCAGGACGGCACCGTCTCGTTCCTCGAGGTGAACACGCGACTGCAGGTCGAGCATCCGGTCTCCGAAGAGGTCACCGGGATCGACCTGGTGCGCGAGCAGTTCCGCATCGCTGAGGGCGGGGTTCTCGACTACGACGACCCGGAGCCGCGCGCGCACTCGTTCGAGTTCCGCATCAACGGCGAGGACCCGGGGCGCGGCTTCCTCCCGGCACCCGGACCGGTGCACGTGTTCAAGCCCGCGTCTGGACCGGGCGTTCGGGTCGACTCCGGCGTGCAGTCCGGAGACGTGATCTCCGGCGCATTCGACTCGCTGCTCGCCAAGCTCATCGTCACCGGTGCCACCCGCGAGGAGGCGCTGGAGCGGTCACGTCGCGCCCTCGACGAGTTCGAGGTCGCGGGCCTCGCCACCGTGCTGCCGTTCCACCGCGCGATCGTGCGCGACCCGGCGTTCGCGCCAGAGGGCGGGCATCCGTTCGGCGTGTACACGCGCTGGATCGAGACCGAGTTCGTGAACGACCTGGAGCCGTGGAGCGGCGAATCCACCGAGCCGGCCGAGGCGGAGGCGCGGCACAGCGTGGTCGTCGAGGTGGGCGGCAAGCGCGTCGAGGTGAGCCTGCCGACGAACCTGCTCATCGCGGGCGGCGGCACCGCCACGGTCGGGCACGCGCCGAAGCGCAAGGGCGCCTCGCACGCGATCGCCACCGCTACCGGCGACTCGGTGACCGCTCCGATGCAGGCCACCGTCGTGAAGCTCGCGGTCGGCGAGGGAGATCAGGTGGTGAAGGGCGATCTCATCCTCGTGCTCGAGGCCATGAAGATGGAGCAGCCGCTCACCGCTCACAAGGACGGCACGGTCACGGATGTCAACGCGCAGGTCGGCGCGACGGTCTCCAGCGGCCACCTGCTGCTGAACATCGTCTGACGGGGCACACGCTTCACCGCGTTTCGAACGATGCGCCGGAGATGATCTTGCGATCTCTCCGGCGCATTGTTCGATTTCCGGCCGACCTCAACAGAACGGGTCAGCCGATCGCGTGAGAGGCTCAGCCGATGGCACCGCCGGCGAGGGTCTCCTCCTCGATCTCCGACTCGTTCGCGGCTTCCTCGATGTATTCCTCGATCTTCTTGGTCGGCAGCGTGATCGTGACGGCCACCACGTAGATCACCGCGGCGATCACCGCGTTGATCAGGAACACCCAGAAGAACGCGCCCTTGATGACGGGCGTCGTCGGGTCGAACAGCCAGCTCACCAGGAACATCAGGATGAGCCACGGGATCACCCAGAACACGCTCGCCCTGAAGTCGAACTTGGGCCGGTTCGGACGCTTCCACGCGACCAGTTCGTAGATGATGAGGAACACGTACCCGATGGCGATCGAGATCGCGAGCTTCGAGTTCGTCGCCCAGCCGGCCCAGAACACGATCATGTTCGTGCAATAGAAGGCCAGGAACGGGATGATGTGACCGCCCGGCAGCTTGAACGGCCGCTCGTGGTCGGGCAGCTTGCGCCGCATCACGGCCAGCACGAGCGGACCGGTGCCGAACGAGAGCACGGTGGCGCTGGTGATGAAGCCCACCAGCTGCTGCCAGCTCGGGAACGGCAGCAGCAGCACGATGCTCACCAGGAACGAGAGCAGCAGGCTCCAGTACGGAACGCCGTGCTTGTTGTTCGTGGCCAGCCACCGGGGCCCGTTGCCGTTGCGCCCGACCGCGTAGGACACGCGAGAGGTCACCGTGGTGTAGATGAGGCCGGTGTCCAGCGGCGAGATGATCGCGTCGAAGTACAGGATGTACGCCAGCCACCCGAGCCCGGCGATGGTCGCCAGAGCCGCCAGCGGGCCGAAGTCGTTCTTGAACGACAGGCCCATCCATCCGCCCGCGTGCGACAGCGCGGAGGCGGGCACCATCATGGTGAACGCCACCTGCAGCAGCGCGTACAGGATCGCGGTGATGCCGACCGACCCGATCACGGCGAACGGGATGTTGCGCCGCGGGTTCGTCGTCTCGCCGGCCAGCTCGATGCCCTGCCGGAAGCCGAGGAACGAGAACGTGATGCCTGCGGTGGCGATGCAGACGAAGATCGCGGCGAATCCCTTAGGAGCGAATCCGTGCGAGCCGAAGTTGCCGATCGCCTGCGACGATGCGGTGGCCAGCGCTGTGATGATGAACACCACGACCACCAGGCAGATCACGAACACCTTCCACCACACGACCACCGTGTTGACCTGGGCGAACAGCCGAACGCCGAAGTAGTTGATCACCGCGAACACGGCCAGCAGGATGATCGCCACCACCATGCCGAGCGGGGTCAGCACGTGAGCGGATGCCCCGCTGTCTTTCGCGAGCACCGTGAACGGCGCGTACTGGGTTCCGTAGGTGAGCGCCCCCTCGACCTCGATGGCCGGAACGGCCGCCGACGCGATCCAGGTGATCCACCCCATCGTGTAGCTGCCGAACGAGCCCCACACCATGTGCGGATACCTGACCACACCACCGGAGATCGGGAACATCGGCCCGAGTTCGGCGTAGCAGAGGGCGATCAGCATGATCATCACCCCGGCGATGAGCCAGGAGAAGATCGCCGCAGGGCCGGCGATCACGGAGGCGTTGAACGCTCCGAACAACCACCCCGACCCGATGATGGAGCCGATCGCCGCGAACAGCAGGCCGATCGGGCCGACATGTCGCTTGAGCTTCACCTCCTCGGTGGGCGGTTTCGGCTGATTCAGTGTGCTCGACATCGTCGTCTCCTCACGTACGGATCCTCACGGATTGCGCATACGGACGCCCGCGCTCACGAGAGAACGCGCCGTCCCGGTTCGGACGTTACTCCTCCGGCGACGCTTTTTTCACGCGCTTGCGCTGAGGCAGCGCACAGGATACGAACAGGCTTCAGAGAACGATGTGCATCGCCCGTGCGGCGTCGGTGATCGAGTTCGACAGCGACGGGTACACCGAGAACGCCCTCGCCACCTGGTCGACGGTGAGCCGGTGCTCCACGGCGAGCGCGACAGGGAGGATGAGTTCGCTCGCCCGCGGCGCCACGATGACGCCGCCGATGACGGTGCCGCTCCCGGTGCGGGCGAACAGCTTGACGAACCCGTCTTTGATGCCCTGCATCTTCGCCCGAGGGTTGGACTTCAACGCCAGCTTGTAGATGTCGCCCTGTGCGATGCCCTCCTCGATCTCGCGCTGATTCCAGCCGACCGTGGCGATCTCGGGCGTGGTGAAGATGTTGGATGCGACGTTCCGCAGCTCGATCGGCGTCACCGAGTCGCCCAGCGCGTGGAAGATCGCGGTGCGGCCCTGCATCGACGCGACGGATGCCAGTGGCAGCACGTTCGAGCAGTCCCCCGCCGCGTAGACGCTCGGCATCGAGGTGCGTGCGACGCGGTTGACGCGGATGTGACCGCTCGGGGTGAGCTGGATGCCGGCTTCCTCGAGTCCGATGCCTGCCGTATTCGGGATCGAGCCGACTGCGAGGAGGCAGTGCGAGCCCTCGACGGTGCGGCCGTCGGTGAGTGTGGCGACCACGCCGTTCTCGGTGCGCTCGACGGACTCCGCGCGCGACTTGGAGAGCACGGTCATGCCGTTGCGGCGGAACACCTTCTCGAGCACGGTCGCGGCATCCGCGTCTTCGCCGGGCAGCACGCGGTCGCGGCTGGAGATGAGCGTGACCTTGGCGCCGAGGTAGGTGTAGGCGCTGGCGAACTCTGCGCCGGTGACGCCGGAGCCGACCACGATGAGGTGCTCTGGAACGGAGTTCAGCGAGTAGAGCTGGGTCCAGGTGAGGATGCGCTCCCCGTCCGGCATCGCCGACGGAAGCAGTCGCGGGCTGGCGCCCACCGCGATCACCATCGTGTCGGCCTCGACACGGTCGAAGTCGGTGCCGTTCTCCTTCGAGGTGGAGACGATGACCGCGCCCGGCCCGTCCAGCCGTCCCTCACCGGTGACGATGCGCACGCCGGCGTGCACGAGCTCGCTGCGCATGTCTTCGGACTGCTGCCTCGCCAGGCCGAGAAGCCGTTTGTTCACGGCGGAGAGGTTGACCGCGACCTCGGGGCGGATGGGCCGCCCCGTCTCGGTGCGTCCGAAGAACTGGACGCCCAGGTCGGCCGCGTCGCCGATCGCGCGCGTCGCGTCCGCGGTGGCGATCAGGGTCTTCGAGGGCACGACATCCGTCATCACGGCGGCGCCGCCCACGCCGCTGCGCTCGACGAGCGTCACCTCGGCGCCCAGCTGCGCACCGGCGAGCGCCGCCTCGTACCCGCCGGGGCCGCCCCCGAGAACGGCGATACTCTGCTTGCGCTCGAACTCGAAGGCCATGGCATCCATTCTCTCAGACGCCCTGGCGGCGCCCGGACGGATGCGCGCAGGTGAGCGGGTCGCACGGGTCGACCTCCTGCGCTGTTTAGAGTGGTGCAATGGCATCCGAGGACGCAGCTCATCCTTTCGACGACCCGGCGGCCGATCCGTTCGAGATCGCGCGCATCGCGGCCGGGCAGATCGCGGAACGCACCGGCGTCGAGCACCACGACATCGCCCTGACACTGGGCAGCGGCTGGGGCAAAGCCGCCGACCTCGTCGGCGAGACAGTGGCCACGGTGCCGGCGACGGACATCCTCGGGTTCCGTCCGCCGGCCGTGCCGGGGCACGTCGGCACGCTGCGGTCGGTGCGGCTGCCGAACGGCAAGCATGCGCTCGTGCTCGGTGCGCGCACGCACTTCTACGAGGACCATGGCGTTCGCTCCGTGGTGCACGGCGTGCGTACGGCGGCCGCGACCGGCGCGAAGACGATGATCCTCACCAACGGCGCGGGCGGCATCAAGCAGACGTGGGGGCCCGGCACTCCGGTGCTGATCAGCGACCACATCAACCTCACGGCGTCGTCACCGTTGGAGGGTGCGACCTTCGTCGATCTCACAGATCTCTACTCGAAGCGACTGCGCGACCTCGCCCGCGAGGTGGATGCCTCACTCGAGACGGGCGTGTACGTGCAGTTCCGCGGTCCGCACTACGAGACGCCGGCCGAAGTGCAGATGGCGAAGACCATCGGCGGCCACATCGTGGGCATGTCGACGGCGCTGGAGGCGATCGCGGCGCGGCAGTCCGGCATGGAGGTGCTCGGCATGTCGCTGATCACGAACCTCGCGGCAGGCATCTCCGACCAGCCGCTCAGCCATGCCGAGGTCATCGAGGCCGGCCAGGCAGCTGAGCCGGTGATCAGCGCCCTGCTCGCCCGCATCGTGGAGCGGCTGTGAACGCGGCGGGACAGAGCGGGGCGGGGCAGAACGCGGCGGCGCGATCCGCGGCGGCGCAGACCACGGCCGCCGTCGACGTCGTCGAGGCGGCGCGCGCCTGGATCGCGGACGATCCGGATGCCGAGACGCGCGCCGAGCTGCAGGCCATCGTGGATGACGCGGCCACCGGGTCGTCCGACGCGCTCGAGGACCTGCACTCGCGGTTCGACACCCGCCTCGCGTTCGGCACGGCCGGCCTCCGCGGTGAGATCGCTGCCGGGCCGAACCGCATGAACCGGGTGCTCGTCGCCCAGGCGGCGGCCGGGCTGGCGGCGTACCTGAACGAGCAGGCATCCGCTTCCGGCGACGACATGCAGCCATCGGTAGTCATCGGCTACGACGGACGCAAGAACTCAGACGTCTTCGCACGCGACACGGCGGAGCTGATGGCGGGCGCCGGCATTCGCGCGGTGCTGCTCCCCCGTCTGCTGCCCACGCCGGTGCTCGCGTTCGCCGTGCGGCACCTCGGCGCATCCGCCGGTGTCATGGTCACCGCCAGCCACAACCCGGCAAGGGACAACGGCTACAAGGTGTACCTCGGCGGCGCCGACGAGGGCTCGCAGATCGTCCCGCCTGCGGATGCCGACATCGCAGCCTGCATCGACCGGGTGGCACAGGGTCGCGTCTCCGACCTGCCGCGATCGGATGCCTACGAGCTAGCCGATGAGTCCCTGGTCGACGCGTATATCGCCGCTACGGCTGCGGTCGCCGGGCCGCCGTCGACGGCCGGATCCGCCTCGTCGCCGTTACGGGTCGTGTACACGGCCATGCACGGCGTCGGATGGTCCACGGCGCGCGCGGTGTTCGAGGCGGCCCATCTTCCTGCGCCCGTCACGGTCGCCGAGCAGGCCGACCCCGACCCGGACTTCCCCACCGTGTCGTTCCCGAACCCGGAGGAGCCCGGCGCGCTCGACCTGGCGTTCGCTCTCGCCCGCGAGACAGAGGCCGGCCTCGTGGTCGCCAATGACCCCGACGCGGACCGGCTCGCCATCGGGATCCCGGACGCATCCGAACAGGGGTACCGGCGGCTGAGCGGCAACGAGGTGGGAACGCTGCTCGGATGGGCCGCCGCGGAACGGGCCCACGCGGCGGGCGTGAACGGCGTGCTGGCGGCATCCATCGTCTCCTCCCCCGCACTGCGTGTTATCGCGGATGCCTACGGCCTGGGATTCGCGGAGACGCTCACCGGATTCAAGTGGGTCAGCCGCGTTCCGGGCCTCGTCTTCGGCTACGAGGAGGCGCTCGGATACCTCGTGAACCCGGACACCGTGCGCGACAAGGACGGCATCTCGGCTGCCACGGCGGCTATTGCGCTTGCGACGCGACTGCACACGGAGGGAAGGACGATCGCAGACCGCCTCGACGAGTTCACGCAACGTTTCGGCGCGTACGCGTCCGACCAGATCTCGATCCGCGTCACCGACCTCGAGCGCATCGGGCGCGTCATGGCCGGTCTGCGCGCCCAGCCGCCGGCAGTGCTCGGCGAGGTCGCGGTGTCGCATATCGACGACCTGCGCGACGGATCGGCAGACCTGCCGCCGAGCGATGTGCTGCGCATCGTGCTCGAGGACGGATCGCGCGTCATGGTGCGCCCCAGCGGCACCGAGCCGAAGCTGAAGATCTACATCGACGCGTTCGACGACGCCGCGCCGAACGCGGCCGGCCGCCGATCTGCCGCGCAAGCGCGCGTCGCGGCGCTGGGCGCAGCCATGCGCACCCTCACCGACCGCATTTGAGTTCAGGCAACGTTACTGCTGGCCGCCAGTCGGCGAAGTCGGTCGGCATCGCCAGCCAGACGCTCGATAGCGCTGCGCAACGATGTGCTGCGTTCCTCGGCAAGCCCGGTCAAGACCCAGCCGCGGATCAACGCGCTGACCGGTACGCCGAGTTGACCAGCAAGGCGCTCGATGTCGGCGAACTCGGCTTCTGGGAGGCGCACTGACTGCACCACCGAACGACCGCGGCGCTGTCCCTGAACCTGATCGGGCAGCGCGAGATCCCGGTTCACCTCGGACTCCGCCTGTACCGCCTCCACATCACCCTTAGCGCTCATCACTCGCCCCTTTCGTACCGGCGCCGATCGGAGCTGTTAGCTGCCCACCCGTTCGCTCCCCAGTAGCCCGCACCATTCTCGCGACGCACAAGGATGACCGTGAGAACTGGGCGTCTGCTGTGGCTATAACCAAGAACGCGAACGCCGCGCCCAGATCGGCTGAGGGGATCCGGATCGAACCACACCGCGTCGACGTCTGCGAGCGCTTCGTTCGCCTCGGAAACAGTGATCTGGTGACGCTCCCCCCATGTGCTCAGCGCAATGCTGCCAGTCTACCGCGTCCACGACTACAAAGCTACTACAGCGCGCCCGACCCCCCGATGCGCGGCCCTCAGCCGATGGCCTCTTCGAGCTTGCGCTCCAGCTCGGTGACGTCGAAGTAGTTGTCGATCACGACGATGTCCGCGTTCGTGCGCGGGATGCGCTCGACGAGCTCGGGGGACGTGAGGATGACCTGCGCATCCGATCCCGTCGTGGTGAGGCTCGCGACGTCGGACGCGCTGACGTCGGCCGTGAGCCCCAGGCGCTCGAGCGCCCGCTCGGCGTTCACCTTCAGGATCGCGGATGTTCCCACGCCTGCACCGCAGATCGCGACGATCTTCACCAGCGCTTCACCTTCTTCACCGGGCAGCCCGCTTCACCGGGCAGCGCTGACGTCGCTCGGCAGATCGGATGCACCGATCACCCGCCACACGTCGTCCGCGCTGGACGCGCTGGCCAGCGCGGGAATGGCCTCTGGGTCGTTGAACACGTTGGCGAGCTCCGCGACGGAGTGCACGTGGGCATCCGGCGTCTCCACGGCCAAGCCGAGGACCACGCTCACCGGATCGTTGTGCGGATGCCCGAACGTCACCGGAGTCGCGAGCGTGACGACCGAGAGCCCGTCGGCGAGCACATCCGGACCCGGTCGCGCATGCGCGAGCGCGAGGCCAGGAGCGATCACGATGTAGGCGCCGAACTCGTCGATGACCTGGATCATGCGTTCGGTGTAGCTGTCGCGTGTGGCCCCGGAACGACGCAGTGCGTTGCCCGCGAACCGCACGGCGGCGCGCCAATCCGCTGCGTGCACACCGAGGTCGATGGCAGAGTCGGGCAGCGGCGGAAGCGACATGATCACAAGCGTATCGCGACCCTCCGTCAAGGCCCGCCGGGTTTGAGCGTTACGTGCCTGCGAGGACGCTGTGATTTTCTACGCTGCGTCGAATCCGGCGGAGATCGCTTCGGCGATGTCTTCCCGGTCCTCCAGCGGGAGGAACGACGAGCGTGCCGCGTTGAGCTGGAACGTCTCGAGGTCGTCGAGGTCGTAGCCGAAGGCATCCGACAAGATGGCCAGCTCGCGGCTCAGGGTGGTGTGGCTCATCAGCCGGTTGTCGGTGTTCACGGTCACCCGGAATCCGAGCTGGTACAAGAGATCGAACGGGTGGTCGACGAGCTCATCGCCCCAGGCCGCGATGGCACCGGTCTGCAGGTTCGACGACGGGCTCAGCTCGAGCGCGATCTCGCGGTCCTTCACCCACTGCGACAGCCGCCCGAGCGACACATAGATGTTCTCGTCGTCCTGGCGTTCGATCGTGATGTCTTCTGCCAGCCGCACGCCGTGCCCGAGCCGGAGGGCCCTGCCATCGATGAGCGCACTCTGGATGCTCGCGAGCCCGTCGGCTTCCCCCGCGTGCACCGTCGCCGGGAAGTACTGCTCGGCGAGGTAGTCGAACGCGACCCGGTGATTGCTCGGCGGGAAACCCGCTTCGGCACCCGCGATGTCGAAGCCCACCACCCCTGCGTCGCGGTGCCGCACGGCGAGCTGAGCGATCTCCAGCGCACGATCAGCGTGACGCATCGCCGTCACGAGCTGACCGACACGGATGCTCGTACCTGCGCTCCCACCGCTGGCACGCACATCCGCCACGCCCTGCTCCAGGCCGCTCTGCACCGCCTCGACAGCCTGATCGAGGCTGAGGCCACGACCCAGGTGCTGCTCGGGCGCCCAGCGGATCTCGCCGTAGACCACGCCGTCGGCGGCGAGGTCGAGCACGAACTCGCGCGCGACCCGCGCCAACCCGTCACGGGTCTGCATGACGGCGGTCGTGACATCGAACGTCTTCAGGTACTCCACGAGCGAGCCCGAGTCCGACTGCCGGGTGAACCACTCGCCGAGCGCATCGGCATCCGTCTCCGGAAGGTCAAGGCCGACGTCGTCGGCCAGTTCGATGATGGTCTGCGGCCGCAAGCCTCCGTCGAGGTGATCGTGCAGCGACACCTTGGGGAGGGTCTGCACGTCGACACCGTCGACGACGTGGTGGGCGTTGGGACTGTCCGTGGGGGCGGGCTGTTCGCTCATTGCTCCAGATTATGGGTCGCGGGCATCGCTGGATAGGCGGTCATCCGATCCGCTCGACCACGAGCGGGCCGCGTCGCGGTGCGGCTCGGCCGGGGTCGATGTCCGCGATGTCCCAGGCACCCTCGAGCGCTTCGAGTGCCCGCTCGAAGCGCACCGGGTCGTCCGTGCCGAGTGTGAAGAGCGCGTCGCCTTCCGACACCCGGTCGCCGACCTGCGCGTGCAGGTCGATGCCGGCCGCGTGCAGCACGGGATCCTGCTGCCTGGCGCGTCCTGCGCCCAGCCGCCAGGCGGCGACGCCGAACGCGAGCGCGTCCTGCCGCGCCACGACACCGGACCGCTGCGCCGTGACCGTGTGCGTCTCCCTGGGGTGCGGCAGCGGGGCATCCGGGTCGCCGTCTTGCGCACGGATGAGCGCGCGCCAGGAATCCATGGCCCGGCCCGACTTCAACGCATCCTCGACGTCCGCATCGGGCTGGCCGACCAGGCGCAGCATCTCGCGGGCGAGAGCGAGCGTGAGCTCCACGATGTCTGCAGGTCCCCCGCCGGCAAGCACCTCGACAGACTCGCGCACCTCGTTCGCGTTGCCGATCGCCCTGCCCAGCGGCGCGTTCATGTCGGTGAGCAACGCGGAGGTGGCGACGCCCGCATCCTGTCCCAGTCCGACCATGGTTCGCGCCAGTTCGCGGGCCTTGTCGAGATCACGCATGAACGCACCAGCGCCGAACTTGACGTCGAGCACGAGCGAGCCGGTTCCCTCCGCGATCTTCTTGCTCATGATCGACGAGGCGATAAGTGGGATCGCCTCGACCGTTCCGGTGATGTCGCGCAGCGCGTACAGCTTCTTGTCGGCCGGCGCGAGACCGGCGCCAGCAGCGCAGATCGCGCCGCCGACGTCGCGGAGCTGGGCCATGAGTTCCTCATTGCTGAGGGATGCCCGCCACCCCGAGATGCTCTCCAGCTTGTCGAGCGTGCCGCCGGTGTGCCCGAGGCCACGGCCGGAGAGCTGCGGCACGGCGACGCCGAAGCATGCCACGAGCGGCACCAGCGGAAGGGTGATCTTGTCGCCGACACCGCCCGTGGAGTGCTTGTCCACGGTCGGCTTGCCGAGGTCGGCGAAGCTCATCCGCTCGCCGCTGGCGATCATGGCCAGTGTGAGATCGCGGATCTCGCGCCGCGACATCCCGTTCAGCAGCACGGCCATCGCCCATGCGGACATCTGCTCGTCGGCGACGAAGCCGCGCGTGTAGGCATCCACCAGCCAGTCGATCTCGGCGGTGGAGAGCTCGCCGTGATCGCGCTTGGCGCGTATGACGTCGACTGCGTCGAACCGCTCGCTCACTTCTGTACCACCTCTCCGGCATAGCCGTCGAGGCGCTGGCGTCGCGGCGACGGTCCACCGGACCGTCGCTCCAACCTCCAGCGCGCAGCGTCGAACCGCTCAGCCATGGAACTCCTCGAGGTCCCGGCGACCGAACGCATCCGGGATCACCTCGTCGATGGAGCGGATGCCCGACACGGTCTCCAGAAGCATGCCCGGCACCGAGTGCTCGTACAGCAGCTGACGGCACCGGCCGCACGGCATGATGACCTCACCCTCGCCGTTCACGCACGTGAACGCGACGAGCTGGCCGCCGCCGGTCATGTGCAGCATCGAGACGAGCGAGCACTCCGCGCACAGCGTGAGCCCGTAGCTCGCGTTCTCGACATTGCAGCCGGCGATCACGCGGCCATCCGTGGCGAGTGCCGCGGCCCCCACCGGGAAACGGGAGTACGGAACGTACGCGCTCCTCATGGCTTCTTCGGCCTCGGCGCGGAGCGCGCCCCAGTCGATATCGCCCGAGAAGGGCGTCGTATCGTCACTCATTGCTTCGTCACTCCTCGTGCCTCGTCGCTCACGACTTGATGTAGGGCTTTCCGGATGCCGCCGGCCCGCGCACGTATCCCACGAAGCCCGCGACCGCGAGGATCGTGACCACGTAGGGGAGCATCAGCAGGAACTCGCTCGGCACGGGCGATCCGACCGCCGCGAGCGTGTACTGCAGGTTGCTCGCGAAACCGAATAGCAGGGCGGCGAGGGTGGCGCGGATCGGATCCCAGCGGCCGAAGATGACGGCGGCGAGCGCGATATAGCCCTGGCCCCCCGTCATGTCCTGGCTGAACGAGCCGACCGACCCGAGCGTGAAGTACGCACCGCCGAGGCCGACGATGGCGCCGGCCAGCGAGACGTTCCAGAACCGAGTGCCCGTCACGTTGATGCCCACCGTGTCGGCGGCCTGCGGATGCTCGCCCACCGACCGCAGACGGAGCCCCCACCTGGTGTGGAACAGTCCGATGTAAACAGCGGCGACCGCGATGTACATCAGGTAAACGATGATCGACTGGTCGAAGAGCACAGGACCGATCACCGGGATCGCGCTCAACCCCGGAATCGGGATGGCCGGCAACAGCGGTGGATCGTTCAGGAGGCTCGCATCCTTCGCGAGCACCTGGCTGTAGAAGAAGTTCGTCAGGCCGAGCACGAGAACGTTGATGACGACGCCGACGATCACCTGATCGACGTAGTACTTGATCGCGAAGGCCGCGAGCACGAACGATACGAGCACGCCGGCGACGAGCGCCGCGAGCAGGCCGAGCCACAGCGAACGGGTCATGCTCGCCACGACCGCTCCGAGGAACGCACCGCCGAGCAGCTGACCCTCGATAGCGATGTTGACGACGCCGCTGCGTTCGGAGATGACCCCGCCGAGCGCGCCGAAGATGTACGGCACGCTCAGGCTGACCGTTCCGAGCAACAGGCTCGTGATCGGCAGCGGCCTGGAGTTGTCTCCGGCCGCCCAGGTGAGGAACGAGACGACGAACAAGAAGGAGAAGACCGCGGAGTACCACAACGGCACCCTGGCGAAGCGCACGAGGAGCCACCAGCTCGCAGCCGCCATCACCGCCAGGACCAGAGTGAGGATGATGCACGTCAGCGTGGTGGGAAGCACGAGCTCCGGCAGGCTCGGCGCGATCCGCCCTCCGGCGAACGTGAACGTTGTGTCACCGCCGCGGCGGAAAATCACGAAGAGCACGATCGCGAGCACGGTCACGACTGTGAGGATGATCGGCGTCTTGTAGCTGCGCACGACCTTCTTCTCGAGAACGATCGGAGACGCATCCGGGATCGTGTGGTCGACGGTGGTCGTCACTTCGCTGCCACCTCCTTCGGTGCCAGGGAGGCCGGCGTCGCCGGCGCCTTCTTCTGCGGCGGTCGCCTACCGGGAGTCGGAAGTCGGAAGATGGCACGCACCAGCGGCGGGGCTGCGATGAACAGCACGATGAGCGACTGCACGACGAGCACGATGTCGATCGGGATGCCGTTGGCGGCCTGCATGAGGAACCCGCCCGCCTTGAACGCGCCGAACAGCACGCCGGCGATGAAGATGCCGAGGGGACGGGAACGACCGAGCAGCGCGACGGTGATGGCGTCGAAACCGATGCCGGCGTCGATGGATGATCCGAAGCCACCGCTGGTCGTGCCAAGCACCTGGTCGACGGCGGCGAGTCCGACGAGGCCTCCGCCGATGACCATCGACCAGACGATGGCGGCGTTCACGCTGATTCCGGCGACCCTGGCCGCGTTCGGATTCTCGCCGACTGCGCGGAACTTGAATCCGAGGCTGGATCGCTCGAGCAGCCACCAGACGACGACGGTCGCTGCGATGGCGATCACGAAGCCCCAGTGCAGTTGGTATTGCGGCCCGAACAGCGGCGGGAGCACCGCGTTCGGCAGGATCGCGGGCGACTTCGGATTGTTCGATCCATGCGCCTGCAGCGCGCCGGGCGTGCGCAGAAGGTAGGAGATGAGGTAGAACGCGATCCAGTTGAGCATGATCGTGACGATCACCTCGTGCGCCCCGGTGCGTGCCTTGAGCACACCGGCTATCGCAGCCCAGAACGCTCCGCCGACGAAGCCGGCGGCGATCGCGACGATCAGGTGCAGCACCGGGGGCAGCTGGAACGACCAGCCGATCCACCCGCAGAACGCCGCGGCGATCAGCATCTGGCCCTGGCCGCCGATGTTGAAGATACCGGTACGGAACCCGAGCCCGACGCCGAGCCCTGCGACGATGAGCGGCGTCGCGTAGGTGAGCGTGTCCATGAACGGACGGATGCCCGCCGCGAACGTCGGCCGCCCGAAGTTGTAGATCGCTCCCTGGAAGAGCGAGGTGTACGCGCCGGAGACGACGTTCCAGATCGCCTGGAAGGTGTCGCCCGGACGGGCGAAGAAGTAGCCGGCGGCCTTCTGCACTCCCGGATCGGTGACCGCGATCAGGATGGCTCCGACGATGAGGGCGAGCACGACGGCAAGAATCGAGATGACGACGCTTCCCCCGACGATCTGTCGCAGCGCGTCGTTCCACCGGTTCGGCTGCTGGTCGTCGGGCGCAACCCGCGCACCCGTCTCGAGTGCGACATCCGCTCTGCCCGCGGCGTCCGCCGCGTTCTGGTCGCTCACGCGGCCTCTCCTCTCGACCCGGCGTCGTCGCTGGCGTCGTCCAGATCGCGCGGCGCGGGCGGAGGCTCGTGCGGAGCATCCGGATGCTCGCCCGCCATCATGATGCCGAGCGTCTCACGATCGGTCCCGGCAGGGACGATGCCCACGATGCCGCCCCGGTACATGACCGCGATCCGGTCGGCGAGGGCGTCGACCTCGTCGAGTTCGGTGGAGACGACGATGACCGGGATGCCGGAGTCGCGAGCCTCCACGATGCGCTTGTGCACGAATTCGATCGATCCCACGTCGAGACCTCTGGTCGGTTGCGCGGCGACGAGCAGACGCAAGTCGCGGCTCAGTTCGCGAGCGAGCACCACCTTCTGCTGGTTGCCGCCGGACAACGTGCCGACCGGGGTATCGATGCCCTGCGCCCGCACGTCGAACTCACGCACCTTCTCGGCGGCGAACCTGGCGCGGTAGCCGAGCTGGAGCCCGCCGCCCTTGACGAACGGCGCGGAGTCGGAACGGTCGAGCATGAGGTTCTCGGCGATCGAGAACCCGCCGACCAGGCCGTCCTCGTTGCGGTCCTCTGGCACGAAGCCGACTCCGGCCTCCAGTACCTTGCGCACGCCCTCTCCGCTGATCGTCTTGCCGTCCAGAACGATCTCGCCCTCGACGTGTTCCTGCAGTCCGAGCAGCGCCTCGGTCAACTCGGTCTGGCCGTTGCCCTGCACACCCGCGATGGCGAGTATCTCGCCGGCGCGCACCTCGAAGTCGACGTCATTGACCACGAGCTGGCCGAGATGGTCGACGACCGTGAGGCCGCGAACCTGCAGAGCGGCCACGCCCGGCTTCGCCGCCTCCTTCTGCACCTTCAGCTCCACGGCCCGGCCGACCATGAGCGAGGCGAGCTCCGCGTTGCTGGCAGTCGGGGATGCCTCGCCCACCACCTTGCCGAGCCGCACGACCGTGATGCGGTCGGCGACCTCGCGCACCTCGCGGAGCTTGTGGGTGATGAAGACGATGGCGGTGCCCGCGTCTCTCAGCTGCCTCATGATGGCCATGAGCTCGTCGGTCTCCTGCGGAGTCAGCACCGCAGTCGGCTCATCGAAGACCAGCACCTTCGCGTCACGGGAGAGCGCCTTGATGATCTCCACACGCTGCTGCACGCCGACCGGCAGGTTCTCGATGAGCGCGTCCGGGTCGACGTCGAAACCGAACCGCGACGAGATCTCCTGCACGCGCGTGCGAGCTTCCTTGTGGTTGAGGAAGCCCGCGAAACCGGTGCTCTCGTTGCCCAGCATCACGTTCTCGGCGACGGTGAACACCGGGATGAGCATGAAGTGCTGATGCACCATGCCGATGCCGGCCTTCATCGCGTCGCCCGGTCCGTCGAAGTGCTGCACGACGTCGTCCAGGAGGATCTCGCCCTCGTCGGCCTGCAGCAGACCGTAGAGCACGTTCATCAACGTGGACTTGCCCGCGCCGTTCTCGCCGAGGATGCAGTGGATCTCACCCGGCTCGACGGTGAGCGAGATGTGATCGTTGGCGGTGAGGGAGCCGAATCGCTTCGTGATGCCGCGAAGTTCGAGCTTCATGGGGTCAATCTACCTTTCGGGGGTCGCTCCGTTGCGACCGCAAGAACGGCGCTCCCTCGGTGCCGGGATGCGACGTAAGCGCCGGGAGGGCCTCGTTATCGAGGCCCTCCCGGCCTGGCTGACGAAGGTGCTGATCAGGACTTCGGCGACGCCGGCGAGGTGACCTTGATCGAACCATCGATGATGCCGGACTTGATCTTGTCCAGTTCGGACTTCAGGTTCGGGTCGACCTTCGACGCGAAATCGTGGAACGGTGCGAGGCCAACGCCGTCGTTCTTCAGGGTTCCGACGTAAGGAGCGTTCGAGAACTTGCCGGCGGCGGACTGCTCGATCACGGCAGACGTCGACGGCTTGATGCCCTTCATGACCGAGGTCAGCAGGATCGAGCGCACGCTCGGGTCGGTGTTGTAGACATCCGCGTCGACGCCGAGCATGGCAATGCTCTTGCCGGAGCTGTTCGCCTCGTCGATCGCCTGTGCGGCCGACTGATAGATCGGACCGCCGACCGGCAGGATCACGTCGGCGTTCTGGTCGATGATGCCCTGCGCGACCTGCTTCGCCGTGTCGTTGGCGTCGAATCCACCGGTGAAGGAGCCCTTCTGGCTGTCGACGTTCCAGCCGACGACCTGGACGTTCTTGCCCTTCTGCTGGTTGAAGTATTTGACTCCGTCGACGAAGCCGTCCATGAAGATGGTCACGGTCGGGATCTGCATGCCGCCGAACGTGCCGACGACTCCGGTCTTGGAGTAGCTGGCCGCCGCGTAGCCGCCGAGGAACGCTGCCTGCGCCGTGTTGAAGATGATCGACTTCACGTTCGGGGCGGTGAACTCGTTGTCGTCGATGATCGCGAAGTCGGTGCTGGTGTTCGCCGCAGCGGCCTTCTTCGTGGCATCGGAGAGGTTGAAACCGACGGTGATGATCAGGTTGCAGTTCTGGTCGATCATGCTGTTGATGTTCGGCGCATAGTCGCTGGCGGTCTTCGACTCCGCCTTCTTGTACGTGGTGCCGAGCTTCTTAGCGGTGTCGACCAGTCCCTCGTAGCCGAGCTGGTTGAACGAGTGGTCGTTGAACCCGCCGTTGTCCGAGACCATGCAAGGCAGGAACTTGGATGCCGCCTTCGTCGTGCTGCTCGACGACGGCGCCTGACCGCAGCCGGCCAGGAGGGCGAGCGCGCTGGCTGCGGCGAGTCCCGCGAGCGCTACCTTGCGTACTTTGAATGTCACGTTGTCCTCCACGTAGAAGAAGATGCGCGGGCGCGCGAGACGCCGCCCAAGCGACGTTACTCAACGTTACGAACGCCTTGGATTCCGGTATGGAGTTCCTGCCGTCGCCGTTATCATCTTGTTTCTTTTGAGCAGCGACAGCCAATCTGATGCTCAAAAGTGCACGCCGTGCCGCTACAGGACCTCGGTCGAACCGGTCAGGCGCAGCGCCTCCACCACCGATTTCACGCGCTGCGCGTTCTCGCTGGTCGTCACCAGCAAGGCATCCGGGGTGTCGACGACGACCACGTTCTGGATGCCGATCAGGCTGATCACGCGGCCGGTCTGGCTGACGACGATGCCGCTGGAGGCATCCGAGAGAACACGGGCGTTCTCACCGAGGATGGCCAGGTCGGTCGCCCGGCCGCCGCTGTTCAGCTTGGCGAGGGAGGCGAAGTCGCCCACGTCGTCCCACGCGAAGTGACCGGGGATGACGGCCAGCTTGCCCGCCGCGGCGGCAGGTTCTGCAACCGAGTAGTCGATCGCGATCTTCTTCAAGCCGGGCCAGATGCGGTCGACGGCCGGTCCGCGCGTGGCCGGGTCGTCCCAGGCCTCGGCCAGCTCGAGCAATCCCGCCAGGAGTTCCGGCTGCGACGAGCCGATCTGATCGAGCAGCGCCGACGCCTTCGCGATGAACATGCTCGCGTTCCAGAGGTAGTCGCCGCTCTTCAGGTACTTCGTGGCCGTCTTCAGGTTCGGCTTCTCGACGAACGAGATCACCTGCCGGGTCGATGTGGCGCCCTCGATCTTGAGCGGCTCGCCGACGTGGATGTAGCCGAAGCCGATCGCGGGTTCGGTCGGCGTGATGCCGATGGTGGTGATGTATCCGGCTCGGGCCGACTTGACCGCCTCGATGACGGCAGCCCGGAACAGCGGCTCGTTGCCGATCACGTGGTCGGCGGCGAACGAGCCGATGATCACGCCGGGCTCCCGCCGCTCAAGGATGGCCGCGGCGAGCCCGATGGCCGCGGTGTTCTCACGCGGCTCGCTCTCCAGCACGATGTTCGCGTCGGCGAGCGCGGGGATCTGCCCCTCGACCGCGGCGCGGTGCGCTCGGCCGGTGACGACCATGACCCGCTGTGCGCCGCTCAACGGCGCGAGCCGGTCCCACGTGGCTCGCAGCAACGTCGAGCCCGAACCGGTGAGGTCGTGCAGGAACTTCGGCGCGTCGGCGCGGGACAGCGGCCAGAGCCGAGACCCGACACCGCCGGCGGGAATGATGCAGTAGAAGTCCTGCAGGGGCAGCGCGCTCATGCCTCTCAGGATAGGTGTGCGGCGGAGCTGTCAGCTGAGCAGGTCCGCTGCCGCCTCCACGAATCGGATGTGATCGTCGACCGAATCGGACGGCGCGATCACCCGCAGAACGACCTCGTCGACCGCGTCCCGGTAGCGACCGATGCGATCACCGAACGTGTAGGCGTCCAGCACGGTGTCCTGCGCACGGATGCCCAACCGCTCGAAGTTCGCCGCGTACGCCGGATATCCGGCGTATCGACCGGCTTCCTCTGCCAGGCGGTCATCGGCCGACGCATCGAGGGCGGTGCGCACATAGAGCGCGACGCGGCATCCGGATGCTCCGTTCGCCGCCGCGGACGACCGTGCGGTCGACGCCTGCTCGGCCGCGACCTCGGGCGTCAGCCAGCTCAGCAGGACGCCGTCGCCCCGCTCCGCTCCGAGCCGTCGCATCTTCGGCCCGAGGGCCCCGACCAGCACGGGAGCCCGGGTTCCCTCGCGGAGTTCGGCGACCGCGGTTTCCACCAGGAAGAGCGCGCCGTTCCGCGCCGCGCCGGCGCCGATCCCGAGCACCAGTCGATCCTCGGGGAGCTGCAGCCGCTTCACCGCGCCGACGACCTCGTCGGGATGCCTGCGGTCGACAGGGATGACGCCGGTTGCGAGCGTGAGCCGGCTCGTGGCATCCGCTGCCGCCGCCAGCGCCGCCAGCGAGTCGCCGCCGGGGGTGTCGTTCACCCAGAGCGACCGGAAGCCGCAGCGTTCGACGACCGGTGCGAGCCGCGCAAGCGCCTCGGGACCGAGCGTGCCGGCGACGCCGATGGAGACATCCGCAAGAGCCATGTCCCCATTGTGCCGACGGTGCCGCCGTTCCGGCGCTTGAGTCCCTCCGGTTCAAGTCGCGAAGTCGGTCGTTATGAGCGCTTATAACGACCGACTTCGCGACTTGAACCGGTCGGGTCGGCGCTGACCGCGGTGGTCGGTGGATAACCCGGGTGGGCGAGCAGGCATTCGGCCATGGTGGAGCGATGAGGACCCGAGGCGCGCTTCCAGACGGCATCGCGGCGGAGTTCAGCGTCGCGCAGGCGGTGCGTGCCGGAGCGTCCCTCAGGCGCCTGCGCGGGTCGGACCTGTCACGGCCGTTCTACGGAGTACGGAGTCTGATTCAGGACGACCCACAGGAGGAGGAACTCGACCCTTATGCCTTGCAGAGGCGAGCACGGCTCGCTCGTGCCAGGCAGTACCTGCCGCTCATGCGGCCACGACACTTCTTCAGCCACCAGACCGCGGCGTCGGCTTACGGCGCTCCCCTGCCGTTGGTCTTCACCGAGTTCGGCGACCCTGCCGACGGATGCGACCTCGACCTCC
Source organism: Humibacter ginsengisoli (assembly GCF_054780095.1). Classification (NCBI taxonomy): domain Bacteria; kingdom Bacillati; phylum Actinomycetota; class Actinomycetes; order Micrococcales; family Microbacteriaceae; genus Humibacter; species Humibacter ginsengisoli. The sequence continues at coordinate 374,092 of NZ_BAAGWZ010000002.1, forward strand.
ATGTCAGTGTGCTCGGCTCGGGTCCGGTGCCACGGACGCAGGGAATCGTGCGCCACCGCGCTCAGCCGAAGATGGCGACCATTCGCGAAGTGGACGGTCTGCCGGTTTCATCACCCGCGACCACATGGGCGAGCCTCGGCACTCTCGGCCTCCGAGACCTCATCGCCCTCGGGGACTACTTCTGCCGGGTCTGGCGCCCGGGGATCGGGCGACCGGACGTGGGCAAGGCACCGCTGACGACACTCGACCAGCTCCGGGCAGCGGCTGCAGCCGGACGTCGCAGAGGCGCTGCGAACCTCAGGGAGGCGCTCACGTTCATACGCCTCGACTCCTGGTCGCCCCGGGAGTCGGCGGTGCGCTTCGAACTCGTTCGCGCCGGTCTTCCCGAGCCGGAGCTGAACGCCGACGTCTTTGATGCGTCCGGAAGGTTCCTCGGCTGCGTCGACATGGTCTACCGGGAGAAGAAGGTTGCCATCGAGTACCTCGGGATGCTGCATGGAGCATCCTGGGCGCGCGACGTCGAGCGCCTCGCAGCGTTGCGCGCCGCCGGCTGGGAGGTCATTGAGGTGACGGCACCGCTCCTGGCGAAGCCCGCCGAACTCGTGGACCGGGTGCGCCGCGCGCTGGCGCGTTGACCGAACCAGCACCGCTTCCCGGTTCAAGTCGCGAAGTCGGTCGTTATGAGCGCTCATAACGACCGACTTCGCGACTTGAACGGATGGATGCGCCGCCGGCGACCGCCGGCGGCGGGGGAAAGTGTCTCGACGTCGAGACAGTTAGGCTGGCCTTAGGAGCGAGGCGGCGGACGCGGGACGTAAACTGACTGCGCGCCGGATCCGCGGGCATCCATGCCGCGAGAAGCGCTCGCAAGCTACCTACCAGGGAGGGTTGTCCGTGTCGGCAGAAACGGCAGACACTCTCGAGCCGACCACTCATCGGCCCGGGGGAACGCTGTATCGGGGTCGGGAAGGCATGTGGTCGTGGGTGCTGCACCGCATCACCGGCGTGGCCATCTTCTTCTTCCTGCTGGTGCACATCCTCGACTCGGTCGTGCTCAACATCAGCCCCCAGGCCTACAACGCCGTCATCGGCACGTACAAGAACCCGATCATGGGCCTCGGTGAGACCGCGCTCGTCGCGGCGATCGCGTTCCACGCGCTGAACGGCATCCGCATCATCCTGATCGACTTCTGGAGCAAGGGCGCCAAATACCAGCGGTTCATGTTCTGGACCGTCATCGTGCTGTGGGTCATCCTCATGATCGGCTTCGTGCCCGTTCAACTGCACAACGTCTTCACCGAGGGGGCCGCGTCGTGACCACCATCGAGGCTCCCCGCTCCCCGTCCCGTCCCGTGCGCTCGAAGGGCGTGAACTGGGAGAAATGGGGATGGGTGTACATGCGCGTCTCGGGCGTGCTGCTCGTCGTGCTCATCTTCGGGCACCTCATCGTCAACCTCGTGCTCGGTCAGGGCATCAAGGCGGTCGACTTCGCGTTCGTCGCCGGCAAGTGGGCCGACCCGTTCTGGCAGGTCTGGGACGGCCTGATGCTGTGGCTGGCGCTCATCCACGGCGGCAACGGCATGCGCACGCTCGTCAACGACTACGCGCGCGGCAAGACCGTGAACCGCACGCTCAAGGTGCTGATCCTGCTCGCGGTCATCGTTCTGATCGTGCTGGGCACGTACACGGTGACGGTCTTCAACCCGTGCCCGAGCGGCACGCCCGCGCACCTGCTGCCGCAGTTCTGCTCGACCATCACCAAGTAAGCCCGCGACGGCGCAAGAGAACCGAAAGCTACGGACATCCACGTGACTGAACAGATCGCAGACGGAGCCGTGATCGACGGCGTGCACTACCACCAGTTCGACATCGTCATCGTCGGCGCCGGAGGCGGAGGCATGCGCGCGGCCATCGAGGCCGGGCCGCACGCGAAGACGGCCGTCATCTCCAAGCTCTACCCCACCCGGTCGCACACCGGCGCTGCGCAGGGCGGCATGGCCGCCGCGCTGTCGAACGTGGAGGAAGACAACTGGGAGTGGCACACCTACGACACCGTCAAGGGCGGTGACTACCTCGTCGATCAGGATGCCGCCGAGATCCTCGCGAAGGAGGCCATCGACGCGGTCATCGACCTCGAGAACATGGGCCTGCCCTTCAACCGCACACCCGAAGGCAAGATCGACCAGCGTCGCTTCGGCGGTCACACCCGCGACCACGGCAAGGCCGCCGTACGCCGCGCGTGCTACGCCGCAGACCGCACCGGGCACATGATCCTGCAGACGCTGTTCCAGAACTGCGTCAAGCTCGGCATCAACTTCTTCAACGAGTTCTACGTGCTCGACCTCGTCATGAACGAGGTCGACGGCAAGCGCCGTCCGGCCGGTGTCGTCGCGTACGAGCTCGCCACCGGAGAGCTGCACGTGTTCCAGTCGAAGGCCGTGATCTTCGCGACCGGTGGTTTCGGCAAGATCTACAAGACGACATCCAACGCGCACACGCTCACCGGCGACGGTGTCGGCATCATCTGGCGCAAGCGGCTGCCGCTGGAAGACATGGAGTTCTTCCAGTTCCACCCGACCGGGCTGTACGGTCTGGGCATCCTGCTCACCGAGGGCGCTCGCGGCGAGGGCGCGATCCTTCGCAACGCCTCTGGCGAGCGGTTCATGGAGCGGTACGCCCCCACCATCAAAGACCTCGCGCCGCGCGACATCGTCGCCCGGAGCATGGTGCAGGAGGTGCTCGAGGGCCGAGGCGCCGGGCCGCACAAGGACTACGTGCTGCTGGACTGCACGCACCTCGGTGCCGAGGTGCTGGAGACGAAGCTGCCCGACATCACCGAGTTCGCCCGCACCTACCTGGGCGTGGACCCGGTCGTCGAGCCGGTCCCCGTCATGCCGACCGCCCACTACGCGATGGGCGGCATCCCGACCAACAACAACGCCGAGGTGCTCGCCGACAACACCACAGTGGTGCCCGGTCTCTACGCCGCGGGCGAATGTGCGTGCGTGTCTGTGCACGGATCCAACCGCCTCGGCACGAACTCGCTGCTGGACATCAACGTGTTCGGAAAGCGCAGCGGCCGCAACGCGGTCGAGTACGTGAAGACGGCCGACTTCGTTCCGCTTCCGGATGACCCGGCCGCCGACGTGCGGAACATGCTCGAGGGCCTGCGGAACTCCAGCGGGACCGAGCGGATCGGAGCCATCCGCAAGGAGCTCCAGGACCAGATGGACCGCAACGCGCAGGTCTTCCGCACCGACGAGACGCTGGCCACGGTGACCGAGACCATCCACGGCCTGCGTGAGCGCTACCGGAACGTGCAGGTACAAGACAAGGGCAAGCGGTTCAACACCGACCTGCTCGAGGCCGTGGAGCTCGGATTCCTGCTCGACCTCGCCGAGGTCGTCGTGTTCTCTGCCCGCAACCGCAAGGAGAGCCGCGGCGGTCACATGCGCGACGACTTCCCGAAGCGCGATGACGAGAACTACATGAAGCACACCATGGCCTACCTCACCGGCGACCCGCACTCGTCGAACGCGGCAGACCACATCAAGCTCGACTGGAAACCCGTCGTCGTGACGCGCTACCAGCCGATGGAGAGGAAGTACTGATGTCCACCGCCGTGGCCGACGCCTCGACCGACGCGCCCGAGAAGGTACAGGCATCCGACTCGTCCGACGCAATCAAGTCGTTCATCGTGACGCTGATCGTGCGGCGCTTCGACCCTGACGTGGACACCGAGCCGCACTGGCAGGACTTCGACGTCGAGGTGTATCCGACCGACCGCGTGCTCGACGCACTGCACAAGATCAAGTGGGAGCAGGACGGCTCGCTCACGTTCCGCCGCTCCTGCGCGCACGGTGTGTGCGGGTCGGATGCCATGCGCATCAACGGCCGCAACCGGCTCGCCTGCAAGACCCTGATCAAAGACCTCGACGTTCAGAAGCCGATCTACGTCGAGGCCATCAAGGGACTCCCGCTGGAGAAGGACCTCGTCGTCGACATGGAGCCGTTCTTCGCTTCCTACCGCGAGGTGCAGCCGTTCCTGCAGGCCAACTCGGCTCCGCCGGAGGGCAAGGAGCGCATCCAGTCCGTCGCCGACCGGGCGCGCTTCGACGACACCACGAAGTGCATCCTCTGCGCGGCGTGCACGTCGTCGTGCCCGGTGTTCTGGACCGACGGGCAGTATTTCGGTCCGGCCGCGATCGTGAACGCACACCGCTTCATCTTCGACTCGCGCGACGACGCCGCGCAGGTGCGCCTCGACATCCTCAACGACAAAGAAGGCGTGTGGCGCTGCCGCACTACCTTCAACTGCACGGATGCCTGCCCCCGCGGCATCCAGGTGACGCAGGCGATCGCCGAGGTGAAGCAGGCGATCATGCGCGGGAAGCGCTGAGCGGCAGCCCGCAGTACCTGAAACTCAGTACCTGAAGCTCAGCGTGGGCGCCTCGTCGGCGCGGAATGCCGCATCGAAGCGCTGGGCCGCGCCCGGCGTGAGCTCGGTCACGCGTCCGGCACGGGCGAGCGTCGAGGTGCGCCACGCGCCGAGGTAGAGCGCTGAGAGCGTCGCGACATCCATGCTGAGGTCGGGTGCGGCATCCGTCTGCTCGACGGCCGCCGAGCCGTCGGCCTGCACATCGACACGGTACGTGCCGGACGCGAAGCCGAGGCGGTCCTCGATGCGGAGGGCCAGCCATCCTGGGCGGCCGTAACGTCGTGCCTCGAGCGCGGTCTTCACGTCGAGGATGCGCAGCCAGTGGTGGTCGCGGAGCACAACGGTCGCGGCCCGCTGGTCGCGGATCATCCACAGCACCGGCTCGTCAGCGGTTGCGATCTCGTTCTTGACCGTGCCGACGAGGTCGAGTTCGAGGAGGAAGCGCCAGAGCGCCGCGTACGCCTCGTCGGTCGCCGCACGCAGGTAGCGGATGTCGACCGTGTGGTTCGCGAAGTCGCTGCTGTCGGCCTTGAGCGAGTACACGACGAAGCCCTGTGGCACGCCGTGCTCGTCGTCGTAGCGCACCGCTCGCAGCGAAGCGCTCTTCTTGTCGCGGTCGCCCAGGATTCCCGCACGCTGACCCCAGATGAAGTCGTCGAGCGTCATCTCGCCCGGGGTCTTCAGCCGGGCGCGCTCGAAGACGTCGCGGCAGGTGTCGGCGATCGTCTGCAACGACACGAACGCGAGCCGGCCGGCCGATGCCTGCCGATGCGCCCACCCTGCACGCCGCGTGTCGATCGTGAGGTCGGCCGTCTGCGTGGCCGGTCCGAATCCGTAGCGCTCATAGATGGTCGCCTCCGACACCGTGAGCGAGGCCATCGGAACTCCGGCCGCCGCCGCGATGCGCAGTTCTCCCTCGAGCATCGCGCGGGCGACGCCGCGGCGGCGATGCGTCGGGGCAACGGTGACGGAGCTGACCGCCCAGGAAGGCAGCACCGCGCCGCCGGGCACCGTGAGATCGCCGACCCACGTGGAGACCGTCGCGACCGGAACGTCAGACTCCAGGATGCCGTCGTCCCACACGCCCACGATGCGGCGGTACGCCGTGTGCCGCACGTGCTCGTCGACCGTCTCCGGCTCCGGGCGACGGTCGTGGAACCCTCGGTAGTCGGCCTCGTCCCACGCGGCGAGCGCGGCGTGGTCGCTGCCGTCGACGAGTCCGAGACGAAGGCCCTCGGCGCGCAATGCGTCAGCGGAGGTGCGGTCGAGGGGCTGTTGCTTGGCGTCCATCGATCCAGACTATGGGCGAGATGGTCAGGCGAGGGCCTCGGCGACGACGGCACGGGCATCCGCTGCGCTCGTCTGCGCCAGTGTGCGTGCGGCCAGATCGCGGGCCTGCTCGAGGGTGACCTTGGCGAGCGTGGCCCGCACGTCGGCGAGCGCGCCGGGCGACATGGAGAGGTCTTCTGCGCCGAGCCCGACCAGCACGACGGCCATCAGCGGGTCGGATGCTGCCTCACCGCACACGCCGACGGGCGTGCCCGATGCGCGGCCGGCATCCCCGATCATCTTGATCAGGCGGAGCACGGCGGGATGCCAGGGATTCTGGTATTGCGCGACGGATCCGAGCATCCGGTCGGCGGCCAGCGCGTACTGCGTGAGGTCGTTCGTGCCGATGCTGACGAAGTCGCACAGGGGCACGAGCTGGTCGGCGAGCACCGCCGCGGAGGGGACCTCTACCGTGATGCCCACTGTGCTCAGTTCGAGTGAGCGGGCGAGCTCCACGAAGTAGGCCGTTTCGGCGACGTCCGCGACCATCGGTGCCATCACCCACAGGTCGGCGCCGGTGTCTTCCTGGGCGCCGGCGAGCGCCGCGAGCTGGTCGCGCAGCACGCCCTCGTGCTCTCGCAGGGCACGGATGCCGCGACGCCCGAGCGCGGGATTCTCCTCGTGCGTGTGTCCGAGGAAGGCGAGCTGCTTGTCGGCGCCGGCATCCAGCACACGCACCACGACCTTGCGACCCCGGAACGCGGCCATGAGGTCGCGGTAGCGGGACCGCTGGAGGTCGACGGGCGGCGCTTTGCGGGCATCCAGGTAGAGGAACTCGGTGCGGAACAGTCCGACGCCCTCGGCTCCGAGCGCGACGGCCGGCGCGGCCTCTTCCGGGGCGCCGACGTTGGCCAGGAGCGGAACGGGCGTGCCGTCCGCCAGCGCGCCGGGGGTCAGAGGGCGGGGGGCCGCGACGGTGCCGCCCCGCTCCGCGGCGGCGGCGACGGACTGCTCATCCGGATCGATCACCACCCGGCCGTGTTCGGCGTCGACGATCACCGTCTGGCCGTTGACGATGGCGTCGCTGCCCGCGGCTCCGACGACGGCGACGAGGTTCTTGTTGCGGGCGAGGATGGCCGTGTGCGACGAGTTGCTGCCGTCGCGTGTGACTACCCCGAGCACCCTGCTGAGGTCGAGAGTCGCCGTGTCGGCCGGCGCGAGGTCGTGCGCCACGAGCACGAACGGTGCGTCAGAGCGCGGCACCGTGGGGAGGGCGACTCCGCGCAGCCTCGCGATCACACGCCTGGCGACGTCGCGCACGTCGGCACCGCGAGCCGCAGGGTTCTCGCCCAGGCCCTCGAGCACCTTCGCGTACTCCTCGTAGGCCTCGAACACGGCGCGTTCGGCGGTCTTGCCGTCGCCGATCCGCTGCCGGATGTCATCCACCACCGCCGGATCCTGCGCCATCAGCGACTGTGCCTCGAGGATCTCCTCGGCGTCACCGCCTGCCTGGTGCCCGAGCTCGACGAGTTCGTCCGTCACCGCCTCCAACGAGGAGACGACCCGGCGGTATTCGTCGGATGCCTCCGCGTGAGACTCCACGTCGTCGGGCTCGCCGATCGGGTCCGGCATGCGCAGGGCGGGGCCGACGGCGACGCCGTGGCCAACGCCGATGCCCGCGATCTGGATCGACACGGGTCCCAGCCTATGCCGCGCGCGGTCGAGCTATAAGCGACGATCCGGTGGATCGTCGCCGCTCGCTCCCATCGCCGACCTTCGATCGCCCATAGGCTGAGGCCGTGGCGCGGCGGAACGCGAAGTCGACGGATGCTCCGCCCGGGGGACGCGGGACGGGCGCGGGAGCCGGGGCACAGGCATCCGTTGTCGCTCATCCGGATCCAGCCGAGCACCGCCGCATCGAACGGCTCCGCGCGGAGGCCCAGCACGAGCGGGAACAACTCACGGAACGGCTGGAGGAGTTCGCCGACCCGCTGCGCGACAGGTTGGCCAGGCCCGTGCGGAAGGTCAACCGCTGGTGGCGCTGGGTCACGGCGCTGAAGCCGTACCGGGTGTGGATCCAGTTCTCGCACAACGACGGCAATCTCCGCACGGCGGGCATGTCGTACCAGTCGCTGTTCGCGATCTTCGCCGCACTCTGGGTGGGCTTCTCGATCGCCGGATACTGGCTCACGAGCAACACGGACCTCTTCCGGGCGCTCGTGAAGATCATCAACGAGGCCGTGCCAGGCCTGATCGGGACCGACGGCCACGAGGGCGTGATCAGCCAGGATGCGCTTCAATCGCTCGGTACGACCTTCGGCTGGACGAGCATCATCGCGCTCATCGGCCTGCTCTGGACCGCGATCGCCTGGCTGTACTACACCCGCCAGGCCGTGCGGGCGATGTTCGACCTCGAGCGCGACGAACGCAACTACGCCCTGCAGAAGATCACCGACCTCGGCCTGGCGATCGTGTTCGGTGTGGTGCTCATCGTTTCGGCATCCATCACCCTGATCACCACCGAGGCGATCACGTTCGTGCTCGGCCTGTTCGGCATCGACAGCGGCTTCTGGCCGAACTTCTTCGCCCGGGCAGTCGGCTTCGCGGTCTCGATCGCACTGAACTATTTCGTGCTCGTGGCGATGTACCGCGTGCTCTCCCGCGTGGTCATCCCGTGGCGGTTCCTCGTGCTCGGTCCGCTGCTCGGTGCTGTCGCGCTCAGCGGTCTCAGCGTTCTGGGCGGCCTGCTGATCGGCGGCGTCACCCGCAATCCGTTGCTGGCGACGTTCGCCGTGTTCGTCGGGCTCTTGCTGTGGTTCAACATGATCTGCCGGATGATCTTGCTCGCCGCGGCATGGATCGCTGTCGGGATGTCCGACCACCGCATCGAGCCGCGCAGACGCACGCCGGAGCAGCTCGCCTATGAGAAGGCGCTGGCCGAACGGTCGGCGAGGCTGCTGGTCGCCCAGACCCGGGTGGAGGATGCCGAGCGGAAGGCTGCGAGGGCTCGTGGACTGGCCAAGTGGTTCGCGAACCGGGAGGTGCGCGACGCACACCAACGGCTGGAAGACGTCGCCCGCGAACCCGCGCCGACGCCGCCGAAGAAGCGCAGCTGGTGGATGGAAGCCGTCGTCGGCGAGGCGGAGCGGTCGGAGGCCGGCAACCACCACCGCACGAAGGATGTCGGCGGCCCCGGCTAATCTTTTACGCATGCCTTCCCGCCGCACGCTCCGCATTGCCACGGTCAACGTCAACGGCATCCGAGCCGCATTCCGGCGCGGAATGGGCGCGTGGCTCGACAAGCGCGGTGTGGACATCCTCGCTCTGCAGGAGGTGCGCGCCTCCACTGACGACCTGACCGGCCTGCTCGGTGAGGAGTGGGATGTGCTGCACGATGCGGCCACCGCGAAGGGGCGAGCCGGGGTTGCGCTGGCGAGCCGCGGCAAGGCATCCATTCACCGTGTCGAGCTCGGCGACGAGGACTTCGACACCGCCGGGCGCTGGCTCGAGGCGGACTACGAGGTCGACGGAAGCATCGTCACGGTGGTGAGCGCATACGTGCCCTCCGGAGAGGCGGGCACCGAGAAGCAGGTCTACAAGTACCGATTCCTCGACGCGATGGATGCCCGCATGAAGGCACTGCCCGAGCACAACGAACTGGCCGCCGTGATGGGCGACCTCAACATCGGCCACCGCACCCTCGACATCAAGAACTGGAAGGGCAACGTGAAACGCGCCGGGTTCCTGCCGGAGGAGCGCGCGTACCTTGACAAGATCCTCGGTGCGGAAGACGACGAGCACTACAACGACGGCGCCGGGTACGGCTGGGTCGACGTCGGCCGCAAGTGGGCCGGTGAGGTCGACGGCCCGTACAGCTGGTGGACCTGGCGTGGCCAGGCGTTCGACAACGACACCGGGTGGCGCATCGACTACCAGCTCGCGACGCCGAAGCTCGCCGGCAAGGTCGTGGACTACCACGTCGACCGGGCGCCGTCGTACGCGGAACGATGGTCGGATCACACCCCCGTCGTCGTCGACTACGCGCTCTGAAGACAGCACCACACGTAAGGAACCCATGAGCAAGCCACGCCTTTTCTCCGGCATCCAACCGTCGAGCGATTCGTTGCACCTCGGCAACTACATCGGCGCGCTGTTGCAGTGGCGTGAGCTGCAGAACAGCCACGACGCGTTCTTCTGCGTCGTCGACCTGCATGCCATCACGGTGCCGCAGGACCCGAAGGAACTGGCGGAGAAGACCCGGCGCACGGCCGCTCAGTACATCGCCGCCGGCATCGACCCGACGGCTTCGACGCTGTTCGTGCAGTCGCACGTGCCCGCGCACGCCGAACTCGCCTGGGTGCTGAACACCATCACGGGGTTCGGTGAGGCCGGGCGCATGACGCAGTTCAAAGACAAGTCGTCGCGGTACGGCGCGGACTCGACCAGCGTCGGCCTGTTCACGTACCCGGTGCTGATGGCTGCGGACATCCTGCTCTACGACGCCGTGGACGTGCCGGTGGGCGACGACCAGCGGCAGCACGTCGAGCTCACCCGTGACCTGGCGGAGCGCTTCAACTCGCGATTCGGTGAGACATTCGTGGTGCCGCGGGCGATCATCCAGAAGGACACCGCCCGCATCTACGATCTGCAGAGTCCGACGTCGAAGATGTCGAAATCGTCCGATTCGGTGGCTGGGCTCATCCTGCTGCTCGACGAGCCGAGTGTCACGCGCAAGAAGATCATGCGCGCGGTGACCGATACGGACTCCGTCGTGCGCTTCGACCGGGAGGAGAAGCCCGGCGTCTCCAACCTCCTGGCGATCTACGCGGCGCTCAGCGAACAGAGCATCGAGGCGGTCGCGAACGAGTACGACGGGCGCGGCTACGGCGACCTGAAGAAGGGGCTCGCGGAGGTCGTGATCGGCGAGTTCGAGCCGGTACGTGCGCGCGCTCTCGAGCTGCTCGGCGACCCGGCGGAGCTGGACCGACTGCTGGCGGCGAACGCACAGCGGGCATCCGAGGTTGCCGAGGCGACACTGGCGAAGGCGTACGAGCGGGTCGGATTCCTGCGTCGCGTGCGGCTCTGACGAGACGGATGTCTGCTGCGACGAGCACCCGTGCCGTGCTCTTCGACCTCGACGACACGCTGTTCGCGCACAGAGACGCGGTGGAGCGCGGTCTGCTGGCGTATGTGCGCGGGCTCGGGCATCCGTACGATGCGTCGGACGCCGACGCCGAGACCGCGTTCTGGCGCCGCCTCGAGGAGCAGCACTACCACCGGTATCTCGGCGGCGAGCTCAGCCACGAGGAGCAGCGGCGGGCGAGGGCGCGGGAGTATGCGGCGCGGCACGGCGTGACGCTCACGCCGGAGGCGGCCGCTGCATGGTTCTCGGACTACTTCGAGCACTACACGGACGAGTGGGGCCTGTTCGACGACGCGCTCCCCTGCCTCGACTCCCTTCGTGCCCGGTTGCCCGGTGTGCGTCTCGGTATCGTCACGAACGGCGAGCTGGACTACCAGCTGCGCAAGATCGACGCGATCGGCATCCGGGATCGATTCGATGCGATCGTGGCTTCGGGCGACGTAGGCATCACGAAGCCGGACGTGCGCATCTTCCAGCTGGCTTGTACCCGGCTCGAAGTGGAGCCGGAGCAGGCCGCGTATGTGGGCGACCGGCTCGGCACCGATGCGATCGGCGCGGCCCGCGCGGGCCTCACCGGCGTGTGGATCGATCGGTATGGCGCCGAGGTGTCCGAGTCCGAACACGCAGCGGCCGAGCAGCTCGGCGTAGCGCGCATCACCGGCCTCCCGGCGTTGCCCGCCGCGCTGCACCTCTGACGGATCATCTGCCCGTCCTATTCCCGCATTCGCATCGCGTCCTCAGGTTCGTAACTCCTGCGAATTGGTCTGGGCACTGCGATTCGCGTCCTGGATATCCGGATCTGGCGGAAGGCAAGGCCATTCTGCAGGAGTTACGAACCCAGCAGAGGGCCGGCGTCGGGCGAATCGGCAATTCGGCTACCGCTTCAGCAGGGCGACCAAGCGTTCGATGGCTGCGCTCACCAGCTCAGGCTGCTCCATCGTGTGCTGGTACGCCGGCCTGAGCGACGCGTAGCCGAGACGCGCCGCTTGAAGGTCTCGCTCACGGTCTCGTACATGTAGCGACCAGCCGTCATGATGAGCACGGCTGTCCGCTTCGAGTACGAGCACGTCTTCGACCACGATGTCGACCCGGCCAAGGCCGTCCAAGTGAACTTGAATCTCGTAGCGCAGCCCAAGGCCCTCGACGATGAGACGCAAGACAGTTTCCTTTCCTGCTTCGGCAAGGGGATTGAGTCGTGATCGCATCCACGCGTAGCGCTGCGGCAGCCGAGCGAATAGCTCGGCGATCGCGTCCTCATCGATCAGGCCGAGGTGCCATGCGTTGTCGATCGATGCGATCGCGAGGGACGACTTCTGACAGCGAACGACGTGTGCAAGAGCATCGAGAAGCCCTACGCGATGATCGTCGCCTGCCGTGGAGACTATGAGCGGCTGCCAGTGCAGAACAGCTCCGCCGCGGTTCTCCTTCGTCAGTCGCTGACGTTTCTCGGCGGGCGCCCGTAGCCGACTCGCGGCTCGGCTCAGGTGGACGTGCGGTGCACGAGGTTCCACCGCAAAAACACCATAGCTCCTGAGCGCCGAGACACAGGTGAGCCGGCCGCCTATGCGAACCGCTGAACGGCCGTCCGCGTCAAGCGATGGAAGGCAATAGTGATCGCGCCGAGGCCGGCGTAGAGCGCCGCCGCGAACGGCGGCGGTCAGCGAGCGACTGGTCGCACCCAAGCCGATGAGTTCTGCTCGACTCAGCACGTCTCGGCCCGTCATTCGGAACGCGTCATCCCAACCCATCGCGCCAGCTTTGACGGGCGAACGACATGGTGGCTCGCGACGAAGCAGAACTGTGAAAACAACCGCCGGAGATACCGCTGGGGAGGACAAGAGTAAGCGACCCGCGCGATGCGCCCACGCCATCCCACCGTTCGTAACTCCTGCAGATCGTCGACTGCACAGGCGCAGACTCGCCAGTTGCCGCCTCCTTGCCCACAATCTGCAGGAGTTACGAACCGGTGGACTGGGCGAGCCGGCGAGTGACCCCCGGGTCGGTTGGGCCCGGGCGACGGCGCCCGCCCCGCGTCGCCGCGAGACGTGGGAATACGGCGGTCGAGCACGCGTTGGTAGCATGTAGGCAGTGCTCCGGGGTCGGTGAGAGTCCGAACCGGCGGTGAAAGTCCGCGAGCCGAGGCGTCAGTCGTTGTGTGAAAGCAACAGCGGGCGGCGAGGTTGAGCCGGTGGAATCCCGGCACCGACGGTGATGGCGCTTTGAGCTTCGGCTGCTTCGGCAGTGGAAGCCCAATGCGACAGAGTCCGGATGGGAGGCAGCACACGCACGGTTGCGTCAGCATCCGTGCCGTCGGCATGTATCCGAGGAAACCCCGGGGTCCGCCCACCGCCAGATAGGCGGAGCAGGACAGACGGAGACCGGGATGACCGACATCGGGTTCGAGGCGCAGAGCTTCGAGGCGCCGATGCGCCGCGCGCTCGAATTGGCCGCTCTCGGTCCTGCACGCGGGGTGAACCCCCGGGTCGGATGCGTCATTCTCTCCCCCGGCGGCGAGGTGCTGGCCGAAGGCTGGCACCGCGGGGCCGGCACGCTCCATGCGGAGGTCGACGCACTGTCGAAGCTCACGCCGGAGCAGGCATCCGGAGCGACGGCCGTCGTCTCCCTCGAGCCCTGCAACCACACCGGCCGCACCGGGCCGTGCAGTGAAGCACTCATCGGAGCCGGCATCGCGCGCGTGGTCTACGCCGTCGACGACCCGGGTCACGCCTCGCACGGCGGTGCGAAGCGGCTGCGCGAGGCCGGCGTCGAGGTCATCGCCGGTGTCGAAGCGGATGCCGCGACGCGGCTCCTGCAGGATTGGCTCGTGGCCGCACGCCTCGGCCGCCCGTACGTCACGCTGAAGTGGGCGAGCAGCCTGGACGGCCGCGTCGCCGCATCCGACGGCACCAGCAGGTGGATCACGGGCTCCGCGGCGCGTCAGCACGTGCACGAGCGGCGTGCGGCATCCGACGCGATCATCGTCGGCACCGGGACGGTGTTCACCGACGACCCGAGTCTCACGGCACGCGGCGACGCGGGCGAGCTGCTGTCGAACCAGCCGGTACCGGTCGTGCTCGGCGACCGCGTTGTGCCGGACGACGCGGCCGTGCGGCGGCATCCGAATCCACCGATCTTCCTGTCCGGTCACGATCTCGCCGGCGCGCTCGTCGAGCTGCGGGAGCGCGGAGTGCGCACCGCCTATGTCGAGGCCGGGCCGATGCTGGCCAGCGCCTTCGTGCGCGAGGGGCTCGTCGACGAGTTCCACGTCTACCTGGCGCCCACCTTGCTGGGCGGCCCGCGCACTGCGCTTGACGAGATCGGCGTGCACTCCATCGCAGAGCAACGAGACCTGTGCCTTCATGGCGTTCAGCGGCTCGGCAACGACCTGCTCGTCGTGGCGACCAACCCTGCAGCACGCACGCTCAATCCGCGGCACGATGACGACGCGAGGCAGCAGGCACGGCCCGACCGCACGCGCTTCCCCGAACCGCCAACCCCCGAACTGCCCACCCCCGAACTGCCCACCCAAGGAGCGTGAGGATGTTCACTGGAATCATCGAAGAACTCGGCGTGATCACGGCCGTCGAACGCGGTGCCGACGCGGCACGCATCACGGTGCGCGGCCCACTCGCCGTGCAGGGCGCCCGGCACGGCGACTCGATCGCCGTGAGCGGTGTCTGCCTCACCGTCATCGACCAGACGGAGGACTCCTTCACCGCCGACGTGATGGCCGAGACGCTCGCCGTGAGCACGCTCGACGACGCGGCAGCGGGCATCCCGGTCAACCTGGAACGCGCCGCACTCGTCGGCGATCGGCTCGGCGGACACATCGTGCAGGGCCACGTCGACAGCATTTCGACCGTTCTGGCCGTGACGCCGGGTGAGGCGTGGCGAGTGGTGCGATTCAGCCTCTCCCCCGAGATTGCCTCCCTCGTCACACGCAAGGGATCCATCGCGGTCGACGGTGTCTCACTCACCGTCTCCGCCGTGAGCGACCCAGGCGCCCCGCAGCAGTGGTTCGAGGTTTCCCTCATCCCGGAGACCCTCGCGGCGACCACCCTGGGCGGCAGGGAGGTGGGCGATCGGGTGAACGTCGAGACGGACATCCTGGCGAGGCATGTCGAGCGGATGCTCGCACTCGAGCAGGCATCCCCCCGGCACCGCGTCTCCGATGAACGTCGCGACGCAGATACGAGTCGCGTCTCCGGTGCGAACCGGGACACCGCTGTGAGGAGCGAAGCATGACACTGGCGACGATCCCCGAGGCGCTGGAGTCGCTGCGCGCCGGACGACCGGTATTGGTAGCAGACAACGAGAGCCGCGAGAACGAGGGCGACATCGTGCTCGCCGCCGAGACCGCGTCGCAGGAATGGGTTGCCTGGCTGGTGCGGCACTCCTCCGGCTTCATCTGCGCACCGCTGACCAACGAGCTCGCAGACAAGCTCGAGCTCCCGGTCATGGTCGTGGACAACGAGGACTCCAGGGGCACCAACTACACGATCACGGTCGACGCCGCAGACCGGCTCTCCACCGGCATCAGCGCGGCGGACCGCGCGCACACGCTCCGCGTGCTCGCGGACCCGTCGTCAACCGCTCGCAGCCTGCATCGCCCCGGCCACATCGTTCCGCTGCGGGCCGTCGACGGCGGCGTGCGGGAGCGCGACGGGCACACCGAGGCAACGGTCGACCTCTTGAAGCTCGCCGGCATGACACCGGTCGGCGCGATCGGTGAGGTCGTCGCCGACGACGGCGAGATGATGCGCCTGCCCGAGCTGATCGAATTCGGCGCGCGCGAGAACGTGCCGGTCATCACGATCGAGGCGCTGATCGCCTACCTGCAGGAATTCCACTGCGACACGCCTCTCGAGGCGGTCGCCCCGGTTCCCGAGAGCTCGCGCGTCATCTTCGAGGTCGAGACCACCATTCCGACGACGCACGGGCCGTTCCGGGTGCGCGCCTACCGCGACCGCATGACCGGTGCCGACCACGTCGCGATCATCGCGGGCGAACCCCGCGAATCCGGGTCGCTCGTGCGGGTGCACTCCGAGTGCCTGACGGGCGAGGCGTTCGGCTCCCTGAAGTGCGAGTGCGGTCCGCAGCTGGATGCCGCACTCGACACGATCCAGCGGGACGGCGGAGTGGTGATCTACCTGCGCGGCCATGAGGGCCGAGGCATCGGCCTGATCAACAAGCTGCGCGCGTACCGGCTGCAGGAGGACGGGCTCGACACCCTCGACGCCAACCTCGCGCTCGGACTGCCGATCGACGCACGGGACTACGGCGCGGCATCCGCGATCCTCTCCGATCTGGGGATGCATTCCGTGCGGTTGCTCACGAACAACCCCGACAAGGTCAACCAGCTCAACGAGCACGGCGTCGTCGTCGAGGAGCGGGTGCCGCTCGTCGTCGGCCTCGGTGCGCTGAACGAGCAGTACCTCAAGACGAAACGCGACCGGCTGGGACACCTTCTGCCCGTCACGGACGCCGAGTTGCGTGACCTGGACGGCGCTTTCGAACAGGATGCCGCCGCCTCCGATGACGAACTGATCGCACACCACGTCGCTACGAAGACGATTCCGACCCCCGAGCAGAAAGGCGCGACCCGATGAGCGGAGCCGGCGCACCCGACCACGAGACCCTGAACGCCGAGGGCCTGCGGGTGGTGGTGATCGCGGGAACGTGGCACGAGGCTATCGGCGACGGACTCGTCGCGGGGGCCGAACGCGAGCTCACGGCATCAGGAGCCGACTGGAAGCTGGTGCGGGTTCCCGGCAGCTTCGAGCTGCCGGTGGTGAGCAAGGCTGCGCTGGATGCCGGCGCCGACGCGGTCGTGGCACTCGGCGTGATCATCCGCGGGGGCACTCCGCACTTCGAGTACGTCTCGTCGGCGGCCACCGATGGACTCACCCGGGTTGCGCTGGACACCGGGAAACCCGTCGGATTCGGCGTGCTCACGCTCGACGACGAGCAGCAGGGACTCGATCGCGCCGGGCTGCCCGGCTCGAAGGAGGACAAGGGCGCGGAGGCCGCACACGCTGCGATCGCCACCGCGATCGCCCTGCGGGAGCTGCGGCAGGGAGCCTGAGCGCCGCGCTTATGCTGAGCACGTGAGCAACGCGCGCAAGTTCGTTCTCTGGGTCGGTGGGGCGGTGGTCGCGGTCGCGATCGTCGTCGTCATCGTGATCGTCGTCGCACGCCCCGGTTCCTGGAACGGCACGTTGACCTCGGTCGCATACAGCCAGTCGCAGGCTGTGCCGAACTTCGACGACTCGACCCGCACCACGACAGACGCCGACCGGCTCGCGGCGCTGCAGCGGGTACTGCACGACGACGGATGGCATCCGGGCGACGCAAGGCAGGCATCCGGCAACGGTTGCGCCGGTGGGGTCACCACGCACCTCGCCATGCGGCTCGGCGACGGGTCGTCTGCGAAGCTCGACACCTACCAGTGCGGCAACAGCAACGACCGCCTGACCGCCGACGTCACGCGGCTCGTCTCGTCGTGGCGCGCTGCGGACTGAGCCGTCAAGGCTTCCAGACCATGAGCACGACGACGGCGAGGAGCAGCAGGCTGGAGATGCCGCTTGTGGCGGCCAGCGGACCATAACCGCCGTTAGCCGCAGGCGGGGCGGGCTTGGCGGCCGGGTCCTCCTCTTCGACGGCCTCCTCGCCCTCGATCGCGTCTGCGGCGCGCCGCATCGCGGGCACGACGACGAACAGGGTGAGACCCAGCGCGATGACGTACAGAACGATGGACAGCCAGATCCACGTCGACGAGATGCTCGTGTGGTACTTGGGGTCCGAGGTGCCGAGAGCACCGAATCCGAAGATGAAGACCGCGAGCGACAGCAGGCTGAACACATTCGTCGACCGCGCCAGTGTTCGCACCTGGTTCGGGGAACCTGCCCTGATCGCGCGCATCGCGGTCATCGGAAGAACGGCCATCGGTCCGACGATGAAGACCGCCGCCGCCACATGCAGGATGCCCAGAATCACGTTCGCCACGTTCATGGCTCCAGACTATCGGCAGGTGTGAGTTCGCTGAACGTGCACGCGGAGCCGCCGAGAAGCGGTGTCCGTCAGTCGAGGAAAAGGGCGCGGAGCCGCCTGGTGGTCAGGATCATCCCGAGCGCGGCCATGACCACGAGGTACAGCACGTGCCACAAGACGCCTGCGCCGACCGCGCCCGTCGTCAGCGAGCGCACGAGGTCCACGCTCTGCCACAGCGGCAGCGCCTGGATCACCACCTGCACACCCTGCGGGTAGACCGACAGCGGGTAGAACGTGCCGGAGAGCAGGAACATCGGCAGCATGACGAAGTTGATGATGTCCATCTGCTGGAACGATTTCATGTAGCTCGTGATACCCATGCCGAAGCTGGCGAACGCGAAGGCCACCAGCAGCACTGCGGGCAACGCCAGCAGCGCCCACCACGACAGGTTCAGCCCGACGAATTGCATGACGATCATGAACGCGACGGCGTAGCCTGCGCCTCGCAGCAGGGCGAGCGCGATCTCGCCGAACGCCACGTCGAGCGGACCGAGCGAAGTGGCGAGCATCCCTTCGTAGAGCCTGGCGAAGCGGATCTTGAAGAACACGTTCCAGGTGGAGTCGTACACGGCGCCGTTCATCGCGGCGGTCGCCAGCAGCGCCGGCGCGATGAACGCGGCGTACGAGATGTGCCTTCCATCACCGGCCGACACCGTGCCGACGAATGCGCCGAGCCCGATGCCCAGCGACAGCAGGTAGAACACCGGCTCGAAGACGCCGGAGACCACGACCAGCCAGTTCGTCGACTTGGTGGCCAGCCATCCGCGGTACACGACGGATCGCGCGTTGCCCGCGTACAGCGATCCGACCCCTCTGCGGCGGCCGGATACCTGCACGGGCGCCTCGACATCGACGCCGGTCATGTGTAGAGCCTCCGCCTCGCGATACGGCGGGCGAGCAGCCAGCTGGGCACGAACAGCACGAGCAGGTAGAGGACGTGCACGACGATCAGCCACGGCGGCACCTGAGCACCGTAGGAGACGATCCTCGCCAGTTGCGTGCCGTGCCAGATGGGCGAGAGCCAGCCGATCCACTGCAGGTAGATCGGCATCGACGTCAGCGGGAAGAACGTGCCCGAGAACAGTGTCAGCGGCAGCAGCACGAAGCGCATCAGCATGGCGATCTGCCCCGAGTCCGTCTGAATGGTGGCGACGTACGCCATGATCGGAGCACCGAAGGCGAGCCCGACGAGCGTGGCGATGAGCACGCCGAGGAACGCCGTGCCCGACGGCGTCGCACCGAACAGCTGCATGAACAGCCAGTAGACGACGCTGGAGGCGACCAGGCGCACGACGACGGAGATCACCATGCCGTCGATGATCTGCCCCGGAGTGATCGGCGATGCGCTGATGCCGAGGAACGTGGGATTCCACTTGAACCCGAGCATGACAGGGTAGGTGAACTCCTCGGAGGCCACGGTGACCGCCGCCGTGCAGAGCAGCGCGGGCGCGACGAACTGCAGGTAGCTCACGCCGTCGACGGCATGCGGCCCGAGGTTTGCGCTCACCAGGGCCCCGAGGCCGATCCCCATCGCGAACAGGTACAGCAGCGGCGTCCCTACGGCGCCGATGAGAACGGTGGAGACGTAGGAACGCATCACGCGCAGGCGGTGCTCCGCCACATACCACGCACCGAACCGGCGCGGCTTTCGTGCGCTGTTTTCGAGCGCGGCCTGCGCTGTCTCGACGGCGGTCATTCGATCAGCGACCTTCCGGTCAGCCGCAGGAAGACATCCTCCAGGCTGGAACGGCGCACGAGCGAGGTGAGCGGACGGATGCCCGCCTCGGTGAGCCGCGCCAGCTCGGCCTCGCCGTCGGCCGTGTACACGAGAACACGGTCGGGAAGTGCTTCCACCCGGTCGCCGGCATCCTGCAGCCGCTCCGCCATCTCGGCGTTGCGGTCGGCACCGAAGCGCAGCTCGAGTACCTCGCGCGTCGAGTACTCCCTCATCAGTGAGGCCGGAGTGCCCTCGGCCATGATCGTGCCTTTGTCGACGACGATCAGACGGTCGCAGAGCTGCTCCGCCTCGTCCATGTAATGGGTCGTGAGGACGAGGGTTGTGCCCTGTTCCTTGAGCCTGAACAGCCGATCCCACAGGATGTGCCTCGCCTGCGGGTCGAGGCCCGTCGTCGGCTCGTCGAGCAGCAGGATGCGCGGGTCGTTCATGAGGCCGCGCGCGATCGTGAGCCGCCGCTTCATGCCTCCGGAGAGGTCGGTGACCTTGGCCTTCGCCTTGTCCTGCAGTTGTGCGAACGCGAGCAGGTCGTCTGCCTTCGTCTTCACCTTCGCCATCGGCAGACCGAAGTAGCGGCCGTAGACGACGAGGTTCTCACGCACCCGGAGTTCTTCGTCGAGGTTGTCGGACTGCGGTACGACGCCCAGTTGCGACCGGATCTCCGGCCCGAACCGGTCGGGGTCGAGGCCGAGGATCTCCAGCCGTCCGCTCGTGCGCGTGGAGACCGCGCCGATCATGCGCATCGTCGTCGACTTGCCCGCCCCGTTCGGGCCGAGCAGGCCGAAGGACTCCCCCGGCGCCACCTCGAAGCTGATGCCGCCGACGGCAGTCACCTCCCCGTACTGCTTGACGAGGTCGGATGCGACGATCACCGGCGAAGACACGCTCACCAACGTAACGCGCACGGGTGACAGTGGCGCGGGGTTCCTGCAGGCGGCGTTGGTACCCTTTTCGCCGCCACCCCCGATTCGGAGTCCCTCATGAGCTCACCCGCCACCACGCGCCGCCGGTTCGGCCGTCCGGAGAAGGACGACGGCCCCCGCGCCACCTTCGGGCAGCTGCTGCCCTACATCTTCGAGCACAAGGCATCCATGTCGGTGGTCGTCGTGCTCAGTGTGCTCGGCGCGGCCGCCAGCCTCGCCCAGCCGCTGCTGGTCAGCCAGGTGATCGGCATCGTGCAGGGTGGAAAGGCGCTCGGCGGCCTGGTCTGGGCACTCGTCGCTTTGGTTGTCATCTCGGGACTGATCTCGGGATACCAGCACTACCTGCTGCAGCGCACCGGCGAGAGCGTCGTGCTCTCCTCGCGCAAGCGTCTCGTCGCCCGCATGCTGAACCTGCCGATCAGCGAGTTCGACGCGCGCCGCACCGGCGATCTCGTCTCCCGTGTCGGCAGCGACACGACCCTGCTGCGCGCCGTTCTGACGCAGGGCCTCGTCGAGGCGATCGGGGGCACGCTCACGTTCATCGGCGCGCTGATCGCGATGCTCATCATCGACCCCGTGCTGCTCGGCCTCACGGTTCTCGTGATCGCGGTCTCGATCGCTGTGGTCGTGCTGCTGTCCGGACGCATCCGCGTCGCCAGCCGCAAGGCGCAGGAGCGGGTCGGTGACCTGGCGGCATCCGTCGAGCGGGCCATCAGCTCGGTGCGCACAATCCGTGCCGCCGGAGCCACCGATCGCGAGATCGAGGGCGTCGAAGAGGATGCCGCGGGCGCCTATCGCATGGGCGTGAAGGTCGCGAAGATCTCGGCGCTCGTCGTTCCGGTGGCCGGCATCGCGATGCAGGTGTCGTTCCTCGTGGTGCTCGGCGTCGGCGGATACCGCGTCGCTTCCGGCGCCATCACCGTGGCGAACCTCGTGGCGTTCATCCTGTTCCTGTTCATGATGATCCTGCCGCTCGGGCAGGCGTTCGGCGCGTTCACGTCGGTGAACTCGGCGCTCGGCGCGCTCGGGCGCATCCAGGAGATCGTCGACCTGCCGAGCGAGGACGCGAGCGACCTGCCGCCAGAGCAGCGTGCCGTGATGGTTGGGCCTGCGAATGCCGCCGTGAATGCGGATGCGCCGGCGATCGCCTTCGACGACGTGCGGTTCGCGTACCCCGACGCGGTCGTCGCGGCCCGGAGCTCGCGCGACGACGTCAAGGATGCGGAGAAGTCGGCAGAAGGCGCATCCGGGCGCGAACGAGGTCGACGCGCCGCGCCCGTGGCCGAGGACGCACTCGAGGCGTTCGAGGGACGCGACGTCGTCGCGGAGGCGGAAGCCGTCGCGGGCGGCGTCTCGGTGACCGGACTGACGGCATCCGATACCAGCGTTCCGGAGGAGGGCGTGCTGCATGGCGTGAGCTTCGCGGCTCCGCGCGGCAAGCGCACCGCGCTCGTCGGGCCGTCCGGGGCCGGCAAGAGCACGATTCTTGCGCTGATCGAGCGGTTCTACGACCCGGAGAGTGGCGTGATCTCGATGGGCGGCCTCGACATCCGCACCCTCGACCGCGCGGAGCTGCGTGCGCAGATCGGCTACGTGGAGCAGGATGCGCCGGTGCTGGCCGGTTCGATCCGTGACAACCTCACGCTCGCGACGCCGAGCGCGACCGACGCGCAGTGCATCGACGTGCTGCACGCGGTGAACCTCACCGAGGTGCTGGAGCGCAGCCCGCTCGGCCTGGACGCGCCGGTCGGCGAGGACGGCGTCATGCTCTCCGGCGGCGAGCGCCAGCGGCTCGCGATCGGCCGGGCGCTGTTGGCCGCACCGCCCATCCTGCTGCTCGACGAGTCCACCTCGAGTCTGGACGGCCGCAATGAACAGCTCATGCGCGACGCGATCGACGCTGTCGCGGAGGATCGCACGCTGATCGTCATCGCGCACCGGCTCTCGACCGTGGTCGACTCCGATCAGATCGTGGTGCTCGAGAAGGGACGCGTCGTGGGTGTCGGCACGCACTCGGAGCTCGTGGAGTCCACGCCGCTGTACCGGGAGCTGGCGAAGCACCAGCTGCTGGTGTGACGCCCTATTCGACGGCTTCCGCCGACAGGCGGGACGCCGCGGTCACCATGTGGGCGGCCATCGCGGATGCCGCGGCGTCGTCGTCTGAGGACTGGATGGCGCGGAAGATCCGGTCGTGCTCCACGACCGCCGCCTCGGCCTCGTCCTCGCTCGACACCGCGCGATCCGCATAGACCTGGAGAAGCGATCGCACGACGTGCAGCATGTCGATGAGCGCCGCGTTCCCCGCCGCGTTCGCGAGGCCCTGATGGAACTCGCGGTCGGCTGCGGCGAACTTCTTCAGGTCGTGCGTCGCCACGCGCATCCGCTCGAGCTGAGCGGACAGCGCTGCCTTGGCCGCATCGTCAGCGCGGATGGCGGCCAGTCGCGCCACGTAGATCTCCAGCCCTGAGCGCAGCTCGAGAAGCTCGCCGGTGTTGCGCTCGCCGATCAGCAGACCCCAGCGAAGGGTCTGCGGCAGCAATTCGCTCGCCGTACCACGCAGGTAGGTGCCCGAGCCGGGCCTCACGTCGACGATGCCGAGGATCTCCAGTGCGGCGAGCGCCTCCCTGACCGCCGAGCGTCCGACGCCGAGGCTTTCGGAGAGCTGTCGCTCCGGCGGGAGTCGAGTTCCCGGTTCGATCGACCCACTCGTGAAGAGCTCGAGCAGCCGACGCGCGACCTCGGAGACCGGCGTTCCGCTGGGCAGCTGGCCGAGCGCCGCAGCGATGTCGACGGCGGATCCATCGGAATACGCGGGCATGCGAACAACCTAACAGCGGTCCTGCAGCTGGATGGAAGCAAGCGCGCTCGCCTTGCAATTGGTCAACCGGTTTGTCACACTGGGAATGGCGGACGGCGCCTGCCGTACCTCACGACCACCGCCGCTTCCAGGAGTCAATGTGGACCAGAACCAGCTCGACACCTCGCCCGTAGCGCGCTCCGCGATCCGCAAGGTCGCTGTTCGTCTCGTGCCTTTCGTCGCCCTGATGTTCTTCGTCAACTACCTCGACCGCACCGCGATCGGCTTCGCGGCGCCCAACGGCATGAACGGCGACCTCGCACTGTCGGCCGCCCAGTTCGGCTTCGCATCGGGCGTGTTCTTCGTGGGCTACATCCTGCTCGAGGTGCCGTCGAACATCGCACTGCACAAGTTCGGGGCGCGCCGCTGGCTCGCCCGCATCATGGTGAGCTGGGGCATCGTCGCCTTGCTCTTCACCTGGGTTCAGAACTTCGAGCAGCTGACCCTACTGCGTTTCCTCCTCGGCGTGGCCGAGGCCGGGTTCTTCCCCGGAGCCATCCTCTTCCTCAGCCTCTGGGTTCCCTCGCAGTATCGCGGGCGCATCCTCATGCTCTTCTACCTGGCGCAGCCGCTCACGACGGTCATCGGTGCTCCTCTCGCGGGCTGGCTCATCGGGCAGCACGGCGTCTTCTTCGGCCTCGAGGGATGGCGCTTCATGTACTTCGGCGTCGCCATCCCGGCGATCGTGATCGGCGTCATCGCCTGGTTCTACCTCAAAGACAAGCCGGCCGACGCCAAGTGGCTCACCTCGGCCGAGCAGACCTGGCTCACCGACGCGCTGCAAAAGGAGAAGGTCGCGACGGAGGCGAGGGAGAAGCATCCGTCGATCCGCATGGCTTTCTCCAGCGGACGCGTCTGGCTGCTGTCGTTCATCTACTTCGGGTTCATCTACGGCCTTTACGCACTGGCGTTCTTCCTGCCGACCATCATCGGAGGCTTCCAGGAGGCGTTCGGCAGCTCGTTGAATGTCTTCCAGAAGGGCCTCATCACCGCCATCCCCTATCTGCCCGCCGCGATCGTCATGTACTTCTGGTCACGTGATGCCTCGAGGCGCGGGCTGAAGACCTGGCACATTGTCGTACCGGCGATCGCCGGCGCGGTGTCTATCCCCTTGGCGCTCTTCACCGGCTCCCCCGCGGCCACGATCGCGGTCATCACGGTCACGGCGTGCGCCATCTTCGCCGCCCTGCCCAACTTCTGGACGCTCCCGACGCGGTTCCTCACCGGCGTCGCTGCGGCAGCGGGCGTCGCGCTCATCAACACCATCGGCAACCTGGCGGGCTTCAGCGCGCCGTACATCACTGGCCTCCTGGCCGACCTGACCAAGAACGGCAAGGGCGAGCCGCAGTACGTCGTTCCGATGATCGTGGTGGGCGCGTTCATGCTGCTGTCGGCCGTGCTCATGGTGCTGCTGGCACGCAGCGGCAGGCAGCGGGATGCCGTACCCGCCGCTGCCGACCTGGAGACGGCTGCGTCATGACCAGGCTCTGGAACGACCCCGCCGACTTCACCGACGAGCTGATCGCCGGCTTCGTCGCGGCGAACGCGCGGTACGTGCGGCGGGTGCCGGGCGGCGTGGTGCGTTCGACCGTCGTCCCGGACGGCCAGGTAGCCGTCGTGATCGGCGGTGGCTCCGGCCACTACCCGGCGTTCGGCGGACTGGTCGGGCAGGGTCTCGCGCACGGCGCGGCGATGGGCAACCTGTTCGCGTCGCCGTCGGCCCATCAGGTGGCATCCGTCGCCAGGGCCGCGGATGCCGGTGCCGGCGTGCTCTACAGCTACGGCAATTACGCGGGAGACGTGCTCAACTTCGACGCGGCGCAGGAGCGCCTCCGTTCCGAAGGGATCGCGTGCGAGACGGTCACGGTGACCGACGACGTCTCGTCGGCACCGGCATCCGAACGGCACAAGCGTCGCGGCATCGCGGGCGATCTGACCGTGTTCCGCGCCGCCGCAGCCGCCGCGGAGGCTGGGTACGACCTCGCCGAAGTGGCGCGCGTCGCACGACTGGCCAACGAGCGCACCCGGTCGTTCGGCGTGGCCTTCACCGGATGCACCCTGCCGGGCGCTGAAGCGCCGCTGTTCAGTGTTCCGGAGGGGCGGATGGCCGTGGGCCTCGGTATCCACGGCGAGCCCGGGATCGATGAGACGGACATCCCGACCGCCGACGGCCTCGCCGAGTTGCTCGTGGCCCGGCTGCTGGCCGAGCGGCCGGACGGCGCGGACGGACGGGTCGTGCCGATCCTGAACGGGCTCGGATCACTGAAATACGAGGAGCTGTTCGTCGTCTACCGCCGCATCGCCGAACTCCTCGGCGACGCGGGGCTGGAGATCGTCGACCCGCACGTGGGCGAGTACTGCACCTCGTTCGACATGGCGGGAACCTCGCTGACCCTGTACTGGCTGAACGATGAGCTCGCCCGACTGTGGGAGACGCCCGTGGACACGCCCGCGTATCGCCGCGGTGCGGTCGCACCCCGCGCGCAACGCGCGACCGAGGACCGGGCCGTCGATGAACAAGAGGCCGTCCCTCCCGCCGACGACGCCTCCCGGGAGTGCGCCGCCACCGTCCGGAGCGTGGTGGAGACGATCGTCACGACGATCGACACGAACGCGGACGAGCTCGGCCGCATCGATGCGATCGCCGGCGACGGCGACCACGGCATCGGAATGCAGCGCGGCGCCCATGCTGCCCTGGCCGCCGCCACCGCGGCCGTCGAGGCGGGAGCCGGCGCCGGCACGACGCTGAGCCGTGCTGCCGATGCCTGGGCCGATCGGGCGGGTGGAACCTCCGGCGCGCTGTGGGGCGTCATCCTGAACTCCGTCGCCGCCCGGCTGGGCGACAACGGGACGCCGGCTCCGCGCGACATTGTCGCCGGAGTCGCCGCGAGCGCCTCCGGCGTGATGGCGTACGGCAAGGCTGAAATCGGTGACAAGACCATGGTCGATGCGCTGGTTCCGTTCGCCAGGGAGCTGAATGCTGGGGTCGGAGCCGGGAAGACCCTGCCCGATGCCTGGCGCAATGCCGCGAACTTCGCCACGCGCTCTGCCGCCGCCACAGCCGACCTCCTGCCGCGCATGGGACGAGCCCGCACGCACGGCGAGCACGCTCTCGGCGTTCCGGACCCGGGCGCTCGCTCCCTCGCGCTGATCGCGACCGCGATCGGCGATGTACTCCGTTACCGCGACCGGAAGGAAGGTGACCGATGAGCAAGTCCAGCACCACGAACGAGCCCCTGCGCATCGTCGTCGGAGCCGACGATGCCGGCTTCGACTACAAGGAGATCCTGAAGCGCGACCTCGAGGGCAACCCGGGCGTCGCATCCGTTGTGGACGTAGGGGTGGATGCCGACGGTCACACCCCGTACCCGAAGGTCGCGATCGCCGCGGCGGAGCTGGTGGCCGCCGGCGAGGCCGATCGTGCCCTGCTGATCTGCGGAACCGGGCTTGGAGTCGCGATCTCCGCGAACAAGGTGCCCGGCATCCGTGCCGTCACTGCGCACGACTCGTTCTCGGTGGAGCGCTCCGTGCTCTCCAACAACGCGCAGGTGCTCACGATGGGTCAGCGAGTCGTGGGCATCGAGCTCGCCCGCCGGCTCGTGCGCGAGTGGCTCACGTACCGGTTCGACACGTCGTCGGCCTCTGCCGACAAGGTGGCCGTGCTCACGGAGTACGAGTCGACGGGAAGCTGCTGAGCGGATGCGACGGGTTACGGTGGGGGTCAGCCTGAAGGCGTACTTCGGGCGGCAGCAGGCACGAGACTGGTTCGACGACGTCGCCGGGCGCGTTCGACGCCACGCCGCCGTGCGTGACGGACTCGTCGAGATGTTCGTCATCCCCAGCTACCTGCAGATCGACGATGCCCTCGCCGCCTTCGCCGGGACGGGCGTCGCCGTCGGCGCGCAGGATGTCTCTGCGTATCCTCGCGGCGCGTATACCGGCGAGATCACGGCCGCCGAACTCGCGGAGACCGGCGTCACCTGTGTCGAGGTCGGCCACGCGGAACGGCGCCGGCTCTTCGGCGAGACCGACGAGGTCGTGGCGGCGAAGGCCGCTGCCGCCCTGTCCGCGGGGCTCGTTCCCGTGCTGTGCGTCGGCGAGACGGAACGAGCGGATGCCCGCACCGCGGCCACCACGACCGTCGCCCAGCTGCGCGCCGACCTCGAACCCGCCCCGGCCGGCCCTGTCGTCGTCGCGTACGAACCGGTGTGGGCGATCGGTGCACCAGAACCGGCCGACCCGGACCACATCAGCACCGTCACTCGCGCGCTCATGGCGGAACTCGACGAACCGGCAAGGGCCGAGAGCGTCGTCATCTACGGCGGATCCGCCGGGCCCGGCCTGCTCGCCCGGCTCGGCGACGACGTCGACGGCCTCTTCCTCGGCCGGTTCGCCCATGACCCCGATGCGCTGGTCGCCGTCATCGACGAGGCGGCCGCGCTCTCCGAAGGCAGGAGCGCCGCGTGATCGGCCTGGGCACATACGCCTTCTTCTGGCAGCACTCGGACCGCGCCCCGGAGCCGCTCTCGCTCGTCGGCGCCTTCGAGGCGACCCGCGAACTCGGCGTCGAGCTGTTTCAGATCTGCGACTACGCACCGCTGGAGACGATGTCCGAGCGCGAGATCGCGAACGCCGCCGCGGCGGCACGGGATCTTGGTCTGACGGTCCAGCTCGGCACGAAGGGTGTCGACACCGAGCGGCTCGACCGCTACCTCCGGCTGGCGAACGCGTTCGATGCCGTGCTCGTGCGCAGCATGCTGTTCGGCCCGGACTCCCGGCCCTCGGCCGCCGAAGCCGCTGAGCAGCTCAGGCGAGTGCTGCCGTCTTACGAGGCATCCGGAGTCTCGCTCGCGCTGGAGACTTACGAACAGGTCGCGACCGCGGAGCTCGTCTCGCTCGTCGAGGGGATCAGCAGCCCGCGCCTCGGCATCTGCCTCGACCCAGCCAACGTGGTCGCTCGGCTTGAACTTCCCCGCGAGTGCGTCGAGCTCACGGCGCCCCACGTGAACAACGTGCATGCCAAGGACTTCGCGTTCGACCGTCAGCCCGGCTGGGTCGGATTCACCTACTCCGGCGCGCCGCTGGGAGCCGGGCTGCACGACTATCCGCACCTGCTGCGCACGGTAAGGCCGCAAGACCGCGGTATCGACGAGATCGTCGAGCACTGGCTGCCCTGGCAGGGCGACGCCGAGACCACCATTCGAACCGAGCGGGACTGGACCCGCACCGCCGTGGAATACCTGAGGAGCACCACATGACCACCACGACCAGCACCCACACCATCGCCGTCATCGGAGCGGGCGGCAAGATGGGCATGCGGGTGTCGAACAACCTCGCGCGCACCGACCACACGGTCCGGTACGTGGAGAACTCCCCCGCAGGGCAGCAACGCACCCTCGACGCCGGTCGCGAGTTGACGGATGCCCCGACCGCCGTCGCCGACGCCGACATCGTCGTGTTCGCCGTGCCCGACCTCGCTCTGCAGTCGGTGACCGCAGAGCTCGTTCCGCAGATGAAACCGGGCTCGATCGCGCTGACGCTCGACCCCGCCGCCGCGTACGCCGGGCTGCTGACAGAGCGCGACGACGTCGTGCGCGCGGTCGCGCATCCGTGCCACCCGTCGATCTTCCTGAAGCGCACGACGGAGGAGGAGTACGCCGACACGTTCGGCGGCATCGCCGCCCCGCAGGATGCTATCGCCGCCATCGAGTCGGACGACCCGGAGAAGAAGGCGGTGCTGGATGCGACGGTGCGCGCCATCTACGCCCCCGTCGTCGACGTGCACTACGTGACAGTGAAGCAGCTCGCCCAACTCGAGCCGACGCTCGTCGAGACCGTGGCCTGCATGATCGGCTCGCTCCTCAACGAGGCGCTGCAGGAGGCTGTGAACACGATGGGCGTTCCGGAAGACGCCGCGCGCAGCATCCTCTACGGCCACACCCAGGTCGCCCTCGCGAACGGTCTGCGGGGCGACAATCCCTTCAGCGACGCGTGCCTTATCGCGATGGACTACGGCCGCCAGAGCATCATCAAGGAGGACTGGAAAAAGATCTTCCGCGACGACGAGCTCGACAAGAATCTTGCCAAGATGCTGCACCTCGACCACATCGAGCGCTGACAACGGCATGACGGTGGCGGCATCCGAGAACGGGTCAGCACCCTGGGTCGTCGCGGGCGAGCTCTGGGGCAGCGGCGAATGGTCGGCTGAGCTCGACGGTGCGGGGATCGCAGGAGTTCGGTTCCAGGACACGCTCGTGCTGACCGGCGTCCGCGCCGTCGTCCGGGATCACGACTGGAACACGTGTGCTCTCGAGGTCGACGCGAAGGAGCAGATCGGGAGGTCCCTGCGCCTGACGCTGCGATGCCCCGAACCGGGCGTGCAGCTCGAGGGCTCACTCGAGTTCGATGCCGCGGGTCGAGCACTGAGCGTCTCGCTCGACCTCACGGTCGGCTCCGACTTCGAGACGAACCGCGTCGGACTCGTGGTGCTGCATCCCGCCTCGCTGAGCGACACAGAGCTCACGGTCGAGCACACCGACGGCTCCGTGCAGCGAACCGCATTCCCGGTCGCGGTCAGCCCTCACCAGCCGGTCTTCGACATCGCCACGCTGGCCTGGCGTGCAGGCGACTTGGACGCGGCGCTGCGATTCGACGGCGACGTGTTCGAGATGGAAGACCAGCGCAACTGGACGGATGCCTCGTTCAAGACGTACAGCAGGCCGCTGGCTCTCCCCTTCCCGTACCTGCTCGGGGCCGGCTCACGTGTGCAGCAGACCGTGCGGCTCGAGGTGGAAGAGGGCTCGCCCCAGCGAGCCGTCGCAACGGTAGGGCCGCACTCGAGTTCGCGTGACCGCATCGTGCTCGACGCAGACGGCACGTTTCCAGCGATCGGGCTCGGCGCATCCACCGCACCCGATCCCGCGCCGCGGGCGAACGTCCCGATCGGATCGTTCCGCGTGGTCGAGCTGGACCTCACGACCCCGAACTGGCCGGCCGCGCTGGATCGTGCCGCGTCGAGCGGCCTCCCCCTCGATGTGCGCCTCGTGCTCGACGATGACCATCCGCACTCGCTCGACGACGCCGCGCGGATGCTCGCCGGGTTACGTCTGGTGCGCGTCGCAGCGTTCAACCGCGCCGGGCCCGCACGTCACGTCTCGGACGCTCCCGCGGTGGCCGCACTCCGCGACGCCCTCGCACAGGCCGGCGTCAGCAGCCCGATCGTGGGAGGTGCCCGCTCGCACTTCACCGAACTGAACCGGGAACGTCATCGCCTGCCGCGCGACCTCGACGGCGTGGTGTTCGCTACCACTCCCCTCTTCCACGAGCTCGGCACCCGTCAGCTCGTGCGCTCGCTCGCCATGCAGCGCATCGTCGCTGCACAGGCCGTGGCGGAGAACGCCGATGCGCCGGTTCACGTCGGCCCGGTCACCCTGCGTCCGCGGTTCAACGACGTGGCCACCTCGCCTCAGCCGCACGCGACCGGCACGACGTTGCGCGACGGCTACGGCGCCCAGTTCGCTCACGCGGACGATCCGCGTCAGACCGCGCCGGAACTGGCCGCCTGGACGATCGCCAGCGCCGCCGCCCTCGCCGTGCCGGGCGTGGCGAGCCTCACGTACTACGAGGAGTGGGGCCCGCGCGGCATCACGGATGCCGGTGGTACCGAATACCCGGTGGCGGCCGCGGTGCGTTCTCTCGCGGAACTCTCCGGAGCGCAGCTTCTGCACGGCGACTCGGCCGACGGCCTTATCTGGACGATCGGCGCGCGCTCAGGCGAGCGGGAGACGCTCCTCGTGGCGAATCTCGACGATCGGCGACGCGAGGTGGCGGTCGTCACCGACTCCGCGAGCACGAGCGTGGTCGTCGACGCCGGATCGTGGCGCCGTGCCGGCTGACACGGCGCGTCTGCGCTCAGCGCCAGTCGTGGTCGGCGGAGAAGCCGAGTTCCCGCTGGATCTTGCGCGTGGAGACGAGCGACTCGAACTCGCCGAGATCGTCGGGCACCGGCGTACCCGGGAACCATGCGGCCGCGAGTTGCCGCGAAGGGATGCGCGACGCGGAGGTGGGGGCCGCGACGTTGTAGACCCGGAATCCGGGCTCCGGCTTGGCCAGCGCGAGCGCCACCGCCTTCGCACCGTCGCGCGCGTCGACCCACGTACCGATCAGATCGCGGCGATAGCCAGGGTCGGCGGCCCGCTCGAAGGTGCCGTACTCGTCTTCGGCGACGACGTTGGTGAACCGCAGTGCCGTGATGGCGGCATCCTCACGCCATCCGGCGAGCTGCGCGGCGATGGCCTCCTCGGCGACCTTGCCCAGTCCGTACGTGTTGTTCGCCTTCGTGAACGTCTCTTCGACGGGCAGCGCGGGCGGCGCCTCATCGAACGGGAAGCCCATCACCGTGATGCTGGAGGCGAACGCTATGCGGTCGATGCCGGCACGATGCGCCGCGAACATCACGTTGAAGGATGCCGTCACGTTGTTGTGGAACGTCGTCGCGTCGGGCACGATGCCGTTCACCGGAACGGCAGCGAGATGCACGAGAGCGTCGAGGCCATCGTGTCGCGCAGTGACCGACAGCAGGGCGTCGAGCGTCTGGCCGTAGTCACCCAGGTCGACACGTGTGAACCCCGGACCGACGGGTCCTGCGAGATCGAACCCCACGACGCGATGGCCCTCCTCGCGAAGACGCGCAACGGTGGCTCGCCCGAGTTTGCCGCCGCTGCCCGTGACCCCGATGATCATGCCCGCTAGGCTATTGCATATTCATTCGACACTGCAAGAAATGTAGGAACATGTCGGTCGCCATCGCTACTCCTCGGATCGAACACCACCGTCATCCACTCGGCATCGGCGAGGACCGACCGCGCATCTCCTGGGCCATCCGTACCGCTCCTATCGGGTGGACGCAACACAGTTATCGCCTCGGCGTCACGCGCGGGGAGGTGGAGGAAGTGTACGAGGTCGACTCCGCAGATCAGATCCTCGTGCCCTGGCCAGGCCCGGCGCTCGCCTCCCGGGAGCGGGCAGCCCTGCGGGTGTCCGTTCGTGGCGGCGACGCGGAGTGGTCCGCGTGGTCGCCCGTCGTCCACCTCGAGGCGGGCCTCCTTACGCCGGGCGATTGGTCCGCACTCCCGGTCGGCGCGTTCTGGAACGAGGATCCCGATTCGGATGACCGCCGCCCGTCGCTCGTGCGACGCACGTTCACGGTGCGCGAGGGCCTCGTTGGCGCCCGGCTCTATGCCACGGCTCACGGGCTCTACGAGGCCGAGCTCAATGGCCGGCGCGTGGGAGACGACGCGCTCTCCCCCGGTTGGACCGTCTACCGGGAGCGGCTGCGGTACCGCGCCTACGACGTAATCGGCCTGCTCGCGCCCGGCGACAATGCGATCGGCGCGTGGCTCGGCGACGGCTGGTACCGAGGGCGCCTCGGCTGGCGCGGCGGATTCCGCAACGTCTTCGGCGACGACCTCTCGTTCCTGGCCCAGCTCGAGCTCGAGTACGCGGACGGGTCACGGGACACGATCGCCACCGACACGTCCTGGCGTTGCGCCGAGAGTCCGATCCTGCGCTCGGGCATCTACGACGGGGAGGACTACGACGCCCGTCAGGAGCAGAGCGGATGGAGCACCGCCGGCTTCGACGATTCCTTCTGGCAGCCGGTGGCCGTGCGCCGCCGCGACCCGGCTACCCTCGTGGCACCGACCGCTCCGCCGGTGCGCTGCACTCAGGAGGTGCTGCCCGTCGAGGTGGCCACCACACCGTCGGGCAAGCTCGTCATCGACTTCGGGCAGAACCTCGTCGGCCGTGTGCGGATTCGCGTGCACGGTTCCCGTGGACAGACCGTCACGCTGCGCACGGCGGAGGTGCTGCAAGACGGCGAGCTCTACACCCGCCCGCTGCGCGGCGCGAGGTCGTCGGACAGCTATACCCTCGCCGGACTCGACCAGGGCGAGGAATGGGAGCCACGGTTCACTTTCCACGGCTTCCAATACGTCGAGGTGAGCGGCTGGCCCGGCGACCTGCGGGCCGACGTGGCGTACGGGGCGGTCGTTGCGCGGGTCTACCACACGGATCTCGAACGCACGGGCTGGCTCGAGACATCCGACCCCTCTCTCAATCGCTTGCATGAGAACGTCGTCTGGGGCCTGCGCGGCAACTTCGTCGATATCCCCACCGACTGCCCGCAGCGCGACGAGCGAGTCGGCTGGACCGGCGACATTCAGGTGTTCGGCCCGACCGCGTCGACGCTCTTCGATGTGTCCGGGATGCTTGCCGGCTGGCTGCGCGATGTCGCGATCGAGCAGCTGCCCGACGGCACCGTGCCGTGGTACGTGCCGGTGATCCCCGCCCACCACATGTGGACACCGATCCGGCCGGGCGCCGCGTGGGGCGACGTGGCTACCTTGCTGCCGTGGACGCTGTATCAGCGGTTCGGCGATGTCGGCGTCCTCGCCGACCAGTACGAGAGCGCGCGCGCCTGGGTCGATCTGATGGCCAGGCGTGCGGGCGAATCCCGGCTGTGGGACTCGGACTTCCAGCTCGGCGACTGGCTCGATCCCGCGGCTCCCCCGCAAGATCCGGCCGACGCCAGAACGGACAGGCACCTCGTGGCGACCGCGTATTTCGCGCGCTCGGCACGCGTCGTCGCGCGTATGGCGGAGGTGCTCGAGCTGCCGGAAGACCAGGCGACGTACGACCGAGTGGCGGACGAGGTGGCCGCCGCGTTCGCCGAGGCGTACCTCGGCGAGAACGGCCGCATGTCGAGCGACGCGCAGACCGCTTACGCGCTGGCGCTGAGGTTCGATCTGATTCCGGATGCCCGCAGGCGCGCAGCAGCGGGCGACCGGCTCGCCGAGCTGGTCGCGGAGGCCGGCAACCGCATCGCGACCGGCTTCGTCGGAACGCCTCTGGTGAGCGATGCCCTGAGCGAGACCGGACACCTCGACACCGCTTACGACCTGCTGCTGGAACGCGGATGTCCGTCCTGGCTCTATCAGATCGACATGGGCGCGACGACGGTATGGGAGCGCTGGGACTCGCTGCTGCCGGACGGCACGGTGAACCCCGGCACGATGACGTCGTTCAACCACTACGCACTCGGTGCGGTAGCCGACTGGATGTACCGCGTCGTGGGCGGGCTCGCGCCTGCAGAGCCGGGCTACCGGCGCATCCACTTCGCTCCTCGCCCCGGCGGAGGACTCACCTCGGCGAGCGCCCGGCACACCACCCCGTACGGCGAGACGGCGATCTCGTGGTCACTCGACGGCGACCTCTTGCAGGCGACGATGACCGTGCCGTTCGGCACTCGGGCGGTGTTCGACTCCGGCATCGCAGAGCCCGAGGAACTCGAGCCGGGAACGCACCGGCGATCCGTGTCGATCCGGCCCGAGCTCTAGCAGAATGCCGCAACTGGCACGGGAGGCTGGCGCCACGGGCCGGGGTTGAATATCCTTTCGTAAGCGAATGCGCATCCAGCAGGCATCCGCCGATCCGAACGGAGCCCTCGTGTCAGTGCCTCACTACGGGCGAGCCGCCGACGGCCAGGTCAGACTCATGACCAAGGTAGCCCGCATGTATCACGAGCGCGGCATCCGGCAAGCGGACATCGCCACTTCGCTCAACATCTCTCAGGCGAAGGTGTCGCGCCTGCTCAAGCGCGCGGAGACCGTCGGCATCATCCGCACCACCGTCACGGTCGCGCCCGGTGTGCACGCCGAGCTGGAGGAACGGCTGGAGCAGCGTTTCGGCATTGCCGAAGCCGTCGTCGTCGACGTGGACCCTGACGCCGACGAGCACGAGACGATCGGCGCACTCGGCGCGGGCGCGGCCGCCTACCTCGAGGCGACGCTGAGCGGGAACGACCGCATCGGCGTCTCATCGTGGAGTCAGACACTGCTCGCCATGACGGAGCACATGCGGCCGTTCACCACGGGCGGCGCGACGGAGGTGGTCCAGCTGCTCGGCGGGGTCGGGTCACCGGAGGTGCAGAGCCACTCGCACCGCCTGCTCGGCGACCTCGCGCGCATCCTCGGCGCCGACCCGGTGTACGTGCAGGCGCCGGGCGTCGTGGCCAGCTCCGCCATCCGGGACAGCCTTCTCGGCGATCCCTCGATGCAGGAGGTCGCCCGCCACTGGCGCGACCTGACGATGGCGGTGATGGGGATCGGCAGCATCGAACCGTCGGACATCCTCGCCGTGAGCGGCAACGCGTTCGCCGCCTCCGATCGCGAGCGGCTCATCGCCGACGGCGCGGTCGGCGACATCTGTCACCGCATCTTCCGCGCGGACGGCACCGCCATCACCGGCGCAGTGGATGACCGCATCATCGCGATACCGGTCGAGGATCTTCGCCGGATACCCCGTCGCATCGGGATCGCGGGCGGAAAGCGCAAGCGGGAGGCGATCAGGGGGGCGCTGTCCGGCGGGTGGGTCAACGCCCTGGTCACCGACCTGCAGACCGCGGAGGAGCTGGCAGGGCCGGCCCAGCAGACGGAGCAAGCCCAGAAGACAGGACGAGCCCAGCAGACGATCACAACGCAGACGAACTGAAGCGCAGCCGCCACGATGCGGGTTCGAGCGGGATGCGGTAGCGCGCCGGCAGAGCCGGCCCGCACGATGCGGACCCGAGCCCCTGCTGGGCGTGATCGAGGTTCAGCCAGATCTCCCCCGAGTCGGCCAGGCCGGCGGGATGCTCCGCCTCGGCGAGAGCCTTGCTCGACCACCGCCTGGCGGTGAACGCGAACGTGGGGTCGCCCGTGACGCGCAGGCCAGGGCATCCACCCCCGGTGAGTTCGAGCGCGCGGGTGTCGAGGTGGTTTCCGTTCTCCTGTGGATACGGATAGGGCGTCTGCAGCTCGTCGATCTCGGCTGCGAAGCAGCCCACCGCTACCGACGCGCAGGAGTCGACGTACGATTCGTGCGGTCCGCGCCCGAACCATGCCGCTGATCGGTACTCCGCCGGCAGCCGGAACAGCAGGCCGAGCCGCGGCGGAACGACGTCGTGGTGCCCGTACGGAGTGTCGGACCAGGGCCCGTCGAAGGCGACGTGGACGCTCAGCTCGACCGCCTCGCTCTCCACCCGCCAGGCAAGCCGGTACAGCAGCCCGAACGGCTGCGAGGCAGGCGCCGCGCGTCCGGTGACGGTGACCTTGTTCCCCTCGTGCGTCACCGACCGGGTGGTGGTGACCAGGTCGTCGAGGCCGGTGCGGAGCCAGACGGCCGCGAGGTCGTTCCTGCCGCCCTGACCGCGGTCGTTCTCGGTCGGCGCACGCCACAGGTCGAGATCGGGGCCATTCAGGTCGACCGGCCCGAAGCGAAGCAGGCGTCCCGTCGCGGCATCGAACAGCGCGTCACCGACGCGAAGCTGCTCGCCCGTCGCCGATGCCGGGCGCGCAGCCGCAGTCCAGACGTGCGCCGGCACCGGCTCGCCGACCGCCTGCGGGGTGCGGGCATCCAAGCGTCCCTGTCCCCACGCGATGATGTGGCCGGCGGATGCCCATGCAGTGTCCTGAGCGAGGCGCGCTTCGACGGTCAGCCACCACTCCCCGTCGGCGTTCCCGGCCGCACAGGGCAGCGGCACGGCAACGGATTCGTCGGGGGCAAGTGCAGGCACGTGCAGCATGCCGGACTCCGACGGCTCTCCGTCGCGTTCGAGCCGCCACACGAACTCGAGCCGCTCCGTCGACACGGCGTCGAACCTGTTCCGCACCTCGATGACGTCGGTCACCGTTATGGCGATCGGCTCGTACGCCTTCTTGACCTCTGCCAGGGCCGGAGAGGCCGTTCGATCGGCGAAGAGCAGGCCGTCGAGGCAATATCGTCCGCCGTTCGGCGTCGTGGGGACATCGCCACCGTGCATCGCGAAGTCGCGGCCGTGCTCGTCGATTGCGCGGAAACCGTGGTCGATCCACTCCCAGATGAAGCCGCCGCAGAACCTGTCCGACGACGACAGGATTCGGACGTACTCGACGAGCGATCCTGGCCCGTTTCCCATCGCGTGCGCGTACTCGCAGAGCAGGAAGGGCAGGCTTCGGCGACGACGGTCATCGGCTTCGCTCACCCCCTCGTAGGGCTCCTCCTCGCGCCGGCCGATCGCCTCGAGGTCGTCGAGGGACGGGTACATCACCGCGTGGAAGTCGGAGTTGCGGTAGGTGCGGTCACGCTCGTAGTGAATCGGTCGTGACGGGTCGCGGGACCGGATCCACCTCTCCACGACGTCGAAGTTCTCGCCGCCTTCGCTCTCGTTGCCAAGGGACCAGATCACGACGCTCGGCCGGTTCTTGTCCCGTTCCACCATGCGCCGGGTGCGGTCGAGGAAGGCATCCTTCCAGCGCGGATCGCCGGGTGGATTACCCTCCCAACCGGAGTAGATGAAGCCGTGCGTCTCGAGGTCGCTCTCCTCCACCACCCAGAGCCCGTACTCGTCGCACAGCCGCAGGAACTCCGGATGCGGCGGATAGTGCGACGTGCGCACCGCATTGATGTTGTGCCGCTTCATCGACTCGATGTCGTGGATCATCGTCCCCCGCTCGAGCCTGCGCCCCGTCTCCCAGTCGTGCTCGTGCCGGTTGACGCCGCGGAAGAACACCCTGTGCCCGTTGACGGTGAGCACGCCGTCGACGATGGCGACGGTTCGGAAGCCGATGGCGAGTTCGACGGTCTCGGTGGCCGAGCACAGAGTGCCGCGGTAGAGGCGCGGATGCTCCGCACTCCACGGCTCGACAGGCACCGTTACCGACTCTCCCGCAGGCATCCGGATGCGCAACTCGGGCACCTCGACGATCGCCTTCGTCGTTGCGTCCACCCGCAACGTGCCCATGCCCGTCTCGTGATCGAACTCGGCGTGCACGGTGTGATCATCGATCGACGCGGCGGTTCGCTCGATCAGCTCGACGTCGCGGAAGATGCCGGGGAGCCACCACATGTCCTGGTCTTCCAGGTAGGTTCCCGCCGACCAGCGATGCGCCCGCACGGCGAGCACGTTCTCACCCGGCATGATCGGCGCGTCGAACTCGAAGGGAAGGCGGCTGCCGGTCGACCAGCCCAGCTCCTCGCCGTTCAGCCACACCTTCGCGCACGAGTCCACGCCCTGGAACCTCAGGACCGCGTTCGCCCAGTCGTCTGGAACCGTGAAGCGCAGCCGGTAGTCGCCCGTCGGGTTCTCGTCGGGCACGTGCGGCGGATCGATCGGCATCGGATAGGCCGTGTTCGTGTACCGCGGACCGTCTGTGGTGCCGAGCAACGAGCGCGGCGATCGTTCCCCCGGCGGCGTGACCTCCTGCAGCACCCAGTGTGAGGGAACGGAAATGCGATCCCACGCGGAGTCGTCGAAGCCGACATGCATGAACTCGTCGCCGCTGCCTTCGGCGGTCGCTGACAGCCGGAACATCCAAGTGCCGTTCAGAGACACCCTGCGGGCGTCGCCCACGGCATCCGCTCGTGGTTCGCGCCTGCCGGTGCCAGGAGCGAACGATTCCCAGTATCGGCTCATCCCTTTTCAGCGGCGAGCCGCTCACGGAGACGCCGGATGCCCGGCTCCAGGCTCGTCAGCACCGGCACGTCGACCTTCACCGCGCCCGCCGCGCTCGCCATCGACGCCTGGGCGAGCACGACGACGTCCGCGTGCGGCACAACCCGCTCGATGGCATCGCCGACCAGGCGGTCGTGGGTCTCCCGGTCGCCGCCGGACACCGCGGCAAACGCACCGTCGATGACCTCGCTCGTGATACTTCTGTCGAGCCCGGCCAGCTCTGCGCGTTCGCGGATCAGGGCGACCGTCGGCTCGCAGGTGGTCGGAAGCGTCGCGAGCACGGCTATCCGCTCCCCCGCGTGCACCGCCTGGTCGGCCATCGCCTCGTCGATGCGCAGCACGGGGATGCCCACCCGCTCGGCGGCGGCACCAGCCAGCTGGGAGATGGACGAGCAGGTGAGCATCACGACGTCGGCGCCCGCGCGCTGCGCGGCCTGCACCAGGTCGGTCACGCGCTCTGGCACGGAGGCCGCCCGCTCGGCGTCTGAAAGGTCGGCCACGATGCGGTCGTCGAGGTAGTTGATCGTCGTGGCATCCGGAAGGAGCCGGCCGGCCAGCTCCATCACCGGCGGGATGACGACGGCTCCGGTGTGCAGGAAAGCGACTCGTGTCACGGTTCTCATCCCTTCAGGGAGCCGGCAGCGAGGCCGGCCATGATCTTCTTGTTGAGGAAGATGAAGACGATCATCAACACGATGATGTTGATGCTGACCGCCGCGAACAGCGGTCCGTACTGCGTCGATCCGTATTGGTCGTTCAAGCTGAGCAGGCCCACCTGAATGGTCGCCAGGGACGGATCGGTGGTGAACGTCAGCGCCACGAGCAGGTCGTTCCACACGCTGAAGAACTCGACAAGCGCCACGGTCAGGATGGCGTTGCGCATGAGCGGGAAGCCGATCAGGAAGAACGACTTCAGCGGGCCGCAGCCGTCAACCGTGGCGGCCTCGAACAGCTCGCGCGGCACGGATCGGAAGTACGCCGCCATTAGGAAGGTCGTCAGCGGCAGGCCCATGACCGTGTACGTGAGGATCATCGGCAAAAGTGAGCCGGTGATGCCGATCTTGAAGTAGACGATGAACAGCGGCACCAGGATCATCTGCCCGGGAACCATGATGCCGCCGAGGATGAGCAGCAGCAGCGCCTTCTGTCCGCGCCAGATCATGATCTCCAGCGCATAGCCGGCGGCGACACCGAGCGCGATCATCAGCGCGACCGATGGGATGGTGACGAGGATGCTGTTGCGATAGTTGACCGCGACGTTTCCGCGGGTGAACGCCTCAACGTAGTTGCTGAGGTCGAAATGCGTCGGGAGGCTCCAGGTCGGGCTGGAGAGGAACTCGGTCTGCGACTTGAACGAGCCCATGAGCACCCAGAACTGCGGGTACAGCACCACGATCAGGAGCACCGCCACCAGGACCCAGACCGGTATGCGGCGCAGGATGCGCGCGGCGCGGCGCGAGGCGGTCGTTCTGACCCGGGACCGTCCCGCCGTATTCGTCGCCACGAGTTGCTGCGTCGACGTCATCTCAGGCATCCGCCTTCCGGCTCGAGGAACGGAAGACCGTCAGGGTGAACGCCAGACAGAGCAGCGTGAGCACCAACGCAATCGTGCTCCCGTAGCCGTAGTCGCCATAGTCGAATGCGGTGCGGTACATATACAGCGTCAGCGGTGACGTCGACGTTCCCGGGCCGCCGTTGTTCAGCGCGAGGAGGCTGTCGAAGACCTTGAGCGTCGAGTTCAGGCTGAAGATGACGGACGACAGCAGGATCGGCATCGAGAGCGGAAGCACGATGTGCCGCACCAGGCGCGGCCCGTTCGCGCCGTCGAGGCGGGCGGACTCGATGATCTCGTCCGGGATGTCGAGCAGCCCCGTGTAGAGGAGCACGGCGTAGAAGCCCATGGAGCTCCACAACGTCATCGCCAGCGCGACTCCCATCGTGCCGATCGTGGAGGCGAGGAACTCGACGCTCTTGCCGCCGAAGAAGTTGATGATGTCGTTGATCGGCCCCTGGTTGGCGCCCACCGACACGAAGTTGCGGAAGAGCAGCGCCACCGCGACGGTCGGCAGCACCATCGGGAAGAACACGGCCGTGCGCACGAATGCGGATCCCTTCCGCAGCACGAACACGTACAGCAGCGCGAGAAGGTAGCCGAGCACGATCTGGCCGACGGTCGCCAGCACGGCGAAGACGATGCTGACGATGAGCGATTGGACCGCAGCCGGATCGCCGACGAATTTGACGAAGTTGGCGAAGCCGATGAACGTGAACCCGCTCAGCGTGTTGCCCGTGAAGAATGAGAGTCCGAGGGACCAGCACACCGGAACCAG
This sequence comes from Humibacter ginsengisoli, assembly GCF_054780095.1. NCBI lineage: Bacteria > Bacillati > Actinomycetota > Actinomycetes > Micrococcales > Microbacteriaceae > Humibacter > Humibacter ginsengisoli. The sequence goes on from NZ_BAAGWZ010000002.1 coordinate 415,366, forward strand.
CTTGAGCAGAACGTAGACGATCAGCGTCGGCCCGAGCAGGATGGCGATCGTCTTACGATCGCCGAACACGCGTTTCATTCACTTCCCTTACGACTGGCCCGGCCCGGTTCTCGCGGAAGGCGATCGCCCAGGCCGGGCACGACCGAACGGTGCTACTTGTTGGCTTCGATGCTCGACTGCAATTGGGACATGTAGGTCTGCGCCGACATCTGGCCCGTCGTCAGCAGCGAGACGTTCGACTGCGCCAGCGCCGTCGACTTGGCATCCATCAGTGCCTCGAACCAGAGAACAGTCTGTTTGATGCCTGACACCTTCTGCTGAACCATCTTGGTCGGCGCGTCGATGTTCTTCACCGGCGTGTTGATCTTGAAGCCGGAAACGATTCCCGAATCCTGCAGCGCTTGCGAACCGTAGTTCTGCGCGATGCACTTGAGCCACGCGGCCACCTTGGGTCCGTACGACTTCGGCGTCATCGCCATCGCCGCACCGGCATTCGCCGGCCACTGATCGATGCTCCCCGCACCACCGGAAACGGCCGGGAACGGCATCAACCCGACGTTGTCGGCGCCGATCACGTCCTGCGACTTGTCGTTGATGTTGCTCAGCAGCCACGAACCGTCGTACATCATCGCGGCCTTGCCCGTCAGGAAGAGGTTGTTCGCCTGAGCCGCGTTCGTCGAGACGAACCCGCTGCCGAAGTATCCGTTCTTCGCCATGTCCTGGACCTCTTGGGCGGCCTTCACATACTTCGCGTCGGTGAGCTTCGCCGTGCCGCTCTGGATGTCTTTCATCGCGTCCGGTCCGAGGCTACGGAAGATGTACATGCCGATGAGCCGGGTGACCGGCCACGCGTCGGCGCCGTCGGTGGCGAACGGCGTGTAACCGGCATCCTTGATCTTGGCCGCGTCGGACATCAGCTGATCGAAAGTGGTCGGCTCGGAGAGCCCGAGCTTGTCGAAGATCGCCTTGTTGTACCAGATGCCCTCGATGTTGTACTGATACGGCAGCGAGACCATTTGCCCGTAGACCGAGTTCACGGTGGATGCAGCGGCGGGCAGGATGTCGTCCCACACGCCGAGCTTCTTCAGTGCGGTCTCGTAGTTCAGCACGAGCCCGTTCTTGCCGAGATCGCCGTCAGGCCGCACCATCGATGTTCCCGCGATGAACTGCACGGGAAGCGCGTTCTGGCTCGCGAGAAGCGTGATCTTCTGCACGACGTCGGCCTGAGCGACGGTCTGGTCCACGAGCGGGAGTGCCGAGTTCTCCGCCTTGCACTTGCCCGCCGCGAGATTCTTCAGCTCCGTGGCCAGTGCGGGATTCTCGTTCGCCGTCAGCACCGTGAACTTGGCCGGATCCTTGCCCGTAGCTCCTCCGCCGGAAGTCGAACCGGCGTTCGAGGCACCGCTCGAACAGGCGGCGAGCGAAACCACCGAGGCGAGGGCGATACCGGCCGCCAGGGCGGTGCGGCGGTGTCGTCGATTGATCATGACGTCCTCCTTGACGAGGTGAATCAGGCATGGGGGTCTGTTTGACAGCGACACTAGGCACGATCCTGGTTCGTGTCAATACTCAGGCTTGAAATTCTATTCACTTCACAGTCGAATCGCGCTACGATGCACATCCATGCAGGCTCGTGACCTTCTTCGCGAGCTCGATTCGATCAGCGCCGATGCACGGGAGAACTCCATGCCGACCAGTACCCTCAGCGGGCCGCCCCTGCGGCACCTGCACGCCCACGACGCGAGTTGGACCAGCGGGTTCTGGCGCGACGTTCAACGGCGCACCTTCGACGTCGGCCTCCCTGCCATGTGGCGCTCGCTCAGCGATCCGGCCGTGAGCCCCGGACTGCAGAACTTCCGTATCGCCGCCGGCGAGATCAAGGGCGAGCACCAGGGTCCGCCGTTCATGGACGGCGACTTCTACAAGTGGCTCGAGGCGGCGATCACCCGGCTCGAGGTGGAGGAGGACCGGGAGCTCGCGACGCTGGTTGACGACGTTGCGCGACTGATCGCATCCGCGCAGCGCGAAGACGGATACCTGCACACGCCGGCGCTCATCGCTGCCCTGAATCGCGAGCAGTCCGTCGAGCTCGCCGACCGATTCCAGTTCGAGACCTACAACCTCGGCCACCTCATCACGGCGGGCGTACGGCATCACCGGGCTACAGGGTCCGACACGCTTCTCGCCGTCGCACGCAGAGCCGCAAGTTTCCTCGAGCACCTGGCAGCGGACAAGCCCCTGGAACTGGCGCGCAGCGCGATCTGCCCCTCCCACTACATGGCGGTGATCGACCTGTACCGCGAGACGGGCGACGACCGGTACCTGCGCCTGGCAGAGGCGTTCGTGCGCGTGCGCGACGAATTCGACGAGGGAGGCGACGACAACCAGGACCGCCTGCCCGTGCGCGAACAGCGCACCGTCGCGGGGCACGCGGTCCGAGCGAACTATCTGTACGCCGGGCTCGCCGACCTCGCCATCGAAACCGGAGACGACGAACTCGTCAAGGTGCTGCAGACGCTCTGGAACGATGTCGTCGACTCGAAGCTGTACGTCACCGGCGGATGCGGCGCCCTCTACGACGGCGCATCACCGGATGCCTCGCCCTGGCAATCCGAGATCAGTCGCGTCCATCAGGCGTACGGCCGCGCCTACCAGCTGCCGAACACGACGGCGCACAACGAGTCTTGCGCCAACATCGGCATGATCCTGTGGAGCGAGCGGATGCTCGCGATCACCGGCGACGCCCGCTACGCCGACGTCGTCGAGCTCGTCGCCTACAACAGCCTGCTCGCGGGCGTCGGGCTCTCGGGGACCGACTACTTCTACACGAACCCGCTCCGCCAGGTTCGCGAACTGCCGTACGCGTTGCGCAGGCCCGGTGACACCGCGCTGCACCCGACGCCGGCCCCGCCGCCCTCCGATGCGCGCCTTCGGCAGGAGTATCTCAGCTGCTTCTGCTGCCCGCCCAACACGGCCAGAACTCTCGCCCGGCTCCACGAGCTCGCCGGCTCCGTTTCCAGGGGTGGCGCGTACGTGCACCTGTACGGCGGAGCCGAGCTGCGCTTCGAGCAGGGCTCCCGGATGCTCGCGGTCCGTGAAATCTCCGACTACCCGTGGGACGAACTGGTGACCTTCACCGTCACCGAGGTCGTGGACGGCGGGATGCCCTTCCACGCGCGCATTCCGGGCTGGGCTCGCTCAGCCCGGCTGAGCGTCAACGGCGAAACCGTTCCCAATCCGGCATCGGGACGCTACGCCGTGATCGACCGCGAATGGCGGATCGGCGACACGATCGACTTGCTGCTCCCGATGCCGGTTCGCATCCTGCGCGCCAACCGGCTGGCCGAAGAGATCACGAACCAGGTGGCCGTGCAGCGCGGTCCCGTCGTGTACTGCCTGGAGAGCACGGACGTCGTGGGAGACATCCCGCTGGAGCGACTCGCACTGCGTCGCGATGCGCGACTCGAGGCCGTCGAAGGCGAGGTCGAAGGACATCAATTGCGAGTCATCCCCCTCGAGTTGACCGTGTTGCCGGAAGGCGGCAATGGCGGTCTCTACGAAGACATCGACGGCGCCGAACTCACGTCGACGCGGTCTCGGCTCATCCCGTACTTCGCCTGGGGCAATCGCGGCCCCTCGGAGATGTCGGTCTGGCTCCCGGTGGTGTGGTGAGATGGCGAACGAACGATTCGTGACGGCGACGTACGTCGTCGAGACCTCTCTTCCCCTGCAGCGCGCCGTGGATGTGCTCGCCGGTGAACAGTCGACAGGGACCTTCGTGCGCGTCGGCCGCGAATCCGCGGAGCTACGCGCCGAGTTCGCCGCGACGGCCGTCGAGGTCACGGAGCTGCCGCTGACCGGATCCTCGCCGTTGCCCGGCACAGTAGGCGACCCGGCCGATCGCCGCAGAGCACGCGTCGTCGTGCGCTTTCCGCTCGACAACTTCGGCCCGTCGATTCCGAACCTGCTCGCCGCGGTGGCGGGGAACCTCTTCGAGATCAAGGAACTGGCGGCGGTCAAGCTGGTCGACCTCGAACTGCCCCAGGAGTTCGCCGAACGGTACCGGGGACCGCAGTTCGGCGTCGAGGGCACCCGGCGACTGGTCAGCCGACCGCAGGGCGCGATGCTCGGCACGATCATCAAGCCGAGCATCGGGCTCTCGCCCGAGGAGCTCGCCGAGGTGGTCGACGAGCTTGCCGGTGCCGGCATCGACTTCATCAAGGACGACGAGCTACAGGGCAACGGTCGCAAGGCGCCGCTGGCGGAGCGGGTCAGGGCCGTGATGCCCGTGCTCGAACGACACGCCGATCGCACGGGTGTGAAACCGATGTACGCCTTCAACATCACCGACGACATCGACCGGCTCGAGGCCAATCACGATCTCGTCGTCGCGGCAGGCGGCACCTGTGTGATGACGTGCGTCAACATGATCGGGCTCGCGGGCCTCGACTATCTGCGGCGTCGTTCACAGGTCCCCATCCACGGGCACCGCGCCATGTTCGGCGCCTTCTCGCGCTCGGACCAGCTTGGGATAGGGTTTCGGGCGTGGCAGAAGCTCGTGCGGCTGTGCGGCGCTGACCATCTGCACACCAACGGCATCAGCAACAAGTTCTACGAGACGGATGATCAGGTGCTCGACTCGATCGCGGCGGTGCGGGCTCCGCTGCTCGGGCTCACCTCGATGGTTCCGGTGCTGTCGTCCGGGCAGTGGGGCGGTCTGGCCCACGCCACGCTCCGCGAGGTCGGCACCACGGACCTGCTGGTGCTCGCCGGCGGCGGCATCCACGGACACCCGGACGGCGTTGCGGCAGGCGTCGCCAGCATGCGGGATGCCTGGGAGTCGGCAGCGCGCGGCGACGACGTGACCAGCGCGCTCGAGCGGTCTACACCGCTGCGACGGGCGACGGAGACGTTCGGTCCGGTGCGTGTCTGACGACCTGATCGCGTTCTACGGGGACGACTTCACCGGAAGCGTCGACGCGCTGCTCCAGTTCTCCCGTCGCGGATTGCGCGGCCGTCTCTTCGTCGGTCTCCCCTCGTCCGACGAGCTTGCAGACGCCGCGAACACATACGACGTGGTGGGCGTTGCCGGTATTGCGCGGTCGCTGCCGACCCGTCTGATGGCGGATGAGCTCATGCCGGTCTTCGAGGCGTTCGTCGCCCTCGGAGCGCGCGTCGTGCAGTACAAGGCGTGTTCGACGGCGGACTCCTCGCCGACGATCGGGAGCCTGGGACGCGTGATCGAACTCGGCAGGATGCTGGTGGCGTCGCACCCCGTTCCCGTGCTCTTCGCGCAGCCCGACTTCGGTCGTTACACGGTCTTCGGGCATCACTTCGCCGCTGAGGGCGGCACGGTCTACCGCCTGGACCGCCAGCCGACGATGTCGAGGCATCCATCGACGCCGATGCACGAGTCGGACCTGGCGCTTCACCTCTCGCAACAGACCGAGCTGCCGATCACCCATATTCCGTTCACGGAATATGCCTCGGGGTCGGCGCTGGATGTCCGCCTCGCCACGTCCGCCGCCGGTGCCGTGGTGCTCGACGCCTTCAGTGATGACCAGCTTCGTCCGCTCGGCGAAGCGGTCCTTGCGCTGCCGCGGCCCGTCTTCACAATCGGATCCGGAGGACTCAGCCGGGCGCTGGCCGAAGCGCTGACGCCCGGGCGTCCCGTCGATGACGAACCGATCACGGAGCGCCTGTCGCCCCCGGGTCCGACGCTCGCCGTCTCCGGGAGCAGATCGGCTCAGACGGCGCGTCAGCTGCGGGCGGCACAGGCTGCCGGATGGCAGGTGTTGGCGCTTCCACTCGGCGACGCCGACGTGATCGCGCGAACCTCGGATCGGGTCGTGTCCGCCCTGGCCGCCGGCGACAGCGTGGCTCTCACATCGCACGACAGCGACGTCGAACGCGTGGAGGACGCGCTCGGCTCCATCGCAGAGAGCACCGCTGCCATCGTCACCACAGCGACCGAAGCCGGAGCGACGAGCCGCGTGATCGTCTGCGGTGGCGATACGTCGAGCCGGGTGACGCGGATGCTCGGCATCCGGTCGCTTTCCATCGCCGCGAACCCGTGGGGCAACATCGTGCTCCTCCGAGGCCACGCGCCGGGCTCCGCGATCGATGGCGTCGAGTTGCTCCTCAAGGGCGGCCAGGTCGGCAGCGACGACCTCTTCGAACGGGTGCGTCGTCTCGGCGATTCTACGACGCCGCCGATCGGGTAGACGATGGGTTCGGATCGCACAACACGAGCGTGGAGGTTGACGTGTCACTGGGCAGGAAGCCGCAGACCGTGCCGGATGCCCCCGGCCTGTTGAGCAGCCTGGGGAGGGTCTCCGCACACGTCGGCATCACCGCCACAGATCGGCTCACCGCGGCGCACGACGCATCCCACTACCGGCTGGTGCCGCAGGCCGTCGCACTCGCGAGTGATGCGGACCAGGTGGCGGGCATCCTCGCCGTCTGCGGCGCGCACGGGGTTCCCGTGACGTTCCGCTCGGGCGGCACGAGCCTGTCTGGTCAGGCCGGCGGCGCGGGCGTCGTCATCGACACCCGACGACGTTTCCGCGCGATCGACGTTCTCGACGACGGCGAGCGCGTGCGCACGCAACCGGGAGCGACCGTGAGGGCCGTCAACACCCGGCTGGCGCGGCACGGCCGCCGGCTGGGTCCTGATCCGGCGAGCGAGATCGCGTGCACCATCGGCGGCGTCATCGCCAACAACTCCAGCGGGATGTCGTGCGGCATCCACGCGAACACGTACCGCACCCTGCAGAGCGCGGTGCTCGTTCTGCCCAGCGGTACCGTCATCGACACGTCCGCGCCGGAGGCGGCCCAGATTCTGCGCGCGAAGGAGCCGCGCATCGAGCAGGGACTGCGGCAACTGCGCGACCGGGTGCGGAGCAACCCCGAGTCGGTCGCGACGCTCCGCAGGCTGCACTCCATCAAGAACACGATGGGCTACGGCCTCAACTCGTTCCTCGACCATGACGAGCCGGTCGACATCCTCGAGCACCTGGTCGTTGGCTCTGAGGGCACGCTCGCGTTCGTCGCCGAGGCGACGTTCCGCACGGTTCCCGTCTTGCCGCACGCTGCGACGGGGCTGCTCGTGTTCCCCTCGCTGGCCCAGGCGACCGCGGCGCTGCCCGCGCTGGTCGATGCAGGATTCGCGACCATCGAGCTGCTGGATGCCGCCTCGCTCCGCGTCGCACAGCGCGACCCCGAGGCGACCGACGAGCTGCGAGAGCTGAACGTCGTCGACCACGCCGCGCTGCTCGTGGAGTTCCAGGAGCAGACGGCCGAGGCACTGGATGCCCGCATCGCGCGGTCTCGTGACGTGCTGGCCGGTCTGCCGCTGGATCATCCGGCGGCCCTCACCACGGATGCCCGTGCTCGCGCCGATCTGTGGCACATCCGCAAAGGTCTGTACACGGCTGTGGCGGGGGCCAGGCCCTCCGGTACGACCGCGCTGCTCGAAGACATCGCCGTGCCCGTCGACCGGCTGAACGAGACCTGCACTCGTCTCATCGCCTTGTTCGAGGAGCACGGCTACGAGGGATCGGTGATCTTCGGGCACGCGAAGGACGGCAACATCCACTTCCTGGTGAACGAGCGCTTCGACGGGCCGGCGGCGATCGAGCGCTATCGCGCGTTCACCGAGCAGATGGTCGACCTTGTGCTCTCGCAGGGCGGAACCCTGAAGGCGGAGCACGGAACCGGCCGCATCATGGCGCCGTTCGTGCGGCGCCAGTACGGCGACGAGCTGTATGAGGTGATGTGGGAGCTGAAGCGGCTCATCGATCCGGGCATGACACTGAACCCCGGGGTGCTGCTGACGGATGACGCCGAGGGCTACCTGAAGCACCTGAAGGTGGCGCCCACCGTCGAGCCCGAGGTCGACCGGTGCGTTGAGTGCGGGTACTGCGAACCCGTCTGCCCGAGCAAGGACATGACGCTCACTCCCCGGGAACGCATCGTCATGCGCCGCGAGCTCCAGCGCGCACGTGCCGCCGGCGACGCCGAGCTAGCCGACACGATCGAGCGCGAGTACCGATACGAGGGCGTGCAGACCTGTGCGGTCGACGGCATGTGCCAGACCGCGTGCCCCGTGCTGATCAACACCGGCGACCTCGTGCGCCATCTGCGCACCGAAGCGAACGGGCGGGTGGAACAGGCCATCTGGTCGACGACGGCGAAGCATTGGGGCACGATTTCCCGCACGGGCGGGAGGGCGCTGTCGGTCGCGAAGGCTATGCCCGCTGTGCTCCCCGAGCTCGCAACCCGGACCGCGCGATCGGTGCTCGGCACCGACACCGTGCCGCAGTACTCTCCCGAGCTCCCCGGTGGCGGCAGTCAAAGGCGACCTGTGCAAAGCGCGGACCCCGCGGCCGTCTATTTCCCTAGCTGCACCAACACCATGTTCGGTCCCGTGGGAGGCGACGGCGTCTCCGAGTCGTTCCTGCGCTTGTGCGAGCGCGCCGGCGTGCAGGTGGCGACGCCCGAGGGCATCCCCTCGCTGTGCTGCGGAACGCCGTGGAAGTCCAAGGGCCTCACCGACGGCTACGCGTCCATGACGGAACGCGTGGTCGCGGCGCTGCTGACGGCGACGGATGCCGGCAGGCTGCCGGTCGTGTGCGACGCGTCCTCGTGCAGCGAGGGTCTCGACGTGATGTTGTCCGCTGCCGCGGCGAACGGCATCCGGGTCGTCGATGCGGTGGAGTTCGTCGATGAGCACGTGCTGCCGAAGCTGCCGGCCGGGCAGAAGATCGACTCCCTCACCCTTCACCCCACCTGTTCATCGACCCGCATCGGCGCGAACACGGCCCTCGTGCGCGTCGCCGAGGCGGCGGCCGAGCGGGTGACCGTGCCGGAGGACTGGGGATGCTGCGCGTTCGCCGGCGACCGGGGCATGCTGCATCCGGAACTCACCGCCAGCGCCACCCAGGCCGAGGCGGCCGAGGTCGCCCGCATCGACAGCACGGAGCACGCGTCCCTCAACCGCACCTGCGAGCTCGGGATGACCCGCGCGACCGGTCGCGAGTACCGCCACGTTCTGCAGGTGCTCGACGACGTCACCGGCTAAGGGAAGCGGCCGTCAGTGCCGCAGGCGGTAGCGCAGCGACTCCAGCTCGGCCGTCAATGCGGCCGGCACACGGCCGCCGAACCGGGCGAAGAAGTGCTCGGTGAGGTCGCACTCGGCGAGCCAGGCGTCCGGGTCGATCTCGAACAGGCGGTCGAGGGCATCCGGTGCCAGTTCGAGCCCGTCGACGTCGAGCGAAGCCCGCACAGGAATCCGGCCCACGGGGGTGTCCACGGCGCCCGCAGTGCCCTCGAGCCGCCCGACGATCCACGCGACGACACGCATGTTCTCGGCGAATCCGGGCCACAGGTACGAGCCGTCCGGTCCCTTGCGGAACCAGTTCACCTGGAACACCGCCGGTGCGCCGGAGCCGAGCGTCTCGCCGATGTTCAGCCAGTGCGCCCAGTGATCGGCCATGTTGTAGCCGCAGAACGGCAGCATCGCGAACGGGTCGCGACGCAACTCGCCGACGGTTCCCTCCGCAGCGGCGGTACGCTCCGACGCGATGGTCGCGCCGAGGAACACGCCGTGCTTCCAGTCCCGCGCCTGCAGAACGAGCGGCACGTTGGATGCCCGGCGGCCGCCGAAGACGATGGCGTCGATCGGCACGCCGTCCGAATCCTCCCAGTCGTCGGCGATGGTCGGGCACTGCTCGGCCGCGACGCAGAACCGGGAATTCGGATGCGCTGCGGGGCGCCCGGAGTCCGGTGTCCAGTCCTCGCCGCGCCAGTCGATCAGGTGCGCGGGCGGCTCGTCGGTGAGCCCTTCCCACCACACGTCACCGTCGTCGCGTAGCGCCACGTTGGTGAAGATCGTGTTGCCCCACATGGTCTCAACTGCCGAACGGTTGGTCGACTCCCCCGTGCCCGGTGCGACGCCGAAGAAGCCGCGCTCAGGGTTGATCGCGCGAAGCCGGCCGTCTGCATCCGGCTTGAGCCAGGCGATGTCGTCGCCGATCGTCTCGACCGTCCAGCCTGGCAGCTGCGAGCGCAGCATGGCGAGGTTCGTCTTGCCGCACGCGGACGGGAACGCGGCCGCGATGTGGTGCTGACGCCCGGCGGGAGAGGTCACCTTGATGATGAGCATGTGCTCGGCGAGCCAGCCCTCCTCGCGTGCCAGCTGCGAGGCGATGCGAAGGGCGAAGCATTTCTTGCCGAGCAGCGCGTTGCCGCCGTATCCCGAGCCGTACGACCACACCTCGCGGTCTTGCGGGAAGTGCACGATGTACTTCGTGTCGTCGCACGGCCACGGAACATCCTCGCGGCGGATGCCCGTGGCATCCACGAGCGGGTACCCCACACTGTGCACGGTGCGCACCCACGGCTGCCCGGCCTCGATGAGTTCGAGGGCGCGGCTGCCCATGCGGGTCATGATGCCCATGGAGACGACCACGTATGGCGAGTCGGTGATCTCGATCCCGAGTTGCGAGATCGAGCCGCCGAGCGGGCCCATCGAGAACGGCACGACGTACATGGTGCGGCCCCGCATGCTGCCCTCGAACACTCCGCGCAGCTCCTCGCGCATCTCGGCGGGCTCGCGCCAGTTATTCGTCGGTCCCGCGTCGTGCTCGTGCTCCGAGCAGATGAAGGTGCGCGCCTCGACCCGGGCCACGTCGCCGGGGTCGGTGCGGGCGAGGTAGCTGCCGGGCCGCCATTCGGGGTTCAGCCTGATGAGCTGGCCGCTCTCCACCTGAAGCCGGAACAGCCGGTCGGCCTCGGCGCGCGACCCGTCGCACCAGACGATCTCGTCGGGCTGCGTCAGCTGCGCGATCTCGGCGACCCACGCGGCGAGCGCGGGGTCGGTCGTCCCCGTGGACTCGCCTGCGCGCGCCGCGACGGCCGAAGCGGCCGACCCGTTGCTCGTCGAAGGTGAAGCCGGGCGGATGTCGGTGCCCTCGCCATCCGCCCGGCTGGTCTGTGTGGTCTTGCTGGGTCGCGGCGCGAACGCGTACGAGTTCCGCGGCTTCGCCGAGTCCGGCACGGTCGAGATCTGCGTCTTCGAATTCTCCGCCGTCGAGTTCTGCGCCTTCTTCGGCCGCTGGATGATGGTCATGCCCGCTCGTCCTCGTCTCAGCTTGTGTCGTGAATCACGCTGTCGGCGTGCTCCGTTGCGCTGTTGCTGTGGCCCTGTCTGGCCTTCCTCTTCACTCTCAGGCCACATCCACGACTCCGCAGCGGGTACGAGGACTAAAGAATCGCGATTCTTTTGCTACCGTGAACGAATGGATGCTGACACCGCCGACATCGCCACCATCGGTCACCGAATCCGTCACTTCCGCACCCGCTCCGGCCTCACCCTGGAACGCGTGAGCGACCTCGTCGGGCTCTCGCAGAGCCAGCTGTCAATGATCGAGAACGGCAAGCGTGAGCCGAAGCTGACCGTGCTGCAGTCCATTGCGACCGCGATCGGCGTGGACCTCGCGACGCTGCTCGTCGCCGAGCCGCCGGACGAGCGCACGGCCTACGAGCTCGAGTTGCGCCGCGCCCAGGAGTCGTCCCTCTACACTGCGCTCGGGCTCCCTTCCGTGAAACCCACGAAGGGCACGCCGACCGAGACGCTGGCGGCACTCGTCGGCCTGCACCGCGAGCTCGCACGGCAGGCGAGCAAGGCGATCGCGACGCCCGAAGAGGCCAGGCGTGCGAACACCGAATTGCGCGAATGGATGCGCGGCCGCGACAACTATCTGCCCGAGATCGAGCTTCTCGCCGAGGAGCAGGTGAAGGCATCGGGGCACGTGTCCGGCGCGCTCACGCACCGCGAGGTGAGCGTCATGGCCAAGCGGCTCGGCTTCCAGCTGGTGTATGTCGACGACCTGCCGAACTCGACCCGCTCCATCACCGACCTGGCGAACGGGCGCATCTACCTGCCACCGGCATCCATTCCTGGCGGCCACGGTCTGCGGTCGATGGCCCTGCAGGCGCTGGCACACCGGCTGCTCGGTCACGAGCGGCCGGACAGCTACGCCCAGTTCCTGCGCCAGCGGCTGGAGATCAACTACTTCGCCGCGTGCTGTCTCATGCCGCAGAGCGCCGCAGTCGCGTTCCTGCAGGAGGCGAAGAAAGACCGCGATCTTGCCGTGGAGGACTTCCGCGACGCGTTCGGCGTCACGCACGAAGCGGCATCCCTGCGCCTGACGAATCTCATCACCGTGCACCTGGGGATGCGGATGCACTTCCTGCGCGTCGGCGAGGATGGCGCGCTCTACAAGGGGTACGAGAACGACGGCCTGCCGCTGCCGAAAGACGTCACCGGGGCGATCGAAGGCCAGCCCGTGTGCAAGAAGTGGAGCGCCCGCGACGCGTTCGCGCAGACGAACCGCACCACGGAGCTGTACCAGTACACGGACACCCCTGCCGGCACGTACTGGTGCGCCACCCAGACCGGGCGCGGCGACGACGGGAGCTTCACGATCACGATCGGCGTGCCCTTCGCGGACGCCAAGTGGTTCCGCGGGCGGGAGACGACGCAGCGTGCGGCTTCGACGTGCCCCGATCCGTCGTGCTGCCGGGTTCCGGATGCCTCACTCGAGTCGTCCTGGGCCGACAACGCGTGGCCGAGCGCCAGGCTGCACGCGCACATCCTGTCGCCGCTGCCCACCGGCGCTTTTCCCGGCGTCGACGACGCGGAGCTGTACGCGTTCCTGGACGCGCACTCCGGCCCCCTCGGAGAGTAGACCTGCTGTCACGACCGAGCCGGCGCAGCCGTCTCGGCGCTGGCGTCGCGGCGAAGGCCCACTGGGCCTTCGCTCCTAGCTCCAGCGCGCACTCCGGCCCCCTCGGAGAGTAGACCTGCTGTCACGACCGAGCCGGCGTAGCCGTCTCGGCGAGTAGCGCTACTTCGGCTGCATGCGGATGGCGCCGTCGAGCCGGATCACCTCGCCGTTCAGCAGCGGATTCTCCACGATCTGCCGAACGAGCGCTGCGTACTCGGCGGGCGTGCCCATGCGTGACGGGTGCGGGATCTGCTCCTCGAGCGAGCGCTGCACGTCTTCGGGCATCCCCGCCATCATCGGCGTCTTCATGATGCCCGGCGCAATCGTCATCACACGGATGAGCAGCTTGGAGAGGTCGCGGGCGATCGGCAGCGTCATGGACGCGACTCCGCCCTTCGACGCGGAATATGCGGCCTGACCAATCTGCCCGTCGTAGGCGGCGACGGATGCGGTGTTCACGATCACGCCGCGCTCGTTCGTGGCGGGCACGCCGGGAAGCGATTGCGCCTCGACGGGGTCGTTCTGCGCCATCGCCGCTGCCGCCAGTCTCGTGACGTTGAACGTGCCGATCAGGTTGATGCGGATGGTGCGCTCGAATCCGTCGAGGCCGAGCGCTCCCTCGCGCCCCACGGTGCGACCCGCCGTGGCGATGCCGGCGCAGTTCACGGTGATGCGCAGCGGCGCCAGTGCCTGGGCCGTCTCGACCGCTGCCTGCACCTGCTCGGGATCCGTCACATCCGCAGGTGCGAACACACCGTCGAGTTCCGCAGCGGCCTCCTCGCCGCGCGACGACGGAAGATCGACGATGACGACCTTCGCTCCTGCTTCGGCCAGCACGTGCGCCGTGCCGTTGCCGAGTCCGGATGCGCCGCCGGTGACGATCGCACTGCATTCCTGAATCCGCATATATCCCTCCGTGGTGTGTTACCGGGCGGCCGAAGCCGTGTTCCGCGTCAGAGCCGTTCGATGATGGTGGCGTTCGCCATGCCGCCGCCCTCGCACATGGTCTGCAGCCCGTAGCGGCCGCCGGTGCGTTCGAGCCGCGCGAGCAATGTGCCGAGCAGCCGAGTGCCGGTGGCCCCGAGCGGATGCCCGAGCGCTATCGCCCCGCCGTCGGCGTTCAGCCGCTCGGGATCAGCGTCGAACTCGTTCAACCATGCCAGCGGCACCGGCGCGAACGCCTCGTTCACCTCATATGCGTCGATCTCGTCGAGGTTCAGACCGGTCTGCTTCAGGATGCGCTCGGTAGCCGGCATCACGCCGGTGAGCATGTAGAGGGGGTCGCTCCCGGTCACCGCGAAGGCGTGGAATCGGGCCCGGGGTGTCAACCCGAGCTGCTCGGCGCGACGGGCGCTCATGATGAGCGCCGCGGATGCCCCGTCGGTGAGCGGGGACGAGTTGCCCGGCGTGATCTTCCAGTCCACGTCGGGAAAGCGGTCGGCGAGGGCATCCGTGCGGAATGACGGGTTCAGGCCGGCGAGACCCTCTACCGTCGTGCCGGGCCGCACGGTCTCGTCGGCGGCGACCTCTCGAGCGCCGCCGTCGGCATCCGTCACCCACACCGGGACGAGCTCGCGGTCGAACCGGCCCGACTCGGCCGCCTCGGCCGCCCGTTGGTGGGACCTGGCACTGAACTCGTCGAGCTCATCGCGCCCGAAACCGTACTTCTGCGCGATGAGCTCGGCCGAGACGCCCTGCCCGACGAGGCCGTCCGGGTAGCGGGCGGCGATGCGGCTGCCGCGTGGGTCGCGGCCCAGGGTGGACGTTCCGAGCGGAACGGCGCTCATCGACTCGACCCCGCACGCGATCACGGCGTCCTGCACGCCGGCCATGATCGCCTGCGCGGCGAAGTGCGCGGCCTGCTGGCTCGATCCGCACTGCCGGTCGATGGTCGTGCCCGGCACATGCTCGGGGAATCCGGCGGCGAGCACGGCGTTGCGCGCGGTGTTGTACGACTGCTGACCGACCTGACCGACGCATCCGGCGATCACGTCGTCGATCGTGCCAGGGTCGAGGTCGTTGCGCCTCACGAGTTCGGCAAGCAGGTCGCCCAGCAGATCCACCGGATGCACGCCACTCAGCGCGCCTCCAGGCTTGCCGCGCCCGCTCGGGGTGCGCACGACATCGACGATGACGGCCTCTTCGACGCTCATCCCTCAAGACTAGCGATGGGCCCCCGCTCGACCTCGCCGCGTCCCAGGCACGGCATCCGCCTCACTCCGTGGTCACGTGTTGCGGGTTCGTCGCACCGCGACCCGCAATTCATGACCGCGGAACGGAGGTGTGAGACGCGCAACGCGTTCACAGCGTCGTTCGCGCGGCGCGTGACACCGCGTCGACGAGGTCGTCGAGGTCGGCCAGTCGCTGTTCCGCCTCGAGCCGGATGTCTCGCGCCAGCGCCGCGAGCCGCACGGCCGCCGGCTCCGGGGAACTGTCGGACCACGCCTGCAGCTGCAGCGCGAGAAGGGTGTCGTCCCGGTAGGCGCCGAGCAGATCCTGTACGGCCTCGGCCGCTCGGGCCCGAGCCTCGATTCCGTCCAGCGCTTCCGGATGCACGTGGCGCAGTCCTTCCACGGCCTCACCCGCGTACCGCAGGCGCCGCGCCGCCTTGCGCAGCGCGTGCAGCTCGTCGAGCCCTCGCCGCGTCGCCCGCCGCGAGGCCCGGGCGACCTCGTCGGCGGCCCTGGCCAGTGCCGGCCTCACCACGTCGAGCGGCCTGGCGCCGGCATCCGATCCGGGTTCCGGGTGTTCCGCGAAGGCTCGAAGACAGCGCAGGTCCGCTTGCCCGCTCGAGGAGTCCAGGTGCTCGGCCGCGCGCGCCCGGGACTCCTCAGCCCATCTCTCCGCCTCTGCCACGAGGCCCGCCAGCGTCGAGCGCAGTTCGTGGTCGGGCGACGCATCCGAGCGTTCGCGCAGAGCCGCGGCTCTCACCTCGGCGTCGCGGGCGGTCCCGAGAACAGTCCCGAGTGCCGTAAGCGACGGCCCGACCGCACGGACGGCGTCTCTGTCGAACACGGACCGATAGACGGAAAGGATGCTGCGCACGGTGCGAATGCGTGTGCGCGCCTGGTGCAGGGCATCCGGAGCGTTCGCCGGTATGCCCGCGACGTATTCGTCGAGTTCCGCGACCGCGACCCGGAGGGCATGGCCGAGCAGGTCGACACAAGTGGTCGCGGCTGCGATCTCCGCGCGACGCCGTTCGAGGTGAGCGCGCAGCACCGGGTCGAGGGTGAGGGTGATCGCTCGCTCGAACGCGGCATCCGCTTCGCGGAGCCGGTCCGCACGTGCCAGCAGGTGCGCCTTGGTCGCCCAGGCCGGCTGGAATCGCGCGACTGCCGGGTCGCCGATCGCATCGAGCTCGGCGAGGCCGGCGCCCGGACCGTCCACCTCGGCGATCGACGCGGCGAGCGCCACCCGGGCGCCAAGGGTGGGCGCGACGGCGACCAGAGCCCTGTGCAGCGTGACGAGGGTGCGGCGGTCAACGCGTCCGCTACGAGCACGGTCGTCGTGCGCCGACTGTATGGCCGCCTCGAGCTGGAACCGCCCCACGGTTCGCAGCTGTCCGTGCTCGTCGATCACTAGGCGGCTGGCGGTCAGCAGATGCCGCTCCCCTCGGGCGATCAGGTCGGCATCCCACCGGTCGACGTCCTGCTCGTCGACCGGCACGAAACGACCGCGGCGATCAAGCCGAGCGGATGCCCGCGCCAGCGACAGGCAGAGCAGCGCCGCAAGTCCCAGCACCTCGGGCTCGCGCGGCAGGAGCCGCACGGCGATCTCGGCGAGCGCCAGCGCCTCGGCGCTCAGCGAATCGCCGAGGGAGCCTGTTCCCCCTCGCTCGGTGTCGCGTTCTGCCGTGCCCGCGACGAGCGGCCAGTCGATCGCGTACGCGCCGTAGATCGCCTCGAGCACGGCCGGCAGGCGATCGGCGAGCGCGTCGGTGTTCGGCTCGGAGAACGGGATGCCCGTCTCCTTGATGCGCCGCTTCGCCCGCACGAGACGCTGCGCCATGGTGGGCGCCGGAACGGCGAACGCACGAGCGATGCGCTCGGCGTCCACCCCGAGCACGGTCTGGAGCATGAGCGGTGTGCGGGCCGCTGGATCAATGGCCGGATGCGCGCACACGAACAGCAGCGCAAGCCTGCGATCCGGGATCTCGTCCGGCTCCGGCGCGTCCGGCTCGAGCGTCGCCGGCTCGTGGCGGGGCTCCCCGTCGACGCCCGTGTTCAGCGAGGCGTTGCGGTGCTCCGCTGATCGGAAGCGGTCCAGCATCCTCCGCCTGGCCGTCACGACGAGCCAGCCGGCCGGATTGCGGGGCACGCCCTCGACCGGCCACGAGCGCAGCGCCCGCTCGAAGGCATCCTGCAGGCAATCCTCCGCAAGCGCGATGTCGCGTGTGCCGGCGGCCAGGACCGCGAGCATCCGCCCGTACGACTCCTGCACCGCAACGTCGAGTGCTTCTCGGGCGGATGCCTGCGCCGTGCTGCCCGCGGTCTCGGCAGTGCGACCGGCGACGTCGCTCGCGGCGTCGCCGCCCGCTCCAGGATCCCTCAGCTCGGCCACACCCACTGGCCGTCCACGAGCGAGATCGCGGAGGGTCGCACCTCGATCACCCCGTACTGCGCCCCGGGGCACTTCTCCGCCCAGGCGAGTGCGGCGTCGAGGTCGGGCACATCGATCACGAAGGTTCCGGCGAGCTTCTCCTTCGTGTCGGCGAACGGGCCGTCTTGTACGGTCAGCCCGCCGTTTCGCAGCGTCACCTGCGTGGTGTCGGCGACCGGACGCAGGATCTCGCCTGCCACCAGAACGCCCGCCTTCGCGAGCGCCTTGCCGTACTCGTCGAATGCGACCCTGAAGGGCGCCATGTCTTCTTCGGAGATGCCGGCATCCTGGGCTTCCAGACTGTGCAACAGCAGTGCGTACCGCATTTCGTCATCCTCTCATCCGGCCACGGGCTGCGGCCGTTCATGGTGGTGACGATCGCTCTCGCCGTCGATCGACAGGGAGACCACCTTGAAAGGGACGGGGGCTCGCCTCAATCAGTTGTGTTCGCGGCCTCGCCGCTCAACAACTTCAATCGGCTCGGCAAAACGAGCAAGCTCGCTTCGCTCTCGCCTCAATCAGTTGTGTTCGCGGCCTCGCCGCTCAACAACTTCAATCGGCTCGGCAAAGCGAGCAAGCTCGCTTCGCTCTCGCCTCAATCAGTTGTTCGACAGATTGTTGCCGCACTCGTAGAAAGCGGTCGTGAGGTTGTCTATCGCGTTCAGTGCCGCGTCGTCGCTGCCGTAGTTCAGCGCGTAGATCGCGAACGTGAGGTTGGTGCCGTCCTTCGCATGGATGACGCCGGCGAGCGTGCGGGAGGTGTTGATCCATCCGGTTTTCGCGTTCACGTGTCCGGCGGCATTCGACGAGAACGAGCCGTCGAACCGGTCATAACCGGGACCGAGGGTGCCCGTCTTGCCTGCGATGGGCATCCCGTCGTAGATGTCGCCGAGCGAGCCCTGCCGGTTCAGCACCTTCACCAGGAATTGCGTGAGATATGACGCCGGAACCTTGTTGTCGGCGCTCAGCCCCGATCCATCCGCGAAGTACAGCCCGTTCTCCGAGATGCCGTATGCCTGCAGCCCCTTGAGCGTGCCCGCGTTGATCGCCGAGAAGCTGTTGCCCGCACCGGTCTTGATCGCGACGAGTCGCGCGAGCTCCTCCATGATCGTGTTGTCGGAGTACGTCAGCGCCTGTTCGGCCAGCGCCGACACCGGTTGCGAAAGCACCTGGCCCAGCTGCTTGGCACCGGCGGGAGCGGTGCCCTGGCTGATCGAGATGTTGCCGCCCAGGTCGTCGGCGAGCGCATTCGCCGCACGCCCCACCGGATCGGTGCTGCGCGGCGACTCCACCGCGGTCGGATCGTTGCGGTCGCCGTCCACCATGAACGACGTCATGTACGGCGTCGAGCCCTCGACCACCCGCTCCTCGTGCTCGTCCCAGCTCGGCAGCCAGACGGGCCCCGAATACAGCGACGTGTCGACGACCAGAGAGGTGATCGGCTGGCCTGCGTTCGACGGGTCGGATGCCCACGCCTGCTTCACCTGGTTCGCCAGGTCATCGAGGTGGGGCGCGTTCGTGTAGAACGACTGCTCACCGCTGGGGAGCCGGGTCAGGGTGACGTCTCCGCCGCCGATCACGACGACCTGGCCGGGCTGCGATCCCTTCACCACGGTCGTCGGCACGCGGTAGTCGGGACCGAGCACACTGAACGCGGCGGCGGCCGTGAGCATTTTGAGCACGCTGGCCGTGGGGGCCGGATTCGAGCCGTTGCGGTCGAACAGCACCTCACCGGTGGATGCGTTCATCACCTGCGCCTCGAGCGTTCCGAATCCGCTGTCGCCGGCGTACGACGCCACGGAGCAGGTGCGGATCTTGCTGGCCGCAGGCGCCGGACTCGGCGTCGGCCGCACGGTCGGCTTGACGGTCGGCGTGGGGCTCGGCTTCGTCGACGCGTTCACGCTGGCCGCTCGCGCGGGCGATGTGGCAGCTCCGATGCCGAACGAGAGGCCGCTGAGCACGACCACCCCGGCGGCGACGCCGGCGATGAGCGAGGTGCGCGGGTTGTTGCGGATCCAGGCGAGGATGCCCGCCAGCGGTCCGCCTCCGCGTCCCGATCCCCCGGTGCCGGCTGATCGGGGACCGCCGGAACCGCGCCCACCGGAACCCCGGCCGCCCGAACCGGCGCCTGCGCCGCTACCGGCCGAGCCTGACCCGCCGGAGCCGGAGCCCCCCGAACCGCCTGATTCCGAGCCGCCCGACGCACCACTCCGGCCGATCGAGGCGAACGCGGCACCCGTCGCGGCGACGGCATGTGCGAACCAGCCCTTGCTTGCGCCGGTGTCCATTGCTCGCTCGGGCGCGTCGTTCGCCTCATCCGACGCAGCCGATTCCGCGGCGGCGATATCGCGCGCCCGGAGCGGAACCTGTACGGCATGGGTGACCGGCTCTGGCTGCGGCGACGACGGTGCGACGTCGGCCGAATGCGCCGGCTGCGAGTCGCCGGATGCAGGAGCATCGGATGCGAGCCAGGAGAACGAGTGCGGTTCCGGTGCGTGCTCGGCCGGCCGGCCCGACGGCTGTGCGCTCGGCCAGCTCGACGGCGAGGCCGGCTCAACCGGTGGCTGCGAGTCGGGCCAGGCCGGCGGCGTCGCCGGTTCCTGCGCGGTGGGCTGCTCCGGCGGCGTAGCAGACTCGGGCGGCGACATCAACGGCGTAGCGGGCTCTGTCGACTCAACGGGCGGCGTGGCAGGCGGCGCCGGCTTCGCAATTGCGGCGGGCTCGACCACAGGGTTCTCCTGTGTCGGGTCGCCGAACAGTTCGCTCAGACCGAGCGCGTCGAAGGCCGATTCGGTGGGATCGCCGGGGCGACGATCACGGCGCGACTGGGGGGACTCGTCGTGCATTCCGCCGAGTGTACCGAGGGCTCCTGAGAGAGTTCGGGACCGGTCGCCCACCCGCTGAGCGTGCTGTCAGAGGACGCCGGTCACCGCTCCTGCGGGTACACCAGCCCGATCTGGGCGCGCACCGCGTCGAGCGTTCGCATGATCGAGACCGACTCCTGGGGCGGCATGATCTCGCTCGCGATGCGCCCGTCGGCGATCAGTCGCTCCGCCTCGCGCGCCTGGAACTGCTTGCCTGCGCCGGTGATCCGCGTCTTGTACTCCTCGACGACCTCGTCTCCGGCGCCGACGACACGGAAGTTCGTGGGGGTGTACCAGACGCGGTCGATCTCGATGCGGGCATCCGTTCCCACGATCGTCGCCGTGTTCACGCCGCGCAGGTCGAGTGCGCAGCGCGTCACGGCGAGCGCCCTGTCGCCGTAGCCGAAGATCGCGTCGGTGGCGGCATCCGCTCCCGTGGCCTCGAATCGAGCGGATGCCTTCACCGTCTCGGGCTCGCCGAGCAGCATCGAGGCGAACGAGATCGGATACACGCCGAGGTCGAGAAGCGCGCCGCCTCCCAGCTCGAGCGCGTTGATGCGGTGCAGCGGATCGCTCGGCAACAGTTGCATGTGGTCGGCGCAGACCTCGCGCACGTCACCGAGCGTGCCCTCCGCGACGATCTCGCGGATGCGCTCGACGTGTGGCAGGAACCGGGTCCACATCGCCTCGAGCACGAGGAGCCCGAGGTCGGCCGCCAGGTCAACGACCCGCTGCGCTTCCGTCGCGTTGAGCGTGAACGGCTTCTCCACGAGTACGTGCTTGCCTGCGCGCAGGGCCAGTTCGGCGTTCGCGGCGTGTTCGGGATGCGGCGTGGCGATGTACACGATGTCGACGTCGTCATCCGCGACGAGTTGCTCGTACGAACCGTATGCGGTGGGGATGTCGAACTCGTCGGCGAAGGCATCCGCCCGCTCCTTGGTGCGGGATCCGACCGCCGCGACGTCGTGCTCGTCGTCGAGCAGCTCCTTCGTGAAGGTGTGGGCGATGCCGCCGGTGCCCAGGATGCCCCATCGGATGCCGCTCATCGCTCCCCCGTCGTGCTCGAGCCGAAAGCCACGAAGAGGGCCCCTTCCGGGACCCTCTTCGTGCTGGGAGCCGCCTGTCGGAATCGAACCGACGACCTATTCATTACGAGTGAATCGCTCTGCCGACTGAGCTAAGGCGGCGTAGCACGGTCGCCCGCGCACAGCAGACAAGCTTAGCGGATACCGAAGGCGCTTCAGACCAGCCAGAGCACATCTCGGCGACCGCTGTGATCAAGGGCGGCCGGATGTCGCGGCTGACGCCGCTCATAGCCTCAATCTGTTCGGCGAGGCGAGCAAGCTCGCATCGCTCTCACCCCAATCGCCTCTACCGCGACTCGTCGCTCACCAGCTCGTGCAGTTCGCCGAACGAGTCCGTCAGCCGGTTGGCGAGCGATCCGTGGCCGCCGGTCTCTGCCCAGCAGGTCCATGCGTGCCGGATGCCGGCGAACGCCACATAGGTCACCAGCCGCGCTCTGCTGTGCAGGCGTTCCGGGTCCTCGGCCAGCAACCCGTCGTCGCGCGTGAGGCGCCGCTCCATCACAGAGACCAGCTCCAGCTCGAGCTGCTTCATGCTCGCCATGCGCAGGCTGAAGAGATGCGGATGCTCGCGCAACAGCCTGCGTCGCAGCGTCTCGATGTCGGCGCCGTCGGGGTTCGGTTCCTGGTCGACGGTCGACAGCAGCAGGTCGCGGATGCCCTCCAGCATCGGCTGCTCCGGTCC
Source organism: Humibacter ginsengisoli (assembly GCF_054780095.1). Classification (NCBI taxonomy): domain Bacteria; kingdom Bacillati; phylum Actinomycetota; class Actinomycetes; order Micrococcales; family Microbacteriaceae; genus Humibacter; species Humibacter ginsengisoli. The sequence continues at coordinate 437,387 of NZ_BAAGWZ010000002.1, forward strand.
GGCCGCCACGAAACGCTCGATCGCCTCCTCATCGGGCATCTCTGGAACGTCGCCGATGACGGCGGCTTCCTTCGTGGGGAAGTAGTTGAAGAACGTGCGGGGCGAGACACCGGCCACGTGGCTGATCTCCTCGACCGTCACGCCGTCGAATCCACGCTCCAGCGCGAGCGCCAGCACCGCGCGCTGGATCGCGTTGCGGGTGGCGAGGCGCTTGCGCTCCCGCACACCGCTGCGCTCGGGGGCAGGGGTGGTGGCGATCACGTGTCCATTATTGCAGTCAGTGCAAAGTCCGGGCGAGAAGGATGCCTGACCGCCGCCGGACCATCAGCACTCCGGGTCGCCCTTCGGCACCGTGCCGTTCACCAGGAACCCGTCCACCGCGTCATTCACACACGAGTTCGACTTGTTGTACGCCGTGTGTCCATGCCCGTGATACGTGACGAGGTGTCCGCTCTCGAGTTGATGGGACAGGTTGACCGCCCACTGGTACGGGGTCGCCGGGTCGCCGGTGGTGCCCACCACGATGATCGGCGGAGCGCCCGACGCGTGAATCGGCGCTTCCTGCCGGGTTGGCTTGTACGGCCAGACCGCGCACCCGATGTCTCCGTACGACATGTACGGGCCGATGACCGGGGCCGCCTTCGTCAGCTCGGCCGCTTGCTTGCGCATGTTGGCCGGATCGGCATCCGATGAGTAGTCGAGGCAGTTGATCGCCGTGAAGGCTTCCGTCGAGTTGTCGGAGTACGTGCCGTCCGAGTTCCGGTCGTAATACGCGTCCGCAAGGATGAACGCCGCCCGCGCGCTGCCGTGCATGACGTCTTTGAAGAGGCTGTCCAGGGCACTCCAGGCCGATGCGTCGTACAGCGGGTAGATGATCGCCGTGACCATGGTGTCGGCACCGAGCTCGCGGCCGTCGGAGTTGCGGATGGGGCTGGCATCCAGTGAGGCCAGGAGGTTCGACACGGTCGACAAGGCATCGTCGAGCGAGCCGGAGAACGGGCATCCCTTGCGTTTGAGGCAATCCGTCAGATAGGCACTGAGTTCCTGCTCGAACCCCTTCGACTGACCGAGGTTCACGTCGAAGCTCGTCGACGATGGATCGAGCGCGCCGTCGAGCACCATGCGGCCGACCCGTTTGGGATAGAGGCCGGCGTAAGTGGCCCCGAGCAGGGTTCCGTAGGAGTAGCCGAGGTAGTTGAGCTTGGCGTCGCCGAGCACAGCACGCAGCACGTCGAGGTCGCGCGCCGCGCTCGTCGTGCCGACCTGACCCAGCAACGAGCCGGTGTTCTGCTTGCATGCCGAGGCGAACGACGTCGCTTCGCGCGTGGATGCTTGGATCCACGCGTCGGATCCGCGCTGCCCCGGGGTGATGCCGAACAGGTAGTCGTCCATCTGCTTGGCGTCGTAGCACTTGACCGCCGTGGAGGCACCCACTCCGCGCGGGTCGAAACCGACGACGTCGTAGTGCTCCTGAAGGTTCTTGTCGACCGCGTAGTCGAGGCTGTCGCGAACGAAGTCGACGCCGGACGCCCCGGGGCCGCCCGGATTGACGAGCAAGGAACCAAGTCGCTTTCCCGTGGCGTAGTGCCTGATCAGCGCCAATTCGATGCTTCCGGACGAGGGATCCGACCACTCGAGCGGCACCTTCACCTTCGCGCACTGGAACTTGCCGCACGTGCTCCAGTCCACGTGCTGCCCGTAGAACGGTGCCAGCGCAGACGAGACCTTCTCCGGCCGCGGGGTCGAGGTGACGGGCGGATGCGCGGGAAAGCATCCGCTCAGCGCCAGCGACAGCGCCACCGCGATCGCGGCGACCACCCCCACGCGGCGCCAGCGCCTCGATCGCGTCATCGGATCTCCCTTCCCGCCCCGTCGGCGGATCGCGGCCGTCGCGCGGTCACGAGCATGGCCTCCAGCGCCAGTGCGGGCGCGACGTTACCGTCGATGCGCTCGCGTGCCGTCTGCACGGCATCCATCGTCGCGAGGGTCGCGGCCGCACTGGATGCCTGCGCCACGGCGAGCATCCGGTCCTTCAGTTCCACGTTCACCAGCTCGGCTCCGGCGTCGAGCTGCAGCATGAGGATGTCGCGATACAGCGACAGCAGATCCGTCAGGATGCGGTCGATGCCGTCGCGGAGACTCCGCGTGGCACGCCGCTTTTGATCGTCTTCCAACTGGCGCAACTGCGCTCGCAGCCCGGGCGGAACGGAACCGCCCTCCTGCACGCCGAGCGACTGCAGGGTGTGCGCCCGCTCCTCGGCGTCCCGCTCCTCGGTGATGGCCTTCGCGTCGGCCCCGGCTATCTCCAGCAGCCGGGCGGCGCCTGCGACCACGTCGGAGACGGTACGGATGCCCAGCGCCAGTTCGAGGGTCTCCTCGCGCCGTGCTCGTGCCTCCTCGTTCGTGGCCAGCCGGTGCGCCATGCCGATGTGGCTCTGCGCGTGCCGCGCCGCGCGCTCGGCGATGTCACCCGCCACGCCGTCGCGTCGCTCGATGAGGTCTGCGACGTCGGCGACGGACGGCACCCGCAGCCGCACTGTGCGCACGCGGGAGCGGATCGTCGGAAGCAGATCCGCGTCGCTCGGCGCGCAGAGGACCCACACGGTGCGCTCGGGCGGCTCCTCCAGCGCCTTCAGCAGAACGTTCGAGGTGCGCTCCGACATGCGGTCGGCATCCTCGATCACCATGACGCGGTAGTGGCTCACCGACGGCGAGAACTGCGAGCTGGAGACCAGCGAGCGCACCTCGTCGATGGAGATGATGACGCGTTCCGTGCTGAGCACGCTGAGGTCGGGGTGGGTCCGCGCCTGCACCTCGCGCGTCGTGGCTGCGTCGCCGTCCGGCCCCTCGGAACTCAGCAGCGCGGCGGCGAACGCGTAGGCGAGGTTCGAGCGACCCGAGCCCGGCGGACCAGTGATCAGCCAGGCGTGCGTCATGGCCGAGGATGCCGTCGCCCCGGCCGCTGCCCGCAGGGTCGCGATCGCATCGGGCTGGCCGGTCAGGTCGTCCCACACCGACGACCCGTCGACCGGCGACGGCCTCACCGAGGTCTGGACAGCTGGCATGGTTCGACGCTACCCGGTGCGTCTGTCAGCGCTTGCCGTCTTCGTGGCAGCTGACGCGCTCGTGCTGCGCGGTGTGATTCCGCGCGCGGCGAGCAACTCGACGACGTGCGCTCCGATCCGGTCTGCGAGGGATTGGGCGGATGCCGCACCGTCGACGACGAGAAAGCGGTCGCGTTCCACCTCCGCCAGGGCGAGGAAGGCGGTGCGCACGCGGGCGTGGAACTCGCCTGCTTCGGCCTCCAACCGGTCGAACCGCTTGTTCGCGGCGTCGAGCCGGCCACGGGCATCCGTCTCGTCGATGTCGAGCAGCACGGTGAGGTCGGGCAGCAGGTTCTCCGTGGCCCAGAGCGAGAGCTCGCGGATCTCCGCCGCGTCGAGCTCCCGCCCCACGCCCTGGTAGGCGACCGAGGAGTCGAGATAGCGGTCTTGCACAACGATCGTTCCGGCGCTCAACGCGGGCCGCACGACCGACGCCACGTGGTGTGCTCGGTCCGCTGCGTAGAGCAGGGCCTCCGCCCGCGGAACGATGTCGCCGTGATGGTGCAGCACAAGCTCGCGGATCTCCAGGCCCACCTCGGTCCCGCCGGGCTCCCTGGTGTGCAGCACGTCGTAACCGGCTGCCGCGAGCCGCTCCACCAGCAGGGACGCCTGTGTCGTCTTGCCCGACCCGTCGCCGCCTTCGAATGTGATGAAGAGGCCGGGCGCCATCTCGGCGGAGGAGTCGCTCACGAGTCCGCGCCGGGTTTCTTCGGGGTCGACGACTTCGGCGTCCCGGTCTTCTTGACCGCAGGCTTTGCCGGTGCCTTCTTGGCGGTCGACTTTCCTGCCGTCTTGGTCGCCGCCTTCGCTCCGGCCGCCTTCGTGGTGCGGCGGGTTGTTCCGGCGCGCTTCGCGGGTCCCTTGGCGCGTTTGTCGGCCAGTAGCTGCACGGCGCGCTGGAAGTCGATCTCTTCGACGGACTCCCCGCGCGGGATGGTCGCGTTCGTCTCACCATCGGTGACGTAGGGGCCGAACCTGCCGTCCTTCACTCGCACCGGCTTTCCACTGACCGGATCCGCGTCGAACTCCTTGAGCGCGCTCGACGCCCGCCTGGCACCGTATTTCGGCTGGGCGAAGAGCTCGAGCGCGCCGGGCAGGTCGATGTCGAAGATCGCGTCCTCGCTGGGAAGCGACCGTGTGTCGGCCCCCTTCTTCAGATAGGCACCGTAACGCCCGTTCTGCGCCAGGATGGGCTCGCCTGATTCGGGGTCCTCGCCGACCGTGCGTGGCAGGTCGAGCAGCTTGAGCGCGGTCTGCAGATCGACGCCGGCCGGATCCATCGACTTGAAGAGCGACGCCGTGCGTGGCTTCTCGGCCTTGGCGGCCTTGGCTTTCGATGCCTTCTTCTTCTTTCTCGGGGCGCTGACCTCACCCGTTTCGAGGTCAACGACCGCGTCGACCGCGTCGGTGATGTCGACCGAGTCGGGCACCGGGGCTTCCTCGGCCTCCAGCTCGGTGACATACGGACCGAACCGGCCGTCTTTGACCACGACGAGCTTGCCGTTGGCCGGGTTCACGCCGAGTTCCCGGTCGGACTGCACCGGCGCCTCGATGAGTTCCTTGGCCTTCGTCACGGTGAGTTCGTCGGGGGCGAGATCCGGTGGGATGTTGACCCGTCGCGGCGTCGCATCCGGCCCGGCTCCCTGCTCGGTCACCTCGAGGTATGGCCCGTACCGGCCGATCCGCAGTGTGATGTCGTCGGTGATCCGAACCGAGTTGATCTCGCGGGCATCGATTTCGCCGAGGTTGTCGACCACCTCACGCAATCCTCGGTGGTCTCCGCTTCCGAAGTAGAAGCCCTTCAACCAGCCGGCCCTGGTCTCATCACCGTCGGCGATGCGGTCGAGGTTGTTCTCGAGCTCAGCGGTGAAGTCGTACTCGACCAGATCGCCGAAGTGATCCTCCAGCAGGCGCACGACCGCGAACGCTATCCAGTTCGGCACCAGTGCCTGGCCCTGCGTGCTCACGTAGCCGCGGTCGACGATCGTGGAGAGGATCGTGGCGTACGTCGACGGACGTCCTACGCCCAGTTCCTCCATGCGCTTGACCAGGCTGGCCTCTGTGTAACGCGGCGGCGGCGACGTCTCGTGGCCCTTCGCCTCGACGTCGCCGACGACGAGAGTCTGCCCCTCCGTCAGCGGCGGCAGCTTGGCCTCGTCGGGCGTCGCCTCCGCGTTGCGCTCCTCGTCGCGGCTCTCCTCGTAGGCTTGCAGGAATCCGCGGAACGTGATGACCGTACCGCTGGCGGCCAGTTCGGCGATCGTGCCGTCGAGCGCCCCCTCCCGCACGCGGGCTTCAATGGTGACCGAGGCCGTCTGACCTTTCGCATCGGCCATCTGCGAGGCGACGGTGCGCTTCCAGATCAGCTCGAACAGGCGCAGCTCGTTGCCGTGCAGCACGGATGCCATCTCTGCCGGCGTGCGCCAGGTGTCACCTGCCGGACGGATCGCCTCGTGCGCCTCCTGCGCGTTCTTGCTGCGGTTGGGGAAGGTACGGGGAGCACTGGGGATGGAGTCGGCACCGTAGAGCGCCTTCGCCTGTGCGCGGGCCGCACTCACCGCCTGCGCCGACAACGCCGTCGAGTCGGTGCGCATATAGGTGATGTGCCCGTTCTCGTACAGCGACTGCGCGACGCTCATCGTCTGCCTCGCGGTGAACCGAAGCTTGCGCGCGGCCTCCTGCTGCAGCGTCGAGGTCGTGAACGGCGCCGAGGGCTTGCGCGTCAGCGGCCGGGTCTCGAGCTTCGCCACGGTGACGGCCGTGGACTGCTGGCGCAGGGCATCCGCGAGCGCCCTGGCAGAGCTCTCGTCGAAGACCCGCGCCTCATTCTTGAGCTGTCCGCGATCGTCGAAGTCGCGGCCGGCAGCGACCCGCTGCCCGTCGACGCGGCTGAGGCGAGCGCTGAACGACTGCGCACCGGCATCCGCCGCCAGCTGCGCGATCAGGTCCCAATACGATGCCGCGACGAACGCCATGCGCTCGCGCTCGCGGTCCACGACGAGCCGGGTCGCCGGGGACTGCACGCGGCCAGCCGAAAGGCCCTGCCGCACCTTGCGCCACAGCACCGGCGACACCTCGTAGCCGTACAGACGGTCGAGGATGCGACGCGTCTCCTGTGCGTCCACCAGCGACATGTCGAGGTCGCGGGTGTTGTCCTTGGCCTTCTCGATGGCGTCCTTCGTGATCTCGTGGAACACCATGCGCTTGACCGGCACCTTGGGCTTGAGTTCCTCGAGCAGATGCCACGCGATCGCCTCGCCCTCGCGGTCCTCATCGGTGGCGAGCAGGAGTTCGTCCGCGTTCTTCAGCAGTTTGCGCAGCTTCGCGACGACGCTGCGCGCTCGGTCGGAGACGACGTAGTACGGCTCGAAGCCGTTGTCGACATCGACGCCGAACTGTCCGAACGCCCCGCGCTTCTTCTCCGCCGGAATGTCTTTGGGCTCGATGAGGTCGCGGATGTGCCCGACGGATGCCTCGACCGTGTATCCATCGCCCAGATACTTCTCGATCGACTTGACCTTGGTCGGCGACTCGACGATGACCAGCTTGTTCCCTGGCACCTGTCTCCTTACCTCGACTCCTGTTGGATGCCCGCTGCTGCTTGCTCCGGCTGCTGTGTTGCCGGCTTGGGCGGCTTTCGGGTGTTCGAACTGACGAGCGGTCCGCGGAACCAGCGCCGGGTTCGGTTCGACGGATCGTCGGTCAGGATGCCTCGGCGTGCGTGTTCACGTCGACCGAGGGTCGTGGGATCTTGACGACTTCGGCACTCGGACCCGGTCCGTGCGCCTGCCTCGTTCCGATCCGCAACGGCCCGGCCAGCATGTCCGACCCGGCAGTGCGGTCGCCGATCCCCCGCTTTCTCCCCCGAGTCGCTCCGGCTCGCCCTGCCGAGTCGAGCCGCGCCGCTCATCAGGCACACCATACACACGTTCTCCGCCGGACTGCCTAATCCACGACGCTGTCGCGGCGTGCGTCCCGTAGGGACGGGTTCGGCCCCAGTTGCGGAGGGTTGACCCCCGGGGTGGGCGGAGGACAATGACATCATGGGTACTTCATCGAGCGGTGCCTACACCGCGAAGCTGACCGACGGACCGCTTGAAGGCAAGACCGTCACCACGGGTTTCCTGGAGACCGGAGAGCCTCAGCCCCGGATCGAGATTCCGGCCTCGAGCGGCGACAAGCGATATGTGTACACGCGCTCGGGCGGTGTGGAGTACGCCTCGGACTCGGGCGACTCCGATCGTCCTACTGCGGTCGATTACCGCTACATCGAGGCCGTCTTCAGCTGAACAGCTGAACCGCTGTTCGCACAGCGCATTCGTCGGCGCTTTCCGCTGCCCGACCGGTCACTGCTGGGCGCTCGCTCTCAGCCGGCGCTGCCCGGCGGTCCTGCTCTCGCCCAGACGGATATCGGGATGCCACCGATATCGTCCTCCGCACTCACGAGCGCGAAAAGTCCGTCGACCGAGCACGCGCCGAGTCGCGCGCCGTTGAGTCGCGCGGCTTGAGCAGCCCGATCGCACGGTGCACCTGCCACGCGTCCGCTGGCGGTATCGGCCGCCGCCAGCGCCGCGGCGTCCGCAGCGGCCGACACGTGCTGCTTCGCGGCGAGAAGCGCGCAGGCGCCCACCGCTGCTGCGCTCGCCATCAACAGCGCGGCGAGGAGACCGATGACGACCAGGGTGGCCGAGCCGCGTTCCGCTCGCCCGGCCAACCCGTTCGCACCGGTCATCGGCCCACGCCCTGCTGATCGGCTGCATCGTCCCCGAGCGCGCAGCCCTGACTATGCACCATGAGACCGGTCAGAGCGGCCGGCCCGGCGGCCTTCTGTGCAAGCGAGACGCAGACGAAGTCCCCGCTCGTGCGTACCGAGACCGCCGACTGCCCGACCGCTCCCGAAATGTTCGAGCGGGCCAGGCCCTCGCCGTCTCCTCGTGCCAGCGAGCGGGCACCGTCGGCCGCGGCATCCGTGAGCCTGGCCTGCTGAACGACCACCTCGATCGCGCCCAGGGCGAATGCCAGTACGAGCAGCACGGCCGGAACGATCGCAGCGAACTCCGCCGTCACGCTGCCCCGTTCCCGACCGAGTTCTCCCGGAAGGCTCGCCCTGTGCCGGGATGAGGCGGTCGTTCGCAGCGACATGTCAGCCCGCCACCGTCAGGGCACGACGCACGAGGTCCGTGAGGATGCCCCGCACCTCGTCGCCGCGAAGAATCAGCACCAGCAGCCCGGCGAACCCGACTGCCGCCATCGTGGCCACGGCGTACTCGGCGGTGGCGGAGCCGCGCTCGTCCGCCAAAGCGCGTCGAAGCATCCCAGATCCTCTCGTTCTCGGTCGGGCATCCGCCGCCCGTCGATCTTGTCGAACGTTCGTCGTTCTCGATTCCCTCTGTTGCATGGGGTCCTGTTGCATGGGGTCCTCCTTGTTGGCGTTCTGCGACGGAAGCCGTCGAATGGCCGTCTCGCTTGATGAGACCGCGCCCGTCATTCCCGTCACTTCGAGCATCATTCGGAAGGCGATCCGCCCGTGGGCCGAAGGTGCGATCGGTGCGAAGCGGTCAGATCCCCCGCAGTGTGGACGACAGGATCGACATCACGAGTGGCGCGACCGAGAGGAGCATGAAGGCCGGCAGCACGCAGACCGCCAGCGGTGCCATCAGCCGCACACCCAGTGCCGCCGACATCGCCTGTGCGCTGCTGCGAGCATCCCGCCGAGCCTGCTCCGCTTCGGCTCGCAAGAGCTCGATCGTGCCCACGCCGGCGCGCTGCGCCAGCGCGAGCACGGAGTCGACCGCTACGGGATCGGGCGGTGCGAGCGCGAAGCGGGCGCAGGCATCCGCTACCCGTCCCAGCGCCCCGGGAGCAGAGCCGCCGCCCGTCATGGCGACGGCCACGAGTTCGATCGCGAGCCCAGGCATCCGTTCCCGGGGTCTTGCTCGTTTCAGCAACGCGCGATTCCAGGAGCGTGCTGCCAACAGGAGTGCGGCGCCTGCGGCGAGGCAGCCGAGTCCGGCCGGTGTGGCGACGAGCACGTGCAACGTATCGAAGCCGAGTCCTGCGCCGAATAGGATGCCGACGGCCGGCAACGCAAGCACCATCCGCGCCGTCGCTCGCGGCCCCGCCAGTGCCGTTTCCCGGTCGCGCTGAGTCTGGCCGAGGTCGCGCAACGACGAGGCGAGATCGCGAAGAGCCTCGGCGAGCGGCGCACCGGATTCGGTGGCGACCTGGATCGCGACGGCGAGACCGCGCCATGCTTCCCGAACGTCGGAGCTTCGCCGCTTCCTGCTCCGGCGCTTCGGGCCCGGAACGCCTGCCTCGGCGGCGGCCGCTATCGCACGAGGCACGTCGCCACCACGTCGCGCGGCATCTGCTGCGGCGCGAATCACGGCATCCGTCACGGTGCGGTGTGCACGCCCGCTCCGTGCACCCCCGCCAGGGACACCGGCGCCCGCCTCTGCCGCGCCGCCGCCCTGTGCATTGCCGCCCGGCTCTGCCGCATCGGTCGCCTCGGCGAGGTACCCCCACGCAGCACCGGGCGGTACCCCGGCGGCGAGCAGCACCGCGAGGCGTCCGGCGACGTCCGCGACAAGTTCGACGGCGGGTCGATGCTGCGGCTTCACCGCTCGGCCGCTTCCTGCACGAGCAGCCGGCCCGCGGCATCCGTGCGGAACGAACCGCAGTGTGCGACGCGACGGATGCCGTCCACGCGCTCAAGGTGCACCACCAGGTCGAAGGCGCTGACGGCCTGACGTGCGACTGCCGAGGCGTCCATCTCTGCGAGGGCGCCGAGAGCCTCCAGCCGTGCCGGCACATCATCCATCGAGTTCGCGTGCAATGTGCCCGCCCCGCCGTCATGCCCGGTGTTCAGTGCGGACATCAGGTCTTGCACCTCGGCTCCTCTGCACTCACCGACGACCAGACGGTCGGGGCGCATCCGCAACGCCTCTCGCACGAGCCGGTCCAAGCCGATAGCCCCGGCGCCCTCGAGGTTCGCCTGCCGCGCCTCCATCGCCACCACGTGCGGATGTCGCACGTGCAGTTCCGCGACATCCTCGATGCAGACGATCCGCTCGTGCGGAGGCGCCTCGGCGAGCAGTGCGGAGAGAAGAGTGGTCTTTCCACTGCCGGCCGCCCCCGTGACGAGCAGGTTGGCGCGGTCTCGCACCGCGGCTTCGAGCCGCTGCCGATGCCGGCCGAGCATGCCAGCAGTGTCGAGCTCATCGAGCGTGAACCGGCTGGGCCGGGGCACGCGGATCGAGATCAGAGTGCCGCCGGTGGACACGGGAGGAAGCACGACGTGCACCCGGATGCCCGCCGCCAGGCGCACGTCGACACAGGGGTTCGCTTCATCGACATGTCGTCGGCCGAGTGCGACGAGACGCACGGCGAGGGCACGCAGCGATCGTTCCTCGCAGGACCAGGCCGGGTCGTGTACCGCCCCCGCGCCGGTGTCGACCCAGAGCCCGGCCTGACCGTTGACGAAGACGTCGGTGACGCCCGGCGCCGCGACGAACGGGGCAAGCGGGCCGAACGCCGACCAGTCCAGCGATTCGACCGTGCTCTCGACCTGCTCATCGCCGTACGACTCGGCCCGGAGCACTTCATCCATGACGGCCTCCCCGGCGCGTCCCTCTCGGCCCTCGATGGTCTCGGGCCGAGAAGGCGTGGCCTCTCTCCCGTCGGGGTTCGGCTTCACCGTGAATGCAATCGCCCCGGGCGTCGCAGCCGGCGTCTCGGCAGCCACGGGAATCGCCGCCGCAGACGCCGTTGCCGGTCCGGACGACGCGGCCGAGGGCGCGGCACCTCGCGCACGCGCCACGGGCGGACGCGGCACAAACGGAACGGTAAAACTGCGGGAGCGGTGCGCGACGGGCATAGAGCGACGCTACGGACGTGGCTCGGATGGTCGGCCATCCGAGCGCAGGTTGGTGCAGTTCGCTGTCGTGGCCCCGCTTGTGGACGAGGAGACCGGCCGAAAGCCCGAGTCTGCACCGCGCGTTAAATGCAAGGGGCGGCACCTATTGGGGGGAACAGGTGCCGCCTCAGCGACGAGGGATTGGGGGGAATCGTTCTCGCCGCACGCCAGAATTATCATTCGGCCGATCGATAGTGTACGCCATGAGTTCGATCGCGCAAGAGGCATTTTTCGTAGGCCGTGCAAACGCATTCCGCCCGCGAGTTCAGACGGATGTCGACCCGTTCGCGACCACCCCCGGCCAAACGGTATCGTCGTAAAGCGTTGTGCCAGCCGCCCACGTGACACACCTCGCGAAGGAGCGAAATCCATGTCTTCCGACACGATCGACAACCTGTTGCACGAGTCGCGCCGCTTCGCGCCCGACGCCGAGTTCGCCGCGAACGCGGTAGCGAAGGCCGAGTTGTACGGGCAGGCTGCGGCCGATCGTCTGCAGTTCTGGGCCGATCAGTCGCGTGAGCTGCTGCACTGGCACAAGCCGTTCACGCGCACGCTCGACTGGTCCAACCCGCCGTTCGCGAAGTGGTTCGACGATGGCGAGCTCAACGTCGCCTACAACTGCCTCGACCGCCACCTGCTGGCCGGCAATGGCGACCGGGTGGCGATCCACTGGGAGGGCGAGCCGGGCGACACGCGCACGATCACGTACGCCGAGCTCACGTCCGACGTGAAGCGCGCGGCGAACCTGCTCACCAGCCTCGGCGTGCGCGAGGGCGACCGGGTCGCGATCTACCTGCCGATGATCCCCGAGGCCGTCGTGGCGATGCTCGCCGTCGCCCGCATCGGCGCCGTGCACTCCGTCGTGTTCGGCGGTTTCAGCGCCGACAGTCTGCGCCAGCGCATCGACGACGCGAACGCGAAGCTCGTGATCACGGCCGACGGCGGCTACCGCAAAGGCTCGGTGTTCCCGCTGAAGAACGCGGTGGATGCGGCGCTCGCCGACGGCGGCACGAACGTCGACAAGGTGCTCGTCGTGCGCCGCGGCGGCAACGACGTCGAGTGGGTCGATGGGCGCGACCTGTGGTGGCACGAAGAGCTCCCGCAGGTCGACGCCGACCACGAGGCGAAGCCGTTCGCTGCCGAGCATCCGCTCTACATCCTCTACACGAGCGGCACGACGGGTAAGCCGAAGGGCATCGTGCACACCTCGGGTGGCTACCTCACCCAGGCGGCGTACACGCACAAGAACGTGTTCGATCTGCACCCCGAGACGGATGTCTACTGGTGCTCCGCCGACGTCGGCTGGGTGACCGGTCACACGTACGTCGTCTACGGCCCGCTAGCCAACGGTGCGACGCAGCTGCTCTACGAGGGCACGCCGGACTTCCCGGAGCCCGGCCGCTGGTGGCAGCTCATCGAGAAGTACAAGGTGAGCATCTTCTACACCGCGCCCACGGCCATCCGCTCGTTCATGAAGCAGGGCCGGCAGATTCCGCAGAAGTACGACCTGTCGTCACTGCGTGTGCTGGGCTCGGTCGGTGAGCCGATCAACCCCGAGGCGTGGATCTGGTATCGCGAGGTCATCGGCGGCGACAAGACCCCCGTGGTCGACACCTGGTGGCAGACCGAGACCGGCGCCATCATGGTCTCGGCCCTGCCCGGAGTCACCACGCTGAAGCCCGGTAGCGCTCAGGTGCCTCTGCCGGGCATCTCGATCGACGTGGTGACGGATGCCGGCGAGTCCGTCGGCGCGGACGAGGGCGGCCTGCTCGTCATCACCGAGCCATGGCCGTCGATGCTGCGCGGCATCTGGGGCGACCCGGAGCGCTACGAGGAGACGTACTGGGCGAAGTTCGGCGACAAGTACTTCGCCGGAGACGGCGCCCGCAAGGACAAGGACGGCGAGATCTGGCTGATGGGCCGGGTCGACGACGTGATGAACGTCTCGGGTCACCGCCTGTCGACGGCAGAGATCGAGTCGGCTCTGGTCGCGCATCCGTTCGTCGCGGAATCCGCGGTGGTCGGCGCATCCGACGAGACGACCGGGCAGGCCGTCGTGGCGTTCGTGATCATCAAGGGCAACCAGCGCGAGGCCGCAGCGGCGACGGATGTCAACGCCGAGCTGCGCTCGCACGTCGCCCAGCAGATCGGCGCGATCGCCCGTCCGCGCGACATCTACGTCGTCGAGGAGCTGCCGAAGACCCGCAGCGGCAAGATCATGCGCCGCCTGCTGCGCGACCTGGCCGAGGGCCGCCCCGTCGGTGACACGACGACGCTGGCGGACACCACCGTCATGTCGATCATCACCGAGAAGCTGAGCGGCCCCGCCCCCGCCGAGGACTGAGCGCTCCCTGCATTGCACGGTGCGCCGGAAATCGCACGGTGCGCCGGATGTACGAGTCGATTTCATCCGGCGCATCCTGCGCTCTCCGGCCGATCTCGCTACGCCGGGCATGCGGCTAATGCTCGTGGAGGCCCTGGGGGTCCTTGTGCGGGCCAAACCCGTCGATCTGAATGACGAGCATTTTGCCGATTAGGCCGTCGACAGGATGCCCGTCGATCACGACCTGCGGCTCGACGTGGACACCGTGTGCAGCCATCCGGACACGGAACAACGTCTCGCCACCGGAGTCGGCTCTGCCATCCGCCGCAGCGACGGCCGCCGCGAACCTGCCGCCGACCGCGGCCGCGAGACGCCGTAGCTCCTGTCCGTGATCGCCTTCTTGTTGAGTGCGGAATCGAACGTCGCGACGGCGTAGTCCAAGGGCCGACATCGCGCGATGTGGAAAAGCACGTTGGCCAGCGGTTCGACCGCGACATCCTTGACAACCGGCGACGGCCCCAGCGACCAGTGGATGACGATGTCGTCGCTTTTCGGGTGATGCGCCGAGTAGCCCTCTGGTGCAGCGACATGAAGCTTCGAGTCATTGAAGGTCCAGAGCTTTCGCCGCTGCGCTTCCGTGACACAGGTGAGGCGCACGCCGAGGTTCGCCGCGCGGATGACGTTCGGGGACGTGCCCGGCAGAGCGACTCGGTTCCGCCCTATCGGGATGATGCGGCCACGGTTGAGCTCGGCACGAATGCGATACGACGTGATGCCCGCACGCCGCAAAGACGATCGGTGCATCACCCCGCCGCGTTCACGAACCAGGGAAATGACGTCCATGTCCGCTAGCCTGCCCGCGTGGCTGCGCGCATCCACGCCACCGCACGAACCATGCAGAACCCGGCGGTCACTCGGCTTGTGGAGAACAAGCCAGCGGAGTCGTCCACCGCAGGCGACGCACGATCCCGCGGAAGCGCAACGCACGACCGACCGAAAAACCGCGACGCACCATCGGCCGGAGACCGTGCGATGCGCCGGACGCTAGCACTGAATTCTTCCGGCACACCGCGCGATTTCCGGCACACTGTGCGACGGCTCAAACCGCCGGGACGACGGGCCGCCGCTACTCGAAGGCGACGACCAGCTCGATCTCGACCGGAGCATCCAGAGGCAGCACCGAGACGCCGACCGCCGAACGCGCGTGGCGTCCAGCATCGCCGAACACCTCGCCGAGCAGCAACGATGCGCCGTTGATCACTCCGGGCTGGCCGGTGAACGACGGGTCGGATGCCACGAACCCGGTCACCTTGACGACCTGCGTGATGCGATCGAGCGATCCGATCACCGACTTGACCGCTGCCAGCGCGTTGAGGGTGGCAGTGCGGGCGAGGTCCTTCGCGTCATCGGCCGGAACGAGCCCGTGCGCGTCACCCACCTTGCCGGTGAGCGGCAGCGCACCCGACACCATCGGCAGCTGTCCTGCGGTATACACCAGGGAGCCGTTCACCAGCGCCGGCACGTAGGCAGCAACCGGAGGAACCACCTCGGGGAGCTCGATGCCGAGCTCGGCGAGGCGTGCCTCGAATGCGCCCATCAGGCGTCCTCGCCGATCTCGCGCTTGAGGTAGGCGACGAGGCCGCCTTCAGGGCCGGTGACGACCTGCACGAGTTCCCAGCCCTCCGATCCCCAGTTGTTCAGGATCGCCGCCGTGTTGTGCACGATCAGCGGCGTGGTCAGGTACTCCCACCGACGCATGTGTCCTTCTCTCTCACGCTTCTACGACGACCCCATCGAGCCGCCCTGTCGATCGTGCCACGGCGGCAGCGCACTTCGCATGCCGCGCCGGGAAGGCGGTTTGCCAGCTTCTGCGGCTAGCCTGGGCCTCATGTCTGCCCAAAAACCCACGGCTAGAGGTGCGCTCGGCGCCCTCGGGGCGTTCGTAGGAATGAGCGTCGTGGCCGGCCTTCTTGTGACAGCAGCAGTGACTCCCGCGATCGCGGTCACCGGCATGGCCGCGAACAACGGGATCGGGGCATTCGACGGTCTCCCCGAATACCTGCAGATCGGCGCGCTCCCCCAGGTCTCCACCATCTACGCGAACCAGGGCGGCCAGCCGGTTCCGATCGCCACGTTCTACTCGCAGAACCGCGTCGAGGTCGGCTGGGACGACATCTCCCAGGTCGTGAAGGATGCCGCAGTCTCGACCGAAGACCCGCGCTTCTATCAGCACGGCGGCATCGATATCGAGGGCACGGCACGCGCAATCGTGCTGACCGGGCTCCTGCACAGGTCGACGTCGGGTGGATCATCCATCACGCAGCAGTACGTGAAGAACGTCAAGGTGCAGCAGTGCGAGAAGCTCAACGTCGTCGTTCCGGCGCCGGCATTCAAGGGAACCGGAACGCCGACCGAGGACGAGCAGAAGAAGCTCGATGAGGAGCAGAAGAAGCAGCAGGCCGCTCAGGACCAGAAGTACACGGACTGCTATAACGAGGCCACCGATCCCACGATCTCCCGCAAGCTGCAGGAGATGAAGCAGGCGATCGGTCTGGAGAAGAAGTACTCCAAGAACGACATCCTCAAGGGATATCTGAACATCGCGGGATTCGGCGGATCGGTTTACGGAATCGAGTCGGCCGCCCGCTACTACTTCGGCGCGACGGCGAAGACCCTCACGTTGCCGCAGGCCGCGACCCTCGTCGCCATCCTGAACAACCCGGCCAATCTGCGCATCGACCAGGACAAGGCGACGAACCCCGGAAACAATGCCGAAAACGGGTTCAAGCGCACGCTCGACCGGCGGGATTACGTGCTCCGCAGCATGCTGAAGGCGCACAAGATCACGCAGAAGCAGTACGATGACGCGGTCAAGACGAAGATCGAGCCGAAGATCACGCCCCAGCCCAACGGATGCGAGACCGCGGCACAATACAACGCCGCGTACTACTGCGATTGGGTACAGCACCTGGTCTCGGAGGACACCGGCCTGGCGAAGACGGCCGACGAGCGTGACGCCCTGCTACGCGCCGGCGGTCTGAAGATCTACACGCCGCTGAACCTGGACGTTCAGGCGGTGGCGCAGCAGTCGCTCAGTTCGATCGTGCCGTCGTCGAAGCCCGGGGTCACCTTGGGCGGTACTAACCTCTCCGTCGAGGTCGGCACCGGCCGGGTCATCTCCATGGTGCAGAACACGAAGTACACGGCGACCGCGACCGATGACCCGAACTACTCGGGCATCAACTACAACACCGACTTCAATGAAGGCGGCTCGATTGGTTTTCAGACCGGTTCGACCTACAAGCTGTTCACATTGCTCGAATGGCTGAAGGAAGGGCACTCGATCAACGACTATGTGACTGCTCCGTCGGCAAGCACGACGTTCCCCGCCAGCCGCTGGCACACCACCTGCCCCGACACGTCCTGGGCGGGACCATGGACGGTTGGCAACGATGGTCCCGGCGAAGGCGGGACGATGAGCGTTGCCCGCGCGACGGCCGAGTCCGTCAACACAGCGTTCGCGGTCATGGGCACCAAGCTCGACCTCTGCGGCATCCGTCAGAGCGCCATCAACTTGGGGATCCACCCCGCAAGCGACAAGGTGTGGACCACCGACGCCGCCGGAAATCCGGTGCAGGTAGCCAACCCACTCCTTGGCAGCCCGGCGACCATCCTCGGTACCAACAACCTGTCACCCCTTAACCTGGTCACCGCCTACGCGGGCGTGGCCAACGGCGGCAAGTGGTGCACGCCGGTCGGAATCGACAAGATCGTCGGACCGGATGGCAAGAATCTCCCGGTGACGCCCGCCAAATGCACGCAGGGCATCGATCCGAACGTGGCGGCCGGAGCAATCAAGGCGCTGCAAGGTGTGGTGAGCAGCGGAACGGGCACCATCGCCAATCCTCATGACGGTGTGCCGATCTTCGGCAAGACGGGTACGACCGACCACGCCGCGCAGAACTGGTTCGTCTCATCGACCACCAAGGTCGCGACCGTCTCGTGGGTCGGCCAGACGGTGGGCAACTCGGTGAACTTCGGCAACCTCACCCTAGGCGGCCACGGCGGTCGTGACGCGAAGCTCTACGTCGCCAGACCCGTCATCGCAGCGCTCAACAAGATCTACGGCGGCGACCAGTTCCCGCAGCCGACCGGCAGCGTGCTGCAGGCGAAGCAGGTCACCGTGCCCGACCTGACCGGCAAGTCCCCGTCCGACGCGCAGTCGACGCTCCAGAACCTCGGCTTCACGTACCAGGACGGCGGCCCGGTCGATTCGGCCCAGCCGGCCGGCACGGTGGCGAGCACCAACCCACCAGCGGGCAGCAGCGCAGGAATCGGCGCGGTGATCACTGTGTACACGTCGAAGGGCAACCAGAAGGCGGTGCCGGACGTGACCGGCAAGTCAGGACAAGACGCCCAAAATGCCTTGAAGGCCGCCGGGTTCAACGTGGCCTGGGCGCCAGGAAGCGATCCCAACGGCACGGTCGTCTCGACGGATCCAGCCGCGAACACGCCGGCAACCGCGGGCTCGACGGTCACGATCACCACGTCGAAGAAGAGCGGCGGCGGTCCGGGCAACGGAGGCAACGGATGACACGCCGAAACGGTGCGGGCGCGGTCGGAACCGTCGCGCTCGCGCTGGGCGCGGCATCCGCGGGTGCGCTCCTCTGGGGAACGCTCATCGAGCGACGTTGGTACGTGCTGCGGCAGGTCAGCGCCCCAGTGCTCCCTTCCGGGTCGAAGCCGATTCGCGTACTGCACCTGAGCGATCTGCACATGGCACCGTGGCAGCGCGACAAGCAGCAGTGGATCCGGTCGCTGGCGGCATTCGCTCCCGACCTCATCGTCGACACCGGCGACAACCTAGGGCACGAGCGTGGGTTCGACGGCGTCGAGTACGCGCTGGACGCGTTCCGCGGCACCCCCGGCGTGTTCGTGAATGGGTCGAACGATTACTACGGCCCCATTCCGAAGAATCCGATGCGGTACTTCAGCGGTCCGTCGGCCCTGCATGCGAACCCGGCGAACCTCGACACGGACGAGCTCACCCGATTCTTCACAGGCGAGCTCCGCTGGCTCGATCTCAACAACCACGCCGGCGCACTGACCGTGAACGGAACCCGCCTCGAGCTGTTCGGTGTGGACGATCCGCACCGCAACTTCGACCGGCTCGACCGGGTGACGGGCGAACTCGATGAGCTGCGGGCATCCGAGGTGACGGATGCGACGTGGCCCGCAGACCGCGCGGCCGGCGATCAGCCCACCGTCGCGATCGGGGTTGCGCACGCACCGTACCGCCGAATCCTCGACTCGTTCGTCACCAACGGCGCGAGCATGATCTTCGCCGGACACACGCACGGCGGCCAGGTCTGCGTTCCCGGGTTCGGAGCACTCGTCACGAACTGCGACCTCCCCCGTCGGCAGGCCAAGGGTCTGAGCACCTGGACGCACGCGCTGCGCGTCGCCTACCTGAACGTCTCGGCGGGACTCGGCACATCCATCTACTCGCCTGTGCGATTCGCCTGCCGGCCAGAGGCATCCCTCGTCACGCTCGTGCCGCACGACACGGCATACGACGGAGTCAACGTTCGCTGAACGTTCTGGCTTCTCTGAGAGACGACATAGACGGCACAGACAAACGGGTCAGAGTTACCGCGTAGCGTATTCGGGTGAAGACCACTCGCAGAACCTGGGGTGCTCTCGGCGCCTTCGTGGGCATGAGTGCGGTGGCCGGAGTGCTCGTGGCCGCCGCAGTCACACCGGCCGCAGCGGTCACCTCGCTCGCGGTGAGCGACGCGACGAACGCGTTCGACGGCCTGCCCGACTACCTCGCCCTGCAGCCCCTGGACCAGACGACGACGTTCTACGCCAAGAAGGGCGGCCAGGATGTGCCGTTCGCGACGTTCTACGCGCAGAACCGGCAAGACGTCTCGTCGAGCCAGATCGCGCAGTCGGTGAAGGATGCCGCGGTCGATACCGAGGATCCGCGGTTCTTCTCCGAGGGCGGCATCGACGTGTACGGCACGATCCGTGGCGCGCTGGCCACGAGCACCGGCGGCGATGTGCAGGGCGGCTCGTCGATCACGCAGCAGTACGTGAAGAACATCCTGGTACAGCGCTGCGACCAGGACGACCAGCTCGACCCGAACGCGTCCGCCTCGGTGCAGAAGAAGCAGCAGGCGAAGTTCGAGCAGTGCTACCAGGATGCCGCCGGCGTCACCATTTCGCGCAAGCTGCAGGAGATCCGGTACGCGATCGGGCTCGACAAGCGCTACAGCAAGACCGACATCCTGCAGTCCTACCTGAACATCGTCGGGTTCGGCGGCCGGGTGTACGGCATCCAAGCGGCCGCGCAGTACTACTACGGCGTCGATGCGAAAGACCTCACGCTCCCCCAGTCCGCGACCCTGGTCGCCATGCTGAACAACCCGGCGAACCTGCGGATCGACCAGGACGCATCCGCGAACCCGTCGAACAACGCGACGAACAAGTTCAAGCTGACGCTCGCCAGGCGTAACTATGTGCTGCAGCGGATGCTCGTGCATCACTCGATCACGAAGGACCAGTACGACAAGGCGGTCGCCACGCCCATTACGCCGAAGATCACCCCGAAGCAATCCGGATGCCAGTCCGCGGTCGCGTACAACGCCGGCTTCTTCTGCGACTACGTCAAAGACGTCATGCTGCAGAACCCGGCCTTCGGCAAGACTGCGGACCAGCGCCAGCTGCGCTTCCAGCGCGGTGGCATGAAGGTGTACACGACGCTGAACCTCGACCTGCAAGCCACGGCGCAGAGCGCACTCAGCAAGTATGTGCCGTCGACGAATCCTGTGGTGGACATCGGTGGCGCGAACGTCTCCGTCGAGGTCGGCACGGGGCGCATCGTGACCATGGTCGAGAACAAGCAGTTCGACAACTCGGGCACTGCGGCGCCGGGGAGCACCGCCATCAACTACAACACCGACCACGCATACGGCGGATCGGATGGGTTCGCTACCGGATCGTCGTTCAAGGCGTTCGACCTCGCCGACTGGTTCGAGACGGGGCATACCGCCTATGAGAGCGTCAACGCGCACTACTCCGGCTACGCGTTCCCGTTCAGTTCCTTCTCGTGCAACGGCCAGCCGATGAGCGGTGGCTCGTATCCGGTCAGCAACGACTCCTCGTCGGAGGGCGGCACCATGAGTGTGCTGCAGGCGACCGAGGAGTCGGTCAACACCGCGTTCATGCAGATGGCCACCGAGACCGACCTCTGCGGGATCGCCGATGCGGCGAAAGCGCTCGGCGTGCACGTCGCCAACCCTGCTCTCCCGTTCCAGATCGTTCCCTCGATGGTGATCGGCACCAATTACATCGCCCCGTTGACCATGGCCACCGCGTACGCAGGCATCGCCAACAACGGCAAGTTCTGCACCAACGTCGCCATCGACAAGGTGGTCACGAACGACGGCTCGAGCATGACTGTTCCGAAGTCGACGTGCACGCAGGCGATTCCTCCGACCGTGGCCGCTGCGCTGGCGTGGACGCTCGAGCACGTGATCACCGCCGGAACGGCCACCTCGGCGAACCCGCACGACGGCACGCCGATCCTCGCGAAGACCGGCACGACCGACGAGTACCAGCAGAACTGGCTCGTGACGTCGAGCTCGAAGGTGGCGAACGCGATCTGGGTGGGACAGATCTCGGGCCACCATGACCTCCGCGCCTACGACTACAACGGCACGGAGCTCGCGTACTCGAAGTTCTACGCGGACCGCCTGATCCTGACGGCTCTGGATGCCGCATACGGCGGGTCCGAGTTTGCCACGCCCCCCAGCTCGCTGCTGTACGGATCGTCGAAGAGCTCGACGCAGTCTGGTAATGGCAGCAGCGGGAACACTGGCGGCAACAGCGGCGGAAACAACGGTGGCAGCAGCGGCGGAAGCAACGGTGGCTCCTCGACGAATAGCCCCGTTCCGGCGCCGACGACCTCACCGCTACCGGTGCCGACCAGCAGCGGCCTCCCGTCGTCCGGCGGATAGATGGCTGAACCCACGCAACCTCCGGAGGGTCCCCATGACGAAGTGGAACCGCGCGCGTAGCCTCGAAAAGGTGACATCACGTGCCGGAGCCTGGGGAGCCCTCGCAGGGTTCATCGCAATGAGTGCCGTCGCCGGAGTTCTCGTGGTCAGCGCGGTGACGCCCGCCGTCGCCGTGGCATCCTTGGCGATCAGTGACGGCACGGGCATGTTCGACGGACTGCCCGACTACCTCGCCCCACAGCCGCTGGATCAGACGACAACCTTCTACGCGACGAAGGGCGGCCAATACGTGCCGATCGCCACGTTCTACGCGCAGAACCGTGAGGACGTCGCCTGGGACGCGATCTCCCAGTCCGTGAAAGACGCGGCCGTCGCCACCGAAGACCCCCGGTTCTACAGCGAGGGCGGCATCGACGTCTTCGGCACCGTACGGGGGGCGCTCTCGACCGCGAGCGGCAAGGACGTTCAGGGCGGATCATCCATCACCCAGCAATACGTGAAGAACATCCTCGTGCAGCGCTGCGAGCAGAACGACGCCGTCGACCCGGATGCCTCCCCCAAGGTGCAGAAGCAGCAGCAGAACAAGTTCGAGGCCTGCTACACCGACGCCACCGGCGTGACCGTGCAGCGCAAGGTGCAGGAGATCCGGTACGCGATCGGCCTCGACAAGAGGTACAGCAAGGACCAGATCCTGCTCAGCTACCTGAACATCGTGGGTTTTGGGGGCCGTGTCTACGGCATCCAGGCGGCCGCCCAGTACTACTTCGGAACGGATGCCAAGAGCCTGACCCTGCCGCAGGCCGCGACCCTGATCGCCATCCTCAACAACCCGAACTACCTTCGCATCGACGACGGGTCGACATCGTCCGACAACGTGGCGGCCAAGGGTTTCCCCGCCACTACTGAGCGACGCAACTACGTGCTGCAGCGGATGCTCGTGAATCACAAGATCTCCGACGCCGAGTACAAGCAGGCGGTCGCCACGAAGATCCAGCCGCACATCACGCCGAAGCTGTCCGGATGCTCGAGCGCTGTCAGCGTCGATGCCGGCTTCTTCTGCGACTACGTGCAGCGCATCATGCTGACGGACCCGGTGTTCGGAAAGACCGCAGAACAGCGGCAGGCGCTCTTTCAGCAAGGCGGGCTCAAGGTGTACACGACCCTCAACCTCGACCTGCAGAACAACGCACAGGCGGCGCTGAGCAACTACATCCCGCCGACGTACGGCAACCTGGATCTCGGCGGGGCGAATGTGGCAATGGAGGTCGGAACGGGCCGAGTGGTCGAGATGGTGTCGAACAAGCAGTTCGACGACAGCGGTAACGCGCCGCCCGGCACAACCTCCGTGAACTATGCGACCGACTACGCGTACGGCGGATCGGACGGTTTCCAGGTGGGTTCGTCGTTCAAGGCATATGACCTGGTCGCTTGGCTGGAGGCAGGGCACTCACTGTACGAAACCGTGAACGCGAATGTGCACTCGTTCCCGGAGTCTCAGTTCGCGACATGTGGTGACGGGTTCGGCAACGTCGTGTGGCCCGTTGCAAACGATGAGTCATCCGAAGGCGGTTACATGTCCGTCCTTCAGGCGACCGAAGCATCCGTGAACACTGCATTCGCGATGATGGCGACCAAGCTCAACCTCTGCGACATCTCGAACGCGGCGCAGGCACTCGGAGTGCATCCCGCCAATCCGGCGCCTCACTCCGAAGGCGGCAACCCTTGGATCATCAACCCGCCGATGGTGATCGGAAGCGGTAACTACATCGCTCCGCTTGCGCAGGCGCAGGCCTACGCGGGGATCGCGAACGGCGGAAAGACGTGCACCCCGATCGCGATCGACAAGGCGGTGGATGCCAACGGAAAAGCCATAGCGGTGCCGAAGACCACGTGCACGCAGGCGATTCCGGAGAACGTCGCCGCGACGGTCACCTGGGCGCTGCAGCACGTGATGACGGCGGGAACGGCGACGGGGGCTAACCCGAACGACGGTGTTCCGATCATGGGCAAGACCGGAACGACGGACTACGCGCACGAGAACTGGCTCGTGACCTCTACCTCGAAGGTTGCGCAGGCCACCTGGATCGGACTGATCTCGGGTGCCACCGACATGCACTACGTGTACTTCAAGGGCATCCAGGGCAACAACGTGAAGTTCAACGTGGTGAAGCAGGTCGACACCGCGCTCGACAGCGTCTACGGCGGAAGCGCGTTCCCTGCACCCGACAACAGCCTCATCTATGGCAACCGTTCGAAGCCGCCGGCGACGAGTAGTCCGAATCCGGGCACAGGCGGCAACGGCGGCAACTCGGGTGGCGGCAACGGTGCGAACCCGCCGGCACCGGCACCGGGACCGGGAAAGCCCGGTAAGGGCCACGGATGACGCGTACTCGGCGGCTACCCTCTCGTCGTGAAGCGCCCCTGCCAACGTGTATCCTTATGGAGGCCTTTGACGGGCCATCGGGGTGTGGCGCAGCTTGGTAGCGCGCTTCGTTCGGGACGAAGAGGCCGCAGGTTCAAATCCTGTCACCCCGACCAATTGATAAGGGGCGGCCCTGCGGGCTGTCCCTTATCTGTTTGCCCGGGTCTTGGGCACCTGCAGAGCAGGTGGGTGCCGATGGCTACTTCTTGGACCGAATCTTTCCGTCGCATGCCGGGAAACGATTGCAGGCAAGGAACGTTCCATATCGGCCGTTGCGCTCGACCATAAGGCCTTTGCTGCACTTTGGGCACACCATGGCGGCCGGAGTCGCCTTGCTTCCGGTCGATGACTCATCGAGCGCACCCTGCTGGATGAGTTCGGTGACGAACTCGGATTCGCGGCCGCTGCGCGCAATCAGCAGCACGGTCCTGCGAGCACGGGTAAGTGCGACGTAGAAGAGCCGTCGTTCTTCAGCGTAGGGGAACGGGTCGGCATCGGGCATGGCGAGTCGCAGCAGTGAGTCGTCCTCCTTGATGCTCGGGAATCCACCGCGGTCAAGACCGACGACGATGACATGGTCGGCCTCCAGACCCTTGGACGCGTGGATGGTCTGGAAGGAGACATCGAGCCGGTTGTACCGCAGTGGCGGTAGCAGTTCGGCCGCGTTTCGATATCGTCCAAGCACCCTGACGCTTTCGCGCGCCTGGCGAGAGAGATGCGTGGATCTCATTGATTCGGCGTGTGATAGCGGAGGTGACCCCGGCATTCGTCTCGGTGCGGACCAGGGTGATCGGGTTCGGCAGCGAAGTGGACGATCGCACCGTCTTGCGGAGCTGTGCTGGATTCTTCATGACGAAGTCCCCGGCGATTGTAGAGAGCTCCTGCGAGTTGCGGAAAGTGCGCTCGAGGCGGAGGAGGCTGCCCCGACCGAATGTCACCTCGAAACGCGTCATCGCTGTGATGTCGGCACCGGCGAAACGATAGATGGACTGCCAGTCATCGCCGACCGCGAACAGGTGACGGTCCGGCGCCTCGACCAGCGCGTTCACCATTCGAGCGCGAGCACGGCTCGCGTCCTGGAACTCGTCTACGAGCACGACGCGATATGGGGACTTCCATCGGCCGGACTCGATGGCATCTATCGCGTCATTCAACATGTCGTCGAAGTCGAGCTCGCCGGCGGCCTTCAGGCGGCGGTCCCACTCAGCGCGGATCAAGCCGAACAGATCGAGGAAGGTCGACTCGCGCCAATTCGGGACGCCGGCACGGTTCCGCCGAAGGCGCGAGCGGAGCGCGGTGTCACCGAGCTGGTTGCTCTTGGCGTGCGTGAGAAAGGTGCGGAAGAGGGTCAGCATCTCCCGGTCCGACAAAAGGGGCTCGCCATTCCCCGGCCGATTCGGATCGAAATCCGGGATGATGCCGTGGGCTCGGAGCTGCGCATCGAGGGAATCGAACAGGGTACCGTCATCGAGCTGACTTGCCGATGTCTCGATGAGCTTCGTGCCGTGTTCGGCGTGCAGCGCCTTCTTCCATGCACGGGACTCCAAATATCCGTCGAAGCTCGGCGGTACGTTCTCGCCGTCCACGAACGCCCAGTGTTCGTGCCAAACGCCTGCCTCCGGGTAATAGAAGTCCGGACGGTATTGCGAATGCTGCGCATCTGCGACGTCCACCTCGTATGGGTACTCGTAGAGGACATCGATGCCGCTCTGAATGAGCCAGTTCGCGACCGCCCGCTCCCCGGCACTCTTCACAACGTCGCCGTCGAGAGTGCGGAAGCCGATGCGCCGAGTGTCGCGGTCATAACTGTCCGGGTCGAGCTCGGACTCAACGTTGAGCGGTGTGCCGAGGACGTTCTGCATTACCCACCACTTCGCCGCGAAATTGCGTGAGGATGCCTTGAGGTCGGCGACGACCCTTGCCAGCAGACCGAGACCGTCGTCGGCTTCAAGGCCCGCACCAAGGCGAGGCTTCTTGCCTGTGGCTTCACCGATCACGCGGAGTCCGAAAGCGTGAAACGTCTGGGCTCGAACGCCATCCGCCGGGATGCCGGCTGCCCTGAGCCTGGTGGCAAGGCGCTCGGCCATCTCGCGCGCGGCGGCGCTGTTGAATGCCAGGAGCAGGATTTCCTCCGGCTTGGCGATGCGTTGCCGCACCGTCCATCCCGCCTTCGCCACGATCGTGGAGGTCTTGCCCGACCCAGCGGATGCGACGAGCAGTACGCGGTTGTCGAAGCAGATAACCGCACGCGCCTGCTCTTCGGTGAGGGGTGTCCCCTCGATGGAATCGAAAAACGTCCTTTCACTCTTGAGTTGTGCCTCAATCAGCGACTCGTTCTGTGTGCGCACTCGATCACGAACAGTCGTCGAGGAACGCACGGCATCCCATGCGGCCGGATCGGCAACGTCTATCAACACAGCCTGTGCCGGGCCAGACAACGAAGAAGGAATCGCGGCGTTTCGAAGCCCCTCCCACGTGGCGATCGACTCTTCGGTGAACCAGCGATGCGCGACCCACGCGGCGCCGAGTGCCGACTGGAATTCCTCCCACCACTCGCGAATCCGCACATTCGCGACTGAAGCGTCGTGCTCGGCCGTGACTTGTTCGACCGCGGACTGAAACTCCCGAACCGTCTTCGAGGACAGCCCTCGCAACGGCGCGACCCCGGCGACGCTCAATGTCCACCATGTTCCCGATCGCTCTATACGGATGGACGAGCGTTCGACGGCAGGAAGCGTTCGCACATTCCCGCTGCTCTCGACACTGACCTCGTAGCCGGTTAGAGCTATCTCTCCTTTGCTCGCCTGGCCGAGCATACGAGCCCAGAGTGATGGCCGCCATGGACCCCCGACGTCGTTCGCCACACTCATCCCCCGTTCGTCCTACGCATGAAGCTACCGGTCCCTGGCGACGTTCGGGCTGGATGCTCGAACGGCGAAGACACACTGATTTGCGTTGGCAACGGGTAGTCGCACCTCATGGGTGTGTGCTTTGCTGGCGATGTGTCCCGAATGCATCGCATCAACGAGACCATCGGCCGGATGACCGGCTTTCAGCTCCGCAGGGTCTCGCGGCAGCCATCCCGCGCGGAGCCGGCCGCCAGTTCGGGGCGCGCCACGGATCGGAACGACCCGAAGGGCGGCTCCGAACCGAAGATCCCGAATGATTTCGACGACGAGATGGCATCCATCATCCGTGCCGTCACGCCGTTCACGATGACGAACGTCGACAAGCTGCACGCACTGATCACGGCAACACGGTACGTGGCGCAGCACGACATACCCGGCGACGTCGTCGAGTGCGGAGTCTGGCGCGGGGGAAGCATGCACGCAGTGGCCCGCGCCCTTGCCGCGTGCGGCGACACCAGTCGCGAGCTGTATCTCTACGACACGTTCGAGGGGATGACCGAACCCACCGAGAAGGATGTCCGCTGGGATGGCGTGCATCCGGCGCACTGGCTGAAGCACTCGGAGCACAACAAGCGCAACAGCGCGATCTGGGCATACGCATCGCTGGATGAGGTGAAGGCCGGGTTCGAGAACGTGCCGTATCCGAAGGAGCGGCTTCATTTCGTGCAGGGACCCGTCGAGCAGACCGTTCCGGGCATCCTTCCCGAGCGCATCGCCCTCCTGCGGCTGGACACCGACTGGCACAGCTCGACCGCGCACGAGCTCGCTCACATGTACGACCGGCTTGTGCCGGGCGGCGTGCTCCTGCTCGACGACTACGCGCACTGGCAGGGCGCCAGGGAGGCGGTCGACGAGTGGCTGGAACGCACGGGAGAGAAGCTGTTGCTCGTGCGCATGGGAGGCGGCCGCATCGCGGTCAAGCCGGGACTCGAGTCCTGAGCGCGGACTCGTCGCCGATCGGGCTCGGACGCTAGGCCCACCGACTCAGGCGAAGAGTTCCGCGACGAGCTCGAGGGAGTGCACGCGGGCATCCGATTCGGCGGCTCCCGACGCGATCATCAGCTCGTCGGCGCCCGTCGAGGCGAGCAGCGAGGCGAGCCGGTCGCGCGCCACCTCGGGTGTGCCATACGCCTGCCTGGAGTTCCGGTCGGCGATGAAATCCAGTTCGAGCTGGCTGAACTGGTAGGTGGCAGCCTCCTCCACCGAGACGGGCTCGGGCTTCTGACCTCGCCGCATCTGCAGGAACGAGATCGCAGCCGGCAGCGACTGCCTGCGCACCTCGTCCGGATCCTCGTTCGCCAGCACGGTCACGGCGATCATCGCGTGCGGCTTCTCCAGTGTCGCGCTAGGCGTGAACCGCTCGCGATACAGCTTCAGCGCCTCCTCGGTGTGCTCCCCCGCGAAGTGATGCGCGAAGGCGAACGGGAGCCCCAGGGCGGCCGCGACCTGGGCGCTGTATCCGCTGGAGCCGAGCAGCCAGATCTCGGGCAGGTCGCCGAGGCCGGGAACGGCGCGGATGCCGGCGAGCGGGTCATCCGGCGCGAAACCTCCGGTGAAGAAGCCGAGCAGATCCAGGAGCTGCTGCGGAAAGTCCTCGGCACCCAGAGCATCCGCGCTGCGCCGAAGAGCCGCCGCAGTCGCCTGATCCGTGCCCGGTGCGCGGCCGATGCCGAGATCGATGCGGTCGCCGTACAGGGCTCGCAGCGTGCCGAACTGCTCCGCCACGACGAGTGGAGCGTGGTTCGGCAGCATGACTCCCCCGCTGCCCACGCGGATGCGGTCGGTGCGCGCGGCGATTCCCGCGATCAGCACGGCCGGCGCGCTCGACGCGACCGCCGGCATCCCATGGTGTTCCGCGACCCAGAACCGGTGGAACCCGAGCCTCTCGGCCGCTTGCGCGAGACGGATGCTGCCGGCGACGGCATCCGCATTGCCCGCGCCCGCCTCGCGGCTGGCCAGGTCGAGGACGTTCAGGGGAACCTTGCGGAGTTCGGTCACCTTCAGTTCAACCGCCAGGTGACGTCAGGATTCCCGGCAGACCGCGGCAACGCCGCTGATCTCGATGAGCGCACGGGGAACGCCGAGCCCGGCCACCTTGGCCGCCGTCACCAAAGGTGGCGCGCCGTCTCGGGCGAGCCTGCCGGCTATCGCGCCGTACGCGGCCCTCACGTCCGCACGTTCGTCGAACAGAATGTTCCACTGGACGACGTCGTCGAGCGTCGCGCCGGCCGCCTCGAGCGCGACGACCGCATTCTCCAACGCACGCACCGACTGGTCGGCGATGTCGTCGGAGACAATCGCACCCGTCTCGTCCACGCCGTTCTGGCCGCCCAGATACACGGTCGTCGAGCCCGGAGGCACGATCGCGACATGGCTGAAGGCGGGAGAGCGCATGAGACCGTCGGGCTGAAGGAGTGTGATCGACATGAGAGCCATCTTGTCGAACCCCTCCGACACCGACGACCGGGCCATCAGGTGAAGTCCGGATCCGGCTCACTCGCATAGGCGACCGCGGAGCCACCCAGAGGCCAACGACGGCGGCCGTTGTTCAGAACACCGCCGCTCTCCTGCAGGTAGCAGGCACCGCAGAGCGACTCGTAGACCACGTCGTCGCCGTCCTCGATCGCGACCTGATCGCCGTCGAACACGAAGACCCCGTTGATCGTGCGGGCGTTGAAGATGGCCTTGCGTCCGCACCGGCAGATCGTCTTCAGCTCCTCCAGGCTGTGCGCCACCTCGAGCAACCGGCGGCTGCCGGGGAATGCGACCGTCTGAAAGTCGGTGCGGATGCCATATGCCAGCACCGGAATATCCTCCAGGATCGCGATCCGCAGCAGGTCATCCACCTGGGCTTCCGTGAGAAACTGCGCCTCATCCACGAGAAGGCAGCTGACGTCGCGACCGAAGCGTGAGACGGTTCGCTCGCGCAACACCTGGAACCGGTGGTAGAGGTCGGCCTGCGGGTCGATGGTGAAGTCGGCATCCCGCGTCACACCGAGGCGGGAGACGATGGCCGCGTCGCCCTTCGTGTCGATCGCCGGCTTCGCGAGCAGTACGCGGTGGCCGCGCTCCTCGTAGTTGTATGCCGCCTGCAGCAGCGCCGTGCTCTTGCCGCTGTTCATCGCCCCGAACCGGAAGTACAGTTTCGCCACCCCGATATCGTATGGCGCACCGTTATTTCAGGTCAGGTAGCCGTCCTCGGCGGCGCGGCGGATCAGGTCGGAGCGCGTGCTCGTCGGCCTGCCGACCCGTTGATACTTCTCTCGCACGCGCCGCAGATACGTCTTCGCCGTCTCGAACTGCACGTTCATCGCGCCCGCGACCTGCGAGGTGGAGTGGCCCTCCACGTAGAGCAGGAGCGCCCACCGCTCGCCGTCGCTCAGCTTCGGCTTCGTGAGCGGCAAGGCGGTCGACGCAACGTGCGTGGGTTCGGCGGCATCGGCATCCGTGAGTCCCATCACCGCCTTCGCGGTCGTCATCACCTCGCGCACCGGCTGCGCCTTGGAGAGGAACGCCAACGCGCCGGCTCCGAGGCAGCGTTCGCGTTCCTCAGGGGTGTCGAGCGCGGTCAACACGATGACGGATGCTCCGGCCGCGCGGCAGGTGCGCACCCGCGCCTCGATGGAGACCTTCTCGGTGAGGTTGAGGTCCATCAGCACGAGGTCGGTGGGGAACGCGGCGGAGTGCACGAGTTCCACCCAGGTAGGGGCGGCGACGACGAGCTCGAACAGTGGCTCGTGCTCGCGGATCCAGTTCGAGAGGCTGTCGAGCAGCAATTCGTGGTCGTCGAGGATGCCTACCCGCACCGGGGTGCGGCCCTCACGCGGGGACAAAACCGAACCTCATGATCATCGTGGAGCCGTTTCTCGAGATGGCGGCATCGCCGCTCAGCGAACGCAGCACGCTGACGAACGGCCGGGCCGTGCGCCGCACGAATCGCCAGTCTGCCGCAATGCGCATCGAGAGTTCGAATCGCGCGCTCTCGGAGCTTTCGACGGTGGGATTGCGCTGCACGGTGATGGCCGCACCTGCCGGGTCGAGGGCACCGATGCGCACCGACTCCACCAGGAACGCGCTGAACGCGGCACGTGCGTGCGGCGGCATATGCGGCAGCAGCCGTTCGGGATCGCGCACGGCGTGCCCGTCGATCCGGGTGTCTGCCAGAAGGCCGTCGACCCAGGTCACGCGCAGTTGCTCGAGCGCGTGTTCCCGCAGCCCCGCCGACACAGCCGTCGCGGTGTCGATGTCGACCTGCGTGATGCTTCCGCGGTCGGAGATGGATGCCAGCAGCGGCAGCGTCGACTGCCGCAACTCATCGAGTTGTGCGCGGCGAAGGGCATCCTGTTCGAGCATGCGGAACTCGGGCTCCAGGGCGCGCATGCCGCGTTCGGACGACGCCGTCCATTCTGAGCTGAACCTCGCGATGACGGCGCCGATCGTAGCGGCGACAGAGGCCAGCACGAGCACGGGCGTGGCCGCGACGACGGCGTACACATATGGTGTGTTCACGATGGAGAGGGAGGTGTGCTGCGCGGCGGCCAGCAGTCCGACGACGAGCGCACCGAACACGCCGAAGACGATGATCTCCCACGGTGGTCGCATCCAGAGCAATCCGAAGACGATCAGCGCGACGCCGATCTGTCCCCAGTCGTCTTGCACGAGCCGGTTGTGGCCCCACGTCGACAGTGCGGACAGCACGGCGGCGCCCACGGCCGCTCCGACGATGACGGCCGCGCCTCCGGCGCTGAGGCGCCCGACAGAGGGATGCACGGCGATCGACAGCGCGGTTCCGGCCGCGATGAGCAGGCACAGTGCCGCAACCGCGAGCGCGGGCGCGACGATCTCGTTCCGGTTCAGGATGCTCTGCACCACTGCGTATCCCATAGACATCCCACCCAGCAACGGCGCGAGTCCCCACGCCGCCATCGCACCGATCGGATCGAGTCGGTTCGGTGCGCGGTCGAGGATCACCTCGTGCATCAGACGACATCCTCCGAACGAATGAGCGGAACCACCATCAGCACGGACGTGCCAGCGCCCGGCTTCGAGAACACCGACACGGACCCGCCGACGCGTTCGACCCGCTCGATGACCGAGTGCATCAGGCCCATCCGGTCGTTGCCCTCTGCGGTGAGCGTGCCGACATCGAAGCCGCGGCCGGCATCCACGACGACGAGGGAGACGGCGCCGCCGGATGCCGAGAGCATCACGTCCGCCGCTGACTGCCCGGAGTGCTTCAGCACGTTCACCAGGCATTGGCGGGCGGCAAGCCCGACGGCGCGGCGAGCATCCGGCGTCAGCGACGTGTACGGGCCGAAGTCTCCGGAGACGTCCACGACGAGGCCGGCGTCGCGGGCCTGGGCGATCGCCTGCGCCAGTTCCGTTGCGCGCCAGTCCCGTTCATCCGTCACCGCGAGAGCCTGCACGCGTTGCGTCTCGTCGGTCCAGTGACGGATGTCCGACTGCAGCCGTTCACGGAACGCCTCCGGCACCGGGCCGGGAGCGGCGGTCGCGATGGCGGCCAGTTCGCTGAGGGTGGTGTCGTGCAGTTCGGCGCGCAACTCGGCCACGAGCGCTCGGCGGAGCTCGTCGGCGTGCTGCTGGCGGAGCATCCGCATGATCAGCGTGTGTGCGCCGCGGTGGGCGCTGCGAGTCACCCCGTGGAACAGCAACAGCGCCATGAAGAGCACGTAGGTGGCCAGCGAGATCGAGTCGAAGCGGAACTGCCGGTGCGCCACCGTCGCGGCCGCGAACACGGCAAGGTCGCCGACCGCGTACGCGACGGTCGCCCAGAGAACCCCGATGCGGGCATCCGACCCGGATCCGCCGATCAGCATCAACGCCACAAGGGGCAACGCCACCACGAAGAGGTTTGTGTCGGTGTAGGTGACGGTCTGCTCGAGCAGCGCGAAGGTGTACGCGAACGTGGATGCCACGCCGACGGCGATGTAGGCGACCATCGCGGTCAGGCTCGGCTTCACCATCACCACGACCATGAGCGCTGCCATCGGCAACAGTGAGCCGGTCGCCCACCAGCGCACGTCGACATCGAGGAACAGACCTGGAGCCAGCACGGATGCCGTCGCTGAGGCAAGGCAGATGAGCGCAGCAACCTGCGTCGACCGGGCGACAGCGAGGTTGCCAGCTTCGCGCGCCACCTGGGCCGGAACCCCGAGAGACATCGTGAGGATTATGACACGACGATGCACCCACTTGTACCCCAGTTCTGTACCCCGGTGGAGAGCGGCTTCGCGAGTGCGTGTTTCGGGGAGAACGACGTTCGCTCAGAACAGCGTCAGACGTTCTTCCGGCGCGACCGGCTTCGGTGCGCCCGGAGCATTCGCTGCGGGTGACGCCTCGAACCGCACGCCGCTTTGCAGGCGCGCTGCGTCAGCAAAGCCTGCGTCGTCCCGGGCCCTTCTCCGGCGCACCCGATCGCCGTTCTCGTCGCGCACGGTGTTCAGCGCCGCCGACCGCACGCCTCCGGTGACCGGATCCTCCTCGCCGCGCTGGAGGCCGTGCGCGGCGATGAGCGGTTTGATCCGTGCGGCGAGCCACTTGCGGTACTCCACCGGCGCGTACGCCTTCGATCCGTACATAGCCCGGTACTTGTCGACGAGCTCCGGGTGCTCCCGCTCCAGCCACATCATGAACCATTCCTTCACGCCCGGCCTGAGGTGCAACGCCGTGTACAGAACCGAGGTCGCGCCCGCATCCGCTGCCGCGGAGAGCGCCGAGTCGAGATGCGCCCGGGAGTCGGTGAGGTACGGGAGGATCGGCATCATGAACACCGAGCAGTCCAGGCCGTGTTCACGCACGGCCCGCACGGTCTCGAGCCTGGCCTTCGTGCTCGGTGTTCCCGGTTCGACCGACTTCTGCAGCTCGTCGTCGTAGACCGCGATCGACATCGCGAGGTCGACGGGAACCCGCGTCGCGGCATCCGCAATCAGATCGAGATCGCGCCGCAGAAGCGTGCCCTTCGTGAGGATGCTGAACGGCGTGCCCGAGTCAGCTAGCGCCTCGATGACGCCCGGCATCAACCGGTAACGTCCCTCCGCCCGCTGGTACGGATCGGTGTTGGTGCCCAACGCGACCGGATGCCTCGCCCAGCTCGGTTTGGTGACCTCACGCCGCAGCACGTCGGCCACGTTCACCTTCACGATGATCTCGCGATCGAAGTCCGTCCCCATGTTGAGCTCGAGGTACCGGTGGGTCGGCCGCGCGAAGCAGTTGTGGCTTACCACGCCGTTCGCCACGAAGTCGCCGGTCTCGGTTGTGAGGTCGACCATGTCGAGCTCGACGCCGAGATCTTCAACGGAGATGACGCTCAGATCGACCGAGGACTTGATGGCAGTACCGGCCATGGCGAGCTTGCTTGCACTGCCTCCGACGCCGAATCCGACCAGGGAGTTGTTGGTCGTCAGGTACGGGCGTTGCGCCCTTCCGCTCATGGCACCGGTGACGTACTTCCAGCCACGTTCGGTGAGAAATCGATGGTCAGCGCTCGCGACGAGCTCGGTGCCGTCCGCGAGAGTTATGCGGTGGGCCCGTTTCCGCGTACCCCATTTCGCCAGAACTCGACTCGGCTCATAACGTCGGTAACGGCCCTCGACGCGTGTGCCCATCACGACGTCACCCACCGTGATCTCACCCAACGGTCGCTGCCTGCCATCGGCCATGAGGATGCTCGTATCGGGCGTCAGGCAGTAGGCACAGGCATGCTGGCAGCCCCGGTACGGGTTGATCGTCCAGCCGAACGGGAGGGCGCCTCCGCCGCCCGGAACCTTGTTCAGTGCAGACTTTGCCAGCACCTCATGGAACGTGACACCTGCGAACTCAGGCGTGCGCACGGAACGCACGAGGTTGTTGAGCTTCGCCAGGCCGGGCAAGGCATCCGTCTGCTCGACCGTGATCTCCTGACCGCTCCACCGCACAGTTTCATTCGAACATATCTTCGACGACTACGCAAGCACAATTACCGGAGCTTCGCCGGAACCTTCCAGGGCTGTCCCGTTTACGGCTACACCTCGTTCAAGTCGCGCAGATGGCCCTCATGAACCCGTTGTAGGGACGATCTGCGCGACTTGAACCGACCGGCGGAGCGGCCGACCGGCGACGGGTCGACTGGCGACCTGCGGCGCCGGTCATCGCGCGGCCGCAACGAGCGGCGTCAGCGCGAGCTCGTCGCCCGACCAACGTCGGCGCAGCCAGCGGTCGTGGCTGGCCACGACCACCGCGCCGGGGTAGCCGCCGAGGGCATCCTCCAGTTCCCCCGCGAGGGCGAGCGACAGGTGGTTCGTCGGCTCGTCGAGCAGGAACACGTGCGGCGGCTTCGCGATGATCAGCGCCAGCGCGAATCGGCGCTGCTGGCCGACGGACAGCGACCCGACGGGTCGGTCGAGATCGCGCGGGGCGATCAGGCCGAGCGAGGTGAGCGGCAGCTGTTCCGACCGGCGTTCCCCCAGCGCCTTCGCGTAGAGGGCACGGGGTGTGGCCGCCGGGTCGGCGAACCGCACGTCCTGCTCGAGCAGCCCGACCCGAAGGCCCTTGCGGCGGGTGACCACCCCCGAGTCCGGGGAGATGGTGCCGGCGAGCAGGCCGAGAAGTGTGGACTTTCCAGCGCCGTTGGGCCCTGTGACGAGAAGCCGGGCGTCGGGTTCGGCACGCAGACGCTCGACGTGCAGGCGGTGGTGCACGCGAGCATCCGTGACCTGGATCAGCGTGCCTGCGGCGTCGTCGAGCCCGTGCGAACCGCTCGGGATGCCCGCGAACGCGAGCACCGCGGGCGGCTTGCGCACCTGGTTGCGTTCGAGTTCGTCCACCCGGCCCTGAGCGTTGCGCACGCGCCTGGCGATCTGGGCATCCACCCGCGCGCCCTTGAACACACCGATGAACTTGTCATTGTCGCGCGGCGCGCGCGCCGCGTGCGTGGAGCGGGCCGTGACAGCTGCAGCATGCCGCAGCCGGTTCAGCTCGTCCTGCTCGTCGCGGTACTGCCGCTCCCAGCGCTCGCGCTCGGCCGCCTTGTGCTCGAGGTAGGCGCTGAACACGCCCTCGCCCGTGGCCGGCCTGCCGAAAACCGTCGCCCCGTTTCCGGATGCCTGCACCGACCCGCGACCCGATGGCCCGGATCCGGCTCGCCCGGCGTCGTCGTTCCGCGCGGCGACACTCGTACGCGAAGGGTCGAGATCGACGAGCGCCGTCGCGACGGCGTCGAGGAACACGCGATCGTGACTCGCGAACAGCACCGGACCGCTCCATTCGGTCACCTGTCGCTGCAGGAACTCCACGGCGTCGTCGTCCAGGTGATTGGTGGGCTCGTCGAGCAGCAGGGCATCGGGCCGGCTCAGCAGCAGCGCCGCCAGCGCGAACCTGCTGCGCTGACCACCGGACACCTCGCCCACCGTGCGGTGCAGCGGAATGCCCTGCACGCCGAGCCCCGCGAGCACGCGGTCGCGGCGCGCTTCGATGCTCCAGACATCCGCTCGCTCGGCCGCGGCGAGCGCCGCGTCGTATCGCACGGCTGCCCGTTCCAGCGACTCCGGATCGGATGCCTCGCCCATCGCAACGCCCGCCGTATCGAGTTCGCGCTCCACGGCGCGCACCTCCGCGAGGGCGTGCTCGATGAGGGAGTCAAGCGTCTCATGCGGAGCGAACCGCACCTCCTGCCAGAGCAAGCCGGTGCGCGACGGGCGTGCCACGGCTCCCCGGTCGGGCGCCTCGGCCCCTGCGAGCACTCGCAGCAGCGTGGACTTGCCCACGCCGTTCTCGCCGATCAGCCCTACGCGAGAGCCGGGCGGAACGGTGAGTGAGACATCCGTGAGCACGGTGCGGATGCCGTAGCTCACCGAGACGCCGTCGGCGCGGATGTAGTCGGCGACCGTGGCGGGCGCCGAGATCGAGTCGACTGCGGGCTCTGCGGGGCCGACGCCGTTCGACGTCGCAGCAACATCTGCGGGCGCCGCATCGAAGGGGGGAAGGAATGAGGAACGTACTGGCATGGAACCGCCTCTCCGGGCTTGAGCCCTGGAGCCGGCACGACCACGAACGGCCGTGCCGGCCCGAATCGGTTCGCTCGAAGGCCGCCGACAACGGTCGGCGCGAGCGGAAGGATCCCGCCGGGCGTTGGCCCCCGAGGTCAGAATCGGCCGGGCGACCCCATGAAGCGCGCGCGAAGCACGACCGTCACGGTGACGGATGACCGTTCTTCGCCGGGTGCGCTGCGGTGCGACATCGATGTGTCGCGGATCCGCAGGGGTCGAGCCTCATGCGCGGGACGAAGGGTGGTCACTTCTTCATAGCTCGCGAGACGTTACCAGCGCGTCGGAGCTAATGCAACCTCAGTCGTCGAGGCCGAGCACCTTCGAGGTCTCGGCGATCACCTGTGCGGCCTTCTCCGGCTGGTCGTTCAGTGTGGTGCCCATGGTCGGAATGAGTTGCTTGAGCTTCGGCTCCCACTGCGTCCACTGCTGCGGGAAGCACCGCTTCAAGAGGTCGAGCATGATCGGCACGGCCGTCGAGGCGCCTGGCGATGCGCCGAGCAGGCCGGCGATCGAACCATCGGATGCCGCGACCACTTCGGTTCCGAACTGCAGCACGCCGCCGCGCTTGGCCTCCTTCTTCATGACCTGTACGCGCTGACCGGCGGTGATCAGCTCCCAGTCCTCGCTTTTCGCGGTCGGCATGAACTCCTGCAGGGCGCGCAGCTTCTTCGCCCGCGTCGCCAGCAGCTCGGAGACGAGGTACTTGACGAGCGCGAAGTTGTCTCGCGCGACGGCGAGCATGGGCCCGAGGTTGCCTCCGCGGACGGACCCGGGGAGATCCCACCACGAACCCTTCTTGAGGAACTTCGGGCTGAAGCCCGCGTACGGGCCGAACATCAGCGACGCCTCGCCGTTCACGACCCGGGTGTCCAGATGCGGAACCGACATCGGCGGCGCGCCGACGGCCGCCTTGCCGTACACCTTCGCGTGGTGCTGCGCGACAAGCTTGGGATTGGTGGTGCGGAAGAACTTGCCGCTGATCGGGAACCCGCCGAAGCCCTTGATCTCCTTGATTCCGGATGACTGGAGCAGGTGCAGTGCGCCGCCGCCGGCTCCCACGAACACGAACCGGGCATCCACCGTGTGCGGGGTGTTGCCGACGAGGTGCCGCACGTTCAGCCGCCAGTTGCCGTCCCTGGTGCGACGGATGCTCTTCACCCGGCAGTTGAGCCACAGCTCGCCACCGCGCTCCACGAGCCCGTCGAACAGGGCGGTCGTGAGCGCGCCGAAGTCCACATCCGTTCCGGCGGTCATGCGGGTCGCCGCAATCGGCTCACGGCTGCGGCCCTTGATGAGCAGCGGTGTCCACTCGCGGATGACCCTGTGGTCTTCGGAGTACTCCATGCCGCGGAACAGCGGCTGGTCTTTGAGCGCTGCGTAGCGCTTGCGGAGGTACTTCACGTTCTCGCCCCCGCGCACGAACGTCATGTGCGGCGTCGAGCTGATGAACGAGGTGGGCAGTTCACCCTTCTGCGCGAGCGACGACCAGAACTGCCGGCTGAGCTGGAACTGCTCGTTGATGCTGATCGCCTTCGCCGGGTCGACCGTGCCGTCTTTCGCCTCGGGCATGTAGTTGAGCTCGCACATCGCGGCGTGCCCGGTTCCCGCGTTGTTCCACGGGTTCGAGCTCTCCTGTGCCACCTCGCCGAGAACCTCGTAGACGCGGATCTTCCAGTCAGGCTGCAGCCGCTGGATCATGGTGCCGAGGGTCGCGCTCATGATGCCCCCGCCGATGAGAACGACGTCTAGCGGGGCCCGGGAATCACTCACTCGAACAATTCTATGGTGTTGGCGGTCGTCCCCCTGCCGGGCCCGCGAGCGGTTCGAGGCCGCACGCCATTGAATCGGCAGACGGTTACTCCATGATCTGCAAGAGTCGCCAAGCGCGAACTAAGTCGGTACTCGTAGCCACGACGAGGAGCGTCACATGATCAGTCGTGCGCGCTCACGCAGTCGATCCGCGCTCACTGCGAGACGGGCTGATTTGGAGGTCAGGAAGTACCCCCATAACCACAGCCCGAACGGGATACCCATGACGACCGCTCGAATCGAGGGCTCCCCGGAAACCGCCCAAACAATCGCGGTCGCAAAGAACGCGCCTCCCGCAAGCATCAGACCCGTACCGAAAACCCGATACAGCGAGCTTCGATATTCGATGCTATCGGCTATGCCGAGGGCATCTTCAGCGGACAGGACGTCAGTGAGCTTCTGCGGAAAGTCCGCTCCGGCGCCAATAGTGCCCGCGTCGAGGGTGAACTCGCGCGGCGGGAGCATGACCTTTGCCTTGCGAGCTCTACCGAAACGCCACCAGGCAATGCTCATGCACGCTCCTGCGGCGAGTCCAACGATTGTGATGGCGGTGGAGATTTCAGGCGGATAGCCATTGGCGTTGCGGTTCGGCGCACTTACCACTTGGAATAGCGAGGCGAAGAATACGCAACCGAAAGCGGCCCAGGCGAACACCGATCGCGATGCCAGACGGAGCGGGTTCTTTGTGGCGCCAGGATCACCACGAAGCGCAAGTATCATCATGTACCCGAGCATGACGATAAGAACAATCAGACTGTACGCGGTCTGAGCGATGAGAATGTCGACCGCGATCAGATCGTTCATTACTGAGAGGTCGAAACGGCCCAGATAGTACAACGCGATCAAGGGGCCGAAGAGCACCATGGGCAGAATCAAGAGAGTCACTGCCGCCATGCAGATCCCGGTAGCGAGAAAAAGCGGTGTGGATAAAACTGCGCCCGATCGAAGTCGATAAGCCATGGCACCTCCGTCTCCGGGTCATGGTCACACGACCCACTGACGAGCGCTCAGCTGCGATACCGCTCCCCCACCGGGATCTCGACCGGCACGGTGTTCCCGAGCGGGGCGAGCGGGCACGCCCACGCCGGGTCGTACGCGCAGCTCGGGTTGTACGCGAAGTTGAAGTCCAGTATGAGCGTTCCGGGGTTCGATCCAGGGCCGAGGTCAGCGCCCTTGATGGTGTCGAGCAGGTATCGGCCACCGCCGTAAGTGCCGTCGGGCCGTCCTGCTGAGGCATCCTTCACCGGAAGGAACAGCCCGCCGCCGTACGAACGCAGCCGCCAGACATCCAGCGAGCCGACGTCGGGCAGTCGCACGACTCCGATGCGCTCGAAGGGAACAATGCCGTCGGTTCCGGTCTCGACGTCCAGGTCCGCCCGTTCGGCCTGCTCGATCGTCAGCTCGAACCGCCACTCCGGGTCGTACGACGCAACCGGCAGCCCCGCAAAGGATGCCCGATCCTCCGGGAGCAGCGGTGTCGACGGATGCGTCGCAAAGAGCGCGTCTCGCTCCACCACCCATGCGGCGTGGGCGGCCGACGCGTCCTCTTCGGCGAGATCACGCACCAGCTCGTACAGCGCGAACACGCGCCGACGCCAATCGGCGACGTCGACTGCTGTCTGGATGGTCGTCACCCGGTCAGCTTAAGAGACGCTCTCCATTGGGGCGTCTACCGATTGGAATCCCGACGATGTCTCCGCAGTCGAGGATGCAACGTCGTGCGGCGTTGGCTCGCTCGCCACATTCTCAGCGAATTTCGGAGACGGCGGCACATATGCCTTGAGACGTTGGCCGATGTTCTCATAGAAATCATCGACCGCATGAAGCACCGAATCAATGAAGGAATTGCGACCAAGACCCCTGGCGGTACCAGCGGACGACAACTGAGCGACTCTGAACCGCACGAGCTCCTTTTTCGGATCCGATACGAGCTTCGCAGGGTCTTCGCGAGCAATCGAGAGCAGTTCTGCAGATCCCTCGCGAGCCCGTGCGGCGAAACATTCAACTCGCGTGGCCGGCGGCGCATCTTTAAGTTGGCGGAGCAACCAATTGACGCGGGTTTGCGGTTTGCCCGAGGTGGGGGCGGCAAGCTCGATGGAGCATACAATCTGTCCGGACTTCAGGTTGGCCCGCACCTGAATCGGCGAGACGACATTGGGAACTCGGATAGAAGCTGACATCGAGCCCTCGTCTACCAGCTGCGCCACGAGCGCGTTCGTGCGCAACTGAGGTTCACGTGTTTGAGATCGCGGCCGGTCTGCCGAAACTTGAACTCCAAGCCGCCTACCCAACATGAGACAGACGTAAGCGATCAATGCATCGAACCTTGTGGCGACATCCGTAACGCCCTTGTCGGAACGGCGAAGCGTTCCCGTTGCGATCGCCGTACGCACTGGCACCCAATTCGGACCCATATCGTGGAAGGAAAGGGCGCCGGACCTAGGATGCTCAAGGTATCGGATCAGCTCTCCGAGGATCCATGCTTGATCTGGATCGGAGACACCTTGGAACTGGCGTTGAAGTACAGCCTGCGTCAGTACCTCACTCCACGACCAATGATGCAACGCAACCTTGGTCAACTTCCGCTTATCTACGGCAGTCGGATGCACGCCCGCCTGCGGTGGGATCTGGTTCGAGATAGTGATTACTGCATCGAATCCATTCTGACGCGCGACATCGATGTAGCTCTCGATCTGTTCGATCCGTAGGTCGTTGTCACCAGTCTTGACTTCAACAAGGGCCACCCAGGAGCGTTTCCCCCATGACGTGCGGATAAGTCCGTCCGGGATCACCTTCCTGTCACCGAGAAGGAACGGCACTTCAATGAAGGTCTCGAGGGAAGTTCCGGTAGCACCCAGAGGGGCGACGAGACGGCGCCCGAATTCGCTGACCGACCCCATTACTGCCAACAGTGCCGAAGTCGCCCGGCGCTCCTGTTCCTCCGCACCATTAATGCCGGAAGTTGGAATCAACCGAGCGATCTGCCAAGCATCTTCATTGACACTCATCACCGAGACCTCTCACGTATCGAAAAATGGAAGTAGAGCATGTATCGACTGGGCCGGGAAGCGTCCACGCTCTCACCGAACGTATCCCGTCCAACATGAACTCTTGAAGGCAGACGGACGGAATAACTCCAGTTCCGCCCCCGGACTGGGGCAGTGCCGGCTCGAATCGGCCGCCCGGCCCTGCGAGCACCAGGATTCGGACATCTTCCGACAAGATGCGGTCATCGGCCCCCGATACGTGCCTTTCGTGTCGGATGTGCACTCGACACTGATGCCATGGCCGACGATCGACACCACGGAATCGGGCGCGCCCAGGGCACGGCCCTATACGTGGCGGCCGTGCTCGGAACCGGCATCCTGCTGCTTCCAGCGCTCGCCGCCCGTGCGGCAGGACCGGGAGCGATCCTCGCCGTCGGGGCACTGGCCGTCGTCTCCATTCCGCTCGCGTCGACGTTCGCGGGGCTGTCGACCAGACATCCGGATGCCGGCGGTGTCGCCACGTTCGCCCGCCGCGCGTTCGGTCCGACCGCCGCGCGCATCGTCGGCTACTGGTTCTACTTCGGAACACCGATCGGCGCACCTGTCGCCGCGATCATGACCGCACAGTACGTGGTGGCGATCATCGGCGGCGACCGCGGAACGGTCATCCTGGTCGCGGCCGCCCTCGTGATCGTGCCGATCGCCATCACCGTGTTCGGGGTGCGCTTCGCGGGCTGGGCGCAATTGCTGCTCAGCGCGGCACTGATGGCGATCCTCGTGCTTGCACTGGCCGCCGCCGCACCGCACGTGCACCCGGCGAACTTCACGCCGTTCCTCCCGCACGGCCTGGGCGGCGTGGGCATCGCGGTGAGCCTCTACATCTGGGCGTTCGCGGGGTGGGAGGCCGTCGCGGGCATCGCCGGCGAGTTCTCCCGGCCGCGGCGCGACATCCCGCGGGCGACAGCGCTGGCGCTCGCGATCGTCTCGGTCGCGTACATCGCGATCCAGGCCGTGGTGGTGGGCGTGCTCGGCCCGAAGGTCGGCCAGTCGGATGCCCCGCTGCTCGACCTCGTGACCGTCGGACTCGGCCGCGGCTGGGGCGTGGTCGTCGCGTGCGTGGCCGTGATCGTCGTGGTCGGCGTCTTCAATGCGTACTTCGCCGCGTTCAGCAAGCTCGGCGCAGCCATGGGACGAGACGGCGATCTGCCTGCCTGGTTCGGCCGAGGCGCGGAACGGGGCGGCATCGCGCGCCGCGGTCTGCTGCTGAGCGCCGCGCTCATGGCGCTCTACTTCGCCGTCGTCGCGTGGTTGCCCGACCTGCAGCCGGTGATCCTCGTGCACACGAGCATCGGCGCGGCGATCTACGGCATCGGCGTCGCGAGCGCCCTCGTTCTGTTACCCCGCCGCAGCATGGGCTGGTGGATGTCCGTGCTCTCCTGCGTGCTGGTGCTCGGCCTGCTCGTTCTCGAGGGTGCCAACCTGGTGTATCCGCTCGTCATCGCGGGAGCAGCGGTCGTGGTCGGAGCCGTCACGCGGTCTCGTCGAGGACGTCGGCCGGCCGAGTCCGCGGGCATTGAGATGAGCGCCGCGGCCGATGCGGCAGCGTCGGCCGCCGCGGGAAGTGCTGCGCCTGAGGAGTGAGCAGCGCTCAGACCGTGGCCGTCGCCCGCAGATTCGCTGCCACGAGTTCGGCGATCTGCACCGCGTTCAGGGCTGCGCCCTTGCGCAGGTTGTCGTTCGAGACGAAGAGCGCGAGGCCACGCCCCTCCGGAGCACCCGGATCCTGGCGGATGCGGCCCACATAGCTCGGGTCGTTGCCTGCGGCTCCGAGGGGAGTCGGAACATCCTCGAGGGCGACGCCGGGAGCATCCTTCAGCAGCTCGGTCGCGCGCTCGGGGCTTATCTGTCGAGCGAACTCGGCGTTGATCGACAGCGAGTGGCCGGTGAACACGGGAACGCGCACGCAGGTGCCGCTCACCAGCAGGTCGGGCAGCCCGAGGATCTTGCGGCTCTCGTTGCGCAGCTTCTTCTCCTCGTCGGTCTCGTTCAGACCGTCGTCGACGATCGAGCCGGCGAGCGGGATGACGTCGAATGCGATGGGCCGCACGTACTTCACGGGCTCCGGCAGCTCGACGGCCGAGCCGTCGTGCACGAGCTCGAGCAGCTTGCCGGATGCCACCGCCGCTTCGGCCTGCTCCGCCAGTTCCTGCGCCCCCGCGAGGCCCGATCCGCTCACCGCCTGGTAGGTGCTGACGATGAGCCGCTGCAGTCCGGCCTCTGCGTCAAGCACCTTGAGCACGGGCATCGCGGCCATGGTCGTGCAGTTCGGGTTGGCGATGATGCCCTTGTGCGCCTCGGCGATGGCCTCCGGGTTCACCTCGCTGACCACGAGGGGCACTTCGGGATCCATGCGCCATGCGCTGGAGTTGTCTATGACCACCGCGCCGGCCGCGGCGAACTTCGGCGCATACGCCCGGCTGCCCGTCGCCCCGGCCGAGAACAGTGCGATGTCAACACCGGCCGGATCCGCCGTCTCGACGTCTTCGACCACGATCTGATCGCCCTTGAACTCCAGGGTGCGTCCGGCAGAGCGGCTGGTCGCGAACAGGCGCAGCGTCTCTACCGGAAAGTCGCGCTCGGCGAGGATGCGGCGCATCACGGTGCCGACCTGTCCGGTGGCGCCGACGATGCCTACGGTGAATCCGTTGCCCATGGGAGTTCCTTGCCAGTCAGTGCGGCAGGCGCAACGACGCCGGCCGTCGCCGTTGATGTGGGTAGGCCTTCTATTGTGACAGACCCTCCTGCGCGGAACGCGCCTCTCAAGGGAGGTGAGACATCCGATGTCTTATCCGCTCGCACGGTACGATCGCGCGTATGGCCGTCACCGACGAGGCGATCCTCAAGATCAAGGAGATGATCACGAGCGGGCGACTGAACCCGGGCGATCGTCTTCCTCCCGAGAAGGAGCT
This sequence comes from Humibacter ginsengisoli, assembly GCF_054780095.1. NCBI lineage: Bacteria > Bacillati > Actinomycetota > Actinomycetes > Micrococcales > Microbacteriaceae > Humibacter > Humibacter ginsengisoli. The sequence goes on from NZ_BAAGWZ010000002.1 coordinate 481,889, forward strand.
CAGTGAGAGCCTGGGGCTCTCCCGCTCCTCGTTGCGCGAGGCGGTGAAGGCGCTCGAGGTGATCCGGGTTCTGGATGTGCGCCGCGGCGACGGTACCTACGTCACGAGCCTGGAACCCCGGCTGCTGCTGGAGGCGCTCTCGTTCGTCGTCGACCTGCACGACGACCGTTCGGTGATCGAGATCTTCGGGGTGCGGCGCATCCTGGAGCCGGCCGCGGCGGCCCTCGCAGCGAGACGGATGTCCGGCGAACAGCTGGATGCCGTCGATCGCCTTCTCGAGGCCACGACCGGCGACGAGGACGTCGAGGCGCTGATCCAGCACGACCTGGAGTTCCACAGGGCGATCAGCGAGGCGTGCGGCAACGACTATCTCGCCCAGTTGATCGAGTCGATCTCGAGCCACACGGTCCGCGCCCGCATCTGGCGTGGGCTCACCCAGCAGGGCGCGACGGAGCGCACGATCGCGGAGCACCGCGCCATCCTGGCCGCGCTACGAGACCACGACGCGGAGCTCGCCTCCGCCCGATCGCTCACCCACGTCGCCGGCATCGAGGACTGGTTGCGAGCGGCCCTGGGTGCGACAGCCTGAGCAACCGCTGCATCCACCACGCGCCAGACGAAGTACCGAGTCACGACAAGGAGGATCACGACAGATGAGGATCGCACTCCACTCCACGCTCCACCCCGGAGCCGTCGACGACTACCTCCGCGAGCACGCCCGCGTGCCCGACGACCTGCGCGCACTGTTCGATCGGGCAGGCATCCGCGACTGGACGATCTGGCGCTCCGGCGACCGGCTGTTCCACCTCGTCGAGTGCGACGACTTCGATCACGCGATGCGGGTCATCCATGCCGACGACGCCGACCGCCGATGGCAGGAACACATCGGACGATTCGTCGAAGGATTCCTCGGCCCCGACGGCGCCGAGGGCTACGTGCCGTTGACGAAAGTGTGGCGTCTCGAGGAGCAGCGCGCCGAGCCCGTGATCGACATGGGCCTCGACTGACGTGGCAGGCGGCGGCGCAGCCCTCGTCGACGCGCACGTTCACGTCTGGGATCCGGCACGGCTCACGTATCCGTGGCTGGAAGGGGTGCTCGAGCGCGCCTTCCTCCCTGCCGATATCGACCGGGCCGCCGGTTCGGTCACGCGGCACGTCTTCGTGCAGGCCGGATGCCTGCCCGCGCAGGCCCTCGACGAGGTGCGCTGGGTGCTCGGCATGGCGGATGCCTGGCCCGAGCTGGCCGCGATCGTCGCCGATGCAGACCTCCGCGGGGGACGCGCGCTCGAGTCCCATCTGGACGAGCTGCTCACGCTCGACACAGGCGGAAGCGCGGGGCCGCGGCCAGGCGCCGGCGGGAGCGCGGCAGGCCGCCGGATCCGTGTCGCAGGCATCCGTCACCTCCTGCAGGGCGAGCCCGACGACCTGCTCGCCGACCCCGCGGCCCGCTCCGCACTGCTCGGCGGTCTCCGGGCTCTCGCTGCTCGCGGCCTCACGTTCGACGTCTGCGTGCGGCATCGCCAGTTGAACACCGTGATCGAGTTACTCGAGCAGGTGCCAGAGCTGCCCACCGTGCTCGACCACCTCGGCAAGCCACCCGTCGACGAGGGGATCGAGAGCGAGGCCGGTCGCGCCTGGGCGGAGGCGATCACCCGTTTGGCGCGGCTGCCTCTGGCGCACGTGAAGCTGAGCGGGCTGGCGGCGGAGTCATCCGGAACCGCGGCGCTCGACGCCCACGCCGAGGCCATCCTCGTGCACGCCCTGCGGGCGTTCGGTCCCGACCGCACCATGATCGGCAGCGACTGGCCGGTCAGCGCGCTCACCGGCGCGGGCGGCTCGTTCGAGAGCTGGCGCGAGCGCGTCCGCCGTGCCGCCACCGCCGCGGGCGTCGGGCCAGGGGGCGTCGCATCCATCGAACACGGCACGGCCGCCCGGTTCTACGGCCTCTGTTGAGGTCCATCGCTCGCACCACCGAATTCCTCCGAGAGAGAAGATTCTGAGATCGAGAAGTCAAGAATGGCGGAGTCTGGTTCAGGTGAACGCAATAATCGACTTCTCGATGAGTCCGTGGCCGTTGCTCATCCCAAAGCAGCGCGTACCATCCGCACAATGTTGGTCGGATCCGCGATGTCGTCGTCCGTAGCCCGGATGACGCGCCAACCCGCCTCTTCGAGGAGCGCGACCCGGCGCAGATCCTTACGCCAGCGCTTCTTGTCCTTCCGATGTTCGTCGCCCTCGTACTCGATGGCGACCCTTTGCTGCGGATAGCTGAGGTCGGGGTGAAGAACGACATCTCCTGCCACAGGCACCGGATGCCCGATCGCCGGCTCCGGAAGTCCGGCCGCCACGATGGCAAGGCGCAGCATCGACTCTCTCGGGGAATCCACCCCAGAGCGGAGGAGAGGCAACGCCCAGGCGAGAGCGGCGGCGCCGCGTCGTGATCCGTGCCGCCGCACCGCCTCTGCCAGCTGTTCGCGGGAGCACAGCGGAGGAGAACGGAACCCTCCAGGAAGCCGGAGCCCGGATATCAGGTAGTCGCCCGCCGCGACCAGGTACTCACGCGAAACCATCGGCGCCAGATGGCACCAGGTCTGGGCCGGCGACACCACGGGGAGCTCTTCGACGAAGAACAACACGGCATCCGGAACGACGTGCCCCACGACGCCGCGCGTGCGAACTCGCGTACCGCGTACGGATGCGACGTGGAGGGCCGTCGACGACCGACAGTGGCTGGGTACCGGAATGCCCAGGAGCCGCGCCGCCGTGACATGCGAGAAGAGTTGTCCACTCCGCAGCCTGGGCGCATACATTCGGCAACGCTCCGTTATGCCCGTCGCTACGACGCCAACGCTGCGAACGCCGTGGAATGGGGTAGTCAGGAGGGAGCTACGCAGCTTACTCGGCGTGAGCTGATGAAACTCGGTCTCGTTCACACGGAAAACGAAACCAGTCAGATGAGGCGGTAGTGGCTTCGGCGATCGCATGGTTCGAGTGTCCCCGCCGTCGGACGTTCGCCGTGCCGATTCTCCACAGGTACCGTCATGTCGGGCCCGCGCTTCGAGAAGGCAAAAGATGCAGGAACCAGGTCGGAGGACTGCAATTTTTGACTTCTCGTTCGCGGGACGCGCGGGAGCCGGACACGCGGAGCACGATACGCGGGAGCAGGACGCCGCACGCCACCAGCACCGCGGCGTCACTCCGGGATGAAGCCTGCCGCGGCGAGCGCGCCCCACAATTCGTCCGGGATCGGCGCGGCCATGCGCTGGAGGTTCTCGCGCACGGCATCCGGGTTCGCGGTGCCCACCACCACCGACGCCACGATGGGGTCGCGCAGCGGGAACTGCAGCGCCGCGGCCGGCAGTTCCACCTCGTACTCCGCACAGGTCCGGGCGATCGCCCGAGCCCGTTCGATGAGCTCCGCGGGTGCGGACGAGTAGTTGTACGTGGCATCCGCCGCCGGCGTGCTGCTGGCGAGCAGCCCGGAGTTGTAGACGGCCGCGGCGACGACGCGCACACCACGATCGCGGCACACCGGGAACAGCTCGTCGAGCGCCGGCTGCTCCAGCAGCGTGTACCGTCCGGCGATCATGACCAGGTCGAGGTCACCCTCACGCACCGCCCGGGCGGCCACCGCGGCATCGTTCACCCCGATGCCGATCTGGCGCACGAGGCCCTCGTCGCGCAGCTTCGCCAGGGCGGGCAGCCCCTCGCGCAGTCCGCGATCGAGGTCGTAGACGTCCGGATCGTGCAGATACAGGATGTCGACCCGGTCGAGCCCGAGACGTTCCAGCGACTCCTCGAGGCTGCGACGGATGCCCGCTTCGCTCGGATCGAACCGCCGCACCTTCTCGTCCGGCACGTCGAACTGATGGGCGAGGTCGCGTCCGCCCGAGAAGTGCGGGTTGGGCTCGAGCAACCGCCCGACCTTGGTCGAGAGCATGTACTCGTCCCGCGGCTTCTCCCGCAGGAACGCGCCGAGCCGGCGTTCGCTGAGACCCAGCCCGTAGTGCGGTGCGGTGTCGAAGTAGCGGATTCCGCCGTTCCACGCGGCATCCAGGGCATCCTGCGCCCGCTCGTCGGAGACCTCGCGGTAGAGGTTGCCGATGGACGCCGCCCCGAAGCCGAGCGGGGAAAGGTCGCTCACTCTTCGGCGTCCGCTCGGGCCGCGAGCCACTCGAACTCGTCGAGCGATGCGGGGAGCATCTCGGTGCCGGCGCCGGGCGCGGCCGGGGTGAGGTACCGCCCGTTCTCGATCACGACGGGGGTCGCGAAGTGCTCGTGCAAGTGGTCGACGTACTCGATCATGCGGCCATCCATCGTGCCGGTCACCGCGACGAAGTCGAACATCGACAGGTGCTGCACCGCCTCGCACAGTCCGACTCCCCCGGCGTGCGGGCACACCGGAACGCCGAACTTCGCGGCCAGAAGCAGGTTAGCGATGTTCTCGTTCACGCCTCCGACGCGGGTGGCGTCGATCTGCATGACCTGCATGCCGCCGGCTTGAAGCAGCTGCTTGAAGACGACCCGGTTCTGCACGTGCTCGCCGGTAGCGACCCGGATCGGGGCGACGCCCCGCGAGATGGCGGCGTGCCCGAGGATGTCGTCGGGGCTGGTCGGCTCCTCGATCCAGGTCGGGTGGAACTCGGCGAGCGCCTTCACCCAGTCGATCGCCTCCTGCACGCCCCACCGCTGGTTGGCATCCATCGCGATCGGATAGACCGGCCCGAGCACCTCGCGAGCGATCCGGAACCGGCGGATGTCGTCGGCCAGGTCGGCGCCGACCTTCAGCTTCACCTGCCCGAACCCCGCGTCCACCGCCTCGCGACACAGCCGCGCGAGCTTCTCGTCGGAGTAGCCCAGCCATCCGGGGGTCGTCGTGTACGCCGGGTATCCCTCTGTCAGCAGCCGTTCGATGCGTTCCTCGCGGCCCGGCTCGGCGGACTTCAGGATGCGCAGCGCCTCTTCCGGGGTGATCGCGTCGGTGAGGTAGCGGAAGTCGATGAGCGAGACGAGCTCCTCCGAGCTCAGCCTCGACAGGTGCAGCCACAGCGGTTCACCCGCGCGCTTCGAGCGCAGATCCCACAGTGCGTTCACGATGGCGCCGATCGCCATGTGCATGACGCCCTTCTCGGGTCCGAGCCAGCGCAGCTGCGAGTCGTGCACGAGCAGGCGGGATGCCGCGCCCATGTCCGCGAGCAGCTCCTCGGCGTTGCGTCCGACGAGGTGGTCGGCCAGCGCGTCGAGCGCCGCCACCTGCACGTCGTTGCCCCGCCCGATCGTGAAGACGAACGCGTGGCCCTCCAGCCCGTCCGGGGCATCCGTACGGATCGTGACGTACGCCGCGGAGTAGTCCGGGTCGGGGTTCATCGCGTCCGAACCGTCCAGTGACAGCGACGTCGGGAACCGCACGTCCCTGGTGTCGACGGCGACGATCGTGCTCATGGTGTTCCCTCTCCGAACGCACCGAAAGTGTCGGGCATCCGCCGCAAGCCTAAACATCGGATGTTTGCCTCGTCAACCGGGGAACGATGTGCCACAATCGTTGCGAACGCCGCCACCGCACGCCCACACCTCGGATGTTCGCCGCCACCGCGGTTGCGCGGATTCCCCGCGCAGGAAGGACCGCCATGACCGACTTCACCGGACTCGTCGCCATCGTCACGGGAGGTGCCTCCGGCATCGGTGCTGCGATCGCCCGCCGGCTGCGCGCGGACGGGGCCCGGGTGGCCGCGTTCGACCTGAGCCCGGATGCCGTCGACGCCGACCTCGCCGTGCGGGTGGACGTCAGCGACGACGCCACGGTCGTAGCCGGTGTGCAGCGTGTCATCGACGAGTTCGGCCGCCTCGACATCGTGGTGAACAACGCCGGCATCGGCGCTCAGGGCGACGTCGCCGCGAACCCGGATGCCGAGTGGCAGCGCGTCTTCGACATCAATGTCATCGGCATGGCGCGGGTCTCGCGCGCAGCGCTCCCGCACCTGCGGAAGTCACCGGCCGCCGCGATCGTGAACACGGCGTCCATCGCCGCTACGGCGGGCCTCCCGCAGCGCGCCCTGTATTCCGCGTCGAAGGGCGCCGTGCTGTCGCTGACCCGCGCGATGGCCGCCGATCACCTGGCCGAGGGCATCCGCGTGAACGCTGTCAGCCCGGGAACCGCCGACACCCCGTGGGTGGCCCGGCTGCTCGAGATGGCGCCCGATCCCGCCGCCGAGCGCAAGGCGCTCGAGGCGCGGCAGCCTCACGGCCGCCTGGTCGCAGCCGACGAGATCGCGGATGCCGTCGCCTACCTGGCGAGCCCCGCGGCCGGCTCGACGACCGGCACGGCGATCGAGGTCGACGGAGGGATGTCCGGCCTTCGCCTGCGCCCGCGCGCCTGAGCGCAAACGCCGAGAGCGCGCGCCCTTCCCCGCGAGAGTGCCCGCCCTTCCCCCGAGGGTGCGCGCCCTTCGCCGCGAGAGTGCGCATTCTTCCCGCCAAGGTGCGCGTCCGTCACTGCGACGGTGCGCCTTCGTGCGCGCCAAGCTGCCGGTTCGTTCACGGCGCTCTCGAACGCGTGGATAGTGTTGTGAACAGCCGAGCCAATGGGATCTGAGGGAGCATCGTGGACGAGTGGGATGCTCGGCCCGCCAGCCGGCTCACCGACAACGTCGCAGCGATCGCACGTCTGTTCCCGCACGTGATCACCGAGGTGGCCGGCGAGGCGGGCGAGCCGCGGATGTCGGTCGACTTCGATCTGCTCCAGCAGGAGCTCTCGGGCGAGGTAGCCCAGGGCTCGGGTGAGCGGTACGGGCTGGAGTGGCCTGGCAAGCGGGCCGCCGCACTCGAGGCGACGACGCTGCCGAGCGCGCAGCTCCGCGAGGCGGAAGACGAGTCGGTGGATCGGGCATCCACCCGGAACGTCTTCATCGCCGGCGACAACCTCGAGGCGCTGAAGCTGCTGCGTCAGACGCACGCCGGGTCGGTGAAGCTGATCTACATCGACCCGCCGTACAACACGCGCAACGACTTCGTCTACAACGACGACTTCGGGCCGTCACACGCCGAGTGGCTCAGCATGATGTATCCGCGGCTGATTCTCGCCCGGGACCTGCTCACCGACGACGGCGTCGGGTTCGTGAGCATCGACGGCAACGAGGTCGCCCAGCTGAAGCTGCTGCTGGCCGAGGTGTTCGGCGCGCGCAACGTGGTGGCCACGATCGTGTGGGTGAGCAATCTCAAGGGGCGGCAGATCTCAGGCGGGGGGCCGGCCGGCACGCACGAGTACATCCTCTGCTTCGCTCGGAACGCGGATGCCGTCGCACGGTTCCGCGGGTCTGCATCCGACCTGCACGCGCTGATGCCCGCCGTCTACCGGCGCACCGCTTACCCGCCGAAGTACGACGCGAAGGGCCCCTACGTCACGAAGAACGAGCTCTACAACACCAACTCGCGGTTCAACGAGCGCACCGCACCCACGATGGTGTTCCGCATCCACTACCACCCCGGAACCGGCGAGGTGCGCGTCACCGACATCGACGACGACACCGAGTTCGAGGGATTCGTCACCGCTCTGCCGCACCCCAATCATCGGGCCGGTCTTCACTGGCACGCATGGCGCTGGAGTCGCGCCCGGGTACTGGCCGACCACGACGAACTCGAGTTCGACGTGAGTGGCGGCATCCTGCGCATCCGCACGAAGGTGCGCGACGTGGACGGCATGACGCTGAAAGACGTGGTGATGGGCCCGAGCACCATGTCGGGCCAGCGCGACCTCGACGACCTGGGAATGCACCACCTGTTCGACTCCCCGAAGCCCGTCGCGCTGCTGCGCACCCTGATCGCGGTGACCACGAGCGGCGACGACCTCGTGCTCGACTTCTTCGCCGGCTCCGGCACGACCGCGCAGGCTGTCATGGAGCAGAACGCCGACGACGGCGCGCGTCGCCGGTTCGCGCTCGTGCAGCTGGATGAGCGCACCTCGCCCCGATCCGAGGCGGCCGCCGCGGGTTTCGCCACCATCGCCGACGTGACGGCGGAACGGATGCGCCGCGCAGGCAAGCGCCTCCGCTCGCGCTCCGCGGGCGGGCACGTCGACACCGGGTTCCGCGTGTTCCGCCTCGAGCCGCGCTGAGCCGCGCCAGGCATCCGCAGCCGCGCCGGGCATCCGCAGCCCCCGCCAGGCATCCGCAGCCCCCGCCAGGCATCCGCGGCCGCCGCCAGGCATCCGCGGCCCCCGCCAGGCATCCGCCGCCCGCGCCAGGCATCCGCCGCCGCCAGGCATCCGCCGCCCACGCCCGAACCGCGACCATTGACGAGGCGTCCAGCAACCGCCCACCCGCCTCCGGGACGCCCGCACTACCCTCGCAGGATGCGTAAGCGAACCCGAACGGCACATGCACGCGCCGTCGCGCTCGTCGCCGCAACTCTGACAGCACTGGTCCTCGCCGGATGCTCGCAGTCGGGCTCCGGAGACCCTGACCAGTCCGGCGCGCCCACGGCTCCGACGAGCAGCACGCCGACTCCCGCCCCGACCTCCACGATGCGCAAGGGAACGGCATCCGACCCGCTGCGCTACGCCGCGCTGGGCGACTCATACTCGGCGGGCATGGGCGGCGGCGACGCGAGCGGCCGGTGCCGGCGCAGCCCGCACGGATTCCCGGAGCAGCTCGCGAAATCGAAGACGATCGTGCTCTCCCGGTTCGTCGCCTGCTCCGGCGCGACGACTTCGGACGTGCTCGATCACCAGATCGACGCGCTCGACCCGCAGATCGACCTGGTCACGATCACGATCGGCGGCAACGACCTCGACGTCAGCGTGCTGCCGTCGGCGTGCGGCCGCGGCGAGACAGACATCTGCAAGACCGCGGTGGCCGCGTCGGTCGCGCTGCTGCACACTCTGGCGCCGAAGCTCGAGAAGACCTACCAGGCGATCGCGAAGGCGGCGCCGCACGCGCGCATCCTCGTCGCCGACTATCCCCTGTTCTACGACCTGCCCGCCATCAACGAGAGCACGCTGGGATCCGAGGAACTGTCGGCCGCCATCGCCGTCGACACGGCCGTGGCGTCACTCGACGCGACCATTGCGAAGGCGGTGGCGAAGCAGCGGGCTGCTGGCACGGACATCCGCTTCGTCGATGTGCAGTTCCGCGGCCACGGCGTCAACGCGAAGAACCCGTGGTTCGTGCTGAAGGGCATCGACGCCTACCACCCCACGCTCGACGGCTACACCCAGTACGCGAAGACGCTCTCGGCCCTCACGCACTGAGCGCGCCTCCACATGCGGTCGCGCCACGCGAAAACAGGCAGGAAGACGCTTACCTCGTGAGAACAGGCAGATTCTGCCTGTCCTCGCGTGCTTTGCCTGTCGAGTAGCGCTTGATGGATGCCCGAAAGCGGCCGCTTGCGACCGCCCGGTGCCTGCTACCGCCCGGTGCCCGCGTAGACGACGGCCTCGGTGTCGGAGTCGAGCCCGAACGCCGTGTGCACCACTCGCGCCGCCTCTGCCACCGTGTCGGCGCGGGTGACGACCGAGATGCGGATCTCGCTGGTCGAGATCATCTCGATGTTGATTCCTGCCGTGTACAACGCCTCGAACAGCTTCGCGGAGACGCCGGCGTTCGACCGCATGCCCGCCCCGACCAGGGCGAGCTTTCCGATCTGGTCGTCGTACTGCAGCGACTGGAATCCCACGTCCTGCTGCTCGGCGCGCAGCGCTTGCAGCACCTTCTGCCCGTCGCCCTTCGGCAGAGTGAACGAGATGTCGGTGAGACTCGTGGCCGCCGCCGACACGTTCTGCACGATCATGTCGATGTTGGCGTTCGTCTTGGCCACCACCTTGAAGATGTAGGCGGCCTTGCCCGGAACGTCCGGAACCCCGACGACCGTGATCTTGGCTTCGCTCAGGTCGGTGGCCACGCCGGCGATGATCGGCTCTTCCACTGTGCTGCCTCTCTTCTGGACCTTCTGCTGTAGCGCCGCGAGCTTTTCGGCGTAGTCCCTGGATGCCTCGTTCAGCACGTAGGTGCCCTCGCCGTTGTTGAACGACGAGCGTACGTGCAGCGTCACTCCGTGCCTACGGGCGTATTCCACTGCGCGTATATGCAGCACTTTGGCGCCCGCCGCGGCCAGTTCGAGCATCTCCTCGCTCGTGATGTGATCGATCTTGCGAGCGAGCGGCACCACGCGCGGGTCGGACGTGAAGACACCGTCGACGTCCGTGTAGATCTCGCAGACGGATGCGTCCAGCGCAGCCGCCAGCGCCACCGCCGTGGTGTCCGATCCCCCGCGTCCGAGCGTCGTGATGTCCCTCGACTCGCGGCTGAAGCCTTGGAATCCGGCGACGATGACGATCGCACCCTCGTCCAGTGCCTCACGGATGCGCCCCGGCGTGACGTCGACGATGCGGGCGGCGCCGTGGCGGGCATCCGTGATCATGCCGGCCTGGCTGCCGGTGAAGGAGCGGGCGTCGTAGCCCATCGACTTGATCGCCATCGCGAGCAACGCCATCGAGATGCGCTCGCCCGCAGTGAGGAGCATGTCGAGCTCGCGCGGCTCGGGCATCGGCGTCACCTCGTGCGCGAGGTCGATCAGCTCGTCTGTCGTGTCGCCCATGGCGCTGACCGCGACGACCACCTCGTTGCCGGCCTTACGCGTCTCGACGATGCGCTTGGCGACCCGTTTGATGCTCTCGGGGTCGGCGACGGACGAGCCGCCGTACTTCTGCACGATCAAGGCCACGAAAGACTCCTGAAGGGTGGGATGCGCCGGCCGAGGGGGTGCGAAACGGCGGATGCCGGCGTCTCGGCGCTGGTATCCCAATTCTACGGGCGCCCGGAGTCGGCCTCTGCGCGTGTTACGGGAGTGCCTCGACGGCGCAGCGGATGCCTGGGGCGACTGGCATCTTCCGGTCTCGCCGGTTCATCTGCCCGCCACCTGCGCAGGCTCGGTATCGCCGCCGCGATCACGCCGGCCCCGACGGCGCAGGCGAGTCCTCCCGTCACGGCCGAGATCGCGCCCGACGTCGCGGAGGCCACCATCCCGGCTCGCAGATCGCCCAGGCTGGGGCCGCCCGCACCGACGAGGAAGTCGAGGGAGTTCATGCGGCCGCGGAGGGCATCCGGAGTCGAGCGCTGCACGATGGTGCCGCGGCTCACGACCGTGCCGGTGTCCGCGGCGCCGGCGATCACCAGGCCGAGGAGTGCGAGGGGCAGCCATCCGCTCAGCCCGAACAGCGCGATGCCGGCGCCCCAGATCGCGCAGCACACCACCATCACGACGCCCTGCCTCGGTTGCCGGGTGATGCGGCCCGAGAGCACGCCGGCGAGGATGCCGCCCAGCCCGATCGCGGGCAGCATGAACCCGAGAGTGACCGGCGATCCGCCGAATCGTTCGGCGTTGATCACCGGGAACAGGGCCGTGGGAATGGCCAGCACCGTCGCGTTGAGGTCGGCGACGAACGCGCCGACCAGCACGGGCGTGCGCACGAGGTAACGAACGGCGCCGAGGATGCCGCGCTCCGATGTGCCGGCGTCGCGCTGCGGCTCGCCGACGGCCTTCGGCAAGCTCACGATGCCCCAGAGGGCAGCGATGAAGGTGGCGGCATCGACGACGAGGCAGATGCCGACGCCGAGATTGTCGACGAGGAAGCCCGCCACGAACGGCCCTGCAAGCATCGCGAACTGCGAAGAGAGTCGCATGAGCGCCAGGCCCGCTCCGAGCCGTTCGCCGTCGAGCAGCCGCGGTGCGAACGTCTGGCTCGAAGGAACCGAGATGGATGCGAGCCCCGCGCCGATCGCCATGAAGACGTAGACGATGGGCACGTTGGCGACGCCGGCGATCACGAGCACGGCCAGCGTGGCGGACGACGCCATCTGCGCGAGCCGCATGCTGAGCAGGAGCGTACGGCGGTTCATCCGGTCGGCGAGGGTACCGCCGAGCAGGCCGCAGACCGCCAAAGGCACGGCGCGCACGACGCCCGTCAGGCCGACCAGCGCGGCGGAGTGCGAGAGCTCCCACACGTAGTAGAGCAGGGCGAACGCGCTCAGCTGGCTGCCGAAGCTCGACACCGTGGTGCCGATCCAGAACGCGCGGAACGCCGGGATCTCCCGCAGCGGACGGATGTCGACCAGGTGATCCCGGAGCGTCATACCAGGTTCCGCAGCAGGCGGTCGGCGAAGGACTCCCGGTCGAGAGCGGCGCCCATCGCGGCGCCCAGCTCTTCGAGGTCGACGCCGGCCTCCTGTGCCACCTCCCGCACGGCCGCCTCCGTCGCGTACCACTCCCGCCAGAAGACCGAGGCGACCTCCTTGCCGCGCGGGGTGAGCGAGACGACTCGGCTGCGGGCATCCGTTCCGGGCTCCGACTCGACGAGGCCCGCCTTGCGCATCGCCGAAACGGACTGGCTCATGGCCGAGTGCGTGACGCCGCACCGTTCTGCAAGGTCACGGATGCTCATGGCTCGGTCGTCGAGGAACATCACGGCCATGCTGAACCGCGGTCGCACCCCCTCGATGCCCATGCGCTCGTACGCCTCGGCGATGCCGTCTTCCATGCGCTGCCTGACCACTTTGATCGGGCGCCAGGTGCTCGGCAGTTCCGAGACGCGTTGCGGACGCGGCTCTTCCTGATTCGTCGATGTCACAGCGCTAATATAACAGTCCTGTCATATCGCCAGGATCCAGAACCTCGTCTGGGCACTGGATGCCCGGCGCGCCCGCGTTCGTCCGATCCCCGGTGACTCGCTTCCGCTGGGGACGGAGACGCCGACACCCGGCGCCAGGCGATCACGCCGGCAACCGGATGCCCGCGAGCCGCTCCCCCGAGTACCCGTCGATCCCGAGCACCCGGCTCCCCTCCACCCGGAACGCCATCAGCGACACCGGCCGCCCCTCGACGGACACGAGCACGCCCGGCAGTCCGTCGATGAGCACGGGCTGAAGCACGGCTCGCGGGTTGGCGAACATCATGGCGCGCGAGGCGATCTGCTGGTTGCCACGCACGATCGTCGTCGCCGAGACGCCGTCGTCGACCCGCAGCACGGCATCCGGGGCGAGAACGGCGACCAGACTGTCGAAGTCGCCATCGCGTGCAGCCGCGAAGAACGCATCGACGAGGCGGCGGCCGCGGGAGTCGCTCGGGGCATCCGACGAGCTGTCGTCGGCGCGCACCCGCCGTCTCGCGCGGCTGGCCAGCTGCCGCACGGCCTCCGGCGAGCGCTCCAGCAGCTCGCCGATCTGCTCGAACGGCACGTCGAACGTGTCGTGCAGCACGAACGCGACCCGTTCCGCAGGGCTCAGCCTGTCGAGCACGAGCAGCAGCGCGGTCTCCACAGCGTCCGACAGCTGAGCGGATGCCTCCGGGTCACCTGCCGCACGCACCGGCTCGACGACCGGATCGGGCAGCGCCTCCTCGTACTCGGTCTCGCCGCGGGTCGCCCGCGACCGCAGCATGTTCAGGCAGACGCGCGAGGCTGCGGTGGTGAGCCAGCCGCCGAGGTTGTCGATGTCGTCACCGCCGGTGCGGGACAGCCGCAGCCAGGTCTCCTGCACCGCGTCGTCGGCCTCGGCGTCTGAGCCGAGCATGCGGAAGGCGAGGTGATGCAGGCGTGCGCGGTGCCCCTCGAAGTGCGCGGCCAAGAAGTCCTGGTCGGTCATGTCACGTTTCCTTCCGGTCGCGGGTCAATCATGGCGTCCCCGTTATGACCACCGGAACCCCGGCGGTGTGACATCGAAAGACGAAACAGGAGCAGACCATGACCGACACCACGCAGCTGCAGCAGACCACCCTCGCTTCTGACGCCGACGCGATCGTGCCGGTGCGGGCACGCATGCCGCACCCGGCATTCCTGTTGGAGGGCGGCATGGATGCGCTCACCGCGATGAACAAGGTCGCGGCATCCACTGACATCCCGGAGATGATCCTGCACCTGGTGACGCTGCGGGCGAGCCAGATCAACGGATGCTCGTGGTGCACCGTCGAGCACACGCGCGAGTTGCGCGAGGTGGACGGCACCTCCGAGGAGCGCATCGCCGCCGTCGCGTCCTGGCGCGAGGCGCCGTACTTCACCGCTCGTGAGCGCGCGGCACTCGCGTTCACGGAGGCGGTGACGCGGGTCGCGGACAAGACGGATGCGGTGCCGGACGAGCTCTGGAACGAGGTCTCTGCGGTGTTCAGCAAGCGCGAGATCGCGGCGCTGCTGTTCTCGATCGGCACCATCAACGTGTGGAACCGCATCAACGCGGCGATCCGCCAGCCCGCCGGGAGCCGCTGACGAATGCGGTCCGCGGGTTGAGCTCGTCGAAACGCTTACTCGGTTTCGACGAGCTCAACCGGCACGTGAAGCCCGCTCAGTTCAACGTCGGCCAGCCGTCGGCGCCCCAGCCGAGTTTCGCGAGGGCCAGCGTCGGTGCGCCGTTGTTGTTCGCGTCGTAGTAGTGCCAGGCGAGGTATCCGTTCGAATACGACTCGCCGCCCGGTCCGATCTCGCTGCCGCTGGACGACAGCAGCGGTGTGCCGCCGTTGTCGAGCATCGGCGTTCCGCTCTTGTCCACGTAAGGACCGGTCACCGAGTCGGATCGACCGACCGCCATGTTGTACGTGCTGTTCACGCCGCGGCAGCAGAAGTCCCGCGAGACGATCAGGTAGTACTTGCCGTCGTGCGGAATGATCGTCGCGCCCTCGATCGCGTTCGGCGGCGACTGCCGGTCGGCGATACGCAGCGGCACCGCGTCATCCGCCCGCTTGCCACTCGGCCACTGCAGCTTCACCATGCGGATGCCGCTCCAGAACGATCCGAACGCCATCCACGGTGTGCCGTCTTTGTCCTGAACGACGGCCGGGTCGATCGCGTTGTAGTCGTCGGAGGTCGACGACGTGACCACAGGTCCTTGGTCCACCCACTTGTAGTTCGGGCTGTTCGGGTCGAGCGTGGTGTTGGTCGCCAGTGCGATCACCGAGTTGTTCGATCCGAAGCTGGATGCCGCGTAGTACAGGTAGTACGTTCCGTCGTGCTGGTAGATCTCCGGCGCCCACAGGTTGTCGACCTTCGGCACCGCCTGGGTGATCCACGCCGGCTTGGTCTGCCAGACCGTGCCGATGTCCGTCCAGGTGTGCCCCTGGTTGGTCGACTCCTTGATGCGGATGTTGCCGTCGTTGATCGACCCGTCGCCCGTGTAGTACACGAACCACGGCTGACCGTGCTGGCCGGCGACGAGCGCCGGATCGTGCACATCCAGGTCTCCGCTGACCGGCACCCGATGGGCGCCGGCCGGATGCGCAGTCGCGGGCACGGCGGTCATGCCGAGCACGGCTCCGCCCAGGGCGATCGCCGCCGCTGCGGCCAGCAGAGCGGTGGTGCGTTTCCGTAACATCGTTGTCCTTCCACTTTCCCCTCGGCAGGCGGATGCCTGCCGCCGCGGTCACCCGAGAGCGACCGCCGACCATGACACCGGCGGTAGAGTCACGGTGAGCTCTCCGTCGGCGATCGTCGCGCCCTCGAGCGCCTTCAGCCCGACCCGGTTCTGGTCGTGCAGCGTGTTCTTCGCGTATACGTCGTCGTCGTGCAGCGTCACAGCCTCGGTCACGCGCGTCGCGCTCAGCGAACGAACGTCGATGGTCACGGTCGTGCTGTCGGTGCGGCTGCGATTGACGAGGAACACCGCGGAGGCGTCGTCGTCTACCGTCGCGACGGCATCCACCAGCGGGGCATCGCCATACACGGCCGTCGAATAGGTGCCCGCCTCGATGCGCGGCACGAGCACCTCGCCGCGCGCGAGCCGGCTCGTCACCGAGAACGGGAAGAACGTGGTCTGCCGCCAGGCGTCCCCGCCCGGCTCGGTCATGATCGGGGCGATCACGTTCACCAGCTGTGCGAGCGAGGCGGATGCCACACGGTCGTGGTTCTTCAGCAGCGTGATGAGCAGGTTGCCGAGCACGACGGCATCCGCGACGGAGTAGACATCCTCGAGCTGACGAGGCGCGTAGCGCCACTCGTCGTTGACCTCGTCGGATTCGCGGTGCTCATCGAGGTACCAGATGTTCCACTCGTCGAACGACAGCTTGATCTTCTTCTTGCTGCGCAGCTTGTTTCCGACATGGTCGGCCGTGGCCACGACGGTGTCGATGAAGTACTGCATGTCGATCGACGACGCCAGGTAGGAGTCGAGGTCACCGCCGCGCTCCTGGTAGTAGGCGTGACACGAGATGTAGTCGACGTGCTCGTAGGCGTGCTCGAGCACGGTGCGCTCCCAGTCGCCGAACGTCGGCATCGATGACCCCGACGATCCGCACACCACGAGCTCGAGGTCTTTGTCGGCCATCTTCATGGCGGCAGCGGTGCGTGCGGCGAGCTTGCCGTAGTCATCTGCCGACATGTAGCCGGTCTGCCAGGGGCCGTCCATCTCGTTGCCGAGACACCACATGCGGATGTTGTGGGGCTCGGTGGTGCCGTTCGCGATGCGCTGGTCGCTGAGCGCCGTGCCCGAGGGGTGGTTGCTGTACTCGAGCAGGTCGAGGGCCGCCTGGATGCCACGGGTTCCGAGATTCACCGCCATCATCAGTTCCGAGTTCGTCAGTTTGAGCCAGCGGGCGAACTCGTCCACGCCCACCTGGTTCGTCTCGAGCGAGTGCCAGGCGAGGTCGCGGCGCACGGGGCGCTTCTCCCGCGGCCCGACCGAGTCCTCCCAGCGGAACCCCGACACGAAGTTGCCGCCCGGGTACCTGATCGTCGTTGAACCCAGCTCCTTCACGAGCTCGACCACGTCGAGACGGAATCCGTCTTCGTTCGCGCTCGGGTGCCCCGGCTCGTAGATGCCGTCGTACACGCAGCGGCCGAGGTGCTCGACGAACGATCCGAAGATGCGACGGTTGATGGGTGCGACCACCGCTGAGCGGTCGATCGAGATGCGGGCGTCGAGCATGGATGTCCTTTGGGATGAAGAGAGCGGTGTTACTTGACGCTTCCGAGCGAGAGCCCGCCCTGCCAATACTTCTGCAGCGACAGGAACGACACGATGAGCGGGATGATCGAGATGAGCGCGCCGGTGATCACAAGGTTCCAAAGCGACTGGCCACCCGTATTGACCTGCGCCTGCGCCTGCAGCGCACCGAGGCCCACTGTCACCGGATAGAGGTTCGGGTTCGAGATCATGACCAACGGCAGGTAGTAGTTGTTCCACGTGCCGACGATGCCGAGGAGTAGCACCGTGACGACCGCCGGCCGCATCAGCGGCAGCGCGACGCGCGCGAAGATGCGTAGCTCCCCCGCGCCGTCGACCCGCGCGGCGTCGATCATCTCCAGCGGGATCGCCTCGTCGGTGAACACCTTCATGAGGTAGACGCCGAACGGGTTGAGCATCGAGGGCAGCACGACCGACCAGATCGTGTTCGTCAGGTGCACGCCGCTCATCATGATGAAGAGCGGGATGGCCAGAACCGTTCCCGGGATCATCACGGACCCGAGCACGATGGCGAAGAAGATCCGCCGTCCCCTGAAGGCGTACATCGACAGCCCGTAGCCGCCAAGCACGGACACCACCGTTGCGCCGACGCCGCCGAGGATCGCGTAGATGAACGAGTTGCCCAGCCACTGCGCGTACTGCCCGTTGGAGTAAGTGAAGAGCGCGTTGATGTTGGTGAAGAGATCGAAGGATCCACCGAACCACAGGGGGCTCGTCTTTCCGTCGAACAGGGTGGCCTGGCTCTTCGAGCTGGCCACGATGAGCCACCAGAACGGCAGCGCGAAGTAGACCATGAACGCGACGAGCGCGACGTGCACGATGACGCGCGGCCTACGGCGGGCGCCGCGATCGCCGCGCTGGAACCTGGCCCTCTGCGGTGCAAGCTTCACCGCTCTCTCCGTCTGGGCCTCGGCGATGGGCGCCACAGTGGTCATTTGAGCAATCCGTTCTTGCCGCGGGTCGCGAACATGAAGAGGTACGACCCGATGAAGACCACGACGCCGAGCGCGAAGGCGAGCGCGGAGCCGTAGTTGAACTGTTGGTAGCCGAACGACACGGTGTACGCGTAGATGTTCGGGGTGTAGTGCGAGGTGATCGAGCCGTTCGACATGCCGCGCAGCATCTGCGGCTCGTTGAAGAACTGCAGTGTGCCGATCAGCGCGAACACGAGCACGAGCATGAGCGACGAGGTGAGCATCGGTATCTTGATGCGCACGGCGACCTGGAACGCATTGGCCCCGTCCACGCGCGCCGCCTCGTAGATGGACGGGTCCACCGCCTGCAGCGCCGCGTACAGGATGATCATGTAATAGCCCGACCACTGCCACGAGACGATATTGGTCAGCGACCAGAACACCGTGTTGTCGGCGAAGAAGCTGGGGGCATGCAGCCCGAACCAGCCGAAGATCTCCTGCGCCGGCCCGAAGCTCGGACTGTAGAGGAAGCCCCACATGAGTGCGCCGATCACGACCGGAACGGCGTACGGCATGAAGATCATCAGCCGGGAGAACTTGCCGAACCGCGAGCTGAGAGCATCCAGAAGCAGCGCCGCGATCAAGGCGATGACCATCTGCAGCGGGATCATCACGACCGAGAACAGCACGACCCGCCACACGCCGTCGAGGAACAGCGGATCGGTGAAGGCCTTCGCGTAGTTCGCGAGGCCGACCCAGCTCGTTCCGCCGACCTGAGTCGTGTTCTGCAGGCTCAGGATGAACGCGTAGACGAGCGGGATGATGAGAAAGAGGGCGAGCAGCACGGCGAACGGCGCCGTGAACAACCAGCCCCATCGAGCGCGCCGGGCGGCGACGGGGTCGCGTCGCACCTTCGGGCGGCGCAGCGCGGGCGCAGCGGTCTGGGTCATGTTCGAGTCCTTTACGATCGGATGCCGCCTGCCCGGTCGCGCATTGTGTCGCGCGACCGGGCGAGGCGCGTCAGGTCACTGGCTGACCGTGTATCCCTGCTGCTTGGCGTACGAGGTGACCTTGGACTGCAAGGTGGACAGCGCCGCCGCCGAGGTGGTCTTGCCCTTGTTCAGCGCTTCGAGCACGTCGCCTTGCTGGTCGAACACGTAGTTCTGGAACGGACTCCACTGGTAGCCCTTGTAGTCGGTCGCGGCCTTGAGGAAGACATCCTGGTTGATCTGCTGTCCGCCGAAGAACGAGTACTGCTTCTGGGTGAAGTAGTCCGACTGCAGGATGGGCTTCCAGAGCGGGAACAGCGCGGCCTGCTCGATGCCGATCTTCCACGCCGCTTGGGTGCCGAAGATGTCGCGGGCGACCTCGGTTGCCGCCTTCGGGTCGCTGGCCTGCTTGCTCACCGCGAACGCCGAACCGCCGATGTTGACCTGGGTGGGGTTGGCGGCATCCCACTGTGGGATCGGCGCAGCCTTCCACACCGCGTTCTTGTCCGCGCCGGTGAAGCCCTGCAGGTAGCCGGGCAGCCAGGCCGCCGCGATCACCGCCGCGTATGTCCCGTTGACCAGGTGCGTGTTGTAGTCGGTGGTAGAGGCGTCTTCGGTTCCGACGAGCTTCTTCTGCACGAGGTCGTCCCAGTAGCTGAGCACCTTGTTGCTGGCGGCGTCGTTGAGGTTCACCTTGATGTTCGCCTTGCCGCTGAGCTGGAAGGGTGCCGATCCGGCCTGGGCGAACAGCGCGCTCTGGTAGGCGCCGCCGTTGCCCGGGAAGTCGGTGATCAGCGTCTTGCCGCCCGAGGCGGTCTTGATGATCTGCGCGTCGGCCTCGAACTCGTCCCAGGTGGTCGGCGCCTTCGTGATGCCGTACTTCTCGAAGATGTCCTGGCGGTACAGCATGCCGACCGGGCCGCCGTCGACCGGGATGGCATAGTTCGCGCCGTCTTTCGAGACGTCGTCCCATGCACCGGTCGAGTAGTTGTTCTTGACGGTGTCGGCACCGTACTTGCTGAGGTTGATGATGGAGCCGTCCGCGATGTAGTTCGGTACGACATCCGACTCGAGCATCACCACGTCGGGAGCGCCGGAGCCGGCCTTCGACGCGGTGGTGAACTTGTTGTACTCGTCAGCGCCGGCTCCCGCGTTGGTCCAGCAGATCTGAACGTCTTTGTGCGTCTTGTTGAACAGGTCGACAACCGGCTTGAACTTCGGATACCAGGCCCACATCGTGACCTGCTTGGCGTTCGAGTGCACGATCGTGTTCTGGCAGCTCGACGACGCATTGCCCGCGCCCGAGCATCCGGTGAGCGCAACGGCAGCAAGCGCCGCCACCAAGCCCACTCCAAGGAGCTTCTTCATTGGATTCCCTTTCGAGGTGTTGACACCTTTGTCCGCGTCCCGCAGCGCCGATCGATCGGGTGCCGGTTGCGAGATGGATGCGTTCTACAACGTTGTATATAACGTTGTAGAAGGTATCTTGCGGGTGCTCGGCCGGTCGTGTCAAACGCGCCAGATCACGATCTGGCAACGGGCACCCGCGCTCCCGGCGTGCACAGTCCCGTCCACCTCAGGCGCGGAACGGCCGCAGTTTTCGCCGACCCCCACGCCGAATCTCACATCGAGGATGGCGCGCCCGGGGCATCAGCCCAACCGTCACCGACTGGTGCTCAGCCCCCGGTGGATTCCCTGGTCACGACCCGAAACGGAACGTCCACTTCCTGTGCAGGAGGCACGGTCTTGCCGTGCTTCTCGATGCGGTCGAGCAGGATCTCGATGGCGCGGCGCGCGATCTCGTCCTTGCCGGGATCGATCGTCGAGAGGGTCGGAATCGAGTACCGCGTCTCGTCCACATCGTCGAAACCGATCACTGCGACGTCGTCGGGAACGCGGATGCCCGCCTCCTGCATCACGCGCACCGCGCCGAGCGCGAGGGTGTCGTTGAACGCCACGATGGAGTCGAAGTCGACGCCCTTCGCGAGGAACGCCCGCATCGCCTCGGCACCGTCCTTGCGATGCCATGTTCCGACGTTGACGATGAGATCGTCGTCGACCTCGAGGCCAGCGGCCTCCATGGCCCGCCGGTATCCCGCAAGTCGCAAGCCCGCGGAACCGATGACCTCGCCCGGGTGCGCGCCGAGCGCCATCACGCGCCGTTTTCCGAGCGAGAGAATGTGCTCGGTCGCGGCCCGAACACCCTCCGTGTTCTGCATGGTCACGTGGTCGCGGGGGCCGTTGAAGATGCGCTCGCCGAGTAGCACGAGCGGCGTCTCGATGGAGTCGATCACGTCGACATCGGTCTGCTCCAGCGCAAGAACGCTGTACAGGATGCCGTCGACCATCGCCGTGCGCGGCTTCTGCAGCACGGCGAGCTCGCTTTCGCGGTCGTCGGCGAACTGCTCGATCAGAACCGACATGTCGTGCTCTGCCGCCACGCGCATCACCGAGTCGGCAAGCTCGGCGAAGTAGGCGTTGCGCAGCTCGGGGATGACGAGACTGATCATGCCCGTGCGCCCGGAGCGAAGGCTTCGCGCCGAGGGATTGGGCCGGTAGCCGAGCTGCTCGATGGCATCCTCAACCCGCTGTTTCGTCTCAGGGCGAATGTGCGGATAGTCGTTGATCACGTTCGACACGGTCTTGATCGACACGCCAGCGAGCCGGGCGACATCGTGCATCGTGGCCGGCATTGTCGTGGTCTCCTCGTCTCGCGCGACGCGCAGAACGCCGCCGTTGCAAGGTTAGTGCGCGGCATGTGCAGGGGGCGCATGCTGGACGCATGACCGAGGAGAAGCGACGTCCGGCCGCGCAGCGCGGGTTCGAACCCATCGCACGCGCACTGGCCGGCCGAGGTTGGTTCCCGCTCTGGGCGATCGTGCATCACCGCGGACGACGAAGCGGCACCGAGTACGCGACGCCGATCGCCGTCGTGCCCACGCGCGACAAGTCGCTCATCCTCATCGGCCTGCCATGGGGTACGACGACCAACTGGGCGCGCAATGTCGTCGCAGCCGATGGCGCGGTCGTCACGTGGAAGGGTCGCGACCAGCGAACGACCGAGCCACGCATCGTGGATGCGGTGGAGGCATCCGCCCTGGCGAAGCCGCTGTTCCGGTTCGTGCTTCGACGGATGCCCGGTGCGATCGTCCTGCGCCGCGGCACGGGGGGAACGAGCATCCCTCCGACATGACCCACCTCAGGCGCCGCTGATCAGCGCGTGGGCAGCAACTCGACGCGCTCGACCTTCGATGCGTCGAGTTCGATGCCGAAGCCCGGCTCCGTCGGCAGAGCGAACGCGCCGGAGACGGGAGCCGGGGCATCGGCCTCGAAGTGATGCCGGAACGGCATGTGCCGCAGCAGGTACTCCGCCTTGGGGCACACCTCGGGCGACTGGGACGCGATGACGTGCAGCGCGGCGTGTACGCCGTGCCCGTGCGGGATCAGCGCGACGCCGAAGGTCTCGGCGAGCGCGGCCATCCTGGTCAGCTCCGTCACGCCGCCGCACCACTCCGGGTCGGCCTGCAACACCTGGATCGACCCGTCGCGAAGGAGGTCGAGCACCTCCTGACGGTCGTACACGTGCTCGCCGGTGGCCAGCGGGATGCTCGTCGACCGCCGCAGCTCGGCGAACGCTGCGTGCCTGTTCGGCAGCAGAGCCTCCTCGAGCCAGTCCGGACGGTACTGCTCGGCGCGTTGAGCCCAGGTGCGGGCGAACGGCAGATCCCAGCCGTGATACGCGTCGAACATGATCGGCTCGTCGTCGCCGACGGCCTCGCGCACCTGCCGCACGAGGTCGACGCTGGCGGCGAGCCCGCTGGGACCACTGGCCGGCCCGTGTTCGAAGAACCACTTCTGGCCGGCGAACCCCTCAGCTTGCACGGCTTTGGCGCGGTTCGCGATCGTCGCCGCGTCGAGCGGGGTGCCGAGCATGCTCGCATAGGCGGGGATGCTCCGCCGCGACCCTCCCCCGAGCAGCTGCCACACCGGCGCGTCGAGCACGCGCCCGCGCAGGTCCCACAGCGCGTTGTCGATCGCTGAGATTGCCGCCTTGTGCAGACCATGCCTGCTGTGCCGGTCGATGCGTTCGAGCTGGTCCCAGATCGTGGAGGATGCCAGCGCATCCTGCCCGATCAGCAGGTCGCGGTACACGTCGAGCACGACGCGGCCCGGCAGCTCATCGACCGGCCCGTAGAACCCGAACGCACCATCGTCGGCCACGATGCGCAGGTAGCAGAGCGAGATGGTGCGCGGCTCACGCGCATCCGCTGCCGCGATACGCAGCGGCTCGCGGGCGTCGTCGTACAGATCGATGGCCTGCACCTGCCGCTGGCGGTCGCCTTCGGGATGCGCGCCCTCGGAGTACCGCGGATTCGGCCCGGTGATCCTGTGCACCTCGACGTCGACGATCCGCAGGTTTCGCATGGGGCCTCCTCTGGCACAGGACGGATGCTCCGAGGCTAGGGGCTGGGCCGCATCAGCGGGCGACTTCGGTCAGTGCGGCACGATGAGGTCGGCACGATCGCGGCAGGCGGCGATGCGTCGCGCGTTCGCCTCGTCGACGCGCTCGACCCAGGCACGGGCATCCGCTGCGCTCTTGCCGAACTGTTCGTGCCGGGCGATCAACCGCGGCAGTCGCACGTCGTCCGGCGTCTCGATGAACCACGCTTCGGTGAGCAGAGAGCGGATGCTCCGCCATGGCTCCTCGAGATCGAGCAGGTAGTTGCCCTCCACGATCACGAAGCGCACCGCCGGCTCGACCGCGATGCTGCCCGCGATGGGCTGTTCGAGGTCGCGTTCGAACGCCGGCGCGTAGACCGTGTGGTCGAGCTCGTCGAGGATGCGTCGCAGCAACCCGAGGAGTCCGTGGCCGTCGAACGTGTCGATCGCACCCTTACGGTCGAGACGCTCGAGCCGGATGAGTGCGGCATCGGCGAGGTGGAATCCATCCATCGGGAGCACCGCGACCTTATGCGCACGTCCGCGACGCGTCGCCTCTTGTGCGAGCGCGTCCGCGAGCGTCGACTTGCCCGCACCGGGCGCGCCGACGATGCCGAGAAGTACGCGCCCCGCGGATGCCTGCGGGTCGGCGAGTGCGAGCATCCGGTCGACGAGATCGCCGGCTTCCGTGAGGTCGAGGCCGGTCATCGGCGCAGAGGGATCTCGGATGCGACGGGTGCGGAAAGCATGACGGCCACAGTATGCCGCATCGCAGCGTCGGCCCTTTGGCGTACGGTACGAGCATGCGCAGACGACAACGCTAGCCCCACCCAGGGGCCGGCCATCGCTGAGAGGACTTCGTGATGAAGGCCGTGCTGTGCAATTCGCTGTTCCGTGTGTTCGGGCATCACATCTGCTGCGGACGCATTCCCGAGTGGACCACCCGCGTCGGCCAGGAATGGAAGACGTACGACGAGGCGCCGTGGAACCTGTACAACGTGATCTGGCGCGTTCAGAACTGGATCCGCGGCGGCATGGACTGAGCGGCGGGCGTCCGGGATCCGCTCGGCCCACGATGCGGCCGGTGGAGCGGTTCCGTAAGCCGGAGAGGTCATCCGGCCACGGCGCCCCGAGGCCACGCACCATCGGCAAGCAGCGCCACGGCTGCCTGATCCGGCTCGGGCCACTCCACCTCGTGCAGTTCGTCGCGGCGGAACCACCGGATGCCGTCATGATCTGTGCTCGAGGAGGGCTGGGCATCCGTCAACGTCGCCCAATAGCAGGCGAGTTCAACGAGCCGCCCATTCATGGGCGTGGTTCCGCGATGCAGCAGATCGCCGACACGGATGCCCACGCCGAGCTCTTCTCGGATCTCCCGCTCGAGCGCCTGCTGCGCCGATTCCCCGGGCTCGACCTTGCCACCGGGGAACTCCCACAGCCCACCGGCCTCGCGATCGGCGTTGCGTCGGCACGCGAGGACGCGGTCGCCGTTGGTGATGACCGCAGCGACGACGGACACGACCACAGGCCTCGCTCCGACTTCACGAGGAGATCGGCACATCAGCGTAGAGAGAACTGCTCAAATCTTTCGGCGAGACGCTCCGGTGAAGGTCGCTCACTCCGCCGAGTTGGGACGTGGATCGTCCGACCGTGCATGTCCTGGAGACCGTGGCGAAGCATGGGCCCGTCGATCTCGTTGAGAAGATCATCGTTGATACGCACTTCGTAATCCGCGGTGATCCCCATTAGGTTTCTGTCATATGCCGCATGGTGGATCTTGCACATCGCGAGACCATTCGTCACTTCGGCAACGCCAAGCTCCGCAGAGTCCGGAATGATGTGCGCAGCGTCTAAGAGCTCCGCGTGCCGAAGATCACAGACAGTGCACGCGCCGGCGTATGCATGGAGCACATGCGCCCGAAAAATCGGTTGATGCAGTCGTTGCTGCACGAGAGAAGCCGCGTAGCGTTTTTGGATTGGCGTGTAACTCGCCGGGTCACCAAGCGCGATGAAGGCCTCATCAAGAGGGAAGCGTACAACTCTCGCAACCGGATCGTTCTCCGCGATAGTGATTGGATAGTAGGGGACGTAATACCCCTGGCTCACTGCACGAAAATAGACGATCGGGTCTTGATTCTCATACGCCCGAACCAGCTTGATGTTATCGCCGCCATCACCGGCCCGATAGTCGTATGTCACCCATCCATCGTCGGCCTCGTAGTCGCGATACTTATTCGACTTCCAGCCGGACATGATGGATAGCGTCGATGAAAAGTCTGCCGGGTTTCGGATACCGCGCCCTTGGTCCAAGAGCGGGATCCGCTCTCCGTGGTACGTATACGAGCGCAGAATCGAATGACGTATTTCGTAGCCGCCATGTCCGATGAAGACGTCGTCGAGCCAGCGAAACACGTCCTCGCGGATGGCCACCTGCTCTTCCGGACTTCGCACATTCCGATCATGGCCTAGGTTCGGCCGCCACGGTGAATACAGGACCACCGACATGTCTGCGCCCCCGAGTCTCCAGCGGCACCGTCGGCGTCACGCCGCAGCCTCGATCAGCTTGACCTTGACGGACCGCAATGCACATCGCCACCGTCAGTTTCAGCTCGGTGGATAAGGGGCAGAGACCTCTGCGATCGGAGGACTCGCGCGCTCCATAGCCTTGCGCCGCTACACCCGTCCCCGTCGCCCCGCCCGCTCGGCGAATCGGTCGAGCGCATCCGTTATGTCCGCTGCAACCCATACCCGATTGCGCTTCCGCGACTTGCCGAGCGTCAGAATGCCCCGGTTCACGAGGGCATCCAATGCCCGGTACGCGGTTTGATCTGCTATTACCAAGCGGTTTTGAAGCAGACGTACATTCACCACTGGATGTTCGAACAGCAGCCCTGCGACGGCACGCGCCGCCGAGTCGGCCCGAAGCTCGGCGAGCGCGTCGTCGTACCTACTTCGGATGCCGCGGATGTCGTCGAGCAGCAGGTTCCCGTTGCGCACGGCAGTGCCCGCAGCATCCGTGAAGACGGTCACGATCGGCTCGACGTCACCGTGCCGGTAGGCGGTGAGCGCTCCGAAGTACCGCTCGACGTCGTGCAGTAGACCCGCTGAGACCGGCACGGCGACGTTCGTGGTCGTTCCGCGTCGGCGCAGCAGCGCCTGTACCAGAGCGCGACCGGTGCGCCCATTGCCGTCGAGGAAGGGGTGGATCGTCTCGAATTGCGCATGCGCGATCGCTGCCTGTGCGACGACAGGGACGTCCGTGCGCGCGGCGAAAGCCAGCATGTCGTGCATCGCGGCGGGCACCCGCTCGAAATACGGCGGAATAAAGTCCGCACGATGCGGACTTACGGCGTTGCCTCCGATCCAGACCTGCTCCGTTCGGTACGCACCGGTCTTGTCGGGGGAACTGTCTTCGAGCAGCGCCGCCTGCATGGCGATGACGGAGGCGTCGCTGAGGTCGTCGGCGAGTTCGAGAGCTGACGAAAGGGCGCGAACGTTGCGCACGATCAGCGCCGCATTGCCGTCGTTGCGTTCGCCGAGCTCTGATTCCGCGACAGCGCGGGCGCTACTGCTCAGGTTCTCGATCTGCGACGACGACGCAGACTCGCTCCGCAGCAGGATGGATGCGAAGGGCAACATCGTGGTGCCCGCCTGAGCGTCGAAGCGAGACAGCAGAACAGATGCCTCCTCCGCGTCCGCCTGCAGCTGAGGGCTCAGCGTCACCTTCTCGCCCGCAATCGCCGGGGTGACCGCGGCCGCATAGGGCCGTTGCATTTCCGCCCACTGCCGGCCGGAGACTTCAGCACGGCCGAAGCTCGTCCTCCATGCACGATCTTCGTAGCTCAATTGCGGCCACGTGGAGTCTGCTGTCCGTGTCATGCGGCCTCCTACGTTGCGTCAGGAGTGTATCGCGTTACCGACACTTATGCTCCTAAGTCTCGGTAACAATTGTCCCGACTGACACCTACGCACCCGCTCGCGCGAATGTCAGTGGCCCCGGCATCCCGCAATATTCGCCACTCGGCTGGTGCCGCATCACAGCAACGCGGCCGGTTCGGGCCTCACGACACGGCCTTTGCACCATGGGATGCAGTCATGCTCCACACCGTCATCACGGCCACCGACGATCCGGCGCCAGCCGTCGTCGATCGCATCTCCGCCGCGGAGGCCGCACACAGGCAATCGAGCGGGCCACGAAGGCGGCGGCTCGGGCTGGCCAGTTCGCGGCCACTGGGCATCGATCAGTGCGCCTCCGCGTCCGACACGACCACGTGGCAGCCCCTTGTTTGGGGCCCGCGGCCGAGTCCTGAACTGCCTAACATCCAAAAAGGATGAGGAGCTGAACAATAATGAACGACACGAAGAATTCGGGGTTCCGGGCCTGGCCCAAATGGCTACGTCTTCTGTCTGTCATCGCAACCGGAATTGTCGCGCTTGCCATCATGACCGGCGTCGGCGTGGCGACATATCAGACCGTGGTCGCACCGCCCATCGCCAAGATCACCGCTGAAAAGTGCCACAAAGCCTTCACCTCCGGCGCTGCGCGCGAGGATTGCCGCATGGGAGACCTGCGCACCGCAAAGTCCGACGAAAGCACCTATAAGGCGCGACAGAAAAAGCAGGCCATCGCCGATAAGTGCGAATCCGAATACTCCTCCAGCATCGCTGTTATTCAGTGCGAAGACGGTGACACCGACTCGGCGGATGCATCGCAGAAGTCGGCCGACGATGCTGCGGCAGCGGCCCAGAGGAAGGCGACGGAGGGACAGTCGTTCGACAATCCCTATCCGGCAGGCACGCAAGCCCCTATGCAGAGCACCAACCGTCTCGATGGCACGAAGACCAACTACACCGAGTGGATCACCGGATTCGACGGCGACTGGACGGGCTACGACGACTACGAGGCACCCGCCGCCGGCAACAAATACGTGGCGTTCATCGTCAACGTGCGGGCCACGGATGCCGGTGTGGATGCCGGAACCGTCGCGTACGACGCGAGCTTCACCGACTCCAACGGGAGCGTGTACGCGCACGCCACCGCACAGTACGGTGCACCGAATCAGATGCCCCAGGTGACGCTCGGAGCCGGGCAGCAGGCCAGCGGGATCGTCGTGTTCGAGGTGCCGGTATCTGTCGCCGGCGGCGTCGCGACGTTCGGCGACGGGACCGTGTTCGAGGCTCTGCAGTAACGCAACCGTCGGCGCAGCCGAGATTCGCTTCGCTGCGCCGACAGCCTTACCGACACTTAGCGAGATAAGTGTCGGTAACGGCATGGAGAACTCACACTTCTCCTCGACCTCCGCTTCAGCAGCAACCGCGCTTGTACCCGGGTACGTTCGTACCAGCACAAAAGGGAGCTTCGCCATGCTGACCATCGACCCTTCGCTGCCCGTCCCGCTGTATGAGCAGCTGCGCGAGCAGATCATCGCGGAGATCACCAGTGGTGAGCTCGCGCCCGGCGACCGGCTCCCGCCCGTGCGACAGCTCGCGAGCGACCTCGACCTTGCTCCCAATACCGTGGCACGCACATACAAGGAGCTCGAAGCGGCCGGATACCTCGAGACCCGGGGGCGAAACGGCACGACCGTCGCCGAAGACCTCGCCGGCAACGAAACCCATCGTCAAGCTGCAGCGCTCACCAGCGGCTACCTCGAGGCGATGGCCGCGCTCGGTTTCAATCTCGACCGCACCATCGCGTATCTCCAGCGAAACGTCAGCCATTCGCACGATTGAACTCGCGGATTCGCATGAACGGATGTGCGGGTACGACAACGAGTCGAGCCATCGCTGTCAGCCCCGACGGGTAGCGTGGACTATGTAGTCGTCCTCCCTCTCGGCGGGCGATGCGCACCGGGTCCAGTGGCGGAAACGGCGGGAGGCGGCACCGTGACGACAGCGAATTCCGTCGGCAAGCGGGCCAGGCGTCTCGCGGCGCGAGAGGCCATGTCAACGGATGTCAGGCATCCAGAAGCCCCGCACGCGCACCCCGCTCCACACCCGCCGCCCAGCCGTCTCGGCAGCTCGGCACTCACCGCGATCATCACAGCGGATGCCGTCGACGAGCTAGCCCGCGGACTGTACGACGAGCACCGCGCGCAGCCGTGGGTGGTGGTGACAACACCGTTTGAAGCGAGCGATCCGCATCACGACGTCGACTCCCTCGTCGCGCAGGTCGGTTCAGTCGCGCGAGTCTTCACGATCGAGACCGGCGCGCTCACCCACCGGCTCAGCGACCTGCTGCCGCCGAAGCTCGGCGTCTTCGGCGGGGCCGGCCGCTCCTTCCCGGTCGGGTTCTCGCGCGAAACCACGATCGCCGAGAGCATGCTGCGGTTCCCGTCGACGGCCATACGCAAGGGGTCCGAACGACTCACCCCCGATCCGCACGCGACCGAACTACTCGCCACCGACACGCTCGCGCACGCCTACGCGGCCGGACTCTTCGTCGAGACCCAGGCCGCCGAATCCGTGCGCGTCGCAGGCACCGTCACGGGCGTGACCGGGTCCCGCGCCATCGTCGCCCTCGACAGCGGCGAGCTGGCGGCGATCGCGGAGGAGCTCACGTATCCACCCATCCCGCTCAGTTGGGTGGTTGTGCCCGGGCAGCGCGTAACGGGCATCCTCGATCGCGGGTCGCACCGGCTGGGCGTCGAGCTGCCGACGCCCAGCGACGCCGAACTCGCCGAACGCTTCCCGCACCACGGAGTGACGCTCGTGCTCGTGCTCGAGACGGATGCCCGCAGCGCCGGCCTCGCGCTGCATCCGCGCCTGCGCCACAGCGTCACCACCTGGGACATCTCGCACAACCCGATGGACCGCGCCGACGGCCTGCTGTCGCCCGGGGACGTCGTGCCCGCGCGGGTGCAACACCTCTCCGATGGCACCCTCCACCTCTCGCTCTGGGACGTGGACGACGACGAGCCCATCGTGCCGCCGCTCGCCCTCACCGCCGACGGCCCGACGTGGCTCGAGGAGGGCCGGCCGCTTCCTTCTGCCGGTGACCGGGCCGCTCAGGATGCTCCAGCGCGCGAAACTCCGGAAGCCTCCGATTCCGAGAGCACCGACGGCATCGCGGCCGATTCGTTCGATGCCGAGTCTGCCGATGCTGCGGACGATGCCGAGCACCCCGGCGATACGTCTGCCGCGGTTGTAGCGGATGCCGCGCCCGGACGCGCGCCGATCCACGCCGTCCCGGGTCCCGGCCCGCGACAGGCTCCGGCTGCACGCCCGGCCACCCTGCCGGTCCCGACCGGCAAGACTCTCGTGCAAACGCTGACGCAGACGGTCGCGGAGCGGGATGCGAAGATCCACGAACTCGAGCGGCAGCTCCGATCGGCCGGCACCCCGAACGCTGAGGTGATGCGACTGCGGGGCGACCTTCAACGGCTCGAGCTCACCAAGGACGAACTCGCCGCCCATCTCGGTAGTGTCGAGGCGGCTCGCATCTGCCTGACTGACCAGCTCCGCGCCACCCAGAAGCAGCTGCGGGCGGCGCGACGCTCGGCATCGTCTGCGGATGCCCCGACACGGGCATCCCGCCGCAAGCATTGGCCCGACGACGAGTCGTGGCTACGTCACGAGGTGCTCTCCGCGTGGGTCGAGCGAGTGCCGGCATCCGACAAGCAAACGCGTCCCGTCCCCGATTCCCGGCGCTGGATGTTCGGCCCCGACTTCGCGGCTTCGCTCGACAAGCTCGACGACGCACAGTTCGACAAGGTGCTGCGTCGCCTCGTCGACATCATCACAACGCCGCCCGGTACAGCCCACTCCTGGAATGAGCACGCGCTGCGCAGCGGAATCGGCGGCGACGATCCGCCCGTCGTTCGCGGGGATGGCGCACGCTGCGTGCGCGTCGAAGTGGAGCGGAACACCCCCTCCGCGCGGCGACTGCACTACTGGCGGATGCCCGATGGCGGCATCGAATTCAGTCGCGTCGTGCTGCACGACGACATGGCGCCGTAGCGATCCGGCCGGTCTGAGGCAGGCGCATGCAACGCCACCACGTCAGGAGCAGCGTTCTTCGTTCGGTCGGATACGACGAGGATGCCCGCACTCTCGAGATCGAGTTCGCCAGCGGCTCGATCTACCGTTATTTCGAGGTTCCGCCCGTTGTCTTCGTCGGCCTCATGGCAGCGGAAAGCCTCGGCGAGTACTTCAGCCATCACATCCGAGACGAGTACCCCTACGAACGCGAATAAGCCGAGAGCACGACGATGGGCCCCGTATCCGTACCCGGAGCCCATCTGTCGCGTGATCAGCCCTTTCCTCGGCCGAAGTAGCGGGCCCGCACCCGGTCGAGCAGGATCGCGACACCCAGCACTGCGCCCTGCACGACCTGCTGGAAGTAGGGGCTCACGTGCAGTGCGAGCAGACCGTTCGCGATGAGCTCCAGCAGAATGGCGCCCGCTGCGACGCCGAGGATGCGGCCTTCTCCGCCGGTCAGAGACATGCCGCCGACGACGGCTGCCGCGATCGCCGTGAGTTCCCAGCCGGGCCCGACGGAGGGGTCGGCCACGTTCATCCGTCCGATCACCAGGATGCCGACGAGGCCCGAGATGGCCGAGGCCGCGACGTACATCGAGAAGATGCGCCGGCGGGTCGGGATGCCCGCCAGCCGCGCGGCCTCCCGGTTGCCGCCCACGGCGTAGATCTGCCGCCCCGCGTAGGTGCGTTCGAGCACGAACCAGGCGATGAGCACCACCGCGATGAAGAACAGCGCGGGTACGGGCACGCCGAACACGTAGTATCCGCTGATGTCGCTGAACGTCGGATCGATGCCGTTCACCGGGGTTCCGCTCGTGATGGCCAGTGAGAGGCCCTGCGCGATTGTGAACGTGACGAGCGTGATCACGAACGGCGGCACCTTGAGCCGAGTGACCGTCAGGCCGTGCCAGGCTCCGACGAGCGCGCAGATCACGATCGTCATCACGATCGCGACGACGGCGGGCAGATGAAGGTTAACGTTGAGCGTCGCCGCGATGATCCCGGCGAGACCGGCCAGCGCCCCCACCGACAGGTCGATGCCTCCCGTGAGGATCACGAGCGCCTCGGCGACGGAGAGGATGCCGAGCTGCGACAGGTCGCGCCCCATCACCTGCAAGTTGCCAGGCGTGGCATACGTCGGTGCCGCGAATGCGATGATCGCGAACACGACGACGCAGGCGACGCCGACGCCGGCCTCGGGGGATGCGGCGAAACGGTGCAGCAGCGAGGGGTTGGCGCGACCGCTGGGCGCACTTGCGGCCGCCGGTGGCGGGCTCGGAAGCGAGGTCGCGGGACTCGGCGGGGTGGCGGTGGGATTCGGTGCGGCGGTCATGCCGGTTCTCCTAGTGGTGTGAATTCGGATGCCGGAGCCGTGGGCGCCGGGAGGGAGGTGGACGCCGCGGCGGTCATGATCGCCTCTTTCGTGGCGGCGTTCCGCTCGAGCACCGCGACGATGCGCCCGTGGTTCATCACGGCGATGCGATGGCTGATCAGCTGAAGCTCCTCGAGCTCGGAGGATGCCGCGATGACGGTCATCCCCTCGGCGGCGGCCCGATCGATGAGGCCGTAGATCTCGGCCTTCGCGCCGACGTCGACGCCTCGCGTCGGCTCATCCAGAAGCAGCAGCCGGGGGTTGGTGGCGAACGCGCGACCGAAGATCGCACGCTGCTGGTTGCCACCCGACAGGGAGCCGATCGGCTGGTCGACGCTCTGCATGCGCACGTTGACGTCCCGCGCGATCTTCGCACCAGCGGTGCGCTGGGCGCGCGGCACGAGCATCCCGAACCTGCTGAGTGTGCGCAGGATGGACACCGTCACGTTCGAGGCGATCGAGGCGAACAGCACCAGCGACTGCTCCTTACGGTCCTCGGGGATGAGCGCGATGCCGGCGTTGACTCCGTCCTGAGCCGACCGAGGCGCGTGGCGTGCTCCGTGCAGCGTCATGCTGCCGCCGGTCGCGGGCTGCGCCCCGGCGATGGTGTGGATGAGACGGCTGCGGCCCGAGCCCATGAGCCCGGCGATCCCGAGGATCTCGCCCTCCTTCACCTCCAGGTCGACCGGCCCGAGCCCGTCGGCGGTGACCCCGTCCAGGCGGAGAAAGACGGGTGCGTCGGCGGGCGGCGCCTTCGGTGTGCCCTGTTCGAGTTCCCCTCCGACCATCTCCTTGATCAACCGGACTTCGGTAGCCTCCCGCGGCGACAGGTCGGCGACGAGCCGCCCGTTGCGCAGCACGATCACGCGGTCGCTCACCTCGCGAACCTCGTCGAGGCGATGCCCGATGAAGAGAACTGCGCCCCCGCGTTCTGCGAGCCGCCTGGCCAGACCGAGCACGGTCTCCGCCTCGACCGGGCCAAGGGATGATGTGGGCTCGTCAAGGATGAGCAGCCGCGGCTTGCGGCCCCACGCCTTCGCGATCTCGATCATCTGCCTGGTCGGCACCGGCAACGAGCGCACGTCGCGATCCAGGCCGATGCGGCCCGCGGAAAGCCCGATATCGGCGAGCATCGCTGCGGCCTCGGCCTGCTGGGCCCGTCGGTCGACGAACCAGCTGCTGCGCGCCTTGTCGGGGCGCCGGCCGAGCAGGAGGTTCTCGGCCACCGAGAGCTGCCCGACCAGCGGGAACTCCTGCGACACCATCGCAATGCCGAGTCGCTGCGCGGCTTCGGTCGAGCCCGGTGCAAGCGACGTGCCGTCGATCGTGATCTCTCCGCCGTCGCGGTGCACGGCTCCCGACAGGGTGCCCATCAGCGTGGACTTGCCCGCGCCGTTCTCACCGACGACGCCGACGACCTGGCCCGCGAACAGCTCGAGCTCGGGCAGATCGAGCACTCGTACCGGCCCGTATTCCTTGTAGACCCCCTCCAGCCGCGCGATGGTCGCACGGCCGGAGGGAGCGGTGTGGTCCGTCATGCCTAGTCGATGCCCAGCTTGCTCAGGAGCGACTGGTAGTCCGCGAGGTCGGACTTGGTGACGAGGCCGACCCCGGAGCTGAGCGTGCTGCCGTCTGAGGCGAGGTACGGCTTCAGGATCGCCGCGGTGGCATCCTTGCCGAGCACCTTCTCCGCGGCCAGGATGTACGCACCGGTGTAGCCCTGCTGGTACGGCATCTGCACGACGGTGCCGCCGATGACACCCGACTTGATGAAGTTCAGCGTCTGCGCGTCCGAGTCGTCCGAGACGATGCTGACGCTGGACTGCTTGCCTGCGGATGTCACAGCCTGGGCGAGAGCCGGGCCGTCGTACGAGTACACGCCGTACAGTCCGTTCACGTCGGGGTTGTTGGCGAGGATCGTCTCGGCGTCACTCGTCGCGGTGCTGGCCTGGAGGTTGTCGTTGACCTTCTGTGCGACCGTGATTCCCGTGCCCTTGATGGCATCCTCGAATCCCTGGATGCGCTGCACCGCGTTGGATGCCGTGAGCGAGCCGACCAGGATCGCCACCTTGCCCTTGCCGCCCAGCAGCTGCTTCATCGCGGTGCCCGCCTGGTATCCCGCCGTGTAGTTGGGTGTGCCGAGGTACAGCCCGCCGGCCGCGGTGTTCGGCAGGGGCGAGTCGATGGGCAGCACGAAGATTCCGGAGTCCATGTCGCTCTTGATGGTGTTCGCGGTCGACGTCGGGTCGATGGCCGAGATCGAGTAGCCGGTCACGCCCTGCGACTTCAGCGTCTCGAGCTCGGACGTCTGCTCGGTGAGCTTGCCGCTCGGCGGGGCGAAGTAGGTGCACTTGTTCGCGGCGATGCCGAGGTCCTTGCAGCCCGCCTCGAATCCGACCTGCCCGGCCTTCCAGTAGTCGGCCGCGACGTTGACGACCATCGCGATGTCGACCGCCGAGAGGTCCTTGCCCTGGAGCGCGGACTTCAGCTTCTGGTCGAGCTCGGCGAGCTTCGTCTGGTTGAACGTCAACGTCCCCTTCAACGACGCCGAGCTCTTCGACGAGGTCGTCGAGGGGGTGGATGCGGCCGATTTCGAGCAGGCCGCGAGGCCGGTGACGAGGAGCAGCGCGGTCGCCACCGCCGCCATTCTGGTTGTGATCTTCATCGTTCACTTTCTGTTGGTGTGACAGGAGGATGCCCGCGTCCGGCCGACGCGTCGCCAGCGTTGTGAGGGCTCACATTCTCAGCGACCTCGCCGTGTTCAACTGCGCCAGCACGGGCTCATCGAGCATTGTGAGCGCTAACGGAATGCGATGTCAAGCAGGAGAATGGGTTCGAACCGCCGACGCGATCGGCCTCAGATCGCACAATTTAGGTGAACGAGCGTCGCGGGAACTTGTGTGTGAACGCTAACGTAGCGTTGCACGCCGTGCGCGTGAAGCTCTTCGACGATGCAGGGAGGCGATCAGTGGCGATCACCCGGCGAGCCGTGCTCGGCGCCGCTCTCGCCTGCGTCGCCGAGGGATTGACCGGCTGCACGGCACCACCACGAACGCTGATCTCCGTCGGTTTCGCCCAGACCGGCGCGGAGAGCACCTGGCGCGCCGCCAACACGACGTCGCTGCGCAATGCGCTCTCGCGTCGCAACGGTTTCGACCTGATGTTCATCGACTCGCAAGGCCGCCAGGAGAACGAGATCGCAGCCGTGCGCAGCTTCGTCACCCGGGGCGTCGACGTGATCGTGCTGGCCCCGATGGTGGAGAACGGATGGCACGACGTGCTCGACGAGGCGCGACAGGCGGGCATCCCGGTCGTGCTGGAGGACCGCGGCATCGACTCGAGCGATTCGTCGCTCTACGTCAGCCGGGTGGGCGACGACTTCCGCCACGAGGGTGCCCTTGCCGCGACGTGGATCGTCGAGAACTCGAAGCCGAAGACCCGCATCGTGGAGTTGCTCGGCACCACCGGGTCGAGTGCGGCACTCGATCGCTCCGCGGGCTTCGAGCAGGTCATCGCCGGCCACGGTTTCACCGTGCTGGATGCTCAGGACGCCGGATTCACCCGCGCCGGCGGCAAAGAGGTGATGGCAGCGTTCCTGGAGAAGCACGGCGACGACATCCAGCTGCTGTTCGCGCAGAACGACGACATGGGGCTCG
The DNA here is from genome assembly GCF_054780095.1 of Humibacter ginsengisoli. Taxonomy (NCBI): domain Bacteria; kingdom Bacillati; phylum Actinomycetota; class Actinomycetes; order Micrococcales; family Microbacteriaceae; genus Humibacter; species Humibacter ginsengisoli. The sequence goes on from NZ_BAAGWZ010000002.1 coordinate 518,174, forward strand.
GCGCGATCGAGGCCATCACGGCCGCGGGGCTCGTGCCGGGGCGCGACATCCGCATCGTCACCATCGACGGCACCCGGGACGCCCTCACCGAACTCGTCGCCGGGCGGCTCAACCATGTCGTGCAGTGCAATCCGATGCTCGGGCAGAGGGTGGCCTCCGTCGTACGGGCCGTGCACGCCGGATCACCGGTGCGACGCGAGTACATCGCCACCGACCGCGTCTTCGACGCGAAGACGGCGAAGGGGGTGCTCGCCACGTGGCCGTACTGAGTGCAGCGAGAAACGAGACGGTTGGCCGTCGCCGCGCGATCACGCTGCTGCGCAGACCACAGTTGTGGTCTGTCGTCGTGCTGCTCACTCTCGTGGCGATCAACGCCGCCGTCCGTCCCGGCTTCTTCGCCATCTCGATCCGCCGGGCCGCGTTGTACGGACCGATTCCCGACATCGTCAGGGATGCCGCGCCGCTCATGCTCGTCTCCCTCGGAATGCTGCTCGTGATCGCGCTTCGCGGGCTCGACCTCTCAGTCGGCGCCGTGCTGTCGGTCGGCGGAGCAGTCGCCCTCGCCGTCATCGCCGGATCGCCACAGCCCGGGTCGATCGGCGCCGTCGCCCTCGGTATCTGTGCCGGGCTCGGCGTAGGCATCCTGCTCGGAGCCTGGAACGGGATGCTGGTCGCCGCGGTGGGGGTGCAACCGATCATCGCCACGCTGGTGCTCATGCTCGCCGGCCGCGGTCTGGCGATGCTCATCACACGCGGCCAGGTCGACACCGTCGCCAGCCCGCCTTACGCGTGGATCGCCGCCGGTACCGTGCTCGGTCTTCCCGCCCCGACGTTGATCGCGGCCGCGGTGGTCATCGCCATCGCCGTGCTGCTGCGGCGCAGCGCCCTCGGGACGATGATCGAGTCCATCGGCGCGAATCCCGTCGCCAGCCGCATGGCCGGCCTGCGGGTGCGTCTGCTCACGGGAACCGTCTACGCCGTGAGCGGGTTGCTCGCCGCGGGCAGCGGACTCATCGCGAGCTCGGACATCATGTCGGCCGACGCGAGCAACGCCGGCCTCGGCATCGAGGTGGATGCCATCCTCGCCGTCGTCATCGGCGGAACGTCGCTGCGCGGCGGCCGGTTCTCCGTCGGCGGCACTGTGCTGGGAGTGCTCACCGTTCAGGTGCTGACCTCCACGGTGACCTACCTGGGCACCTCGCCGGCGACCTCACCGCTCTTCGAGGGCGTCATCATCATCGCGGTCTGCCTGCTGCAGGCGCCGCGCACCAGCGCACTCCTGGGTCGCATCCGAGCCGGATGGCGAGGCATCCAGTGAGCACGCAGACACCGAGGATTCCGTCCTGGGAAGCGCCACGGCGCTGGGGCGTCGCACGGCGCCCACACCTTCCTCCGGTACTCGTCGCTGTCGTGATGCTCGGGATGCTCGTGCTCGGCGACCAGCTCACGTTCGGCCAGTTCGTGTCGGCCCGGCTCGTCTCGAACCTCTTCCTCGACACCGGCTACCTGCTCGCACTCGCGGTCGGCATGACCTTCGTCGTGCTGTCCGGCGGGCTCGATCTGTCGGTGGGCTCCGTGATCGGGCTAGGCGGAGTGATCGGTGCCCAGCTTCTGGCGGCAGGCGTCCCCGTAGGCGTCGCCATCCCGTTGATCGTCGCATCGGGCGCCGGTATCGGGCTCGTCAACGGCGTGCTCGTGGCGGTCTTCGACGTGCAGCCGATCGTGGCCACCCTCGCCGGGATGTTCCTCGCCCGAGGTCTGGCCTACAGCGTCAGCCTCAACGCCGTGCCGATCCGCGACAGCGGGCTCAACGCGCTCACCCTGGTCACCGTCGGCGTCGGCGATCTCCGCTTCTCACTGGGCGTCCTCGTCGCACTCGCACTCGCCGTCGTCGCCTTCCTGATGCTTCACCGAACGCGGTTCGGGCGCACCGTGTTCGCTCTCGGAGGCAACTCCGACGGGGCGCGGCTGATGGGTCTCGCGGTGATGCGCACCACGGTGCTCGTGTATGTGGTCAGCGGAACCTGCGCAGGCATCGGGGCCGTTCTCTTCGCGTCGTACACCTCGTCGGGCGATCCGCAGGCCGGCACCGGCATGGAGCTCGCCGCCATCGCCGCGGTCGTGATCGGCGGCACCACACTCGGTGGCGGGAACGGCGGAGTGGTCGGCTCGGTCGTCGGAGTGCTCGTGTACGGCGTCATCCAGCTGACGATCGACTATCTCGGCGTCGACTCGTGGTGGACGCCGATCGTGCTCGGGATGCTGCTGCTGGTCTTCGTCGTGGCCCAACGGCTCGCCGCAAGCAGAGCGGGGGAACTGCGATGAGCGACCCGTTCATCCGGATGCGCGGCATCACCGTGCGGTACCAGGGCAACCTGGCGCTCGACGACGTCGACCTCGATCTGCACCGGGGTGAGGTGCACTCGCTCATGGGCGAGAACGGCGCGGGCAAATCCACGCTCATCAAGGTTCTGACCGGCGCGATCCGGCCGGCGCACGGCGAGATCCTGTGCAACGGTGCACCGGTACAGATCTCGTCGCCGCGCGACGCACTCGCGACCGGAATCGGGGTCGTGCACCAGGAGACTGGGCTGCTTCCGAATCTGTCCATCGCCGAGAACGTGATGCTCGGCGACGAGCCGCACGGCAGGTTGGGCATCGACCGGCGCGCGATGGTGCGACGCGCCGGCGAGTTGCTCGAGCGGCTGGGCGCGGTCGTCGATCCGAGGTCACCGCTTGGCGGACATCCGCCGGCCATCCGCCAGCTCGTCGCGATGGCACGCGCGATCCGTTCGAGTCCTCGCGTGCTCGTGCTCGACGAACCGACCGCGAGTCTCGACGAGGCGGAGACCGAGCACGTGCTCGGCGTGATCCGATCCTTGCGCGATGACGGCGTCGCCATCCTGTTCGTCTCCCACGTGCTAGAGCAGGTCTACGAGATCGCGAACCGGTTGACGGTTCTGCGGGGTGGCGTGCTGGTCGGCGAGTTCCCGACCGCGGACATCCTGCGCCGCGATCTCGTCCAGCGCATGCTCGGCCGCGATCCGCGTGAGCTGGACGAGATCATGGAAGAGCGTGGCGCGGAGGTGGTCGGCAGTCCCGCGCCCATCCTGTGCGCCGAGAGCGTTCGGTCCGGTTCGCTGCGTGCACCGGTCGCGCTCGAGCTGAACGAGGGCGAGATCGTCGGCGTCGCCGGGCTGCTCGGCTCGGGCCGCACCGAGCTGGCCAGATCCCTCACCGGCATCGATCCGATCAACGGCGGTCGACTCGTCGGCGGGCCGACCGCCACCGCGTACCGTTCGCCGCGTTCTGCCCTCATGGCGCGGGTGGTGTACGCGTCGGAGAACCGCGTCTCTGAGGGGCTCATCGGCCAGCTCAGTGTGCGCGACAACATCACACTCGCCATCCAGGCGCAGCGTGGCTGGTTCCGGCGGATGCCTCGTGCACGACAGGACGAGCTCGCGACGAGCTACCTGGAGGCGCTCAACGTGTGGCCGTGCGACCTCGACCAGCCTGCAGCCTCGCTCTCCAGCGGCAACCAGCAGAAGGTGTTGCTTGCTCGCTGGCTCGCTATTGCACCGCGCGTGCTGGTGCTCGACGAACCGACGAGAGGCATCGACGTCGGCGCTAAGGTTGAAGTCCAGCGCCTCGTGGCCTCCATGGCAGCCAACGGTGTCGGCGTGATTTACATCTCCGCCGAGCCAGACGAAGTTCTCCGGCTGTCTGACCGGATCGTGATCATGCGGGATCGCGCGATCCTGGGCATCGTGGCGAACGACGATGGGCTGGATCGGGAGCTTCTGCTCACGCTCATCGCGGATGGAGGGGCGAATGGCACGGACTGAGGGGACCCGTGCGGCGACGATCTTCGACGTCGCACGACTTGCCGGTGTGTCGCACCAGACGGTTTCGCGCGTCATCAACGACTCGCCGGATGTGCGCGACCAGACACGCGAGCGCGTGCGGAAGGCGATCAAGCAGTTGCGGTACGAACCGTCAGCGGCGGCTCGCGCGCTCGTGACCAGGCGTACGCGCACGATCGGGCTCATCGCACCAGGATCCGCGGACTACGGACCGGCGAGCATCCAGAGGTACTTCAACGAGGCCGCGCACGCCGCGCGGTACAGCGTGTTCACGGTCAGCGTGCCGGGAGAGAGCGCGAGTGAGGCGCGTACCGCGATCGAGTCGCTCCTGAGGCAGAACGTGGAAGCCGTTGTGCTCGTGCAACTCGACGTGACCACGCTCGAGTCCCTGCGCGGTCTCGACGTGGGTGTTCCCCTCATCTCGATCTCGGCGCCCGGCCGCAACCGCGACGTCGTGTCGATCGACCAGTACGGCGGCGCCCGAGCGGCGGTGCAGCACCTCATCGATGCGGGCTATCTCGACGTCATCCACGTCGCCGGCCCTCCCGACCACCCTGACGCGCGAGAACGTCAGAGAGGGTGGGCTGATGAGCTCGCCGACGCGGGGCTGCCCCGTGGTGCGCTCTATCACGCGGACTGGTCGGCCGCCGAGGGTCACCGCATCGGGCTCGAACTCACCGTCATCGCGGGCAAGACAGCGGTATTCGCCGCCAACGACCAGATCGCGCTCGGGGTGATGACAGCGCTGGCACGGCGTGGGTTCAGAGTTCCCGACGACGTCGGCGTCGTGGGATTCGACAACGTTCCGGAGTCCGTGTTCTATACGCCTCCGCTTTCCACGGTCACCCAGGACTTCGCCGCACTCGGACAGCTGGCGCTGAGGCGTGTGCTCGACAGGCTTGATGGGGATGAGACCTCGCCGTCGCCACCGCCCATCCCGGTCGCGCTCGTCGTGCGCGCATCAAGCACGAGGCGCCGCGGCCCGGCCGGGGACGTGCCCGCCGATGCGGACTCCGCCACGCATCCCCAAGTGCAGTCCACCCACTCGGACTGACGCCCGAGCCCCAAAACCGATACAAACGCAAAAACTGGCACAAAATGCAAGAAGGGCCGCCCATCTCTGGGCGGCCCTTCCTACAAAGGAGTCCGGCGGTGTCCTACTCTCCCACAGGGTCGCCCCTGCAGTACCATCGGCGCTGGGAGTCTTAGCTTCCGGGTTCGGAATGTTTCCGGGCGTTTCCCTCTCGCTATGGCCGCCGTAACACTATTGATTTACAGTCATAACCCCCACCGTGGTGGGGTGGTGGTGTCCCGACCGTATATCGGGAACCACATAGTGGACGCGAGCGTTTTCTTCGCCTGC
>NZ_BAAGWZ010000003.1:0-395367 GCF_054780095.1 Humibacter ginsengisoli
ACCGCGGCATAATCAAACAGCTGACCTCGCGCGGTGTTGAGAAACTCCACCACTCAGAGGGACGTCACCCCAGCATCCGCCCACACCCCGCAAGAAACAAGAGGCAACCACCCGCAGAGACTTTCCCCACCCACAGCGCCCGCCTGCGGCGCCCTACCGCTCAGTCGCCTCTATCGCAGCTGCGCGACTCAAAGGCTCCATCGGCTCGGTCGAGCGAGCGAGCTCGCTCAGTCGCCTCTATCGCAGCTGCGCGACTCAAAGGCTCCATCGGCTCGGTCGAGCGAGCGAGCTCGCTCAACTCTCGCCTCAGTCGCCTCTAGAATGGATCGGATCTTTCACGAAACGTCAGGAGCATTGTGTCCGGGCATTCCAAGTGGGCCACGACGAAGCACAAGAAGGCTGTCATCGACGCACGCCGTGCCAAGTCGTTCGCCAAGCTCATCAAGAACATCGAGGTGGCCGCCAAGATCGGCGGCGCCGACCTCTCCGGCAACCCGACGCTGGTCGACGCTGTGCAGAAGGCGAAGAAGACCTCGGTGCCCAACGACAACATCGACCGGGCCATCAAGCGCGGCGCCGGCCTGACCGGCGAGAGCATCGACTACGCGACGATCATGTATGAGGGGTACGGCCCGAACGGCGTCGCGCTGCTCATCGAGTGCCTCACCGACAACAAGAACCGGGCGGCGGCCGACGTGCGCACTGCGATGACCCGCAACGGCGGAACGATGGCCGATCCGGGATCGGTCTCGTACAACTTCCACCGCAAGGGCGTAATCGTCGTTCCCGCAGAGGGCACGACGGAAGACGACGTGCTGACCGCTGTGCTCGATGCGGGCGCCGAAGAGGTCACCCCGCAGGGCGACGGCTTCGAGGTGCTGACCGAGGCCAGCGACCTCGTCGCGACGCGAACTGCGTTGCAAGATGCCGGAATCGACTACGACTCCGCCGATGTCGAGTTCGTGCCGCAGGTGAAAGTCGAGGTCGACGTCGAGACCGCGCGCAAGGTGTTCCGGTTGATCGACGCGCTCGAGGACTCCGACGACGTGCAGAACGTCTACACCAACCTCGACCTCAGCCCCGAGGTTCAGGCAGAACTCGAAGACGACGAGTAGAGCGACGAGGCCTGCAAGCGATCGGATGCGGGGAGACGCGGTGCGGGTTCTCGGGATCGATCCAGGATTGACTCGCTGCGGGGTCGGCGTCGTGGACGTCGCACCGGACAGGCGGGCGACGCTCGTCGCAGTCACGGTCATCCGTACAGCACCGGATGCCCCGCTCGAGCGGCGGCTTCTGACGATCGGCGACGGCATCGCCGCCCTCATGGACCAGCATCGGCCGGATGCGATCGCGATCGAGCGCGTCTTCGCTCAGCACAACGTGCGCACGGTGATGGGCGTGGCGCAGATCAGTGGCGTCGCGCTGCACGCAGCGGCTTCACGCGGGCTGCCAGTCGGTCTGCACACGCCGACCGAAGTGAAGGCGGCGATCACCGGTTACGGCACGGCGGAGAAGCGCCAGGTGCAGAACATGGTCGCCAAGGTTCTCGGACTCGAGCAGATTCCGAAACCGGCGGATGCGGCGGATGCCCTCGCGATAGCCATCTGCCATGCCTGGCGCGCACCCTTCGTCGCGCCGGATGCCGGCTCGTCCACCCTGACGCCCGCCCAGCAGGCGTGGCGTGCCGCGGAGAAGTCGTCGGGACGGTCAGCGGCCCACAATATCGCGGCTGACGCCGCTCACAGACTCAATCGGCTCGGACGTTGAGGGCCAGCCCTCAACGTCCGAGACTCAATCGCCCATAGGCTTGCGAGGTGATCTCCTCCCTTCGCGGAACCGTGCTGCAGGCATCCGACGGCGTCGTCGTCATCGACGTCGGGGGAGTGGGATACGCCGTTCAGGTCACGCCCGATCACGCCAGAAGCTTGCGGATCGGCGAGGAGGCCACGGTGTACACCTCGATGGTCGTGCGCCAGGAGTCCGTCGCCCTGTTCGGCTTTCCCGCCAGGGAGCACCTCGGCGTGTTCGAGTCGCTGATCGGCGTTTCCGGAGTGGGCCCCAAGTCGGCGCTCGGCGTGCTCGCCGCGCTGTCGCCTGACGAGATCGCACTGGCCGTCGCATCTGACGATGACGGCGCGTTCCGCAAGGTGAGCGGCATCGGGCCGAAGACCGCGAAGCTCATCGTCGTCTCGCTCACCGGCAAGCTGTTCGCTCCGGCGAAGCCCGTGCAGACCGTCGCTCAGATACCGCGTTCGGATGTCTCCGACAGCGTTGTGATCGCGCTCGTCGGACTCGGCTGGGCCGAGAAGACCGCCACCGAGGTGGTCCGTGAACTGGTCGACGAGCATCCCGAGCCGGAGCGCGATACGGTGCAGTCGCTGCTGCGACTCGCGCTGTCGCGGCTCGGTCCCACCGCGAGGCAGCAAGCATGAGCGACGATCTCACGGCTCCCGAGGCGCAGTCAGAGGCAGAGCTCGCGTTCGAAGGGGCGCTGCGTCCCAAGTCGCTGGCAGAGTTCGTCGGCCAGTCCAAGGTGCGCGGGCAGCTGCAGCTCCTGCTCACCGCCGCCCGTATGCAGGAGCGCACGCCCGACCACATCCTGCTGGCCGGGCCGCCCGGCCTCGGGAAGACGACGCTCGCGATGATCGTCGCCCACGAGAGCGGCCGCACACTGCGCATGTCGAGCGGTCCGGCCATCCAGCATGCCGGGGATCTCGCCGCGTTGCTGTCGTCGCTCGTGCCCGGCGAGGTGCTGTTCATCGACGAGATCCATCGCATGGCGCGTTCGGCCGAGGAGATGCTGTACCTCGCCATGGAAGACTTCCGCATCGACATCATGGTCGGAAAGGGTGCCGGGGCGACCTCGATCCCGCTCGACCTCGCGCCGTTCACGCTCGTCGGCGCGACCACCCGGTCCGGGCTGCTGCCGAACCCGCTTCGCGACCGCTTCGGATTCACCGCTCATCTCGAGTTCTATGACGACGCCGAACTGGAACGCGTTCTCGATCGGGCCGCCGTGCTCCTCGATTTCGAGATCGACAGGGATGCCATCGCCGAGATCGCAGGCCGCTGCCGGGGCACGCCCCGCATCGCCAACCGCCTCCTGCGCCGCGTGCGCGACTACGCGCTTGTGCACGGCGAGCGGGCGGACCGCAAGGCGGTGCGTGCGGCGCTGGAGCTCTACGATGTCGACGAACTCGGCCTGGACCGCATCGACCGCGCCGTCATGCAGGCCATCCTGATGCGTTTCGACGGAGGCCCGGTCGGCCTGAACACGCTCGCCGTCTCGGTCGGGGAAGAAGCGGACACCATCGAATCTGTGGTGGAGCCGTTCCTCGTGCGCATCGGACTGATCACCCGCACACCGCGTGGCCGGGTAGCAACGCCGGCGGCATGGGACCACCTGGGAATACCGAGGAAGTCCACTGCCGGCGCGCAGCAAGCCCTCTTCACCGATGACCTATAATCCTTAGTTAGCCTGCAGCCCCCATGCCAATGAGGTGGTTGTTCCCATTGCCCCCTCATTTCCGGAAGGTTCCACGTTGGATCAGAACATCCTGACCATAGTCATGGTCGTCATCTTGGCGGCCCTCATTTTCTTCATGTTCCGCAGCAGCCGCAAGCGCCAGAAGACACAGGCGGAGCTTCAGAAGCAGGTCGTTCCCGGAGCCACGGTCATGACGAACTTCGGTGTCTTCGGCACGATCGTGTCCATCGACGAGGAGCACAACAAGGTCGAGCTCGAGACGAGCCCGGGCCACATCCTCACCGTGCACCGTCAGACCATCGGCCGAGTCGAGACGACGCCCGAGACTGCGGAGGAGACGCCGGCAGACGCCGTCGAGACCGAGACCACGGTCGGTGACGAGAAGCCGCAGTTCGGGGAGCGGATCGAAGATGTCGACACCGCGTCGAAGACGGCTGACTCCAAGAAGACCGACGAATAGTCCCTCCTTCCGTGCGCGGTCGATGATGGCCGCCGCACGAGCATAGAAAGAGTTCCTCCGTGGCAAAGTCGTCTCCGGTCAAGAGTGCCTCGCGGTCGCTGATCTGGCTCGGCGTCATCGTCGTCGTGCTGGGACTCGTGCTCGGCGGCGGCGTGCTGTTCTCCACCGCCACCTGGCTGCCGAAGCTCGGTCTCGACCTCGAGGGCGGAACCGAGATCATCCTGACGCCACAGCTCGAGGGCGGTCAGACGATCAGCAACGACGAACTCAACCAGGCCGTCTCGATCATCCGCGAGCGTGTCGATGCCGCGGGCGTCTCCGAGGCGCAGGTCAGCACGCAGGGCAGCGACAACATCGTGGTGTCCATTCCCGGCACCCCGGACCAGGCGACTCTGAACCGCATCAAGTCCTCGTCGAAGATGGAGTTGCGCCCGGTGCTACTCACCGGAGCGCCCACGAACACGTTCGTGGGGTCGAACGGCAAGAGCACGCCGTACCCGTCGCCGGCTCCCACTCTGCAGTCGACACCGACCGCGAAGCCCACGAACGGCAGCGACACGGCCTGGATCACGCCGGCGCTGCAGGCGCAGTACAACGCCTTCTCCTGTTCGTCGCTGAAGAACAGCACCACGAACGTGGCGCCCGCCGACAAGCCGCTCATCACGTGCGACGACAACCTCACGGCGAAGTACCTGCTCGGACCGGTCGAGGTGCAAGGCTCCGAGATCACGAACGCGACGGCGGGTCTTGCCACCGACTCCAGCGGCAACTCGACCGGGCAGTGGGTCGTCAACCTCACGTTCAACGGCCAGGGCACCAAGGACTTCGGAACCGTGAGCACCCGGCTGTACGGGTACTACAGCAAGGACTCCAGCGACCCCCGCGCGCGCTTCGCGTTCGTGCTCGACGGCAAGGTTCTCGAGGCACCCGCCATGCAGGGCGCGATCACCAACGGTCAGGCACAGATCAGTGGAAGCTTCAACCAGTCCTCGGCGCAGACGCTGGCCGACCAACTGAAGTTCGGCGCCCTGCCCGTCAGCTTCAAGGTGCAGAGCTCGGACACCATCTCGGCGACGCTGGGGTCCGCACAGCTGCTCAGCGGTCTGATCGCCGGAGCGATCGGCCTGATCCTCGTGGTGATCTACACGCTCTTCCAGTACCGGTTGCTCGGACTCGTGACGATCACCTCGCTCGTGGTGGCCGCGTTGCTCACCTATCTCGTGATCACGATCCTGTCGTGGCGCATCGACTATCGTCTTTCGCTCGCCGGCGTCGCGGGTCTGATCGTCGCGATCGGCTTCACTGCCGACTCGTTCATCGTGTACTTCGAGCGAATACGTGACGAGTTGCGCGACGGGCGAAGTCTCGAATCCGCTGTCGAAGCGGGTTGGAAGAGAGCCCGCCGCACGATCTACGCATCGAAGTCCACGAACCTGCTTGCAGCCATCGTCCTGTATGTGCTCGCGGTGGGCAATGTGCAGGGCTTCGCGTTCACTCTCGGTGTGACGACGGTGCTTGACGTGCTGATCGTCATCATGTTCACGCACCCGACCCTTCAACTCCTGGCACGCACGCGGTTCTTCGCCAGCGGCAACAAGTGGTCCGGCCTTGATCCGGATGCGCTCGGCGCCGTCTACCGAGGGGCAGCACAGTTCCGCACCTCGACGGCCGTTAGCGAGACGAAGCGCGCGGCCAGCAGCCGCGAGGCTGCGAGACGCCAGACGATCGCGGAGCGCAAGCAGGCCGAACTCGTCGCCGCGGGCGGCAGCAAGACCGAGAAGGACGAGAAGGAGTCCTGATGGCCGCCACACGCTTCCAGAAGTTCGGAAACGACCTCTACACCGGTGCGCGTTCGATCGACTTCGTCGGCAAACGCAAGATCTGGTACATCATCGCCGCCGTGCTCATCGTCGTGTCTGTGATCATCCCGATCGCCAAGGGCGGATTCAACTTCGGCATCGACTTCCGGGGCGGCTCGCAGTTCACCGTCTCCGACGTCAAGACGACCGATCAGTCCCTGGCCGAGAAGTCCGTGCATGACGTCAAACCCAACGCCGTCGTGCAGGTCAGCGTGACCAACGGCACCGGCGGTCAGGGCATCCGAGTGCAGACCGACCAGCTGACCACCGACCAGACGAAGGCGGTCGCCGCCAACCTGGGATCTGCGTACGGAGTGCAGCAGAACAACGTGGCGTCCACCTACATCGGCCCGAGCTGGGGAGCGGATGTCTCGAGGCAGGCGATCCAGGGATTGGTCGTCTTCCTGTTGCTCGCGTTCATCGCGATGGCCCTCTACTTCCGAACGTGGAAGATGTCGGCGGCAGCCATCCTCTCGTTGTTCCACGACCTGATCATCACCGCGGGAATCTATGCGCTGGTCGGGTTCGAGATCACGCCCGCCACGATGATCGGCTTCCTCACGATCCTCGGCTACTCCCTGTACGACACGGTGGTGGTGTTCGACAAGATCCGTGAGAACACCAGGCAGGACAAGGACGCGGTGAAGCACACGTTCGCCGAGTCGGTGAACCTCGCCGTGAACCAGACCCTCGTGCGCTCCATCAATACCGCCGTCGTCGCAGCGCTCCCGGTGGGCGCGATCCTCTTCATCGGCGCATTCGTTCTCGGAGCCGACACGTTGCGCGACATCTCGCTCGCGCTCTTCATCGGCATCCTGATCGGCACCTACTCGACCATCTTCATCGCCGCCCCGCTCTATGCGGACTTCCGTCGCGGCGAGAAGGAGATCGTCAAGCACGACCGCAAGGTCCTGGCGGCCAGGGCGAAATCGCCGGTGACCGAGGTGGTCCCCGCCAAGTGACGCACGAGCCAGGGGAGTCGGTCACGGCAGGCGAGGCGATCGCGCTCGTCGCATCCGGCGAGCTGTGGCTCCTCGACGTGCGCGAGGACTTCGAGTGGAGCTCGGGCCACGCCCCGATGGCGCATCACATCCCGCTCGGCGAGCTGGGCCCGCGGCAGGGCGAACTGCCAGACGACACCAAGATCGCCGTGATCTGCCACGTCGGACAGCGCTCCCGCATGGTCACCGACGCCCTGGTCGAGGCAGAATACGCCGCCGTGGACATCGCGGGCGGGATGGTGGCGTGGCAGGCATCCGGCGGCGATGTCGTGGGCGCCGAGGCCGAGCGGGAGCGGTAGCCGCCGTGCGCTGTGGGCGGACCCGCCGACGAGGTCGGCACCGAGTCGCGATAATGAGATTCGGGAGGGGATGCTGATGGTCGATACGACAACCCAGCAGACCGCTTCCCTGCGCCGTCTCGTGCCCCGGATCTTCTCCAGGGCGCAGCAGCCAGCCGGTGCGGTCGACACGCTGTTGAAGACCGTGCGGCTGCACCACCCGAAGGCCGACCTGGCCCTGATAGAGCGTGCATACACCGTGGCGGAGCGTGCGCACTCCGGGCAGACGCGACAGAGCGGCGAGCCGTACATCACACATCCTGTCGCGGTAGCCCAGATTCTGGCCGACCTCGGCATCGGGTCGAAGGCGATCGCAGCAGCGTTGCTGCACGACACCGTCGAAGACACCGATTACGCACTCGACGAGCTGCGTGCCGACTTCGGCGACGAGATCGGGATGCTCGTCGACGGCGTCACCAAGCTGGACAAGGTCAAGTACGGCGAGAGTGCCCAGGCCGAGACGGTGCGCAAGATGATCGTGGCGATGTCGAAAGACATCCGCGTGCTCATCATCAAGCTGGCCGACCGCCTGCACAATGCGCGCACCTGGGGCTTTGTGCCGCCGGCCACGGCGACCCGCAAAGCGACCGAGACCCTGGAGATCTACGCTCCGCTCGCACACCGGCTCGGCATCCAGGCGATCAAGTGGGAGCTCGAGGACCTCTCGTTCGCGGTGCTGTACCCGAAGCTGTACGTGGAGATCGAGAATCTCGTCAAGCAGCGTTCCCCCGAGCGGGAACGCGTCGTGCAGCAGGTGACGGATTCCATCAACGACGACCTGAAGTCCGCCAAGATCCGCGGCAAGGTCGTCGGGAGGCCGAAACAGTACTACTCGATCTACCAGAAGATGGTGGTTCGCGGACGCGAGTTCGACGAGATCTACGACCTCGTCGGCATCCGTGTCATCGTCAACTCGGTGCGCGACTGCTATGCCGTTCTCGGGCAGATCCACGCGAGGTGGACGCCGATGCCCGGTCGGTTCAAGGACTACGTCGCCACGCCGAAGTTCAACCTCTACCAGTCGCTGCACACCACCGTCATCGGTCCGGAGGGCCGTGCGGTCGAGATCCAGATCCGCACCGAGGAGATGCACCAGCGCGCAGAGTTCGGTGTGGCGGCGCATTGGAAGTACAAGGAACGGGTCGCCGGGGGCAAGTCCGACGACATCGGCAAGGTCGACACCGACATGGCGTGGCTCGCGCACATCTCCGACTGGCAGGCCGAGACCGCGGATCCGAGCGAGTTCCTCGACTCGCTCCGATTCGAGATCGGTGCCAAGGAGGTCTACGTCTTCACCCCGAAGGGCAGGGTGATCGGGCTCCCCTCCGGCGCAACCCCGGTGGACTTCGCCTACGCCGTGCACACCGAGGTGGGGCATCGCACCATGGGTGCCAAGGTGAACGGCCGCCTCGTGCCGTTGGAGTCGCCGCTGTCGACCGGAGATGTGGTCGAGGTGTTCACCTCGAAGAACCCCGACTCCGGCCCGAGCCAGGACTGGCTCAACTTCGTGAAGAGCCCGCGGGCGCGCAACAAGATCCGCCAGTGGTTCACGAAGGAGCGCCGCGACGAGGCGATCGAGCAGGGCAAGGATGCCATCGCCCGTGCCATGCGCAAGCAGAATCTCCCGCTGCAGCGGCTGATGACGCAGGACTCGCTCGGCGAGGTCGCCGCGCAGATGAAGTACGACGACGTCTCCGCCCTGTACGCCGCCATCGGTGAGGGACATGTCAGCACGCAATCCGTGCTGGAGAAGGTGGTCGCGTCGCTGCAGTCCGAGACGGAGAGCGACGTCACCGAGCTGCCGCCGCCAGCCCGGGTCCGTGGGCGCAGGCTGCGCAACAGCGATTCCGGCGTGCTGGTGCGTGGCGCCCCGGACATCCTGGTCAAACTGGCCAAGTGCTGCACGCCGGTGCCTGGCGACCCGATCGTCGGCTTCATCACCCGCGGCTCCGGGGTGAGCGTGCACCAAGCGGACTGCCACAACGTGCAGGAGCTGATGCGCGAACCGGATCGCATGATCGATGTCGAGTGGGCGCCCTCGTCGAAGAGCGTCTTCCTCGTGCAGATCCAGGTGGAGGCGCTCGACCGGGCAGGGCTGCTCTCGGACGTGACGAGAGTCCTCTCCGAGCACCACGTGAACATCCTCTCGGCAACGGTGTCGACCTCCAGCGATCGTCTGGCGCTGAGCCGGTTCGTCTTCGAGATGGGCGACACCACCCACCTGGACCGTGTGCTCAACGCGGTGCGCAGGATCGACGCGGTCTACGACGTATATCGCGTCAGTGCGGGCTGAGAGTCCGAGACGTCCCACTCCTCGAGTCGGCGCAGGGCACGGCCCTTGCCCGGCAGATTCGGCGTGCCGGAGATCCGTCGAGCACATTCGCGCGCGAGCTCTGGGTGGCGGCCGAGGATGCTCCGTGCGGCGCCCACGACATCCTCGCGCTCCACGAACGCCAGATCGTGAAGGATGCGCGCAGGCACCGTGACCCGAAGCCCCGCGATCTCCATCGTGTCTCCCGGTTCGTGCGTCATCTCGCGGAGCACGAAACGCGGCGACGGCGGGAACTTGAGGCGATCCGATCGCGGCACGCACATCGTGTGGATCGACGGCACGACGGGCAACAGCCCGTGCACCCACAGCGCACTGTCGAGCTCTGCGATCATCCGCGTTCCAGCGACGCTCCGTAACGCTCTCGCTCGCAACCACGCGGTCTCGACCTCGTCGACGGGAGAGAACCGTTCGTCGATCGTGAACAGTTCGCCGTCGAGCCTGGCGGCATGCAGTTCTGCCAGAGGCAGTGCTCCGGGGGAGAGTACCGATGCCATCGAGTGCGCCATGTTCCCATCGTCGCGCTACGCCGGCATCCGCCGCCTCCCGAAGGCGCGCATCGGTGGAGAAGAGGAGTCGTCCGACGAACGGTGGAGAACTCGGTGAAGCGCTGGAGTCAGCCCAGCGCTCGACTCAGCGCAGCGCGGACAGCCACGCCTTCCGCGCGTCGAGCGCTTCCTGCGCCTGCTTGATCGCCCTGGAGTCGCCGGACGCTTTCGCCTCCTCGAGTTCCTCCTCGAGCTTCGCGATGGCATCCATCAACTGTGCGGCGAGCCCCTCGGAGCGCGCCTTCTTCTCCGGGTTGCTGCGCTCCCAGTGCTCGTCGTCGAGCTTGCGTACGGCCGTCTCGACCTTGCGCAAGCGGTCTTCGACCGACTTCACCTGGTCGCGCGGAACCTTGCCGATCGCATCCCATCGCGTCTGGATGGACAGCAGCGCGGAGCGCGCCGCCGTTCGATCGGTCGCCTTCAGCAGCGGCTCGGCCTCGGCCAGAAGCGCCAGTTTCTGCTCCAGGTTCTGCTGGTATTCCTCGTTCTCGACGGCGTCGGACTCCGCCTTCGCGGCGTAGAGAACGTCACCGGCCGCCTTGAACCTGGCCCAGAGCGCGTCGTCGTTCCGCTTGCCGGCGCGACCAGCACGTTTCCAGTCGTCGAGCAGCGAACGGTACTGCGGCACCCCATCCGCCCCCAGCGGCGCGAGCGCCTCGGCGCGTTCGATCAGCTCCGTCTTGCGCGCGCGAACGTCCCGATGCTGGGAGTCCAGCTCGGCGAAGAACGCCTTGCGGTTGCGCTCGAGCGTCGTGCGCGCCGCCCTGAACCGCTTCCACAGCTCGTTGGCGTCGTTCTTCGGAATCCGCGGGCCCTCGTGCTGGTGCTTCTGCCATGCCGAGAACAGCTCGTCGAGGCGTGCGCTCGCCTGCTTCCACTGCGTCTTCGCCGGGTCTTCCGCGGCCAGCGCTTCGACCTGCTCGACGATCGCCGTTCGCTCCGCGATCGCCTGCTCGACGGCGGCCTTCGCCTCGGCCGACTGCTGCTCGGAGAGTTCCTCGACGGTGCCGCCGAGCCTGGCGAGCCGTTCGTCGAGGGCCGCGAGGTCACCCACCGCGTTGGCGGCGGCGACTGCGCTGCGAAGCGTCGCGACGGCCTTCGCGACGTCGGCGGCGGGGGCGCCACGGCGCACCCGCTGCTCCAGCAGCCCGACCTGCCCCGAGAGATCGGCGTACTTGCGTTCGAAGTAGGCGAGCGCTTCGTCCGCCGTCGCATCCGGATACTCGCCGACGACACGTTCACCGTCCGCGGTGCGCACGTAGACCACACCGGCATCGTCGACACGACCCCACGGGTGCTGATCAGTAGTTGACACGAGCCTCACCTGTTCGAAGACGGCCGGGGGTGGCCGTCGTTGCTGCCTACAAAGCCTATTGCACCGCTGAAGGCGCACTCCTGAGTCGAAATCAGGCCGTTATTCGAGCGTGAAGGAATCGATCTTCGGGCTGACGACCGGCTTGCCGTCGTCGCCGCCTCCCTGCACGCCCTTGTCGGTGACGTCAGCCTTGAGCTGGTCGAGCCCGCTCGTGATCTTGCCGATCACGGAGTATCCACCGGCGCTGTCGTTCGGAATCGTCGTGTCGCCGTAGACGATGAAGAACTGGCTCCCGTTGCTGTACGCGTTGCCACTCTGCCGTGCCATCGCGATGGTGCCCGTGGGGTACTTGGCGTCGGAGGGCGCGTTCTCGATCGGGCCGAAGCTGTAGCCGGGACCGCCCGTGCCGTCGCCCTTCGGGTCGCCGCACTGCAGCACCTTGAAAGTCGCACCCGTAGTGAGACGGTGGCACACCGTGCCGTCGAAGAACTTCTTCTTCGTGAGCGAGATCATCGAAGACACGGCCTGCGGCGCCTTCGCCCCGTCGAGCGAGACGCCGAGCGGGATGCCGTTGATGGTGAGCGTCCCAGTCCAGGTGCGGCCGTCGGCGATCGCCTTCGACGGCACATCGCCCTCGTTCTTCCCCGTCGCGGCGGGCGTCGGGGTCGCCGTAGACGACGCGGATGCCTTCGGCGATGCGACGTGCTTGCCCGGTCCCGCCGCGAAGTAGGTGAGCTGCAGCACGACCGCTAACGCGAGCACGACGACCACGACGCTTCCCGCGATGATGTTGTCGCGCACGCGCCGCTTCTTGGTGTGCTCGTGCACTGCCTGACGTGCCTGATACGCGCGAAGGCGTTCGCGCGCCTGGCGCGCTTCACGGTCGTTCTGCCTCTTCGGGGACACGGGCATCCTCCACTTCGGCGCGTCGGCGGCGCCGAGTCAGGGTGTTCGGGGGCCGCGACGGCCCGGGACCGAGGCCGGGCCGATCCCAGAAACGAACTCTATCGCGACTGCGTCGCTCAAAGGCTCACTCGGTTCGGCCATGCAAGCAAGCTTGCGCGGCACTCACCTCAATCGCCTCTATCGCGACTGCGTCGCTCAAAGGCTGCCTCTTTCGTCAGACGTACCTTCTATCCTTGAGCGCATGCCGAGCACACAGCAGGGGCTGCGCGCGGGCGCCACCCCGCTGGCCGTGCGGATGCGTCCTCGCCGGCTCGACGAGATCGCAGGACAGCGCCACCTCCTCACTCCCGGCTCTCCATTGGTCACCCTGGCAGGTGACACGACGGGGGAGCGCGGCTCGGTCTCGGTCATCCTGTGGGGACCGCCGGGTACGGGCAAGACCACGCTCGCCCAGGTCATCGCCCACTCCTCCGGACGCCGGTTCGTCGAGCTGTCGGCCGTCACCGCCGGGGTGCGCGACGTGCGTGCCGTGATGGAGGAGGCCCAGTCCAACCGTGACCTCTACGGGGTGTCGACGGTGCTCTTCCTCGACGAGATCCATCGCTTCACGAAGGCGCAACAGGATGCCCTCCTGCCCGGCGTCGAGAACGGCTGGGTCATCCTCGTCGCGGCAACGACGGAGAACCCGTCATTCTCGGTGATCTCTCCTCTTCTGTCCCGGTCCCTGCTGCTCACGCTCGAGCCGCTGTCCGACGACGACCTCGGGACGCTCGTCGACCGTGCAGTCAGCGACGAGCGCGGGTTGAAGGACGCCGTCATCGTGGACGCCGAGGCTCGCGCCACGCTGATCCGGCTCGCTTCGGGCGACGCACGGCGTGCGCTGACCGCGCTGGAGGCGGCCGCCAACTCGGCCGTCGACAACGCACGGGGCAGCGAGGACGCGGAACGAGCCGAGGAGGAACAGACCGGGGAGAGCCCGGCGAAACCGGTTGTGACGGCTGAGCTCGTGGCATCCGCTGTCGACAGGGCGCTGCTGCGCTACGACCGGAACGGCGACGAGCACTACGACGTGATCAGCGCATTCATCAAGTCGGTGCGCGGTTCGGATGTGGACGCGGCTCTGCACTACCTGGCCCGCATGATCGAGGCGGGGGAGGATCCACGGTTCATCGCACGGCGCATCATCGTTCTGGCCTCCGAAGACATCGGGATGGCCGACCCCGCAGCGCTGGGTGTCGCGGTGGCCGCGGCCGACGCCGTGCAATACATCGGAATGCCCGAGGGACGCATTCCACTGGCGCAGGCCGTCGTTCATCTCGCCACAGCACCGAAATCGAATGCGGCCTACATGGCGCTGGACGCCGCGATCGCGGATGTTCGCGCAGGCAAGATCGGTCGTGTTCCGAAGCCGCTGCGCGACGCGCACTACCCCGGCGCAAAGCGGCTCGGTCACGGCAAGGGCTACCTGTACCCGCACGACGACGAGCTCGGCGTCGTGCGCCAGCAGTACCTGCCGGACGCGTTGAAGGATTCCATCTACTACACGCCAACCGAGCACGGCAACGAACGGGACATCGCCGCGAGACTCGCGAAGCTTCGGCGCATCACGAAGGGCAAGTGACGTCCAGATAGGGCTCTGCTACCATTGACGGGCCGAGAAGAAGGATTCCGTGCGGCTGCGGGCATCCTTTTCGACAGGGAAGCGCTCTTTAGCCGAGCATCCCCGGCCATCCCTCCCATTGCGAAAGCGACCATGGCGGTGCCGTGCCCGAGGCAGGTCACCGTGCATGTCGATCCGACATGCGTCGCCGGATCAGCCAATGGCTGCCGCGGTCCACACCGCGCAAGGCAGCACAAGCGAGAAGAACTACGAAAGGAAAGACGTGTCATCACGTTCCCGCAGCAAGACCCGCCTCTCGCGGTCGCTGGGCGTCGCCCTGACCCCGAAGGCCGCTCGCATCATGGAGAAGCGTCCGTACGCTCCCGGTGAGCACGGTCGCACCAAGCGCAAGGCCGACAGCGACTACGCTGTGCGTCTGCGTGAGAAGCAGCGCCTGCGCGCCCAGTACGGCATCCGCGAGAAGCAGCTCCGCATCGCGTTCAACGAGGCCCGCCGCACCCAGGGCCTGACGGGTGAGAACCTCGTCGAGCTGCTCGAGATGCGTCTCGACGCCCTCGTGCTGCGCGCCGGCTTCGCCCGCACCATGTCGCAGGCGCGCCAGTTCGTGGTGCACCGCCACATCCTCGTCGACGGCCGCATCGTCGACCGTCCCTCGTTCCGCGTGAAGCCGGGCCAGCTCGTGCACGTGAAGGCGCGCTCCGAGGGCACCGAGCCGTTCCAGGTTGCCGCCGCCGGTGGCAACGCGGACGTGCTCGCCAAGACGCCTGCCTACCTCGAGGTCGAGCTCGACAAGCTCCAGGCCCGCCTGGTTCGCCGGCCGAAGCGCGCCGAGGTCCCCGTGACCTGTGACGTGCAGCTCGTCGTGGAGTACTACGCAGCGCGATAGCGGCGCGTACTCAGCCGCGGAGCGGCCGAAGAGCAGAGCCTACGCACCAGCAACACAGGCGCGTAGCGACCGCTCTAGGCAACGCGGCGGTCGTACCTACTACGCTGGAGGGCGGGTCGTTCACGCGGCCCGCCCTTCACGTATATTCCCGTTACGGAATGGATGGTGCACCGTGTCAGGTGGAGACATCGCGGGCCTGATCGCCGCAGGCGTCTTCGCCGTGCTGGTCGCGCTGATGGCGGTCCCGCTCGTGAAGCTGGGCAAGGTGTTCGATCAGACGACCGACTCCATCAAAGAGGTCAGCGACGGCATCACGCCGATCCTCGAAGAGACCACCGAGACGCTCCGCGAGACCAACATGCAGCTGAAGCGAGTGGATGCGATCACTCGCAACGTGCAGGATGTCACGGGCAATGTGTCGGCGCTGGTGGCGCTCTTCGCCGCAACCGTCGGCGGTCCGCTCATCAAGATGGCCGGGTTCAGTGCCGCGGTGCGTGCCGCGTTCCGCTTCGGCCGGGGCGGCAAGGCCGACAACGGCGCCCCGCAGAACTGACGACCCCCTGCCGCGCCGACCGCCCTCATTATCATCAATACGCTCACGACCACTAGGAGATCCGCCATGAAGAGCTTTTTCTGGTTCGTCGTCGGCATCGCCGCCGGCTTCGCGATCGCACACCAGGTGAACAAGACCGATCAGGGCAAGCAGTTCTTCGAGGAACTGGACCGCAAGGCCCACGACTTCGGCGCTGCCGTCAGCGACGGCTACCGCAAGCGCGAGGCCGAGCTGCGCACCGCGATCGATCAAGCGGAAGACGTCATTTCCGACCTGTCCTGAGCACGCATCACACCAACCGAACGAACGGAAACATGCAGACCGCACCCCTGTCGACGGCCCCCATGCAAACGGCAGAGATCCGCCGCCGATTCCTCGACTTCTTCGCCGAGCGCGGCCACACGATCGTGCCGTCGTCGTCGCTCGTCAGCGACGACCCCACGCTGCTCTTCACCATCGCCGGAATGGTGCCGTTCGTCCCCTATCTCACCGGTCTGGTTCCTGCGCCGTACCCCCGCGCAGCCGACTCCCAGAAGTGCATCCGCACACTCGACATCGAAGAGGTCGGCAAGACCCCGAGGCACGGCACGTTCTTCCAGATGCTCGGCAACTGGTCGTTCGGCGACTACTTCAAGAAGGAGGCCATCCGGTACGCGTGGGAGCTCCTGACGACGCCGGAGGCCGAGGGCGGGCTCGGATTCGATCCGAAGGACCTCTGGGTCACGGTCTTCGAAAACGACGACGAGGCGCGCGGCTACTGGAAAGAGGTAGCCGGGCTGCCGGATGAGCGCATCCAGGGCCTCGGCATGGACACGAACTACTGGTCGACCGGCGTGCCGGGCCCGGCCGGACCGTGCTCGGAGATCTTCTTCGATCGTGGTCCGGAGTACGGCGTCGACGGGGGCCCCGCCACCGACGACGACCGGTATGTCGAGATCTGGAACCTCGTCTTCATGCAGTACCTGCGCGGTGAGGGAACCGGCAAGACCGACTTCGAGATCCTCGGCGAACTGCCCAAGAAGAACATCGACACCGGCATGGGCCTCGAGCGCGTCGCGTTCCTCAAGCAGGGCGTGGAGAACATCTACGAGATCGACCAGATCCGCCCGGTCCTCGACCGCGCAGCGGAGCTGTCTGGCAAGGCGTACGGTGCCGACCACGAGGACGACGTACGGATGCGCGTGGTCGCCGATCACGTGCGCAGCGCGCTGATGCTGATGTCGGACGGCGTCACGCCGTCGAACGAGGGACGTGGATACATCCTGCGCCGGCTTCTGCGTCGCACCGTTCGTGCGATGCGCCTGCTCGGCGTCGAGGGGGCAACGTTCCCGACCCTCTTCGCGGCGTCACGGGATGCGATGAAGGCGACCTATCCCGAAGTCGAGAACGACTACGACCGCATCTCTCATCTGGCGTTCTCCGAAGAGGACACCTTCTTGCGCACGCTCGCGAGCGGCACGACGATCCTCGACACCGCTGTGGAGAACACGCGCGCCTCGGGCAAGTCGCAGCTCGCAGGCGACACCGCATTCCTGCTGCACGATACCTACGGCTTCCCGATCGACCTCACCTTGGAGATGGCGGAAGAAGCGGGTCTGACCGTCGACCGTGCCGCGTTCGACTCCCTGATGTCGCAGCAGAAGGCGAGGGCCAAGGCCGACGCGAAGGCGAAGAAGCGCCAGCTGGCCGACCTGTCGGTGTACAGCGAACTGCGCGGCAGGGGCGAGACGGTCTTCACCGGGTACAACGAGCTGCAGACGGAGTCGCGGGTGCTGGGCATCCTCGTCGACGGCGTCTCCGTGCCACGGGCATCCGAAGGGCAGCTCGCCGAGGTGATACTCGCCGAAACGGCGCTGTACGCGGAGTCCGGGGGACAGGATGCCGACCAGGGCGTCATCGTCGGTCCGGGCTACGAGCTCGAGGTGCTCGACGTGCAGAAGCCGGTCAAGGGGCTGATCAGCCACACGGTGCAGGTGACGCGCGGCGAGGTGGGCGTCGACGCGCCCGCGACGAGCGTGGTGGATGCCGACTACCGCAGGGGCGCGCGACAGGCGCACTCCGGAACCCACATCATCCACGCGGCGCTTCGCCAGGTGCTTGGCCCGAACGCGCACCAGTCCGGTTCGTACAACAAGGCAGGCTACCTGCGCCTGGACTTCTCGTGGAATCAGGGCCTTTCTGCCGAGACGCGCAGCGAGATCGAGGAGATCTCGAACAATGCGATCCGCGACGACCTCGAGGTGGTGACACGCGAGCTGCCCCTCGACGAGGCCCGGGCTATGGGCGCAATGGCCCTCTTCGGCGAGAAGTACGGCGATGTGGTCCGCGTCGTCGACATCGGCGGTCCGTGGTCGCGCGAACTCTGCGCAGGCACGCATGTGTCGTCGAGCTCCGAGATCGGCATGATCAATCTGATCAGCGAGTCGTCGGTCGGGTCCACCAACCGCCGCGTGGAGTCGCTGGTGGGCATCGAGGCGTTCCGAGACCTCGCAGCGGAGCGCACGATCGTCTCGCAGCTGAGCGGCATGTTGAAGACTCCGCGGGAGCAGCTGCCGCAACGCATCGACGACCTCATCACGAGTCTGAAGGCTGCGGAGAAGAAGATCGCGGCCTTCGAGGCACGGGCCGTGCTCGACCGCGTTCCCGCCCTCGTTGAGAAGGCGGAACGCGTCGGTGGCGTGCGTCTGGTCGCGCAGAACGCCGGCTCGCTCGGCTCCGCGGACGATCTGCGGATGCTCGCCACAACGGTGCGCGAACGACTCGGCTCGGACGCGGCTGTCGTCGCGCTGGCAGCTGTGGCCGGAGAGCGTCCCGTCGTGATCGTCGCAACGAACCAGGCGGCGCGCGACGCGGGCGTGAAGGCGGGACCACTCGCGAAGGGCGCGGCGTCCGTGCTGGGCGGCGGCGGAGGCGGCAAAGACGACCTCGCGCAGGGCGGCGGGTCCGATTCCGGCGCGATCGAGGCGGCACTGGCTTCCGTGCGTTCGGCGATCGGATAACAGCGGCGTGCGCGCAGGTGTTCGCGTCGGCGTGGACGTGGGGAGAGCGCGGATCGGCGTGAGCCGCAGCGACCCGGCCGGGATGCTGGCGCTGCCGGTGGAGACGGTGCAACGGGCCGACGACGGCAGCGACTTCGCCCGCATTCAGGCGCTTGCCACGGAACTCGGAGCCGTCGAGGCTATCGTCGGTCTTCCGCTCTCGCTCTCCGGCGCTCACACAGCGTCGACGGACGACGCGGTGGCCTTCGCCTCCAGGCTGGCCGACGTGTGCGGCATTCCGGTGCGGCTCGTCGACGAGCGGCTGTCGACCGTCTCCGCTCAGTCCGCGCTCAGGGCGTCGGGACGCACCACTCGGAATTCCCGTTCCGTCGTCGATCAGGCGGCCGCCACGGTAATTTTGCAGCACGCGCTCGACGCCGAACGCTCCAGCGGCAGGCCCCCCGGCGAGCTCGCGGCCCCCAGCATTGGACCATCATCGTGACGCAACCCCACCCGCCCGGATCCCCGCAGTCTGAACCCGCGCTCGATTCCGAGCGTCCTCCGCTGACCCGGCGCGAGGCCCGGGAACGTGAGGCCCTTCTGAGCGAGAAGCAGGAGCGCGAGGCGCAGGGGCACGCGGTGCAAGAACGGCACGAGCCCCCTGAGCCGGAGTCCGGCCTCGAAGAGTCGTTCTGGGGTGCACTCGGTGACGACCGCGCCGTCGGTGACGCAGACGCGACATCCGCCGGGGCACGCAAACCGCCGGGCGAGGGCGGACCTCACGCGTGGTCGAGCCTCGACTATCCGACGGATGCCCGTGCGCAGCGGCCCAAGAAGAAGCGCCGCTGGCTGGTCGTCACCATCGTGATCGTCGTCATCCTCGGCTTGCTCGGCGGCGCGAGTGCCTATGTGTGGAACGCGTTCCAGCCCGAGGTGCGCAAGCTGCTCGCGTTGAACGAGCCGAACGACTACACCGGATCGGGCACGTCGCCCGTGGACATCACGATTCACGACGGCGACAACGGGTCGGACGTCGCCGCGACCCTCGCGAAGGCCGGAGTCGTCAAGACCTCCGATGCCTTCTACACACTCCTGCTGCACACCAAGCCGGATCCCGTCTTCCAGCCCGGCGTGTACAAAGTGAAGAAGCAGATGAGCGCGAAGGCCGCGCTGGCCGCGCTGCAGGACCCGAAGAACAAGCTGCAGCGCACGCTCACGATCGTGGAGGGCGACACCGAGGCAAGCATCCTTCCCGCACTCGCCAAGACGACGGGCATTCCACTGGCAGATCTCCAGGCGGCCGCCAAGCCCGCCGATTTCGGGCTCCCGGCTCAGGCACCGAACCTAGACGGGTTCCTGTTCCCGGCGACGTACACGTTCGACCCCGGAGTCGACGCGAAGACCGTGATCAAGACCCTGGTCGATCGCGCGTTCCAGGCGCTGGACGCCGATGGCGTGCCCGCCGACAAGCGTTACAGCACCGTCGTCCTCGCCTCCATCGTGCAGAAGGAAGCGGGCAGCGTCGCCGATATGGGCAAGGTGGCGAGGGTGTTCCAGAACCGCCTGGATCAGGGCATGGACCTGCAATCCGACGCGACCGTCGCGTACGGCGCCGGCGTGAAGACCGTGTTCACCACCGATGCGCAGCGCGCGGATGCCTCGAACCCGTACAACACGTACGTGCACGCCGGGCTCCCGGTCGGCCCCATCTCGAACCCGGGCGACGACGCGATCAAGGCGGCGCTGAACCCGACACCCGGCCCGTGGCTGTACTTCGTCGCGGTGAATCTGAAGACCGGCGAAACCGTCTTCTCGGAGACCGAGCAGCAGCACGAGCAGGCCGTGCAGCAGCTCCAGGACTGGTGCAACGCGAGCCCGGCGAACGATGCTTACTGCCAGTGACGGGGTGCGCGAGCTCGCGGTGCTGGGCTCACCGATCGCGCACTCGAAATCGCCCGACCTGCACGGCGCCGCATACCGAGCGCTCGGCCTTCCCTGGAGTTACGGACGCGCCGAAGTCGCGTCCGACGAGCTCGCCGGCTTCGTGCGTGGCAGGTCGGATGCCTGGCGCGGACTCTCGCTGACCATGCCGCTCAAGCAGTCGGTGCTGCCGCTCGTGGCGACGCTCGACGAGACGGCTCGGCTCACCGGTGCGGCCAACACCATCCTGTTCGATGCGGATGAGCACGGGGAACGGGTTCTGCGCGGCTTCAACACGGATGTCGCTGGCATCGTGCGCGCACTGACGGCAGCCGGCACGGGGGCGGCACGGTACGTGCTGATCTGGGGAGGCGGCGCGACCGCGGCGTCAGCCCTTGTCGCGGCTGCCGAGCTCGGCGCTGACGAGGCCGTGGTGCAGGTGCGGGAGCCAGCTCGCGCCGAGCACCTCGTCTCGCTCGGCGCATCCGCCGGCCTGCGCGTGCTCATCGCGCGCTTCGACAATCCCGTCGCCAGGCGACCGGACCTGGTCGTCAGCACACTTCCCGGGCATGCAGGTGCGGACGGCACAGCGGAGTTGCTGGTGCGCTCGCCCGCGCTGGAGCAGGCGGCGGCGGAGGGCATCCTGCTCTTCGACGTCGCGTACGACCCGTGGCCCACGCGCATCGTCTCCGAATGGAGCACCACCGCTCGCGCCGCGAATAGAGCGCCGAATGTGCTCTCCGGCCTCGCGATGCTCGTTCAGCAGGCGCTCCTGCAGGTGCGGATCTTCGTGACCGGCGACCCGGAGCGTGAGCTGCCCGACGAGGCCCGCGTGCTCGCCGCGATGCTCGAGGCCGTGGGGCTCGACGCGAGCGGGCGTCCCGTCTGAGCCTCGGCCTCTGAGCCTGGGCCTCTGAGCGGAGCTTCTGAGCCGAGCCGGGGCGCTGCCGCCGATGGCGGGACGGCCTGCGCGTGCATGCCAGAATTGACGCATGCTTCGTTGGCTCACCGCAGGAGAATCGCACGGCCCTGAACTGGTGGCCATTCTGGAGGGGCTGCCGGCAGGCGTGCCCGTCTCGCTGGATGCCGTGCGTGACGACCTCGCACGCCGCAAGCTCGGGTACGGCCGCGGCGCCCGTATGAAGTTCGAGCAGGACGAGCTCGCGCTCTCCGGCGGGGTTCGGCATGGCCTCAGCATGGGCAGCCCGATCGCGCTGCGCATCGGCAACACGGAGTGGCCGAAGTGGGTCGATGTGATGAACCCGGAACCGGTCGACCCTGAGAAGCTCACCACCGGCCGTGGTGCCGCCCTGACGAGGCCGCGTCCTGGTCATGCCGATCTGGTCGGCATGCAGAAGTACGGGTTCGACGAGGCCCGGCCCGTCCTCGAGCGGGCGAGCGCCCGCGAGACCGCCGCCCGGGTCGCACTCGGTGCCGTGGCGAAGTCGTTCCTCGCCGAGCTCGGCATCACCACCGTCAGCCACACTCTGGCGATCGGACCCGTGCGCGTTCCGGATGATTCACCGCTTCCGAGGCCGTCCGACGTCGACGCCCTCGATGCGGATCCGCTGCGCTGCTTCGACGCGGCGACCTCGGCGCTCATGGTGGCCGAGGTGGATGCCGCGCACAAGGACGGCGACACCCTCGGCGGTGTCGTCGAGGTGCTGGCATACGGGGTTCCCGTCGGGCTCGGCTCGCACGTGCACTGGGACCGCAGGATCGACGGGCGGCTTGCTCAGGCGCTGATGAGCATCCAGGCGATCAAGGGCGTCGAGGTGGGCGACGGGTTCGAGACCACGCGACGGCGCGGATCGGCGGCCCACGATGAGCTCGTCACCGACGGTTCGACCATCTCGCGCACGAGCGACAAGGCGGGCGGCACCGAGGGTGGCATGACGACCGGGTCACTGCTGCGCGTTCGAGCGGGCATGAAGCCCATCGCGACGGTGCCGCACGCCCTGCGCACCATCGACGTCGCCACCGGCGATGCCGCACCGGCACACCACCAGCGCTCCGACGTGTGTGCCGTTCCCGCCGCCGGTGTCGTGGCCGAGGCGATGGTCGCGCTCGTGCTCGCGGACGCAGTGCTGGAGAAGTTCGGCGGAGACTCCCTGCCCGAGACGCAGCGCAACCTGCGCGCCTACCTCGACGCGATCCCGGCCGCCCTCCATACCGAGACCGTACGCGCGTGACCGTCGTGCTCATCGGGCCGCCTGCGGCGGGCAAGAGCAGGATCGGCAAACGGCTCGCCCGGCGGCTCGATGTGCCGTTCATCGACACGGATTCGGCGATCGTGCGCGAGCACGGCCCGATCGCGCAGATCTTCGCCGATCGCGGCGAGCCGGCCTTCCGGGCGCTGGAACGCGATGCGGTCGTGCGTGCACTGTCGGCCGGCGGCGTCGTGTCGGTCGGCGGGGGAGCGGTACTGGATGAGCGCACGCAACAAGACCTGAAGCGCACGAGTGTCGTGCTGCTCACGGTGAGCCCCGAAGCGGTCGCCGCACGCATCGACGACGGCAAGCGGCCACTCGTGCAGGGACTCGACTCCTGGCAGGCGCTCGTGGCGAAGCGGATGCCGCTGTACGAGTCGCTCGCGGACTACCGCGCAGACACATCGCGGCGGCCGATCTCCGCGATCGTGGAGGAGATCGCTCAGTGGTGCGAACGATCGGAACGGAAGGACGCATGATTCAGGAGAGCGCAGCCGGCGAAACGGGAACGGAGACGACGCTGCTCGAGGTGACGGGAGCGAACCCGTACGGCATCCGGGTGGGGCGAGGCATCCGTTTCCAGGCCGGCGAGCTGCTGGGTCCCGATGTGCGACGGGTGCTGATCGTGCACCAGCCCACGCTCGCCGCGGCAGCGGCCGAACTGCGTGAGAACCTGGTGGATCGCTACGAGGTACTCCTGGCGGAGATTCCGGACGCCGAGGCCGCGAAACGGGTCGAGGTAGCCGCCTTCTGCTGGCAGATCATGGGTCAGGCCGACTTCACCCGCAGCGACGCCGTGATCGGCTTCGGGGGAGGGGCAGCCACGGATCTGGCCGGCTTCGTCGCCGCCACCTGGCTGCGCGGGGTGAAGCTCGTACAGATCCCGACCACCGTGCTCGGCATGGTGGATGCTGCGATCGGCGGCAAGACCGGCATCAACACGGCGGAGGGGAAGAACCTCGTCGGCGCGTTCTACGCACCGGCCGGCGTGCTCTGCGACCTCGACACGCTCGAGGCGCTTCCGCGCAACGACGTGCTGGCCGGGTACGCGGAGGTCGTGAAGGCCGGGTTCATCTGGGCCCCGGAGATCCTCGACAACGTGGAGCGCGATCTGGATGGCTCCACCGATCCGCACAGTCCGGTGTTCCGCCGCAACATGGAGCTCGCGATCGATATGAAGGCGAAGGTCGTCAGCGAGGACTTCCGGGAAGCGGGACTGCGGGAGATCCTCAATTACGGGCACACGCTCGGGCACGCCATCGAGCACACCGAGCGTTACCAGTGGCGGCACGGAGCGGCCGTGTCCGTCGGCATGGTCTTCGCTGCGGAGCTCGCCCGGCTCAGCGGCCGGCTGCACGATGACGTCGTCGACCGGCACCGCAGCATCCTCACCTCGCTCACACTGCCGATCACCTATCCCGCGGGACGATGGGAGACGCTGCTGGCGACCATGCGGCGCGACAAGAAGACGCGCGGCAACACACTGCGATTCATCGTGCTCGATGACATCGCCCGGCCCACCATCATGCAGGCGCCGGATCCCAGTCTGCTGTTCGCCGCCTACCAGGAGATCGGCTCGTGACCGCGTCGGAGGCCGCGCCACGGCGCCTGCTGCTCGTGAACGGGCCGAACCTCAACCTCCTCGGCGTTCGTGAGCCGGAGATCTACGGAACCGAAACGCTCGACGACGTCGTCTCTCTCGTGGAGCGCACCGCGGCTCAGCACGGGTTCGAGGTGCGCGCCGTGCAGAGCAACCACGAGGGCGTGCTGATCGACGCCATTCACGCCGCGCGCGCGGACTGCGCAGGCATCGTCATCAATCCCGGCGGCCTGACCCACACGTCCGTCGTGCTGCGGGATGCGCTCTCCAGCGTCGCCCTGCCGGTCGCTGAGGTGCACATCTCGGACGTGAACGCACGAGAGGAGTTCCGTCGGCTCTCGTATGTGCGCGACGTTTCCGCGGTACATGTGATCGGAGAGGGTGTGCCCGGGTACGCCATCGCGGTCGCGAAGCTCGTCGAGGTGATCACCGGTCGTGCCGACGGCTGACAACCCGTTCCGAGCGAACTCCAGTCGTCGAACCCGGTAGAATCGTGCGATGGTCGGCGCCTTCCCTGGCGCCTTGACCGTCCGGCTTCCTCTTTCTCACCCCTTCGAAGGATCTTCACGCATGGCATCCGACACCGCCGACATCCGCAATGGCGCCGTCCTCAACATCGACGGCCAGCTCTGGACCGTGATCGAGTTCCAGCACGTCAAGCCGGGCAAGGGCGGCGCGTTTGTACGCACCAAGCTCAAGAACGTCGTGAGCGGCAAGGTCGTCGACCGCACGTACAACGCGGGAACCAAGCTCGAGTTCGAGAACGTCGACCGCCGCGAATACCAGTACCTGTACAGCGACGGCGACGGCTTCGTCTTCATGGACACCAGCGACTACGACCAGTTCACGGTTCCAGGCACCATCGTGGGCGACGCCGCCAACTTCATGCTGGAGAACCAGAACGTCACCATCGCGACGAACAACGGCAACCCGCTCTACGTCGAGATGCCGGCATCCGTCGTGCTCGAGATCACCTACACCGAGCCCGGCCTGCAGGGCGACCGGTCGACGGGCGGAACCAAGCCGGCCACCGTCGAGACCGGCTACCAGATCCAGGTTCCGCTGTTCCTCGAGACCGGCACGAAGGTCAAGGTCGACACGCGCACCGGCGAGTACCTCGGCCGCGTCAACGACTAGGCGCCGGCGACGGAATGAGCGCCAGGAGCAAGGCACGCAAACGCGCCATCGACATCCTGTACAGCGCCGATGTGCGCGGCATCCCGTTCGCGCGGGCGCTGGCAGCAGAGGCGGAACGCGCCGCGCAGGAGCCGGCACGTGAGGCTTCATGGCTCTATGCACGCGAGATCGTCGACGGCGTCATCGACCACAGCGACGAGATCGACGAGCTGATCCAGACCTACGCCCAGGGATGGACACTGGACCGGATGCCCGCCGTCGATCGCGCGATCCTGCGCATGGGTGTGTGGGAGCTGCTGCACAACCCGTCGATCCCCGATGGTGTCGCCATCTCCGAGGCGGTGGAACAGGCGACCATCCTCTCGACCGACGACTCCGCCAAGTTCGTGAACGGCCTGTTGGCCAAGATCGGTACTGCCGTCGCGCACTGACGACATCCGGCGGATGCTGTTCGCCGGCACACAACGTGAGGAACCCTTCCGCATGAGACGATCGCTCACCCGGCACCTTGGCGCCGCCGCGCTAACCGTCGCCGTCGCCGCGGTGCTCGCCGCATGCTCGGCGACACCTGCCGCCTCGACGAGCCACAGCCCGAGCGCCGCGGCGGTTCCGACCGGCGTGACCGGCGCCGCGGATTTCGACAAGGGTGCACTCGTGGTTGGCGATGGCAAGACGATCGTCGACACATACATCGACCCGATGTGCCCGTACTGCGGGGAGTTCGAGCGTGCGAACGGGCGGACCCTCGCTGAGAAAGTGAACGACGGCACGATCACTCTGCGCGTGCATCCGCTGAACTTCCTCGATCCGAACTCCCAGGGCACGAACTACTCGTCGCGGGCGGGGAGCGCGCTCACCTGCGTGGCGGCATCCGATCCGAAGACCACGCTGACGTATCTCGCCGCGCTCTACGCGAACCAGCCCGAAGAGGGCTCATCGGGCCTCACCGACACCAAGCTGAAGTCGCTGGCGCACGGCGTGGGGTCGACATCCGCCGACTCGTGCATCACCTCGCACCGATACGCGAGCTGGCTGACGCAGAACACGCAGAAAGCCCTGAACGGCCCTATCCCGGGTGCAGACATCAAGACCATCAAGGGAACTCCGACGGTGCTCGTGAACGGGCACCAGTACGGCGGGGACATCACAGACACGAAGGCGCTTCTCGCGTTCATCGCCAAGGGCGGCAAATAGCGTCACAGAGCCTCGCGCGGTCCTGGGGGCCGGCCGTCGAACTCGCATCCGCTACAGAACATTCACGTCGCGGATGCCGGTACGTGTAGCGCGAACGGCCAACGGGCAGGGGTGCGCGATGACCGGCCCGCACCCCTGATAGGCTTGTGCGAGTTTGGCAACCTTTAAGGCCGTCCTGTGAGGCGGGGAAGGGGGTCGGCATGACGGCACGCACCGTGCTGCAACAGGCTGACATCGCCCGGGCGTTGACTCGGATCGCACACGAGATCCTGGAGTCCAACCGGGGATCCGCCGATCTCGTGCTTCTCGGCATCCCGACGCGCGGAGTCGCGCTCGCCGAGCGCATCGGCGCCGCGATCGCCCGGATTGAAGACCGCGCGGCTCCTCCGGTGGGATCGCTCGACGTGACGATGTACCGGGACGACCTCGCGAAGCATCCGACCCGTGCTCCCTCGCCGACGAGCGTTCCGGTCTCGATCGACGGCAGGACCGTCGTGCTGATCGACGACGTGCTGTTCTCCGGACGCACGATCCGCGCGGCGCTCGACGCGCTGAGCGACCTCGGCCGGGCCCGCGCCGTGCGCCTGGCTGTGCTGGTCGACCGCGGACACCGCGAGTTCCCGATCAGGGCCGACTTCGTGGGCAAGAACCTTCCGAGCTCGACCCGGGAGCGTATCAACGTGCGCGTCACGGAGGTCGACGGCGAAGACGCCGTCACCATCGACTCGGACTCTGCACCGGATGCCGTCACGGAGGCTGCCAGAACCCGCGCGGGCGAGGAGGCTGAGCGCTGATGCGGCACCTGCTCTCCACACGCGACCTGGACCGCGACACGGCGGTCGGCATCCTGGACGTCGCCGAAGACATGGCGGACGTCTCCACCCGGGAGGTCAAGAAGCTCCCCACCCTGCGCGGCAAGACGGTCGTGAACCTGTTCTTCGAGGACTCGACGCGCACCCGCATCTCGTTCGAGGCCGCGGCCAAGCGTCTCTCGGCCGACGTCATCAACTTCAGTGCGAAGGGCTCAAGCGTGTCCAAGGGCGAGAGCCTGAAAGACACGGCGCAGACGCTCGCGGCCATCGGAGCGGACGCCGTCGTCGTGCGGCACTCCGCATCGGGCGCACCCCACACGCTGGCCTCCAGCGGCTGGATCGACGCGGGCATCCTCAACGCGGGCGACGGCACCCACGAGCATCCGACGCAGGCGTTGCTGGATGCCTTCACCATGCGCAAACGGCTGCACGGCGGCGCCAGCCGCGGCAAGGATCTCGCCGGGCTGCGGGTCGTGATCGTGGGGGACATCCTGCACTCTCGCGTCGCGCGCTCGAACGTGTGGCTGCTCGACACGCTCGGCGCCCACGTGGCGCTCGTGGCGCCGCCCACGCTGCTGCCGGTGGACACAGCCCAGTGGCCGGCGGCGATCGGCTACGACCTCGACGCGGCGATCGCCGACGATCCCGACGTCGTGATGATGCTGCGCATCCAGGCCGAGCGGATGAACGCCGCGTTCTTCCCCAACACCCGCGAGTACTCGCGCACCTGGGGACTCGACGCCGAGCGTCTGGCCAGGTTGCCTCTCGGTACGATGGTGATGCATCCGGGCCCGATGATCAGGGGCCTGGAGATCTCTGCCGCAGCCGCCGATTCGCCGCGCTCGCTGGTGCGCGACCAGGTCGCGAGCGGCGTCTGGGTGCGCATGGCTGCGCTCTATCTGCTGCTGTCAGGCGATCGGGAGGTCGGTTAGTGTCACGGACACGGTTCTTCATCGAAGGCGCGACACTCGTCGACGGCTCGAGTGCGGACATCCTTGTCGCCGAAGGGGTGTTGACGGTCGGCACGGATGCCCGCGACGGCGCGACGGATGCCATGCGCATCGACGCCTCCGGTCTGATCGCCCTGCCCGGCTTGGTCGACCTTCACACGCACCTGCGCGAGCCCGGCTTCGAGCAGAGCGAGACGGTGCTCACCGGAACGCGCGCAGCGGCGGCGGGCGGCTATACCACGGTCTTCGCGATGGCGAACACGTCGCCGGTCGCCGACACCGCCGGCGTCGTCGAGCAGGAACTCTCCCTCGGGCAGGCCGCCGGCTACGCGACCGTGCAGCCGATCGGCGCGGTCACGGTCGGGCTGGCGGGGGAGCGGCTCGCAGAACTCGGCGCCATGGCGGCATCCCGGGCCCGGGTTCGCGTCTTCTCCGATGACGGCCTGTGCGTCGCCGACCCGTTGCTCATGCGCAGGGCGCTGGAGTACGTCAAGGCGTTCGACGGCGTCATCGCCCAGCACGCGCAGGAACCCCGGCTCACGATCGGGGCGCAGATGAACGAGGGTGCACTCTCCGGCATGCTCGGCCTCGCGGGCTGGCCGGCGGTGGCCGAGGAGTCGATCATCGCGCGCGACGTGCTGCTGGCCGAGCACGTGGGCAGCCGGTTGCACGTGTGTCACGTGTCCACGGCGGGGTCCGTGGACATCATCCGCTGGGCGAAGGCGCGCGGCATCGAGGTGACCGCCGAGGCCACGCCGCACCACCTGCTGCTCACCGAAGACCTGGTGGCCGGATACGACGCCCGCTACAAGGTGAATCCGCCGCTTCGGCGCGACGAGGATGTGCTCGCGCTGCGCGAGGCCCTCGCCGACGGCACGATCGACATCGTGGCGACCGACCACGCCCCGCACCCCATCGAGGCGAAGGACTGCGAGTGGGATGCCGCCGCCAACGGCATGGTCGGCCTCGAGTCGGCGCTGAGCGTGGTTCACCAGGCGGTCGTGGCCACGGGGCTGCTGGACTGGGCCGATGTAGCCCGTGTGATGTCGCAGACGCCCGGCCGGATCGGGCGCGTGGATCGCGGGATGCCCGTGGCCACCGGATCGCGCGCCGACCTCACGCTGTACGACCCGAGCTCGAGCAGCGTCTTCGGCCTGGACCGGCTCGCCGGAAAGGGCGTGAACTCTCCTTACCTCGGCCGTGAGCTGCCGGGACGGGTCGTCTGGACGTTCCACGACGGCACCGCAACAGTCCGCGACGGGGGCCTGATCGATGTGGACGAGGCGGAGCGGCTCGCGGCCGACGCGACGTTCGCGACGAACCGGGCGGAGGCGTCGCATGGATAAGCTCTGGCCAACCGCCCTCATCGCGATCGTCGTCGTGCTCATCTTCGTGGGCATGTGGATCGGCTGGCGGCGCCGCGTCCGGCGTGACTCGGCGATCGCGGTTCCCTCGGCGCTGGCCACGCCCGGCGAGACACTCCTCACCATCAAGGCGCTGCACGTGGGAAGCACCCACAACGGCCGTCCGCTCGACCGCGTCGTCGTGCCAGGGCTCGCCTTCCGCGCGAACGCGACGGTCACGGTATCGACCGGAGGCATCATGATCAGCGCACCGGGCGAGACCAGCGTGGCGATCTCCGCGGATGCGATCCTCGGCGCCGGCACCGCCACCTGGACGATCGACCGCACCGTGGAGCAGGACGGACTCGTGCTCCTCGCGTGGCGCAGCGAAGGCGAAAGCGCGGGAACGGATGCCGGCGGCACCGTTATCGACACCTACCTGCGCACCGCGGACGCGACGGAGCAGGAACGGCTCATCGCGGGCATCCGCTCGCTCCGCTCGCACCAGAACAGCACGCCCGGCGCCGCCGACGTCGCCGCACAGGAGACCAGCGCAGACACGACCCCCGGAAACGAGGCCTGACATGTCAGACGAACAGTTCACTCCGAACGCACCACGCGTGGAGCCGGCTGCGCCCTCGGACGGCGCCGTCGCCGCGCGTCGCGAGCCGGCCGTGCTCGTGCTGGAGGACGGCACCCGATACGAGGGCCGCGGGTACGGTGCGCTCGGCCGGACGCTCGGAGAGGCCGTCTTCGCTACGGGCATGACCGGCTACCAGGAGACGCTGACCGACCCGTCGTACGCGGGCCAGATCGTGCTCATGACGGCGCCACACGTCGGCAACACCGGTATGAACGACGACGACATGGAGTCGAAGCGCATCTGGGTCGCCGGGTTCGCCGTGCGCGAGCCGGCTCGCATCGTCTCGAACTTCCGGTCGAAGCGAAGCCTCGACGACGACCTCACCGGGAACGGCGTCGTCGGCATCAGCGGCATCGACACGCGAGCCGTCACCAGGCACCTGCGCTCGGCGGGCGCCATGCGCGCCGGCATCTTCTCCGGGGCGGATGCCGCACTCAGCGCCCCCGAGCAGCTCGACCTGGTGCGCGGCGGCGCCGACATGCGCGGGCTGAACCTCTCCTCGATCGTCTCGACGCCTGAGCAGTACACGATTCCGGCGCAGGGGGAGCGGATCGGGTCCGTCGCCGTGCTCGACCTCGGGGTCAAGACCAGCACGCTGAACTACCTCGCAGAGCGAGGATTCGACGTGATCGTGCTTCCCGAGACCGCGACCGCGGACGACATCATGGCGCTTCAGCCGAGCGCGCTGTTCTACTCGAACGGACCGGGCGACCCTGCGGCATCCGACCAGCATGTGGAGCTCTTGCGCACAGTGCTGCGCAACGACGTTCCCTACTTCGGCATCTGCTTCGGCAACCAACTGCTCGGCCGGGCGCTCGGATACGGCACGTACAAGCTGCCGTTCGGGCACCGCGGCATCAACCAGCCGGTGCTCGACCGCGCCACGGGACGAGTGGAGATCACGGCCCACAACCACGGATTCGCCGTCGACGCGCCACTGGACGAGGTAAGCGAGTCGGCCGCCGGATTCGGCCGGGTCGAGGTGAGCCACTACGACCTCAACGACAACGTCGTCGAGGGTTTGAACTGCCTGGACATCCCGGCGTTCAGCGTGCAGTACCACCCCGAGTCGGCGGCCGGCCCGCACGACGCGAACTACCTGTTCGACCGGTTCAGGGACATGGTCGTGGCGCGACGCGAAGGCGCAGAGAACGACGGTGACGAGGATATGAACGAAAGCGGAGAAGCCTGAGCCATGCCCAAGAGAGAAGACATCTCCAGCGTTCTCGTGATCGGGTCCGGCCCGATCGTGATCGGCCAGGCCTGCGAGTTCGACTACTCGGGCACGCAAGCGTGCCGGGTGCTGCGCGAGGAGGGCGTGCGCGTCATCCTGGTCAACTCCAACCCGGCGACGATCATGACCGACCCGGACTTCGCGGACGCCACCTACATCGAGCCGATCACCCCCGAGGTGATCGAGACCATCATCGCGAAGGAGCAGCCCGACGCCATCCTTCCGACCCTCGGCGGCCAGACGGCGCTCAACGCCGCGATGGCGCTGTTCAAGGCCGGCACGCTCGACAAATACGGCGTCGAGCTGATCGGCGCGAACGTCGACGCCATCGAGAAGGGCGAGAACCGGCAGGTCTTCAAAGAGCTGGTGATCGAGTGCGGAGCGGATGTCGCGGCATCCCGCATCTGCCACACCATGGACGAGGTGCTCACCGGCGCCGAGGAACTCGGCTACCCGCTCGTGGTGCGACCCAGCTTCACGATGGGCGGACTCGGCTCAGGGTTCGCGTACAACGAGGACGACCTGCGCCGCATCGCGGGAGCCGGCCTGCACGACTCGCCGACTCACGAGGTGCTCCTGGAGGAGTCGATCCTCGGCTGGAAGGAGTACGAGCTCGAGCTCATGCGCGACACGGCCGACAACACGGTCGTGGTCTGCTCGATCGAGAACGTCGACCCGGTCGGCGTGCACACCGGCGACTCCATCACGGTCGCTCCTGCGCTCACGCTCACCGACCGCGAATACCAGCGCCTGCGCGACATCGGCATCGACATCATCCGGGCCGTGGGCGTCGACACCGGCGGCTGCAACATCCAGTTCGCGGTGAATCCGGAGAACGGGCGCGTGATCGTCATCGAGATGAACCCGCGTGTCTCGCGTTCGAGTGCCCTCGCGTCGAAGGCGACCGGCTTCCCGATCGCGAAGATCGCGGCGAAACTCGCCATCGGCTACCGGCTCGACGAGATCCCGAACGACATCACGAAGGTCACCCCGGCGAGCTTCGAACCGACTCTGGACTACGTGGTCGTGAAGGTTCCGCGGTTCGCGTTCGAGAAGTTCCCCGCCGCCGACCCCACGCTGACGACGACCATGAAATCCGTCGGCGAGGCGATGGCCATCGGCCGCAGCTTCACGAGCGCACTGCAGAAGGCGCTGCGGTCGCTGGAGAAGAACGGGTCGTCGTTCCACTGGGGCGACGAGCACAGGAGCGTCGACGAACTCCTCGTGACGGCCTCGACCCCCACGGACGGCCGCATCGTCACCGTGCAGCAGGCGCTGCGCAAGGGTGCGAGCATCGACGACGTCTATCGCGCGACGGGCATCGACCCGTGGTTCCTCGACCAGATCGTGCTCATCAACGAGGTCGCCGACCAGATCGCGGGTGCCGGCATGCTCGACACAGAGACCATGCTGCTGGCCAAGGACCACGGCTTCTCGGATGCCCAGATCGGGCAGCTGCGCGGCTTCGGCGAGGCCGAGGTGCGCGAGGTGCGGCACATCCTCGGCGTGCGCCCGGTGTACAAGACGGTCGATACCTGTGCGGGCGAATTCCCGGCCCTCACGCCGTACCACTACTCGAGCTACGACAGCGAGACCGAGGTGGAGCCGAGCGACAAGCGCAAGGTGGTCATCCTTGGCTCCGGTCCGAACCGGATCGGGCAGGGCGTCGAGTTCGACTACTCCTGCGTGCACGCCTCGTTCGCCCTGCACGACGCCGGGTTCGAGACGATCATGGTCAACTGCAACCCGGAGACGGTCTCCACCGACTACGACACGAGCGACCGGCTCTACTTCGAGCCGCTCACCCTCGAGGACGTGCTCGAGGTCATCCATGCGGAGTCGCAGTCCGGCGAGCTCGTCGGCGTCGTCGTGCAGCTCGGCGGCCAGACCGCGCTGGGCCTTGCGAAGGGCCTGGAGGCGGCGGGCGTGACGATCCTCGGCACGTCGCCGAGCGCGATCGACCTCGCGGAGGAGCGCGGACTGTTCGCCGAGATCCTGGAGAATGCCGGCCTTCTCGCTCCGCGAAACGGCACGGCGTACGACGTGGCAGGCGCGCAGGCGGTCGCTGCGGAGATCGGGTTCCCGGTGCTGGTGCGCCCCAGCTACGTGCTCGGCGGGCGCGGCATGGAGATCGTGTACGACTCGCCGTCGCTCGAGGACTACTTCGAGCGCGTCGCCGACCAGGCGATCATCGGGCCAGGGCATCCGCTGCTGGTGGACCGGTTCCTCGACGACGCCACCGAGATCGACGTTGACGCGCTGTACGACGGAACCGCGCTCTACATCGGCGGCGTCATGGAGCACATCGAGGAGGCGGGCATCCACTCCGGCGACTCCAGCTGCACGTTGCCGCCGGTCACGCTTGGCCGTGCCGAGATCGACCGGGTGCGCGAGGCGACGCTGAAGATCGCGCAGGGCATCGGCGTGCAAGGACTGCTGAACGTGCAGTTCGCCATCGCCGCCGGCGTGCTGTACGTGCTGGAGGCCAACCCGCGTGCCAGTCGCACGGTGCCGTTCGTGTCGAAGGCGCTGGGGATCCCTCTTGCCAAAGCAGCGAGCCGCATCATGGTCGGCGAGTCGATCGCCGGGCTGAAGGATGCCGGCCTGCTGCCCGCGCAGGACGGCTCGGTGGTACCTCTCGACGCACCGATCTCGGTGAAGGAGGCCGTGCTGCCGTTCAAGCGCTTCCGCACCCGCGACGGCCAGATGGTCGACTCGGTGCTCGGGCCCGAGATGCGCTCGACCGGTGAGGTGATGGGCATCGACCGTGACTTCCCGCGCGCGTTCGCGAAGAGCCAGACGGCGGCGTACGGCGGGATGCCGTTGAGCGGCACGGTCTTCGTCTCGGTCAGCGATCGCGACAAGCGGTCCATCGTGCTGCCCGCGCTGCGTCTGGCGCAGCAGGGCTACAGGCTGGTCGCGACGGAGGGGACGGCGGAGGTGCTGGCGCGCAACGGCATCGATGCCTCGACGGTGCGCAAGTTCAGCGACGAACCATCCGGCGACGAGCCGAGCATCGTCGACCTGATCAATCGCAGCGAGATCGACGTGGTCGTCAACACGCCGAGCGGTCGCTCGGCGCGCGCC
Source organism: Humibacter ginsengisoli (assembly GCF_054780095.1). Lineage (NCBI taxonomy): Bacteria > Bacillati > Actinomycetota > Actinomycetes > Micrococcales > Microbacteriaceae > Humibacter > Humibacter ginsengisoli. The sequence continues at coordinate 34,412 of NZ_BAAGWZ010000003.1, forward strand.
GACGGGTACGAGATCCGTGCGGCCGCGGTCGCCGCCGACATCGCACTGTTCACCACGATCGCCGAGCTGAGCGCGGCCGTCGCCTCCATCGACGCGATCCGCGAGGGCTTCGATGTGAGATCGCTGCAGCAGTACGCGATCGACAGGGCGGAGCGCGCGTGACCGGTTTCGGCGAACGCGTCCGGGCTGTGCTTGGCGAACGCGGTCCGCTCTGTGTCGGCATCGATCCGCATCCTGCTCTGCTCACGGGGTGGGGTCTGGATGTCTCTGCCGCCGGCGCGCGCGAGTTCGGGTTGCGCGTGGTCGAGGCAGCCATCGGCTCTGCCGGGATCGTGAAGCCGCAGGTGTCGTTCTTCGAGCGCTACGGGTCAGCCGGGTTCGCCGCGCTGGAAGAGGTTGTGCGTGCCGGCAGGTCCGCGGGTCTCGTCGTGATCGCCGACGCCAAACGCGGCGACATCGGCACGACCATGGACGCGTATGCCGACGCCTGGCTGCGTCCCGGGTCACCGCTGGAGGCGGACGCCATGACCGTGAACCCGTTTCTCGGTACCGGCGCCCTGAATCACGCCTTCGAGCTCGCGGAGGCCCACGAGAAGGGCGTCTTCGTGCTCGCGGCGACAAGCAATCCGGACGCGTTCGCCGCGCAGCGTGCACGTCTCGACGACGGTGACACGGTGTCGGCCCGCATCGTCGCCGAGGTGTCCTCACGCAACGCCGAGCACACGCCGGCGGGGGAGTGGGCCTGCCTCGGGTTCGTCGTCGGCGGAACCGTAAACTGGGCAGATGCCGGCCTCGCAGCGTTCTCGCCCCCCGCTCCGATTCTTGGCCCCGGATTCGGCCACCAGGGTGCCGATATCGCCGACCTCGCCCGCTTCGGGGCGGCAGCCGAGTGGGTCATCGCGAGCGAGAGCCGTAGCATCCTGTCGGCGGGTCCCGATAGCCTCGCCAACGCGATCGCCTCGCGTGCGAACGAATACCTCAGTGCCCGCTGACCAACACCACCCTTACTGACGACATGCCCGACTCAGCACTCCGCTCTCCCCGCCTCCGACCGCCAGAGGTCGACCGCGTCGCCGCGTCGCGCGCCGCGGTGGCCGCCCGCCGCGCCCGGGCCGCCGTCAAATCGGATCTTTCGAAGGGCGTGCGGTCGCCCGTCGAGGTGCTCGAGAAGGCGACCGCGAACCCCGGCGGCCCGGAAGGCACGCTGCGCATCACCGACTTCCTGATGAGCCTGAAGGCCATCGGCGCGACGAAGACCGCAGACATTCTGTCGCGCCTAGAGATCGCCCCCGTCAAGCGGCTCGGAGGGCTCGGCAAGCACCAGCGCACCCGCCTGCGTGAGTTCCTCATCGAGCGCTTCGAGCGGCCGACGGCCGGTCACCGTGCCCGGCTCACGGTGCTCGCCGGACCCACCGCCGTCGGCAAGGGCACCGTGGCGAGGCACATCAGAGAGAACTACCCGCAGGTGGTGCTGTCGGTCTCGGCGACCACGAGGCGTCCACGTCCAGGAGAGATCGACGGCGTCGACTACTACTTCGTCGACGACGCCGAGTTCGACCGCATGATCGCGGACCACGAACTGCTCGAGTGGGCGAAGGTGCACAACAGCCACCGCTACGGCACGCCGCGTGCGCCGATCGAGCGCGCTCTGGCCGAGGGTCGCAGCGTGCTGCTGGAGATCGATCTTCAGGGCGCGCGGCAGGTGCGGGCGGCGATGCCGGATGCCGTGCTCGTCTTCCTCGCGCCGCCGAGCTGGGACGAGCTGGTGCGCCGCCTCATCGGCCGCGGCACCGAATCGCAGGAGGAGCAGCACCGCAGACTGGCCACCGCGAAGGTCGAGCTCGCGTCGCAGGACGAGTTCGACGCGCAGGTGGTGAACAGCACCGTGGCCGACGCCGCGGTTCAGGTCGTAGACTTGATGAAGGTGCGCGCGCGCCGACCGCGTCGCGCCGCAACGTCATCCGGTCGCTGAACGTCGAGGTCAGCCCGCCTCCGCAGCAGACCCAGAGTCTCGTCCCGGCAGTGGTAAGGCAGAACAGGCACGACCAGCGGCCGTAATCGAAGGAGCATTCATGTCAACAGCAGCCAAGGGCATCATCGACCCGCCGATCGACGAGCTGCTTTCGCGCGTCGAGTCCAAGTACGCGCTGGTGATCTTCGCGTCCAAGCGAGCACGTCAGATCAACGACTACTACGCCGACCTGCACGAGGGCAGCCTGTTCGACAACGTCGGCCCGCTCGTGGACTCCACGATCGACGACAAGCCGCTGTCGGTCGCCCTGCACGAGATCAACGAGGACAAGCTCGTCAGCCGTCCCGTCGACGAGTGATCGCCTGCGAGTGACGACAGTCGAGTGAGCTCGAGCGAGAGTGCCGCCGTGAGCACGCCGTTGACGATCGTCGTCGGTGTGACCGGCGGCATCGCCGCATACAAGGCGGTGTCGGTCATTCGCTCGTTCGTGCTCCTCGGGCACGACGTGCACGTGATCGCGACCGACGCCGCTCTGCGCTTCGTCGGCGCTCCCACCTTCGAGGCGATCAGCCGCAAGCCACTGAACACCGACCTCTACGAGGGGGTCTCGGAGGTGCGGCACGTCGGGATCGGCAAGCGCGCCGACCTCGTCGTGATCGCGCCGGCCACTGCCAACACCATCGCGAAGCTTGCGAATGGTCTGGCGGACGACCTGCTGACGAACACCGTGCTCGCGACGGAAGCGCCCGTGCTCATCGCGCCTGCGATGCACACGGAGATGTGGCGGCATCCGGCCACTCAGGCCAACGTGCAGACCCTGCGCCTGCGCGGCGTCGCCGTCGTGGGTCCAGGCGTCGGGCAGCTCACTGGATCGGACTCCGGTCCCGGGCGCATGGAGGAGCCGGACGCGATCGTGGCGGCTGCCATGGCGCTCGCTGTGCGACAGCAGGGGCGGCGCGACCGTGCGGCATCCGCACAGGACGCCGCACGCGGCCGCCGGGACCTGGTGGGTCACCGCATCGTGATCACCGCAGGAGGCACGAGGGAGCCCCTCGACCCTGTGCGATTCCTCGGCAACCGATCCAGCGGCAAGCAGGGTGTCGCGCTTGCCGTGGCGGCGCGCGACAGGGGAGCGGACGTCGTGCTGGTCGCGGCGCACCTGGACGTACCTGCTCCCGAGGGGGTGGAGACGCGCACCGTGTCGACGGCTCTCGAGCTGCAGCGCGCTGTGACGGACGCCGCGGCCGACGCCGATCTCGTGGTGATGGCCGCCGCCGTCGCCGACTTCCGGCCGGAGGCCACCAGCGAGGCGAAGATCAAGAAGGAGAACGTCGGCGACGGGCTCGAGCTCTCGCTCGTCGCGAACCCCGACATCCTCGCCGAGCTCTCCGCGCAGAAGCAGCCCGACCAGGTCGTGGTGGGGTTCGCCGCAGAGACCGAGCGCGATCCGCAAGCGCTGATCGAGCTCGGCAGACGCAAACTGCAGCGCAAGGGTTGCGACTTCCTGGTCATCAACAACGTGGGCTGGCACACCGGGTTCTCCACCGACCACAACGAGGTCGTCGTCCTCGATTCCGGCGGCGATATAGTGATGGAGGCCTCCGGCACCAAGGCGTCGGTGGCCGACCGTATTCTCGACGTCATCACCTCCGCCTGACCCGCGACCAGAACGTGGATGGGGCGAGGGGCGCCGTTCCCGAGCGCGTCGCGACCAGCGAGGCGCGAGAAGCGCCCTGAGGATCAGCTGGAGCACTCATGACATCTCTGCGTCTCTTCACCTCCGAATCGGTGACCGAGGGCCACCCCGACAAGATCTGCGACCAGGTCTCCGACGGCATCCTGGATGCCCTCCTCTCCGTCGACCCGTATAGTCGCGTCGCCGTGGAGACGCTGGTGACCACCGGCTTGGTGCACGTCGCCGGGGAGGTCAGCACGAGTGGCTACGTCGAGATCCCGGCCATCGTGCGCGACATCATCACCTCGATCGGCTACACATCGTCAGACGTCTGGTTCGATGGGCGGTCGTGCGGCGTCTCGATCTCTATCGGTGGCCAGTCGCCCGACATCGCGCAGGGAGTCGACGACGCCTACGAGTCGCGCGAGGAGGCATCCGTCGACCTGCTCGACCGGCAGGGCGCGGGCGACCAGGGCATCATGTTCGGCTACGCGACGACCGAGACGGCGGAGCTCATGCCCGTGCCGATCTGGATCGCGCACCGTCTCGCGGAGCGGCTCGCCGAGGTGCGCAAGGCTGATGAGCTCGACTTCCTGCGACCCGACGGCAAGACCCAGGTGACGATCGGCTACGACGGCATCGTGCCGCGCACCATCGACACCGTGGTGCTCTCCACGCAGCACTCGCCCGCCGTCTCGACGGAGCGGCTGCGGGCAGAGGTGGCCGAGCACGTCATCCGTCCCGTGCTCGACAGGGTGGACCTCGACTCGCGCGACGTGAAGCTGCTGATCAACCCGACTGGCAGGTTCGAGATCGGCGGCCCGCAAGGCGACGCCGGACTCACCGGCCGCAAGATCATCATCGACACGTACGGCGGCGCGTCCCGGCACGGCGGTGGGGCGTTCAGCGGCAAGGATCCGTCGAAGGTCGACCGGTCCGGCGCGTACGCGATGCGCTGGGTGGCGAAGAACGCCGTCGCCGCCGGGCTTGCCGACCGGCTGGAGGTGCAGGTTGCCTACGCGATCGGCACCGCGTCGCCTGTGGGCCTCTATGTCGAGACGTTCGGCACGGGGCACCTCCCCGACGACCGCATTACGGCCGCCATCCGCGAGGTCTTCGACCTGCGGCCGGCGGCGATCATCCGTGACCTCGAGCTTCTGCGGCCCATCTATGCGAAGACCGCCACGTACGGGCACTTCGGCCGCGAGCTGCCCGACTTCACCTGGGAGCGACTCGACCGCGTCGACGATCTGCGGTCGGCCGCCGGAATCTAGGAGCTGCGATGCCGGCAGCCCGTGTGGCGCGGGTGATCGTCGACACGCCTCTGCCTCAGCTCGACCGGCTGTTCGACTACTCGATCCCGGAGCGGTTGCGCGGTGAGGCCGTGCCCGGCGTGCGGGTGACCGTGCCGTTGCGCTCTGCCGGCCGGCTTGCTGACGGCTACCTCGTCGAGGTGACGGATCACGCCGATTTCGAGGGAGAGCTGAGCGAGCTGGACTCCGTCGTCTCCGCCGCCCGAGTGCTCACGCCGCAGGTGGCGCGACTGGCTCGTCGCGTTGCGGACCGCTCCGCAGGCAGCGCCAGCGACGTGCTGCGGCTGGCCATCCCTCCGCGTATGGTGCGGGTGGAGAAGACGTGGCTGGCGAGCGAGCATCCTGCCGCTCCTGCTTCGGTCCAGGGACCGGAGCGTCCCGTTCGCGGTTACGGCTCACAGCTCGGCCGGGCCGTGGACGACGGCGCGCGTCTGGCGGTGGATGCCGTGCCGCGACTGGCGCGCACGGCTGACGGCGAGTGGGTTGGCGGCTGGGCGGTGACGCTGGCGGAGCTGGCGGCCCGGTGTCTGGCATCCGGTCGAAGCGCCATCCTCGCGGTGCCCGACTACCGCGACCTCGACCAGCTCCAGGCAGCCCTGGCCGGCCTCGTCGAGCCGGGGGCCGTGACGCGGCTCGACGCCGCGCAACCGAATCAGGACCGGTACCGAGCGTTCCTGCGCTGCCTGGAGTCACGCCCGGTCGTCGTGATCGGGAACCGCTCCGCCGTGTACGCACCCGCGCATCGCCTCGGACTGATCGCGTTATGGGACGATTCCGACCCGTTGCACGCCGAGCCGCTCGCGCCGTATGCGCACGCCAGGGATGTCGCGCTCGTGCGGGCCGAGGAGGAAGGATGCGGCCTCGCGTTCGTCGCACACACCCGGAGCCTCGAGGTGCAACGCCTCGTCGAGCTCGGCTGGCTGACCGCCCACTCACCGGAGCCACGAGTGGCTCCGCGCATCGTGGTGACTGCCGCGCAGTCCGGCGACGCCGCGCCGTCCCGGGTGCCCGACGGCGCCTGGCGTGCGGCCGCTGAGGGGCTGAAGGAGGGGCCGGTGCTCGTGCAGGTCGCCCGGCCCGGTTACGCCCCGGTGCTGGCGTGCGCGCAGTGCCGAGAGGCAGCACGGTGCCGGCGGTGCGGCGGTCCCTTGGGACTCGATCGCGCCGGTGCGGCCCCATCCTGCCGCTGGTGCGGCGCCATCGCGACCGGATGGACGTGCTCGCACTGCGGCGGCACCCGGGTGCGGCTCGTGACTCGCGGCAGCTCGCGCACGGCCGAGGAGCTGGGCCGTGCGTTCCCCGGCACCCGCGTCGTCGTCTCCGACGGCGAGCGCCGGGTGACGGCCGTCGACGAGCGGCCCGCGCTGGTGGTCGCGACCCGGGGCGCCGAACCCGTCGCACCGGGCGGATACCGTGCTGTGCTCCTGCTGGACGGGGAACGGATGCTCGCACGCGAGTCCCTCAACGTCGCGGAGGACTGCCTGCGCTGGTGGTCGAATGCGGCCTCGTTCGCCGCTCCCGGTGCTCCTGTCGTGCTCGTCGGAGTCGCCGGCCCGCTCGCTCAGGCGCTGGCGACCTGGCGTCAGCCCGCGTACGCGTCCGAGCAGCTCGCCGACCGGCGCGCGCTGCGATTCCCGCCGGCCGTGCGAATGGCCACCGTGACCGGAACAGCCAAGTCTGTAGGCGAGGCTATCGCGGCCCTCCGGCCGGGCAGCTTCATCGACGTTCTCGGGCCCACTCCTGATCGGCAGGGCGAAAACGTGGCGGCGGCCCGAACGGCTCGTACGCATCCGGATGCCGTTCGCGCGATCGTGCGCTTCGACTACGCCCACGGAGCGGAGGTCGCCGCCGCCCTGCGGTCAGCGGTCGTGCGCGCCGCTGCGAAGGGCCGAAGACCCCGCGGCGACCGCGGCTACCGGCCGCCGCCTACACTCAGAGTCAGGCTCGACGACCCCGAACTCACATAGAGACGATTGAGGTGAGAGCCGTGCGAGTTCACTCGCACGGCCGAACCGATTGAGTCTCTGAGCCGCGGAGCCGCGATAGAGACGATTGAGGTGAGAGCCGTGCGAGTTCACTCGCACGGCCGAACCGATTGAGTCTCTGAGCCGCGGAGCCGCGATAGAACGAAGACTTCCCAGAGCTGCCAGCCCACCGTTAAGGAGCGCCCATCCGATGAGGATCGTGTTCGCCGGAACTCCGTCCGCCGCGGTTCCCACGCTGCAGATGCTGGCCGGCGGTCAGCACGACGTGGCCCTGGTCGTCACCCGGCCGGACGCGCCGCTCGGTCGTAAGCGCGTGCTCACGCCCTCCCCGGTCGCACGGGCCGCCGGCGCACTCGGGCTCCCGGTGCTGAAGACGGCGCGGCTCGACGACGAGGCGACCGAGCGCATCCTGCAGACAGGTGCGGAGCTCGGCGTGGTCGTCGCCTACGGCGGTCTCGTGCGCGAACCGCTGCTCTCCGCGCCCGCGCACGGCTGGATCAACCTGCACTTCTCGCTGCTTCCCAGATGGCGAGGTGCTGCTCCGGTGCAACGCGCGCTGATCGCCGGCGACGAGAGCACCGGCGCCGCGGTGTTCCGGCTGGTTCCCGAGCTGGACGCCGGAGACGTGTATGACGCCCTGGAACGCCCGATCGGTGCGGACGAGACTGCAGGCGACCTTCTCGAATCGCTCGCGGTCGACGGTGCCGGACTGGTCGCCCGCGTCGTGGACGGGATCGCCGACGGCACCGCTGTCGCGACTCCGCAGGTGGGGGAGACCACCCTCGCCCCCAAGCTCACGCTCGACGACGCACGACTCGACCTCACTCGCGACGCCCGCGAGGTGTATGCCCGCCTGCGCGGCGTCACGCCGGAGCCGGGTGCGTTCTTCACGATCGGCGGCACGAGGGTGAAGGTGCTGGCGGCGGCACGGGCCGCATCGGAGCCGCTACCCGCCGGTACGCTTCGGTTGCACGGCAGCCGTGCGTACCTCGGCACGGGCACGTCTCCGCTCGAGCTCCTGACCGTTCAGCCGGCGGGCAAGCGCGCCATGGGCGCTGCGGACTGGCTCCGGGGCCTCCCGCAAGACGCGAGCGCTGACGTGGCCTGCGCTCCCTGCGACGCGGGGGCGACATCGTGAGCGACCGCCCGGCCAGGCACGCATCCGGCCGCACCAGTGCCTCCGGCCGCACAACTGGTCCGGCTCGCACGGCGGCTTCGGCACGCTCCATCGCGTTCGACGTGCTCAGAGCCGTCGCCGAGTCGGATGCCTACGCCAACCTGCTGCTGCCGGTGCGCCTCGAACGTGCCCGCCTTCCGCACTCCGACGCGGCGCTCGCCACCGAGCTGACGTATGGCACCTTGCGCATGCTCGGCTACTACGACCGGGTCATCGAGCTCGCCGCCGGCCGCGCAACCGACCGCATCGACGAACCCGTGCTCGACGCGCTCCGCCTGGGCTGCCATCAGCTGCTCACGTTGCGCACGCCGAGCCACGCCGCCGTGAACGAGACCGTCGAGCTCGTGCGCACGGCAGCGTCCCGCTCCGCGGTGGGCTTCGCGAACGGCGTGCTTCGTGCGATCGCACGCGTGAAGCCGGATGTCTGGCAGCAGCGCGTGGCCGACCGTGCCCGAACGGAAGACGATCGCCTGTCTTCACTCGAGTCGCATCCGGCGTGGATCGTGCGGGCCTTCCGCCATGCGCTGGCCGCCGAGCACCGGGAAGCGGAGCTCGAGGAGCTGTTGAAGGCCGACAACGAGGCACCGCGGGTGAACCTGGCGGCGCTGCCGGGACTCGCCCAGCGCCCGGAGGATTCCGACCTCGACCGCTATTCACCGATCGGCTTCGTGTGGAAGGGCGGAGACCCGGCAGCAATCGTCTCGGCGACGGACGGCGCGATCCGAGTACAGGACGAGGGTTCTCAGCTCGCGGCGCAGTTGTTCCTCCGTGCCCGCGACGTCGCCCGCGGCGAGCGCTGGCTCGATCTCTGCGCCGGACCCGGCGGCAAGGCGGCGATCCTCGCGGCGGCTGCGAAGGCATCCGGTTCATGGCTCGTGGCGAACGAGCTCGTGCAGGCCCGCCTCGAACTGGTGCGACGCGCGGTCGCTCCCGTCGCATCCGTGGTGGAGTTCACCGAGCGCGACGGGACGACGATCGGAAGCCACGAACCGGAACGGTACGACCGTGTGCTGCTGGACGCCCCGTGCACCGGCCTGGGCGCGCTGCGGCGGCGGCCTGAGGCACGATGGCGCAAGACACCGGGCGACGTTCCCGAGCTCACCAGGCTGCAGGCGGCGCTCATCGACTCGGCGGTGAAGGCGCTGCGGCCCGGCGGACTGCTCTGCTACGTCACGTGCTCACCGCACCTCGCGGAGACGCGCGTGCAGGTCAGCGACGCGTTGAAGCGGCATCCGGGGGAGCTGCGGGAGTTGCCCACCCAGGATGTCGTGCAGGGCCTCGCCGTGAACCCGCTCGAACTCGCCGGCGACCCGGCGCAGGTACAGCTGTGGCCGCACCGGCACGGAACGGATGCCATGTTCATCGCACTCCTGGAGAAGCAATAGCCATGCCCCGTATCAACCCCAGCATCCTCGCCGCCGACTTCGTGAACATGCAGCACGAGCTCGACCGGATCGCCTCGGCCGACCTGGTGCACGTGGACGTGATGGACAACCACTTCGTGCCCAACCTCACGTTCGGGCCGCAGATGGTGGGGCGCATTCAAGACGTCTCGCCCGTACCGCTCGACGTGCACCTGATGATCACCGAGCCGGAGCGCTGGGCGCCGGGCTACGCGGAGCTGGGCGCCTACTCGGTCACGTTCCACGCCGAAGCGGCCTCCGAGCCGGTCGCGCTCGCCCGTCGGCTGCGTGACATAGGGGCACGGGCGGGCATCGCCCTCAAGCCGGGTACCGAGCCGGATGCCTACCTCGGCCTGCTCGAGGAGTTCGACCAGGTGCTCGTGATGACCGTCGAGCCCGGATTCGGCGGCCAGAGCTTCATGCCAGAGACGCTGCCGAAGCTGCGAAGGCTGCGGGATGCCGCGACCGCGCGGGGTCTGGATGTCTGGCTGCAGGTGGACGGCGGCATCACCGAGGAGACGATCGTCACAGCCGCGGAGGCGGGCGCCGACACGTTCGTCGCGGGCTCGAGCGTGTTCCGTGCCGACGATCCTGCCGCCCAGATCGACCTGCTGCGGGAGCGTGCGTCTCTCGCGCACTGATCGCGCCACTATCGCGGCTAACCTGGTGGGGTGAAGACCTTCGACGACCTGTTCGCCGAGCTGACGCAGAGGGCCGAGACCCGACCAGAGGGATCCGGCACCGTGCGCGAGCTCGACGCAGGCATCCACACCATCGGCAAGAAGATCGTCGAAGAGGCCGCCGAGGTGTGGATGGCGGGCGAGTACCAGAGCGACGACGAGACCGCCGAGGAGATCTCCCAGTTGCTCTACCACCTTCAGGTGCTCATGCTCGCGAAGGGCCTCACGCTGCAGGACGTGTACCGACATCTGTGAACGGCACCAGCCCAGCCGATGACAGCTGCCAGATACACGACAAGAAAGACCTGCACCCCATGCTGAAGATCGCCGTGCCCAACAAGGGCTCGCTCTCCGAAACCGCCGCCCAGATGCTCGCCGAAGCCGGCTACAACGGACGCAAAGACCCCAAGGAGCTCATCGTCGCCGACCCGGCGAACGACGTCGAGTTCTTCTACCTTCGCCCGCGCGACATCGCCACCTATGTCGGCAGCGGCGCACTTGACGTGGGAATCACCGGCCGTGACCTGCTGCTGGACTCCGGATCGCCCGCCGAAGAGATCGACGAGCTCGGCTTCGCCTCCTCGACGTTCCGGTTCGCCGGACCGGCGGGGCGGTTCACCGATGTCAAGGATCTCGAGGGCCACCGGGTGGCCACCAGCTACGACGGACTGGTCGGCGGCTATCTGCGCGATGCGGGCGTCTCGGTGACGCTCGTCCGCCTCGATGGGGCCGTCGAGTCGGCGGTGCGCCTCGGCGTCGCGGATGCCGTCGCCGACGTCGTCGAGACCGGTTCCACCTTGCGCAAGCAGGGTCTGGAGATCTTCGGACCGGTCATCCTGCAGTCGCAGGCCGTGCTGATCGCCGCCCCCGACGGGGCCGCGCGGGCGTCGACGGATGCCTCGGCCGGACCGGAGAGGACGTCCGGCCTGGGCACGCTGCACCGCCGCCTTCAGGGGGTCATGGTCGCCAGGCAGTACGTGCTGATCGACTACGACCTGCCATCGCACCTGATCGAGAAGGCGGTCGCCCTCACGCCAGGTGTCGAGTCGCCGACGATCTCGCCGCTGCGCGACTCCGGATGGGTCGCAGTGCGGGCCATGGTGCCGCGCACCAGCACCAACCGCACGATGGACGACCTCTACGAGCTCGGCGCCCGGGCCATCCTGGTGACCGCGATCCACGCGGCGAGGCTCTGAGGCGTAAGGAGGGCTTCCGATGTCTCTCGCGATCCGGGTCATCCCGTGCCTCGACGTTGCCGACGGGCGCGTCGTGAAGGGCGTCAACTTCGCGAACCTGCGCGACGCCGGCGACCCCGTCGAACTCGCCGCCAGGTATTACGAGCAGGGCGCCGACGAGCTCACGTTCCTCGACGTGACGGCCACGGTCGAGGGCCGTGCCACGACCCACGATGTCGTGCGGCGCACGGCGGAGCAGGTCTTCATCCCGCTCACCGTCGGCGGGGGAGTCCGTTCGAGCGATGACGTCGCGCGGCTCCTCGGCAGTGGCGCCGACAAGATCGGCGTGAACAGCGCGGCCATCGCCCGTCCGGCGCTCATCGCGGAGATCGCCGACCGGTTCGGTGCGCAGGTGCTCGTGCTCTCGCTGGATGTGAAACGGTCACCGCGCACCGATTCCGGCTTCGTGGTGACCACACACGGCGGCCGCACCGAGACCGATCTGGATGCCATCGCCTGGGCGCGGCAGGCCATCGACTTGGGCGCGGGGGAGCTCCTGGTGAACTCGATCGACGCTGACGGCACGAAACAGGGTTTCGACCTCGAGCTCGTGCGCCGGATGCGCGAGGCCAGCACCGTTCCGGTGATCGCATCCGGAGGCGCCGGCGCCGTCGAGCACTTCGCCCCGGCGGTGGATGCCGGCGCGGATGCGGTGCTCGCTGCCAGCGTGTTCCACGACGGGCTGATGACGATCGGTGACGTGAAGGATGCCCTGCAAGCAGCGGGCGAGGAGGTGCGGCGGTGACCGACGAGGGTGCAGTGACGCAGGGAGAGCGCGAGCAGGCCAGGGAACAGGCATCCGCGATTCTCGATCGCGTGCGCTTCGACGACAAGGGGCTTCTGCCCGCCGTCATCCAGCAGTGGGACTCCCGTGAGGTGCTCATGGTCGGCTGGATGGACCGCGAGGCGTTCCTGCGCACCATGAGCGAGGGCAGAGTCACGTTCTGGTCCAGGTCGCGTCAGGAGTACTGGCGGAAAGGCGACACCTCGGGTCACGTGCAGTACGTGCGCGGTGCCGCGCTGGACTGCGACGGCGACACCCTGCTGGTGCGCGTCGAGCAGATCGGAGCCGCGTGCCACACCGGAACGCGCACGTGCTTCGACACCGACCTCCTGGATCCGCTCGAGATCCAGACTCCCGTGCAGCACGCCGAACGGAGCGGATCATGAGCAGCGCGGGAACCACCACGCGCGAGCGGTTCGAGGAACTGCTCGGCACACGGCGGGTCATCCCGGTCGCTCGCGAGCTCTTCGCCGACGGCGAGACACCGGTCGGCATCTACCGCAAACTCGCAGACGGAAGACCTGGCACGTTCCTCCTCGAGTCGGCCGAGCAGGGCGGCATCTTCTCCCGCTACTCGTTCGTGGGCGTCGCAGCGTTCGGCGTTCTCACGCAGAACGGCGACGACGCTCTGTGGCTGGACTACGGACTGGATGCCTCGGCCGCGTTCGGAGCGGATGCCGCATCCCGGCTGGCTGCGACACCCTCGCTCGAGCTGCTCGCGCTGCTGTACGAGCGCTGGCGCTCCGAGCCGGTCGAGGGCATGCCGCCCCTCACCGGCGGGCTCGTCGGCTTCATCGGCTGGGAGGCGGTGCGCCAACTGGAACGGCTGCCCGACCAGCCGCCCGCGGAGTTCGACGTTCCCGGTCAGGCGCTGTGCTTCGTCTCCGACCTCGTGGCCGTCGACCACCGTTTCGGCACTGTGCAGCTCATTGCGAACGTGCTCGCCCCCGGCGACGATGCGGGCGCCGACTGGGCCGACACGCGCTGGGCGGATGCCCAGGCCAGGCTCGACCGCATGCAGGCCGCGCTGTCGAAGCCGGCCGAGGCGCACCTCGAGCGCGCGGACTTCTCGATAGCGCCCTCGCCCGTCTCCCGCACCCGGCGAGAGGACTTCCTCTCCTCGGTCGAGACGGCGAAGGAGCGGATCAGGGCGGGCGACATCTTCCAGGTCGTCGTCTCCCAGCGGTTCGAGCTGCCGACGGCTGCCGACCCGCTCGACGTGTACCGCGTGCTGCGCAGCCTCAACCCGAGCCCCTACATGTATCTGCTCCGGCTCGAGCGCGTCGGCGGAGCGCCGTACACGGTCGTCGGATCCTCGCCGGAGGCGCTCGTGAAGGTGCAGGAGCGGCGAGCGTACACGCATCCGATCGCCGGATCCCGGCCGCGCGGCGCGACACCCGAGGAGGATGCCGAACTCGAGTCCGAGCTGCTCGCCGACGAGAAGGAGCGAGCGGAGCACCTCATGCTCGTCGACCTCGCCCGCAACGATCTGGCTCGAGTGTGCGTGGCCGGTACCGTCGAGGTGACCGAGTTCATGCGGGTCGAACGGTTCAGCCACATCATGCACATCGTCTCGTCGGTGGAGGGCGATCTGCGGGACGACGCCACCGCGGTCGACGTCTTCCGCTCGACGTTCCCGGCCGGCACGCTCTCCGGGGCGCCCAAGCCGCGGGCGCTGGAGATCATCGACGAGCTCGAGCCGGCGCAGCGAGGCGTGTACGGGGGAGTGGTGGGCTACTTCGGCTTCGGCGGCGACGCCGACCTGGCCATCGCCATCCGCACCGCCACCATCATGGACGGCGTCGCCCGTGTTCAGGCCGGGGGCGGCCTCGTGGCGGACTCGGTGCCGGAGAGCGAGTTCATCGAGTCGCAGAACAAGGCGGCGGCCCCGTTGCGCGCCGTGGCCATCGCGAACGCCCTGGAACGCGTGGTCTGACATGGCAGAGCGCACCCGACTCGCCGGTCGCCTCAAGTACGGCACGATGCTGCTCGCCGTGCTCGCCTGCGGTCTCGTGCTCAGTGCGTCGACGCAGACCTGGTACACGCTGCACCTCACGGCGGCCTCCGGTCATGCGGGGACGCTGACGGTGACCGGCGCCCAGGCCGCGCCGGCTATCGCCGCACTCTCTCTGGCTGGCGTCGCGTTCGCCGGCGCACTCGCGCTTGCCGGGCGCATCCTGCGCTACGTGCTCGCGCTGCTCGGCCTCGTGCTCGCTGCAGGCATCATCGGCTCGACGATCTCCGCGATGGCGGATCCGGTCGCCACCGGCATCACCGTGGTCAGCAAGGCGACCGGCATCGCCGGCGATACCAGCGTGCGCGCCATCGTCTCCCGCGCGGATGCCTCGCCCTGGCCCGCGCTCGCGCTGGCCGGCGGTATCGCGCTGGCTGTCGCCGCGCTCTGCGTCGCCGGCACCGGTCACCTGTGGCCGGCCACGTCGCGGCGTTACGGCACGACGGAGGAGGTACCGAACGCGCGCTCCGCGCACCTCGAGGGGCGGGACGTTCCGGACGACGAGAACGCGCTGTCACCCGCAGATCGCCGAGCAAGGGCCCGCGACGCCGCCATCGACGACTGGGACGAGCTCAGCCGCGGAGACGACCCCACCGAAGACGGGCAGGATCCTCCCGTTCGATAGGATGGGAAGGTCCCACTCGCCAGTACCGAAAGAGAGTCATGAGCGCTGAGTCCTCGGATCCGGGCCACGGCCACTCACCTGCCGCATGGACGGCCGTCATCATCATGCTGATCGGCTTCGTCGTCGGGGTGTTCGCCTTCTGGTTCGACCAGCCGTGGGTCGTCGTCGCGTGCGCGATCGTCGTGGTCATCGGCCCGATCGTCGGCCTCATCATGGCCAGGGCCGGCTACGGCGTGAACGGGCCGAAGTATCAGCCCAAGGGTCACTGAGTGCTGCTGAACGAACTCGTCGGCGGATCGGTGGCGGATGCCCGCGCTCGCGCCGCCGAGGTGCCGCTCGACGCTGTCGCCGCGGCTGCCGAACGCACCCCTGATGCGCTCGATGCGCTTGCGGCGCTTGCACCCGCCGACCGCGTGAAGATCATCGCCGAGGTGAAGCGGGCGAGCCCATCTCGCGGCCGGCTGGCGGACATCCCGGATCCCGCGGCGCTCGCATCGCTGTACGAGCAGGGCGGGGCGAGCGCGATCAGCGTGCTGACCGAGCAGCGCCGATTCCTGGGGTCCCTCGACGATCTGCGAGCAGTGCGCCGGTCCGTCAGCATCCCCGTGCTGCGCAAGGACTTCATCGCCGAGCCATACCAGGTGTACGAGGCGCGCGCCGCAGGGGCTGACATCGTGCTGCTCATCGTGGCGGCGCTCGACCAGCCGACGCTGGTGCTGTTGCACGAGCTCACCGTGCAGCTGGGCATGACCGCCCTCATCGAGACGCACTCGGCGGAGGAGGTCTCGCGTGCGGTCGATGCCGGCGCCGCCCTGGTGGGGGTCAACGCGCGCGACCTCGACACGTTCGAACTCGACCGCGATCTCTTCGGATCGCTCGCCGACCGCATTCCCTCAGGCGTCATCCGCGTCGCGGAGTCAGCCGTGCTCGGTCCGGACGACGTCGCGCACTACCGCGAGGCGGGCGCCGACGTGGTGCTCGTCGGTGAGGCGCTCGTCACGGGCGACCCGACGGCGCGCCTGGCCGAATTCCTCTCCGTGCCCATCCCCGACGGGAAGTGACCATGGCCTTACGCGACCAGAACGGTCCCGATTTCGGCGACTACGGCGGCAGGTACATGCCCGAGTCGCTCATCGCCACTCTCGACGAGCTCTCCGCCGAGTACGAGGCGGCCAAACAGGATCCAGCCTTCGCCGAAGAGCTGGCGCGGCTGCACGCCACATACACCGGCCGTCCGTCGATCATCACCGAGGTGCCGCGGTTCGCCCAGCACGCCGGGGGTGCCCGCGTCATCCTGAAGCGCGAAGACCTGAACCACACCGGATCGCACAAGATCAACAACGTGCTCGGCCAGGCCCTTCTCGTTCGCCGACTCGGCAAGACGCGCCTCATCGCCGAGACCGGGGCAGGCCAGCACGGTGTGGCCACCGCGACCGCCGCAGCACTTTTCGGCATGTCGTGCACGATCTACATGGGCGAAGTGGACACGAAGCGCCAGGCGCTGAACGTCGCACGCATGCGGCTGCTCGGCGCCGAGGTCGTCCCGGTGAAGACCGGCTCGCGCACCCTGAAGGATGCCATCAACGAGGCCTTCAGGGACTGGGTCGCCAACGCGGACAACACGCACTACCTGCTCGGCACGGTCAATGGCCCGCACCCGTTCCCCACGATGGTGCGCGACTTCCACAAGGTGATCGGCGAGGAGGCCAGGCAGCAGGTGCTCGATCTCACCGGCCGGCTCCCGGACGCCGTTGCGGCGTGCGTGGGCGGAGGCTCGAACGCGATCGGCATCTTCCACGCGTTCCTCGACGACGCGGACGTGCAGCTCTACGGGTTCGAGCCGGGCGGTCACGGCATCTCCAGTGGCGAACACGGAGCGACGCTCAGCGAGGGAACCCCCGGCATCCTGCACGGCACCAAGACTTATGTTCTGCAGGACGAAGACGGCCAGACCATGGAGTCGCACTCCATCTCGGCCGGTCTCGACTACCCGGGGGTGGGCCCGGAGCACGCGTGGCTGCGCGACATCGGACGCGCCAGCTACCTGCCGATCACCGACGACGAGGCGATGCAGGCGTTCCGGCTTCTCAGCCGCACCGAGGGCATCCTGCCCGCGATCGAGTCCTCGCACGCGCTGGCGGGCGCGCTCCAGCTGGGAAGCAAGCTGGGACCGGATGCCCTCATCCTGGTCAACCTGTCCGGTCGCGGTGACAAGGATGTCGAGACCGCCGGCGCGTACTTCGGCCTTCTCGACGAAAAGCTCCCCGGCACGGACGACGCGAACGGCACGACACGATGAGCGACGTGATGACGCCTGCCCACGTGCAGCCGGCCGTGGAGGCCGCACGCGCGACCCGTGGCGGTGCACTGGTCGGATACCTGCCGGTCGGCTTCCCCGATCTGGCCACGAGCATCGACGCCGCGGTCGCACTCGCCGAGAACGGCGTCGACGTGCTGGAGCTCGGGCTGCCGTACTCGGACCCCGTCATGGACGGGCCCGTCATCCAGGCGGCGACCCAGCAGGCCCTGCACAATGGCTTCCGCGTCAGGGACGTGTTCACGGCGTTGCGTGAGATCCGTTCCCGGTCGGATGTGCCTGCACTGGTCATGACGTACTGGAACCCGGTGGTGCAGTTCGGCATCGACCGCTTCGCCGACGAGCTCGCCGCCGCAGGCGGAAGCGGGCTCATCACGCCAGACATCACGCCGGACTCGGCCGCCGACTGGATCGCCACCAGCGACCGAACGGGGCTGGACCGCGTCTTCCTCGCTGCGCCGACCTCGAGCGACCAACGGCTGCAGCTGGCGGCCGGCGCCTCCCGCGGCTTCGTCTACGCCGTCTCCACCATGGGCATCACCGGCGAGCGCGCCGACGTGGATTCCGCGGCTCGCACTCTCGTCTCGCGTCTGCGCACCGCCGGCGCCAGCACCGTGTGCGTCGGCATCGGCATCTCGACGGGACAGCAGGTGCGCGAGGTTCTCGAGTACGCCGACGGCGCCATCGTCGGGTCGGCGTTGGTGCACGCGCTGGCGGACGGGGGAGCCGCCGGTGCCGCCGAGACGGCCAGGAGCCTCGCCGAAGGCGCACGGGCGCAGTAGTCCCACCAGCGGGACCTCTTAGACTTCAGTTGCGTTACGCGCGCTGCTTGCGCGCATCCACACGAAAGGGAACCCGACAGGTGATCGCACACCTCAGCATTCCGAGCCCGCCGATTGCGTGGCAGTCGATCCCGATCGACCTCTTCGGGCTGCACTGGGAGATCCGCACGTATGCCCTGATCATCCTGGTCGGCATCATCATCTGCACCATCTGGACGTCTCGCAGGCTCACCCGCCGCGGCGGCGAGCCGGGCGTGGTCATCGACTTCCTCATCTGGGCCGTCGTGCTCGGTCTCATCGGCGCGCGTCTATACCACGTGTTCACGCACCCGCACGACTACTTCTACCCGGGCGCGAACCCGTGGCGCATCTTCTTCATCTGGGAGGGCGGCAACGCCATCTTCGGGTCGCTGATCGGCGGCGCGGTCGGGGCGTTCATCGCCAGCAAGCAGACCGGGGTGCGCTTCCTCTCCTTCGCGGATGCCCTCGCCCCAGGCATCCTGCTGGCCCAGGCCATCGGCAGGCTCGGCAATTACGTCAACCACGAGCTGTACGGGCTTCCCACGAACCTGCCGTGGGGGCTGCAGATCGAGAGCACGAACGCCGCGTACCCGACGGGTCTTCCGAGCGGCACGCTGTTCCAGCCGCTGTTCCTGTACGAGATCATCTGGAACGTCGTCGGCGTCATCGTGCTGGTGGCGCTCGAGAAGCGGTTCCAGTGGCGCTGGGGCAAGATGTTCGCCGGCTACCTGATGTGGTACGGGCTGGGGCGCAGCTACCTCGAGTCCATCCGCATCGACCCGAGCGAGTACTCGTTCCTGAGCATCCCGTTCAACGTGTGGGCGGCCTTCCTCGCCTTCGTGCTCGGGCTGGTGCTGTTCATCGTGCAGTCGCGCAGGCACCCTGGACTCGAGACCAGCGTGTACCTGCGCGGCCGTGAATGGAAGCAGTCCGGCGACGCGGTAGACTCGTTCGACACCGATTCCGATGAGGACAACGTCGACGACGACGCCTCCGCGACGAGCAATTCGAGCGAATCGCGTGAAACCAAGGCCGAAGCCACAAGCTCTGCAGGCTGATCCCAACGACAACTGGCTGACAGGTATCACGGCACACCCGTACAGCCACGTTGCGAGCGTCACCCCACCACACGGCGGGCGACCCGCGAATCCCCTCCCTGTCCACGGGCCGACGTCGTCCCTCTCCCCGATCGATGTGAGGACGGTACCCATGGCGCAGCGCACCCCGTTTTCCCGGTTCAGCACCGTTCCCGACGCCCAGGGCCTTTACGACCCGAGCGCCGAGCGCGACGCGTGCGGCCTGGCGATGGTCGCCACCCTGCGCGGCACCGCCGGCCACGACATCATCGACAACGCGCTCAACGCGCTGCGTCACCTCGAGCACCGCGGCGCGGTCGGCTCCGATGCAGGGACCGGTGACGGTGCAGGCATCCTGACGCAGATACCGGATGCCTTCCTGCGCGCCGTCGTCGACTTCGAGCTTCCGCAGGTCGGCAAGTACGCCGTCGGCAACGCGTTCCTGCCGTTGGAGGACACCGAACGCGCACCCGTCAAGGCGGCGATCGAGCGTATCGCCGACGAAGAGGGACTACGCGTGCTCGGCTGGCGCGAGGTGCCGGTGCGGGCGGACGAGATCGGCACGCTCGCCCGTCAGGCGATGCCTGCCATCGAGCAGCTCTATGTCGACACCGAGCGCACCGCCGAGAACGGTTCGCACCTGTCCGGAATCGCGCTCGACCGGCTCGCATTCCGGCTGCGCAAACGAGTCGAGCGCGAGCTCGACGTGTACTTCGCATCGCTGTCGGCCCGCACACTGGTCTACAAGGGCATGGTCACGACGCTCCAGCTGGAGCCGTTCTATCCCGACCTCTCCGACGAGCGGTTCGCCTCGAAGCTCGCGCTCGTGCACTCCAGGTACTCGACCAACACGTTCCCGTCCTGGCCGCTTGCCCAGCCGTTCCGCATGATCGCGCACAACGGCGAGATCAACACCGTGCAGGGCAACCGCAACTGGATGCGCGCACGCCAATCGCAGCTGCACAGTGACCTGCTGGGCGAGCTGAAGTCGCTGTATCCGATCGTGACACCGGGCGCGAGCGACTCGGCATCCTTCGACGAGGTCGTCGAGCTCCTCACGCTGAGCGGCCGCTCGCTGCCGCACGCCATCATGATGATGGTGCCGGAGGCGTGGGAGAAGCAGACGGAGATCGATCCGGCGCGCCGGGCGTTCTACGAGTACCACTCCATGCTCATGGAGCCGTGGGACGGCCCTGCCGCTCTCGTCTTCACCGACGGCTCGCTCGTCGGTGCGACGCTCGACCGCAACGGGCTGCGCCCCGGACGCTACCTGATCACCGACGACGGACTCGTCGTGCTGGGCAGCGAGACCGGCGTGCTCGACATCGACCCGAGCCGCGTCGTGCGCAAGGGGCGTCTGCGCCCCGGCAAGATGTTCCTCGTCGACACGGTCGAGGGCCGCCTTATCGAAGACGACGAGATCAAGTCGTCGCTGGCATCCGCTCAGCCCTACGGCGAATGGCTGGATGCCGGCCGCATCAACCTCAAGGACCTCCCGGAACGCGAGCACATCGTGCACACGCCCGCGTCGGTGACGCGCAGGCAGCGCACCTTCGGCTACACGGAGGAGGAGGTGCGCATCCTGCTCACGCCGATGGCGAAGACCGGTGCAGAGCCGCTCGGCGCCATGGGCTCCGACACACCGATTGCGGTGCTGTCGAAGCGACCTCGCCTGCTCTTCGACTACTTCACGCAGCAGTTCGCGCAGGTCACCAACCCGCCGCTCGACTCGATCCGCGAGGAGGTCGTCACCTCGCTGAGCCTCGGCCTCGGCCCGGAGCGCAACCTCCTCGAGCCCGGGCCGGAGCACACCAGCCAGGTCGTGCTCGACTTCCCGGTGATCGACAACGACGAGCTGGCGAAGATCCAGCACATCGACCCGGCGCCTGGACAGCGCACTACCGTGACCGTGCGCGGCCTGTACCGGTTCGACGTGGGTGTGAACGCCATGGAACGCCGCCTCGACGAGATCTGCGAGGAGGTCAGCCAGGCGATCGCGGACGGCGCGAAGTTCATCGTGCTCAGCGACCGCGACTCGAACAAAGACCTTGCGCCCATCCCGTCGCTCCTGATGCTCTCGGCCGTGCACCACCACCTCATCCGCACGGAGGACCGTCTGAAGGTCGGGATCGTGGTCGAGGCCGGTGACGTGCGCGAGGTGCATCACGTCGCGCTGCTCATCGGTTACGGCGCCAGCGCGGTGAACCCGTACCTGGCGATGGAGACGTGCGAAGACCTCGTGCGCAGCGGCATGATCACCGGCATCTCCGGTGACAAGGCCGTGAAGAACGTGATCAAGGCGCTCGGCAAGGGCGTGCTCAAGATCATGTCGAAGATGGGCATCTCCACGGTGTCTTCGTACGCCGGTGCCCAGGCGTTCGAGGCGGTCGGACTCGCTCAGGAGTTCGTCGACGAGTACTTCACCGGCACCACCTCGAAGCTCGGCGGCGTCGGCATCGAGGTGATCTCCGCCGAGAACCTGGCGCGTCACCGCTCCGCCTACCCCGAAGAGGGTGCGGTGCTGGCGCACGAGCGCATGGCCACCGGCGGCGAGTACCAGTACCGCCGCGACGGCGCCCCGCACCTGTTCAACCCGGAGACCGTCTTCCGGCTGCAGCACTCCACGCGTACCCGCCGGTACGACATCTTCCGGCAGTACACGAAGCTCGTCGACGACCAGTCCGAGCAGCTCATGACGCTGCGCGGCATGTTCGACCTGCGCACAGGCATCCGGCCACCGGTGCCGATCGAGGAGGTCGAGTCCGTCGCCTCCATCGTGAAGCGCTTCTCCACCGGCGCGATGAGCTACGGCTCCATCTCGCGCGAGGCGCACGAGACCCTCGCCATCGCGATGAACCGCCTCGGGGGCAAGTCCAACACGGGCGAGGGCGGCGAAGACATCGACCGGCTGCTCGATCCCGAGCGGCGCAGCGCCATCAAGCAGGTGGCGTCCGGCAGGTTCGGCGTGACGAGCATGTATCTGACGCATGCCACCGACCTGCAGATCAAGCTCGCGCAGGGCGCGAAGCCCGGCGAAGGCGGCCAGCTGCCGCCCGCGAAGGTGTACCCGTGGGTCGCGCGCACCCGGCACGCGACCGCCGGCGTCGGTCTCATCTCGCCGCCGCCGCACCACGACATCTACTCGATCGAAGATCTGAAGCAGCTCATCTACGACCTGAAGCGCGCGAATCCGGATGCCCGGGTGCACGTGAAGCTCGTCAGCGAGACCGGAATCGGGGCAGTCGCCGCGGGTACAGCGAAGGCTCTGGCCGACGTCATCCTGGTCTCCGGGCACGACGGGGGAACCGGCGCCAGCCCGCTCAACTCGCTGAAGCACGCGGGGACCCCGTGGGAGCTCGGCCTCGCCGAGACGCAGCAGACCCTCATGCTGAACGGCATGCGCGACCGCGTCGTCGTGCAGGTCGACGGCCAGCTGAAGACCGGGCGCGACGTCATCGTCGGCGCGCTGCTCGGGGCCGAGGAGTTCGGATTCGCCACCGCACCGCTCGTGGTCTCGGGCTGCGTCATGA
Source organism: Humibacter ginsengisoli (assembly GCF_054780095.1). NCBI lineage: Bacteria > Bacillati > Actinomycetota > Actinomycetes > Micrococcales > Microbacteriaceae > Humibacter > Humibacter ginsengisoli. The sequence continues at coordinate 57,001 of NZ_BAAGWZ010000003.1, forward strand.
TGCGCGTCTGCCACCTGGACACGTGCCCGGTCGGCGTCGCGACGCAGAACCCGGTGCTGCGCAGCAGGTTCAGCGGCAAGCCCGAGTTCGTCGTCAACTTCTTCGAGTTCATCGCGGAGGAGGTGCGCGAGTACCTGGCCGCACTGGGCTTCCGCTCGATCGAGGAGGCGGTCGGTCACGTCGAACTGCTCGACGTGCACCGCGCCGTCGATCACTGGAAGGCGTCCGGGCTGGACCTCACGCCCGTGCTCCACGGGCCGCAGTTCCCCGAGGATGCCCCGCGCAGCAACCGCAGGCACCAGAACCACGAGATCGAGAAGCACTTCGACAACCGGCTCATCGAGCGGGCGGCCGACGTGCTCGAGCACGGCGGACATGTCGAGCTGGCGCTGCCCATCCGCAACACGGAGCGCGCGGTCGGAACCCTGCTCGGTCACGAGGTGACGGTGCGGCACGGCGAGCACGGTCTGCCAGACGGGTCGATCGATGTCACGCTCACCGGTTCGGCCGGCCAGTCGTTCGGCGCGTTCCTGCCGAGCGGCATCACGCTGCGACTCGAGGGCGACTCGAACGACTACGTCGGCAAGGGGCTCTCCGGCGGACGCATCGTCGTCCGACCGGATCGGTCGAGCGTGTTCCCGGCCGAGCGCAATGTGATCGCGGGAAACGTGATCGGCTACGGAGCCACGCAGGGCAGCATGTTCATCCGCGGAACGGTCGGCGAGCGGTTCCTGGTGCGCAACTCGGGTGCCACCGCCGTGGTCGAGGGCGTCGGCGACCACGCGCTGGAGTACATGACGGGCGGTCTCGCGCTGATCCTCGGCACGACCGGCCGCAACCTCGGCGCGGGCATGTCGGGCGGAACCGCCTACGTGCTGGACCTGCGTGAGGAGTGCGTCAACCGCGAGTCGCTGGCCACGGGGGAGCTGGAGCTCTCCACGCTCGGCAGCGGAGACATCGAGATCGTTCGCGACCTGCTGGAGCAGCACGTCGCCGAGACCGATTCGACCGTGGCCAAGACGCTGCTGACAGATCTCGAGGCGGCATCCGCTCGCTTCACGAAGGTGCTGCCGCGCGACTACGCCGCCGTGCTGGAGACACGCAGGAACGCTGTCGACGAGGGACTCGACCCCGACGGTGACATTGTTTGGAATCGAATCTTGGAGGTCACCGGTGGCTGACCCGAACGTCGTCTGGAATCGAGCTGCGCTCTCGAGAACGCCGGAGGTCACTGGTGGCTGATCCGAAGGGCTTCCTCAAGGTCACCGAGCGCGAGCTGCCCAAGCGGCGGCCCGTCTCGGTGCGCCTGATGGACTGGAAAGAGGTCTACGAGGCCGGAGACCCGGCGCAGCTGCGTCGCCAAGCGGGCCGCTGCATGGACTGCGGCATCCCGTTCTGTCATCAGGGATGCCCGCTGGGCAACCTCATTCCGGAATGGAACGACCTCATGTGGCGCGGCGAAGGCCGCCAGGCCATCGAGCGTCTGCACGCGACGAACAACTTCCCGGAGTTCACCGGACGCCTGTGCCCTGCCCCCTGCGAGGACTCCTGCGTGCTCGGCATCAGCCAGCCGGCTGTGACGATCAAGCAGATCGAGCACGACATCATCGATCAGGCCTGGTCGAACGGCTGGGTGCAGCCGCATCCGCCGCAGCGGCTGACCGGCAAGACCGTCGCGGTCGTCGGATCGGGCCCCGCCGGTCTCGCCGCCGCCCAGCAGCTCACCCGCGCCGGGCACACGGTTGCGGTGTACGAGCGCGACGACCGCATCGGCGGTCTGCTGCGCTACGGCATCCCGGACTTCAAGATGGAGAAGAAGCACATCGAGGCGCGGCTGGCGCAGATGACCGCAGAGGGCACCCGATTCCGTGCCGGCGTCGACATCGGCGTCGACATCAGCTGGCCCGACCTCAAGGCACGCTACGACGCCGTCGTCATCGCCACCGGCGCCATGGTGCCACGCGATCTGCCCATCCCCGGCCGCGACCTCGCCGGTGTGCACTTCGCGATGGAATACCTGGTGCAGCAGAACCGCGTCGGTGCAGGCGATTCGGTGCCCACGCAGATCACCGCAGAGGGCAAGCACGTCGTCGTCCTGGGCGGAGGCGACACCGGCGCCGACTGCATCGGCACGGCGCACAGGCAGAAGGCGGCATCCGTCACCAATCTCGCGATCGGCAAGCAGCCGCCGAATGAGCGGCCGGAGCACCAGCCCTGGCCGACCACGCCGACCCTCTTCGAGGTGCAGACCGCGCACGAAGAGGGCGGCAGACGCGAGTATCTGGCGTCCACCGTCGAGTTCGTCGGCAACGACGTCGGCGAGGTGGTGGCCGTCCGGGTGGCGGAGACCGAGTACCTGGACGGCCGGCGCGTGCCCAAGGCGGGCACCGAGCGCGAGATCCCGGCCGACCTGGTGCTGCTGGCGCTCGGTTTCACGGGGCCGGAGCAGGACACGCTCGGTGAGCAGTTCTCCGTTCCGTTCGACCAGCGCGGCAACGTCGTGCGCGACGACGACTACCAAACCCAGGAGCCGGGCGTGTTCGTGGCGGGCGACGCGGGACGCGGCCAGTCGCTCATCGTGTGGGCCATCGCGGAGGGCCGGGCTGCGGCGGCGGCTGTGGACCGGTATCTTGAAGGGGAGACCGCCCTTCCGTCGCCCATCAGGCCGACCGACCGCGCCATCTCGATCTGACGCTCGTCGCATCCGCATCGATCACGGTGCCGATCGATTGTGCACGTGCAAGCAACCATGGAGTACGAAGAATAAGTATGAGACGAGCCAAGATCGTCGCCACGCTGGGCCCGGCAACGTCCAGCTACGAGAACATCCGCGCCATCATCGATGCGGGCGTCGACGTCGCCCGCCTGAATCTGAGCCACGGCACCTACGACGTGCATGAAGCGGTCTACGCCAATGTGCGCCGCGCTGCCGACGACTCGGGTCGCGCTGTGGCGGTGATGGTCGACCTGCAGGGTCCGAAGATCCGTCTCGGCAAGTTCGAGGGCGGACCGTACGAGCTCGCCGAGGGCGACATCTTCACGATCACCACGGAGGATGTGCTCGGCGACAAGGCGCTCTCTTCCACCACCTTCAAGGGCCTGCCGCAGGACGTGAAGCCGGGTGACCCGCTCCTGATCGACGACGGCAAGGTCGCGCTGCGCGTGCTCGAGGTCGACGGTCCGCGGGTGAAGACGCAGGTCATCGTGCCAGGGCCGGTCTCCAACAACAAGGGCATCAACCTGCCCGGCGTCGCCGTCAACGTTCCCGCGCTGAGCGAGAAGGACGAGGCGGACCTGCGCTGGGGCCTCAATCTCGGCGCCGACTACATCGCGCTGTCGTTCGTGCGCAACGCGGATGACGTGAAGCGCGTGCACGAGATCATGGACGAGGAGAACCGGCGGGTGCCGGTCATCGCCAAGATCGAGAAGCCGCAGGCCGTCGATCACCTCGACGAGATCGTCAACGCCTTCGACGCGATCATGGTCGCCCGCGGCGACCTGGGCGTGGAGCTCCCGCTCGAGGCAGTGCCGATCGTGCAGAAGCGCGCCATCGAGATCGCACGCCGCATGGCGAAGCCGGTCATCGTGGCGACCCAGGTGCTGGAGTCGATGATCACCAGCCCACGGCCCACCCGCGCCGAGGCATCCGACTGCGCCAACGCCGTGCTCGACGGTGCCGACGCCGTCATGCTGTCCGGCGAGACGAGCGTGGGGGAGTACCCCGTCGTCACGGTGCAGACGATGGCGCGCATCATCGAGTCCACCGAGGAGCACGGGCTGGAGCGCATCCTGCCGCTGGGCACCACGCCGCGCACGCAGGGCGGCGTGCTCACGCTGGCCGCTGCGGAGGTGGCGGACTTCGTCGACGCGCGTTATCTCTGCGTCTTCACCGAGTCCGGCGACTCGGCACGACGCATGTCGCGGCTACGTTCCCCGCTGCCGATGAAAGCGTTCACCCCGAGCGAGGGCATCCGGCGCAGGCTGGCGCTCACGTGGGGCATCGAGGCTTTCCTCGTCGACCGAGTGACCCACACCGACCAGATGATGGGCCAGGTCGACGACCTGCTCATCGGCAAGGGCTTGGCGGAGATGGGCGACAAGGTCGTCGTCATCTCCGGATCCCCTCCCGGCATCCCCGGCTCGACGAACGACGTGCGCGTGCACGTCGTCGGAGATGTGCACAACGAGGCAGCGCCCGCGTACGCCGCACTCAGGTGATCGGGCTTCGCCCTTCTACTCGTTGGGCAAGCCGAGCAGCCGGCGCACCTCGGCGTCGGTGGTCTGCGTGAAGTCTCGGTACCACTGACCGATCGCGAAGAACCCGCTCGGTCGCGCGACGCACACGAAGGAATCCGCGTCTACTCCCGGCTGGGGCTCCCAGTCGGGAGGTGCGACCGGCACGGCCAGCACAACGGATGCCGCCCCTTGCGCCCGCGCCACGGCGCACGCAGCGCGGGCGGTCGCGCCGGTCGCGAGCCCGTCGTCCACGACCACGGCCGTCGCGCCGTTCAGATCGACCGGACGCCTGTCCTCCCGGTACCGCCGCACCCGCCGTTCCAGCTCCGCCTGCTCGCGTTCCTCGACGCGGGCCAGTTGCTCATCGGTCACGCCCATCACGCGGATGAGGTCTTCGTCGACCACGCGCACGCCTTCGCCGATCGCGCCCATCGCGACCTCCTCGTTGTGCGGAAGTCCGAGCTTGCGCACGAGGATCACGTCGAGCGGGGCATCCAGCGCCTCGGCGACGACCGCCGCGACCGGAACCCCGCCACGTGGAATGCCGAGGACGACGGGATGCGGCCAGTCCTGCCGGTACGTCGAGCACACCGCGGCGAGGCGGCGTCCCGCGTCAAGACGATCCACGAAGATCATGTCCGTCCCTTTCCGGCCCAAGCTTACGGCGCGGCATCCGCGTGGAACCGGTCGGATGGCAAACACGGGTGCAACCGCGCACCAGTTCAGGTGGCATGCGCTTCCTGCTGCGGGGCATCCGTCTTGGAAAGCGGGTCGGCGATGTCTTCCAGCGACCGGTTCTCCGCGTTCACGCCGAGGAACACCTCGACGAGCCCGGCGGCGATCATGAGGCCTGCACCTATGAAGTAGCCGACGGCGACGGCGCCGATGCCCATGGAGACGAACTGTCCGAACAGCAACGGGCCGATGATGCCGCCGAGGCCCGTGCCCACCGCATAGAAGAACGCGATCGCCATGGCCCTGGTCTCCATCGGGAAGATCTCGCTCACCGTGAGATAGGCGGAACTGGCGCCGGCCGAGGCGAAGAAGAACACGATCACCCAGCACACTGTGAGCCACGTGGCGTCCAGGATGCGAGCATCGAACAGGATGCCGGTGCCCACCAGCAACACACCGCTGAGGATGTACGACAGCGAGATCATCACCCTGCGGCCGACGGTGTCGAACAGCCTGCCGAGCAGGAGCGGACCGAGGAAGTTGCCCACCGCGATGGGCACCAGCGCCCACGGTGCCACGTCGTCGGGCACGTGCAGAAGCGTCGTCAGCACGAGCGCGTACGTGAAGAACACCGCGTTGTAGAGGAAGGCCTGGCCGATGAACAGCGAGAGCCCGAGAACGAACCGCTTCGGGTACTTCGTCACGGCCACGCGTGCGATCTCGCCGAAACCGGTCGTCTCACGCTGCTTGATCTCGATCGCCTTGTCGTCGTCGACGCTCGCAAGCTTCTCGCCCGTGTCGTCCTCGACTTGCTGCTCGATCTCGCCGACCGCCTTCTCTGCATCCTTGTCGCGGCCGTGGATGAACATCCACCTGGGCGACTCGGGCACGTTGCGCCGGACGAGCAGGATGGTGAGGCCGAGCACAGCGCCGAGGCCGAACGCGAGGCGCCAGCCGAGTGCGGGTGCGAAGATCGCGGTATTCAGCAGCACGACCGTGAGCATGGCACCGAACGCCGTGCCCAGCCAGTACGAGCCGTTGATCGCGAGGTCCACGACGCCGCGCCGTTTCGCCGGGATCAGCTCGTCGATGGCGGAGTTGATGGCCGAGTACTCGCCGCCGATGCCGGCCCCGGTGAAGAACCGGCACACGAAGAAGAAGATCGGCGTGAACGAGAACGCCGTCGCGACCGTCGCCAGCAGGTACAGTCCGAGCGTGATCATGAAGAGCTTCTTGCGGCCGAACCGGTCGGTGAGGTAGCCGAAGACCAGGGCTCCGACGCAGGCACCGGCGACGTAGATCGCCGCCGCAAGCCCGACCTCGCCGGCAGTGAGTCCCAGTCCGCTGGACTTCTCGGTGAGGCGGCTGCCGATCGCCCCCACGATCGTGACCTCGAGTCCGTCCAGAATCCACACGGTGCCGAGCCCGACCACGACCATCCAGTGCCATTTCGACCATGGCAGACGATCCATCCGCGCCGGAATGCTCGTGCGGATCGTCTTCAACTCGTGCGTGCTCATGCGTCCTCCTCAACCCCGCCTACCTCGACGGCGACCTGGCGACGGTAAGGGCAGGAGCGACGGCGCGACAACCCCTTGCAGGCCCCGCTCGTGGAAACCGGAAAGCGGCGAGACTCCGCCTCAGAACATGGCGCCGGGATCGATCGGCGTCAGCTCAGGCAACTTCGCGCTGCGGCCGTCGCCCGACGACCTCCCGGTGATCCGGCGTCCGATCCACGGCAGCACGTACTCCCGGTAGTACTTCAACGACGGCGGGCGCCGTCCGTACGGCGGCTGGGCCGCCACCTCGTCGACGCGCCAGGCCGACGGCACGCCCACGTCGAGCGCCGTCAGCACGTTGGAGGCGACGCGTGCATGGCCGAACGAGTTCAGATGCAGCCGGTCGAGCGACCAGTAGCGCAGGTCGCGTAGCCCGGCATCGGCGAAGTTGTCCACGAAGGTGACGTCGCTCTCGGCCGCCGTCACCTCGCTCACGAAGGCGCGCACCCGCACCGCCAGCTCGTCGCCCCTGCGCTGGATCGCACGACCGCCCGGAAGGTTGTCGCTCGGGTTGGCGCCGCTCAGCAGCAGCACGTGGATGCCTGCGTCCACGGCCTTGCCCACCGCCTCGGCAGTCTGCCCGGCGATGTCGTCCACCGAGACGCGGGGCCGCATGATGTCGTTGCCGCCGCCGTTGATGCTCAGCAGCTGAGGGTGCATCGCGATGGCGGCATCCAGCTGCTCACCGACGATCGGTCCCAGCTTGCGGCCGCGGATCGCCAGGTTCGCATAACGCACCGGCTCGTCCGCTGCGGCGGCGAGCCCGACGGCGACGAGATCGGCCCACCCGCGCACACGACCGTCGGGAAGGACATCGCCGACGCCCTCGGTGAAGCTGTCTCCGATCGCGACGTAGCTCGTGTACATCCCTCAACGGTATCCGGCGCAGCCAGGGTGCTTCGCGCTCGGGCGGCTCGCGCCCGGCGGTACTATCGAGAGGACGTTTCGACCAGCCGTCTCACCTCAGACGACGTGCTGAACTCGCCGGCCCACCGCCTTCGGAAGGACTACTGAAAAGATGATCGCTCGGCCACCGAAGGGTGAACTCGACAAGCGCATCGCAGGCGCCGTGTTCCTGTTGTTCTGGGTGGTGGCGATCGCCGCCTGGATCGTCGCCGGGGTCGCGCTCGGCAACACCGGCGCGTGGCAGCCCTTCATCGTCGACGTGGGCATCGTCATTGCGAGTGTCGGCACGGCGACGCCGTTCCTCAAGACGGTCAAGGGATTCGGCATCGCGTTGCTGTTCGCGCTGATCGCTGTCGTCGGCTTCGCGTTCGGCGACTTCCTGCACCTGGTGCCGCTCGTCTACTTCCTGCGGATCGCCGTGCCGTTCTTCGCGGTGATCATCGCCCCTACGTTCAAGATGGCCAACGGCGTGAAGGTGTTCGCGTAGGCGAACCGGCAGAGACCGCGCGAGCCGGATGCCCTCCTGGGCATCCGGCTCGCAGCTTGTTGACTCAGAACCTGCGGGTGAACGGCAGCGGCTTGCGCATGCGGATGAGCAGCAGCAACGGGAACACGATGTACGGCAGGTTGAACGCCAGGAACACGGCCGGGTTCGGCGTCCGCTCGGCCGCGGATCCGAAGAACTCCACGCCGAAGATCGGGATGCCCGTGAGCGAGATGATCATCGTCGCGTAAATGACGCTCGGCAGCTGGATCCAGTTCCATCTGCGCACGATGGCCAGGATCAGCAGCACGTAGAACGCGACGTAGACGAACGCCGACGTTCCGCTGATGAACCGCAGCCACACCGGATGCGAGCGGTAGAGCGGGTCGAAGTTCGACGCGTACCAGTAGTTCCACTGCACGAGGATGTTCGGCGAGTCCTTCACCTGGTCGAGACCGAGTCCCTCGACGGAGTCGCTGATGATGCAGGTGACGATGAACGCAGCGAAGATGACCAGGAACACGATGTCGATCGGCCGCTTCTTCAGCGGAAGGTTCGCAGGGCTCGTGGCGCCGGCAACCGATGCGTTGTGCGCGGTAGTGGTGGGGGCTTCCGACATGGTCTGCAGACTATCGCCGGAAGGCCACTGCGACGCAGTACCGCTCAGACGCGCGGCGCCGGCTGGTCGATGTTCCAGTGCCGCGACACCGTCACGAACAACTCCTGCTCGGACGCGTCGTGCTCGGCCGGGCCTCTGCTCACGCTGAAGCGGCTGATCACGCGCTGAGTCCCCTCCGCATCGCCATACAGCACGTCCACCAGCACGATTTCACCGGCACTCATCCGATCGACGACGCGCCGGTAGGCGTCGGAGCGCGGATCCCGGATCGCCACCTGCACGAATCCGACGTACGCGGTCGAAAGGTAGATGTCTCTCGTCAGACGCTGAAACTCCTCGGGCGTTGCGGGTTGAGCGTACGGACCTTCCGGAATGTGCCAGCCGTGCAGCACGGCGATGCCCGAGCCGACGTTGCGTACCGACAGTGCGAGCGCGACAACGGACTCGTCAACCTCCATCGTGGCTCGCCCGCCTTGCACGGTGAGCCAACGGCCATCCATGAAGCGCACCTTCTGTGCGTCGTCGGTGAAGTTCGACGGCAGGAGCAGGGGGCGTAGCCCCTCCAGAAGCGCCCGCTCCGCCAGGCGCGCAGAGTGGTTGGCCGAGCGAGTCGAGACGAACGTCGCGACCGCGAGTACCAGCGTGCCGATCGCGGTGCCGAAGTCGGCCAGCACAGCCCAGTCCACTTGCCCTCCTCACGGCAACCGCCGCGCGATCAATTGCGATGGATGCCGGCACCAGCGTGCTGCATGTCAGGCTGCTCCTGCTTCGAACACGCCGATGGTCCGGCGCTGCAGAGGCGCCGGACCATCGGGATCCCGATTTCTATGGCAGGTAGTACGTCGGGTTCGGCAGCTTGATCGTGCGGTCGGCGTGGCCACCGATCAGATCGCTGAACTGATCGCCGTAGTTCGCCACGATGTCGTAGTGGCCGCCAGCCCACGACTCCACGTGCGCTCTGGTCTGCGACTTGTACTCGATGGTGGTGCAGCTCGCTGCCTCACAGTGGATGTACGACGGCTGCTGGGATGCGCCCTGTCCGGTCCACTTGGTGTAGTAGTTCTGCGGCGTGAGGCCCGTGTAACCCACCTTCGCGAGGTTGGCCAGCGTGGCATCCTTCTGGTTGTCGTTGCGCCCGGTGAGCCCGATCACGGTGCATCCGGCCTTCTCGGCGGCGCGTTCGAGGGCGACCATGCCGGGGACCGCGGGGAACCTCTGGCCCTGTACCCAGACATCCTGCTCGGTGGGGTTGTAGTTGAAGTGCATGTCGCCCACCTCCATGTCGTACGTCCACAACGTCGTGTCGTCGGCGTCGAGCACGATAGCCGGGTTCTTGTGCAGCTTCTTCGCGACGAAGCACTGCGCCGCCACGATGGGCGTCTGAATGGCGACGAGACGGGTCATCTCGCGGATGTACGGCGAGGTGCCCTTGTTCGCGATGCCCGTTCCCGGGTCGCCGTAGTAGGTGGCGATCGTCTTCTTCACGGAGTCGATGTTCGGGATGCCGTCACCGGGCTCGGTCGCGCCGCTGGACCCGTCCGGCTTCATGGTGAAGTGGGTGCGGGGTGCCAGGTTCGGCTCGGACATGCCAGGCAGGTCGGGGGAGGGCAGGTAATAGGTCGGATTCGGCAGCTTGATGATGTTGTCTGCGTAACCGCCCTGCAGGTCGCTCCACTGGTCGCCGATATTGAACGTCACGGTGTAGCCGAGGTCGTGCTCGATGTGCTTGCGGGTGAGCGCCTTGTACTCGACCGTCGTGCAGCTTGACGTCGCGCACGTGATGTACGGCGGCTGCTGCGACGTGCCCTTGCCGGTCCACTTCGTGAAGTAGTCGTCGGCGGTGAACGCGGTGTAGCCCACCTTGGCCAGGTTGCCCAGCGTGGCGGCCTTCTGGTCGTCATTGCGGCCGGTGAGCCCGAACACGGTGTAGCCCATGGCAGCGGCCGCATTGGCGAAGGCGACCATTCCGGGAACCGCGGGGAACTTCTGACCCTGCACCCAGACATCCTGTTCAGCGGGGTTGTAGTTGAAGTGCATGTCGCCCACCTCCATGTCGTACGTCCACAACGTGGTGTCGTCGGCATCGAACACGATGGCGGGCTTCTCGCCCTTGGCGATGGCGGCGTCGTACTCGGGCTTCAGTTCGGCCGTGGCCTTGGCGACGATGCCGTCCATCTCGCTGATGTACGGCGAGGACTCCTTGTTCGCGATCCCGGTGCCCGGGTCGCCGTAGTACGTGTAGATGGTCTTCTTCACGGAGTCGATGTTCGGGATGCCCTCGCCGCCCTGCGTCGCTCCGCTCGACCCGTCCGGCGCCATCGTGAACTGCGTGCGCGGAGCCAGCTGCTGACCGTGGCCCCAGCCGCCGCCCCGGCCTTGTCCGCCGTCCCATGCCTGGGCCGGCGCCGCCGAAGACAGCCCGACTCCCATCGCGACCGCCACCACGGCCGCGCCCGCGAGCATCCGCAGGCCAAGGCTTCGCGTTGCCGCCCTCGCGTGCTCAGGTTGCATTCCACACCCCCTGTGTGATTCGAATTCCTCGATCCGTCAGGGCCGGTGCTCTGCGGCCCTGCGCTTTGCACCCCTGAACAGGGGTCCGCCTGCACCGTATCGACGCGATGTGCGGATGACTAGAACCGGACAGCGGTTTTGCTCATGTGAGCCGCCTATGAGGTCGCAGTGAGCGAAGCGTCGACTCCGTCGCTAAGCACGAGTTCGATGCCGTCCTCATGGATGCCAACGCGCACATCGGCTAGATCGGGCACAAGCCAATCCGGGCCGTGACGCTCTGCCATGGTGCCCACCCCGACGACCCGCATCCCGGCGGCTCTTGCAGCGGCGATGCCGGCACCGGAGTCCTCGAAGACGACGCACTCAGCGGCCGGTACGTCGAGTGCTGCGGCTGCGACCAGGAATCCTTCCGGATCCGGCTTGCTCGCCAAAACGTTCTCCGCGGTCACCGCCACACCGGGAATGGCCAGGCCCGACGCGTGCATCCGCGCCGTTGCCAATGGACGCGTCGCCGAGGTCACGAGGGCGTGCGGGGCACCCGCCAGTGAACGGAGCAGGCTCGCCGCGCCGGTGATCTCGACGATGCCGTCGAGATCCGCGGTCTCGCGCTCCAGCAGGGCCCGGTTGTCGGCGAGGTTCTGTTCCGGCGCTCGGTTCGGAAGCAGAATGGCCATGCTCTCGTGACCCTGCCTACCGTGGACGACTTCGAGCACCCCGGCCGGCTCGAGGTCGTTCGCGAGAGCCCAATCGGTCCATACACGCTCCACGACGGCCGACGAGTCGACGAGCGTGCCATCCATGTCCAGCAGAACGGCGGATGCCCGGATGATCGTGGTCACCTTGCCGAAGAGTACACGGACGAAACGCCGGACGACGAACGCGGTGCTGGTGCCTAGAAGGGTGGTGGGTTGCTGTCGTATCCGGTGGGGGTGCGGACGCGGATGCCGCCGTCGGGTTTCGGGTCCAACCGGATCCTCGTGACCGTCTTCAACCGGTGCAGCCGGGGTTTCAACGGGGCAAGGTTGGTCACGTTGGTGGGTCCGCCGTGTTGTCGTTCGATCACGTGGTCGATCTCGGCACCGGTGGTGACGCCGACCGGGAGGTAGGGGGCGGCGTCTTCGTCCAGCCCGTACCTCAACGTGAGCCAGGTCCGCTGATCCGGGGTGGGCCGGTACCGTTTCGTGTCCAGATTCAGCTGTGCCGGCCGGATCGGGTCGGCGAGCACTTTCCGGAACGAGGGTGCGTCCCGTAACGCTTTCACGGCAACACTGGGCGGGATCGGACCGTAGCCCAGGAGCTCGGCGAACCGGCCGTCCACGTCGATCAGCACGAACGGTTGCACACCAGTCTTCACCGGTGCGACACCCTTTGCGTCGCCGTCGCCGCCGCTGGTGGCGGTGCCGTCGCCGTCGCCGTCGCGGGTGGTGCCGCCGCGGGTGAGGAGTTGCAGGGTCAGGTCGGCACGCAGCTGGTCCAGGGTGCGGTTCTCACCGGGCAGGGCACGCAACCGGCGCGCCTCCGCGGTGAGCCGGGCTTCGGCTTGCGCGATCTGAAGCACCGGCCCGTACACCGACAGCCACCCCATGCCGTCCTCGGCCGGTTCCACACACACCCGGCGACGCTTCCTGGCCTCCTCATGCCGTTGCTCCAGGGTGTCCGCACACAAGCGCTCCCGCAACAGGCGCGCCCGACGACCGAACGCGCCGGGAGTCATGCGTTCGGCGATCCCGGCCAGACGTTCGTCGTACGTGCCCAGCACAGCATCCGGGAGACCGGTGGACGAGTCGACCGCGGCACGCACATGCTGCACGCTGATCCGACCCGAGGTGAACAGATCACGCAACCGCGGCAACGACGTCGTGAGGACGTCACCTTCCCACGCCAGGTTCCGCACCACGTTCTCACTGACATGCAACCGGTGCGCGAGATCGAACGCGACCGACCGGAGAGCGAAGTCCACCTCATCCGCCTTCGGGTCCCGTTCCGTGATCCCCACCGGCACGTAGATCCGCGGATCCTCACGCGCCAACTGGAACGCTTCCCGGATCGCGAACATCTGCCGAGCCGCCTCAACGTTCACCATCGTCTGCGACGCCACAGCATCATCCAGAGCGAAACCGATCACATCCTGCGCCGAGACAAACGACGTGCGCTGCGAAGGCTCAGCCGTCCAATCGACGTCCACAGGAACATCCAGCTCCTCGAACCATGGCAACTCGACGGCGTCAGCCCACGAGCCCTCGCCGGCCGGGCCACGGAACTCGTCGTCGTTCATACCGCCGAAGCTAGATCAAGCCACCGACAATCGACCGAGGTCGTCGAAGCAGCCGGATGCAACGCCGACGGATGGCCTTCTGCGCCGCCACCAACACCGTCATGACGAGGAGACGCAACCCCGTGTGAGGCCCGAATCGGTGTGGATACACTCCGCCTGCGAATGCAAGCCGTTCACGACGCAGAGGAGGAAACCATGGCTGAATCGAACGATGAGTCCCGGAACGGAAGCGAACAGGGCGGCGTACGACACGGCCCCGAGGAGTCGAAGTCTGTGAAGTACTCGCAAGAGATCACCTCGACGGAGGAAGACCCGGAACGTGAGGGGCGCAGCCTCGTCACCACCAACCACGAGGTGATCAAGCGGTGGGCGGATGCCCGCGGTGCACGACCGGCGACGGTCGACGGAACCGAACACGGCGACCACCTCGGCGTGCTGCGGTTCGACTTCGGGGAACAGACTCAAGGATTGCGCGAGGTGAGTTGGGACGAGTGGTTCGACACGTTCGACCAACGCGAGTTGAACTTCATCTATCAGGAAGAGAAGTCCGACGGCAGCCAGTCCAACTTCTTCCAGTTCGACAATCCCGGGCGGGAAGACGCCTGAACGAGCTCTAGAGAGTGCCGGTGGTGGGACTCGAACCCACACGCCCTTTCGGGCAAAGCATTTTGAGTGCTCCGCGTCTGCCATTCCGCCACACCGGCTCAGGTGCGCTGTACACCATATCGCGGCTTCGCCGCTCAGAGGCTCAATCACCTCGCCGACGTATCGTAGGCTTGTTCACCGTGACCGACACTGAGAACACCGCTGCACCGCGTCGAGTAGTCGTCGCGGAAGATGAATCGCTCATCCGTCTCGACATCGTCGAGATCCTGCGCGACAACGGGTTCGAGGTCGTCGGCGAGGCCGGCGATGGCGAGACGGCCGTCGCGCTCGCCACCGAGCTGCGCCCCGACCTCGTGATCATGGATGTCCGCATGCCGAACCTCGACGGAATCGAGGCTGCGAAGCGGCTCTCCGAGAATCACGTCGCACCCGTCGTGCTGCTCACCGCGTTCAGCCAGAAGGAGCTCGTCGACCGGGCCACCGAGGCAGGCGCACTCGCCTATGTGGTCAAACCGTTCACCCCGAACGACCTTCTGCCCGCCATCGAGATCGCGCTGGCGCGTTACCAGCAGATCATCGCCCTCGAGGCCGAGGTCGCCGACCTCAACGAGCGGTTCGAGACCCGCAAGCTCGTCGACCGCGCCAAAGGGCTGCTCAACGAGAAGATGGGGCTCACGGAGCCCGAGGCGTTCCGCTGGATCCAGAAGGCGTCGATGGATCGCCGCCTCACCATGCACGATGTCGCCAAGGCGATCATCGACCAGCTCGCGCCGAAGAAGTAGCACCTACGCGCGCACACCCGCACGTTCGGCCTGAGGGGACCGGTCGTTAGCCGCGCTCCTTGATCAGGTTCGTGATGCGGATCGTGGAGCAGCGCCGCCCGCGGTCATCCGTGACGGCGATCTCGTGCGTCGTCAGAGTGCGACCGAGGTGGATCGGTATGCACACTCCGGTGACCACGCCACTGGTCGCCGAGCGGGTGTGGGATGCGTTGATCTCGATGCCGACCGCGAGCCGGCCCTCACCGGCCCACAGGTTCGCCGACATGGATCCGAGCGTCTCGGCCAGCACGACGTAAGCGCCGCCGTGCAGCAGGTCCGCCGGCTGCGTGTTGCCCTCGACGGGCATCGTGGCGACGGCGCGATCGACGGAGAACTCGACCATCTCGATGCCCATCTTCGCGGCCAGGGCGCCCAATCCGCGCTTCCTGACGTAATCGAGGGCGTCGGGTGCGGCATCCGTTTCACCGGTCGTCGACATGCTGCTCCTGGTGCTTCGCGGGCCGGAAAGGAACGTCGCACGCCGCTTGTAGGCTGGCAGGCGTGTCGGACTCGGAAAAGCCTACCCTCCTGATCGTCGACGGCCATTCGCTGGCTTTCCGGGCGTTCTACGCGCTGCCGGTCGACAGTTTCACCACCCGTGACGGGCAGCACACCAACGCCATTCACGGGTTCCTCTCGATGCTTCTTCTGCTGCTGCAGAACGAGCGGCCCAGCCACCTGGTCGTCGCGTTCGACGTGTCCCGGTACTCGTTCCGCACGAAGGAGTACGCCGACTACAAGGGCACACGTGGCGCGACGCCGCCGGAGTTCTCCGGCCAGGTGCCGCTGCTGCAGGAAGCTCTTGCCGCGATGAACATCCCGACGCTGGAGAAAGACGACTTCGAGGCGGACGACATCCTCGCCACGCTTGCCACGCAGGGCGCGGAGCAGGGCTACCGCGTGCTCATCGTCTCCGGCGACCGCGACACCATCCAGCTCGTCGACGACGACATCACGCTCCTGTATCCGAACGTGCGAGGTGTCTCAGAGCTGAAGCGCTACGACCGGCAGACCGTGCTCGACCGGTACGGCATCCCGCCGGAGAAGTATCCGGAGGTGGCGGCGCTCGTCGGGGAGACCAGCGACAACCTGCCCGGTATCGACAAGGTGGGCGAGAAGACCGCCGTGAAATGGGTGCTGCAGTACGGCGACGTGCAGAACCTCATCGCCCACGCCGACGAGATCAAGGGCGTGGTCGGGCAGAACCTGCGCGACCAGAAGGAGAACGCGCTGCGCAATCGACGCTTGAACCAGCTCGTGCGCGATGTCGAGCTGCCTGTCGGGCCGGCCGATCTCGCCCGCCGGCCGATGAACGAGCAGGCCGTGCGCGACTTGTTCGCCCGCCTCGAGTTCCGCACGCTGCTGGAGCGCGTTTTCAAGCTGATCGAGGGCGACGGGTCCGACACCGGAGCCGTCACCGGTGCGCAGATCGGCACCATCACCGCGCCCGAAGTGCAGGAACCGGTGGGCGAGGAGCTGCGCGGATGGCTGGCCGAGGCATCCGCCAACGGGTCGCGGCCCATAGCGGTACAGCTCGACCTCGCCGGCGTCGTGCTCGCGGGCGTTGGTCTGTCCACCGACGACGCGTCCGCGTACGTGCAGGCGGGGGAGAACGGCACGCTCGATCCCGAGCTGGTCGCCTGGCTCGCCTCCGATTCGCCGAAGTGGTTCTACGACGCGAAGAACCAGCTCAAGGCGCTGGATGCCGCGGGCCTCGCCCTCGCCGGGTTGCAGTGCGACGCGAGGGTGGCCATTTGGCTCGTGAACCCGAACCGCACCCCATCGGGTCTTGCCGACCAGGTGTATGAGGTGCTCGGGGAGCAGATGCCGCAGTCCGACCCGGCGCAGCTCGTTCCCGAGGTGGAGCCCGTCGGCGCGGCGACGGAGGCGTGGTACGTGCACCGGGTCGCCGAAGCGGTCTCGGTCGCGCTCGAGGAGAGCACGCGCGGTGTGCTGGAGAGCATCGAGTTGCCGATCACCGGTGTGCTCGCGCGCATGGAGCGGAACGGCGTCGCCATCGACACCGGCATCCTGCGCAGCCAGCGGGAGGAGCTCACGGTGCGCGCCGACGGTCTCGCGCAGGCGGCCTACACCGAGATCGGCCACGAGGTGAACCTGGGCTCGCCGAAGCAGCTGCAGCAGGTGCTGTTCGACGAGCTCGGCATGCCGAAGACGCGCTCGACGAAGACCGGGTACTCGACGGATGCCGGTTCGCTTGCCGACCTGCAGGAGAAGAACCCGCATCCGTTCCTCGACCTGCTCCTGCAGCACAGGGACGCCACGAAGCTCAAGCAGATCATCGAGACGCTGGAGAAGTCGGTCGGGCCGGATGCGCGCATCCACACCACCTACGACCAGACCGGGACCTCCACCGGACGCATCTCTTCAAACGACCCGAATCTGCAGAACATCCCGGTGCGCACGGAGGTGGGCAAGCAGATCCGCTCGGCCTTCATCAAAGGGGACGGCTACGAGACGCTCCTCACCGCCGACTACTCGCAGATCGAGATGCGCATCATGGCGCACCTCAGTGAGGACGCCGGTTTGATCGAGGCCTTCAACGCCGGGGAGGACCTGCACCGCTTCGTGGGGGCACGCATCTTCGGCGTCGCCCCGGAAGATGTCACGCCGATCATGCGCACGAAGGTGAAGGCCATGTCGTACGGCCTCGCGTACGGCCTCAGCGCGTTCGGGCTCTCGAAGCAGCTGCGCATCGAGACAGCGGAGGCGAGGCAGCTCATGACGGACTACTTCGCCAGGTTCGGCGCTGTGCGCGACTACCTGCGCGACGTGGTCGAGAAGGCGCGCGTCGACGGCTACACGGAGACCATCTTCGGGCGTCGCCGTCCGTTCCCGGATCTCACGAGCACCAACCGCGTGATCCGCGACAACGCGGAGCGTGCCGCGCTGAACGCCCCCATCCAGGGCTCGGCTGCCGACATCATGAAGATCGGCATGATCGGAATCGACGCCGACATCAGGGAGCAGCAACTGCGCTCGCGCATGCTTCTGCAGGTGCACGACGAGCTCATCTTCGAGGTGAGCCCGGGGGAGTGGGATGCCCTGGCCGAGATCGTCTCGCGCCGCATGTCCACGGCTGCCCAGCTGCGCGTGCCCCTCACGGTGCAGCTTGGCCGAGGAGAGAACTGGGACGCCGCCGCTCATTAGGCTTATCCACCATGACTCAGCAACCGCAGAGAACTCCCACACCCATCGACGCGCTCGCCGAAGAGTGGGTCGACACCCAACTCGACATCGTGCCGGAGTACCACGTCTGGCTCGGCCGTCCCGGCCGCGAGGGCGAGTACGCCGACTACTCGCCAGAGGGCAACGACCGGCTCGCCCAAGCACAGGCCGATGTGCTGCGTCGTGTCGAGGCCGCCGAGCCCGTCGACGAGATCGACCGCGTCACGAAGCTCGATCTGACCCGCGAGCTGAAGCTCGAGCTCGAAAAGCACGAGGCGGGCTTCTATCAGCGCGACCTCAACGTGATCGCTTCGCCCGAACAGAGCCTGCGCGAGATCTTCGACCTCGAGCCCACGGCCACGATCGAGAACTGGGAGGCGATCGCGCGCCGCATGCACAACCTTCCCGCGGCGATGCGCGGCTACATCGCTTCACTGCGATCGGGCATGCAGGCGGGTAACGTTCCCGCCATCCGTCAGGTCAACGAGGGCATTGCACAGGCGAACAAGCAGGTCCGCTCGAACGGCTTCTTCTTCGCGCTCGCACGCGACGCGAAAGCCGGCGACGACGAACTGCCCGATGCACTGAAGAGCGACCTCGAAAAGGGGGCCGCCGAGGCGGCCGCCGCATACGGAGAACTGGCGGTGTTCCTCGAGGACGAGCTCGCCGCTCACGCACCCGAGCAGGATGCCGTCGGTCGCGAGCTCTACTCCCTCGCCTCCCGCAGCTTCCTCGGCGCGACCGTCGACCTCGACGAGACCTATGACTGGGGCGTCGAAGAGCTGCGCCGCATGGTGGACGAGCAGGAATCGATCGCGCGCGAGATCAAGCCAGGGGCATCCGTCGCCGAGGCGATCGCCTTCCTCGATGGTGACCCGGCGCGCAAACTGCACGGCACCGACGCGCTGAAGCGCTGGATGCAGGAGACCAGCGATCGGGCCATCGAGGAGCTCGGCAAGACCCACTTCGACATCCCAGAACCGATCCGGCATCTGGAGTGCATGATCGCGCCAACCCAGGAGGGCGGCATCTACTACACGCCCCCTGCGGACGACTTCTCCCGCGCGGGCCGCATGTGGTGGAGCGTGCCGGAGGGCGTCACCGAGTTCGACACCTGGCGCGAGCTGACCACGGTGTACCACGAGGGTGTGCCCGGGCATCACCTTCAGCTCGCCACGGCGACGTACAACAAGGCGCAGCTGAACACCTGGCGCCGGATCGCCGGCACCTCTGGTCATGCCGAGGGGTGGGCGCTGTACGCCGAGCGCCTGATGGAACAGCTCGGCTACCTCGATGACCCGGCCGACCGGCTCGGCATGCTCGACGGCCAGCGCATGCGCGCCGCCCGGGTGGTGCTCGACATCGGCGTGCACCTGGCGAAGCAGCGACCCGACGGCGAGGGACCGTGGACCGGCGACTACGCCTTCGAGTTCCTCGGCCAGAACGTCAACATGAACGAGGGTTTCGTGCGCTTCGAGGTGAACCGCTATCTGGGCTGGCCAGGGCAGGCGCCTTCGTACAAGATCGGTCAGCGCATCTGGGAACAGCTCCGCGACGAGTACCAGCGTCGGGAGGGCGAGGCATTCGACATCAAGGCGTTCCACAAGAAGGCGCTCGACATCGGCGGAGTCGGCCTCGACACGCTGAAGACAGCCTTGCTGGGATGATCTGCGGCAGGCGCGGTTGAGACGCCGCGGCAGGGCATCCGAGAGGAATACCGGATGCCCCGCCCGCGTTGTTGCATGAGGCTGCCGCACGACGGTAGTCTGGAGAGTCACTTTTGTGACGTTCTTATCCGTCTGCCCGGCGGGAAATCCAATTGAAGCAATCCTTCCGAGCCTGATTCATGTCCATAACTGGAGTACCCACTCAATGACAACCGCAACGACCGACAAGGCACCCAAGCAGGTCGCGATCAACGACATCGGCTCTGCTGACGATTTTCTTGCCGCGGTCGAGAAGACTCTGAAGTTCTTCAACGACGGTGACCTCATCGAAGGCACCGTCGTGAAGATCGACCGCGACGAGGTTCTCCTCGACGTCGGTTACAAGACCGAGGGTGTGATCCCCTCCCGCGAACTTTCCATCAAGCACGACGTCGACCCGAGCGAGGTCGTCGGCGTCGGCGACACCGTCGAGGCGCTCGTTCTCCAGAAGGAGGACAAGGAAGGCCGCCTCATCCTGTCCAAGAAGCGCGCCCAGTACGAGCGCGCCTGGGGCGATGTGGAGAAGATCAAGGAAGCCGACGGCGTCGTGACCGGTCAGGTCATCGAGGTCGTCAAGGGCGGCCTGATCGTCGACATCGGACTGCGCGGCTTCCTGCCGGCATCCCTCATCGAGCTGCGCCGCGTGCGCGACCTCACGCCGTACCTCGGCCAGGAGATCGAGGCGAAGATCCTCGAGCTCGACAAGAACCGCAACAACGTCGTGCTCTCGCGCCGCGCTCTGCTCGAGCAGACGCAGTCCGAAAGCCGTTCCACATTCCTGGCCAACCTGCACCCGGGCCAGGTGCGCAAGGGTGTCGTGTCGTCCATCGTCAACTTCGGTGCGTTCGTCGACCTCGGCGGTGTGGACGGCCTCGTGCACGTCTCCGAGCTGTCGTGGAAGCACATCGAGCACGCCAGCGAGGTCGTCGAGGTGGGTCAGGAGGTCACCGTCGAGGTGCTCTCCGTCGAGCTCGACCGCGAGCGCGTCTCCCTGTCGCTGAAGGCGACGCAGGAAGACCCGTGGCAGGTCTTCGCCCGTACGCACGCCATCGGGCAGTTCGCACCCGGCAAGGTCACGAAGCTCGTTCCGTTCGGTGCATTCGTACGCGTCGCGGACGGCATCGAGGGCCTCGTGCACATCTCCGAGCTCTCCGGCAAGCACGTCGAGCTCGCCGAGCAGGTCGTGTCGGTCGGCGACGAGGTGTTCGTCAAGGTCATCGACATCGACCTCGAGCGTCGCCGCATCTCGCTGTCGCTGAAGCAGGCGAACGAGGGCGTCGACCCGGAGGGTACCGAGTTCGACCCGGCGCTCTACGGCATGCTCACGGAGTACGACGAGCAGGGCAACTACAAGTACCCGGAGGGCTTCGACCCCGAGACGGGCGAATGGACCGAGGGCTCCGACGCTCAGCGGGAGAAGTGGGAGCAGGAGTACGCCGAGGCTCAGTCGCGCTGGGAGGCGCACAAGCGCCAGGTCGCCAAGGGCATCGAGGAGGAGGCCGCTGCGGCGGAAACCACCTCACGTGGCGGTGCCACCTACTCGAGCGACTCGAACGCGAGCGGCACGCTCGCCGACGACGCGTCGCTCGCAGCTCTGCGCGAGAAGCTGTCGAGCAACAGCTGATTGAGGTGAGAGCCGAGCGAGCTCGCTCGCTCGGCCGAGCCGATTGAAGCTGTTGGACGGCGAAGCCGGAACACAGCTGATTGAGGCGAGAGCCGAGCGAGCTTGCTCGCTCGGCCGAGCCGATTGAAGCTGTTGGACGGCGAGAGCCGGAACACAGCTGATTGAGGCGAGAGCCGGATCACAGCTGATCGCAATCTGCGTTCACACGGAGCGGCCGGGTCCTTCGGGGCCCGGCCGCTCCGTCGCGTTCCGGATGCCGTCGGCCCGGTCGGCCGGTGGCCGTGTCTCCGGCAGAATGGAGAGCATGGATCACCGCGACAGCGCAGCACGACCGGATGCCGACACCCCGCGGGTGGTGTCCGTGAGTCGCGACGACGGGCACAGGTTCAGCAAGCCGCGCGTCGAGGAGATCCGGCTGATCGAGGGCTGGGGCGTGGAGGGCGACGCCCACGCCGGAACAACGGTGCAGCACCTGTCCCGAGTCGCTCGTGACCCTCAGCAGCCCAATCTGCGTCAGGTGCACCTGATCCACTCTGAACTGTTCGACGAGGTGCACCGGAACGGTTTCGACGTCGAGCCGGGCGAACTGGGCGAGAACATCACGACGGCCGGGCTCGACCTGCTCGCCCTGCCGACCGGAACGGTGCTGCACATCGGCGAGAGCGCGAGCATCCGCCTCACCGGCCTGCGGAATCCGTGCGAGCAGATCAACGGGATCGCACCGCGCCTGATGAAGGAGATGGTCGTGCGCCGGTCCGACGGCACCGTCGTGCGCAAGGCGGGCGTGATGTCGGTGGTGCTGACCGGCGGCGTCGTGCGCCCTGGGGATGCCGTGCGAGCCGAGCTGCCGTCCGGCGACCACGTCGCGATGGAGCCGGTGTAACCGTGCAGATCGTCGCACTCACCGGCGGCATAGCCTCCGGCAAGTCGACCGTGTCGAACCGGCTCGCGGAGCACGGTGCCGTGATCGTGGATGCAGACCTGCTCGCCCGGAAGGTCGTCGAGCCCGGCACTCCGGGCCTCGAGGCGATCAGGAGCAGGTTCGGCGACGCGGTGATCGCCGAGGACGGGTCGCTCGATCGACCGGCGCTGGGAGCGATCGTGTTCGGCGACCCCGACGCACTCGCCGATCTGAACGGGATCACGCATCCCGCCGTATGGCGGGCGGCGCTCGAACGCTTCGCGGAGGCGGAGGCATCGGACCGGGACGCCATCGTCGTCTACGACGTGCCGCTGCTCGTCGAGGCGTCGCCGGATCGGCCACTGCGGTTCGACCGCGTCGTCGTGGTGGAGGCGGACCGGGCAGAGCGCATCCGCCGGCTCGTCGCAGACCGCGGGATGACCGAGGCCGATGCCGAACGACGCATCGGCGTGCAGGCCGACGATGAGCAGCGTCGCGCGGTGGCCGACATCGTGATCGATAACAACGGCAGCACAGACGACCTGCTGCGGCGCGTCGACGCACTCTGGAACGAGCTACGCGAGTCCGCCGAGGACAGCCGCTAGCGAAGCCGCCGACAGTGTGGTCAGCGTACTGCCGGTCCCAGCAGCATCAGAGTCGGGAGCACGACGAGCGCGAGGGCGCCGGCCAGCACGGTGAGCCGTAACGCTGGGGCCGCGGGCGCTGCGACATCCGTGAGCCTCGCGACGCGGGCATCCGCCCACTCACCCGCCGACGACCGCGACGAGCTCGTACCGGACACCGTCGACGTGAGCATTCCGTGTGTGCCGGCGGGCGATTCACCGTCGGCGGGCGCTCCGGCGAGGGCCACGAGAGCGACCGCGCGCGACAGGTTGCGTTGCGAGACCGTGCGCCTGGCCTGGTCGTCGGCGAGCAGCTCGATCAGCAGGCCCACCGCTTCATGGGCGCGGGTGGCGATCGGGAACCACGGGAGTGCGCTCCGCCACGCGCTGAATGCGACGAGCAGCACGTGGTGGTGTTGCGTGACGTGCGCGCGCTCGTGCGCCACGACCGCGGCGAGCTCGTCGTCGCTGAGCAGCTCGAGCAGGCCGGCCGACAGCACCGTCGTGGCCCGCGGCGCGCCCGGCAGGCAGTAGGCGACGGGTGCCGCGTGGTCGATGACACGCGTGCCGGGGCGTTCCGGCATCGGGTCGGAGAGCAGCCGCAGCAGGCGAACGTGATGACGACGTTGCCGCTCGGCACGCCAGCTCGTGCGCACGAGGTTCAGCAGAAGGTGCACTCCGAGAAGAACCGCCCCGGCCAGCGCGAACATCTCGAAGAAGTTCGCGTCGTGCGGGAGGCGGCCGGCGAACAGGTCCGCGGTGAACGCGCCCGCGGCGTGCGGCAGATCGTCGCCGAACGGGATCAACCCGAAGACGAGCAGCGAGCCGATCATCGACAGACCTCCGGCGAGCGCGATCGCCTGCCAGAGCACAAGGGCCGCGCCCGGCATGCGGCGTGGCCAACTCGCCCCTGCCAGGACGACCGGCACGGGCCATGCGAGCGCGAACGCGAGGAGCGCGAGCGATGCGGCTACGGCGAGCACGCTATCGGCCGCCTCGCGGAGTTCGAGGGTTCGGGGACACGCCTACGCCTCCAGCAGCTTGCGCAGCCGCTCCGCGTCGTGGGGTGTGACCTGCCCGACGAATCGCGCGAGCACGGCGTCGCGATCGGATGCCGAGCCGAGCACCTCGTGCATGAGTTCGGCCACGTGCTGCTCGCGACTCATCGCCGGCCGGTACAGGTGAGGCCGGGCATCTTTGTCGCGCACCACGAAGCCCTTGCCCTCCAGGCGGGAGAGCACGGTCATGACGGTGGTGATGGCCGGCTCCTTGCCCTCAGGTCCGGATGCCTTGAGCGCGTCGCGCAGATCGGTCGCCGCGATGGGTGCAGGGGAGTCCCACACGACGTCCATGATCGCGCGTTCGAGCTCACCGAGTTTGACCACCGTGCGACTTGCCATATCTAGATTCTACCGCGCGTAGAAATGTTCGGGCGACCGTGGTACAACGTTCTACAGCGTGTAGAATTCTACGTAGCGTAGAACTGATCGAATCGAGGCGACGTGCATTTCACCACCGAGCTGGATCCGCTTCTGATCGCCCGCTGGCAGTTCGGCATCACCACCGTCTACCACTTCTGGATGGTGCCGCTCACCATCGGGCTCGGCCCGCTGGTGGCGCTCATGCAGACGTTGTGGATGCGCACCGGGAACGATCGTTATTACCGCATGACGAAGTTCTGGGGGAAGATCTACCTGATCAACTTCATCATGGGCGTGGCCACCGGCCTCGTGCAGGAGTTCCAGTTCGGTCTCGCCTGGAGCGAGTACAGCCGATTCGTCGGCGACGTCTTCGGCGCACCGCTGGCGATGGAGGCCCTGCTCGCGTTCTTCGTCGAGTCGACCTTCCTCGGCGCCTGGATCTTCGGCTGGGGCAAACTCCCGAAGCCCATTCACCTCGCCTGCCTCTGGCTCGCCGTGGCCGGTTCGGTCGTCTCCGCGTACTTCATCATCGCGGCGAACTCATGGATGCAGCATCCGGTCGGCGTGAAGCTGGTCGACGGCAGGCCGGTGATGACGGATGTCTGGGCCGTGCTCGGCAACAACACGGCCGTCGCGGCGTTCACGCACACGGTCTTCGGCGCGCTGTCCGTCGGTGGCGCGATGCTGCTTGGCGTCGGGTGGTACCACCTGTGGCAGCGCCGGCGCGACGGCATCGATCTCGTCGGCCGGGACAAGCGGGTGATCGTCGGAGAGGCACCGGACATCCCCGGCCGGGACAAGGCCGACCACCGCGTGTGGCTCACGTCGCTGCGCATCGGCGCGGTCACCGCGATCATCGCGTTCGCCGGTGTCGCGATCACCGGCGACACCCAGGCCCGGCTGATGTTCGTGCAGCAGCCCATGAAGATGGCGTCGGCCGAGGCGGCCTGCCACACCGGCACGAGCTTCTCGGTACTGGCGTTCGGCGACATCGCATCGAAGGACTGCAAGGGCGTCGTCAACGTCATCGAGATCCCCGGCGTGCTCGGCTTCCTGGCCAACGGGGACTTCAACGAGCCGGTGCGCGGCGTGAACGAGCTCGTGCCCGCGTATCAGCAGAAGTACGGAACTCACCTGCCCGACGACCCGAAGCTCGGGGCGCGAGCCGGCCAGAAGATCGATTACGTGCCGGTGATGGCCGTCACGTACTGGGGTTTCCGGCTGATGATCCTGTTCGGCGCTCTCGCGGCGTTCGCGTCCGCCGTCGCACTGTGGCTGACCCGGCGCGGAACCGTGCCGCGGTTCAGGTGGGTGATGTGGCTGGCCGTCGCAGGCATCCTGTCGCCGTTCGCGGCGAACTCGGCCGGATGGATCTTCACCGAGATGGGACGGCAGCCGTTCGTGGTGGCCCCGAACCCGACGCCCGGCGGCGTCGACGGCGTCTTCATGTTCACCGCCGCCGCCGTCTCGCCGGGGGTGACGTTCGGCGAGATCCTCTTCTCGCTGTGCTCGTTCTCGCTCGTGTACGCGGTGCTCATGGTGGTCGAGGTGCGGCTGCTCGTGAAGTACATCCGCGGTGGAGTGGCGAGCGCCATCCCCGAGTTGGGCGAGAAGCCCAAGGACCCGGACGCGCCCGCCGCCGACGACGTGCTGGCCTTCGCGTACTGACCCGCCTGGACGAGTAAAGAGAGGTACGAGCCGTGGACTTCCTTCCCACACTGTGGTTCATCCTGATCGCCGTGCTCTGGACCGGTTATCTGTTCCTCGAAGGGTTCGATCTGGGGGTCGGGATGCACATGCTGATCTCCGCCCGCTCGGAGAACGACCGTCGTGTCATGCTCAACACGATCGGGCCGGTCTGGGACGGCAATGAGGTGTGGCTGATCACCGCGGCCGGCGCCACGTTCGCCGCATTCCCGTTCTGGTATGCGTCGCTCGTCTCGACACTGTATGTGCCGTTCGTCGTCGTGCTGCTCGGGCTCATCTTCCGCGCCGTCGCCATCGAATATCGCGGCAAGGGCCACACGGCTCGCTGGACGCGCTGCTGGGATCTCGCGCTCGGCGCTGGCTCCTTCGTGGCCGCATTCGGAGTGGGCGCGGCGCTGGCGCTGACGACGACGGGCCTCCCGATCGACCATAACGGCGACGGCGTCGGCGGTCCCTTCGCCTGGCTGAACGGCTGGGCCGTCGTGGGCGGCCTCGCGGTCGTGGGCTTTTGCCTGGTGCACGCCGCCACCTTCCTCGCACTGAAGACCGAGGGCGATGTGCGCGAGCGTGCCGGACGATTCGCACGGCGCTGGATGCCCGTGCTCCTGATCCCGCTCGCGCTCTGGGCGGTCGCGGTGCAGCTCATGCACGGCAAGGCATACACCTGGCTGCTCGTGGCAGGAGCCTTGGGAGCCATCGTGTGGGCGCTGCTGTCGGCCAGGCGCGGGCGGGAAGGGGCCGCGTTCGCCGGTACGGCGGGCTTCCTCGTGCTCGGCATCGCGTCGATCTTCGCGAACGTGTATCCGGTGGTGCTGCCGTCGACGGTCGATCCGGCATTCGATCTCACGGTCTCGAATGCGTCCAGCTCGTCGTACACGCTGGGAGTGATGAGCGTCGTCGCCGCATTCGGCATCCCGGTCGTGCTCGCCTACCAGGGCTGGACCTACTGGGTCTTCCGCAAGCGTATCGCCGGCGCCAGCATCCCTGCCGTGCGTCCCGTTGAAGCGGCGGTGAAGCCCCGGTGACGGACACGACCCGGCGCTCGCCCGTTGACGGCCTCGCCGAGGTGGGCCGGAACCGACTCCTGATGCTCGGACTTCTCGGTGCACTCAAGGCGATGGGACTCGTGCTCGTGGCCGACGCCCTCGCCACCGGCATCGTCACGGTGATCGCGCACGGCAATGTCGGTCCTACGGTGCTGGAGGGCCTCGGCGGTGCTCTGCTGCGCGCTCTCGCCGTGTGGGGACTCCGTGTCGTCTCTCAGTCGACCGCGGCCGGAGTCAAGCAGGGACTGCGCATCCGTCTCGCCCGAGCGTTTCTGGCCAGGCGGAGCGAAGGGGTCGGCGCAGACGCCGTCCTGGCCGCGACGGGCCTCGACGACCTCGACGCGTACTACACCTCGTATCTGCCGTCTCTGGTCAGCGCCGCAACCGTTCCGCTGCTCGTGGGTGCGCGCATCCTGGCCGCCGACTGGGTGAGCGCCGTCGTGATCGTCGTGACGGTTCCGCTGATCCCGCTCTTCATGGCGCTCATCGGACTGCACACTTCAGACCGGGTGGCGGCATCACTGGACGCCCTCGCCCGGCTCTCGGACCATCTGGTCGAGCTCGCGCGTGGGCTGCCCGTGCTGGTCGGGCTCGGCCGCGACCGTGAGCAGACCGCTGCACTGGCGGAGATCTCCGAGAGCCACCGGCTGAAGAGCATGACCGCGCTGCGCACGGCATTCCTGTCCTCGCTCGCCCTCGACCTGCTGTCCACCATCTCGGTCGCCGTCGTCGCAGTGATGATCGGCGTGCGGCTTCTCGGCGGGGAGCTTCCCTTGGAGGCGGGGCTGATGGCGCTCATCCTCGCGCCGGAGTGCTACACGCCGCTCCGGGACGTCGGCGCCGCGTTCCACGCATCGGACACCGGGCGGGAGGCCCTGCGCCGAGCGCGGGCGGCGATCTCGCGACC
Organism: Humibacter ginsengisoli; assembly: GCF_054780095.1. Lineage (NCBI taxonomy): Bacteria > Bacillati > Actinomycetota > Actinomycetes > Micrococcales > Microbacteriaceae > Humibacter > Humibacter ginsengisoli. The sequence goes on from NZ_BAAGWZ010000003.1 coordinate 84,814, forward strand.
ATCGGCTCGGAGCGGCATCACCAGGCGCCCCGGGGCAGGTGTCGTCGTCAACGACCTCACGATCCGGTACCCCGCCCGCACGGAGCCTGCTGTGCAGCGGCTGTCGTTCCGCGCACCGGAAGGTGCGGTCACGCTCCTGGCCGGCGAGAGCGGCGCCGGGAAGTCCACCGTGCTCGCCGTGCTCGCAGGACGCGGCGCCGCGCTGGACGACGACGCGGACTGCACGGGTCGCGTGGTCGCGCCGGACGCCGGGCGGACCGCGTGGATGCCGCAGCACCCGCGCTTCTCGTCACGCACGGTCCTCGACGAGGTACAGCTGTACGGGCCTGCCGATGGCTTCGGCGCGCCGGATGCCCGCGCCCTGCTCGACCGCGTCGGCCTGACCAGGCTCGCCGACGGCGACCCGGCCGAGCTGAGCCCCGGCGAAGCGCGCAGGCTCGCGTTCGCACGCATGCTCGCTGCAGCCTCCGCGGGGGCACGATTGGTACTCCTCGACGAGCCGACGGCGCACCTCGACGCCGACTCGGCCGCGAGCATCCGACGCGAGATCGCGCGGCTTCGCGGTCACGTCACCGTGCTCGTCGCCTCCCACGATCCCGCGATCCGCCTTCTCGCCGATCAGATCGTGCCGGTCGGCACAGCGCACGCCGCCGACTCGATCCTCGGGCGCACAGGCGAGAGAACGGTCGATGACATCGGCGCCCCTGGCGACATCGATCGCGCCCCGGAGGGGACCACCCCTGGATCCGGCTTCGTCGTCGACACCCCCGGCGCCGGTCGATCGAACGGAAGCAGCGGGGCCATCCGAGAGCTCGTCGCCTTCCTTCGGCCGGTCTCGTGGCGGATGCTCGCCGCCATACTCGTGGGCGTGCTCTCCAGCGGTTTCGCGATAGCGCTCACCGCGCTCTCCGGCTGGCTCATCGTGCGAGCCAGCCAGGAACCGGCGATCATGTACCTGCTCGTGGCGATCGTGGGCGTCCGCTTCTTCGGCATCGGCCGATCCGCGCTCCGCTACGCCGAACGCCTGCTCACCCACGACGCGGTCTTCCGAGCGACGACAGCGCTGCGGCTGCGCCTATGGCGCGCTCTCGCCGAGGCCGGTCCTGCCGGCCGGCGGGCGCTCTCGCCCGCGAACGCGCTGGCCACGCTCATCGGCGCGGCGGACCGGGCACGTGATCTCGTCCCACGCGTAGTCCAGCCGCCCGTGGGGGCCGCCGTCGTGCTCGCTTGCGCCGCCGTCGTGCTCGGCATGCTCCACCCGGCCGCCGCGGGTGTGATGGCGGCGCTGGCCGTCATCGCCCTTGCCGTTGCACCGGGCGTCGCGTTCGCGGCCGGGCGGTCGGCTGCCAGACGGACCGAGCTGGCGCGTTCGGGGATCCTCACCGCGTACACCGACCTTCTCGTCGCCCGCGACGACCTCACACCCGCCGCCGCCGACCGCGTCATCCACCGCATCGATGACGCCGGAGCCGCAGCCGCCAGGGGAGAGCGCCGAACGGCCTACACCGAAGGTGTTGCCTCAGCGCTCGTCGTTCTCGCGTGCTGCGCCGCCGCGGTCGCAATGCTTCCGCTCGCTGCGGCGCCAGTGGCGTCCGGCCTCTTGCGGCCGGAACTCGTCGCCGTGCTGGTGCTGGTGCCGCTCGCGCTCATCGAGCCGCTTCTCGACGGCGTTGCGGCGGCGTCCCGGGCACCTGCGCTGGCAGGGGTTCTCGCGCACGTGCGCGCCACGACGGGCACCCCGGCCGGCGTGCCGCAGGGAAACCCCGCTACGCGAGCGAGAATGGGCGGCCTCCGCGGCATCCGGCTCGACGGGGTGGCATACCGTTACCCAGGCGCGGCACGGCCCGTTTTCACGGGAATCGACGGCGCCGTCACGCGCGGAGAGTGGCTCGCCATCACCGGTCCGAGCGGGTCGGGCAAGTCCACTCTCCTCGCCATGCTGCTCTGCTTCGCGGACCCGCTCGTCGGCCGCTACCTGCTCGATGAACAGGAACCCGGCTCACACGTCGATGCCGCGGGCACCCGCACCGTGGATGCCCGCACGGTGCCGCCGCACCAGCTGCGCACTCGCGTGGCGTGGTGCCCTCAGGAGGGCCACCTCTTCGATTCGACCCTGCGTGCGAACCTGGTGATCGCGCGGCCGCGCTCCGATTCGCCGCCCGACGACGAGCTGATGGATGCCCTCGACCGCGTTGGTCTCGCCCCCCTCCTCGCCACGCTGCCGCACGGTCTCGACACCAGGATCGGCCCGGCGGGGGAGCACCTCTCCGGCGGTCAGCGACAGCGCGTCGCCGTGGCGCGCACCTTGCTCGCACGCGGCGACGTCGTTCTGATCGACGAGCCGACGGCGCAGCTGGACGAACAGGCATCCGCCGCTCTGATCGCCGACCTGCGGACCGCACTGCGCGATCGCGCCACGGTGCTGGTGACCCACGACGCCGAGCAGGCTCGGCGCGCCGAGCACGTGATCGAGCTGCCAGGAAGTGCTGTCTCCGGAACATCACGGCAGGCACCGATCCCGCACACGGCTGCCGCATAGCCGCCACCGATACCCTCGATGGGATGAGCGGCGAACGAACGGACGGCACAGGCATCCCTTCGATCGGACGGCTCCTGATCGACCGAGCAGCCTCCGACGGCGGTCGCGCCTACCTCGAAGACGCGCGCAGCGATCGCAATCTCACGTACGCCCAGGCGATGGAGGCGGCGTCGGGGTTCGCCGCCGGCGCGGGCCTCGATGAACCCACGACTGTGTTCCTCCGGGAGCCCGACCCGCTGACGTTCGCGGTCGCACACCTCGGCGTCATCGCTGCAGGGCACCGATGCGTTCCGCTCGATCCGGCACTCGCGCCTGCCGACGTCGCCCGCCTCGCCGAGCTGGTCGCATCCGGTTCGTCCCGCGAAAGCGAGCCCGTCATAGTCACGGCGGATGCCGCGTTCGCCGCAGCGGCCGGCGTCAGACGCATCGACCCGCCTGAGCTCGGTGCGACGCGGTCAGCGGCGATGCCACTTGCCGGGGGCGGCGCGGCAAGCCGGGCCGCGGCACCCGTTTTCCGCGACGGAGGCTCGGCGATGCTCTTCACGTCCGGTTCGACCGGCACCCCGAAGGGCGTCGAACTGCGCGCCGATCAGCTCGCGTTCGTCGGAGCGGCCGTCGCCGAGCACCTCGGTCTGACCTCTGAGGATCGCGGTTACAACCCGCTGCCGCTCTTCCACATCAACGCCGAGGTCGTCGGGCTGCTCGCCACACTGGTCGCCGGATCGACTCTGGTGCTCGACCAGCGCTTCCACCGCACCGGATTCTGGCCGCTGATGTCCGACCGCCGCATCACGTGGATCAACGCCGTGCCCGCGATCCTCGCCGTGCTCGCCACCGAACCTATCGAAGCGCCGCGCGGGCTGCGGCTCATCCGCACGGCGTCGGCCCCACTGCCCGGCCCGGTGGCCGAGGCGTTCACGGGCATCCCGCTCGTGGTCAGCTACGGCATGACCGAGGCGTCGAGCCAGATCACGGCGACACCGGTGGATGCTCCACGTCCCGGAACCGTTGGCGTTCCGGTCGGCACGGAGGTGCAGGTGCGCGGCGCGGCCGGGAGCCCGGTGGGGCAGGACGAGATCGGCGAGCTCTGGATCCGCGGCGCCGGCGTGGTGGACTCCTACTTCGGCGCAGCGGCGGCCGACCGGTTCGATGCGGACGGCTGGCTGCGCACGGGAGACCTCGGTTCGGTGGATGCCGACGGTTACGTCACGCTCGCCGGCCGGGTCGACGACGTGATCAACCGCGGCGGCGAGAAGGTGTACCCGCTGGAGGTCGAGGAGGCGCTCCTCGAGGACCCGGCGGTCCGGGAGGTCGTCGTCGTCGGCGCGCCCGACGACGTGCTCGGCGCCGTGCCGGTCGCCTTCGTGATCCCGGCCGAGGTGGCACGCAGCGACGAGGACGACCGCACCCTGGTGGAGCGGTTGACGACGCTCGCCGCGCAACGGCTTCCCCGGTTCAAGCGACCGCGCACGATCACCGTGGTGGATGACGTTCCGCGGGCACCCACAGGTAAGGTTCAGCGCGTGCGGCTGAGGGGAACGCTCACGCCTGACCGGTGACCGCGGCATCGTCAGCCGGCACGTTCGGCCGCACGATGCGGGGACGCATGATGCCGGCCAGCACCGTAGCGGCCACGAGGATGCCGATCGAGAGGCCGAATGGCCACGCGAATCCTCCGGTGACGTCGACCAGCGAACCGACGATGATCGGCGACACGATGCCCGCGACGCCGAAGCCGGTGTTCATCATGCCGCTCGCCGTTCCCGACCACAGCGGTGCGACATCCATCGGGATCGCCCACAGCTGCGCGTTCGTCAGCTCGAGGAAGAAGAACGAGAGTCCGAGCGAGACGACGGTCAGGGTCAGCGGCGGCGTGAATACCAGAGGCACGAGGCAGACGCCCGCGCCGATGAACCCGATCAGAAGCAGCGTGCGGCGCGAGCCGCTGGCGGACCAGCCGCGGCGCAGCAGCCAGTCGCTGGCCACCCCGCCGAGGGTGTCGCCGACTACGCCGCCGATCAGAACGAGCGAGGTCAGCAGACCGTACTTCGCGACGTCCTGATGGTAGACATCCGACAGCAGCGTCGGGATCCAGGTGAAGAACACCCACGCCACCCAGCCGTACGCGAAATCGACGAGCGTGACGGGCAGGATCGTGCGGATCAGCCGCTTCCAGGGCACCGGCGGCAGGTCCGCCGCCTTGGGCAGGTCGGGAACCTCGGCCAGCTCCTGCTTCGTGATGCCCTTCATCTCCTTGGGCCGGTCGCGGAACATGGCGTACCAGATCAGCGCCCACAACATGCTCAGGATGCCGACGTAGACGAAGGAAGACCGCCATCCGCTCCACAGGATCATCGCTGCGACTGCGATCGGCGCAAGCGCCGTTCCCAGGCGAGACGCCGAGTGGACGATGCCCTGCACGAACCCGTTGCGGTCGGCCGGCACCCACCGGCTCATCGCCTGCGTCGCGGTGGGGAACGTCGCCGACTCACTGAACCCGAGAATCGCGCGGGCGATCAGCAACGTCGCCAGCCCTACGGCGAGCCCGGTGAACAGGGTGGAGAGCCCCCAGAGGACGCCGAGGATCAGCAGCCCGCGCCGCGGTCCGATCTTCTCGCCGATCCAGCCGCCGAAGATCTGCAGCAGCGCGTAGAACAGCGCGAACACCGATGCGGCGAGGCCGAACTCGGCGTTGGTGAGATGGAACTCCTTGATGATGCTCGGCCCGGCCGTCGCGATGTTGTTCCGGTCGAAGTACGCGATGAAGTACATGATGCACAGCAGCACCACGACCCGGCCGCGCCGACGATGCCAGAGGAGAGGTGTTCCGCGTTTCGCCGTGTGCTTCGTCGTCGTCGCCGTCATCGTGTCGTTCCGTCACCCGCGTCTGAGTACATTCTCCGAAAGGTACGTTTTTACCGTAAGTGCCCTGATTGCGCAGCTGAGCATTTTGCTGAGAATGCAGCCCGTGCTTGACGATCCGCTCTGAGCGTGATCCGGCCCGAGCGTATTCGCGGCGCCCCCGCTTGTCAGGGGGTCTTCCTAGACTTGAATCCATGCAACCCACCCGTGCAGTCCGCCCGTTCGAGGTGGTCAGCGAGTACTCCCCGAGCGGTGACCAGCCGCAGGCCATCAAGGAGCTCGCCGCTCGCATCAACGCGGGGGAGACGGATGTCGTTCTGCTCGGCGCGACGGGCACCGGCAAGTCCGCGACGGCCGCGTGGCTCATCGAGCAGGTGCAGCGTCCGACGCTCGTGCTCTCGCACAACAAGACGCTCGCCGCGCAGCTGGCGAACGAGTTCCGCGACCTGATGCCGCACAACGCTGTCGAGTACTTCGTCTCGTACTACGACTACTACCAGCCAGAGGCTTACGTTCCGCAGACGGACACCTTCATCGAGAAGGACTCGTCCATCAACGCCGAAGTGGAGCGACTGCGGCACTCGACGACGAACTCGCTGCTGAGCCGACGCGACGTCGTCGTGGTGTCCACCGTCTCGTGCATCTACGGCCTGGGTGCGGCCGAGGAGTACCTGGATGCCATGGCCGCCGTGCAGGTGGGCCAGCAGATCGGCCGGGACAATCTCATCCGCATGTTCGTGAACATGCAGTACCAGCGCAACGACATCGACTTCTCCCGTGGCAAGTTCCGGGTGCGCGGCGACACCATCGAGATCATCCCGATGTACGAGGAGCACGCGATCCGCATCGAGCTGTTCGGCGACGAGGTCGAGGCGCTGTACTCGCTGCATCCGCTCACCGGCGAGGTCATCAAGCAGCTGGATGCGGTTTCCGTGTTTCCTGCAACGCACTACGCCGCGAGCCCTGAGACGATGCAGCGAGCCATCGGGACGATCAAGATCGAACTGGCGGAGCGTCTGGAGGAACTGGAGCGCCAGGGCAAGCTGCTCGAGGCGCAGCGCCTGCGCATGCGCACCTCGTTCGACATCGAGATGATGGAGCAGATCGGCTTCTGCTCCGGAATCGAGAACTACTCTCGCCACATCGACGGCAGGGCGCCGGGGGAGGCGCCGCACTGTCTGCTGGACTATTTCCCCGACGATTTCCTCCTCATCATCGACGAGTCGCACGTGACCGTGCCGCAGATCGGCGCCATGTACGAGGGGGATGCCTCGCGCAAGCGCACCCTCGTCGAGCACGGCTTCCGCCTGCCCAGCGCACTCGACAATCGCCCGCTGAAGTGGGAGGAGTTCACCGAGCGCATCGGGCAGACGGTGTACATGTCGGCGACACCGGGACGGTACGAGATGGGCATCGCCGACGGTGTGGTGGAGCAGATCATCCGCCCGACCGGCCTCATCGATCCCGAGGTCGTGGTGAAGCCCACGAAGGGCCAGATCGACGACCTGCTCGAGGAGATCCGGGTGCGGGTGGAGCGCGACGAACGCGTGCTCGTCACGACGCTGACGAAGAAGATGGCCGAGGAACTCACCGACTATCTCGCCGAGGCGGGCGTGCGGGTGCGGTACCTGCACTCCGATGTCGACACCCTTCGCCGCGTGGAACTGCTCACCGAGCTGCGACAGGGCGTGTACGACGTGCTCGTCGGCATCAACCTGCTGCGCGAGGGACTCGACCTTCCCGAGGTGTCGCTGGTAGCCATCCTCGACGCCGACAAGGAGGGATTCCTGCGGTCGTCGACGTCGCTCATCCAGACCATCGGCCGCGCCGCGCGCAACGTCTCCGGCCAGGTTCACATGTATGCGGACGTGCTCACCGACTCCATGAAACAGGCGATCGACGAGACGAACCGCCGCCGGGAGAAGCAGGTCGAATACAACACGGCGAACGGCATCGACCCGCAGCCGCTGCGCAAGCGCATCGCCGACATCACGGATGTGCTGGCGCGGGAGGGAGCAGACACCCAGAAGATGCTCGCCGCGCGAACGGGTTCGTCGAAGAAGAAGGCGCCGACGCCCAACCTTCGTCGCGAAGGCATCGCGGCCGAGGGTGCTGAGGAGCTCGAGTCGATCATCGCGGACCTGAACGACCAGATGCTCGCCGCCGCGGGTGAGCTGAAGTTCGAGCTCGCGGCGCGGCTGCGCGACGAGCTCGCCGACCTGAAGCGGGACCTGCGCCAGATGGAGAAGGTCGGGCACGCGTGACCCGTGATCTGGCCGGCACCGTCGTGCTGTGGGATTTCGACGGAACGCTGGCTGAGCGCCCGGGGCACTGGTCGTCGTGCATGGTCGACGTGCTCGAGCCGCTCTGGCCCGGGCACGGCCTCACCGCAGAAGCGATCGAGGTGCACCTGCGTACGGGTTTCCCGTGGCAGGACACGACGGTGGATCGCCGGCACTTCACCGATCCCGACGCCTGGTGGTCCGCCCTGCATCCCGTGTTGCGAGCCGCGTATCTTCGCGCCGGTGTGCCGGACACGCTCGCCGACGATGCGGCGTCCGCTGTGCGCATCCGGTTCAGCGACGTCTCCGCCTGGCGAGTGATCGACGGGGCCTTGGATGCCCTGAGTGCGCTGCAAGCCGCAGGCGCACGACAGGCCGTGCTCAGCAACCACGTGCCCGAGCTTCCGCAGATCGTGGACGCTCTGGGGCTCGGGGGTTTCTTCGACCGCGTGTTCACCTCAGCCGCGATCGGGTGGGAGAAGCCGCACCCGCAGATCTTCTCGTATGCCATCACCGAGCTCGGCGATCCTCCCGAGGTGTGGCTGATCGGCGACAACCCGGTCGCCGACGTCAAGGGTGCGACTGCCGCGGGCATCCGGGCCGTCCTCGTCGAGGGCTCGTACCTTGCGAACGGCGGAGTCACGCACGCGGAGGCCGTGCGCATCATCGATGCGGCGATCGACGGGCGGAATGCCGAGCGCATCGCGGAGCACGTGCCGGGCAACGTGCCCTAACGTGAACGAGTGGGCAAGGGCGGTGCGGATCCTCGACGATCGGCAATCGGTGTGATCGTCGCCGTCACGCTGCTCGGGCTCGCCCTGGTCATGGGAACGCTGGTGTCGGGACCGCTCCGCGCAGGGCGGCCGCTCTGGCTCCCGACGGCCGGGAACGGAGCACCGCGTTCCGTCGCGCCCGCACCGTTCCAGACCAGCAGCGCGGTCCCTGGGCCGGCGCAGCACTTCTCGCCGGCCGAGCTGCAGTTGTGGCTGCTATGGGCGGCACTGGCGGCGATCGTGGTGGCGGGCATCCTCGTCTACCTCATCAGGCGCTTTCTGCGCCGATCGCGGGTTATCACGGAGCCGAGGGATGGCCGAGTGTCCGCGGTCTCGGCGCCGACCGCGGACACTCGCACCGACGACCCGATCGCGCCGGTCGTGGTGCGCGGCATCGATCGCGCCATCGCACTGCTCGACGACGCCAGGGAGCCGCACGATGCCATCGTGCGGGCGTGGCTCGGTCTGCAGGAGGCGGCGGAGGCATCCGGCGCGGGGCGCCGCCCGTCGGAGACGCCCGGCGAGTACACGACCCGTATCATCGCCCGCTTCGGCACCGATCGAGATGCCGCGCTCACCCTGCTCGACCTGTACCAGGGGGTGAGATTCGGCGGGCATGAGGTCGACGCGAGCACGGTCGAGTCGGCGCGCGCCTGCCTCGCCCGATTGCGGGATTCGTGGCACGAATCGACTAACGCCGGCAGGGCGCAGCACCGCCCGGTACCGGATCTGCCGAGCAGCGGATCCTCCGCCCTCGAGGATCGGGGAGGCACCCCGTGACAGATCCGCAAGGCCGTCCCGGCGGCATCACAGCGGGCAGGACCGTTGGAGCCGTGGCGGCCGGCGTGGTCGCGAGCGTCGTGCTCTGGTTCTTCGGAGTCGATCTCGGGTTCGCCTGCGCGATCGGGTTCCTCACGATCGCGATCGGCCTCGCCTGGGCCGCCTACAGCGGACCGAGCGCCGTACGCTGGCCGTTCGAACGCCCGACGCCGCGACCTGGCACGCGGTCGGATGTCTCCCGGCTCGCGTGGGGGTTCCAGATGCGCAGAGGATCGGTGCGCGAACCGGGTTTCAAAGCCGTACGCGAACTGGCCGCCGTGCGCCTTGCACGGTTCGGCCTCGACCTTTCGTCGGCGGGCGATCGGGACGCGATCGTCGCCCTCATCGGGGAGCCGTCGTACGCCGCCCTGAACCCGGTACGAGGCGTGCTTCCCTCGGTCGCACAGCTGGTGGGCTGTCTCGATGTGCTGGACGGCCTTTCCGACGCTCCATCCACACCCGACAGAAGAGGACACTGATCTCTTGTGACCGACGACAGCATGACAGTGCGCTCGCAGACCGAGGCCGCATCCATCGCGTCCATCGCCGAGACGACGACCGCGGTACTGGCCGCCGTGGAGAGCGTCGTCATCGGGCAGGGTGAGCCGTTGCGCATCGCCATGGCGAGCATCCTTGCGGGGGGCCACGTGCTGTTCGAAGACGTACCGGGCCTCGGCAAGACGCTGGCGGCGCGCAGCCTCGCCTCGGCCATGGGTCTGCCGTTCCGGCGCCTCCAGTGCACACCGGACCTGCTACCCGCCGACATCACCGGCTCGTATGTGTACGCCCCGGCCAGCGGGGACTTCGTCTTCCGGCCAGGGCCCGTCTTCACCGGTCTGCTTCTGGCGGACGAGCTCAACCGCACCGCACCGAAGACGCAGTCCGCGCTGCTGGAGGCCATGGCGGAAGCACAGGTGACGGTAGAGGGGACGAGCTTCGCACTGTCCGCCCCGTTCCACGTGATCGCGACCGCGAATCCGATCGAGTACGAGGGCACCTACGCCCTTCCGGAGGCGCAACTCGACCGGTTCCTGGTGCGGCTGAGCGTCGGCTATCCGGACCGTGCGGAGGAGGAGCGGGTGCTCGCGAACCGGCTGGCACGCCGCCGGGAGGTGGCAACGGTTGCCGCGGTGACGGATGCCGGCGGCCTGCTGGCCATGCAGGCGGGCGTCGAGCGCGTGCACGTGGATGCGGACATCCTGCGCTACTGCGTCGACCTCGCGGCGGCCACCCGTGCCGACCGCACGGTCGAGGTCGGCGCGTCGCCTCGCGGTTCGCAGGCGCTCATGCTCGTCGCCCGGTCGCTGGCGGTGATGGACGGCAGGGACTACGTCACGCCCGACGACGTCAAGCGCGTTGCGGTGCCCGCGCTGGCGCATCGCCTCACTCTGACGCCGGCCGCATGGGCCGCAGGAACGGATGCCGCACGCATCGTCGCGGGCATCGTGGACATGGTGCCGGGCCCGCCCGTGGTGGCGCGGGCCGGAACGGTGCGTGACGGAACAGGGTCGTGACGATCTGGCGGCGCACCGCCGTCCCCGCGGCCGGAACGCTGTGCGGGCTGATCGTCTGCGCGGCGGCGATCGTGTTCGGCCGTGGCGACGTCGCGCTCGTCGGCGTGGCACTCTTCGTCGCCGTGGCCATCGCGACGAGACGGCCCGCGACGGACTCGGTCGAGGTGACTCTCGTGCAGACGCAGGGGGAGGAGCCGGCCGAGCGACCGCCGGCGCGCGAACGGACGCGAACCGCGAGGGCCGCCGTACGCGCTGAAACGTATCGGCCGGCGGCACCGGTGCACATCGAGGTGACTGCTTCCGACGACGTCGAACTCGTGCTGCTGCGCGTCACCACGCTCGGGTTCGAGGTGCAGCAGTTCGCCGTGGTTCCACCCGCCCGACTGCACGCACGGGTTCCCCTGGCGCACTCCGGCGAGCAGGAACTCCTCGCGGCGGAGCAGCGTGGTGTGACTCGCGGAGCGGCGTTCGTCGCCGACGTCGCACCTCCTACCTCCCTCCACGTGGTCGTCGAGCCGGAGCTGACCCCGATCCGTTTCCTGCCCGTCCCTCACCGGCTGCGTGGACTCACCGGTGCACACCAGTCCGGCCGACCGGGCGACGGCGGCGAGTTCCGCGACATCCACCCGTTCGTCAGCGGCGACCGGCTCCGCCGGGTGGACTGGAAGGCCACGGCCCGCCTGGCTCGGCGGCCCGGCGACCTGTACGTACGACGCACCAACGCCACCTCCGACATCGACGTCGCGATCGTGTTCGACGACGCGGACGACGTGGGGGAAGCGGTCGCCGAGTGGACGCTCGGTGACCCGACGCTGACCGGGACGACGTCGATGGATGTCGCCCGCGACGCCGCCTGGAGCCTCGCCTCCGCCTACCTCGACGCGGGCGACGCGGTGGCGTTCCAGGTGCTGTCGCGGGCCGGAGGAGCGGTGCCTCGCGGCTCGGGCGGCCGGCAGCGCGAGCGGCTGAAGGCGGCGATCGCGCGCACGGCGCCGCATCCGCGTTTCCTCACGCGCGCGCGCACGCCGCTTGTCGCGCCGGGTGCGATGATCGTGCTGCTCTCCACGTTCCTCGACGGCGATGCGGTACGGCTGGCATCCCTGTGGCGCGCCGCCGGACACCGCGTGCTGGCCGTCGACACGCTGCCGCGGCCCGACGTGAACGGTCTGAACCGTCGCCAGCTCCTCGCGCTGCGCGTGGTGCTCGGCCGCCGCGACGAGAGGCTGCTCGATCTGCGTGCGGTGGGTGCCGATGTCATCGCCTGGCACCGGTCGTCTGCTGAGCTCGCAGCCGACCTTCGCTCCGTGAGCCGGCCGAGGCGGTCATGAGCGAACGTCTGCACGCCAGGATCTCCGTCGGCCCGCACCTGCCCGGATTCGCTCCGCGGCTCGCCATCGCACTGGTCGGCGGCGTCGCCGCGCTTCTTCTGGTGCCCGTTCCGTTCGCATACCTCGGGCTCGCACTCGCGATCCTCGGCGCCCTGTTCCCCGCAACGCTGGCGGTGTGGGGGTGTGCGCTCGTCATCGCGCTGGCCCAGCTCGGGAGAGTGCCCGAGCCCACGGACTGGCATCCGTACGTCACTCTCGCCGTCGTGCACCTGCTGCACGTGATCGGTGCGCTCTCGATCGTGGTCGAGCCGGGCGGGGTACTGCAGGCGCGAGTGCTCCGCCGACCGCTGCTCGGCTGGGTGGCCGTGCAGGTGCCGGCTCAGTGCGTACTCGTCGCGGTGCTCATCTTCGCCTCGGTGCGTCCGATGCTTCTGCCCCTGCCCGGAGCGTTCGCCGCCGTGGGCGCCGTCTGTGCCGGCGCGCTCGTCGTGCTCGTCATCCGCAGGCGATGACCGGCGACCCGCCTCGGACGTTCGCGGCAGGCGAATGCGATCGCCGCTTCGCAGCTCAAAAAACTCGATCGCCTCGGGGTGGATGCAAGCATCCATCGCTCTCGGCTCACTCGTTTGTCAGACCCTCTCTCTAGACTTTTCGCCGTGTCGATCTCGAAAGTGGAAACCCACTCCAAACTCAGCGTTCGCGGTGCCCGCGTGCACAATCTCCGCAACGTGGATGTCGAGATCCCGCGGGATTCGCTGGTCGTCTTCACCGGGCTCTCCGGGTCGGGCAAGTCGTCGCTCGCGTTCGACACCATCTTCGCCGAAGGGCAGCGCCGCTATGTCGAGTCGCTGTCGGCCTATGCCAGGCAGTTCCTGGGGCAGGTGGACCGTCCCGATGTCGACTTCATCGAGGGCCTCAGTCCGGCGGTGTCCATCGACCAGAAGTCCACGAACCGCAACCCCCGATCGACGGTCGGCACCATCACCGAGATCTTCGACTACATGCGGCTCCTCTGGGCGCGCATCGGCGTTCCGCACTGTCCGGTCTGCGGTGAGGTCATCCAGCGGCAGACGGTGCAGCAGATCGCCGACCAGCTCATGGAGCTGGAGCCGGGAACCCGCTACCTCGTACTCAGCCCGGTGGTCAAGCAGAAGAAGGGCGAGTTCGTCGACCTGTTCGCCGAGCTGTCGGCTTCCGGCTACTCACGTGCCCTCGTCGACGGGGAACAGGTGCAGCTCTCCGCCCCGCCGACGCTGAAGAAGCAGTACAAGCACGACATCTCGGTCGTCGTAGACCGCTTGGTCGCGGGCCCGGACATCCTCACCCGCCTCACGGACTCGCTCGAGACCGCGCTTCGCCTGACCGACGGACTCGTCTCGGTCAGCTTCGTCGACGAGTCGGGGCCGGATGCGACGCGCAACTTCAGCGAGAAGCTCGCCTGCCCGAACGGGCACCCGATCCAGCTCACCGAGATCGAGCCGCGCACGTTCTCGTTCAACGCGCCGTTCGGTGCCTGCCCCGAGTGCTCCGGCCTCGGCACTCGCATGTCGGTCGACGAGGAACTGCTGCTCGGCGACCCTTCGCTGAGCATCTCGGAGGGCGTGATCCTGCCGTGGAGCACCCAGGGCAAGGGCCTGTATCAGTACTACGACAAGCTGCTCGACGGCCTCGCCCGCGATCTCGACTTCGATCTGGATGCGCCGTGGGACGAGTTGCCGCGCACCGTGCGCGACGCGATCCTGCGCGGCAAGGACTTCAAGGTCAAGGTCAAGTGGCGCAACCGCTATGGCCGCGAGCTCAGCTACACGTCGGGATTCGAGGGTGTGGTGCCGTACATCGAGCGCCAGTACCTGCAGGCGGACTCCGACACCCAACGGCAGCGCTGGGCCGAGTACCTGCGCGAGGTGCCGTGCCCGGTGTGCCAGGGCAAACGGCTGAAACCCGAGGTTCTGGCCGTTCTCATCCACGGCCACAGCATCGCCGACGTCGCCGACCTGAGCCTGGCCGACGCCAGATCGTTCATGAACAAGCTCGAACTGACCGAGCGGGAGCAGGTCATCGCCGCCCAGGTGCTCCGCGAGATCAAGGTGCGCCTCGACTTCCTCATCCAGGTCGGGCTGAACTATCTCAGCATGGGCCGCGCGGCCGCGACGCTTTCCGGCGGCGAGGCGCAGCGCATCCGGCTCGCCACCCAGATCGGCTCCGGCCTCACCGGGGTGCTCTACGTGCTCGACGAACCGAGCATCGGACTCCACCAGCGCGACAACCGGCGGCTGATCGACACGCTCGTCGCCCTGCGCAACCTCGGCAACACGCTCATCGTGGTCGAGCACGACGAAGACACCATTCGCACGGCGGACTGGATCGTCGACATCGGGCCGGGAGCGGGTGAGGGCGGTGGCCGCGTCGTGCACTCCGGCACGTACGACGAACTGCTCGACAACGCGGAGTCCCTCACGGGCGACTATCTCGCCGGTCGTCGTGTGATCGAGACGCCCGCCGTGCGCAGGCCGGTCGACCCGGGACGGATGCTCCGCGTCGTCGGCGCGAACGCCAACAACCTGCGCAACCTGACGGTCGACTTCCCGCTCGGCGTCTTCGTCGCCGTCACCGGCGTGAGCGGCTCGGGCAAGTCATCCCTGGTGAACGACATCCTGTACCGGGTGCTGGCGAACCGCCTCAATGGTGCGCGCAAAGTGGCGGGCAAGCACACCCGCGTCACCGGCACGGAGCACCTCGACAAGGTCGTCCACGTCGACCAGGCGCCGATCGGCCGTACACCGAGGTCGAACCCGGCGACGTACACCGGCGTGTTCGACCGCATCCGCACACTGTTCGCGGAAACCGCCGAAGCGAAGGCTCGCGGCTACCTGCCCGGCCGGTTCAGCTTCAACGTCAAGGGCGGGCGCTGCGAGGCGTGCTCAGGCGATGGCACGATCAAGATCGAGATGAACTTCCTGCCCGACGTGTACGTCGCGTGCGAGGTCTGCGGGGGAGCCCGGTACAACCGGGACACGCTCCAGGTGCACTACAAGGGCAAGAACATCGCCGAAGTGCTCGACATGCCGATCGAGGAGGCCGCGGAGTTCTTCAAGCCGATCTCCGCCATCCACCGCTACCTGCAGACACTCGTCGACGTGGGGCTCGGCTACGTGCGACTCGGACAGAGCGCGACAACCCTCTCCGGTGGCGAGGCCCAGCGCGTGAAGCTCGCGACGGAACTGCAGCGACGGAGTAACGGCCGCAGCGTCTACGTGCTCGACGAGCCGACCACGGGGCTGCACTTCGAAGACGTGCGCAAGCTGCTCGAGGTGCTGAACGGTCTTGTCGACAAGGGAAACACGGTCATCGTGATCGAGCACAACCTCGACGTGGTCAAGTCCGCGGACTGGATCATCGACCTCGGTCCGGAGGGCGGCTCAGGCGGAGGTCGCATCATCGCGACGGGCACACCGGAGAAGATCGCGACCGTCAAGGGCAGCCACACCGGCGTGTTCCTGCGCGAGATGCTGGATGCCGACTCTCGCGTCGAGCAGAAGACCGCCTGATCCGCGATGGCAGACACCGTCCCGTATCGTCCCAAGACCGGCGAGATTCCCACCGGACCGGGCGTCTACCGGTTCAGGGACGCCAAGAAGCGCGTGCTCTACGTCGGCAAGGCGAAGAACCTCCGCGCCCGGCTGAGCAACTACTTCCAGCCACTGCGCAATCTGCACGAGCGCACCAGGCGCATGGTCACCACGGCCGCCAGCGTGGAGTGGACGGTCGTCGCCAACGAGTTCGAGGCTCTGCAGCTCGAGTACACGTGGATCAAGGAGTTCAACCCTCCGTTCAACGTGCAGTTCCGCGACGACAAGACCTACCCGTACCTCGCGGTCACGCTCGCCGACGAGGTGCCGCGCGCCATGGTCACCCGCAACCGCGGCATCAAGGGGGCGCGCTACTTCGGCCCGTACACCAAGGTGTGGGCCATCCGGGAGACGCTCGACCTCATGCTCAAGGCGTTCCCGATGCGCAGCTGCTCAGACGGCGTGTATCACAGGGCTGAGCTGACCGGCCGCCCCTGCCTGCTGGGCGACATCGGCAAGTGCGTCGCACCGTGTGTGAGCCGGGTCACCCTGGATGAGCATCGCGAGGTGGCCGACGACTTCGTGTCGTTCATGGCCGGCAACGACACCAGCTACGTGCGTGCCCTCGAGCAGCGGATGCGCGAGGCCGCCGAGCACCAGGAGTACGAGGCGGCGGCCCGCCACCGCGACAGTATCCAGGCCATGCGCGCCGTGATGGAGAAGACGGCCGTCGTGTTCTCGGACGACGTCGACACGGATGTCTTCGGCATCGCCGACGACGAGCTCGCCGCAGCGGTTCACCAGTTCATCGTGCGAAGCGGCCGCATTCGCGGAACACGTAGCTGGGTGGTCGACAAGGAGCTCGACGTCGACGTCGCCCAGCTCGTCGAGACGGTGCTGGAGAATGCCTACGAAGGAGAGTTCGCCCCGCCGCGCGAGATCCTCGTCCCGGTGCTGCCTGATGACGCAGCCGAGCTCGAACTGTGGCTCGGCACGCGCCGAACGCAAGGTGCGCAAGGCACGCGCAGCAGGGGAGTGGCGCCGTCCAAGGTGCGACTCCGCGTCGCACAGCGCGGGGAGAAGGCCGCGCTGGCGCAGACCGCTGAGACGAACGCCAAGAACGCGCTCATGCTGTACAAGACCCGGCGAAGCGCGGACTTCGTCGCGCGGTCGCAGGCACTCGAAGACATCCGGGATGCGCTGGGCATGCACGAGGCGCCGCTGCGCATGGAGTGCTACGACGTCTCGCACCTCTCCGGCACCAACATCGTCGCGTCGATGGTCGTGTTCGAAGACGGCCTTCCGCGAAAGGACCAGTACCGCAGGTTCAGCATTCCCGCTTCCACCGACGACACGGAATCCATCTACCAGGTGCTCACCCGGCGGCTCGCGTACCTGAAGTCCGACCCGGACGAGGCCGGCACAGATGCCGTCGAGGAGGCGAGCAAGGGGCCGGCGACGGCGGACGCGGACGGTTCGGATGCTGCGGGTACGGCAAACGACATCGCGGAGGCCGAGGTGGGCCGGCGCCCGCGCAAGTTCTCGTATCCGCCGCAGCTGCTGCTCGTCGACGGCGGGCAGCCCCAGGTCGCGGCGGCGAGGCGTGCGCTGGAGGAGTCCGGTGTGACGGGCATCCAGCTCGCAGGGATCGCCAAGCGACTGGAAGAGCTGTGGCTGCCGGACTCCGACTTTCCCGTCATCCTGCCCCGCAACAGCGATGCCCTGTTCCTCGTGCAGCGCATTCGTGACGAGGCGCATCGCTTCGCGATCACGTATCAACGCGCTCGTCGGAAGCGGGACATCGCTTCGGTCCTCGCCGACGTGCCCGGACTGGGCCCGGCCAGGGTGAAGGAGCTGTTGCGGCACTTCGGCTCGGTCGCCGAGCTGAAGAAGGCCGGCGTGGAGCAGATCGCCGAGGTGCGCGGCATCGGCCCGCGGCTCGCCGCGACGGTCGAGGAGGCGCTGCGGGGCTGAGTCTCGGAGCGGGAGTCAGCCGGAACTACAGACTCGCCGGTGCCGTCAGCCCGCGTTCGCCCGCAGCCAGGCCAACGGATCGACGAGGCCGCCGTTGACCCGCACTTCGAAGTGCAAGTGGTTCGCGGTCGACTGCCCCGTGCTGCCGACGAGACCGATCAGCTGTCCCACGGCAACGGTGTCTCCCGCCTGCACGGCACGACTCCCGTATGTCATGTGGCCGTAGGTCGTCTCCACCCGCTGCCCGCCGATCTCGTGCTCGATGACGACTCCGACGCCGTAGCCGTAGTAGCTCTCGCTCGAGACCTTCACCGTTCCGGCGGCCACGGCGAAGATCGGCGTCCCAGCACCCACGAGCAGGTCCACGCCCTGGTGCTCGCCACCCCTTGCCATGAATCCGTCGCCGATCGAGTCGTAGTAGGGCAGCGGCCAGCGCACCGCGCCGGAACCAGCGGCGACCATGTTGAGGTCGACGTTGCCGAGCGCCGATGCCGCCTGCTTCGCCTTCGCCGCTGCAGCGGCCGCCGCCTTCGCGCGGTCCAGCTCTTCCTGAGTCGTCGCGGAGAAGTCGTCGTGTTGCGGATCCGGTGCCATGACGGCCCCGATGGCGAGTCGCTGAGCGGCGCCGTGATGGTACGACATCGTCGCAACCGGGTCGCCCTGCGGCGACGAGGCGAAGGCCGGCAGCGAGACGGTCGCGAACATTCCGCCGACGACGCCGAAGATGAGGAACGCACGCAGCGCCCGCCGGACTCCTCCCGCAGTGCCGCCACGACGAGTCGCCTGACGTTCCTTGCCCGTATCTGCGCGCCGGATGCGCGTGCTGCGGAGGTCGGCCGGGGCGGCCCGGTGTTTCGTGCGGGATTCGTTCATAGGGGATTCGTGTCGTCGTCGGCCTCGGTGCGGTTGAATCCGTACGGAAACGTACCGGGGCAAGACCGACCGTCTGAAAGTACTCGAAGATTACGGTTCTGTCACGTTCCGACACGAGGCAGACATCCGTCTCTCCGTCACCGGAACCGCCGTCGCAGGTCTGCCAGCCCCGCCAGCACTGGCCGAACGGCGTTGCCGATAGGCTGGTGTGAGCCCGATCACGCCGAGCGCCGAGCACCAGGGACGGCGTGGCGGAGCACGCGGCGTGGTGGAGGACGCATGGGCGAGGAACCCGAGAGCTCGGAGCAGCAGGAGCTGTTGATCGTCACCGGCATGTCCGGAGCGGGTCGTTCCACGGTGGCCAACGCGCTGGAAGACCTCGACTGGTACGTCGTCGACAACCTCCCGCCACAGATGCTGCGCCCGCTCATCGACCTGGCCGGCCGCGCAGGGTCCCGACTGCCGCGGGTCGCGGCTGTCGTCGATGTGCGCGGCCGCGGCCTGTTCTCCGACCTGCAGGAGATGATCCAGTCTTTGCGCGGCGGCGTGCAGGTGCGCGTGCTGTTTCTCGACGCGACGGATGCCGCGCTCGTGCGCCGCTTCGAGTCCGTGCGCCGTCCGCACCCGCTGCAGGGAACCGGCACGATCCTCGACGGCATCACTGCCGAACGTGCCCGCGTACGCGAGCTGCGCGAATCTGCCGACATCATCATCGACACGTCGGACCTCAACATCCACCAGCTCGCCGTGGAGATCAACCAGATCTTCGCTGCTCAGGACTCCGCAGACATCCAGCTCACGCTGATGAGCTTCGGCTTCAAATACGGACTGCCACCGGATGCCGACCTCGTCGCCGACGCGCGCTTCCTGCCCAACCCGTTCTGGCAGCCCGATCTGCGCGCGCTCACCGGTCTCGACCCGGAGGTGCGCGATTTCGTGTTCGAGCAGACGGGCGCCGTGGAGTTCGTAGACGACTACTCGAAGGCACTGCGTCCGGTGCTGGAGGGGTATCGCAGAGAGAACAAGCGGCACGCCACCATCGCGGTAGGCTGCACTGGGGGCAAGCATCGCTCGGTGGCCATGGCGGAAGCGCTGGCCGCTCGTCTGCGCGATGCTCCCGGCGTCGCAGTGGCGATCAAGCACCGCGATCTCGGCCGGGAATGACGCATCGCGTACCGCGTCGCCTCCCTGCCCGGACGGCAGCTACGACCGACACGAGACCTTTCAACACAGAACGGAACCACGCGATTGGCACTGACCGCTGACGTCAAAGAAGAGCTCCTCGGCGTCGAGGCGGGCAAGAACACGGTGCGTGCAGCGGAACTGGCCACCATCCTGCGCCTCGCCGGCGGACT
This sequence comes from Humibacter ginsengisoli, assembly GCF_054780095.1. Classification (NCBI taxonomy): domain Bacteria; kingdom Bacillati; phylum Actinomycetota; class Actinomycetes; order Micrococcales; family Microbacteriaceae; genus Humibacter; species Humibacter ginsengisoli. Next base: position 104,702 of record NZ_BAAGWZ010000003.1, read on the forward strand.
CCATCTCATCTCCGGCCGCATCGCCGTCGAGGCGGAACTCGACTCGCCCGCACTGGCCCGTCACGTACGCAAGGCGCTCGCCGAACTGTACGGTGTGCGCAGCGAGGTCTCGGTCACCTCTGCCGGCGGCATCCGCAAGAACACGGTATATACGGTCCGCGTGCTCGAAGGGGGCGAGACGCTCGCCCGTCAGACCGGACTCCTCGACCAGCACCGGCGACCCATCAGAGGGCTGCCGAACCGGCTGACCACGGGCTCCAAGGAAGACCTGGCCGCCGTGTGGCGCGGCGCGTTCCTGGCGCACGGCTCGCTCACCGACCCCGGCCGGTCCGCTGCTCTGGAGATCACCTGCCCTGGGAACGAGTCCGCGATGGCGCTGGTCGGCGCGGCCGGCCGCCTCGACATCCCTGCGAAGGCGCGCGAGGTGCGCGGCGTGCACCGTGTGGTCATCCGCGATGGCGAGGCGATCAGCGCGATGCTCGCCCGCATGGGTGCGACGGGCACCGTGCGCACCTGGGAGGAGTTGCGGCAGCGCCGGGAGGTTCGTGCCACTGCCAACCGCCTGGTGAACTTCGACGATGCGAACCTGCGGCGTTCCGCGCAGGCCGCCGTCGCCGCGTGCGCACGAGTCGAGCGCGCCATGGAGATCCTCGGGCCCACCATCCCGGATCATCTGCGCTACGCAGGAGAACTGAGGCTCTCGCACCGCGACGCCAGCCTGGATGAGCTCGGCCACCACGCGGACCCGCCCATGACGAAGGACGCCGTGGCCGGCCGCATCCGCCGCCTGCTCGCGATGGCGGACAAGCGCGCCGCCGATCTGGGCATCCCCGGCACCGAGGCCAGCCTTCCTGCCGACCTCGACCTGTAGCCACCCCAACCTCCAGCGCGCTCACTAAACTGGAACGGTTGCTCAGACCGCGCTGCGCACCTCGCACGCGGGTCGATCACGAGGAGAGAGTGAATGGCTGACTACACGCTTCCTGACCTTCCATACGACTACTCGGCGCTCGAGCCGAACATCAGTGGCCGGATCATGGAACTGCACCACGACAAGCACCACAAGGCCTATGTCGACGGGGCGAACACCGCCATCGCCAAGCTCGCCGAGGCGCGCGACAACGACGACCTGACGAACATCAACAAGCTGGAGAAGGATCTCGCCTTCAACCTCGCCGGCAACGTCAACCACACTGTGTTCTGGACGAACCTCTCGCCAGACGGCGGCGACAAGCCGACCGGTGAGCTGGGCGCGGCGATCGACGAGTTCTTCGGATCGTTCGACAAGTTCCGCGCGCACTTCACGGCGTCTGCGCTGGGCATCCAGGGCTCCGGATGGTCGATCCTCGCCTGGGACTCCCTCGGGCAGAAGCTCATCATCGAGCAGCTCTACGACCACCAGGGCAACCTGGCGACGGCGACCGTTCCGCTCCTCATGCTCGACATGTGGGAGCACGCGTTCTACCTCGACTATCAGAACGTGAAGGCGGACTACGTCAAGGCGTTCTGGAACATCACGAACTGGGCCGACGTGCAGGAGCGCTTCACGCGGGCGCGCGAGAAGACCTCGGGCCTGCTGGTACTGTCGTAAGCGGGTCGGTGTCCCGGGCGGGAACCGCCCGGGACACCGTCGTCCGTTCGTCCCCCATCGAATCCAGCGCCTTTTCGGCGCCCCAGTAACAGGAGACATTCGTGTCCGTGAAGATCGGCATCAACGGGTTCGGCCGCATCGGTCGCAACTACTTCCGCGCAGCACTCGCGAAGGGCAGCGACCTCGAGATCGTCGCCGTCAACGACCTGACGGACACGAAGACCCTTGCACACCTTTTGAAGTACGACTCGGTCGGCGGCCGTCTTGACGCCACAGTCGAGGTCACCGACGACAGCATCGTGGTGAACGGCAAGCCGATCAAGGTTCTGGCGGATCGCGACCCGGCGGGCCTCCCATGGGGCGAGCTGGGCGTCGACATCGTCATCGAGTCCACCGGTTTCTTCACCAACGCCGACCTGGCGCGCAAGCACATCGCGGCCGGCGCCAAGAAGGTCATCATCTCCGCACCCGCGACCGGCGAGGACGGCACGTTCGTCATGGGCGTGAACGAGGAGAAGTACGACCCGTCGACGATGAACATCATCTCGAACGCCTCCTGCACGACGAACTGCCTCGCCCCGCTGGCCAAGGTCTTCAACGACACGTTCGGCATCGAGCGCGGCTTCATGATGACCGCGCATGCCTACACGGCCGACCAGAACCTGCAGGACGGCCCGCACAAGGACCTGCACCGCGCACGCGCCGCAGCGATCAACATCGTGCCGGCATCCACCGGCGCTGCGAAGGCGATCGGCCTGGTCCTCCCGGAGCTCAACGGCAAGCTCAGCGGCTCCTCGTACCGCGTGCCGGTCCCAGTGGGATCGATCGTCGACCTGACGCTCGTCACCGGCCGTGAGAACCTGACCGTCGACGAGATCAACGCCGCATACAAGGCCGCGGCGGCCGACGGGCGGCTGAAGGGCATCCTGCAGTACAACGACGACCCGATCGTCTCCACCGACATCCAGCACAACCCGCACTCGTCGATCTTCGACGCCGGCCTCACGAACGCCAGCGGAAATCTGGTGAAGGTCTCGAGCTGGTACGACAACGAGTGGGGCTACTCGAACCGCCTCGTCGACCTGACCGAGTACGTCGCCGAGCGTCTCTGATCGCGACAGACGAGGAACTCGGTTGACCCTCCGCACTCTCGACTCGCTGGGTGCGCTCGCCGGTCGCACGGTCGTCGTCCGCTGTGATCTCAACGTCCCTCTGAAGGACGGGGAGATCACGGACGATGGTCGTGTCCGCGCGTCGCTGCCCACTCTGAACGCCCTCGTCGAGCAGGGCGCCCGCGTCGTCGTCATCTCGCACCTCGGCCGTCCGGACGGCGCCCCCGACCCGAAGTACAGCCTCGCGCCGGTGGCGGCGCGCCTCGGCGAACTGCTCGGCAAGCCGGTGCGCTTCGCCACCGACACGGTCGGGGAGTCTGCGAAGGATGCCGTCTCGTCGCTCGCCGATGGGGATGTGGCGGTGCTCGAGAACCTCCGCTTCAACCCGGGGGAGACGAGCAAGTCGGAAGATGACCGTGCCGCCTTCGCAGCGAAACTCGCCGCGTTCGGCGACGCCTTCGTCTCGGACGGCTTCGGGGTGGTGCATCGCAAGCAGGCGAGCGTCTACGAGCTCGCCAAGGCGCTGCCGAGCGCTGCCGGCCTGCTCATCGCGACCGAACTCGACGTGCTCGAGCGCCTCACCAGCAGCCCGGAGCGGCCGTACACGGTCGTGCTCGGCGGTTCGAAGGTCTCCGACAAGCTCGGCGTGATCGGGCACCTGCTGCCGCGCGTGAACACGCTGCTCGTCGGCGGCGGGATGCTGTTCACTTTCCTCGCCGCACAGGGCTACCACGTCGGCTCCAGCCTCCTGGAGGAGGACCAGCTCGAGACGGTGCGCGGCTATCTCGAGAAGGCGCAGGAGCTCGGCGTCGAGCTCATCCTGCCGACGGACATCGTCGTTGCGTCGAAGTTCGGCGCCGACGCGGAGCACGAGGTGCGTCCGATCGCGGGCATCGAGGACACCCCGTGGGGAGCATCCGGACTCGGCCTCGACATCGGGCCGGAGACGGCGGCGAAGTTTGCGGAGATCGTCCGTGAGTCGGTGACGGTGTTCTGGAACGGACCGATGGGCGTGTTCGAGCTGGCGCCGTTCGCCGCCGGCACCCGTGCAGTGGCCGAGGCTCTGACCGAGACGCGCGGACTCAGCGTCGTCGGCGGGGGCGACTCCGCCGCGGCCGTGCGCGCGCTCGGTTTCGACGACGATCAGTTCGGTCACATCTCGACCGGCGGGGGAGCGAGCCTCGAGTTCCTCGAGGGCAAATCGCTGCCAGGACTGGAGGTGCTGGGATGGCAGGTGTGACAACGGCTCGTGGCGGTGGACAGCCGCAAGGCGGCCGCGTTCCGCTCATCGCCGGCAACTGGAAGATGAACCTCGACCATCTGCAGTCGATCGCGTTCGTGCAGAAGCTGGCATGGAGCCTGAAGGATGCCCGCCACGACTTCGGCGCTGTGGAGGTGGCCGTCTTCCCGCCGTTCACTGACCTGCGCAGCGTGCAGACCCTGGTCGCGGCAGACAAGCTTCCGATCGTGTACGGGGCCCAGGATGTCAGCGAGCACGCCCCTGGTGCCTTCACCGGAGAAATCGCGGCAGAGTTCCTCGCCAAGTTGGACTGCACCTACGTCGTCATCGGCCACTCGGAGCGTCGCACGCTGCACGGTGAGACGGATGAGGTCGTCGCGGCGAAGACCGGAGCGGCGCTCGGCGCCGGGCTGGTGCCGCTGATCTGCGTGGGCGAGACTGCCGAGGACCTCGAGACGCACGGCGCCAGCGCCGTGCCGGTCGCGCAGCTGAACGCGGTGCTGGAGTCGCTCCCGAAGGGCACCGACTTCGTCGTGGCGTATGAGCCCGTGTGGGCTATCGGGTCGGGACAGGCGGCCACGCCGGAGCAGGCGCAGCAGGTCGCCTCAGCGCTGCGCGCCGCGATCGCCGAACGCCTCGACGACGACACCGCAAAGGGTACGCGCATCCTCTACGGCGGATCCGTGAAGGCGGACAACATCGCGGGCTTCATGCGTCAGCCGGATGTCGACGGTGCGCTCGTGGGCGGGGCGAGCCTCGATGTGGACGGCTTTTCGGCGATCGTGCGCTACCAGAAGCACGTCGGGGTTTGAGGAAATCGATATACTGATCCTCGCCTCCCGCAATCCGAAAGGCCCTTCACTCGTGCAGATTCTCACGGTCGTTCTCCAGGTGCTGCTCGGCATCACGAGCCTCCTGCTGACCCTCCTCATCCTGCTGCACAAGGGACGCGGTGGCGGTCTGTCCGACATGTTCGGCGGTGGCATGACCTCCAACCTCGGAGCCTCCGGTGTGGCTGAGCGCAACCTCAACCGCATCACGGTCGTTCTCGGTCTGGTCTGGTTCGCCTGCATCGTCGTGCTGGGGCTCATCACGAAGTTCAGCGCGTAGCGACGCGTACGTCGTTGCCTTTCGCGCGATCAAGGAGGATTCATGTCAGCTGGCGGCAGCGCGATCAGGGGGTCTCGGGTCGGTTCCGGCCCGATGGGCGAGCAGGACCACGGCTTCCACGCAGAGCGGATCGCTGTGCAGTACTGGGACGCGCTCGGCAATGAGACCGTCCGTTACTTCGCAGCGAACCTTCCCGACGAGGAGATCCCGGACATCATCGATTGCCCGACGTCGGGCCTTCCCGCGGGCCGGGACAAGGAGAACCCGCCTGCGATGTCCAAGCTCGAGCCGTATAAGACGCATTTGGCCTATGTGAAGGAGCGCCGCACGGAGGAAGAGGCCGAGCAGCTCCTCGACGACGCGCTCAAGCAGCTTCGCGAGCGTCGAGGCAGGCTCACGCCGACCAAATAGCGCAAGTTCTCCGTACCAGCCGACGGACGCACTCACGTCGCTGCTTTCGAGCAGGTATCTGAAGCTGACCGGCACACGGCCGCAGGAGTCAAGAGCACGGGATTCCCTGACGGCGCGATGTATGGGACCTCCGGACAGCGCCTTCGCCCTCGACGCGTCGACCGCGCGCCTCAGCTGATCGCCTACACGGTGCCGGTCAATACTCCTGCGCGATGAGGCTCTCCGGAACCTCAGCCGAGGCATCCTGGTCGACGAAGAAGACCGTGCGCTTGCGGCCCTTCGCGCCCGCAGCCGGCACCTCCGTGTAGCTGGCGCCGGCAAGTGCCAGCCCGAGCGCGGATGCCTTATCTGCGCCGGCCAGCACGAGCCAGATGCGCGCGGACGCGTTCAGCACGGGCCGGGTCAGGCTGAGTCGTTCGGGCGGCGGCTTGGGGGAGTCCCGCACGGCGATCACGGTGCGCTCGGTCTCCCGGATGCCCGAGCGGTCGGGGAACAGCGAGGCGATGTGCCCGTCCGGCCCGACACCGAGGAACGTGATGTCGAAGCGCGGGTACGGCAGCCCCTTCTTCGAGAACCGCGCCAACTCCCGTGCGTAGGCATCTGCCGCGTCGTCGAGCCCGAGACCGGAGTCCGGTGCAGGGAACGGGTGCACGTTCGCCGCCGGGATCTCGAGGCTGTCGAGGAGCGCTTCCCTCGCCTGCTTGTCGTTGCGATCGTCGGAATCCGCGCCCACCCAGCGTTCGTCGCCCCACCAGAAGTGCACCTTCGACCAGTCGACGGAGCCGCGAGCTTCGGACCCGCCGACGGCTGCGAGCACGCCGATGCCCACGGTGCCGCCGGTGAGGCACACGTGCGCCTTGCCCCGGTCGGCGACGAGGTCGGCCGTCTTCGAGAGGAAGCGTGCTGCGACGGCGGAGACCAGGGCGTCCCGGTCGTGGTGCACGAGCACGCGCCGTTCACCGGTCATCGTGCCGCCGCTTCCTGTTCCTCGGACTCCAGAAGCGGGAGGCCCTTGGTCAGGACCCTTCCGTACAGCTCGTCCGGATCGAGTCGGCGCAGCTCCTCGGCGAGGCAGTCGCGCAGGTTACGCCGGGGGAGCGCGAGATCGTGCGTCGGCTCTCCGGGCTGGCTCAGCGTCGCGACATCGGGGATGTCGCGCACCAGCTCGATCGTTCCCGATGCCCTGCGCAACTGGACGCCGTGGATGCCGCTGAGCCCGCGCTGCCGCGCCGTCAGGTCGTGCTGCACGGGGGCATCCAGCTGAAGGCGCAGCCACGCGGCCAGCAGCACCGTCGACGGGGAGTCGGGCGCACCTGAAACTTCGACCGACTCGACCGGCTCGTACGGGGGCTGGTCGAGCGCGGCCGCGAGCTGGGCCCGCCACAGCGTGAGCCGCGTCCATGCGAAGTCGGTGTCGCCAGGCGCGTACGTCTCGGCGAGGTGCAGCAGCGCCTCGTGCGGGTCGCCGGCAGACGACGAGTCCGTGATGCGGCAGGTCGCGATGCGTCCGAGCGCCGAGGTGGACACCACGTCGGGCGCCGTGCCCGGCCACCACACGACGACGGGGGCATCCGGCAGAAGCAGCGCCGTCACCAGACCCTCTTCGTCGCTCGCGGTCTCCCCGTAGGCGCGTAGCACGATGACCTCGCTCGCGCCCGCATCGCCGCCGACGCGGATCTGCGCGTCGAGCCGGCTTGCGGAATCCGCGTGCGGATGATCGGGGTCTGCCGTCGAGACGACGATGACGCGCATCGGATGCTCGCGCGACGCCTCGTTCGCCGCCTCGATGACCTCTTCCTCCTGGCCGAGCCGGGTGGCGATGATCAGCGTGAGGACGCGGCCGAGTGCGACAGCACCGCCCTCCTCGCGGATCTTGATCAGTGTCTTCGACACATTGCTGCTGGTCGTGTCGGGCAGGTCGACGATCATGGGCGCCTCCAGGTCCGCCCGTCGCGGGCGAGTAGTTCGTCAGCGGATGCCGGGCCCCAGGTTCCCGGCCGGTACTGCTCCGGCACGCCGTGCGATGCCCAGAACTCCTCGATCGGGTCCAGGATCTTCCACGACAGCTCGACCTCTTCGTGGCGCGGGAACAGCGGCGGATCGCCGAGCAGCACGTCGAGGATGAGGCGCTCGTACGCCTCGGGACTGGCCTCCGTGAACGCATGGCCGTAGCCGAAGTCCATGCTCACGTCGCGCACCTGCATGCCGGCCCCCGGAACCTTGGAGCCGAACCTGATCGTCACGCCCTCGTCCGGCTGCACCCGGATGACGAGGGCGTTCTGGCCGAGCGCGCTGGTCTGCGACTCGGCGAAGAGCTGCTGCGGTGCACGCTTGAACACCACGGCGATCTCGGTGACGCGGCGGCCGAGGCGCTTTCCCGCTCGCAGGTAGAACGGAACGCCGGCCCATCGGCGGGTTCCGATCTCGAGCTTGATGGCGGCATAGGTCTCGGTCGTGGAATGCGGGTTCATCCCGTCCTCGTCGAGGAACCCGACGACCTTCTCGCCGCCCTGCCATCCGCCCGAGTACTGACCACGCGCCGTTGCGGTGGCCAGATCCTTCGGCAACCGAACGGCCTTGAGCACCTTCTCCTTCTCGGCACGCAGGTCGGCGGCGTCGAACGACACCGGTTCCTCCATCGCCGTCAGGGCGAGCAGCTGCAGCAGGTGGTTCTGGATGACGTCGCGAGCCGCGCCGATGCCGTCGTAGTAGCCGGCACGGCCGCCGACGCCGATGTCCTCGGCCATCGTGATCTGTACGTGGTCCACGTAGTTCGCGTTCCAGATCGGTTCGTACAGCTCGTTGGCGAAGCGCAGAGCCAGGATGTTCTGCACCGTCTCCTTGCCGAGATAGTGGTCGATGCGGAACACCGCGTCGGGCGGGAAGACTGTCTCGACGACCTTGTTCAGCTCGCGGGCTGTCTTCAGGTCGGAGCCGAACGGCTTCTCGATGACGACTCGGCGCCATCCCTTGGACTGCTCGGCCAGGCCGGAGCGACGCAGCTGCTCGGTGACGAGCGGGAACGCCTTCGGCGGGATCGACAGGTAGAACGCGTGGTTGCCCATCGTGCCGCGCTCGCGATCGAGTGCGTCGACCGTCTGCTTGAGCCGCTCGAACGCGGCATCGTCGTCGAACTCGCCGGGCACGAAGCGGATGCCCCGAGCGAGCTGGCGCCACACCTCGTCACGGAACTCGGTGCGGGCGTACTGCTTGACGGCGTCGTAGACAACCTTCTCGAAGTCCTGGTCCGCCCAGTCGCGCCGGGCGAATCCGACGAGCGCGAACCCTGGTGGAAGAAGGCCTCGGTTCGCGAGGTCGTAGACGGCGGGCATCAGCTTCTTGCGGGACAGGTCGCCTGTCACGCCGAAGATGATGAGGCTGCTCGGGCCCGCAATGCGGTTGAGCCGGCGGTCCTCCGGTACCCGGAGCGGATTATGATCCGCGGTGATTGCCACCGGTGACATGGATCTCCTCGTGTCGGTTCAGTCGTCCACGTCGCCGAAGAGGGTCTCGACGTTCGTGGTGGGGTCGGTGAGGGTGAGAGTGACAACGGGACGTCCGTGCTGTGCGAGCACGGCGGCATCCCCGTCGGCCTGAGCCTGGATCAGCTGGCCGAACGTGAACGGACGGTCTGGCACCTGCAGGTCGTCCGGCTCGCGGGCGAGGATCTGCAGGAACACGCCGACGGCGGGACCGCCCTTGTGGAACTGTCCCGTCGAGTGCAGGAAGCGCGGCCCCCAGCCGAACGTGACGGGGCGCTTGGCCCTGGCCGCCAGCAGATCACGGATGCCTGACAACTGCGGCAGCGCCAGCCGGTTCACGTACGCCTGGACGGCGACGTACCCGTTGACCGGCAGCTGCTCCAGCAGTGCACCGATGGCAGCATCCACGGTCGCCGCATCGCGGAGCACCGCGGGGTCGCCGCGGACCTCGATGCCGGCGTCGACGAAAGCCGGTTCCGTCGGCTCGGGACGCGCGTCCAGCAGGCCGCGTGCAGCCTTCTTGGCCGACTCGACGTCCGGCTGGTCGAACGGGTCGATGCCGAGAAGTCGGCCAGCAACCGCAACCGCGTACTCCCACACCAGGAACATGGCGCCGAGCGAGCCGGAGACCAGGATCTCGCCGCGATGCCGATCGGCAGGGAAGAGGTGGTGAGCCGCTGCGTTGTCGACCAGTCGCACGACCTGCAGGTCGGACAGGTTCTGCGACAGCTCGGGGGAGACCACGTCGAGCACGACGGGCAGGAACCCCTTGCCCTCCTTGCCGGTCGACTCCGCGATGAGCTGCTCGGCCCAGTCGGCGAAGCCCGCGATGTGCGTGCCGTCGGAGACGATACCGAGCTTGTCGCGCAGGGGCTTGGTGCCGGCGATGGCGGCACCAAGGATCAGCCCCGGGTTCGTCTCGTCGTCGATCGCGAGTTCGAGGGAGATGGTCTCGGCCTCTTCCAGCAGCTCCTCGATGTCGAAACCGGCGAGACCGGAGGGCACCAGCCCGAACGCGGTCAGCGCCGAGTAGCGACCCCCGACATTCGGGTCCGCGTTGAACACCGCGTAGCCGGCCTCCCGGGCGGAAGCATCGAGCGGCGAGCCAGGGTCGGTGACCACGACGATGCGCTCGGCGGGGTCGATGCCGGCATCCCGGAACGCCTTCTCGTATGTGCGACGGTGGCTGTCGGTCTCCACGGTGGAGCCCGACTTCGACGACACGATGAGCACGCTGGAGCGCAGCCTGTCGTTCACGGCATCGAGCACCTGCCCTGGATCGGTGGTGTCGAGGATGGTCAGCTCGAGGTTGCCCGTTCGCGTGATCACCTCGGGGGCGAGGGACGAGCCGCCCATCCCGCTCAGCACGAAGTGGTCGATGCCCTCGGCGAGGAACTTCTCACGAAGCTCGACGATCCGCGGCACGAGCGGGCGTGAGATGGCGACGGCCTCTGTCCAGCCGAGGCGGATGCCCGCCTCGGCCTCCGCGTCCGGCCCCCAGAGCGCCGCATCCTGAGCGGTGATACCGGAGGCCACCAGGTCGTTCACCAGGCCGGGCACGGCCGATCTGACCGCCGCTTCCGCGTCGCCCGAGACGTGGATCTTGAAGCTCACCGCACGGTCTCCGCCGCGCCCGCCTGCTGGAGCGCCGCGGTGACCGTGTCGAGCAGCTGAGCCCATGACACGTCGAACTTCTCGACGCCCTCGTCTTCCAGCGTCTGCGTGACGTCGTCGTACGAGATGCCCAGCGCGGCGATCTTGTTCAGCACCTCATTCGACTCGTCGTACGTGCCGGCGATCGTGTTGCCCGTGATCTCACCGTGGTCGAACGTGGCCTCGAGCGTCTTCTCCGGCATCGTGTTGACCTCGTCCGGCGCGACCAGCGTGGTCACGTACAGCGTGTCAGGGTACGAAGGGTCCTTGACGCCGGTGGATGCCCACAGCGGCCGCTGCTTGTTGGCTCCCGCCGCCAGCAGCACCTTCGCGCGCTCCGAGTCGAACGCCTGCTCGAACACCTGGTAGGCCAGCCGCGCGTTGGCCACCGCGGCCTTGCCCTTGAGCGCCTCGGCCTCGTCGGTGCCGATCGCACCGAGCCTCTTGTCGATCTCGGTGTCGACGCGGGAGACGAAGAACGAGGCGACCGAGCGGATGGTCGACAGGTCGATTCCGGCGGACTTCGCCTGTTCGAGACCGCTCAGGTAGGCGTCGATCACCTGCCGGTAGCGCTCGAGGCTGAAGATCAACGTGACGTTGACGCTGATGCCGGCGGCGGTCGCAGCAGCGATGGCCTCCAGACCCTCGACCGTGGCCGGGATCTTGATCATCGCGTTCGGCTTGCCGACCTTCTCCCAGAGCTGCTTGGCCTGGGCGGTCGTGCCTTCCGCGTCGTGCGCGAGAGAAGGCTCCACCTCGATCGAGACTCGGCCGTCCACTCCGCCGGATGCCTGAAAGACCGGAGCGAACACGTCGGCGGCGTTGCGCACATCCGTCGTGGTGATCTCGAAGACGGCCTCGTGCACGTCTTTGCCCTCTGCGGCGAGCTGACGCACCTGCTCGTCGTACGCGTCGCCCTTGGACAGCGCCGTGGCGAAGATCGTCGGGTTGGAGGTGACACCGACCACGTTGCGGGTGTCGATCAGCTTCTGCAGTCCGCCCGAGGTGATCAGGTCGCGGGACAGGTCGTCGAGCCAGATGCTCACGCCCTCGGCGGCAAGCCGTGCAGTGGGGGATTCGGTCATTCTTCTCGCCTCTTCTTCTCTTAGGTTCTTTCGCTCGCCCGACCGCGCCTACTGGGCCGCGATCGTCTCCTTGGCGGCGTTGACGACGGCGTCGGCGGTGATGCCGAACTTCTGGAACAGCGTCTTGTAGTCGGCGGATGCCCCGAAGTGCTCGATCGACACGCTGCGGCCCTTGTCGCCGATGTACGGGCGCCACGTGAGCGCACGACCGGCCTCGACGGAGACGCGTGCGGTGACGGATGCCGGCAGCACCGATTCCTTGTACTCCGCGCTCTGCTCCTCGAACCACTCCTGGCTGGGCATCGAGACGACGCGGGCGTTCACCCCGTCGGCCTTCAGTGTCTCGCGGGCGGCGACAGCCAGCTGAACCTCGGAGCCGGTCGCGATGATGATCACGTCCGGCGTGCCGCCCGGGGCCTCGGCCAGCACGTATCCGCCCTTGGCGACACCCGCCGCCGAGGCGAATGTGTCACCGGATGCCTCGCCATCGCCGCGCTCGAACACGGGGATGTTCTGCCTGGTGAGCGCGATGCCCATCGGGCCGCCGCGGCGCCTGAGCATCTCGAGCCACGCGTATGCGACCTCGTTGGCGTCGCCCGGGCGCACCACCGTGAAGTTCGGGATGGCGCGCAGCGTCTCCAGCTGCTCGATCGGCTGGTGCGTCGGGCCGTCCTCGCCGAGGGCGACGGAGTCGTGCGTCCAGACGAAGATCGACGGAATGCTCATCAGCGCGGCCAACCGCAGCGCGGGACGCTGGTAGTCGCTGAAGATGAGGAACGTGCCGCCGAACGGCCGCGTCGGGCCGTGCAGCACGATGCCGTTCAGGATGGCCGCCATCGCATGCTCGCGGATGCCGAAGTGCAGCACGCGTCCGTAGGGGTTTCCCGCCCACTCGTGCGTGGAGCGCTCGGTCGGCACGAACGAGGCGCCCGACTCGATCGTCGTGTTGTTCGACTCGGCGAGGTCGGCGGAGCCGCCCCACAGCTCGGGCAGCAGAGGCGCGATCGCGTTCAGCACCTTGCCGCCCGCGGCGCGGGTGGAGACGTCTTTGCCAAGCTCGAACACCGGAAGGGCATCCTCGACGCCGTCCGGCAGTTCCCCGGCGAGCAACCGGTCGAGCAGCGCCTTGCGCTCCGGATTCGCCTCCGCCCACTCGTCGAAGCCGACCTGCCACTCGGCCCGCTCCTGTGCGCCGCGTTCGATCGCTTTGCGGGTGTGCTCGATGACCTCGTCGGAGACCTGGAAGGTCAGCTCCGGGTCGAAGCCGAGAACCTCCTTGACGGCACGCAGCTCGTCGCCGCCGAGAGCGGAGCCATGGATCTTGCCGGTGTTCTGCTTCTTCGGGCTCGGCCAGCCGATGATGGTCTTCAGCACGATCAGCGACGGCTTGTCGGTGACGGCCTTGGCCTCTTCGATGGCGTCGAACAGCGCCTGCACGTCTTCGACGTACTGGCCCGTCTTCTTCCAGTCCACGACCTGCACGTGCCAGTGGTAGGCCTCGTAACGCGCCTTCACGTCTTCGGTGAACGCGATGTTCGTGTCGTCTTCGATGGAGATCTGGTTGCTGTCGTACAGCACGACGAGGTTGCCGAGCTCCTGGTGGCCGGCGAGCGAGGATGCCTCGCTCGTCACGCCTTCCTCCATGTCGCCGTCGCTGGCGATCACGTAGACGAAATGGTCGAACGGGCTGGTGCCGGGGGCGGCATCCGGGTCGAACAGTCCGCGCTCGAACCGGGACGCGTACGCGAAGCCCACGGCGGAGGAAAGTCCCTGGCCGAGCGGACCCGTGGTGATCTCGATGCCGTCGGTGTGGCGGTACTCGGGGTGGCCGGGTGTCAGCGAGCCCCAGGTGCGCAGCGCCTTCAGATCGTCGAGCTCGAGTCCGTACCCGCCGAGGTAGAGCTGCACGTACTGGGTGAGGGAGGTGTGGCCTGCGGAGAGCACGAACCGGTCGCGTCCCAGCCAGTGCTGGTCTTTGGGGTCGCGGCGCATGACGCGCTGGAACAGCAGGTACGCGGCCGGTGCCAGGCTCATGGCGGTGCCGGGATGCCCGTTTCCCACCTTCTCGACGGCGTCCGCGGCAAGGACGCGCGCGGTGTCTACTGCCTTGTTGTCAATGGGATCCCATTGCAGTGCTGCCACTTGAGACTGACCCTTCTTTATTCGTCGGTGCGAACGAGGGGCCCGTCGAACGGACCCGCACCGGTGAGAGGTAGTGCGCGCGCATCGATAGGCGAGCACACCCAAGTATAGGGAGATTGCCAGTTTCCAGCGGGCTGAGGAGGCCCTGCGCTGTGGCCACCCGACAAAACCCGGTGGCCGTGTGAACGAGTGTGACGGCGGGGATGGGCATCGACTCCATGACCTAGGATTGAGCGTTGAGTGTCGACGTGATTGAGGAGCGATGGACGTAGCCGCCACGAGCCGGACAGTACCGGCCAGGATCGGGTTCCGGCGCAAGTTCGCCGCCTACGTCGCCCTTACCAAACCCCGGGTGATGGAGTTGCTCCTCGTCACCACGATCCCGGTGATGTTCCTCGCCGCCGGCGGCGTGCCGAACCTCTGGCTGGTGGCCGCGACAGTGATCGGCGGCGCGATGAGCGCCGGCTCCGCCGCCGCGTTCAACTGCTACATCGACCGCGACATCGACAAGGTCATGCGGCGCACCAAGAACCGTCCGCTCGTGACAGGGGAGCTGACCCCCCGTGAGGCCTACGTCTTCTCCTGGGCGCTCGCCGTCGCCTCGACGGTGTGGCTCTACTTCACGACCAACTGGCTGGCCGCGCTGCTCTCGGTCGTGGCGATCCTGTTCTACGTGTTCGTCTACACGCTGTGGCTGAAGCGCCGCACGCAGCAGAACATCATCTGGGGCGGCATCGCGGGATGCTTCCCCGTGCTCATCGGCTGGGCCGCCGTGACGGAGTCGCTCGACTGGGCACCGTTCATCCTGTTCGGCGTCGTCTTCCTGTGGACGCCTCCGCACTACTGGCCGTTGTCGATGCGCTACCGCGACGACTACAAGTCGGTCGGCGTCCCGATGCTCGGCGTCACCCGTGGTCGCGCTGTCGTGGGACTGCAGGTCATCCTGTACGCCTGGGCGACCGTGGCGTGCTCGCTGCTCCTCGTGCCGGTCGCACACATGGGTCTCGTCTACACGCTCACCGCGCTGGCCGCCGGCGTGTGGTTCATCTACGAGACGCATCGCCTGTACTCGCTGGCCATCCGGCACGAGAACCCTTCCCCGATGCGGGTGTTCCACGGCTCCATCACCTACTTGTCGGTGCTGTTCCTCGCGATAGCCATCGACCCGCTCCTCCCGTTCTGATCGTGACGGTCAAGACTCCGCTCGGCTGGCTCGCCGACCGCTACACGCTCTCGCCCCGATCGCTGCGCTGGGCGTCCACGGCATCTCTCGTGGTCAGCGTGCTGATCGTGCTCGGCGGCGGCATCGTGCGCGTCACGGGGTCCGGGCTCGGATGCCCGACCTGGCCCACCTGCGACACGACGTCGCTGACGCCGACGCCGGCCATGGGCATCCACGCGGTCATCGAGTTCTCCAACCGCATGCTCACCGTCGTGCTGTGCATCGCCGTCGCATGGGTGATCATCGCCGCGCGGCTGCAGAAGCCGCGCGCACGCAGCATCACGCGGCTCGCCTGGTCGCAGTTCTGGCTCGTGGTGGTCAACGCGGTGGCGGGCGGCGTCAGCGTGTGGACCGGCCTCAACCCCTACGTCGTCGCCTTCCACTTCGTGATGGCGATGGGTCTGCTCACGACCACGACGCTCACCTGGCATCGCGTGCACGAGGCGGCCGTCTCGAAGGATGCCCTCGCACGCATCACGCCGCCGGCCCGTGTTTTCAGCTGGGTGCTGGCGGTGCTCACCGCGGTGCTGATCGTCGTCGGGACGCTCGTGTCGGGGTCGGGGCCGCACTCCGGCGACACCGTCGAGGTGCCGCGCATGGCCTTCGACTGGGTCGACATCACGATCGTGCACGGCGTGCTCGGAACGGTCACCCTCGTGGTGGCGATCGTGCTCGGGGTCGTGCTCTGGCGTTCACGTGCGATTACTCCGCTGCGTCGCACGGCGATGTTCGTCGGTGTGGTCGTCGTGCAGGCCGCCGTCGGCCTCGCACAGTCGCTGACCGCGCTTCCTTCGCTGCTGGTGGCGATCCACCTTCTGCTGGCGGCCCTGGTCTGGGTGGGCGTGCTCCGTGTGCTGCTCGACGTGAACCCCGGGCTGTTCCCGAGCGTGCACATGGCGACGGCCGAGCGGGCCGTCAACGCGGATCGTGCGAAGAGCACCGCGCCGCTGCCCGAACGGGCGAACTGAGTGCCGGCCGCGCCGGTGCGCCGGAGGGTGCGCTCCGCGGCCTCGTCGGGTGCGCGTCTCATCGCGATCGTCGTCATCTGCGCACTGGTCACCGCGCCGCTCTGGCCCGTTCTCGCGGCGGCGTTCCTGCCCGGCGCGCCCGGAGGCCGGCAGGGAGCGGGCGGACCGCTGGCGGGCATCCTCGCCACGTTCCGATTCACCCCTGCGCTGACGTGGCTGGGCAACAGTCTGCTCGTGGCCAGCGTGACGACGGCGGTCGCGATCGTCGTCGCGGCGCCCGCGGCCTACGCCCTGTCGCGGGGGCGGGGCCGGCTCGTCGCCGCCTACTCGCTCGTTCTGTTCATCGTGCAGTCGCTCCCGGTCGTCGTGCTGGTCATCCCGCTCTTCGTGCTGTTCGCCAGAGCCGGCCTTGTCGACTCGCTCGGCGGCCTCACGATCATCTACATCGGGCTGTCGGTGGCGGTGGCGGTCTGGATGCTCACCGCCGCCATCGACGCGGTGCCGCTGCGCCTAGAGGAGTCCGCCTGGCTCGACGGATGCAGCGTGCTCGGCTCGTTCGTACGAGTCGTGCTGCCCAGTTGCTGGCCGGGCATCGTCTCCACGGCGATCTACTGCTTCCTGCTCACCTGGAACGATTACCTCGTCGCTCTCGTCTTCATCAAGTCGAACGCGCTCTACACCCTGCCCATCGGGCTGCAGGCTGCACGCACTCCGGGACTCGTGCTGGTCATCGTGATCCCGCCGCTGCTCATCTTCGGGCTGCTGAATCGCTACTTCTCCCTCGGCGGCATCGCCGGTTCGTTCGCCGATCGCTGACGCGGAGATATTCGGCACCACCCGATCTCCGCTCACTCTGGTCTTTGTCGCAGGCCGCACCTAACGTGGCCATCATCGGCATAACACAGCGAACCGGTGGGAGATCCTCATGACTGCATTACCGCCCGTCGTCGATCAGGAGACCTGGCGCCGAGAACTGGAAGCTCTGCGCATGCGTGAGAAGGCTGCGACGAGGGAGCTCGACGCTGTCGCCGCCCAGCGCAGAAGACTGCCCATGGTGCGGATGCCCGACTACACGCTGGAGGGCGAGAACGGTCCGGTGCGGCTGGCCGACGTCTTCGAGGGCCGAAGCCAGCTGATCGTCTACAACCACATGTGGTTCGACGATGAGGAATGGCAATGTCCCGGATGCACCGGCTTCACCGCCCAGTTCACCCGCTTCGAATTCCTCGAGCCATACGACGCCCGCTTCGTCATCGTGACGCAGGGACCGATCGATGAGGCACTGGCATACAAGCAGAAGGTCGGCAACCGCTTCGACTGGTACTCCACAGCGAACAGCCCATTCGGCGCTGATGTGGACGCTCCCGCCGGCGGCGGATTCGCCGTCAACGTGTTCCTCCGCGACGGCGATACGGTCTACCGCACCTGGCACACGAGCGGGCGCGGCGTCGAGCAGCTCAGCCACACTTTCCCGCTGATCGATGTGCTGCCGTACGGCCGGCAGGAGGAGTGGCAGGATTCGCCGGAGGGGTGGCCGCAGTCGCCCACCTACAGCCGATGGGCGTCGCCGCAGGAGATCGCGGCCGCGTACGGCCGGCAAGACGACTGACCGCCGCGAAGTCGCGCCGACCCGTCGCGTCCGCTGAGCATCGGCCCATATTCGGCTCGGGCGCGGGGCCGCCCTGTAGAATCGAGTGGTTCAGGAGTGCACCGTTCGCACTCGCAAGCCATCCGCACAATCCTGCCTCGGTGTCACCGACCCGCGATGACACGCACACGTAGGTGGGAGCCGGTCTGAAGCCGGTCACGGGCGGCAGGAAAACGAGGTAATCACAATGTCAGACGTTCTCATCGACCGTCCCGAGCTCGCCGGCCTCGGCCAGTACGAGTTCGGCTGGGCCGATTCAGACGAGGCGGGGGCCACTGCCCGACGCGGTCTCTCCGATCAGGTGGTCCGCGACATCTCGGCTCTCAAGAACGAGCCGGAGTGGATGCTCCAGCGCCGGCTGAAGGCTCTCCAGCTCTTCCAGCGCAAACCGATGCCGACATGGGGAGCCGACCTCTCCGAGATCGACTTCGACAACATCAAGTACTTCGTGCGCTCCACGGAGAAGCAGGCACAGAGCTGGGAGGACCTGCCTGAAGACATCCGGAACACGTACGAGAAACTCGGCATCCCCGAGGCCGAGCGCCAGCGCCTGGTCGCGGGCGTCGCCGCGCAGTACGAGTCCGAGGTGGTGTACCACCAGATCCGCGAGGACCTCGAGCGCCAAGGCGTGATCTTCAAAGACACCGACACCGCTCTTCGCGAGAACCCCGAGTTCTTCGAGGAGTACTTCGGCACCGTGATCCCGGCAGGCGACAACAAGTTCGCCTCGCTCAACACCGCCGTGTGGTCCGGGGGATCGTTCGTGTACGTGCCGAAGGGCGTGCATGTAGACATCCCGCTGCAGGCCTACTTCCGCATCAACACGGAGAACATGGGCCAGTTCGAGCGCACGCTCATCATCGCCGACGAAGACAGCTACGTGCACTACATCGAGGGCTGCACCGCCCCGATCTACAAGTCCGACTCGCTGCACTCGGCCGTCGTCGAGATCATCGTGAAGAAGGGCGCACGCGCTCGTTACACGACCATCCAGAACTGGTCGAACAACGTCTACAACCTGGTCACGAAGCGCGCCATCGCGCACGAGGGCGCCACCATGGAGTGGATCGACGGCAACATCGGGTCCAAGGTGACCATGAAGTACCCGTCCATCTACCTGGCGGGGGAGCACGCCAAGGGCGAGACGCTCTCCGTGGCGTTCGCAGGCCCGGGTCAGCACCAGGACGCCGGCGCCAAGATGATTCACATGGCGCCGTACACGCAGTCCTCGATCGTCTCCAAGTCGATCGCGCGAGGCGGCGGACGTGCCGGCTACCGCGGTGAGGTACGGGTGGAGAAGGATGCCCACCACGCGGCGAACACGGTGCGTTGCGACGCCCTGCTGGTGGACACCATCTCGCGCAGCGACACGTACCCGGCCATCGACATCCGGGTGGACGACGTGCAGCTCGGCCACGAGGCGACCGTCTCCCGCGTCAGCGAGGAGCAGCTGTTCTATCTGATGAGCCGCGGCCTGCCAGAGGACGAGGCAATGGCGATGATCGTGCGCGGGTTCATCGAGCCGATCGCGCGGGAGCTCCCGATGGAGTACGCGCTCGAACTCAACAAGCTCATCGAGATGGGCATGGAAGGCAGCGTGGGCTGAGGAATGACGATCATCGAGACCGAACCAGCCTTCGTTCCCGTTCAGACCCGATCCGAGCGTTTCAAGTCCACCGACGTCGCCGACTTCGACTCCGTCACCGGCCGTGAAGCGACCTGGCGGTACACGCCGGTCGCCCGCATCGCGCAGCTTTTCGAGCCCGGCCTTGACGGCTCCCGGTACGACTACGATCTGCGCACGTCGTCTGACGTCAGCGGTCAGGTGACCGCCGAGTGGGTCGCCCGCGACCATGCGCTCGTCGGCGCGGCGGGAGTTCCGGAGGAGAAGGCATCCGCGGCGGCGTGGACGTCGTTCGGCGAGGCGCTGCTCGTCACAGTCTCCGGGAACGCCGGGGAGGCGAGCCTGACACGCTCGGCGCTCGGCACTTCCGATCGTGCCGCGCACACCGTCATCCACGCCACCGCAGGCAGCACCGCCACCCTTCTGCTGCGCAACACGGGAGACGCCAGTCTCACCGAGAACGTCGAGGTGATCCTCGACCAGGGCGCCAGGCTCACCCTGGTGAGCGTGCAGGAATGGACGGATGCTTCCAGGCACGTCTCGACGCACTTCGCGTCGGTCGGCCGCGATGCGCTGCTCAAGCACGTCGTCATCTCGCTCGGTGGCGCGTTCATCCGCCTGAATCCGGCCGTGCACCTCACCGGTCCGGGAGCGGAGATCGAGGCGTACGGCGCCTACTTCGCGGATGCCGGTCAGTACATCGAGCACCAGGTGTACGTCTTCCACGACGAGCAGCACCAGCGCAGCCGCGTGACGTACAAGGGCGCACTGCAGGGCGCATCCGCCCAGACCGTGTGGATCGGCGACGTGCTGATCGGCCAGAAAGCGGTCGGCACCGACAGCTACGAGCAGAACCGCAACCTCGTGCTCACCGAGGGAGCGCGCGCCGACTCGGTGCCCAACCTCGAGATCGAGATCGGCGACATCGTCGGAGCCGGCCACGCCAGCGCGACCGGCCGGTTCGACGACGAGCAGCTGTTCTACCTGCAGTCGCGCGGAATCACCGAAGACGAGGCACGTCGCCTCGTCGTTCGCGGATTCCTCGTCGAGATCGTGCAGCAGATCGGTTCCCCGGAGCTCGAGGAGCACCTTCAGGCCGCGATCGAGGCCGAGCTCACCGGCGGCGCGCCCGTGCAGGGTGACGCCCGATGAGCGCTGAACGCGTCTGCCCGGCATCCGAACTCGTCGAGAATCAGGCCAAGCGGGTTGTAGTCGGCGGTGTGCCGATCGCGCTCGTGAAGGACTCGGCCGGCGACATCCACGCCATCGGCGACACCTGCACGCACGGCGACATCTCGCTGTCCGAGGGGTTCATCGAGGGCGAGGCCATCGAGTGCTGGGCGCACGGCTCGCAGTTCTCCCTGCTCACCGGGCAGCCGCTGAACCTGCCGGCCTACGAGCCGGTCCCCGTTTTCACCGTCGAGATCACCGACGGAGACATCTTCATCGACCCGACCATCACGAAAGCCATCTGATCCATGTCAACACTCGCCATCCGCGACCTGCACGTCACCGTCGAGACCGACCAGGGCACCAAAGAGATCCTCCGCGGCGTCGACCTCACCATCAACACCGGTGAGATCCACGCCATCATGGGCCCCAACGGATCCGGCAAGTCGACCCTTGCCTACACCATCGCCGGCCACCCGAAGTACACCGTCACCCGGGGCAGCATCGAGCTCGACGGCGTCGACGTGCTCTCGATGACGGCCGACGAGCGCGCACGGGCCGGTCTCTTCCTCGCGATGCAGTACCCCGTGGAGATCCCCGGTGTGACGAACACCAACTTCCTGCGCACTGCGAAGACCGCGATCGACGGTGAAGCACCGAGCATCCGCGCGTGGACCAAGGACGTCAAGACGGCCATGTCCAACCTCAAGATGGATGCCTCGTTCGCCTCCCGCAACGTAAACGAGGGATTCTCCGGCGGTGAGAAGAAGCGCAACGAGATCCTGCAGCTCGAGCTTCTGAAGCCGAAGTTCGCCGTGCTCGACGAGACCGACTCCGGCCTCGACATCGACGCGCTGAAGATCGTCTCCGAGGGCGTGAACCGGGCACACGACACCACCAACCTCGGTGTGCTGCTGATCACGCACTACACGCGCATCCTGCGCTACATCAAGCCGGACTTCGTGCACGTTTTCGTCGCAGGACGCGTCGCCGAAGAGGGTGGCCCCGAGCTGGCCGAGCAGCTGGAGGAGGAGGGCTACGTGCGCTTCGTCTCCGACGGCGAGGAAGACACCGATGCCGTCCTGACCGACGATCAGGCCGCGAGCGTAGGCTGAGCATCATGCCCTCCACCCTCGCTCCCGACCTCTACGACCAGGTCGAAGAGGCGTTGAAGGACGTGATGGACCCGGAGCTCGGCGTGAACGTCGTCGACCTCGGTCTCATCTACGATCTCTCCTGGGATGACGAGAACGACGCGCTCGTCATCTCCATGACGCTGACCAGCGCAGGCTGCCCGCTCACCGATGTGCTCGAGGAGCAGACCGCCGAGTCCCTGGACGGCGTCGTCGAACGCTTCCGCATCAACTGGGTGTGGATGCCGCCGTGGGGCCCTGAGCGCATCACCGAAGACGGCCGCGACATGATGCGGGCGTTGGGCTTCGCGATCTGAGTTGTCCTGCACGCCGCGCAAGCGGCGGCGTGCCGCGGTCGGCAGATTGCGTCGTCGCGTTCGGCGGCGTCAAGGCCGCCGCCTGGTAGAGCGTGTCGCGTTCGCGAGTTTTCGGCTTGTCTGTGTGCGAAGCCGGTCGCAGCCGATGGAGAACCGGGTTCGACAGAAACTCCTGCTCGGCACCCTCCGCTAATCTTGTATGGCGCTTTCGCGCATCATCCTTCGCCTCGAACAGAACTGGACCACGCCTGTGCTCGCCGTGCACGACCTCGAGATCCGCGTCGGCGCGCGCACCCTGATGTCGGGTGTGACGTTCCGGGTGGCTGCGGGCGACAAGATCGGCCTGGTCGGACGCAACGGTGCGGGCAAGACGACGCTGACCAAGGTGCTCGCCGGTGATCTGCTGCCCACCGACGGCCGCGTGGACCGGTCCGATGACATCGGCTACCTCCCTCAGGATCCACGCACCGGCGATCCCGACATGCTCGCCCGCACACGCATCCTCGACGCCCGGGGCCTCGGCACGCTCGCGCTCGGAATGCACGAGGCGTCGATGAGCATGGCATCCGACGATCCGGCCGCCGCCGACAAGGCGATGCGACGCTACGCGAGCCTCACCGAGCGGTTCGAGGCGCAGGGCGGCTATGCGGCCGAGGCGGAGGCGGCGTCGATCGCGCACAACCTTTCGCTGCCGGACCGCATCCTCGACCAGCCGTTGCGCACCCTGTCAGGCGGCCAGCGCCGCCGCATCGAGCTGGCGCGCATCCTGTTCTCCGACGCCGACACCATGATTCTCGACGAGCCCACCAACCACCTCGACGCCGACTCCGTGGTCTGGCTGCGCGAGTTCCTGAAGAACTACAAGGGCGGCCTGATCGTGATCAGCCACGACGTCGAGCTCGTTGGGGAGACGGTCAACAAGGTGTTCTACCTGGATGCCAACCGCCAGGTCATCGACATCTACAACATGGGGTGGAGGGCGTACCTCGCGCAGCGGGCTGCGGACGAGGAGCGCCGCAAGAAGGAGCGGGCGAACGCGGAGAAGAAGGCCTCGGCGTTGCAGGCCCAGGCGGCGAAGTTCGGCGCCAAGGCCACCAAGGCCGCCGCAGCGCACCAGATGGTGGCGCGCGCGGAACGCCTGCTGAACGGCCTCGATGAGGTGCGTCAGGCGGACCGCGTCGCCAAGCTGCGCTTCCCGACACCCGCAGCCTGCGGACGAACCCCGCTGATGGCATCCGATCTCTCGAAGAGCTACGGCTCGCTGGAGATCTTCACCGCGGTGGACCTCGCTATCGACCGCGGGTCGAAGGTCGTCGTGATCGGGCTGAACGGCGCCGGCAAGACGACGCTGCTGCGCATCCTGGGCGGCATCGATGTGCCCGACACGGGCTCGATCGAGCCGGGACACGGGCTGCGCATCGGCTATTACGCGCAGGAGCACGAGACCATCGACGTCGGTCGCACGGTGCTGCAGAACATGGTCTCCAGCTCGCCGAATCTCACCGAGACCGAGGCGCGCAAGGTTCTCGGGTCGTTCCTCTTCACCGGCGACGACGTGCACAAGCCGGCCGGCGTGCTCTCCGGAGGCGAGAAGACACGATTGGCGCTCGCGATGATCGTCGTGTCGGGGGCGAACGTGCTGCTGCTCGACGAGCCGACCAACAACCTCGACCCGGCGAGCCGCGAGCAGATCCTGGATGCCCTCGCGCACTACGAGGGCGCTGTGGTGCTGGTCTCGCACGATCCGGGAGCCGTGGAGGCGCTCAACCCGGAGCGGGTGCTCATCCTCCCCGACGGCGTCGAAGACCATTGGAACGCCGACTACGCGGACCTCATCGCGCTGGCGTGAGCTAGGGCGTTCCGGCGTCCAGGGGCTCCACCGCCAGCGGGAAGTCGCGGGAGGCGAGGAATCCGCGCAGGAACTCGACGTGCTCGTCGCACGCCAGCCAGGTCTTGCGGCGATCTTCGGTGTGGATGCGTGGATTGCGCCAGTCGATCCGCCACGCTGCTTGCTCGCGGCAACCGGCACGCGAGCAGGTGGGAACCTCCGGGCCGCCGCCGAGCGCGTCGAGCAGGCTCATGCCGACTCACGCCGGCCGGGCGGCTCATCGGAGTCCGACGCGCCCGGCTCAGCAGACTCGCTCGCGGTCGGCCGCGAGGCACCTGGCTGCGACGATGGGGACTGCGGATGCTCACTCTGTCGCGGGACGTCAGCGGGCGCCTGTCCCGCATCGTCAGCGGCGGTCCCGGCCGGGTCGGCGCTCGCCTCCCAGGTGGCGGCGCCTGGAACGCCGTCCATGCGCACGATGCTGCCGGGGCGTTCCGGTTCCGATGGCCGGGTTCGCGCGACATTGGCCACCACGACCGCGAAGTACGGCAGGAAGACGGCACCGGCGGCCGGGATGAGGATCCACCAGCCACGCACCCAGAGCAAGGAGACCAGACAGAGCACGCGGATCGACATCATCACCGTGTACTCGAGCATGCGGTGACCCCGATCGGCCGCCGGTGCCGGCGGCAACGACGTGATCGACTGATGTTTCATCGCATGGCTCCTGGGGGAGCGGACCGCCAGCGCGTTCCGCACTCCCAGCCTACGTGCCTGACCCCACCCCGAACGGCTCGATACGAGCGCATGCAGAACGGATGCCTGCCGCGGTCCTCATAGACTGGTCCGGCGTTCTCATCCACCCCCGACACCACGAGGAATGCCCCATGACGACACCCCGCACCGTGCTGGTCACCGGAGGGAACCGTGGCATCGGCCGCGCCATCGCGGAGGAGTTCATCGCGCTGGGACACCGCGTCGCGGTGACAGCGCGCAGCGGCGAGGGACCGGCAGGATCACTGACGGTTCGTGCGGACGTCACCGATAGCGAGCAGGTCGACGCCGCGTTCACCGCCGTCGAGGCCGAACTGGGGCCCGTCGAGGTGGTCGTGGCGAATGCCGGCATCACCCGCGACACCCTTCTGATGCGCATGACCGACGACGACTTCGACACGGTCGTCGACACGAATCTCGGTGGCGCCTTCCGCGTCGTCAAGCGCGCGTCGAAGGGGATGCTCAAGGCCCGCTTCGGCCGCATCGTGCTCATCTCCAGCGTGGTCGGTCTCTACGGATCTCCGGGCCAGGTGAACTACGCCGCCTCGAAGGCCGGTCTGGTCGGCATCGCTCGATCGCTCACTCGGGAACTGGCGGGACGCGGGATCACCACCAACGTCGTGGCGCCCGGATTCATCGAGACCGACATGACCGCTGCTCTGCCGGAGGAGCAGCAGGACGCCTACAAGAAGGCGATTCCGGTCGGACGCTTCGGGCATCCGTCCGAGGTCGCCAAGGCGGTGGCGTGGTTGGCATCCGATGACGCGGGCTTCATCACCGGCGCCGTCATCCCCATCGACGGCGGCATGGGGATGGGCCACTAGCAGGCAGCCACTCCCTCGCCTGCGGCACAGGACACCCGCACTACACAGGGCATCCCACTACTCAGGGCATCCACTACTCAGGGCATCCCACAGCAACACCGACTAGCGTCGACCGGGAACGAGAGGACCGAGCACGTCTACCGACAGGCATCCCGGTGACGCCGTCGCACGCACGGCGAGCGAGCTGACCCGCCGCACCGTCGCGCCCGGCGCGGTCGCCAAGCCCGCCGCCGTCTACGACACGGTGACCGAGGGCCTCACCGGGTGGCAGTTCCTGCGCACCGGCCGGTGGATCGCCTACTTCGCCGCTGCCGTGGTCTTCGCGCTGATCTGCGGCGGACTTGCGCTGTGGCAGTACGACCGCGGCCGGCAGGCGTCCGCCGACAACCACCTCTACTCGGACAACTTCGCAGCGCAGACGGTCCCGCTCACGAGCGCCCTCCCCACGCTGTCGTCGTATTCGCCCGAGCAGGTGTGGCGCGCGGTGAGCATGCGCGGCCACTGGGATGCCGGCCACCAGTACTACCTGCGCAACAGCGTGCGCAGCGGGGAGACCGGGTTCGACGTGATCACCGCGTTCCGGCTCGAGTCGGGCACGACGTTCCTCGTCGACCGCGGGTGGGTCGCGGCATCCGGGAACGGCGCGGAGCCGGCGTCCAGGCCGCAGCCTCCGACGGGAGCCGTGGACCTCGTCGCTCGCCTGCAGGCGAGCCAGGCGAAACGCGGTGAAGGGGGAGTGAACGCTCACCAGATCGAGTCAGTCGACCTGTCGGAGCTCGCCCCCGTGGTCGGCGGCCGGGTGTATTCCGCCGCCTGGGGCGTGATCGTCTCGCCGCGGTCCTCGGCGGAAGGGCTCGCGCGCATTCAGGCCACTCCGCCTGCTGAGGGCGTCGGGTATCACTACTCGTACATGATCCAGTGGCTGCTCTTCGTGCTGATCGGATTCTTCGTACTGTGGCGAGGTGCGGTGCGGGAGTACCGCAGGCTCAACGCCGACGACCCCGAGGAGCAGCGGCGCGAAGCGGAACGGGTGCGAAAGCGGGCCCGCAAGGCCTTCACCGACGAGGAAGTCGAAGACGAGTCACTCGACGGCTACGTGCCGCTGAGCAGATGGATGGGCCGATCGGTTATCGCCGTCGAGCCGGGCGCAGCACCGAAGCCGGCCCTCACGGGAACACCGATCCCGTTCGACACCACCGAGGAAGACGATGAGCGGAAGCCCGTCGAGGAGCATCCGTCGCAGCACGGGCGCGTGCTGGTGCTTGGCACGTCCGACTCACCGAACCACGACTGCGCCGCCGACGAGGCGGATGAGTCGTCAGCCGAAGACCAGGGCGATCGGCCGACGAATTCCTAGACCGCGGACTCCTACGCTCGGCCAAGATCCGCGCTGACCCCTGCCGTCGAAGACCCGCCCCGACCCCAACCTCGCGAAGATTCCTACCCGCGGAGGCCCAGTAGCGGCAGCACCTGGGAAAGGTCGCGGCTATCGACGGCCAAATTCGCCGCGGCCCGCACGGCGGGCTTCGCGCAGAAGGCCACCGAAAGCGCGGCGGCCCCCATCATGCGCAGGTCGTTCGCGCCGTCCCCGATCGCGACCGTCCTGGTTGCCGGCACGCGTGCATCCTGCGCCCACTCGGTGAGCGCCGCCTCCTTCGCCGCTGCGTCCACGACGGGTCCGTCCACGGCGCCGGTGAGAACGCCGTCGACCACCTCGAGCCGATTGGCCCGCCATCTGTCGATGCCGAGCCGCTCCGCCAGGCCGTCGACGAGCTCGTGGAAACCACCGGAGACGACGCCGACCAGGCCGCCCGCCGAGTGCACGGCA
Organism: Humibacter ginsengisoli; assembly: GCF_054780095.1. Lineage (NCBI taxonomy): Bacteria > Bacillati > Actinomycetota > Actinomycetes > Micrococcales > Microbacteriaceae > Humibacter > Humibacter ginsengisoli. Next base: position 131,864 of record NZ_BAAGWZ010000003.1, read on the forward strand.
TCCACGAGCTCGGGTACACCGTCGGTGATCCGGATGCGGCGCGCGACATCCGTGAAGACGTCCTCACTGAGCCCCCGCAATGTCGCGACACGCTCCCGGAGGCTCTGTTCGAAGTCGAGCTCACCCCGCATGGCGCGCTCGGTGATGCCGGCGACCAGCTCACCGGCGCCGGCATGCTCGGCGAGCAGTTCGATGACCTCGTCGTGAATGAGGGTGGAGTCCACATCGAGCACCACGAGAAAACGGGCGGACGCGGACTCGGCTGCGCTCATGGAACGACGTGCACTCCCTTGCCGACGACCGTGAGGCCGGATGGCGTGATCGTGAAACCACGGGCGCGGTCGCGCTCCGGGTCGACGCCGATCTTCGCCCCCTCGCTGACGATGACGTCCTTGTCGAGGATAGCCCGGCCGACGAACGCATTCGGCTCGATCACTGCACGGTCGAAGATGACCGAGTCGACGACGTGAGCACCCGACTCCACCTTCGCCCATGGGCCCAGCACGCTTCGCTCCAGATGTGCGCCGCTGATCACCGAACCGAGCGAGACGATCGAGTCGATCGTCGTTCCGATCGCACCGTGCACGTCGCGGACGAGCTTCGCCGGAGGCGAGTTGAGTTGCTGGCTGAAAATGGGCCAGTCGTCGTTGTACAAGTTGAAGATGGGCAAGGCGGAGACGAGGTCCTGGTGCGCCTCGAAGAACGAGTCGATCGTTCCCACGTCGCGCCAGTAGTAGCGGTCGCGTTCCGTCGACCCCGGAACGTCGTTGCGCTTGAAGTCGTACACCCCGGCCTCGCCGCGCGAGACGAAGTCGGGGATGATGTCGCCGCCCATGTCGTGGTTGGAGTCCGGCCGCTCGCCGTCGCGCTGCACCCCGTCTATCAGCGCCTGTGCGTCGAAGACGTAGTTGCCCATGGATGCCAGCACCTCATCGGGAGCGTCGGGCAGACCGACCGGGTCGCTCGGCTTCTCCCGGAACGCGGCGATGCGGTCGGGCTGTGCCGAGTCGACCTCGATCACTCCGAACTGGTTCGCCAGCGAGATGGGCTGCCGGATCGCCGCAACCGTGGCGGCCGCACCTGATTCGATGTGCGCATCGAGCATCTGCGCGAAGTCCATGCGATAGACGTGGTCGGCCCCGACCACGAATACGATGTCGGGCTTCTCGTCTCGAATGAGGTTGAGGCTCTGCAGGATCGCGTCGGCCGAGCCGGAGAACCACCGCTTCCCCAGCCGCTGCTGGGCGGGCACGGAGGCGATGTAAGACCCGAGCAGCCCCGACATGCGCCACGTCTGCGACACGTGGCGGTCGAGGCTGTGCGACTTGTACTGCGTGAGCACGACGATCTGTCTCAGCCCGGAATTGATGAGGTTCGACAGCGCGAAATCGATCAATCGATACTGACCGCCGAACGGAACGGCCGGCTTGGCCCGGTCTGCGGTCAGCGGCATCAGGCGCTTGCCTTCGCCCCCCGCCAGCACAATGCCGAAGATCTTCTTGCCCGTCATGACACAACACTAGACCGACGTCGGTGAACGACCGTAAGGGGTTGGTTTCCGGGCGCGTTGCCGGTCGAGTTGATGCGGCGCAGCACGACTCGCGCTACCGTCGACGACATGCGCGTGGACCTCTTGACCAGGGAATATCCGCCTGACATCTACGGCGGGGCCGGGGTGCACGTGACCGAGCTGGTGCGCGCGCTGCGCAGATCGATCGAGGTGCAGGTACGCTGCTTCGGCGGCCCGCGCGACGAGGCGGACACGACCGGCTACCGTGTCCCCGCGGAGCTTGCGGGAGCCAACGCGGCGCTCGGCACCCTGGGCGTGGATCTGCAGTTCGCGCAGGATGCCGCCGGCGCCAACCTCGTGCACTCGCACACCTGGTACGCGAACCACGGCGGCCGGCTGGCGAGCATGCTGCACGGCATCCCGCACGTCGTCACCGCGCACAGCCTTGAGCCGCTGCGTCCGTGGAAAGCCGAGCAGCTGGGCGGCGGTTACCGCATCTCCAGCTGGGTCGAGCGCGAGGCATACGAGACGGCGGATGCCGTGATCGCGGTGAGCGAGGGCATGCGGCGTGACATCCTGCGCGTGTATCCCGACGTCGACCCTGCGCGCACTCACGTCATCTACAACGGCATCGACCTTGAGCGGTGGCGCATCGTCGACGAGCCGGACCTCGTGCGTTCGCTCGGGGTTGATCCCGACCGGCCGACCGTGATCTTCGTCGGCCGCATAACCCGCCAGAAGGGCCTTCCGTACTTCCTGCGGGCCGCGGCCGCGCTTCCGCCCGAGGTGCAGCTCGTGTTGTGTGCGGGGGCACCGGACACGGCAGAGATCATGGCCGAGGTCGAAGGGCTGGTTCGCGAGCTGCAGGGTTCGCGCGACGGCGTGGTCTGGATCGACCGGATGCTCCCGCAGAACGAGCTCTCCGCCCTGCTCAGTGCCGCCACCGTCTTCGTCTGCCCCTCGATCTACGAACCGCTCGGCATCGTGAACCTCGAGGCCATGGCGTGCGGACTCCCGGTCGTGGCGACGGCGACCGGTGGCATCCCCGAAGTGGTGGAGAACGGCGTCACCGGACGACTGGTGCCGATCGACCAGGCCACCGACGGCACAGGCACGCCGTTGGACCCTGACCGCTTCGTCGCCGATCTCGCGGAAGCTCTCACCGAGACCGTGTCGGACCGAGACCGCGCCCGTGACCAGGGGCTCGCGGGCCGGCTGCGTGCGCAGACGCAGTTCGGCTGGCCCGCGATCGCCGAGCAGACGCTCGACCTGTACCGCCGTCTGACCGCGCAGTGACACGAGCCCGGCGCGGGCACGCTCTGTCGCGGCGTGGCCACTCAGAGACTCAATCGGGCCCGCCGTGCGAGCAAGCCCGCCCGTCGGACCCTCAATCGCCTCTATCGCGGCGTGGCCACTCAGAGACTCAATCGGGCCCGCCGTGCGAGCAAGCTCGCCCGTCGGACCCTCAATCGCCTCTAGGCTAGAGGCCATGTCGAACACCGTCCTCTCGTTCAATTCCGTGTCTGTGGTGCGCGACGGGAACGCGATCCTGGACCAGGTGGACTGGACGGTCACCGCCGATCAGAGATGGGTCATCCTGGGCCCTAACGGCGCAGGCAAGACGACACTCGTGCAGCTGGCGGCCGCGGCGTCGCATCCCACGTCCGGCACCGTGACCGTGCTCGACGAGGAGCTCGGAAAAGCCGACCTGGCGGAGCTGAAGCCTCGCATCGGCTACGCGTCGAGCGCCCTGGCGAAGCGCATCCCGAAGCGAGAGACGGTGCTCGACGTCGTGCTGACCGCCGCCTACTCCGTCACCGGGCGCTGGAACGAGGAGTACGAAGACATCGACACGCGCCGTGCCAGGCGGGTGCTAGCCGAGTGGAAGCTCGATTCGCTGACCGACAGGGCGTTCGGCACACTGAGCGACGGCGAGCAGAAGCGCGTGCAGATCGCCCGTTCGGTGATGACCGATCCCGAGCTGCTGATCCTCGACGAGCCGGCGGCCAGCCTCGACCTCGGCTCCCGCGAGGAGCTCGTGACCCTGCTGGGCGGATACGCCAGCGACTCGCGGTCGCCCGCGATGATCATGGTCACGCATCACGCGGAGGAGATCCCGACCGGATTCACCCACGTGCTGCTGCTCAACGCCGGCAAGGTCGTGGCGGCCGGGCCGCTGGAGGAGACGCTGACCGCGGAGAAGCTCAGCGAGACATTCGGCCTGCCGATCGAGGTCTCATCGGACCGCGGTCGCTACACGGCTCGTGCAGGCACCGAGAGCGCCGACGAATCCAGGGCGAACGACTGAGCACGTCCCGGTGTGCGTCCGGACCCAGTCCGGGGAAGCGTCGCGTCTCTGCTAAACTTGCTCGTCGGCCGTGGATGCTCATCCCGGCCCATCCAGCTTTCGCGTCCCATTCGCGGTGCGCGTCGAGTTCCGATCCGCAAGCATTCGAGGAAGTCCCATGAAGTCTGACATTCACCCCGATTACGCGCCGGTGGTCTTCCGTGACCTCGCTTCCGGTGCCACGTTCCTGACCCGTTCGACGGTCACGAGCGAGAAGACGATCGAGTGGGAGGACGGCAACACCTACCCCGTGATCGACGTCGAGATCTCCAGCGCGTCGCACCCGTTCTACACGGGCAAGCAGCGCATCCTCGACAGCGCAGGCCGCGTCGAGAAGTTCAACCAGCGCTTCAAGAACTTCGGCAAGTAGAACCGACGCGAAGAGGGCGGCCGATCGATCGGCCGCCCTCTTCTTGCGTCTCCGCGACGGTCAGCGGCAGGGCCAGGTGCCCGTCGTCGTGAAGAGCGGGTCCTTCACGCGGCGGATGTAGGCCTGGAAGTCCTCCGCCTGCTCCTGGCACCACCGCACCTGGCGTCTGTGCAGCTCGGCGACGTCGATTCCGAGCTCGGCCGGATACGTTCGGGCGATCGCCTGCGCGACGCGGCCGGCTGCGACCGCATCCGCTCCCGCGTCGTGCGCATCCAGCAGGGCCACGCCGTAGTGACCGGCGGTCAGGGTGAGCGTGCGCTTGCCGCGCCGGTACTTGTCGACGGCCTTGTCGATCACGAACGGATCGATGATGGGAGAGGGGTCCACTAGCGGCTCGACGCCGTGCCGCACCGCCTCACGACGCAGCAGAGAGAAGTCGTAGGGCGCGTTGTATGCGACGATCGGGATGCCCCGGCTCAGCAAGGTGCGCAGCGCCGCCACGATCTCGAGCACGGCACCGGCGGCCTCACGTCCCTCGGCACGCGCTCGCTCGCTGGTGATGCCGTGCACCGCCGTGGCGGCTTCCGGAATGGGGACGCCGGGGTTCACCAGCCAGTCGAGTCTCTCGACGACGTCGCCTGCGGCATCCAGCACACCCACGTGCGCCGAGACGATGCGCGAGGCGTCGACGTCGACGCCGGTGGTCTCCAGATCGAATACGCCCAATTCGTCGTGCCATTGCTTCATGGCTGCAACGTTATGGATCACCACTGTCACTTCACGGTCGCCACGCAGGGCCACGCACCGCCGACCTGACAGATCGCGCTCTCCCGCCGCGAACAGGACAGATCGGCCTGTTCCGGATGGAACGTCATGCTGCCAGCGGCCGAGCGCCGGCTATGGCCGTCCGACCGACTTGAAGGGGGAGGGGAGGTCTATCGCGGCGACTCGATGTGCAGCCAGTAGAAGCTCTGGGTGCCGAGCGTCAGGGTGAACCTGCCGTCGTCGGCGATCGTGGGGAACTGGCCGCCGCCGAAGAGGTCGTAGAGCGCGCTGCCGGCGTAGTCCGGGGCATCCAGAGTCACAGATACCGGGTTGTGCGAGAACGAGAAGACGCACAGCACGTTCTCGGGCTGGTCGCCGAACACGGTTCCGCTTCCGCCATACGATCGCACGAACGCCAGAACCGAGGAGTGATCGGACGGCAGCACCGTGATGGAGCCGAGCCCGAACACCGGATGCCCCTTGCGTATGTAGATCACATTGCGCACCCAGTGCAGAAGGGAGCGCGACTGAGCCAGCTGAGCCTCCACGTTCACCTGGTTGAAGTGGTACACGAGCGACTGCACCACCGGCAGGTAGAGCTTGCCGGGGTCCGCCGTGGAGAAGCCGGCATTGCGGTCCGGGGTCCATTGCATGGGCGTGCGCGAGGAATCGCGATCGGGCAGCCAGATGTTGTCGCCCATCCCGATCTCGTCGCCGTAGTACAGGAACGGGGTGCCGGGAAGCGAGAACAGCAGCGCGTGAGCCAGCTCGAGCTCGGCACGGGAGTTGTCGAGCAGGGGAGCGAGGCGGCGCCGGATGCCGATGTTGGCGCGCATACGCGGGTCGTAGGCGTACCAGCCGTACATCGCCTGCCGGTACTCCTCGCTGACCATCTCGAGTGTGAGCTCGTCGTGGTTGCGCAGAAAGACGCCCCAGCCGGCGCCCTCCGGGATGTCGGTGGTCTCCGACAGCACCCGCACGAGTTCGTCGGCGTGCTGTGAGCGCAGCGAGTAGAAGATGCGCGGCATGACCGGGAAGTCGAAGGCCATGTGGCACTCCGGCTCCTCCTCGCTGCCGAAGAACGCGGCGACCTCGCGCGGCCACTGGTTCGCCTCGGCGATCATGACGCGCCCGGGGTAGTCACGGTCGACCATGGCGCGCAGTGTCTTGATGAAGTCGTGCGTGGGAGGCTCGCCCTCGCCGTTGCCCTCGTCCGACTCGTAGAGGTACGGAACCGCGTCCAGCCGCAGCCCGTCCACGCCCATGTCGAGCCAGAACCGCACGATGTCGAAGACGGCATCGTGCACGGCCGGATTGTTGTAGTTCAGATCGGGTTGGTGCGAGAAAAACCTGTGGAAGAAGAACTGCCGGCGTTCGGAGTCGAACGCCCAGTTCGACTCCTCGGTGTCGACGAAGATGATGCGGATGTCCGGCCACTTCTCGTCGGTGTCGCTCCAGACGTAGAAGTCTCCGTACGGCCCCTCCGGGTCGCTGCGCGAAGCCTGGAACCACTCGTGCTGGTCGCTCGTGTGGTTGAGCGGCAGATCGATGACGATGCGCATATTGCGTTCGTGTGCCTTGGTGACGAGTTCCTGGAACTCGTCGAGCGTGCCGAACTCGGGCATGATCGAGCGGAAGTCGGACACATCGTATCCGCCGTCGCGCAGCGGCGAGACGAAGAACGGAGGCAGCCACAGAGCGTCCACGCCCAGCCACTGCAGGTAGTCCAGCTTGGAGATGAGGCCCTGGATGTCGCCGGTGCCGTCGCCGTTGCTGTCGACGAACGAGCGCACCATCACCTCGTAGAACACGGCGCGTCGATACCACTGCGGGTCGAGCGTCAGTCCAGGCAGCTGGATAGGTGCGGTGAAGGTCACGTACGGGTCCTCCTGCGAAGGCGATTCTGACGGTTCGAGTGGCGCATCGTCCGCGACTGACGCTTTGCACGAAAGTCTATGCCGGGCCCGGGTTGCGACGTGCCGCGCACACTCAGGAGCGGCATCCTCGCCCGCCTACACTGGTGCCTGATGTCGAACCGTTCTGTGCCGGCGGCGGCCGCCGCAGATCCTGGCGAGCACCCGCGCCCACGCAGGCTCTCCGTGCAGGTCGATGGATCGCGCACCTGGTTCTGGGAGTACGGCGATCGGGATGCCGGCACCACTGTCGTACTCGTGCACGGCTTCCGAGGCGACCACCACGGCCTCGAGCCGATCGCTGCACGCCTGAAGGAGTTCCGGGTCATCGTGCCGGATCTGCCGGGCTTCGGCGAATCGGAACCGCTGAGGCACGAGCACAACATCGACGGCTACGCGGATTGGTTGCGCGGATTCCTCCGCGCGGTCGATCCCGCCGGCAGGTTCGTGCTGCTCGGCCACTCGTTCGGTTCCATCGTCGTGTCCGCGATGCTCGCACAGCATCCGCAGGAGACGGCGCGGCCCGAGCGCGTCGTGCTCGTGAACCCGATCGGTGCGCCCGCGCTGAAGGGTCCCCGTGCCGTCGGCACCCGTCTCGCGATCCTCTACTACTGGCTCGGCGCCGCCCTGCCCGAGCGCCTCGGATTCGGTCTGCTGCGCAACGGGCTGATCGTTCGCGTCATGAGCGAGGCGATGGCGAAGACCAAGGACAGGCCACTCCGACGCTGGATCCACGACCAGCACGCACGATACTTCAGCGCGTTCGCCAACCGGGAGGTCGTGCTCGAGGCGTTCCGGGCATCCGTGAGCCATGACGTGTCGGAGTACGCGAAGTCGATCGACGAGCCCGTGCTTCTCATCGCAGCCGACCGCGACGACATCACCCCGCTGCAGGCGCAGCACCGGCTGCAGACCCTCTTTCCGGATGCCCGCATGCATGTCGTGCACGGCGTCGGCCACCTCGTGCACTACGAGGCGGCCGACGAGGCGGCCGAGAGCATCCGCGAGTTCCTGGCATGAAGGTCGTCTTCGACTGCCGCTACACGCGCATCGGGCGGCACGACGGGATCAGCCGCTACACGGCATCCCTCGTCGAGGAGCTCGGCAGGCTGCACGAGGTCACGATGCTGATCAGCGACACAGCGCAACTCGACATGCTGCCGGCGCTGCCGTGGTCGCTCGCATCGTCGCCCACGAGCGTGCGCGAACCGCTAGTGGCTCTGCAGGTCAACAAGCTGAAGCCCGATATCGTCTTCACGCCCATGCAGACCATGGGATCGCTCGGGCGCCGGTACCGTCTGATCAAGACGGTGCACGACCTCATCTACTACCGGCACCGCACCCCGCCGCGCGACCTTCCCGCATTCGTGCGCGGGCTGTGGCGGCTCTACCACCTGTCGTGGTGGCCCCAGCGGATGCTGCTGAACCGAGCGGACGCGGTCGTGGCGGTCTCGCACACCACGGCCGGACTCATCGACCGGCATCGCCTAACGCGCAGGCCGGTGCACGTCGTGCCGAACGCCCCGGTCGTGCCCTCTGATCTGAACGAGGATGCCCGCATCACCCCGGCGACGAAGTCGCTCGTGTACATGGGGTCGTTCATGCCGTACAAGAACGTGGAGACGCTCGTTCGGGCGACGGCGTTGCTGCCCGGCTACGCGCTGCACCTCATGAGCCGCATCACGGATGCGCAGCGCGAACGGCTGATCGCCGCAGCACCGGACGCCCGGCTCGCGTTCCACAACGGTGCCAGCGATGAGGAGTACTTCGCCACCCTGCTGCAGGCGACGGCGCTCGTCACCGCGTCCCACGATGAGGGCTTCGGCATCCCCGTGGCGGAGGCGATGCGGGTCGGAACACCGACCATCGTGAGCGATATCCCGATCTTCCGCGAGATCGGAGCGGATGCCGCCCTGTACGTGCCGGCCGACGACGCCGCCGGCTTCGCCGCAGCCGTGCGCCGCCTCGAGCGGCCGGGGGAGTGGGCGGAACGATCCCGGCTCGGTGTCGCCGCGGCTTCCCGCTACACCTGGGCCGCCTCGGCCGCCACGCTCTTGGGCGTGCTGACCGAGACTGCAGCCCGTTCCGACGCCTGAGCGCCGCTACTCGACGACGAGCCCGCCCGGGTCGTGCGACGGCACGTTGATGTCGCCGATGCGCAGTCGCCCGCCGGAGTGCGTGAAGTGGCTGAGCGAGAGGTTCACGATCGGCTCGCCGAGTCGCGGATGCGCGTCCCCGCTCAACCGGCGCACGAGCGAGCTGATCACGGCGCCGTGCGTCACCACCAGAACGGACTCTCCCGGATGGCGGTCGGCGATCTCCTGCAGCACGGGCAGTGCGCGCTCGACGACCGATTCCCTGGACTCCTGATCGGGAATGCCGTCGGGAAAGCGCTCAGCGATCTCTCCATCGGTAAGCCCCTCCGCCGGTCCGAACGACCGCTCCCGGAGTTCGGCACGCACGATGGGCTCGCCCATACCGAGAGTCTCGGCGATGATCCGCGCGGTCTCCAGCGCCCGCACCTGCGGGCTCGAGTACAGCGCGACGTAGTCGGTGCCGATCAGCGAGAGGCCGGCTGCGCGGGCCTGCGCCATGCCGACGGCGTTGAGCGGGACATCCGTCGACCCCTGGATGCGCCGCTGACGGTTCCAGTCCGTCTCGCCGTGCCTCACCAGCGTGAGTCGGGTCTCGGCGTTCCCGTGCGATGGGTTCCCGTGCGATGGGTTCCCGTGCGGTGCGTTCGCCTGCGCCGAGCTCATCGGATCAGCGCGTCGGCCAGGGCGACCAGGGTCTCGGACGTGCCCGCATCCAGTTTCAGCGTCGCTCGCGCGTCGCCCTTCGTCTCACCGCGATTCACCACCACGATCGGCAGCCTACGACGACGCGCCTGTTCGACGAGCCGGATGCCCGAATTCACCGCGAGCGACGAACCGGCGACGAGCAGGGCATCCGCGCCGTCCACGAGCTCGCGTGCCGCCTCGAAGCGCAACGGCGGCACGAACTCGCCGAAGAACACGACGTCAGGCTTCAACTCTCCGCCGCAGACGCTGCACTCGGGAACGACGAACGAGTCGACGTCGTTCACCTCGGCGTCTCCGTCCGGGGCGATGGTGACCGCGTCCGGCCGCGTGAGCCAGGGGTTGAGCGCGTCGATCTGCGCAGCGATGTCGTCTCTGGCGAACATCTGGCCGCAGCGAAGGCAGAGAACGCGGTCCATGGTGCCGTGCAGCGGCACCACTCTGCGGGAGCCGGCCCGCGTATGCAGCCCGTCCACGTTCTGAGTGATCACGCCGGACACCACCCCCGCCGCTTCAAGGTCGGCCAGTGCGAAGTGACCAGCGTTCGGCTCGGCGGCGCTGAAGCGCGTATAGCCGAGGTGGCTGCCGGCCCAGTAGCGCTTGCGCGAACGCGCATCGGCGAGGAATTGCGAGAACGACATCGGGGTGCGCCGCGGTGCACCCTCGCCCCGGTAGTCCGGTATCCCGGAGTCGGTGGAGATGCCGGCGCCTGTCAGCACGGCGACAGTGCGGTCTGCGAGGATGTCGATGGCGGAGTCGATCGTCGCATCCGTCGTCACCGCTGTGCTCACTGGAAGCCCCCTCGTTCTTCGCCAGTGTAAACAGCGCAGTTTTCGGATATGTTTCCCCGCCCTGGACGTCATGCGCATCATTCCCATCGACACGGTCGACGCCCCCGAGCTGGCCGACTACACGCGGCTCACGGATGTCGCGCTGCGGCGAGCGCTCGAACCCGCCGGAGGTCTGTACCTGGCCGAGTCGACGAAGGTGATCGGTCGGGCGCTGGCGGCCGGGCACATCCCGCGGTCCGTTCTGCTGCACGAACGGTGGCTTCCCGACCTGGAGCCGCTGCTGCAGTCCTTTCCCGACGTTCCCGTGTACGTGGGCACCGAGGAAGCACTGGAGACGCTGACCGGCTTCCACCTGCATCGCGGCGCGCTGGCGGCCATGCACCGGCCCGAACTCCCTGCCCTGGAGGAGGTGCTCGACGGCGCCCGCAGAGTCGTGGTGCTCGAAGACATCGTCGACCACACCAACGTGGGTGCAGCCTTCCGTGCCGTTGCCGGTCTCGGCGCCGACGCGGTTCTGGTGTCCCCGCGTTGCGCCGACCCGCTGTACCGCCGCAGCGTGCGGGTCAGCATGGGCACCGTGCTGCAGGTGCCGTGGACGCGGATCGGAGAGTGGTCGGATGCCGCACCTCGGCTTCATGAGGCCGGCTTCCATCTCGCGGCGCTCGCGCTCGCCGACGACGCGGTGAGCCTCGACGAGTTCGCGGCGAATCCACCGAGCAAGGTCGCCATCGTGATGGGCGCGGAAGGCGACGGTCTCAGCCGTCGCGCCATCTCGGTCGCTGACACGATCGTCACCATTCCGATGGCGCACGGCGTCGACTCGCTGAACGTCGCTTCCGCCGCTGCGGTGGCACTGTACGCGCTCCGGGTACCCGAGAGACAACCGCTTGGCGCCGATGCATAGCGGCGCCGCCGTAGCATGACAGCCGTGCACGACAGATCCGATGGCCAGGCGGAGGCCACTCGCGAACGGTCCGACACGCGACGTCGGCCGCGCGGCCGTCGTCGCCGGGTCCTCACGTTCACCACGCTCGGCGTGGTCGTCGCTGCTGCCGCGTACACGGTGCTGACGGCGATCGCGCCGTTGCCCGCTGCCGCAGAGGCGGCATCCGCGTCCACGACCATCCGTCCTGCGGCGGTGCAGCCGGCCTTCCCGTCGTGGGGAAGCGCCGCGGTCGGCATGGTCGGCCGGAATGACCTGCTCGTGAAGAACGGCAGCATGGCCAGCACCCCCATCGCGAGCATGACGAAGACGATCACGGCGCTCGTGCTGCTTGCCAAGCATCCGATCGCGGCGGGGACCGAAGGGCCCGTCATCACGTTCACGGATGCCGACGTCGCCATCCTGCACCAGGTGTGGGCCGAGGACGGCTCCTGGGCGCCCGTGCAGGCAGGGGAGCAGCTGACCGAGAAACAGGCACTGACCGCGATGCTGCTGCCCAGCGCCAACAACTACGCCTACTCACTGGCGAACTGGGGCTTCGGCTCGGTGGATGCCTACCTCACGTACACGAACGCGTGGCTGAACTCGCACGGCTTCACGGGTACGCACGTCACCGATCCGTCCGGTCTGGACCCCGGCACCGTCAGCACGCCGGTCGACCTCGTCGGCATCGGCAAGCTGGTCATCGCGAATCCCGTGCTCGCCTCCATCGTCGACACGACGACCGCGGATCTGCCCGGGGCGGGAACGGTCGACAACGGCAACAAGCTGCTCGGGCAGGACGGCATGATCGGGATCAAGACCGGGTGGACGGACCAGGCCGGCCACTGCCTGCTGTTCGCGGCGTCGGTGACGCTGCACGGGCATCCGGTCACACTGGTCGGTGTCGTGACGGGCGCCCCCGACTACACGAACCTGTGGACGGATGTCCCGGTTCTGCTGAAGAGCGTCGAGGCCGGTTTTCACGAGGTGACGGTCGGTGCGGGCAGCACGGACTACGGCACGTACCGCAGCGTGTGGGGGCAGTCGGCGACGCTGAAGAGCGAGAAGTCCGACGGCATCTTCGTGTTCTCCGACACGCCCATCAAGGTCACCGTTCGGTCCGCCCCCGTCACCCTGGCAAGCCCCGGGGATGACGTGGGCACCGTCACGTTCAGCGGCGGCGGGCAGAGCTTCAGCAGCACACTGACCGTGTCGAAGGCCGTCGAGGATCCCGGTCTCGGGTGGCGGCTCACGCACCCGCAGCTGCTGCTGCCGTAGCTACATCGCGGCCTCTTCGTCGCCAGGCAGGGTGACCGGGGCGGGCTCGGGTCGCTTCGGCAGCACGTGATCGCCGCTGGAGATGCCCTTCACGCGGCGGATGATCCACGGCACGAAGTACTCCTTAGCCCACGAGAGGTCTTCCGCCCGAGCCTGGCGCCAGCTGCGCGGAGGAAGCGGTTCCGGTTCCATCGGCTGCAGGTCGTGACTGACGCCCAGTGTGTCGAGCACCATGCGCGCGACGGTGTGGTGCCCGAGCGGGTTCATGTGCAACCGGTCGGGGGACCACAGGCGCTGGTCCTGCACGTCTTTCAGCGCCCACTGGTCTGCCACGAGGCATCCGTGCCGCTCGGCGACCACCCTGACGTTCTCGTTGTAGATCGCGACCTTGCCTCTGATCGTCTTGAACACCGGTGAGAAGCCCACGTCGACTCCGGTGAACACGACGATCGTGGCACCGGTCGCGGAAAGCCTCGTGATGATCTCGTCTAACAGCTCGCCGATCTCGTCGGGGTCCGTGCCGGGCCGGATGACATCGTTTCCGCCCGCGGAGATCGTGATGAGATCCGGCGCCAGCGCCACCGTCGCGTCCACTTGGCTTGCAGCGATCTGACGGATGAGCTTGCCGCGCACGGCAAGGTTCGCGTAGGCGAAGTCGTCTGTGCCTCGGGCGAGCACCTCGGCGACACGATCCGCCCACCCCCGGTGGCCGCCTGGCGCGTTGGGGTCGGGGTCGCCGATTCCCTCCGTGAACGAGTCGCCCAGAGCGACGTACCGATGGAAGGGATGCAGCGGTTCCGTCATGGATCCATTCTGGCCAGGAGCACGCGAGGACGTCAGTCGCATTGGGTACCGTGGAGTGAAGTGAGTTCCCCGATCCCCGCCTCCGCCTCGACCGAGGATCCGGATCCGTCGTACCCGGGAGCCGCCGAGCAGGAAAGCGGCGGACGCGAGGTCGGCACGTGGGCCATCGAGCACCTCTCGCCCTCGTTCCCGGCCCGTGCCCCGTGGGGTACCGCCAGCAAGCTGCGCGCCTGGCAGGCCGAGGCGCTCGAGGCGTACTTCCGCTATGAGCCCCGCGACTTCCTGGCGGCCGCGACACCGGGCGCCGGCAAGACGACGTTCGCGCTGCGTCTGGCCGTCGAGCTGCTGAAACGACGCACCGTCGACCGTGTCACCATCGTGGCGCCGACCGAGCACCTGAAACGACAGTGGGCCGAGGCCGCAGCGCGCGTGGGCATCCCGATCGATCCGAACTTCAGGAACGCGCACGGCAGATACGGACCGCACTACCGCGGAATCGCCGTGACTTACGCGCAGGTGGCGGTCAATGCCGCACTGCACCGCGACATCACGCTGGATCACCGCACGCTCGTCATCCTCGACGAGGTGCACCACGGTGGCGATGCGCTCAGCTGGGGCGACGCCATCCGCGAGTCCTTCGAACGCGCGGAGCGCAGGCTCTCGCTGACCGGAACACCGTTCCGCAGCGACACCTCGCCGATCCCGTTCGTGACGTACCTCCAGAACAGGGAAGGCCTCCGCACCTCCCGCACCGATTACAACTACGGCTACGGACGCGCTCTTTCTGACGGTGTCGTGCGGCCTGTGCTCTTCATGGTCTACGCCGGCCACATGCGCTGGCGCACCAAGACCGGCGACCAGATGGAGGCCCGGCTCGGCGAAGGCAACACGAAGGACATCACGGCGCAGGCATGGCGCACAGCGCTCGACCCGAAGGGCGAGTGGATACCGCAGGTGCTGCATGCCGCCGACCGGCGCCTGAGCGAGATCCGCCAACAGATTCCGGATGCCGGTGGCCTCATCATCGCCACCGACCAGGTCGCGGCTCGCGCGTATGCGGCGATTCTCGAGAGCATCTGCGGCGAGAAGGTCACGGTCGTGCTTTCGGACGAGAAGGAGTCCAGCGACCGCATCGAGGAGTTCTCGCAGGGCACCTCCCGGTGGATGGTCGCGGTGCGCATGGTCTCGGAAGGAGTCGACGTGCCGCGTTTGGCGGTCGGCGTGTACGCCACGAGCGCCGCGACGCCGCTGTTCTTCGCGCAGGCGATCGGGCGATTCGTGCGAGCCAGACGACGTGGCGAGACCGCCACGGTGTTCCTGCCCGACGTGCCGATCCTCGTCGCCCTTGCGCACGCCCTCGAACTGGAGCGCGACCACGCTCTCGACCGGGTCTCGGCCGACGTCGAGGGTGACCTCTGGAACCCGGAGGACGCCATGGTGGCGGCGGCCGAGCGCGAGGACAAGGCATCCGACTCCCTGCAGCAGGAGTTCGCGTTCGAAGCTCTGGACTCCCATGCCGCGTTCGACCGGGTGCTGTACGACGGCACCGAGTTCGGCGGGTACGCGGAGCCGGGGAGCGACGAGGAGTGGGACTTCATCGGCATCCCCGGCCTGCTCGAGCCCGAGCAGGTGCACGAATTGCTGCGCACGAGGCAGGCGCGCCAGGCCAAGCGCGCCGCTAACCGGCCGGCATCTGCCGACGCGCCGAAGGCGCCACCGCCGGTGTACCGCACCCTCAAGGAGCAGCGCAGCCTTCTGAACAGCCTGGTCGGGCTGTATGCGAAGAACAGCGGCGAACCGCACGGGCTCGTGCACGCCGAACTCCGCCGCCTGTGCGGCGGGCCGGCCGTCGCACAGGCGAGTGTCACCCAGCTTCAGGCGCGCATCGACCTGTTACGCAAGCGACTGGGCCATCACTGACGCGCCTGTCCGGCCGGCCCGCGACCGCTCGGCGCCCACGGCATCCAGGGCACGCATGAGGTCTTCTGCGAGGTCGTCGACGTGCTCGAGGCCGATCGAGATGCGCACGACGCCGGCGTGTGGTTTGGCCTCGGCCGCCACCGGTCGGTGGGTGAGCGATGCGGGATGCTGCACCAGCGAGTCCACCCCGCCGAGCGACACCGCATGGGTCACCAGCCGGCACGCTTCGGTGAACCGCACCGCACTGTCGTAGTCGCCCAGGTCGAGCGAGATCAGCGAGCCGGGTCCCTCGAGCTGGCGGCCGATGAGTCCGAGCGGGTCCTGCCCGGGGAGCCCTGGATACAGCACCCGGTGCACGGCCGGGTGCTCCTGCAAGCGCCGAGCGAGCACGCTCGCGGTCTCCTGCTGGGCGCGTACGCGAAGCGGCAGCGTGCGCAGTCCCCGGTGCAGCAGGTAGGCGGCGAACGGATGGAGCAGGCCGCCGGTCAGCGCACGCAGGCCGCGCAGGCGGCGCGCCCACTCGTCATCCGTCGCCACCACGCCGCCCATCACGTCGCCGTGCCCGCCGAGGTACTTCGTGGCGCTGTGCAGAACGAGCCGTGCGCCGTGCTCGACGGGACGCTGCAGAACCGGAGAGGCGAACGTGTTGTCGACGAGTACCGGCACCGACCCGGCTTGCCGCACGGCATCCGCGATGTCGACCAGCTCCAGGGTGGGGTTCGCCGGAGTCTCCAGCACGACGAGACCGGTGTCGGGCCGCACGGCGGCGGCGATGCCGTCCGGGCTCGCCCAGGTCACGCTCGTGCCCACGAGTCCGGTCGCCAGCACGTGATCTGTTCCGCCGTAGAGCGGGCGGACGCCGACGATGTGCGGTGTGCCGGCGGCCACTGCCGCCATCAGGCAGGCGGTCAGCGCGGCCATGCCTGACGCGAACGCGACGGACTCCTCTGTTCCCTCCAGGTCGGCCAGCGCGCGCTCGAACCGGGCGACGCCAGGCTGCCACAACCGCTGGTACACGGCGGAGTCTCCGGGGAGCAGCTCGCCTCCCGTGGCGAGGTTCTCGTACGAGTCACCGCCGGCCTCGACGCTCGGCAGGGGATTGGTGGTCGAGAGGTCGATCGGCGGAACGTGAGAGCCGGTCTCGGTGAGACCGTCCATGCCGGCGTGAACCGCCCTGGTCTCCAGGTGCGGGCTGAGGGGATCGGACGACGTTGTCATATCCCCATGATCGGTGGATTCCCCCGCCTTGGAGTAGGTCACTCGGATATCCTTCGAGAAGACTCCGGATGATCGCAGTTTCTTGCAGAATTGAGGATGCCCGCATGCCCGCCTCGAAGATTCCCGAACTGGACTCCCTCGACCGCCGGCTCGTGCTGGCGTTGTCCCGCAACTCGCGCATCACGGGTTCCGCTCTGGCGGCAGAACTCGGTGTGGCCGAGTCCACCGTGTCCTTGCGGCTGAAGAGCCTGCAGCGCAGGGGAGTGATCACCGGATACCGGCTCGACGTGGACCTCGCCGCGGCGGGCATCCCGCTCCAGGCGCTCATCGCCGTGCGTCTCGCGAAGCACTCCAGGGCGCAGATCGACGCCTTCCGCGCGGCGGCACCGCACTGGCCAGGAGTGCTGCGGCTGTTCCACACCGCGGGGTCCGACGACTATCTCCTGCACGTCGCCGCTCGCGACTCCGGGGAGCTGCGCGACTTCGTGCTCGAATACCTGACCGGCGACCCCGCCGTCTCGCACACCCAGACGAGCCTCATCTTCGAGAACGCCACGGCGGACGGCTGGCAGGAACTGCTCAGGGAATGACGAAGGGCCGCACGCGAGCATCCCACTCGCGTGCGGCCCTGGCCGTCGAAGCCCTCAGTCGTTGTCGCTGAAGGCGTCCTTCACCTTTTCACCGGCCTGCTTGAGGTTGGCCTTGGTCTGATCGAACTTGCCCTGGTTCTCGAGCTCGTCGTCGCCGGTCGCCTTGCCGACGGCCTCCTTGCCCTTGCCCCAGAGCTCGTCCTTCTTGTTCTCGATCTTGTCTTCGTCGCCCATGGCTTCTCCTTCTCGGATGGTCGGATGCGGCAAACCCTGACGTTACGAAGCGGTCAGGGCGAACGGCAAGGGCTTGACATGCTCGTGCTGCAGGAGCGCGGCCTGCAGCCGCGCGACGGTAAGCTTGCCGCTCGAGACCGTGATCCCCGGGAGGTAGTGGTGGGTGCTCTTTTGTACGGCGGATCCGACATCGAAGTGAAATTCGAGGACCGCGTTCTCGCCCACCTCCAGGTGGTGATCGGGGCCAAGCTGCGTCGTCGTGAGGGTTTCTTCTTCACCTGGCGCGACGACATCTCGGTGGGAGACGGGCGCAGCTCGGTGTGGATCGATCCGTCCGTTCCGCTGTACTTCCGCTACTCGGGCAGCAAGCCGCCGGTGATCAACCGGGAGTGGATCGAGTTGCTCACTCTGTCGGCGAACAGCACGCAGGGCCTTCACCTCATGGATGAGCCGCCAGGGCCCAACAGCGCGGGCGCGCCGGGCAAGTCGAAGGACAACAGCGTCAAACCGGGCTGAGCGCACCCTTTTCTCGCCCTACTGGAAGTTGCGGGAGGTGGTCCGCGCCTTCAGCGGCAGGTTCTCGAATCGATCGGCTACGACGTTCACGATGCCCTCCTCGCTTCGCTCCAGGATGCCCCGCACCACCATCGCGGCCGCCTCTCGAGCGATCCTCCGATAGCGACCCCACACGCCGACACTGCAGATCACGTTGAGCAGGCCGGACTCGTCTTCGAGGCCCAGGAACGTGATTCCGCTCGCCGTCGCAGGCCGCTGCCTGTGCGTGACCACGCCTGCCACCTCCACCCGCGTTCCCGTCTCCATCGTCAGCAGCTCCTCGATCGATCGGATTCCTCTGGCTGCCAGGCCCTGCCTCACGTTTCGCATCGGATGGTCGCCGGGTGAGATGCCGGTCGACCACAGGTCGTAAACGGTCTGCTCGGATGCCGTCAGCATCGGAAGCAACGGCGGCTGCACGAACACCGCGGTGGCGGGCAGGTAGTCCTTGCGTTCCCTGGAGGCAGGGCCCGCCGCCCACAGCGCTTGCCTGCGGGTGAGCCCGAGCGATTCGAACGCGCCTGCCGCCGACAACGCCTCCAGCTGCGGCGATGTCAGGCCGACACGACTGGCGAGGTCGTGCATGCTCGTGAACGGTCCTGCCGTCTCGCGCTCCTCGACGATGCGCTTGGCGTGCTTCTCGCCGATGCTGTTCACCCCGGCCAGGCCGAGGCGCACGGCGAGCGCGGCGTCTCTGCGGTGGGAGGCGGAGGCATCCGGAGCGTCGCGATGGAATTCCTTCGGCACCGGCGGCTGCTTCTGCGCCAGGCATCCCGGCATCCCGGTCGGCGCCGGGCGCACGGCACCGCCGGACTCCATGTCGACGGGCTCCAGGTCGGGATGCACGCCCGAGCGCAGGATGTCCACGTGCCGCACGACGACACCGTGCCGCACGGCATCCTGCGTCAGCGTCTGCGGCGAGTAGAAGCCCATCGGCTGCGCCTTGATGAGCGAGGCGAGGAACGCGGCGGGGTAGTGCAGCTTGAGCCAGGAGCTGGCGTAGACGATGAGCGCGAAGCTCAGCGCGTGGCTCTCGGCGAAGCCGAAGTCGGCGAACGCCTCGATCTGCGACCAGATGCCCTGCGCCGCCGTGTCGTCCAGTCCCCGCTTCGCCATGCCTGCGAACACCTTGCCGCGCAGCGATTCGATCTTCTCGATGCCGCGCTTCGACCCCATCGCCCGCCGCAGCAGGTCGGCATCCTCACCGGTGCAGTCGCCGACCGCCATCGCCATCTGCATCACCTGCTCCTGGAACAGCGGGATGCCCTTCGTGCGTTCCAGCACCGGTATCAGGTCGTCGTGCGCGTACGTCACGGTCTCCTTGCCTGCACGCCTGCGGATATACGGATGCACCGCACCGCCCTGGATCGGCCCCGGCCGGATCAGCGCCACCTCGATCACGAGGTCGTAGAACTCGCGGGGGAGCAGACGCGGCAGCGTGCCGAGCTGGGCGCGACTCTCCACCTGGAACACGCCGATGGCGTCCGCCCTGCACAGCATGTCGTAGACCGCCGGTTCCTCCTTGGGCAGGGTGGCCAGCGTCCAGGTCTCACCGAGGTGCGCCTCGATCATGTCGAACATGTACTGCACGGCGGCGAGCATGCCGAGTCCGAGCAGGTCGAACTTGACCAGGCCCATCCACTCGCAGTCGTTCTTGTCCCACTGCAGCACGGTGCGGTTCTCCATGCGGGCGTGTTCGATGGCGCACACCTCACCGATCGGCCGATCCGTGAGCACCATGCCTCCGGAGTGGATGCCCAGGTGCCGCGGCGCGCGCAGCAGATGCTCGGAGAGCGCGACGACGGCATCCGGGATGTCGTGATCGCCGGTGAACACCTCCGGGCCGTATCTCTCCACCTGCTTGGACCAGGCATCCTGCTGTCCCGTCGAATGCCCGAGAGCTTTGGCCATATCGCGCACCGCGTTCTTCGGCCGGTAGCTGATCACGTTGGCCACCTGGGCGGCGTTGCGTCTGCCGTACTTGTCGAACACGTATTGGATCACCTCCTCCCGTCGCCTGGCGTCGAAGTCCACATCGATGTCGGGCTCCTCCGGTCGCAGGCTGGAGAGGAAGCGCTCGAACGGCAGCTTGTACTGGATCGAGTCGACCGCCGTGATGCTCAGCGCGAAGCAGACGGCGGAGTTGGCGGCAGAGCCGCGGCCCTGGCACAGGATGCCCTTGCTGCGGGCGAACCGCACGATGTCGTGCACGATGAGGAAGTAGCCGGGGAAGTCCTTCTCCTCGATCACCTTCAGTTCCTGCTCCATGCGTGCCGTGACGGCTTCGGCGCTCGCATGCGGATAGTCCGGCGGGTACTTCTCGGCCACTCCGCGCGCGACGAGCTCGCGCAGGTGGCTCATCGGTGTGTGTCCCTCGGGAACCTCCTGTTTCGGCAGTCGCGGCTTGGCGGATCTCAGCGCGAACGCGTGGCTTTCGGCGATGACGACCGTCTGCTCGATCGAACCGGGGTAGCGGGCGAACCGCCTGGCCATCTCCGCACCCGAGCGCATCCGCGAGGTGGCAGCGGCGGGCAGCCAGCCGTCGAGCTCGTCCAGGCTGCGCCTGGCGCGCACGGCCGCCATCGCCGTGGCGAGCGGACGCTCCGCCTTCGTGGCGTAGTGCACGAGACCTGTCGCGACGGATGCCAGCCCCTTGCGTCGCGCCAGTGCGTAGAGCGCGTCGTTGTGCACGGTGTCCAGCGGGGAGCCGGTGTCGAACAGTTCGACGACCACGTGCCCCGTGCCGAACAGCTCGATGAGCTCGTCCAGGGCACGGGATGCGGCGTCGAGGTCCGGATCGGCGCCGCTGTCGCTGCTGCCCGTCAGTGCCTGCCGCACGGCACCCTTGCGGCATCCGGTGAGCACCGTCCAGTGGCCGCCCGCCTGCTCGGCCAGCTGCCGCAGATCGTAGACGGGGCGGCCCTTTTCGGCATCCGGATGCAGCTGGGCATCCGTGATCGCACCGGCGAGGCGGTGATACCCCTCCTCGCCGCGGGCGAGCACGAGCAGGTGGGACCCCTGCGGATCCGCCTCACCGTTCTGCGGCTTGCTCAGACCGATCGACAGCTCTGCGCCGAACACCGTCTTCACGCTGGAGTGCGTCTCGGCCGCCTCCGCCAGGCGCACCACACCGTACAGCCCATCGTGGTCCGTGAGTGCCAGCCCGGTGAGTCTCAGTCGCGCGGCCTCTTCGATCAACCGTTCCGGATCGCTCGCCCCGTCGAGGAAGCTGAAGTTGGAGTGCGCGTGCAGCTCCGCGTACGGCACGTAAGGGCCTGCCACCGGGACGATGCGCTCGCCTTGGTAGGTCCTGCGCTTCACGCTTCGGGCGGGGGAGTCCAGCGCGGCGAGGCTGCCCTCCGGAGGGCGTCGGCCAGAGAGCGTGCGCTCCAGCTCGGACCACGGTATCGCGGGGTTCTTCCAGCCCATCAGCGCATCCCGCCAGTCATGGCGCTGTCTCAGTCATAGCGGGCCTCCAGCATCCATTCGCCGCGCTCGAGCAGCACGAGCCAGGCGCTGCCGGTCTCGTCGACGAGCTGCAGCCGGTTCATGCTGCGGGCGGCATCCGGATCCCACCAGCGCTCCTCGACCGGCCATGGTCCCGTCCATGCCGTCACCTGTGACGGAGCTCTGCCAGGAGCGGGGGAGAAGCGCGCGGGGTGCGCGGTGAGCATACCCGTCTCGTCCACGTCGATCGGCTCTCCGGATGCCGCCGTCACCGTGCATCGCACCGGCGGCGAGTAGACGGTGGCGGGCAACGGCGGTGGGAGGGCACCCGGCCACGGTTTCGCTGCGTCGACGGTCACGGCATCCGGAACCCGGTCGCCCCAGGGGACCAGAACGGAGCGGTCGGCGAGCAGACGTCCGCCGCCGATCGCCGCCGTGCCGACCGCGTCGTGCCCGAGCATGCTCTGCACCCTGGAGAGCGCGTGGTGCACGCGCTCGTCCGGTCCCGCGCCGAACAGGCCGTCTTCGTGGTTGCCGATCGCATCGACCGATTCGGGGGCCACCGTCACCTGTACGACGGGGGAGTCCAGTCCGCTGTCGGTTCCTGTGCCCTGCAGCTGCCATCGCACCCGGTCGACCACGTCGGATGCCGTGAACCACCTGGGATGCAGCCACGTGCGTTCGCTGACCGCACCCGATTCGGCGAGCACGACGACGGTGATCGCCGTGGCGACGAGTTTCGCCGCCGTCAGGGATGCCACGAAGTCGTCGGCCGTTCGACGGAAGGCGAACGTGAGCTCGTCCACCCGTTCCAGTCCCGGCTCGAACTCGGCCTGACGCTCCAGCACCGCCTGCGGAGCACGCGGCACGACGGTGGTGCGTTCCGAACCGTTCGCCAGCGCGTGGGTGCGCACGCCGAGCTCGCCGAATCTGTCCTCCAGCTCGAGCGGGCCCAGCTTCGCCACGGCGCCCAGCGTGTCCAGGCTCAGCCGGTGCAGCAGCGTGACGTAGTCGGCGTCGTCGAGCACGTCGACCGGCAGCGGGGCGAGGAACTCCGCGGTGCGTCCCGGTTCCACGATCAGGGTGCGGCTCGTGCCGGAGGTCACCCTTCCCGCTGCCCTCGCTGCCTGCTCCGCGGCGAACGGGCCGTCGGCGATCCCCACGCAGGCATCCGGAGAGCCGTGCTCGGCAGCGACGCGCAGCAGTTCGGCGGCCGCGGCGTCTTCGCCCCCGTAATAGCGCGCCGGACCCCGCGCTCTCAGCGCACACAGCCCGGGCCGGATGGGCTGCACCCCGGGAACGGCCTGCTCGATCGCCGTGAGCAGCGGGTCGAACTCCCGCTGGTCGACGGACGCGTCGTAGTGCAGCACGGTCAGTGCCGAACAGCGTGCCTGCGCCTCTCGCACACGCAGTCCGCGCCGTACCCCATCGCGTCGCGCGGCGGCAGAGGCTGCGAACACCATTCCTTTGTCGATGAGCGCGATCGGATGCCCGTGCTCGGCCAGTCCAGCTGCCACCGCCGCCCGCACCGGCCAGTCCGGACACCACAGCACGATGCTGCGCCGGCCGGTGCGATCGGCGTCGCGTATCGCCATTCAGACCACCGCCTTCAGCGCGGGGAAGGTCTCCTGCTCCTGCGCGGTCTTGTGCGATGGCGCACTCTGGTGACGCGGCGTGGTATGCCGCGACGGTGTCGTCTCGTGCAGCCGTCCGTCCGGCGTCAGCAGGAGCTTCGCTCTGCGTTCCCGCCCCCACGATCTGCTCTCCACGGCGACCGTGAGCTCGCGCTCCGCCAGGTAGCCGTGCCCATCGCCGACACCGGCCCAACGGGCGGATGCCACGCCCACCCGCGCATCCACCCGTGGCCATGCGCCGCACACGAGGAGCACAGCACGGCGTTGCCGCAGCCTGGCCGCCAGCCTGGCCGCCTCCGCTTCGCCCACTCTCGAACCCGGCACGGTGACGACGACGCTCACCGCGTCGGCGAGCGCGGCGGTCACACTGAACCAGCGGTCGCCGGGATGCGGCACCAGCACGAGCCGGTCGAGGTCGACGCCCAGCCGTGCCGCTGCCTCTGCGCCGAACCCGGGCATGCCCACCACAGCGCTCCACGCACCTTCAGCGCTCGGGCCGGCCAGCAACGCCATGACCAGGGAGGTGGCGCCCTGAACGGAGTAGACGCCGCCGGGCTGCAGGCCGCCGCCGGGGAGCAGAGGAGCCAGCACGGGGTCGGTGCGCAGCACCCCGTCGTCGACACGGGCGCTTTCCAGCTCACCCATCCTGGAGCGGAGGCTGAGCAGTCGTTCCAGGTCTGCCTTTGCACGTTCGACGGCGGTATCGCCGACGTCATGGATGACCGGCCGCACCGATCGCATCGGCGGGGGTGGGTACTCCGCCGGCAGATCGGAAACGAGAAGGGTCACCACTCCAGTTTCGAACGCATCTTCGAGACTGTCAAACATCAACGGCGTGTCGTTTGCGACTTCTTCTTCGAAGATACGCTAAGTGCTCGCGGCACGTGATAGCGCGCGGAAGCATCCTCTCATCACGCACCGACAGACGCAGGTGAGAAGCTGGACCAGTGTGGCAGATTCGCTCTCGACGACCACGTCGATGAATTGATCCAGGAGTTCGTCGCCTCCGGTGGCGACTATCGCGACTGGCGGCCGAGCTACTCGATAGCCCCGACGGACGTCGTGCCCATCGTCAGGGAACGCGTCGACAAACAGACCGGTGAGGTGCGGCGCAGCGTCGATGCCGCCGTCTGGGACTTCCATCCCGCGTTCATGCGCGACTCGAAACGCCCGAACTTCAACGCCCGTATCGAGACGGTCACCAGCAACGGACTCTGGAAGGGTGCGTTCGCAGCATCCAGAGCCATCGTCCCGATGCGCGGTTACTACGAATGGACCGGCGAGGCCGGCCACAAGCAACCCCATTTCCTGCACTCCAAGGCGGGCGGCCTTCTCGCCGCCGCAGGCATCTACACGGCCAGGAAGGTCGACGACGAATGGGTGGTGTCCACCGCGATCATCACCCGGCCGGCTCGCGACGCATCCGGTGAGATCCACGAGCGGATGCCGGTGTTCCTCGACCGCGATGTCTGGGAGGAGTTCCTCACCCCTGACAAGCTCGACGACGCAGCCAAGGAGCACATGGTGCAGCTTCTGACGGCGGAGTCAGACAAGGTCGCCGGCACGATCACGAGCTACGAAGTCGACCCCAAGGTCAACAGCTCCCGCACCGCCGACCCCGGCGACGCATCCCTCATCGAGCCCACGAAGCCCGCGGCATAGGCCGGCAACACACCGGGGAAACGCCTGTGGCTGCGCATCCGAGCGCATTGTGCCCCATTCGAGTCCTTCCGTAGCGAAGATCACCTCTCGAGCGTTTAATGCGGGAAACACCGATGGAGAGGACGAACGTGACCACGATTCGAGCGGCCATCAGCCAGACCACCTGGACCGGCGACAAAGAGTCCATGATCGTCAAGCACGAGGGATTCGCCCGCGACGCGGCGGCGCAGGGCGCACAGGTGATCTGCTTCCAGGAGCTGTTCTACGGGCCCTACTTCGGCATCACCGAAGACAAGAAGTACTACTCCTTCGCCGAACCGGCTGACGGGCCGACCGTGCAGCGCTTCGTGGCACTCGCCGAGGAACTGGGCCTCGTGATGATCCTGCCCATCTACGAAGAGGAGCAACCCGGCGTCTACTACAACACGGCCGTCGTCGTGGATGCCGATGGCGCCGTCCTCGGCAAGTACCGCAAGCACCACATCCCCAACCTCGACAAGTTCTGGGAGAAGTTCTACTTCCGTCCAGGCAACCTCGGATACCCCGTCTTCAAGACGGCCGTCGGACCGATCAGCGTGTACATCTGCTACGACCGGCACTTCCCGGAAGGGTGGCGCGAGCTCGGCCTGGCCGGCGCGCAGATCGTCTTCAACCCGAACGCGACCAAACCGGGGCTCAGCAACCGCCTGTGGGAGATCGAGCAGCCTGCCGCTGCGGCCGCGAACGGCTACTTCGTCGCCGCGCCCAACCGGGTCGGCCGGGAAGACAACGAGTACGGAGACCTGGCGGTCGACTTCTATGGATCCAGCCAGTTCGTCGACCCGCGCGGGAACGTCATCGGCGGATACGGCTCGAGTGAGCACGAAGAGCTCGTCATCCGCGATCTCGACCTCGACCTCGTGCGGCAGACGCGCGACGACTGGCAGTTCTACCGAGACCGGCGCCCCGAGTCGTACACGGGCATCCCGAAGCCGTAGGAGACACGATGAAGACGCTCATCACCGGCGGTACCGTGGTCAGCTCGACCGGACGGGCGGCCGCCGACGTGCTCGTCGACGGGGCGACCATCGTCGCCGTCCTCGAGCCGGGCTCGCAGTTGCTGGGCTCCGACCTGAAGGCATCCGTCGACACCGTCATCGACGCCAGCGGAAAGTACGTCATCCCCGGCGGAATCGATCCGCACACGCACATGGAGATGCCGTTCGGCGGCACGAACGCCAGCGACACCTTCGAGACCGGCACCAGGGCAGCAGCGATCGGCGGAACGACGACCGTCATCGACTTCGTCACGCAGTATCCCGATCAGAACGTGCTCGACCAGTACCACCTGTGGCACGAGAAGGCTGCGGGGAACTGCGCGATCGACTACGGGTTCCACCAGATCCTCTCCGACGTGCAGGACTCGTCGCTGATCGCAATGGACGAGCTCGTGAACGAGGGCGTGACGAGTTTCAAGCTTTTCATGGCGTACAAGGGCGTGTTCCTCTCCGACGACGGGCAGATCTTCCGGGCGTTCCAGAAGGGTGCCGAGAACGGCGCGCTGATGATGATGCACGCCGAGAACGGTTCGGTCATCGATGTGCTCGTGCAGCAGGCACTCGCCGCAGGCGACACCGGCCCCGTGTACCACGGGCTCACCCGCCCGTGGCAGATGGAGGAGGAAGCCACGCACAGGGCCATCATGATCGCCGACGTGGCCGGCACGCCGCTGTATTTCGTGCACGTGAGCGCGAAGCAGGCCGTCGAACAGATCGCCGCCGCGCGTCACCGAGGGTCGAACGTGTTCGGCGAGACGTGCCCGCAGTACCTCTATCTCAGCCTCGAGGACCAGCTGGGCGCGCACAGCGACCGGTGGGGCGACTTCGAGGGAGCGAAGTGGGTGGCCTCACCGCCGCTGCGCTCGAAGCACGAGGGACACATCGAGGAGCTCTGGCGCGCTCTGCGCACGAACGAGCTCCAGCTCGTCTCCACGGATCACTGCCCGTTCTGCATGAAGGACCAGAAGGAGCTGGGGCTGGCCAGCTTCGCGAAGATCCCGAACGGCATCGGCACCGTTGAGCATCGGATCGACCTGCTGTACCAGGCGGTCGCGACGGGCAAGATCTCGCTCGAGCGTTTCGTCGAGATCACCTCCACGACGCCCGCCCGGATGTTCGGTCTGTACGGGCGCAAGGGCGTGATCCAGCCCGGCGCGGACGGCGACGTCGTCGTCTACGACCCGAACGGCCACACCACCATCTCGGCCGCGACGCACCACATGAACCTCGACTACTCCGCGTGGGAGGGCTTCGAGATCGACGGCCGGGTGCAGACGGTGCTGTCGAAGGGCAAGGTCATCGTCGACGACGGTGAATACGTCGGTTCCAACGGCGACGGCGTCTTCCTCAAACGCGGGCTGAGCCAGTACCTGGTGTGACGAGAGAGGCATCCGCTCATGGAGTTCGGCGTCGTTCTGCAGACCGATCCGCCCGCGAGCCGGGTGGTGCATCTCGCCGAGCTCGCAGAGCAGTACGGCTTCAGCCACGCGTGGACGTTCGACTCGCACCTGCTCTGGGAGGAGCCGTACGTCATCCACTCCCAGATCCTCGCCCGCACGCACCGCATCAAGGTGGGACCCTTCGTCACGAATCCGGCAACACGGGATTGGACGGTGACGGCTTCCGTCTTCGCCACGCTCAACGAGCTGTACGGCAACCGCACGGTCTGCGGCATCGGCCGAGGCGACTCGGCCGTGCGCGTCACGAACGGCAAGCCGGTGACAATGGCCGAACTGCGCGAGGCGATCCACGTCATCCGCGAGCTCGCCAACAGCCGGGCTGTCGAGTACAAGGGGTCCACCCTGCGCTTCCCGTGGTCGAAGGGGAGCGAGCTTCAGGTGTGGGTCGCCGCGTACGGACCGCAAGCGCTGAAACTCGCCGGCGAGGTCGGTGACGGGTACATCCTGCAGCTTGCGGACCTCGACGTCGCCGAGTGGATGATCCGGGCCGTCAAAGACGCAGCGCGCGCGGCAGGTCGCGACCCCGAGTCCCTGGCGATCTGCGTGGCCGCACCGATGTACGTGGGAACGGATGTCGACCATCAGCACGAGCAGACCCGATGGTTCGGCGGCATGGTCGGCAACCACATCGCCGATATCGTGCGCCGTTACGGCGAGAGCGGAAGCGCCGTTCCCCAGGTGCTGTCGGACTACATCAGGGAGCGCGAAGGCTACGACTACAACGAGCACGGCCGGGCCGGGAACACCCATACCGCCTTCGTCTCGGATGAGATCGTCGACCGGCTGTGCGTGCTCGGGCCGGCCGAGGACCACATCGCGAAGCTGAAAGCGTTGCGGGAGCTGGGCGTCACCCAGTTCGCCGGATATCTTCAGCACGACGACAAGGAGGAGACTCTGCGGGTCTACGGTGAGACGGTGATTCCCGCCATCCTGGGGCACGTCGCCGCGAAGGGGTAGGCGTCCGCTATCGTCCTGAGCCGCCGCTCGACGGTACTTCGGCGAACGCCTGCGTGCCGAGAACGATGGCCAGCTTCAGCCGCTCGGCATCCTCCGTTCCCGGCTGGGCCGAGTAGATCATGATCCGAAGATCATCACCCGCCACGATGAACGTGTCGCAGTCAAGGCCGATGCGGCCGGCTTCCGGATGCTCGATGAACTTATGGCGGGAGTGATCCTCGTGCAGCCGCATCTCGCCGTCGTCCCAGAGCTCCGAGAACCGTGTACTTT
Organism: Humibacter ginsengisoli; assembly: GCF_054780095.1. Classification (NCBI taxonomy): domain Bacteria; kingdom Bacillati; phylum Actinomycetota; class Actinomycetes; order Micrococcales; family Microbacteriaceae; genus Humibacter; species Humibacter ginsengisoli. The sequence continues at coordinate 160,349 of NZ_BAAGWZ010000003.1, forward strand.
CCCGCCGGAGCCGGGACACCAGGGCGCGCAGCCTGGGGTCTGCGGGATACTTCGCCACCGAGAGCCTCAGATCCGCGACGAGCCCGGCCTGCTGATCGAGAAGCTCGTCCGGACCGAGTTCGGCCACCGGGCCGGGCCCGACCATGTTCCGCCACACTCCATTGCGCTGGATGCCCCGCCAGGCCGAGGCGCCGGTGAGCGCGTCGTACGCGGCGTTCGTGACGAGGAGATTCCACATGGCGTCGTACACGGCGATCGGGTTCTCGGAAAGCCGATCCAGCATCCGCTGCACGCTAGGCGGAATGCGCGCAGGGACCAGTTCACGACCGGGAACAGCCAGCCCGGCGAGCCGGAACAGCAGTTCGCGTTCCGGATCGGTCAGGCGCAGTGCTCGTGCCAGAGCCTCGACCACCTGACCAGACGGCGAGGTGGCACGCCCCTGCTCCAGCCTTGTGAGGTAGTCGACGGAGATCCCGGCCAGGGCAGCCAGCTCCTCGCGACGAAGACCTTCGGCGCGTCGGCGGGTGCCGACCGGAGCTCCGACGGTCTCAGGTGCCACCCGATCACGCCAACGCCGAACCGTGCGGCCGAACTCCTGCTGCTCCACGGCTCCAGTCTGCTCCGCAGCACACGCGTTGTCGTGGCACTGCCAGTCCTACGAAGAAGAGACGACTGCCTGCGCGTCGAACCCAGGCAGAGCATTGACCCATGACCACAACACTCATCACCGGGGCCAACAAGGGCCTCGGCAAGGAAACCGCCCGCCGCCTCATCGAACTGGGCCACACCGTCTACATCGGATCGCGCGACGAGCAGCGCGGACGCGAAGCCGCCGACGAGCTCGGCGCCCGATTCGTGCAGCTGGACGTGACGGACGACGTCTCCGTCGAGTCCGCCATCGCGACGATTGCGAGCGAGGGCGGACTCGACGTACTCGTCAACAATGCCGGGATCGCCAAGCGCACCGCGGACGGGCAGGGCGAGGCCGTCGACGGACCCAGCGCGCTCGAGGTGTACGACACGAACGCGGTGGGCATCATCCGGGTCACGGAAGCTGCGCTGCCCCTTCTGCGTCGATCGCCCAATCCCGTCGTTGTCAATGTGTCGAGCGCACTCGGCTCATTCTGGGCGACGCACGAGCCGTCCCGCCCTGCCTCGCACTATCCGTCGATCGTTTACGGGTCGAGCAAGGCAGCCGTCTCGATGCTCACGGTTCAGTACGCGAAGGTGGTTCCGGAGGTGAAGTTCAACGCCGTCGAGCCCGGCATCACGGCGACCGAGCTCGGTGGGGGAGACCCGGGCAGCCATCCCGGACGCCCTGCGTCCGAGAGCGCAGAGGTCGTCGCCGCCTGGGCGAACATCGGGGTGGACGGGCCGACGGGCACGTTCCAGGAGGATGCAGGCGTGCTCGGCTGGTGAACCCCGCCCGGGGCCCCTGCGCGCCGTGGGGGCCCACCCCCGAGGGGTCACGTAGACGTTCCAGGTGCGGTTTCGAAGCGGTGCTTCGAAACCGGCGAGGGGGGACTTGTCCCTGCGGCCCCTCCAACCGCCGCTTCGCGGCGCTCGGAGCCTCCGGCCGTGGGGGCCCACCCCCGAGGGGTTCAAGGAGACCCGCACGCGGATGAAATGAGAAGAGCCGGTCCTTTCGGACCGGCTCTTCTCATTTCGTGCGCGAGGGGGGACTTGAACCCCCACGCCCGATAAAGGGCACTAGCACCTCAAGCTAGCGCGTCTGCCTATTCCGCCACCCGCGCGCACTTTTCGGAGGCCGACCAATCGGCCACCGACGTACGAGGTTAGCACGAATCCGATGCCCCTTCCGCCCGCGCCGGAGAGACCGCGGTGGCCGCCGGAGGGGCCGAGCACAGGCATCCGATTGGTCGCCGAGAACCCCCTCCCGGTAGCGTTGCACCCATGACCAACCCGGACGACGCCACCACCAGCGCCGACGGATCAGGAACCGAGCAGAGCCTCGACGAGACGGCGCGCATCGCACGGGATCTCATCCGCATCGACACCACCAACTGGGGCGAAGGACGGGCGAAAGGCGAGACAGATGCCGCAACCTACGTCAGCGAGCACCTCGCCTCCCTGGGGCTGAAGCCCCGGACGTTCGAATCGCGGCCCGACCGCACCACCGTCGTCGCCCGCATCGATGGACGCGACCGCAGCAAACCGGCCCTCGTCGTGCACGGCCACCTGGATGTCGTGCCTGCCGACCCGTCGGACTGGACCTTCGACCCCTTCGCGGGCGAGATCCACGACGGACTGCTCTGGGGCCGCGGCGCCGTGGACATGAAGAACATGGACGCGATGATCCTCACCGCGTTGGGCGACATCCTGCGTGCGGGGCAAGCGCCGGAACGCGACCTCGTCATCGCTTTCTTCGCCGACGAGGAGGACGGCGGCCTGTTCGGTTCGCACTTCATGGTCGACGAGCATCCCGACGTCTTCGAAGGCGCCACGGAGGCCATCAGCGAGGTCGGTGGTTACTCCGTCGATGTCGCGGGCACCCGGGCATACCTGATGCAGACGGGGGAGAAGTCCCTGGTCTGGATCCGCCTCGTCGCGCGCGGCAAGGCGGCACACGGCTCCCGCATGGTGAATGAGAACGCCGTCACGAAGCTGGCGGAAGCGGTCGTCGCGATCGGCACGCACGAATGGCCCGTGCGTCTCACCGAGACGACGGCCCAGCTGGTCGGCGAACTCGCCCGCCTGCTCGACGTCGACCCGGTCGCGCTGGGGCCGGACGAGGTGGTGCTGCGCAGCGGAACGGCATCCGGTTTCATCCGTGCCACACTGCGCACCACGAGCAACCCCACTCTGCTGAAGGCCGGCTACAAGCACAACGTTGTGCCGGAGCGCGCGGAGGCGCTGGTCGACATCCGCACCCTCGCCGGTGAGGAGGATGACGTGCTGCTGAAGGTGCGCGAGCTCGTCGACGACGACGTCGACATCGAGATCGTGCACCGCGACATCGGTCTCGAAGCGCCGTTCGCCGGCCCTCTCGTGGATGCCATGACGGATGCCCTGCTGTCGCACGACTCCGACGCCGTCGTGCTGCCGTACCTGCTCTCCGGAGGCACCGACAACAAGGCGCTCAGCAGGCTCGGCATCACCGGCTACGGCTTCGCCCCGCTGAAGCTGCCCGCCGACATCGATTTTCCCGCCATGTTCCACGGGGTCGACGAGCGGGTTCCGCTCGACGCGCTCGTATTCGGCCGCACCGTGCTGCGCCACCTGCTCTCCACCTACTGACGCCGCCCTTATGGCCCGACCCACCGAAAGGGTGCGATGGATTTCGTCAACGCGCTGATCCTCGGCCTCGTGCAGGGGCTCACCGAGTTTCTGCCCGTCTCCTCGAGCGCGCACGTGCGCATCGTCGGCGAGCTGATCGGCACGGGGGAGGACCCGGGAGCGGCGTTCACCGCCATCATCCAGCTCGGCACCGAGCTCGCCGTGCTCGTCTACTTCTGGCACGACGTCACGCACATCATCGGGCGATGGTTCCTCGCCCTGTTCGGCCGCATCCCGCGGAACGACCCGACGGCGCGTCTCGGCTGGATGATCATCGTGGGCAGCATCCCGATCGTCGTGCTCGGGCTGCTGTTCCAGAACGCGATCGAGACCACGTTCCGCTCGCTCTGGATCGTCGCCGTCACGCTCATCGTGTTCGCGGTCGTGCTGTGGGTCGCGGACTACATCGGCGCGAAGACGCGCCGCGTCTCAGAGCTGACCTGGGGGCACGCGGCGATCTACGGCATCGCCCAGGCGTTCGCCCTCGTACCCGGCGTCTCCCGCTCCGGTGGAACCATCTCGGCCGGTCTGTTCATGGGCTACCAGCGCAGCGCGGCTGCCAGGTACTCGTTCCTGCTGGCCATGCCCGCCGTCTTCGGAAGCGGACTGTACGAGCTGTACAAGTCGGTCAAGCATCCGTGCGTGGCGGGGTCGCACGAAGCGACGACGCACGCGTGCACCCCCGAGGTCTTCAACGCGGTCGACACGTTCGGCGCCACGGTCGTGGCCTTCGCGGTCGGGTTGCTCGTGATCGCATTCTTCATGCGCTACATCTCACGACGCAGCTTCCTGCCGTTCGTCGTCTACCGCATTGCGCTCGGCGTGCTCCTGATGATCCTCCTCGCTGCGGGGGTGCTGAATGCCTGAGTCCTGGGTGCGCCCGCAGGTACCGACCCTCCCCGGCACGGGCAGGCCGCCACGTCTGCACGACACGGCCACAGGCGAAAGGCTCTGCTCAGCGCCAGACGACACCATCGCCAGGCTCTACGTCTGCGGAATCACGCCGTACGACGCCACGCACATCGGTCACGCGAGCACATATCTCGTGTTCGACACGCTGCAGCGGGTGTGGCTGGACGCCGGGCTCGAGGTGCACTACGCCCAGAACATCACCGACATCGACGATCCTCTCCTGGAACGCGCTGAGGCCACCGGCGTGCCGTGGCGCGAACTCGCCGATCAGCAGATCGACCTGTTCCGCGGCGACATGACCGCGCTGCGCATCCTGCCGCCCCAGGACTACGTCGCCGTCACCGAGGTGATCGACGAGATCGCGGATGCCGTTGCCCTCCTGCTCGAACGCGGCACCGCCTATCGAGTGCCTACGCCCGACGCGGGTGCCGGCGGCGCCGAGACCGACGACGTCTACTTCGACATCGCCTCGGCGGAGCGCACCAGCCCGTGGCGGATCGGGGAGGAGAGCAACCTCGACCGGGCTGACATGCTCGCCCTGTCCGCCGAGCGCGGCGGTGACCCCGACCGCGTGGGCAAACGGGACGCGCTCGACCCGCTGCTCTGGCGCGCCGCCCGCGAGGGGGAGCCGTCGTGGGCATCGGTGCTCGGCCGGGGCCGGCCCGGCTGGCACATCGAGTGCTCGGTCATCGCGCTCAAGCACCTCGGGCACGACTTCACCGTGCAGGGCGGGGGAGCGGACCTGATCTTCCCGCACCACGACCTCAGCGCGGGCCACGCGGCGGCACTCAGCGGGCATCCGCTCGCGAAGGTCTTCAGCCACGCCGGGCTGGTCGCGTACCAGGGCGAGAAGATGAGCAAGTCCCTGGGCAACCTCGTTCTGGTCTCTGACCTGTTACAGCGCGGTGTGCCTGCCGCCGCCATCAGGCTGGCGCTGCTCGCTCACCACTACCGCGACGAGTGGGAGTGGACGCAGGAAGGACTCGAGGCGGCGCTCCGCCGGCTGGATGCCTGGCGCGGCATCCATGCCACCACGACCGGTGCCCGCGCGCTCGACGTGCTCGAGCAGGTGCGCGAGCGACTCGCCGACGACCTCGACACGCCCGGCGCGCTCGCGGTGATCGACGACGCGGTGGAGTCAGGAGTCGACGACCCGGCACTCATCCGCGCACTCGTCGACGCCCTGCTCGGCGTCGCGCTCTAAGCGGAGGACTACTCCCGCCGCCAGGGCTCGTCGGGGCCTCTGCCGTCGCCCCTGCCGTCGCCCTTGTCGCGGCCGTCGCCCCGGCGGCGCAGGTAGCGCTCGAACTCCTGCGCGATCGCCTCCCCGCTGGCCTCGGGGGAGTCCACGGTGTCCCTGGCCTGCTCGAGCTGCTCGATGTATGCCGCCATGTCCTCGTCGTCGGCGGCGAGCGCGTCGATGCCGCTCTCCCAGGCGGCCGAATCCGCCACGAGCTCTCCTCGGGGCACCGTCACGTCGATGAGTTGCTCGAGCCTCTCGATGAGGGCGAGCATCGCCTTCGGGCTCGGCGAGTTGTGCACATAGTGCGGAACGGATGCCCACAGCGCCAGCGTCGGGATCCCCACGGTCTCCGCCGCGTCGGCCAGCACGCTGAGGATGCCGACCGGACCTTCGTACGTCGGGCGCTCCACTCCGAGATCGGCACGCACCTGCGGGTTGTCGCTGGAGGCGAAGACGGAGATCGGCCGGGTGTGCGGAACGTCGGCGAGCATGGACCCGAGCAGCACGATGCCGTCGATGCCCGCGGCGAGCGCGGCATCGATGAGCTCGGCGGTGAACGCCTTCCAGCTGCGCGACGGCTCCGTGCCGAGCAGGAGATAGAGGTTGCCTACCCCGCTCCCGCTGGCGTGCGCCTCGGCATCCTCTTCCAGCGGATCGAGGTGGATGCCGGGCGACACCGGCGCGTATACCACCGCGCCCGGCCACTCCAGCCTGCGCCTGCCCTCTTCGTCGGCGGCGAGCATCGGACGGTTGAACTGGAAGTCGTAGTACAGCTCAGGGTCGATGCTCGCGACCGGCACGACATCCAGGGAGTCCTTCAGAGTGCGCACGGCTCCGCTCGCGGCTTCGCCCGCGTCGTTCCACCCCTCGAACGCCACCACCAGGATGCGTCCGTCGAAGATCCCGCTGTCGTTGCTCACGCTTTCGGCTGCTTTCGTCCTCGGCGCCCGGCTGGGCGCGCCTACCCAGAATAGGCCCGGGTCCACGACGACCGGCCGCTGGAGGCCGCCAATAGAATGGATGCTCGTGACCTCCGCCGCCCCCGCCGCCGTCCTCTTCGACATGGACGGCACCCTCGTCGACACCGAGCCGTACTGGATGCGGGCGGAGACCGAGCTCGTCACAGAGCACGGCGGAACGTGGACGCACGACGACGCGCTCGTGCTGGTCGGGTCGGGCTTATGGGAATCGGCGAGGGTCTTCCAGCAGCACGGCGTCGACCTCGACGCTGACACGATCGTCGCGACGCTCACCCGACGTGTGCAGGACCAGCTCGAATCCGATGGTGTGCCTTGGCGCCCGGGAGCGAAGGAGCTCCTGCTCGACATCCGGAACAACGGTGTGAAGACGGCGCTCGTGACCATGTCTATCCGCGACATGGCCGAGCAGATCGTGGCACACATCCCGTTCCCCGCCTTCGACGTGCTCGTCACCGGAGATGAGGTCGCCCGGCCGAAGCCGTACGCCGACCCCTATCTCGACGCGGCGCGAAAGCTGGGCGTGCACCCTGAGGACTGCGTCGCCATCGAGGACTCGATGAACGGGCTGGCTTCGGCAGTGGCCGCCGGCACCGTCGCGATCGGGGTTCCGCACATGATCCCGCTTCCGAGCTGCGACGAGCACACGCTGTGGCCGACGCTGGATGGCGTCAGCTTCGCCGACCTGGCCGAGCTGTTCGAGGAGCGGGCGGCGTGACCGCCGGCGAGCTCCCGGCGTCCTCCGGTCCGTTCCGCCCGGGCGACCGGGTGCAGTTGACCGGACCGAAGGGGCACCTGCACACCATCACCCTCGTTCCCGGCAAGGTGTTCCACACGCACAAGGGACCTCTTCCGCACGATGCCATCATCGGCCTGCCCGACGGCTCCGTCGTGGCGAACGAGGCAGGCGTGGAACATCTGGCGTTGCGCCCGCTGCTCACCGACTTCGTCATGTCGATGCCACGCGGAGCCGCGATCGTCTATCCGAAGGATGCCGCGCAGATCCTCGCGCAGGCCGACGTCTTCCCCGGTGCCACAGTCGTGGAGGCCGGCGTGGGTTCCGGCGCCCTCTCGCTGTGGCTGCTGCGGGCGATCGGGCCGCAGGGACGGCTCCTCTCCTTCGAACGACGCGCCGAGTTCGCCGACGTCGCGCGCGGCAACGTAGAGACGTTCTTCGGCGAGCTTCCGAAGATGTGGACGCTCACCGTCGGCGACCTGCAGAAGGAGCTGGCGCTGGCAGCGCCTGACGGCACCGCCGACCGCATCGTGCTCGACATGCTGGCGCCGTGGGAGTGCGTGGATGCCTGTGCCGCCACCCTGAAACCCGGTGGCGTGCTGCTGTGCTACGTCGCGACCGTCACGCAGCTCTCCCGGGTGGCGGAGGCGATCCGCGGGAGCGGGGCGTTCACGCACCCGATCTCGAACGAGACGATGGTGCGGGGCTGGCACGTGGAGGGTCTCGCCGTGCGGCCGGACCATCGCATGATCGCACACACCGGCTTCCTGATCAGTGCGCGTCGGCTGGCGCCGGGCACGGAGCTGCCCGAGCTGAAGAGGCGGGCATCCAAGAGCGAATACAGCGAAGACGACGTCGAGGCCTGGACGCCTGGCGCACTCGGTGAACGAGTGGTGAGCCCGAAGAGCCTGCGCAAGCGGGTGCGGGAGGCATCCGAGTCCGCGCGGCTGGCCCGAGAACGTGACGCAGCACCATCCGATGGCGGAGCCGAGGGACATCAGGCCGTCGACTAGCATGGGATGCCGGAGCGCTCGGACCGCCCTGCCTGCCCTGGCCGCCCCTGACCCCTCGTCCCTCGTCGAAAGAGGAATCGTGCGCACACTCCTGGCACGCACAGCACCGGCACGCTCTGTGCCGCTCACCGCACGCGCTCGTCGCATCGGCACGGTGATCGCCGCGGCAGCACTCGTGGGCGTCGGGCTGACCGGATGCTCGGCCGCGTCGGCGAGTTCCTGCGTGCAGCCGGGGGATGCGTCTCAACTGGTCCACACGTCGGGCGCGTTCGGCTCGCCGCACGCGTCGTTCCCGCACCCGATCGACACGAGCACGCTGCAGAAGAGCACCGTGAAGACCGGCTCGGGCAACACCATCGGCAAGGGCCAGATGGTCAGGTTCACGCTGGCGCACTACGACGCATCGACGGGCAAGTCCGTCGAGACGTTCCCGGCCGCTGTGCCCGCGGGCGGGAAGAGCTCGCTGCCCGGCCTTCAGAAGGCGTTGCTGTGCACCACTGTCGGATCGCGCATCGTGGTCACGGGAACCGAGGCCGACATCGCCGGCAGCCAGGGGTCGGCAGACCAGGCTGTGGTGCTCGTCGTCGACGTCGAGAAGGCCTACCCCTCGCGCGCGACAGGCTCTCCGCGACCGGGACAGCCCGGCATGCCCACCGTGGTCCTTGCACCGAACGGCCAGCCCGGCATCAAGATCACCGAGAACACCGTGCCCACGAAGCTGCGCACGGCCGTGCTCCGACAGGGTTCGGGCGCCGTCGTGAAGAAGGTCGATTCCTCTAGCGGGGTGCTGGTGAACTACACCGCGGTCACGTACAACGACCCCACCTCCGTCGCCGGATCCAGCTGGGTGGACGGGTCTCCCGTCGTCTGGCCGACCACGGATTCCAGCGGCTTCACCCCGCCCGCCGATGTGGTGAAGCAACTCGTCGGCCAGAACGTCGGAAGCCAGGTGCTCGTCGTCACACCGGGCAGCAACGCCACGGCGTACGTGATCGACATCCTCGGCATCTGGAAGTAGCGCGACGGGCATCATCGCGCTCGCGCCGTCCGAGGCGGCGACCTCATAGGATTGCCTGCGTGTCCCCACAGAAGGTCCCCGTCGAGGAGCGCTTGTTCTCGCTTGTGCTCACCCTCGTCGCCACCGAAGCGGGGCTGACGAAGAGCGAGATCCTCTCCAGCGTGCAGGGCTACAACTCCCGGTACCGGGAGGGCGGCGACAATAGCGCGCTCGAGCGGCAGTTCGAACGCGACAAAGACGACATCCGCGAGCTCGGCATCCCTCTGGAGACGGTCGAAGACCCTGGGGATCCCGGCAACAATCAGGGTCTGCGCTATCGCATTCCCAAGACGGCATACGATCTGCCCGCCGACATCACGTTCTCTCCGCAGGAGATGGCGCTGCTCCGCCTCGCCGCCACCGTCTGGCGGGAAGGGTCCCTCTCGGCGGACTCCCGCAGGGCGATCATGAAGCTGCGCACGCTGGGCGTCGAGGCCGACGACCCGCTGGTCGGGTTCGCTCCCCGCGTGCGCACCAGGGAGGCCGCATTCGAACCGTTCGAGGTCGCCCTGGAGCGCAGCGTCGTCGTGAACTTCGACTACCTGAAGCCGGGGGAGACCGAGGCGACCAAGCGTGTCGTCGAGCCGCTCGCGCTCGTCCAGTTCCACGGACGTTGGCTGCTGCACGCCCATGACAAAGGAGTGGATGCCCCGCGCACCTTTCTGCTCTCGCGCGTGATCGGCCGCCCGCGAGCCACCCAGATCGGGTTCACGCGGCGAGGCACCGACTACGCCTCGCACGCGATCGACGAGCTGCAGAAGATCTGGGACCGCAATCAGGCCGAGCTCGACGTGCTCCCCGGAACGGATGCCTGGGTGCGGCTGAGCAAGCGCGAAGACGCGCGCCGCAATGATGACGGCAACCTGCTTGTGCACTACTCCGACACGGCGCTCCTCGCCGACGAGCTCGCGGGTTATGGCCCCGAGGTGCGCGTGATCTGGCCGCAGCGCCTCGTGGACGCGGTGCGCGAACGCTTGCGTACGACAGTGATGGCGCACACGGCGAACACCGGCGCGGGGGAGGTGGATGCCCGTGGCTGAGCCTGCCGGTCCCCGCGACGCCCGCGACAAGCTCGCCCTGCTGCTCTCGCTCATCCCGTACCTGATGGATCACGAGAGCGCGTCCGTCGACGAGGTCGCTGCCGCGTTCGACGTCTCGCCGAAGCAGATCCGCGACGCCGTCTATCTGATCGCGGTCTCCGGCCTGCCTGGCGAATCGCATTCGTATCTGCCCGGCGACCTGTTCGACATCGACTGGGACGAACTGGAGCAGCACGATCGGATCGCGCTCACGCACACCGTGGCGATAGACGACACGCCGCGACTCTCGGCACGCGAGGCCGCAGCCCTGATCGCGGGCCTGCAGTATCTCAGCTCGCTGCCCGAGCACGCCGACCGCGATGCCATGTCCTCGCTGATGGCCAAGCTCGAACGCGGAACGGCCGCGGGCGCCGCCCAGGTCGCGGTCGCCCCTGCGGCACTTCGCGACACCGTCGCCACTATCAGGGAGGCGATCGAGAAGAGGACGCAGGTCGACCTCGACTATGTCAGCGCCCGCGGCGACTCCGAACGGCGCACCGTCGATCCGTTGCGCATCGAGTCCGTCAACGACGACTGGTACCTGCGCGGGTGGTGCCATCTGCGCGAGGCGGTGCGCACCTTCCGCCTCGACCGCATCGACCACCTCGTCTCGACGGGGCAACCGATCAGCGAGCACGCCGCACACGTCGTGCTGCCGGAGCGGCTGTTCCAGGGCTCGGCCGAAGACCTCACGGTGTCTGTCGACGTCGTCGCGGCCGCGCTGCCGCTGATCGCCGACTACATTCCCGACGATGCTGCGCGCATCCAGGACGGCGACGTCGTGCACACCAAGGTTCGGGTGGCGCACTATCACGGGCTGAAGCGCATGGTGGCCCGGTTCGCCGGCCAGGTCACGGTCACCGCTCCAGAGGAGGCGCGGATCGCGGTGGCGGACTGGGCACGCGCAGGTGCAGCCCGTTACGAGGATCCGACCGCCTAGCGACCGGCTATCGCGGCTGTCGCCGCTCAAAGGCTCAATCGGGCCGCCATCGCCTATAGGGTGAAGCAATGCCGTGGTGGTCCTGGCTCGTCATCTGGCTCGTGCTCGTGCTTGCGCTGCTCGGCATGCTCGCGGTGCTCGGGTATCGCTTGTTCGTGAAGGCGATGCGCACGATGAGCGCCCTCGGCGAGCTCGCGGAGAAGACCGAGGTGCTCTCCACCCGCTTCGACGACGATGCCGGCGAACCTGCCTTTCGTCCTGCCGCGCTCGGCCCAGCCCGTGAATACGCGCAGAGGTGGGAGGATCGCCGTGCGCGCAGTGCAACGATCAGGCATACTCGACGAGAAGAGAGAGTCCGGCGCGGTAAACTCCTGGTGAGTGCCGATCCGAGTCGGTTCTCCCACCTACTGCGAAAGCGACACTGAAATGCTTGGCGATCTCTTCAGCGGATGGCACATCTGGATCATCCTGCTCATCATCGTGCTCCTGTTCGGCGCGACCCGACTTCCCGCACTGGCGCGGAGCATCGGGCAGTCCACTCGTATCTTCAAGAAGGAGATCCGGGACGGACAGGAAGAAGACGAGGCCGCCGAAGCTGCCAAGTCCTCTAAGACCGACACCAAGGCCGAGCCTTCGACGGCTGACAAGCCGGCCGACAAGATCTAGTCGCCGTGAGCACCGCCGCTCGTACCAAGCGCGGCAGCAATCCCGAAGGCCGGATGTCGCTGGGGGCACACCTCCGGGAACTGAAGAACCGCTTCTTCTGGATCGCAGGTGGAATCCTCGTTGGCGCCATCGCCGGCTGGTTCCTCGAACCGTTCGTGTGGGATGCGATCAGCCTGCCTGTGCATGAGATTGCAAAGACGCAGCATGCCAGCATCAACTGGCCGAACGTGACCGCGGCGTTCGACCTGAAGCTGCAGTTGAGCGTCTACATCGGCATCATCATCACGTCGCCGTTGTGGCTGTACCAGATTTTCGCGTTCCTGACCCCTGGGCTCAACCGCAGGGAGAAGGGCTACACGTTCGGGTTCTTCTTCACCGCGATTCCGCTGTTCCTCGCCGGCTGTGCCGCCGGCTGGTGGGTCGTTCCGCACATCGTGGGCGTGCTGACCAGCTTCGTGCCTAACGGTGAGACCACCCTGTTGGTGGCATCCGACTACTTCAACTTCGTTCTCAAGCTGATCATCGTCGTGGGCATCGCGTTCGTGCTGCCGGTGTTCGTCGTGCTGCTCAACTTCATGCGCGTGATCAGCGCCAAGGCGATCATCAAGTCGTGGCGGTGGGCGATTCTCGTGATCATGGTCTTCACTGCGATCGCGACGCCGTCCGCCGACGTCATCTCGATGTTCCTGCTCGCCCTTCCGCTGATCGTGCTCTACCTTCTGGCCTGGGCCGTCGCGTGGATACACGACCGCAGAGATGCGAAGCGTGCACTCGACATCGACGCCGAGCTCGCGGCGGGGTAGCGGCGAGCCCCTTAGTCTGAACGGGTGACCGAGCAGCTCTCGCCCGCCGATCGTTTCGCGGCGTCGCGGAGCCGTGTCGGACATCCGCGGCTCGAGGAGTTCCGGCAACACCAGCGGTTCGACCTCGACCCGTTCCAGCGCGAGGCGTGTGGCGCCCTCGAGGACGGCCACAGCGTACTCGTCGCCGCGCCGACGGGCGCCGGCAAGACCGTCGTGGCGGCGTTCGCAGTTGCTCTCGCGATGCGGCATCCCAGCGCCAAGGTCTTCTACACCACGCCGATGAAGGCGCTGTCCAACCAGAAGTACCAGGAATTCGCCGACGAGTACGGAACGGATGCCGTCGGCCTGCTCACGGGTGACACCAACGTCAATGCCGGCGCCAGGGTGGTGGTCATGACCACCGAGGTGCTCCGGAACATGCTGTATGCGGAGTCGGATCTGCTCACCGACCTCGCCTACGTCGTGATGGACGAGGTGCACTACCTCGCCGATCGGTTCCGGGGCGCGGTGTGGGAAGAGGTGATCATCCACCTGCCGCCCGAGGTGCGCTTGGTGTCGCTGTCGGCGACCGTGTCGAACGCCGAGGAGTTCGGCGACTGGCTGCAGGCCGTTCGCGGCGACACCGACGTGATCGTGTCGGAGAGCAGGCCGGTCCCGCTGGAGCAGCACGTACTCGTGCGACAGCGTCTGGTCGACCTCTTCGAGTCGGCTGCGCGGGGCGCGGCGAACCGGGTCAATCCTGAGCTGGTGCAGATGGCACGGCTCGGCGGACGTCCGTCCGGATCCCGTCAGTACAGCGACCGCGGCAGACGGCGGGGGCGCGGCAGGCCCGACATGGACAGGCTCGACCGGCCAGAGGTGGTGCGGCTGCTCGACGACCGCAACCTCTTGCCGGCGATCGTGTTCGTGTTCAGCAGGGCCGGCTGCGATCAGGCGGTGTCGCAGGTGCTGCGGTCGGGCATCCGTCTCACCGAAGAGCACGAGCGCGAGCAGATCCGGCTGGTTGCCGAGGGGCGCTGCCGCACGATCGCCGACGAAGACCTCGCAGTGCTCGGCTACTGGGAGTGGTTGGAGGGCCTGCAGCGCGGCGTCGCCGCTCACCACGCAGGGCTGCTTCCCGCGTTCAAGGAGGTGGTCGAGGAACTCTTCCGGCGCAAGCTCGTCAAGGTGGTGTTCGCGACCGAGACGCTCGCTCTCGGCATCAACATGCCGGCACGAACCGTCGTGCTCGAACGGCTGGAGAAATTCAACGGCGAGGCCAGGGTGCCCATCACGCCGGGGGAGTACACGCAGCTGACCGGGCGGGCGGGCCGTCGCGGCATCGACGTCGAGGGGCACTGCGTCATCCAGTGGCGCGACGGGCTGGACCCGCAGGCTGTGGCGGCACTGGCCTCCAGGCGCAGCTACCCGCTGAACTCGAGCTTCCGGCCCACGTACAACATGGCGGTCAACCTCATCGCCCAGTTCGGCAGGGATCGCACCCGCGAGATCCTCGAGTCGTCGTTCGCTCAGTTCCAGGCCGACCGTGCCGTCGTCGATCTCGCGCGCACGGTGCGCAAGCAGGAGGAATCGCTCGCCGGGTACGAGCGGGCCATGCAGTGCCACCTCGGCGACTTCGCCGAGTACGCCGCACTCCGTCGCGAGCTCAGCGATTTGGAGCGCAAGGGTGCCAGGGCAGGCTCGCAGAGCGCCGCCGCTGTTCAGGCGCGCAGCAGGGAGCTGGCCGATCTGAGACGACGCATGAAGAGGCATCCGTGCCACGGATGCGCCGAGCGGGAACAGCACGCACGCTGGGCCGAACGGTGGTGGCGCCTGAAGCGCGAGACGGATGCCCTCACTCGCCAGATCCGTACCCGTACCGGTGCCGTCGCGACGGTCTTCGATCGTGTGACCGAGGTGCTTCTCGAGCTGGGCTATCTCGGGGACCGCGACGGCTCGCTCGCCCCCACTCAGCACGGCCGCGTGCTGGCCCGGATATACGGCGAACGAGACCTGCTGGTCGCGGAGTGCCTGAGACGCAACGTGTGGGCAGAGTTGGACGCGCCCGGTCTTGCAGCGATGATCTGCGCGCTCGTGTTCGAGCCGCGGCGCGACGAGCCGAATCCCGCCGAGCGGTTCCTGCCGCGCGGGGCATTCCGGGAGGTGCTGCAGAAGACAGAAGAGCTGTGGGCGCGCCTGGACGACCTGGAGCGGGAGCACCGGCTGCCGGGCAGCGAGCCACTGGCGACCGCGCTGTGCGTGGCGATGCACCAGTGGGCATCCGGGCGTCCGCTGGCCGCCGTGCTGGCGGAGGCCGACCTGCCCGCAGGGGACTTCGTGCGCTGGGCGAAGCAGGTGATCGATCTGCTCGACCAGCTTTCCGGCGTCGCCACGGGCCCTCTGGCACCCGTGGCGAGGGACGCCCTGGTCGCGGTGCGACGGGGGATCGTGGCGTACTCCGGCGTCGGATGAGGAACCGGGCCATGCGCTCGGCGAGCACCATGCCCCGTTCCCCTATGCTCGCATCGTGACTTCGCCCGCCCGCCCGCTGACTCCGCTGTGGCTGGCGATCATCCTCGGCGCAGGCGGGGGAGTGGTGTACGACGGAGCGTTCCCGGCGATCGACGTGTGGCCGCTCGCGTTCGTAGGCCTGGCGCTCATGCTCGTCGCCCTCGCCGGGCGCTCCATCGGTGCCGCCGTGCTGGTCGGATTCCTGTCCGGGCTGACCTTCTACCTCACCCAGGTGTCGTGGACCGCGCTGTATCTGGGACCCGTGCCGTGGATCGCGTTGTCGGTCTTCGAGTCGTTGCTTTTCGCGCTCGGGGCCGTGGCGATCGCGCTGGCTTACCGCTGGGTGCCGCGAGCCTTTCCGTCCGCGCTCGGTCGTCTGGGACTCCTCCCGGTCATCGTCGCCGGCCTCTGGACCGGCAGGGAGTGGCTCTCCGGCAACTGGCCGTACGGCGGCTTCGCCTGGGGGCGCGCAGCTCTCTCGCAGTCGGAGAGCCCGTTCGCCCACCTCGTCGCATGGTTCGGCCTCTCCGGCGTCTCCTTCCTCATCGTCTGGATCGTCGCCCTGGCCATCGAGTGCGCACGCTTGAAGAGGCATCCGTTTGCGCAGATGCCTGCGAACAAGACGGATGCCTCGGCCGAGCACCCCGGTGTACGAACCGGTGTCGCGGTCGCGGCCATCGCGCTCGTGCTCGCCGTTCCACTCTGGCCGGCCACCATCTCGGGCAGCACGAGGATCGGCGCTGTGCAAGGAAATGGGCCAGCGGGATACTTCGATCGCGCTCAGCCAGGCGACGTGATGAACGCGCAGATCGCGGCGACCCGGCCCCTGATCGGCAAGACCGTCGACATGGTCGTGTGGCCGGAGGGCAGTGCCGACATCGATCCCACCAGGGACTGGTCGTCTGCCGCCGTGCTCGACAATCTCAGCACGCAGCTGCACGCCCCGATGATCGTGGGCACGATCACGTACCGGCACGGCAAGTACTACAACTCGTCGCTGCTCTGGAAGGCCGGGAAGGGCGCGGTCGCCATCTACGACAAGCGACACCCGGTGCCGTTCGGCGAGTACGTGCCCGACCGTTCGTTCTGGATGCCGTTCGCACCGAGTCTGCTCAGCCTGATCGGCCGCCAGTACACGCCGGGAACCCGCAGCAACGTGTTCGATGTCGACGGGGTAAGGGCAGGCATCTCGATCTGCTTCGACATCGTCGACGATCAGCTCACCACCGACATGATGGACGGCGGGGCACAGGTCATCCTGGCGCAGACCAACAATGCCGATTTCGGGCGCACCAAGGAGAACATGCAGCAGCTCGCAATCGCGCGACTGCGTGCCGTGGAGACCGGCCGGAGTCTGGTGAACATCTCCACAGTGGGAACGAGCCAGATCATCGATCCGGACGGCCGAACGATCGCGCAGATTCCTGCCTACAAACCGGGCGCGATGCTGGCGGATGTTCCTCTGGGCACCACGACGACGCCTGCGACTTTGCTCAGCCGCGCCTGGGAAGTGCTGGCGTGCGGACTCGGTCTCGGCGGACTGGTGGTGGCGGCCATCACGATGCCGCGCACGCGTCACAGCCGGTCGCGCTGAGGCGCCTCACACGAAAACGCAGCCTGCCGGAGCAGGCTGCGTCACCATCCGGCCGGGCTTGCACCCGGCTCCTCGGCGCTTCTCGGCCGAGTGCGCCTCAGGCGCCGATCTTGTGCTCTCCGCGGCGTGCGCGCAGATAGGCGAGACGCTCCTCCAGGAGCTCCTCCAGCTCCGCACGCGTGCGGCGCTCGAGCAGCATGTCCCAGTGACTGCGCGGTGCCTTCACGTCGGAACGGTCCACCTCGACGGGCGCATCGTCCACGAGCAGGGTCGCCTCGTGGCCGCAGTACTTGCACTCCCAGGTCTCGGGAGCCTCGGCATCGGCGGCGAACACGACCTCCGTCTCACGGTCGCAGTTCGAGCACTTGTAGTTGTACGTGGTGCGGGCAGAGAACGTGACGCCCTCTTCGCTCTGCAGGCTCTGAGCACCGAGTCTCATGCCTCGCAAGCTGCGATCTGCCATTGTGTGGTCTCCTCTCGCGATGCCTCCACACTTATAAACCGTCAAGCTGGGCATTCTCTGCCCGGCACATCCGGAGATTCAGCCTCCTTTCAGGCATTTTCTTCGTTCAGGGTCTCACGAACTCCTAGGTCACGCCGGGAGAACGGCGCGGGTTGTGCCCCGTGCCGGCATGCAGTATGGCCCGAAGCAGATCGCATCGGTCGGTCACGATGCCGTCGACGCCGAGGGCAAGCAGATCGCGCATCTCATCCGGGTCGTCGATCGTCCACACGTGCACTTCCTTCCCCGCCGCGTGCACGGCGCTCACGAACCCGGGGGAGACCACCGTGACGGCGCCACGCCGACGTGGCACCTGTACGGCGTCGACGCCGCGCAGTGCCAGCCGAACGAGCGGGGCGAAGCGCAGCCACGCTCCGATCAGGCAGATCACCACGCCCGGCGTCGACGCGGAGGTGGCCGCACCGGGAAGCGCACGCACGGCCCGGCGCCGTCGACGCTGCCGGAACGAGGTGACCAGCACGCGCGGCTCGGCCCCGGCATCCCGGATGGCCCGGATCGTCGGGAGGAGCGCGGCATCCGTCTTGATGTCGATGTTGAATCGGGCGTTCGGAAAGCAGGCGAGTGCGGTCTCCAGGGTCGTGAGGGCGCCGCCGCCCACCAGGGTCAGGTCGCGAAGACGTTCCCACGGCAGCTGTTCAACCCCAAGCCGAACACCGGCGATGCGCGCCAGGTCGTCGTCGTGGCAGATCACGGCCACGCCGTCAGCGCTGGCGTGCACGTCGGTTTCCAGGATGTCCGTGCCCGCGTCGAGCGCCGCCCGGAACGCGTCGAGCGTGTTCTCCGGTGCATGCAGCGCCAGGCCTCGGTGTGCGATCGCGCGAGGCGGGGCGCCGTCGAAGTAGCGTGCCGGGTCAGGCATCCGTCCGCGGCGTGGAGTCGGGGTCGGCCGATGGCCCGGAAGGCGATTGATCTGACGGCGTTGACGCGGATGAGTCGGTTTCGCCGAGGAGGTCCGCGGGCGGCTCGACGAGCTTTTCGACAGGGGTGTCGATGATCTCCTGCACGCTCGTTTCGCCCGGTGTGCCCGAGGTCTCGGCAATCCGATCGAGGTCGGCGTAGGACTTCAGCGGCGAAGGAGGTCCCGTACGCGGCTTGCCCTGCGACGCGAAGCCCTCTCCGATACCCCGCAGAGCCTCGGTCAACTCGCTCGGGATGAACCAGAGCTTGTTCGAAGCGCCCTCCGCGATCTTGGGGAGCGTCTGCAGATACTGGTATGCCAGCAGCAGGTTGTCCGGATTGCCCTCGTGGATGGCGGCGAACACGGTCTCAATCGCCTTCGCCTCACCCTCGGCAACGAGCACGGCCGCTCGCGCCTCGCCTTCCGCGTTCAGGATCGCGGCCTGTCTGTTGCCCTCCGCGGTGAGGATCGCGGACTGCTTCGTGCCCTCCGCGGTGAGGATGAGCGCACGCCGGTCACGCTCCGCCCTCATCTGCTTCTCCATCGAGTCCTGGATGGACACCGGCGGGTCGATCGCTTTGAGTTCGACACGGCTGACCCGGATGCCCCACTTGCCTGTCGACTCGTCGAGAACGGTGCGCAGCTGGCTGTTGATGTTGTCGCGGCTGGTCAGCGTCTCCTCCAGGTTGAGGCCGCCGACGACGTTGCGGAGCGTGGTCGTGGTGAGCTGCTCGACCGCGTTGAGGTAGTTCGCGATCTCGTAGGTTGCGGCACGGGCATCCGTCACCTGAAAGTAGACGACCGTGTCGATGGACACGACGAGGTTGTCCTCCGTGATCACCGGTTGCGGAGGAAAGCTCACCACCTGCTCGCGCAGGTCGATCAGCGGGCGGAGCCGATCGACGAAGGGGACGAGCAGGTTCAGTCCGGGAAGGAGCGTCTTGTGGTAGCGCCCCAATCGCTCGACGACTCCGGCCCTCGCCTGCGGCACGATCCGGATCGCCCGGAACAACGTGACGAGCACGAAGATCAGGATGATCAGTACGACGATCCAGACGATGATCTGCACGACGAGCCCTTCTACAGAGGTCATGAGGTGGTTTTCCCTGCCGGGACGACGACCGCCGTCGCCCCTTCGATCGCGGTCACGTGCACCAGTTCTCCCGGTTCCACGTGTCGCGGCATGCCGGATGCGTCGACATCTGCCAGCCGCGACGTCCACACCTCGCCGTTGGCCAGTCTCACGAGACCCCTGCCGTCGTTACCGAACGACTCCACAACCCTGCCCTCCTGACCGAGAAGAGCGGCGACGTTGCTCCTGGCCGGGTCTCCACCGCGGCGAAGGGCACGCAGCAGCGGAGGCCGGAGCAGGAACAGCAGCAGGATCGAAAGCACCGCCGCAACGAGGATCTGAGCCCACCAGGGGAATCCGAACAGACCGCTGATCAGGCCCCCGAGAGAGCCGATCGCCAGCATCAGGAAGACGAAGTCCAGCGAAAGCATCTCGACGATGACGAAGACCAGGATCAGAACGAGCCAGGCGATCCACGCGTAAGACGAAACGACATCCATGTCGCACACGCTCCTTTCGCGCCTGGTCAGACGCTATCAGCATGCGGCCTCAGCCCCACGATGGCGCGGTCGGCGGCGGGCGAGCCGGTCACGACGACGCCCGACGACCGGCCTGAGATACTGTCCTGGTGCCCTTCGCAGGGCCGTACAGCACTGGCAGCACAAGGAGAACTTCATCGTGAGCAACCCTCTCGCCCCGTCGTCACTGTCCGGAAAGCGGGCCCTCGTGACCGGTTCCTCCCGAGGCATCGGAGCGGACACCGTCGGATACTTTGCCGAGGCGGGCGCGAGCGTCGTCATCAACTACCGCAACAAGGAGGCACGGGCACGTAAGCTCGCGGACTCGATCCAGGCATCCGGCGGCACCGCCATCGTGGTCGGGGCGGATCTCACCGACACCGAGTCCGTCGCAGCCATGTTCGAGAAGGTTCAGCGCGAGTTCGGCGGCCTCGACATCCTCGTGCTGAACGCGTCGGGCGGAATGGAGTCCGGCATGGAGGCGGACTACGCGCTCAAGCTCAATCGCGACGCCCAGGTGAACGTATTGAAGGCGGCGCTGCCGCTCCTTGGCGAGGGATCCCGCGTGGTCTTCGTCACCAGTCACCAGGCGCACTTCATCCGCAGTACGCCGACCATGCCTGAGTACGAGCCGGTGGCGCTGAGCAAACGGGCGGGCGAAGACGCATTGCGCGAGCTCATTCCCGAGCTGGATGCCCGCGGCATCGGCTTCGTCGTCGTCTCCGGCGACATGATCGAGGGCACGATCACCGCCACTCTGCTCGAACGTGCGAATCCCGGCGCCATTCAGCAGCGCAAGGAAGCGGCCGGACGCCTGTACAACGTGAGCGAGTTCGCCGCCGAGGTTGCGAAGGCCGCCGTCGAGCCGGTTCCGGATGACCACACTCGTCTCATCGGCGACGTCACGGATTTCGCGGCGGAGGCCTGACCGCGTGAAAGCCGAAGACATCACCCGTCTCGTCTCAGTCTCGAGCCCCACTCTGAGCCCGGACGGCGGTACCGTCGTCGTGGCCGCGGCGCATCCCGACCTCGACGCCGACGCCTACGTGGGGCAGCTCTGGTCCGTCGACGTGAAGGGGAGCACCTCGCCCCGGCGGATCACCCGCGGCTTCCGCGACGCCGCACCGCAGTTCTCGCCGGACGGCTCGGCCATCGCCTTCCTCCGTGCAGAACCCGGCAAACCAGCACAGCTGCACGTCATGGCCACGACGGGCGGCGAGCCGATCCAGGTCACCGACCGCAAGCTGGGTGTCTCGGAGTTCGCGTGGTCGCCCGACGGGTCGATGTTCGCGTTCGTCTCCAGAGAGCCGGAGCACGGCCGTTACGGCACCGTGGAGGGCGTAGACCCGGCCGCCGAACCACCGCGTCGCATCACCACCTACCGCTACTCGGCGAACGGTGTCGGCTGGATGCGGGATCGTCGCAGCCAAGTGTTCGTCGTTCCCGTGCCCGACCTGTGCGCCGCGCCCGTCGTGCAGCCCGTCGCATCCTCCGACGGCGTGGCAGAACCGCGGCCCGCTGTGATCGAGCCGCGCCCGCTGACGAACGACGACGCAGAGCACGGCGCCATCGCCTTCGCTGCAGACGGCCGGCATGTGGCGGTGGTCTCCGACGGGCATCCTGCTGCCGACGACGATCTGCGCTCGATCCTCACGCTCGTGCCCATCGACGGCGGCGAGCCCCTCTCAGTCGTCGGGCCGGATGCGAATCTGTCCCTCGGGGAGAGCGCCGGCGCGGTCGCCGTCACGGAGGAGGGCGCACTGTACTTCGTCGCGCAGCACGTGGGGGAGTCCGGGCGGGACTTCGTCGCCCGCAACTCCGGCCTCTACCTGGTGGAGTCGGTGGGGGAGCAGCCGATCCGCCTCACCGACGACGAAACGATCGACCTCACCGGGAGCGACGTTGTGCTGTCACCTCACGGGGCACTCGTGCGGAACGCGCAACGGGGCCGGGTCACCCTGCTCGCGGTCGGGTCCGACGGAGTCGTCACCACACTGGTGCGTGACCGGGAGGTGACCGGTGCTGCCTCGGCGGGGCAGACCGTCGCGTTCTCGTTCCAGTCCGAGTCGACGTTCGGCGACTTCGCGGTCGTCGATGTCGCCCGCCTCGAGCGTGAGGACGCGCATGAGGCCGCCGTCCGGGTGCTCACCGACTTCTCTTCCGAGCTGCGAGCGAAGGGCGTCCGCACGCCGATCGAGTTCGAGGCGACCGGCCGCGACGGCTATCCCGTGCATGGCTGGGTGGTGCTGCCCGAGGGGGAGGGGCCGCATCCGGTGCTTCTCAACATCCATGGCGGGCCCTACGCGCAGTACTCCATTCACGTGTTCGACGAGTCGCAGGTATACGCGGACGCCGGCTACGCCGTCGTCTACTGCAACCCGAGGGGCTCGGCCGGGTACGGCCAGGAGCACGGGCGCGCGATCAAGGGCCGCATGGGCACCGTCGACCTGGACGACGTGCTGGACTTTCTGGATGCCGCGGTGGCCGCGCATCCCGAACTCGACGGCGACCGGGTGGGCATTCTCGGTGGCTCGTACGGCGGCTATCTCACGGCGTGGACCATCGCGCACGACCATCGGTTCGCGGCGGCCATCGTCGAGCGGGGTTACCTCGACCCGCAGTTCTTCTTCGGGACGAGCGACATCGGCTCGTTCTTCGGCGAGGAGTACAACGGCGCCGATCCCGAGCTCATCGCGGCGCAGAGCCCCCAGGCGCACGTCGGCGATGTTCGCACGCCGACTCTGGTGATGCACTCGGAGAACGACCTGCGTTGTCCGCTCAGCCAGGCGGAGCGCTATTTCGCCTCGCTGAAGCGCGGCGGGGTGGAGACGGAGCTCGTCGTCTTTCCCGGTGAGGATCACGAGCTCAGCCGATCGGGCAGGCCGCGCCATCGTGTACAGCGATTCGAGATCATCCTCGACTGGTGGGCACGCCACTTGCCCACCGTGCGGAACCATCGCTCCGAGCCAGTGGCTTGAGCTCGCATCCCGGGGGTTGAGCCCGTCGAACCCCCAACACGAAGAAAGGCGCCGACCCTCGAGGGCCGGCGCCTTTCTTCGACTTGCAGGACCTACGTCACGCAGCCTTGAACGTGAACGCGCGAAGGATCTGGATGATGCCGAGCACCACGAGCGAGATGCCCAGCAGCCACCACAGCACCACGGCGCCCCAGAGCGGCGAGAACAGCAGGATGATGCCCGCGATGATGCTCAGGATCGCGAAGAACAGCGACCAGCCACGCGACGTGGAGGTCCCTAGCGCGGTGAGCGCGACCACGCCCTCGACGATCCACATGATCCCCACGAGGATGCCGACGAATACGGCGAGCCACACCGCGGTCTGGGCGAGTTCGGTGAAGGCGATGATGCCTGCGATGATGAACAAGATGCCGAGGATGATGTGGCCGACGCGCGACCAGCCGCTCATCGACTTGGAGAAGATGCCGAGACCGGCGTAGACCAGTCCGCCGACGATCGCGTACGCCGCGATGACGGCTGTCAGGGCGACGGCGGCGTGACCGGGCCAGACCAAGATGATGATGCCGACGATGAGCGCGACGAGGCCGCCGACTCCGAATGCCGTGCGGATGCCGTTCACCGCGGTTCTCGCGACGGAACTTTCAGCGGACATGGAGGCTACCTTTCCTGTGAGAAAGCTGTGAGCTTTGTCGTGAGCCTAGCCTCGGGTGTCGCCGAATCGTGGTTCATTCGCTGCAAATCACCCGATTCGTGTCGCGACCGCAACCGTGGGCTCGGAGAGCACGCGGCCACCAGGCGTGGTGGAGGACTCGTTCAGGCGTTCGCAGGCTGGTCGTCGTGTCGCGCTGCGAACAACGGCGAGAACAGGACGATGAGCGCAGCGACCAAGAAGATCGCTGCGCCGATTCCGATGGTCACGCGGTAGCCGAGCAAGGTTGCGAGGACTCCGGTGAGGAGTGCTCCGAAGAAGAAGACCACCCGATTGATCGTGCGGATGGTCGAGTTCATCCGCCCCTGGATTGCGTCGGGTGCGACTGATTGCCGGTATCCGGTGTCGTTCGGGTCCTCGATACCCATCGAGAGGCAATAGAGGAACTGGGCCGCAGCCACGAGCGTGACCAGCACAAAGCCGCCGCTTGCCACGTTCACGGGCACGACGGCGAGTGCGAGCCAGGGCACGACGACAAGGGCACGGGCGAGGAAGATCGCACGTCCCGCACCGAGCCATGCACCGAGCCGCGGCGCGATGAGTGCACCCAGGAACCCGCCTGCTCCACCGAATGTGAGAGCCAGACCGTATTCCCACGGTTGGAGTCGGAGTTGCCGGAGAACGAAGACTGCGAACACTGTCGCCACGATGCTGTTGCCGAGGAACCACGTGTGGATCGAAAGAGCCAGCGGGCGCAGTGTGCGGTGCGTGTAGGTGTAACGCATGCCCTCGGCGATGTCGTGCCCGATGTGACGGCCGGGCTCGCGGGGACCGGCCTTGGGCTCGTCGACCTTGATCCGGGATTGGAGCACGGCCGAGACGGCGGTGAAGATCGCGTCGAACACGAACAGGAGGGGCGCACCGAGGGCGTTCAACAGCGCGCCGCCGAGCGCCGGACCTGCGGTTCCGGCCACCGTCTCGATCTGCCCGAGGCGTGCATTGGCGATGACGAGAGCCTCGCGGGGGACGACCCTCGGGAGAAGCGGCTGTTCGGCTGAGTGCGCGAACAAGACAAGTACTCCGAGCACAAGCGTGACGATCGCGACCGACCAGAAGCTGAGAGTGTTGGTGAGTATCAGGACCGGGATCGAGGCCAGAGCGATCGTCCGGCCGACGCTTGTGAGAACAAGCGTCGGCCGGCGTCGCCAGCGGTCCATGAGAGCGCCGATGATCAGTCCTAGGAACAGGTACGGCACGACGCTGAGCGCGCTCAGGATGCTGATCTGAGCGGCAGATGCGTGCAGGACCGAAACGATCAGGACGTTGAACGCCACGCCGGAAATGGCGCTACCGAACGCTCGGATGCTGCTGGCGCTCCAGAACAAGGCGAACGCCGGGTGTCGAAGAATCTCGCGCCGACGCGAGGCGATGACTGACGGCGTGTTCGGGTCATTGTCGTCATCGCCCACGCGGCCAGCCTAACCATCGCCGGCCGGCGGACCACAGGGACCTGGAATGCTGCTCATCGACTCACGCAGGTCGACACCGGTCGCGCCGCAACTCCCGCTGGTTTATGACCGATAATGCACATTATGTCAGTTCGACTGCTGCGTCTCCGCGGATTCTCCGGCTGTGGCGGAATGGCAAGCGCGACGCTGTCGGTCACATTGGGTGGTCGTTGTCGGTGGCGTTCTGTGGCCATACGGCGTTCAGCACCCGCTCGGGCCAGTCGTCCGGTACTCCGGCCGTGGTGACGTATTGGCCGTAGAACGAGCCTATGAGCATGCTCGTGAGTACGTCGAAGTCGATCTGGTCCGGGAAGTCGCCGGCTGAGAGTGCTTGGCGAAGTAGCGCCCGCCGAGGCTCGACGAGAGTCGTCTTGAAGAGGTCGAGCAGTTCGGGGTGGCGTTCCTCTTCCGCGAGCAATGAACCCAGGATGGCCATCGCGGGCGCCGCCCGCAGGTTGCTGTGGAAGTTCTGCAGGATCGCCAGCGCGTGAGCCCGTGGGGTGACCGCTTCGTCAGGGGGTTCTTCGACCCGTAATGATCGGATCACTGCGGCCGCCAATTCCGCTTTGTTCCGATACCGGCGTCGCAGGCTTGGCACTGTGGTCCCGGCGGCGGTGGCGACGGATTCCAGAGACATGCGGGCGAAACCGAGGTCGCCGAACTGGTGCACCGCGGTCGAGAGGATGCTTTGGTCCAGGGCAGGGTTCCTCGGCCGCCCGACCCTGGTTTCGGGAGTGCTCATTACGTTACGATGGTACTCCGGAACATAATTGCCGACGGAGAGGATCGTCATGGTCGAGTCATTGCCCCCAACTGCTGTCGTCCGTGTTTCACGTGTCACCTTCGATCCCGGCCTCTTCGATGAGGTCGTCGCAGCAGACATGAAGATCTCGGAGTACCTGATCCCCGCCATTCGCTCGTTACCTGGGCTCGTGCACTACTTCGCGGGGGAATCGCCGGACGGTTCATTCGTACACATCAGCATCTGGGATTCCGAGGAGCACGCTGAGCAGATGGGCCGGCTGAAGGAAATGATCGTCACCGCGCGTGGAGACTTCACAGCCGTCGGCGTCGACTTCAGCCCAGAGCACGCCTCGATCGTCAACTATCCGATCACCTGGACCATTTGACCCAGCCTGATTGTCGGGCCTCAGGCGTGCGGTAAGAGCACAATGGCGCCTCGTAGTCACCAAGCTCGATCGACTGGCCCGCTCACTACCCGACGCGCGCGATATCGCTGAAGAGCTGGGTCGTTGAGGTCGCCTCGACCGCGTAGAGTCCGGGTGTCTTCGACTCGAAAACGGTGGGATCAGGATGAGCGCTGACGTGCCGACGCACCCGTCACGCCGCAGCCCTGGCGCCTTCGTCATCGTGGCGCCGCTTGAGACGATGCGGCCGGGCTCGGAGTTCCGCACGAACGCCTGGCCGCTGCACGTCACGCTCGTACCACCGTTCACCACGTCAGTGCCGGCTGAAATCGTTGTCGAGCTCATCGCGTCGGTATGTCGCAGCTTCAGCCCGCTGACCGTCCGCGCTGCAGGACGGGAACTGTTCGGCCGGCGCCGCGACGTGCCTGTCATCACGCTCGAGCCCGACCCCGGACTGCTTCTGCTGCACGCGGCACTCATGGATGCGGTCGGACCCGTCGCAGAGCAGCACGCCGACCGCCGCAACGTTCGCGACCGCTACCGACCGCATGTCAGCGTGCAGCGTGGTCGATCCATCGCGCCGGGCGAGCCGGTCGCGATCGATCGAGTGGCGCTCATCGACCGCAGCCCGGGCCATCAGGCTGGTTTGCGCCGGGTCGTCGCCCTTGCATCACTTGCAGGCTGACGGTCCGAGCACCGGGCAAAGTTATCCCCAGATTGTGCTTTCGCCCCTCCCCGACTGGCCGGCGCCGAGACGATGGGTGGCATGTCGACCAGCACAATCCCCATCGTCAAACTCACATCCACGGCAGAACTGCTCGCGTTCATGCCCGTCTTGGCAGGTGTGCCCGTCCGGGGCAGCCTCGTCATCGCTCCGTTCATCGGAAACCGGGCATCACGCGCTCTGCGCATCCCAGTCGAGCCATCGCCCTCCATGGAAACGGCGCGCACGCTCGCATCGGTGGCGCTTGGAGCCCTCTCGAAACTCGACGACTGCGGTAGCGTCTCGGTCGCCGTCTACCGAGACGAGCCGTTCGACCAGATCGGACCGCAGTGGCACGAGGCCTTCGGCGTCGTCCTCGAGCGATTGCACCAGTCCGGCTACCACATCAAGGATGCCGCCATCGTCGCCGCCGACGGGTGGATCCCCTACTTCGAGGGCGATCTCGCAGCTCCTCAGCCGCTGTCGGAGATCGAGGAACACGCGAAGCGGATGCCCGAAGTTCCGCGCTCCGACGCGGTATCGACGTTGCCCGAGACCGATCCGGAACTCGCTCAACGCGTCACAGACGCCCTCTTCGACCGATACATCGATCAGTCCGAGCGAGACTCTTTCGGACGCCTCCGACCAGTCGCACCGCCCGACCCGGTGGACTTCCTCGAAAAGGCACTCGCTGACGGGCCGGCCGAGGCCTCCGCCCTGACCCTGGCTCGGCTGATCGCTCAGATCGAGTCCGAGGGCGCCGTCGACCGGACGGTGCTGCAGCTCGCGTTCGGGCGCGCCGCCGGCGCACAGTCATGGTCCGCCACGCTCGCGGTGCGAGCGGCCGCAGCGGAGTCGGGCGTCGAACCGAACGACATCTTGATGGACCGGTATGAGCGCGGAATCTACAGCCGGCAGGATGAGCGGCTGGGAAACCTCCTGACGGGGCAGACGCGCGAGCTCCCCTCGCCTGAGCGGCTGCGCGCCGGCGCCGCCCTGCTCGGCCGCGCGATCGCCCACTGCCCGCTGCCCGAGAAAGCTTGGCTCATGTGCGCTTTCGCGTGGGTGCAATGGGCACTCGGTCTCTCGAACGCCGCTCACGAAACGATCGTGTCGGCGCGGCGCCTCGCGCCCGGCAATTCACTCGCTCCCATGTACCACGCCATGTTCGACCGCTTGACGCCCGAGTGGATCTTCACATCAATGCCGCCAAACCGGGCAGCGCGGCGTCGGGCGAAAAAGAAGTACCGGTGAGGTCGGCCGCAGAGGTGCCGTCATCCACCGTCTCGTTACGAGGCCGAGAATCCCGACTCGACCAGCGCGGCCAAACGGTCGACGGCGTCCTTGCCCGTCGCATCCTCCGCTGCGATCTCCACGGTTGCACCCTGCGTCAGCCCGAGGGACAGGATGCTCAGCAGGCTGCGGGCATCCTTGCCGTTCACCGTCACCCGCTGCCCAAGGCTGGCCGCAAGCTTGACGAACTCCGCCGCCGGGCGCGCATGCAGGCCATCCGGGTTGATCAGCGTCGCGGTACGCACGTAGCCACGGATCGCCGGCACAGCGCCCGTAGGCGGCATGGACGCGGCTGCCGCGCGCGCCACATCCTGCAGCCCCTCCCCCGTCTGCGACGACACGGCCGCGGCCACGGCCCCTTCGACGAGCGGACCTTGCGCGACGACTGCGCGGGCGGCCCAATCGGGGCCGAGCAGATCGATAGCCGCCTCTGCGCTCAGCACGGCAGAACCCAGATCAGACAACACGACGACGCCGGCGCCCCCATCTGCATCACGAATCGCCGTCATCACCCGCTCGACATCCGTTCCGAGCCGGCCATCCGCAGTTCCCCCCGCGGCGATCACGGTCACGTCGGGCCCCATCTCCGCGGCCAGATCGACCACGCCGCGCGCGATCAAGTCGCTGTGCGAGACGATGACCATCCCAACCAAAGGGTGCGCCGGCACGTCGCTCATGACGCCGCTTCCGCCGCTGCCTTCAGGATGATCGCGGTCGATACCGCACCCGGGTCGCGGTGGCCGACGGCCCGCTCCCCCAGATAGCTCGCCCTCCCTTTGTGCGGAAGCAATTCGTCGGTGGATGCCGCACCCTCCTCCGCACCGGCCGCCGCGGCGAACAGCACACGCACTGCGTCGTCACCCGCGGCCGCGGCGCCGCGCGCCGTCCGGACAGCAGCGGCCCAGGCATCCACCATCGTCTTGTCACCCGGCGCAGCGTGACCCCGCTCCTCGATCCCGCGAAGCGCCGCGTCGGTGAGGTCCACGACATCGGAGGCGCTCAATTCGACGTGGCCAGAAACCGCATCGGACGCACGCAGGAAGGCGGTTCCGTACAAAGGCCCTGCCGCGCCTCCGACCGACGAGATGAGCTTCATCGCCGCGGTGCGCAGCACATCCGATGGAGCCGCCCCGCCCTCGGCCTCGTCGAGTGCGGCGCGCACGGCGATGAATCCCCGGTTCATGTTCTCGCCGTGGTCGCCGTCGCCGATCGCCCTGTCGAGCTCGTTGAGCTCACTCGACCGCTCGCCGATCTCATCCGCTGCACGCGCCAGCCACGCCCTCGCCCATGCGGTGTCCAGTGTCATGTCGTCCTCACCCGTTCCCGTCCGCAGAACATCCCGCAAACATAGACAATGCTGTGCACCGTGCGTTCACACTCCCCAACTCAGCGCTGCGGTGTGCACCGGTGCGTCCCAGAGGCCGAGCAGCTCGTCGTCCACTGTGAGCAGGGTCACCGAGAACCCTGCCATGTCGAGCGATGTCACGTACGATCCGACCAGCGACCGAGCAATCCGCACGCCGGACGCATCCAGCCTCTCGGCGATCCGCCGGTACACCACATAGAGCTCGGCGACCGGTGTCGCTCCCATGCCGTTGACGAGCACGACCACCCGCTCCCCCGGCTCGCGCGGCAGGTCGTGCAGAACGGCCTCCAGCACACGGTCGGCCAGCTCGTCCGCCGAGGCCATGGGCGCACGGGCGCGACCTCGCTCTCCG
The DNA here is from genome assembly GCF_054780095.1 of Humibacter ginsengisoli. Classification (NCBI taxonomy): domain Bacteria; kingdom Bacillati; phylum Actinomycetota; class Actinomycetes; order Micrococcales; family Microbacteriaceae; genus Humibacter; species Humibacter ginsengisoli. The sequence continues at coordinate 190,164 of NZ_BAAGWZ010000003.1, forward strand.
TGGATGCCGATGCCGAACTCGATCTCGTCCGCACCGAGTTCGAAACTCTGCTTGCCCGAGTGCGGAACGGTCGGCGCACCGATCGCGACACCCATCGACCGCGCCGACGCCACGAGTCGCGTCGTCAGCGCCTCGAGTTCAACGATGCCGTCGCCGCGTTCCGCTGCCGCACCGACGATCTTCTCAATCAGCACGGTTCCCGCCACGCCACGTCTCCCGGCCGTGAACTCGGAGTTCTGCACCGCAACGTCGTCGTCGATGACGACGGTGCGCACGAGAACGCCCTCCGCCGCGGCGAACTCGGCCGCTGTCTCGAAGTTGAGCACGTCGCCCGTGTAGTTCTTCACCAGGTACAGAACGCCCGACCCCTGGTCCACCGCACGGGTTGCCGCCAGGATCGGATCCGGCGTCGGCGACGTGAACACCTCTCCGGGCACAGCGGCATCCAGCATGCCTCGACCGACGAAGCCGGGGTGCAAAGGCTCGTGGCCGCTTCCGCCACCCGAGACGATGCCGACCTTCCCCGGAACGAGCTTCGCCCGCACGACGTACGTCGGCGCGGTGCTCACCCGTACGAGGTCTCCGTGTGCACGTGCGAAACCTGCCAGCGACTCAGCCACGAACGACCGAGGGTCGTTCATCAGCTTCTTCATGCTCGGCCTCCGCGGTTCGCAAGCGCCGCTATCGCGACGCCGCGATCCATTCCTCGAGCTTCGCTGCGGCCGCGCCGGAGTCGATCGCGTTCCCCGCGACGCGCAGCTTCTCCGCGAATCGTCCGAGGATGCTGCGCTGCCCGCTTGCCGGATCGGATGCCAGTTCGAACGAGACCAGGCCCGCGGCCGCGTTGAGCAGCACGATGTCGCGCACAGGTCCCCTCTCCCCCGCCAGGACTGCACGCACGACTTCGGCATTGTGTGCGGCGTCGCCGCCCTTCAGGTCGTCGATGTCGGCTCGAGGGATGCCCAGCTCGCGCGGGTCGATGTCGTGCTCCGTCACGAGGCCTCGCGAAATCTCCCACACGTGGCTGTGCCCGGTCGTCGAAAGCTCGTCGAGGCCGTCGTCGCCGCGGAACACGAGGGCCGTCGCTCCACGGGTCTGGAAGACGCCAACGATGAGCGGAACCCGGTCCAGCTGCGCAACGCCGACGGCGGACGCCTCCGGGCGGGCCGGGTTGATCAGGGGACCGAGGATGTTGAACACGGTTGGGATGCCCAGTTCGCGGCGCACGGCTGCCGCGTTCCCGTACCCGGGGTGGAAGAGGGAGGCGAACGCGAAGGTGATGCCTGCACGTTCGAAGACCTCGGCAACGCGATCGGCGGGCAGCGCAAGATCCAGCCCGAGCGCAGACAGCACGTCGGAGGAGCCCGATTGCGAGCTCGCCGCCCGGTTGCCGTGCTTGATCACGGGGACACCGGATGCCGCTGCGACAATCGATGCCGTCGTCGATACGTTCACCGTCCCGTAGCGGTCGCCTCCGGTTCCGACGATGTCGAGCGCCATCGGATCCAACGGCAGCGGCACGGCGTGCTCCAGGATCGCGTCGCGGAATCCGACGATCTCGTCGACCGTCTCCCCCTTGGTGCGCAGGGCGACCAGGAATCCGGCGAGCTGGGCATCGGTAGCCTCGCCCGTCATGACCTGTTCCATCGCCCACGCCGCATCGGCCACGCTCAGATGTTCACCCTCGAGCACGGTCGAGATGATCGTCGGCCAGGTACGGGTTTCCGCCATACAGGCGATATTAGGGGATTGCAATCCGCCTCATTCGGCGGCCGATTGCGAAAACCGGCCCTCGAAATCGGCCATAATGGGACACGTGACGAGCACCTCGATTTCTCCATCGGTTACGGCGCCGACGATCAACCGCCCCAACGTGGTCGCCGTCGGGACCATCGTCTGGCTGGGCAGTGAGGTGATGTTCTTCGCGGGCCTGTTCGCGATCTACTTCACGCTGCGCTCGACGTCGCCGCAGCTGTGGGCCGCCGAGACACCGCACCTCAACGTTCCATACGCACTGACGAACACGCTCATCCTGGTCGCCAGCTCGTTCACCTGCCAGTTCGGAGTCTTCGCCGCAGAGCGATTCCAGGCCCGCGCCACCGGCCCGAGCCCGCGCCAGTGGGGAATGGCGGAGTGGTTCACGCTCAGCTATGCTCTCGGCGCCATCTTCGTCGCGGGCCAGGTCGTCGAGTACGCCGGCCTCATCAGCGAAGGCGTCGCCATCGATTCGAACGCCTACGGGTCGGCCTTCTACCTCACCACGGGATTCCACGCTCTGCACGTCACCGGCGGTCTCATCGCGATGCTCTTCGTGGTCGGCCGCGCGTTCTCGGTGCGGAGGTTCGGAGACAAGGAGGCGACGAGTTCCATCGTCGTCTCGTACTACTGGCACTTCGTCGACGTCGTCTGGATCGGGCTCTTCCTGGTCATCTACGTCCTCAAATAGAGATCAGGAGCAGGGCAACCCAATGCGGGAGACAACGCAAAAGACCGCTCGCAAGCGCAAGGGCGCACGCCGGCATCCGCTGGCCACCGTCGCACTCATCGCGATCGGGCTCGGTCTGACCGGTGGCGCATACGCCGCGTTCAACGCGACGGGCTCGAGCGCAGACGCCACGGCATCCAGCCAGAGCGACATCGGCGCGGGCAAGAGACTTTTCCAAGCCAACTGCGCCAGCTGTCACGGTCTCGAAGCGCAGGGCACGAGTGACGCTCCCAGCTTGATCGGCGTAGGTGCCGCGGCCGTCGACTTCCAGGTCGGTACGGGCCGTATGCCGATGGCGATGCAGGGACCGCAGGCCGAGGAGAAGCCGCCGCAGTTCAGCCAGCAGGACATCGACAAGCTGGCGGCGTACGTGGCATCGCTGGCTCCCGGGCCCGGTATCCCCGGATCTGACATCACCGACCCGAACGGCGACGCGGCTAAGGGCGCCCAGCTATTCCGCGTGAACTGCGCGATGTGTCACAACGTCGCCGGTGCCGGCGGTGCCCTCACCGAAGGCAAGTACGCTCCCCCGCTGCGCGGTGTCTCTCCGACGCACATCTACGAGGCGATGGTCACCGGCCCGCAGAACATGCCGGTCTTCAACGACCGGAACATCTCGCCGGAGGGCAAGAAGGACATCATCACCTACCTGCATTTCATCCAGAACAATCCCTCCCCCGGCGGTTTCGAGCTCGGATCGCTCGGCCCGGTGGCCGAGGGCCTGTTCATCTGGATCTTCGGCCTCGGTTCGATCGTCGCTCTGACGGTCTGGATCACGGCGAAGTCGAACTGATGCGCCCGCGGTTCGCAGGCGCGCGCAAGAAGGAGAGCAATGGCACAGGACGATAACGGCGGCACGGAGATCACGCCCGCCGCCTCGTCGGCCGTCGACCACCGTCCCGGCGACCCGGGAACGGCGGTCATCGTGCAGGACGCCGTGGAGAACCCCGGTTTCCCGCCGCACCGCGCGAGGATCACCGATAAGGACCCGCGCAAGCAGCGCCGCGCCGAGCGCACGATCTACACGCTCTTCTACGTGTCCATCGTCGGAAGCATCTGGGCGATCGCCGCCTACATCGCGTTCCCGATCGAGTCTGGCAAGATCTCCGACGTTCGCTTCAGCACGCTCGCGATAGGCCTGGGCATGGCGCTCGCCCTTCTCGCGATCGGCTTCGGCGCGGTCCACTGGGCCAAGGCACTGATGGTCGACAAGGAGGGCATCGACCTCCGTCACCCCGTGCATGGCTCGATGGAGACGCGGGAACGAGCCGTCGAGATCTTCAAAGAAGCCGACGCCGAGTCCGGGTTCGGCCGTCGTACCCTGATCCGCAACTCCCTGATCGGTGCACTCGTCGCCTTCCCGCTCCCAGCGATCGTGCTGTTCCGTGGGCTCGGCCCGCAGAACCAAGACCCGGTGAAGCTCCTCTCCCACACCATGTGGAAGAAGGGAATGCGGCTCACCCGCGATCCTTCCGGAACGCCGATCAAGGCATCCGATGTCACCATCGGATCCGTGTTCCACGTGATGCCCGAAGGGATCAACGACAAGGAGGACGCCCTCGACGAGAAGGCCAAGGCCGCGGTGCTGCTGATGCGCCTCGACCCGAAAGACCTTCACCCGACGCACGGGCGCGCGAGCTGGGCCTATGACGGCATTGTGGCGTACTCCAAGATCTGCACCCACGTCGGATGCCCGGTCGCGCTGTACGAACAGCAGACACATCACCTGCTGTGCCCGTGTCACCAGTCGCAGTTCGACATCACCCACGAGGCACGTGTCATCTTCGGTCCGGCGAGCCGTCCGTTGCCTCAGCTGCCGATCGAAGTGGATTCCGACGGTTATCTCGTCGCGCAGAGCGATTTCCACGAGCCCGTCGGCCCGAGTTTCTGGGAGCGCAATTGACCACCACGACTGCCGCTGAAACCACGGCCCCCAAGCGCAGCTTCACCGCATCCGCCTCGAACTACATCGACGAACGCACCGGCATCTCCGCCGTCGTCAAGGAGTTCGGCCGCAAGATCTTCCCCGACCATTGGTCGTTCCTGCTCGGCGAGATCGCGCTGTACAGCTTCGTCGTCATCCTGATCACCGGAACGTTCCTGACGTTCTTCTTCCAGGCCTCACAGGCCGACGTGATCTATCACGGCTCCTGGGTGCCCTTGAAGGGCATCCAGATGTCGGCCGCCATGAACTCCACGCTCAACATCTCGTTCGATGTGCGCGGCGGCCTCCTGGTTCGCCAGATTCACCACTGGGCGGCGCTGCTGTTCGTGGCCTCCATCGGCCTGCACATGCTGCGCATCTTCTTCACCGGCGCCTTCCGCAAGCCGCGCGAGCTGAACTGGGTGATCGGCTTCACACTGTTCGTGCTGGCGATGGCGGAGGGGTTCACGGGCTATTCGCTCCCCGACGACCTGCTCTCGGGCAACGGTCTGCGCATCATCTCGGGCCTCATCCAGGGCATCCCGGTCATCGGCACGTGGCTCAACTTCCTCATCTTCGGTGGGGAGTTCCCCGGCACCTCGATCGTGGGACGCCTGTACACGCTCCATATCCTGCTGCTACCCGCTCTGGTTGTGGCGTTCATCGCGCTGCACCTCGTGTTCATCGTGGTGCACAAGCACACCCAGTACGCGGGACCGGGCCGTACGCAGCAGAACGTGGCCGGCTATCCCATCCTCCCTGTGTATGCGGCAAAGGCCGGCGGGTTCTTCTTCATCGTGTTCGGCGTGCTCGCCCTCATGGCGTCGCTGTTCACGATCAACCCGATCTGGCTCTACGGTCCCTACGACCCCTCGCCGATCTCGGCGGGCACCCAGCCGGACTGGTACATCGGCTTCGCCGACGGCATGCTGCGTCTGATGCCATCGCACTGGGAGTTCGTCTGGCTGAATCACACCTGGTCGTTGAACGTATTCATACCCGTGGTCATCCTCGTGGTGTTCCTCGTGCTCGTCGCGATCTACCCGTTCATCGAGGCGTGGATCACCGGTGACAAGCGCGAACACCACATCCTCGATCGGCCCCGCAACCAGGCCACGCGCACTGCGATCGGCGCCGCCGGAGTCACGTTCTACGCCGTCATGTGGGCCGCAGCGAGTTCCGACATCATCGCGACGCACTTCAAGTTGACGATGGAAGGCGTCATCTACTCGCTCCAGATCACGCTGATCCTTGGACCGATCGTCGCCTACTTCGTCACGAAGCGAATCTGTATCGCTCTGCAGAAGAAAGACCGTTCCATCGCGCTGCATGGCTACGAGTCGGGCCGAATCGTGAAGTTGCCGGGCGGCGAATTCATCGAGGTGCACCAGCCGCTCGACGAGTACGAGCGGTGGCGTCTGATCAGCTACGACACGTACCAGCCGCTCATGCTGCGCCCCAACTCCCGCGGCAAGATCACTGCAGGTGCACGACTGCGAGCCGGGATGACCCGGTGGTTCTTCGAAGACCGTCTCGAGCCGGTCACGAAGAACGAGCTCGAGTCCGGGCACGGTCACCACTGACGCGGTAGCCACCCTCCTCGATCGGGCACCGATGTCACTCACGACGCTGTCGGAGTGGCTTCGGTGCCCGATCTGTTCTGAAGCGCTCTTTCCGCTCCCACCCCTCGTCCTGGGCTGTGAGAACGGACATCGCTTCGACGTGAACAAGCGCGGGTACGTCAGCATGCTGGCCTCCCAGCCGCGTATCGCCGGTGACACGCCGCAGATGCTGGATGCGCGCGCCGACCTGCTGGGCAGCGGCGCTTACGACCCTGTCGCCCGTGTCGTCGCGGAGAACGTGCGACGTCCGGGCTCACGGCGGCTCCTCGACGCGGGCTCAGGTACGGGACATTACGCCGCCAGGATCCTCGCCGAGCCGCACTCCCCCGTGAGCGTCCTCGCCGCCGACATCTCCTCCGAGGCCGTGCGACGGTCGGTGAAGCACCTCAGCCGGGAGCACGCGGACGGCCTCGTCGCCGACACCTGGCGACCCCTGCCGATACGGGATCACTCCGCGGACGCGATCATCAACGTGTTCGCCCCGCGCAACGCCGGCGAGTTCAGGCGCATCCTCGCCCCGGATGGATGCCTGGTGATTGCGACTCCGAGGCAGGATCATCTGATCGAGTTGCGCCGCGCCATGCCCATGCTCGACGTGCCCGCCGACAAGGCGCAGCACGTCACCGAGGAATTCGCCGGGCACTTCATCCCTGAGCAGCTAACCCCCGTTCGGTACACGCTCGCAGTTTCGCGAGAGATGGCGATCGCTCTGCGCGCGATGGGGCCCGCCGGCCATCACGGCAGTGAGCAGCCGGCTGGTAGCCTGCCCCGCGAGGTCACCGTTGCCGTCGACGTGCTGCGGTTCCGTCCCCACCCCTCGTAACGCAAGAAGCGGCCCCCAGGAGATCCCTGGAGGCCGCTTCGCTAAGCGACTGCCTGTCAGCGGGCGAAGTAGCCCCGGTAGTACTCGTACACCCAACCGACCAGGCTGACGGTGGCAAGAGCACCGCCGATCGGAACGATCCACCATCCCACGGCGATGCCGAGTGCACCGATTGCGGCCGAGAGCCCGAGCATGAACGGCCACCAGCTCCACGGGCTGAAGTGGCCCAACTCCGGGTCGCCGTCATCGATGTTGGCGTCGAGCCGGTCCTCGGGCAGCTCCACACCGTTCTGCGTGGCGTGGGTGCGCATGAGGAAGAACGCGATGAAGACCCCGAGGATCCCGGTCAGCGTCAGAGCCACCGTGCCCACCGGCTCGAGCTGATGGTGCGGGTAGTAGAACCACGACCACACCGTGTAGACGATGGCCATCAGGAAGAAGAAGGCGGCGATGATCCAGAAGACTGTTGCACTGGTACGCATGTCACTTCACCTTTGCATCTGACGCGTCGAGCACCGGAGCATCCGGAGCATCCTTGCCGGGTCCTACTCCGACGGGAAGACCGACCTCGGGGTGGTTCAGGTCGAACGCCGGCGACTCGCTGCGGATGCGCGGAATCGACGTGAAGTTGTGTCGCGGCGGCGGGCAACTCGTCGCCCACTCCAGCGAGCGGCCATAGCCCCAGGGATCGTTCACGGTCACCTTCGCACCCGTGCGCGCTGTGATGTACACGTTCAGGAAGAACGGGATCATCGAGATCGCGAGGATGCCTGCCCCGATCGTCGACACCTGGTTCATCCAGGTGAAGCCGTCTTGCGGCAAGTAGCTGTAGTAACGACGCGGCATTCCCACCACGCCGAGCCAGTGCTGGATCAGGAAGGTGGTGTGGAAACCGATGAACAGCAACCAGAAATGCCACTTGCCCAGCCGGTCGTTGAGCATCTTGCCGGTCCACTTCGGCCACCAGAAATAGAAGCCGGAGAACATCGCGAACACGACCGTGCCGAACACCACGTAGTGGAAGTGCGCCACTACGAAGTAGGAGTCGGAGACGTGGAAGTCCAGCGGAGGCGACGCCAGGATCACACCGGTGAGACCGCCGAACGTGAACGTCACAAGGAACCCGATCGCCCACAGCATCGGTGCCTCGAAGGTGAGCGAACCGCGGAACATCGTGCCTATCCAGTTGAAGATCTTCACCCCGGTCGGCACCGCGATGAACATCGTCATGAGGGAGAAGAACGGCAGCAGCACCATGCCCGTCACGTACATGTGATGCGCCCACACGCTCACCGAGAGCGCGGCGATGGCGATCGTGGCATACACCAGCGTCTTGTAGCCGAACACCGGTTTTCGGCTGAAGACGGGGAACACCTCGGTGACTATGCCGAAGAACGGCAACGCGATGATGTACACCTCGGGATGCCCGAAGAACCAGAACAGGTGTTGCCACAGGATCGCACCGCCGTTCGCGGCATCGAAGACGTGTGCACCCAGAACACGATCCGCAGCAGCGGCCAGGATCGCGGCCGCGAGCACCGGGAACGCCATCAGCACCAGGATCGAGGTGACCATCGCGTTCCAGGTGAAGATCGGCATCCGGAACATCGTCATACCCGGCGCACGGAGCGTGATCACCGTCGTGATGAAGTTCACCGCACCCAGGATGGTGCCGAAGCCCGATATCGCGAGCCCCATGAACCACATGTTCCCGCCCAGCCCCGGCGAGAACGTCGCTGACGACAGAGGCTCATACGCGAACCACCCGAACGAGGCCGCGCCCTGCGGCGTGAGGAATCCGCCGACCGCGATCAGCGAGCCGAAGTTGAAGAGCCAGTACGCCAGCGCATTCAGACGCGGGAAAGCGACATCCGGTGCGCCGATCTGCAACGGCATGATCACGTTCGTGAAGCCGGCGAACAACGGCGTCGCGAACATCAGCAGCATGATCGTGCCGTGCATCGTGAACAGCTGGTTGTACTGCTCGCGCGTCTGCACCACCTGCAGACCCGGCTCGAACAGCTGAGCCCGGATGATCAGGGCCATCACGCCGCCGATGCAGAAGTAGACGAACGACGTGATCAGATACATGTACCCGATCGTCTTGTGATCCGTCGACGTGATCCAGCTGACCAGGATGTTGCCCTTGCGATGGATTCTCGTCCCGCCAAGAGTCTGAACGGATGGCGTGGTCGTCGCGGGGGCCGGTGCTGTAGTCGTACTCATTACTTCGCCGATGCCTTAGTCGTTGTTCTTCGGGGCGCCCGTTCCGGGCTGGTTCAGGTTGCGATCGTCGTTGGAGCCGAGACTGCCGGTGTAACCGCGGTCCCGCAGGTCCTGAATGTGCTGCAGGTACTCGGACTCGGAGACCACCTTGACCTGGAAGAGCATGGCGGAGTGGTACTCGCCGCAGAGCTCGGCGCACTTGCCCTGATAGGTGCCTTCCCGGGTCGGCTCGAAGTACATGTAGTTCGTGTGGCCCGGCATGACGTCCTTCTTGTAGAGGAAGGCCGGAACCCAGAATGAGTGAATGACGTCGCGAGAGTTGAGCTTGATCGTGATCTTCTTGTCGACAGGCAGGTAGAGCGTGGGGAGCTTGGCCTCGACAACCGAGCCGGCGGGAACGTCGGCCTTATCGCTCGGCTGCGCCTGGATGCCCGGGTCGTAGACGTCGTTGGAGAGGTAGTTGAAGTCCCACGACCACTGCTTGGCGTAGACCTGGATGGTCAGGTCGGGGTGCGCATACGGCTTCTCGATCGCGTCCTGATCGCGCGTGGTGAAGGCGAAGAAGCCGAGGATCAGGACCAGCGGAACGATGGTGTAGAAGATCTCGATCGGCATGTTGTAGCGCAGCTGCACAGGAAGACCGGTCTGGCCCTTGCGGCGCCGGTACACGATGACGCACCAGATGATCAGGCCCCACACGACGAGTCCGACCAGGAGCAGCACGATCCACGAGGTGACCCATAGGCCGGAGACGCGCTCCGTGTGGTTGGTGACCGGGGTCTTGCCGTTGAATCCGGGTAGGAATCCGTTCAACTGGGACTGCGTGCAGCCGGCCAAGACCAGCGCGACCATTGCTGCGATCGGAAGTGCAGCCCATCGGAAACGGCGATTGTGACGCACCGGTGACCTTTCGAGTGATTCGTGGGCGCAGCGGCATTCGCTGCTGCGATGACCATTGCCTAGCCTATCGCCATCGCGGGGGCCTTCGCGTGCCGGACGCACCTTCCGCCCGGGTGCCGGCATCCTTTCGAAATGTGAAAAGGACCGGCTGATCGGCCGGTCCTTTTCGTCAGATGAGCTCAGTCATCAGTGATCACGCTTCGCGCTCAACTGACTCCATCAGCTCGGCAAAGCACGCAAGCGTGCTTTGCTCTCGCCTCAGTCATCAGTGATCACGCTTCGCGCTCAACTGACTCCATCGGCTCGGCAAAGCACGCAAGCGTGCTTTGCTCTCGCCTCAGTCATCAGTGGAAGCTGTCGCCGCAGGCGCAACTCCCACTCGCGTTGGGGTTGTCGATCGTGAAGCCCTGCTTCTGGATCGTGTCTTCGAAGTCGATGGTGGCGCCGTCGAGGTACGGTGCGCTCATCTTGTCGACGATGACCTCGACTCCGCCGAAGTCGACGGTGGCGTCGCCGTCCATGAAGCGTTCGTCGAAGTACAGCTGGTAGATCAGCCCAGAGCATCCGCCGGGCTGCACGGCCAGGCGCAGACGCAGGTCGTCGCGACCCTCCTGGTTCAGGAGGCTGCGCACCTTGTCTGCGGCGGCATCCGTCAGGAGCACGCCGTGCGCCTTGGACTCGGTCGCCGTGCCGGCGCCGGTGAGAGTGGTCTCGCTCATCGAGTGCCTCATCCCTTCCTAGGAAGTCTTGCCTGGCCTCAGTGTAGGTCAGCCGCCTGAACGATGGGCGTCAGCCCCGCTTGTTCAGGCGCGCGAGAAGCAGGGCCTCGGTCAGGATCGCCCGGCGGAAGACGCCGAGGTGCAGAGACTCGTTCGGACTGTGCGCCCTGGTGTCAGGGTCTTCCACTCCCGTGACCAGGATCTGGGCATCCGGGAACTCGCGCACCAGGTCGGCGATGAATGGGATGCTGCCGCCGATGCCGGCCTCGACGGGCTCAGCACGCCAGGCATCCCGCATCGCGGCCTTCGCCTCCAGCGCCGCCCAGCCGCTCGTATCGACGAGGAAAGGGTCGCCGAGGTCGACGTCATCGATCTCGACGTGGGCGCCGAAGGGGACATGGGTGCGCAGGTGCCGCTCGAGCGCTTCGAACGCGTCGCGCGCGCGCTGCCCTGGCGCGACCCTCGCACTGATGCGCACTGCCGCAGAGGGCAGAAGCGTGTTGGATGCGTTGGCCACGCTCGGTGCATCGATTCCGGTCACCGTCACCGTCGGCTGGTTCCAGAGCCGGGACAGCACGGGACCGAGGCCAATCAGCGAGACGCCGTCGAGCACTGCCGCGTCTTCGCGCAACTGATCCTCGGAGAAGTCGGGTACGTCGGCGTCGTGGGTCGTCATGCCCTCCACCGCGACCGATCCTTCGTCGTCGTGCAGGGTCGCGAGCAGCTTGACGAGCGGGATCATCGCGTCGGGCACTCCCCCGCCGTACATTCCGGAATGCGAGGCGTGTTCAAGTGTGGAGACGGTGAGCCGGAAGGTGACGTTGCCGCGCAGGCCGACGGTCAGCGAGGGCACGTCGACGCTCCAGTTGTCGGAGTCGGCGACGACGATCGCGTCGGCGGCGAGGGAGTCCTTGTTCTGGGCGAGGAAGTTTGCGAACGAACGGGATCCGAACTCCTCCTCTCCCTCGATGAATACGGCGAGACCGAGGTCGAACTCGTCTCCGACCGTTTCGGTCAGCGCCCTGATCGCGGCGACGTGCGCCATGACCCCGGCCTTGTCGTCCGCGGCACCGCGCGCGTAGAGCCGGTCCCCGCGCACGGTGGGCTCGAACGGCGACGTCTGCCAGTCCTCGTCTTTGCCGGGCGGCTGCACGTCGTGGTGGGCGTAGAGAAGAACGGTCGGGGCGCCGCCGCGCGCGGGCCGGCGGGCGATGACAGCGGGCTGGCCCTGCTCGGCGTCACCGCCGGGCACACTGTCGCCGATCGGCGCCCGGGCGATCGCCACGCTCTCGAACACATGAAGGTCGCGCAGAAGGCGCGCGACGGCATCCGCGCTGCTTTCGACGTTCTTCGAGTCGAACGCCGACCAGGAGACCGACGGGATGCGCACCAGGTCCGTGAGGTCTGCGACGGCGTGCGGCATGCCCGCCTGCACAGCGTCGTCGAGTGCTTGCGTGAGATCGTCCCGTGGCTGATCGGCTTCGTTCATGCGGGTAATCTTAATCGGACGACTATCGAGGACTTTCCGTGGCCAAAAGAGCAGAACCAACCGTCCCCGCCGCCGAATCAGAGATGATTCCGACGAGCGGCAAAGGACACGCGACGCCGAGTCGCGCCGAGCGAGAAGCCGCGCGGAAACGTCCCCTGGTGCCGGCCGACCGCAAGGCGGCAGCCAAGGACGCACGTTCCAAGAACGCCGAGGCGCGCGAGCGGGCTAGGCTCGGCATGGCGGCAGGCGACGAGCGCTACCTGACCCAGCGCGACCGCGGTCCGCAGCGCCGGTACGTACGCGACTACGTCGACGCCCGCTACACCGTCGCCGAGTTCCTCATGCCGGTGATGCTCGTGATCATCGTCTTCACATTCGTGCCGGTGAAGGCGCTGCAGTACTACGGCATCTTCGTGCTCTGGGGATTCTTCGCGATCGCCGTGATCGACTCGGCCATCATGACCTTCACCATGAAGCGACGGCTGCGGGACAAGTTCGGCACCCTCGAGCGCGGCCTCACCTGGTACGCCGTCATGCGGGCGCTGCAGTTCCGAATGATCCGCATCCCGAAGCCGCAGGTGAAGCGCGGCCGCTTCCCCGCATAGCTCGCGCGATGACGATCACCGCAGCGGCCGACGGCTCAGCTCTGGGCAATCCGGGTCCCGCCGGCTGGGCCTGGTACGTCGACGAGACGGCCTGGGCGGCCGGTGGCTGGCCGCACGGCACCAACAACCAGGGCGAGTTGATGGCCGTGATCGACTTGCTGGAGTCGACGGCCGGAGAGCCGGATGACCTGCGCATCCTGTGCGACAGCGAGTACGTGATCAACGCGGTCACCAAGTGGATGCCCGGCTGGAAACGGAAGGGCTGGCGCAAGGCAGACGGATCACCCGTGCAGAACCTCGACCTCCTGAAGCGACTGGACGCCGCGCTGGTCGGACGCAGCTACGCGTTCGAGTGGGTGCGCGGCCACACCGGACACGAGCTCAATGAGGCAGCGGACATCCGTGCGCGGGCGGTCGCCACCTCGTACCAGAACGGTTCCCCGGTCGATGCAGGACCGGGCTGGCGTGCCTCCGCTGCACTCTCATCGGAAGCGGGGCCAGCGGTCGCGTCCACACCCGACAGCGGCGTGCCGGACTCCGCACTGCCTGCACCCCAGCCGGCCCTGTTCGACGATCTCGCTGAGGAGCCCGATGAGGAGATCGTTCTGCGCCAGGAGCGCGCTCTGCTGACGTCACGGGTGCGGAACGACGTCGCGGAGCTGGGCGTGCTCCTGCATCCGCAATTCCTCGAGGTGGGACGTACCGGCCGCATCTGGAGCAGGGATGACGCGGCCCTCTCCCCCGCCGGCGACGGTGAAGCTCGCATCGCCGAGGTCGTCTCTGTCGACCGCGTTTGTGACGACGCGATACTTCTCGTCTTCCGCACGGAGGATGCGAGGGGCTCCGTACTGCGCAGTTCGCTCTGGGTGCGTGACGGCGCACGCTGGCGCCTGAGGTTCCATCAGGGAACGACTGCGGAGTGAGCCGGAGATCGATCAGGCGGCGGGCAGCCGGTCCAGCCCGCGGTTGATCGCCCGCGCCCAGAACGGCCCGCGGTAGATGAACGCGGAGTAGCCCTGCACGAGCGTGGCTCCCGCATCGAGGCGGGTGCGCACATCCCGAGCCGTCTCCACACCTCCCACCGAGACGATGCAGAGCGTGGCGGGAACGTGGGAGCGCAACAGCCGCAGCACCTCGAGCGACCGCGCGGCCAGGGGCGCCCCGGAGAGCCCTCCCGCGCCAGCCGCTTTCACGACCTCGCGATCTGTGGTCAGCCCGTCCCTGGAGATGGTCGTGTTCGTGGCGATGATGCCGTCGACTCCGAGCTCGACGACCACGTCGGCGATCGCCAGGATGTCATCGTCGGCAAGGTCCGGTGCGATCTTGACGAGCAGCGGGGTCGATCCCGCCTCTTCCTTGACCGCCTGCAGCAGCGGTCGCAGAGAGTCGAGCGCCTGCAGGTCGCGCAGTCCCGGCGTGTTCGGTGAGCTCACGTTCACGACGAGGTAATCCGCGACCCCCGCAGCCACCCGGGCCGAGACCCGGTAGTCTGCGACGGCGTCCGCCACGTCGACAACCCGCGACTTGCCGATGTTCACGCCGATCACCGGACGACGCCGAGCCGAACGGGCTTTTGCCACTTTCGCGGCTGCCGCGGTCACGCCGTCGTTGTTGAAGCCCATCCGGTTCACGATGGCGCGGTCGGGGATGAGCCGGAAGAGCCTCGGCCGCGGGTTGCCCGGCTGCGGAATGGCCGTCACTGTTCCCACCTCGATGTGCCCGAAGCCGAGTGCGCCGAGTCCCAGGATGGCCGTGGCGTTCTTGTCGAATCCGGCGGCGACCCCGAACGGTGTCGGGAACGTCAGGCCCAGAGCGCGCACCGAGATGTCGCGCTTCGGCATCGTGAAACGGGAAACCGCCCGACGGAGTCCGAGGTTCGGGAGCATGCGGATGACGGCGAAGGCCAGATGGTGCGCCCGTTCCGGGTCCATATGCCGGAAGACGAGCGAGAACAGGATGCGATACATGCCGAAGCAACGATATAGGCGATTGAGCCGAGAGCCGAGCGGGCTCGCCCGGTCGGCCGAGGCGATTGAGCCTATGAGCGGCGTAACCGCGATATAGGCGATTGAGCCGAGAGCCGAGCGGGCTCGCCCGGTCGGCCGAGGCGATTGAGCCTATGAGCGGCGCAACCGCGATAGCCGCTCTCCACCCTCACTCCGCCGGAGCGGGTCGGGAATGGTGCTCGGCGCGCAAGGCGCCGATCGCGTCTTCGAAGTCATCCAGCGAGTCGAACGCCTGATAGACGCTCGCGAAACGCAGGTAGGCCACCTCGTCGAGTTCACGCAGCGGTGGAAGCACCGCTAGGCCGATCTCGTTCGCGTCGATCTGCGACACACCTGTCGCGCGCACCGCCTCCTCCACCTTCTGGGCGAGCATCGCCAGATCGGAGTCGGTGACGGGACGGCCCTGGCACGCCTTTCGCACGCCGGCCATGATCTTCTCGCGGCTGAACGGTTCGACCACGCCGCTGCGCTTGATCACGTTCAGGCTCGCCGTCTCGATCGTGGAGAACCGGCGCCCGCACTCCGGGCACTGACGTCTACGGCGAATCGAGAGACCGTCGTCCGACGTGCGCGAGTCAACCACACGGGAGTCCGGATGACGACAGAACGGGCAGAACATGGCGGCTCCAGGTCAGGCCTTGCTTACTTTTTCGCTCACGACGATACGGTGCGCGCGGCCACCGCCTCACCGTGGGCGGGCAACCGCTCCGCCTCGGCCAAGGCGATCACGTGCGGGGCGACGCAGCCGAGGCCCCGTTCGTCGTATCGGATGATCTGCTGCGGGCGCAGGAAGGTGTAGGCGCCGAGCCCGGACGAATACCGCGCCGATCCCCCGGTCGGAAGCACGTGATTCGACCCTGCGAGGTAGTCTCCCAGGCTCACCGGCGAGTGCGAGCCGAGGAAGATCGCACCGGCGTTGGTCAACCGCCGCAGCGTGTCGTCCGGGTCGGCGGTGTGCACCTCGAGGTGCTCGGGAGCGTAGGCATCGCTGAACCGCGTCGCGGTCTCTTCGTCGTCGACGAGCACGATGGCGGACTGCGGTCCTTCGAGTGCGATGGATGCACGTTCCCGGTTGGCCGTGGCGACCACCAGTTCGCTCAGCTCGCGCTGTACCGCCTCCGCGAGGTCCTCCGAGTCGGTCACCAGCAGCGAGGCGGCCGCCTCATCGTGCTCTGCCTGGCTGAGAAGATCGGCGGCCACGAGGCGTGGATCGGCCGTGGCATCCGCGATCACCAGGATCTCGGTGGTCCCCGCCTCTGCGTCGATGCCGACGACGCCGTGCACGAGACGCTTGGCGGCGGCCACGTAGATGTTTCCGGGACCGGTGACGATGTCGACCGCTTCGAGCGGGAGGTCGGGTACGCCGTATGCGAGCGCTCCGACGGCCCCTGCGCCGCCCATCGCGTACACCTCGTCGATTCCGACGAGCCCCGCCGCCCCGAGGATGAGCGGGTGCACGGAGCCGCCGAAGTCGCGCTGTGCGGGACTGGCAAGGGCGACGGAGCCGACGCCGGCCACCTGCGCGGGCACAGCGTTCATGACGACGCTGGAGGGGTAGACCGCCTTTCCGCCCGGTACGTACAAGCCCGCACGGGATACCGGCTGCCAGCGCTGCTCGACGATCGCGCCGTCACCGAGAACGGTGGATGCGGCGGGGGGCACCTGCGCTGAGCTCACCTCGCGCACGCGCTCGATCGCTCGCTCCAGTGCGGTGCGCACAGCTTGGGGAAGCGTCTCCACCGCGGCAGCGATGTCGGATGCGGGCACTCGCAGTGCTTGCGGCCGCACATGATCGAACTTCTCCGCCTGGTCGAGCAGGGCGCGCGTGCCGCGTTCACGCACGTCGGCGATCAGAGCGGCGACCGCGGTCGAAGCAGCGCTGATGTCGAGCTCGGGTCGCGGCACGATGCGACGCAGTTCGGAGGCGTCGAATGTCCGTCGTCTCAGGTCGAGTGTTCGCACCCGGCAAGCCTAGAGGCGATTGAGGGTCGCATGTGCGAGCTTGCTTGCGCGGGCGGCCCGATTGAGCCTCTGAGTGGCGACGCCGTGATGTGGCGTGTCTGCTGCACGCGTGATCCATCCGAGACCGGGCGAACGCGTCAGACGAGGCAGGCGGGGCCGAGCAGTCCCTTCAGCTCGCCGTACAGGTCGGCCGAGACTGAGACGCGATACGGCAGCTCGAAGATCCTTGCCGTGGTGCCTTTCACGAGCCTCAGCCGCACCTCGCCGTCGCCGGCGTGGCGGATCAGCATGTCGCCGAGGTTCTGCACGACATCCGTCGTGGCGCGCTGATCCGGCATCGTGATGATGAGCGGACCGGACAGCCCGGACGCCACGGATCCGAGGTCGGGCGCGTACAGGCTGTAGGCGTGCAGATTCATGCCGTCATCGCGCATGCTGACTCTGCCGCGAACGACCACGATCGAGTCCGGCGTGAGCGCGGGGCCGAACTCCTGGTACGCCTTGCCCATGAACATCACGGTGATCTCGCCGCCGAAGTCTTCCACCGTGATCATGCCGTACTGGTTGCCGGATGCCTTCGCCACCCGGTGCTGGACTCCCGTCACGAGCCCGGCGATCGTCACCGTGTCGCCGTCCTGGGTGGATTCGGAGCCGGTGAGGTCGGCGATCGACGTGCTCGCCTGCTTGGCCAGTTCGAGTTCGAGGCCCGCCAGCGGGTGGTCCGACACATACAGGCCGAGCATCTCGCGCTCGAACGCCAGCTTCTGCCGTTTGTCCCACTCCGGCTTCTCGGGCACGAGCGATACGGAGGCACTCTGCGGCTCCTCGGCCAGCAACATGTCGAAGTCGAACCCCGCCTGCCCGGTGGCCTCGACTCGCTTGTCGTTGACGACGGACTCCACCGCTGCCTCGTGCACCTCCAGCAGCGCGCGCCGTGAGTCGCCGAACGAGTCGAACGCGCCGGCCTTGATCAGCGATTCGATGGTGCGCTTGTTCGCGACGTGCAGCGGCACCTTCTTCAAGAAGTCGTGGAACGACTCGAAGCGGCCCTTCGTCTCGCGGGCATCCCTGATGCCGTCCACCACGTTGGAGCCGACGTTGCGCACCGCACCGAGCCCGAACCGCACGTCGTCGCCGACGGCGGCGAAGAATCCGATCGACTCGTTCACGTCGGGCGGCAGCACCTTGATGCCCATGCGCCTGCACTCGTTCAGGTAGACGGCCATCTTGTCTTTCGAGTCCCCGACGCTGGTCAGCAGGGCGGCCATGTACTCGGCCGGGTAGTGCGCTTTAAGGTAGGCAGTCCAGTACGACACGACGCCGTATGCCGCCGAGTGCGCCTTATTGAAGGCGTAGTCGGAGAACGGCAGCAGGATCTCCCAGAGCTTGTCGATCGCCTGCTGCGAGTACCCTCGCTCGCGCATGCCGGAGAAGAAGCCCTCCTGCTGCTTGTCGAGCTCGGACTTCTTCTTCTTGCCCATGGCACGACGCAGGATGTCCGCCTGGCCGAGCGAGAATCCCGCCACCTTCTGAGCGATCGCCATGACCTGTTCCTGATAGATGATCAGGCCGTAGGTGGTGTCGAGGATCTCCTGCAGCGGTTCCGCGAGCTCGGGATGGATCGGGGTGATGGGCTGCAGCCCGTTCTTTCGCAGGGCGTAGTTGATGTGGGAGTTAGCACCCATCGGCCCTGGCCGGTACAGCGCGATGAGTGCGGAGATGTCCTCGAAGTTGTCCGGTTTCATCTGACGCAGCAGCGCGCGCATCGGGCCGCCATCGAGCTGGAAAACACCGAGCGTGTCGCCGCGAGTCAGCAGGTCGTACGCGGGCCGATCATCCAGAGGCAGCCCCTCCAGGTCGAGCTCGAATCCCTGGTTCGCCTTGATGTTGTCCAGCGCGTCGCTGATGATCGTCAGGTTGCGCAGGCCCAGGAAGTCCATCTTGATCAGGCCGAGCGATTCCGCCGCCGGATAGTCGAACTGGGTGACGATCTGGCCGTCCTGTTCCCGCTTCATGATCGGGATGACGTCGATGATCGGATCGGACGACATGATGACGCCCGCCGCGTGCACGCCCCACTGCCGCTTCAGGCCCTCGAGTCCGAGCGCCGTGTCGAAGACGGTCTTCGCCTCGGGGTCGCTCTCGACGACAGCGCGCAGCTCGACGGCCTCCTTGTACCGCGGGCTGTCTTTGTCGAACACCTGGTACAGCGGGATGTCCTTGCCCATGACTGCGGGCGGCATCGCCTTCGTGAGCTTCTCGCCCATGGAGAACGGGAATCCGAGCACTCGGCCGGCATCCTTCAGCGCCTGCTTCGCCTTGATCGTGCCGTACGTCACGATCTGGGAGACCCGTTCGGCGCCGTACTTCTCCGTCACGTACTTGACCGCCTCGAGCCGCCGGCGGTCGTCGAAGTCGACGTCGAAGTCGGGCATCGAGACGCGGTCCGGGTTGAGGAAGCGCTCGAAGATCAGGCCGTGCTCGAGCGGGTCGAGGTCGGTGATGCGCATGGCGTATGCGGCCATCGAGCCCGCGCCCGAGCCGCGGCCCGGCCCTACCCGGATGCCGTTGTTCTTCGACCAGTTGATGAAGTCGGCGACCACCAGGAAGTAGCCGGGAAAGCCCATCTGCAGGATGATCCCGGTCTCGTAATCCGCCTGTGCCCTCACCTTCTCGGGGATGCCGTCCGGATACCGCTGTTGGAGGCCCCTGCTGACCTCCTTGACGAACCAGCTCTCCTCCGTCTCACCCTCGGGCACCGGGAACTTCGGCATGTACTTGCCTGTCGAGAGCTCGAAGTCGATCTCGCAGCGCTCGGCGATCTCGAGCGTCATGTCACAGGCATCCGGATGCTCCCGGAACAGATCGCGCATCTGCTGCGGGGACTTGAGGTAATACTCCCCCTCGGGTTCGAGCTGGAAGCGCTTCGGGTCGTTCAGCGTCGAACCGGACTGCACGCACAGCAGGGCGGCATGGGACTTGGCGTCCTCCGCGTGCGTGTAGTGCAGGTCGTTGGTCGCCACGGTTCGCAGGCCGAGCTCCTTGGCGAGTCTGAGGAGGTCCTGCCGCACGCGCTTCTCGAGCCCGAGGCCGTGCTCCATGAGCTCGACGAAGAAGTTGTCCTTGCCGAAGATGTCGCGGTAGTCGGCAGCCGCCTTCACCGCCTCGTCGTACTGCCCGAGCCGAAGCCTGGTCTGCACTTCGCCACTCGGGCATCCGGTGGTGGCGATCACGCCCTTCGCGTAGCGCTCGAGAAGTTCGCGGTCCATGCGGGGCTTGAAGTAGTAGCCCTCGATCGATGCCAGTGACGACATTCGGAACAGGTTGTGCATGCCCTCCGTCGTCTCGGCGAGCATCGTCATGTGCGTGTAGGCGCCGCTGCCCGACACGTCGTCTTCGCCCCCGTTGCCCCACCGGACCCGAGTGCGGTCGCTGCGATGCGTACCCGGGGTGAGGTAGGCCTCCGTGCCGATGATCGGCTTGATTCCGGCAGCCTTCGCCGCCCGCCAGAACTCGAACGCGGCGAACATGTTGCCGTGGTCGGTGACCGCGATCGCCGGCATGCCGTGCGCCACGGCGGCATCCATCAGCGGACCGATCTTCGCCGCACCGTCGAGCATCGAGTATTCGCTGTGCACGTGCAGGTGGACGAAGGAATCAGTCGTCACGGCGTGTGGTCCTCCCGGTCGTCTGGGGAGTCCAGACTAACGGAGTGCACCCGCTCTCGATCGGCTCCGAAGCGGAGGTTCGCCGGTCCGCGATCAGGACTCACGCAGCACGTCGAGAGCGTGCTGCAGATCGGCCGGATACTCGGACACGAACGTCACCCACTCCCCCGTCGCGGGATGCTCGAACGCGAGCTGCCACGCCTGCAGCCATTGCCGGGTCAGCCCGAGCCGTGCTGACAGCGTCGGATCCGCACCGTACATCGCGTCGCCCACGCACGGATGCCTCTGGGCGGCCATGTGCACGCGAATCTGATGCGTACGCCCCGTCTCCAGATGGATCTCGAGCAGGCTGGCCGCGGGGAAGGCTTCCACTGTCTCGTAGTGCGTCACCGACGGCTTGCCCGCAGCGGTGACGGCGAACTTCCAGTCTGCTCGCGGGTGCCGTCCGATGGGAGCGTCGATGGTGCCCGCAAGCGGGTCCGGATGCCCCTGAACGATCGCGTGATAGATCTTCTCGACGGTACGGTCGTGGAACGCGCGCTTCAACGCGGTATATGCCCGCTCGCTTTTCGCCACGACCATGAGCCCGCTGGTTCCGGCATCCAGTCGGTGCACGATGCCCGCCCGTTCTGCGGCGCCTGAGGTCGAGATGCGATATCCGGCCCCGGCAAGAGCGCCGAGCACCGTCGGGCCCTCCCAACCGATGGACGGATGCGCCGCCACGCCGGCGGGCTTGTCGACGACAACGATGTCGTCGTCGTCGTACACGATCCCCAGCTCAGGTACGACGACCGGCACTATCTCGACGGCCGTCTTCGGCGTCCAGCCGATCTCGAGCCAGGCACCGGCGCTCAGCCGGTCCGACTTGTCGAGCACTCGGCCGTCGAGCACGACGCCACCGGCCTCCGCCACCTCGGCTGCGAAGGTCCGCGAGAAGCCGAGCAGCTTCGCCACGCCGGCATCCACCCGCGACCCGTCGAGGCCGTCCGGAACCGGCAGGCTGCGGTACTCGGTCATGTCAGACACGACCGTCGACTGGATGCCCCACCTCGCCGAGCTGCGCGCCGCGCGACTCTGAACGGTCGCGTCTCGCACCGGTGTCCCCGGCATCGGGCGCCGATGCGCCCTCGGTCTCGCCGACTGTATCGACGTCGGATGCCGAACCGGATGGGTCCTCAGCGTCGGCCGATTGCTCGGGCGTCGCGTCGCCGAGATGTTCGTCGGCAGACTCGGCGGGCCCCCCGGCGGACGACGCGGGGGCCGAATCCACCGATTTGGTCGCGCGTTTGCCGTCGAGGCCGACGCCCAGCACGGTAAGCAGCAGGAAGAGGATCATGGCCGCGACGATCGCCGAGTCGGCCAGGTTGAAAATCGCGGGGAGCAGCGGGATCCGAAGGAAGTCCACGACCTCCCCGACGCCGAACCCCGGCGGCCGGAACAAACGGTCGCTGAGGTTTCCCAGCAGGCCGCCGAGCACGAGACCGAAGACCAGCGCCCAGACCATCGAGCGGATGCGCCGGGCGTACCAGATCACGAAGACCAGCACGGCGACCGCGACGATCGAGAAGATCCAGGTAGATCCGGTCCCGATCGAGAATGCGGCACCCGGGTTGCGGTCGTACTCGAAGATCAGCAGGTTGCCGATGATGTTCTTCGGCACCCGGTAGGGCAGAGTCGTGACCACCCACCACTTGGCGAGCTGGTCGATCGCCAGCACGACGAGTGCGATCGCGACGAGCAGGATGATCGCGCGAACGCTGACCTTCCTGGAAGGCTTAGCCTCCAAAGCTCTGGAACGTCGGCGGGTTCTGGCGATCTGCGTCGCCCGAAGCAACGGCGGCGAACTGCCCGGACGCCGCGGCGGCACCGGCGGGCTTGAAACCACCCGTGGCAGAGCCCGCGTTGTCGAGGTCGCGCAACTGACCCTCGATGTAGCTCTTCAGCTTCGCGCGGTAGTCCCGCTCGAAGTTGCGCAGCTCTTCGATCTGACGCTCGATGGTGGAGCGCTCCGACTCCAGGGCGGTGATCTGCGCGCGCTGCTTGGCCTCTGCCTCTGCGACGACCCGGGCGGCGGTGGCGTGGCCCTCGGCGATCAGCGCGTCGCGCTTCTCGACGCCCTCACGCACGTGCTCCTCGTGCAACCGTCGTGCCAGCTGGAGAAGGTTGTTCGTGCTCTCGGTCTCATCCGCGCCGGAGACGGCCGGCTGAGGCGCGACCGGCGCGACCACGGGTGCGGGAGCCGGCGCTGCGATGGCCTGCGTCTGCTCGGACGACGAGGTGCGTTGCAGTTCGGCGATCCGCGACTCGGATGCCACGAGCCGCTGCTTCAGCTCGTCGTTCTCCTGGTTCAGCCGGCGCAACTCGACGACGACCTCGTCGAGGAAATCGTCGACCTCGTCCTGGTCGTAGCCCTCACGGAATTTGGTCGGTTGGAACCGCTTGTTGACGACATCTTCCGGAGTTAGCGCCATGGCTTACCACCCTTAGAGCTTGATTTTCGAACAGTGGATAACGTTCAGCTAACGCTAGCAAAGTCGCCCGCGACACTGCCATCTGCGTGAGCCTGATGCGACATCAGATGAACGACGACGCGATGTACATGCCGATGATGCACGCGAACATCGTCAACGTCCAGCCGAAGTCGAGTGCGACCGGTCCGAGCGACAGCGGAGGGAGCAGTCGCCGGAAGAACTTGATGGGCGGATCGGTGACCGTGAACGCCGCTTCCGCAAGCACCAGGCCGAACCCGCGTGGTCGCCATCCGCGGGCGAAAGTACGCACGAGATCCAGTACGAAGCGAACCCACAGCACCACGAAGAAGAGCAGGAAGATGTAGTACGCGACGGTCGCGACGATGAAGACGGCGAGGGGCACAGATCAAGTATGCGGGACGCTGGCTGTGCCTCGGCTCCAGCCCCCACCGCTTGCGTCGCTCGTGCGGCTACGCACTGGCGAAGAACGACGCCTCGACGTCGTTCCCGGCGTTCGTCGCCGAGCCCGACACCATGACGTGCTCCGGCGAGAGCAGGAAGACCTTGCTGGTCACCTTCTCGATCTTGCCGCGCAAGCCCTGCGTCAGACCGCTGGAGAAGTCGATCATGCGCTGGGCTTCGGATTCGCTCATCTGCGACAGGTTCAGGATCACGGGGACTCCTTCGCGGAAGGACTCCGCGATCATCTTCGCGTCGCTGTACTGCCGGGGGTGAACCGTCAGGATCTCATTCACTTCTTGCACCGTCACATTCCGGGCCGGGGTCGGCTTACGCAGCGGCGTGACAGGCGCCTTGGCCGGAGCAGGATGCTGGACCGGCGCGACAGGTGCCGGATGCGCAGTGGCGACCGGTTCTTCGTCGTACTCGAGCTCGTCTTCGACGAGACCGAGGTAGGCCATCGTCTTCTTGAGCGGGTTTGCCATGCGATCCTCCGTGTGCAGCTCGAGGTCTTGCGGTCTCGCCGGTCGTCGGCGTATTCCACAGCCAGGCTAAGCACGCTCGGGTCGCTTTCCCGTGATTGCAGTGCCGATGCGAAGGTGTGTCGCCCCTTCCGCTATCGCATCGGCATAGTCGCCGGACATTCCGGCGGAGATCGCTGTTGCATCCGGGGCGAGTGAACGCAGCCGGTCGGATGCCTCGCGCACCCGGGCGAACGCCCGTCGCGCGTCTTCGTTCAGCGGCGCCACAGCCATCACGCCGCGCAGGCGCAGCCCCGGTTCGGCCAGTATGCGCTCTGCAAGGTCGAGCAAGCGGTCCGGCGCTACGCCGCCGCGGCCGGGCTCGTCGGTGAGTGCCAATTCGATGAAGCAGTCGAGGTCGTTGCCGGCGGACGCTCGGTCGGACGCCCTCTCGGCGGACCCTCCGGCGCGGCTCAGGGCTCCGACGAGCGCGGGCCGATCCACCGAGTGCACCGCCGAGGCGAAGGTGCGGACCTGCTTCGCCTTGTTCGTCTGCAACTGACCGATGAAGTGCCAGCGCAGCCCGTTCGAATGCGTCTCGCCGACACTGGATGCCTTCGCTGCGGCCTCCTGCGCCCGGTTCTCGCCGACGTCGCGCACTCCGAGGTCGACGAGCGCACGCACGAGCGCGACGGGCTGGAACTTGGTCACCACGATGGTCGTGATCTCCGCAGGGTTCCTGCCCGCCGAGCGCGCGGCATCCGCCACGCTCTGCCGCACCCGCGCAAGCCGGTCGGCGAGACCCTGACGGGCCTCACCGCTCAGCTCCGAGGTATCGCTCACTTCAGGAAGTCGGGCACGTCCAGCACGTCGTCGTCATCGAACGACGGGTCGTTGGCCGCCGCTTCCACGAGCTTCGAGTCGGCGTCGGACCAGGAGCCCTGCGTCGGCACGTCTTCCTCCTCGAGCGCCTGCGTGTCGACCAGCTCCGACCCGGACGACGCCTGATCGGATCCCGTCGCCACGAAGGTGGAGCGACGCACGTCGACCGCCTTCTGCTGGGGTTCTCCTCCGTCGAAACCGGCGGCGATCACCGTCACACGCACCTCGTCGCCGAGGGTGTCGTCGATGACGGCGCCGAAGATGATGTTCGCCTCGGGATGCACCGCCTCCTGCACCAAGCGGGCTGCGTCGTTGATCTCGAAGATGCCCAGGTTGGAACCGCCCTGGATCGACAGAAGCACGCCGCGAGCCCCCTCGATGCTGGCTTCGAGGAGTGGCGAGGCGACTGCGAGTTCCGCTGCCTTGATCGCACGGTCCGCGCCCCGCGAGGAGCCGATGCCCATGAGCGCAGATCCCGCGCCGTGCATGACGGACTTGACGTCGGCGAAGTCGAGGTTGATGAGGCCCGGTGTCGTGATGAGGTCGGTGATCCCCTGAACACCGGCGAGGAGCACCTGGTCGGCGGTAGCGAACGCCTCGAGCATGCTGATGCCGCGATCGCTGATCTCGAGCAGCCGGTCGTTCGGCACGACGATGAGGGTGTCGACCTCTTCCTTCAGGCGAGCGACACCCGCCTCGGCCTGGTCCTGCCGGCGCTTGCCCTCGAAGCCGAACGGCTTGGTGACGACACCGATGGTGAGAGCGCCGATCGACTTCGCGATCCGGGCAACCACTGGCGCGCCACCGGTTCCGGTGCCGCCGCCCTCGCCCGCGGTCACGAAGACCATGTCAGCGCCGGTCAGCGCCTCCTCGATCTCCTCGGCGTGGTCTTCGGCTGCGCGGCGGCCGACCTCCGGATCGGCTCCGGCACCGAGCCCTCGCGTGATCTCGCGGCCCACGTCGAGCTTCACGTCGGCGTCGCTCATCAGCAGCGCCTGGGCATCCGTATTGATGGCGATGAACTCGACGCCGCGAAGCCCGAGCTCGATCATGCGGTTCACGGCGTTCACGCCGCCACCGCCGATGCCGACGACCTTGATCACGGCGAGGTAGTTCTGGTTTTGACTCACGACGGGCTCCCCTGGCGAATGCTGGCAACCTTCAACTTCAAGTCGAGGCTTAAAGTTATGCTCGGTATGCATTTACTACGCCTGACGTTAAGCGCGGCCCTCTCCTGCGCCGTGCAGATCTGCCGCGTGTCGCCCGACCGGGGTGCGAAGGCATCCATGACGGCCCACTCCGTGCGGTGGCGACGGTCCCGCTCAGCGCGTGACGGGGCTGTTCGGAGCGGAGACGTCGTAGACGGATGCGCCGGGGACTGCTTTGAGAAGATCCGCGAGCACCGAGGACTTGAGCGCGGCATCCTCCGGCCCGCCCCAGACCACCGAGACGCCGGAGGTCAGCTTGAGGGTGACATCCTGTGCGCCCGTGGCGCTAGCGGTGTCCACCTGCCCGAGCATGCCTGCCGGGAGAGCCGCGAGCACGTTCGCGGTCGCGCTGAACTCTTTCTGTCTGGACTGTTCGGAAGCGTCGTCGGGGATGGAGATGATCGGGTAACCGCCCGGGCGGTCTGGCGTGGTCTGCATCACGACGTGCGCCTGGTCGACGAGTTGGTACCCGGAAGGAACCTTCAGGAGCCCGATCGGCACGCGCTCGACGATGCGCACCACCAGGGTGCCGGGTGGATCGGCCTCCGTGCTGTAGCTCCGGATGAGCGGGAAGGCCGCCAGCTCCTTGCGCACCTTGCCGTAGTCGATCAGCGGAAGCGGCGTTCCGAGTTGGTTCGCGAGCGCGTGCTGCACCGCCTTCGCGTCGATGCGCTGCACGCCGACGACCCGGACGGTGCGGAGCGCCATGGCCGGTGAGAGCGAGACGAGAGCAGCCGCGAGAAGCACGAGAACGACGGATCCGACCCCGATCAGCCAGGCCAGGCGACGGCGACGCGAGGCTCGCGTGAACCGCTTGATCTCCGCGCGTTCGTACTTGCGGCGCTGACGGGCGGCTGCCCGCACGCTCGGGGAAGCCGGGCTGTCGCGCACCTCCGAGCCGCCGCGGTTCTCGGTGCTGTACCGCTGCGGCGTCCCCTTCCGTTGCTCCGCCCTCTTCCGGGGCTCGGCGCCCCGCCGTTGCTCGGACGACGCAGCCTTGCTTGCAGGGCTCGCCTTATTGGCGGAGGGTGCACGCTTGGCGGCCGGGATGACAGGAATCGGCGCGGTGTCGGCATCAGGTTCGGCACTCCGCGTTCCGTGGCCGCGATCGTCCAGCACCGCGGTCGGAACCTCACGTCCTGGCGCCTCGGCGCGCTGCCCACGCGCCAGCCGTCGCGGCGCCGCGTTCTCGAAACCCTGGGGACGCTTCACCTGGGTCAGCCGTTCGACCGTCGCAGGGATTCGAGCAGCTGCGGGACGATGAGGTTCACATTGCCGCAGCCGAGCGTGATCACGAAGTCGCCGTCGCGTGCGAAGTCGGCCGTGAAGTCGGCAGCCTGCTGCCAGTCAGGGATGTACGCGACACGGGACTGGTCGCGGAAGCGCTCGGAGACCAGCGCGCCGGTCACACCGGGAACGGGATCTTCACGTGCACCGAAGACGTCGAGCACCACTGTCTCGTCCGCGTAGCGTTCGAGCGTCTCGGCGAACTCCGCGGCCAGGCGCTGCGTGCGACTGTAGGTGTGAGGCTGGTGCACGGCGATGATGCGACCCTCTCCGACGACCGTGCGCGCAGCCTCGAGCACCGCCCGCACCTCGGTCGGGTGATGGGCGTAGTCGTCGTACACGCTGACCCCGCCGATGTTCCCGTGAAGCTCGAAACGGCGATGCGTGCCGCCATACGCCTGCAGCGCGTCCACTGCACGCTGGGTCTCGATGCCGAGATGGGTCAGCACGGCGAACGCGCCAGCGGCATTGTGGGCGTGATGGCGCCCGGGCACCCTCAGTTGCGCCCTGTACTCCTCACCCTTCCAACGAAGAGTGAAGGCGACCGGACCATCCGTCGTGATGCCGGTGACGCGCACGTCGGCGCCTTCCGACTCGCCGAACGTGAGCAGGTTGGCGTTGCCGATGCGCGGTGTCACGGCACGGGCGCCCTCGTCGTCGGCGGAGATGACGACGAGTTCGCGGGCGTGATCGGCGAACGCGACGAAGGCATCCTGCACGGCATCGTACGAGCCGTAATGGTCGAGGTGGTCGTCGTCGATGTTCAGGACGAGCGCGACGGCCGTGTCGTAGAGCAGGAACGAGCCGTCGGACTCGTCGGCCTCGATCACGAACAGACCGGAATCGCCGTGGCGCGCGCTCGTCTCCAGCCCCTCGATCACGGCGCCGTTCACGAAGCTCGGGTCCTCTCCCAGTTCGATCAGGGCGGTGGCGATCATGCCCGTCGTCCCGGACTTGCCGTGCGCGCCGGCGACGGCCACGAGCCGGCTCGACCGGGTGAGCCAGGCGAGCGCCTGGGAGCGGTGCAGAACCGGTATGCCGTTGGCAAGCGCGTACTGGTATTCGGGATTGTCCTGCCACAGGGCACCGGTCACGACGAGCGTGTCGGCGTCGCCCACGTTGGCGGCGTCGTGACCGATCCGCACGTCGGCGCCCAGCTCGCGAAGAGCGCGCGTGTACTCGCTCTCTGCGCGGTCCGAACCGCTCACCGGGATCCCCGCCTGCAGGAAGAGCCGCGCGATGCCGTTCATGCCGGAACCGCCGATGCCGACGAAGTGCGCTCGTCCGATCTGCTCCGGAAGTGGCATGGTCGGGTCGGGCTTGATCACGGTGCTTCAGGCATCCTGTCTCTGGTGCGATGGCGGTCTGCTGGGCGGGTTCCTTCCAGTATGCAGTCAGTGCGCTGAGGGCTTGCGGCGACCCGCTCGGGCCGGTCCGACTGCGTCCCGCTGCGCTTCGCCGATCAGGGCGACCATCCGCTCCGCACCGTCGCGCACGCCGACGCTCGCCGCCGCCGTCGCCATGCCGTGCAGGCGTTCTTCGTCGTGCAGCAGCGGAACGACGGATGCCCGGACCCATTCAGGAGTGAACAGAGCGTCGTCCACGAGGATCGCCCCACCCGCACCGACGACACCTGCAGCGTTGAACCGCTGCTCCCCGTTGCCGACCGGATAGGGCACGTAGACGGCGGGAATGCCCAGGGCCGAGAGCTCGCTCACGGTCGCGGCCCCGGCGCGGGAGATGGCGACCTCCGCGATGGCCAGCGCCAGATCCATGCGGTCGCAGTAGTCGACGAGATGGTAGCCGGCCACCTGCGGGTCGCGGAATTCGGCGGCGCCGCCCTGGATGTGCAGCACCTGGTACCCGGTGCCGGTGAGGTCCTTCGCGGAAGCGATCGCGGTCGCATTGACGCTACGGGCGCCGAGAGACCCGCCGGTGATCAATACGGTGGGACGGTCGTCGAGGCCGAAGTACTCCAATGCCTCTGCCCTGCGCGCCGCACCGTCCAGGTCTTCGATCTCACGGCGCAAAGGCATCCCGACGAACCGGGCGTGCGCGATCGGCGTGTTCTGAAACGCGACGCCCACCTGACGCGTGTACCGCGCACCGAGCTTGTTCGCGAGCCCGGGCTTCGCATTCGCCTCGTGCAGCACGAGAGGAACGCCTTCGCGGTGCGCTGCACTGTAGGCCGGCGCCGATGCGTATCCCCCGAAGCCGACGACGACATCCACGCCCCGCTCGGCGATCAGCCTGCGCACTCTGGCCACACTGGAGCGGAAGCGTGCTGGGAACCGCAGCGCCGCGACATCCGGCCGACGAGGGAACGGCAGCTTCGGAATCGTCACCAGCTCGTACCCGCGCTCCGGGACGAGGCGGGACTCGAGGCCCTCGGCGGTGCCGAGCACGATCACCCCCGCGTCCGGTTCGACACGGCGGAGCGCATCGGAGACGGCGAGAAGCGGATTCACGTGGCCGGCGGTTCCCCCGCCAGCCATGAGATACGTCGTCACCGGGCGCGGCTCCGAAGGCGACCGCCTAGTGCGGGCTCGGACAGCGGATTCGACGGCGTGCGCGTGAACGAGAGCACGACGCCGATACCGAACAAGGAGCTGATCAGGGCGGTACCTCCGGCGGATATCAAGGGCAAAGGCACACCGAGCACTGGAAGCAGTCCGAGCACGACGCCGATGTTCACCAGGCCCTGCCCGACCAGCCAGATCATCACCGCGCCGGTGACGACCCTGGCGAACGGGTCGGCCGTCGCGTTCATGATACGGACGAAACAGATCGCCAGCAGCACGAACAGAAGCAGCACGACGATGGCGCCGAGCAGGCCCAGTTCCTCGCCGATGATCGAGAAGATGAAGTCGGTGCTGGCGGCGGGCAACCAGTTCCACTTCGACTCGGAGTTGCCGAGGCCGACGCCGATGAGGCTGCCGTGCGCGAGCGCGAAGTTGCTCTGCTGAATCTGCCAGCCGGTGCTCATCGGGTCGGCTGCCGAGGGGTGCAGGAAGCCGAGGATGCGCTCGAGCCGGTTCGCACGCGTCACTGCGAAGAGCAGGGCGGCTCCGACTCCGATCACCCCGGCGGTGATCAACTGCCGCAACGGGATGCCGGCGAAGAACAGTGCGCCGAGCACGATCGCCACCATGATCGACGTGGTGCCGAGATCGCCGCCGGCGAGCACGAGCCCGATGGCCACCGTCATGACGAGCACGACGGGCAGCAGCCCGTACTTCCACTGCGACAGGCGATCCTGCTTTCGGGCGATGAACATGCCCATCCACAGGATCATCGCGATCTTGATCGCCTCGGAGGGCTGGAAGACGACGGGGCCGATCTTGAGCCAGTTCTGGTTGTATCCGGTTCCGTTGTCGGAGCCGAGCGGCGTCGCGATGACGAGCAGCTGAAGCGTCGCCGCGACGATGAGCGCCGGCCAAGCGATCCGCTTCCAGAAACCGGGTGGGATGCGTGAGGCCAGCAGCATGATCGGCACCCCGATCAGCGCGTACAGGCCCTGATTGAGGAAGCGCGCGAAGAAGCTGTCGCCGTTGGAGTGAGAGTCGACCGACGACGAGGAGAGCACCATCACGAGGCCGAAGACGACCATGAAGAGCGTCACGCCGAGCAGCAAGAAGTAGTTCGCCGACTCGCCCGCGAAAACCCGCCCGAGCGAGATACGGGCGCTGACGAGCGAACCGCGAGCCGACGACTCAGCGGCCGACGCATCCGCTGCGTTCGGAATGCGCCTCGGCGCACGCGAGGCCTGCGTGGGAGCTGTCACCGGTTCCCCCTGCCTATGAGGTCTCGCACCGCCCGCGCGAACCGGTCGCCCCGGTCCGCGAAATCGGTGAACTGGTCCAGCGACGCAGCCGCCGGTGCGAGGAGCACGGTGTCTCCGTCGCGCGCCAGACGCGCGGCGAGCCGGACCGCTTCCGGCATCACGTCATCAGTCTCTCCGGCCCCGACGGGGAGCACCCGAAGCTCTGGCGCGTGTCGGCGGAATGCGGCGAGCACGGGTTCCTGGTCGAGTCCGATCACCACCGCTCCGGCGAGGCGCGCCAGGTGCCTCTGCACGAGCCCGTCGAGTTCGACGCCCTTCAGCTGCCCGCCAAGCACCCACACAATGCGATCGAACGCGCGGAGCGACGCGTCTGCCGCGTGCGGGTTCGTCGCCTTCGAGTCGTCGATCCACGCCACACCATCGTGCACGGCCACGACCTCGATACGGTGCGGGTCGAGCCGGAACGTCTTCAGCGCCTCGCGGATGACGTCGGCGGACACCCCGCAGGACCTCGCGAGTGCGCTCGCGGCAAGGATGTTCGCCACGACGTGCGGCGCGCCGAGGCCGGCCGCCCGCAGTTCGTCGAGGGTGGTCAGCTCGAGGGCGGTCGTGGCACGGTCGTCGAGGAATGCGCGGTCGCAGAGAATGCCGTCGACGATGCCGAAGTCGCTGGGCCCGGGTGTGTCGAGCCCGAAGCCGACCGCCCTGGCTCCCTCCACCACGTCGGCCTCCTCCACCATGTGCAGGGTGGCGACGTCGGCGCGGTTGTAGACGCAGGCGACCTTGGTGTTGTCGTATACCTTCGCCTTCGCGGCGCCGTACGCCTGAAGGGATCCGTGGAAGTCGAGGTGGTCTTCGGCGAGGTTGAGGCAGACGCTGGAGTACGGGAACACCTCGCCGCCCGCGTTGCGATTCATCCAGTGCAGCTGATAGCTGGAGAGCTCGACGACGAGCACGTCGAACCCCTGCGGGTCGCGGATCGCATCGAGCACGGGGACGCCGATGTTGCCGCACGGGGCCGCGCGCAGGCCCGCTGCAACAAGGAATGTCGCCGTCAGCTCGACAGTTGTCGTCTTGCCGTTGGTGCCGGTGACGCAGATCCACTCCGCCGCCGGTTCCACTTTGTCGCGCACCCGCCAGGCGAGCTCCACGTCGCTCCAGACCGCGACCCCCGCGCTCTCCGCCCAGGTGAGCACCGCGTGGTCGGGGTGGTACCTGCCCGACGAGACGACGACGACCTGGGGAGCGAAGGATGTCACGGCATCCGGCACCGAGGACAGGTCGCCCACGTGAAGCCGTACCCCGATGACGTCGAGCAGGCGTGCGCGTTCCTCGTGCGGGGCGTCCGCCACCACGAGCACGTCGGCGCCGAGTTCGGCCAGAGTGTCGGCGCTGGAGAACGCGGCAACGCCGAGACCGAGCACCGCCACCCGCAAGCCCTGCCAGTCGGAACGCCAGCTGGTCAGGCCGGCGAGCCGACCAGGCAGATCGGGAGAGGTCACGACGTCCTCGAGAGCCACTCGAGATAGAAGGAGCCGACGCCGGCGGCCACGAGCAGTCCGGCGATGATCCAGAACCGCACGACGACCGTCACCTCTGCCCACCCCTTGAGCTCGAAATGGTGGTGGATCGGACTCATGCGGAAGATGCGTTTGCCGTGCGTGACCTTGAAGTACGCCCGCTGCAGGATGACCGAGCCGGCCTCGATCACGAACAGGCCGCCGATCAGCACGAGCAGCAGCTCGGTGTGGCTGAGGATGGCGAACGCGGCGAGGGCGCCGCCGAGCGCGAGCGAGCCGGTGTCGCCGAGGAAGATCTGGGCGGGCGACGTATTCCACCACAGGAACCCGACCAGCGATCCGACGATGGCGGCGGCCACGACCGCGAGGTCGAGCGGGTCGCGCACGGTGTAGCACTTGAAGAGGTTGTCGGTGTCGATCGTGTCGCTGAAACAGGACTGGTTGAACTGCCAGAACCCGATGATGATGTACGAACCGATCGCCAGGATGGAGGCACCCGTGGCGAGGCCGTCGAGGCCGTCTGTGACGTTGACCCCGTTCGATGCGGCGGTCGTGATGAGGTTGACCCAGATCAGGTAGAGGATGATCCCGATCACGGGAATGCCGCCCAGCACCATCAGGTCGATCGGGAGGTCTCTGATGAAGGAGATCTCGGTCGAGGCCGGCGTCACGCCCTCGTTGCTCGGGAAGTTGATGGCGAGGATACCGAAGAGCGTGGCGACGATGACCTGACCGACCACCTTGGACCACCCGCCGAGGCCGAGGCTGCGCTGCTTCCGGGTCTTGAGGAAGTCGTCGATGAAGCCGACGACGCCGAGGCCCACCATCATCAGAAGGACGAGCAGCGGAGAGGCCGAGAGCCCATCGCCGCCGTTCAGCAGCACGGCGACGAAGTAGCCGACCAGCGTGGCGAGGATGATGACGATGCCACCCATGGTCGCCGTGCCGCGCTTCGCGTGGTGCGACTGCGGACCGTCGTCGCGGATGAACTGACCCCAGTTCAGCCGGTGGAACAGCTTGACGAAGATCGGGGTGAGGAAGAGGGAGAAGGCAAGCGACAGCGCTCCAGCGGTCAACAGTGCTCTCACGAGTACAACTCCCCCAGCCGGTCCCCCAGGTGCCGGAGTCCGGCGGAGTTGGACGACTTGACAAGAACGGTGTCGCCGTTGCGGAGCAGTGACTCGAGCAACTCGTACGCCTCGTCCTGCGTCTCGACGAAGACCGATTCGCCGTCCCACGAGCCCTCGTTGATCGTCGAGATGTGCATGCGGCGTGCACCGGCGCCCACCACCACGACCTGGTCGACTCCGAGGCGCACTGCCAGAAGGCCGATGCGGTCGTGCTCTGCACCGGATGCCTCGCCCAGCTCGCTCATCTCGCCGAGCACGGCGATGGCGCGGCCCTCGGGCTCGCGCAGCTGCACCAGTGTCTTCAACGCGGCGGCCATCGAGTCCGGGCTCGCGTTATACGCATCGTTGATGATCGTCACGCCTCGCGCTCCGCCCATGACCTCCATGCGCCAGCGCTCCGCCCTGGTGACCGATTCCAGTCCGGCGGCGATGTCGTCGATGCCGACGCCGAGCGCGTGCGCAGCGCTCGCGGCCGCCAGCGCGTTCGCCACGTGGTGCTCGCCGAGCACCCGGAACGCGACCTCACGGCTCGGCCCTTCGCCCTCCGCGCCGGCGGGCAGGTGCAGCGTGAAGGTCGTGCCGGTGCGGCTGGATCGCACGTCCGTCGCCCGCACCCGATCCGGTGCGGCATCGCCGTCGACCCCGAACCACAACACCTGCGCCCTGGTCAGCGGTGCCATGGCGGCCACCCTCGGGTCGTCGGCGTTGAGCACGGCGGTGTCGCCGGCATCCAAATCGGTCACCATCTCGGACTTGGCACGCTGCGTGTGCTCGATCCCGCCGAACTCACCGGCATGCGCAAGGCCGACCTTGAGCACGACTCCCACGTCGGGTTTGGCCATGCGGATGAGCCTCGCAATGTCGCCCTCGCGGCTCGCGCCCATCTCGGCCACCAGAAAGCGGGTGTTCTCGCCCACCTCGAGCATGGTCAGCGGAGCCCCGACCTCGTTGTTGAAGGATGCACGGGGCGCGACCGTCTCGCCGACTCGCCCGAGGATTGCCGCCAGCAGGTTCTTCGTGGTCGTCTTGCCGTTGGAGCCGGTGATGCCCACGATGCGCAGGATGCCCGCCTCGCGTGCCCGCGCGATGCTGCTGCGTGCCAGAGCACCGAGCGCGTCTACCACGTCATCGACGACGACCTGAGGCACGTCGAGCCCGAGCTCGTGGTCGACGACGACGAGCGCTGCACCGCGTTCGACGGCCTGCGGTGCGAAGAGGTGACCATCGGTGAACTCACCCGGTTTCGCGAAGAAGATGCCGCCCGGCTCAACCTCGCGGGAGTCCGTGTAGGAGAGCCCTTCGACCAGGCGCGATGCGCCCTCCTCCGGGACCAGACGACCGCTGACGGCCTGGGCGATCTCCTCGATCGTCATGGCGATCACGACAGCCACCCCGCCTCGCGAAGCGCGAGCTTCGCATCCTCACGCGCTGAATAGGGCAACTGCACTCCCGCGACCTCCTGATAGTCCTCGTGCCCCGGCCCCGCATAGAAGACGATGTCTCCATCACCCGCGTGGGCGATCGCCGTGCGGATGGCGACCCGCTGGTCGGCGATCTCCTCCACGTGCGCGTCGGGCACGGCATCCAGCGCCCCGCGGATCAGCGCGG
Organism: Humibacter ginsengisoli; assembly: GCF_054780095.1. NCBI lineage: Bacteria > Bacillati > Actinomycetota > Actinomycetes > Micrococcales > Microbacteriaceae > Humibacter > Humibacter ginsengisoli. Next base: position 225,403 of record NZ_BAAGWZ010000003.1, read on the forward strand.
CACGGATGGCGGCCGGATCTTCGAAGCGGGGGTGGAAGTCGGTGATGATCACCTCATCGGCACCGCGAGCGGCGATCGCGCCCATGTCTGCGCGCTTCGTCGTGTCGCGGTCGCCATCGGCGCCGAAGACCATGATCACGCGGCCCGGTGTGACGGTGCGCAGCGACGCGAGGATGCGCGCGAACGCGTCCGGCGTGTGTCCGTAGTCCACGAACACCACGGGGCCCTCTTCGCCCGATACCCGTTCGGCGCGGCCGGGAATGTAGGCCTGGATGCCTCCATCACGTTCCAGCACCTGGCCGATCGCCTCGAGATCGAAGCCCGACTCGACGAGCATCACGATCGCCAGAGCGGCGTTGCCTGCCATGAACGATCCGAGGATCGGGATGCTTGTGGAGACCGCGCGGCCGTCGGGCCCGGCGAGCGTGAACACTGTGCTGTCGATGGACTCCTCGCCCAGCTCCACATGCCAGTCCGCCTCGACCCCTGGCACGGTGGCCAATGTCGTGACCGGGATGCGCGACTCGGCCGCGACACGTCGCCCCCACTCCGTGTCGACGGTGACGACGCCGCGCCGTGCCCGGTCGGGCGAGAACAGTGCGAGCTTCGCTTCGTAGTACTCCTCCATCGACGCATAGTCGTCGAGGTGATCGTGGCTGAGGTTCGTGAATCCGGCGACGTCGAACACGATGCCGTCGACGCGATGCCTGGTGAGCGCCTGCGCGGAGACCTCGACAGCCGCCGCACGCACCTCTGCCTCCCGCATCCGCGCGAGCAGGGCGTGCAGCTCGCTCGCTTCCGGCGTGGTCAGCGAGCTTGTGACAGCGAGGTCGCCGATGCGACGCTCTGCCGTGGAGCTGAGCCCGGAACGCACACCGATCTGCTCCAGGAGCGCGGCGATCATGTAGACGACGCTCGTCTTGCCGTTGGTCCCGGTGACGGCGAACAGCGTTGCGGGGTTCTCCTCGGTGCGGTAGACCCAGGCCGCAACCTCACCGAGCAGCGCGCGCGGGTCATCCGTGACGAGTACCGGGATTCCCGAGCCGGCAGCGAGTTCGGCTCCCGCGGCATCCGTGAGCACGGCCGTGGCGCCCGCCTCGGCGGCGTCGGCCGCGAAGGATGCGCCGTGCGCGCGTTTTCCGGGAAGGCCGACGTACAGGTCGCCGGGCTCAACGGCGCCCGATGCGACGGTCACGCCGCTCACCTCGACGGAGTCGACGCGCTCCAGAGCCTCGAACCCGAAGTCGGCCACCAGTTGCGACAGGGACCGGGAGACGGGGTGCTCGGGGCGCAGCATCGCGGTGCCCGTTCCGGTCACGTGGCTCACTTTCAATAGGTATCGGGGTAGTTCGCCGGCGGCGCAGTCGACGGTTGGACCCGGAACGCCTTGAGCACCTGGCTCATCATCGTCTTGAACAGCGGTCCCGCCGCCAGGGACGATGTAATCGTAGTCGGGAAGCCGATGTTCACCGAAACCAGGTACTGGGGGTTGTCGACCGGTGCGACACCCATCACGGAGACGTAGTACTTGCCCTTCAGATAGCCGCCGTTTCCGTCCGTCTCCTGCGCGGTTCCGGTCTTCGCGGCAACCAGGTAGCCCGGGATCTCGCTCGGAGGCAGCGTGGAGAGCGGCCCTCCTTTGAGCACGTTCTCGAGCATCCCGAGAATCTCCTGCGACGTCTGCGCCGACACCACCCGGGTGCCCTTGGTGGATGGCACGTCGGTCATCCTCCCGTCCGCCTGCTTGCAGCCCTCTATCAGCGACAACGGAACCTTGACGCCCCCATTTGCGATCGCCTGATAGGCGCTCAGCATCTGTGCCTGAGTGGTCGAGAGGCCCTGACCGAAGGTCGTCGCGTAACGAGTCTGCGCATCCCACGTCGAAGGTTTCGTGAACTCGCCTGACACTTCTCCTGGGAAGTTCACCGCCGTCTTGTCGCCGATGCCGAACTTCTTCATGAAGTCGTAACGCTGCTGATCGGGCATGCTGGTGCCGAGTTCCGACATGCCGACGTTCGACGACTCGGTGAGAACGCCGGTGAGCGTCAGGTGCTGCACCGGGTGGAACTCGTCGTCGGCGACGAACACGCCCTTCTGCGGTGCGAGCGTGTCGGGAACGACAAGTTGCGTTGTCGGGGATGCCCTGCCTGAATCGATCAGCGCCGCAGCAGTCAGGGGTTTGAAAATCGAGCCCGGTTCGTATCGGTCCTGGAACATCATCGCGTCCCAGTCCGCCACCGGGGTGGCGTCGAGGTTGTTCGGGTCTGCGGAGGGGTATTGGGCGGCCACCCGGATCTTGGCGTCCTTGATGCTGACCACGCTCACCATGCCGAACTGCGCGCCGAGCTGCGGAACGACCTTCGCCAGCTCGTCCTGCGCGAACCATTGCAGGTCGGGGTCGATCGTGGTGACGAGCTCGCCGCCGTCCTTGGCAGCCTTCTGCACCTTCGTGCTGCCGGGGATGGTGACACCGTCGGCCCCAACCTGATACGTCTCCTCACCGTTGTTGCCGGCGAGACACTTGTTCTCCCCCTTTTCCAGGCCCGCCTGCGGCTTGCCGTCCCCGTTCAGGAATCCGAGGATGTTCCCCGCCACCGCACCGTTCGGGTACACGCGCACCTGATGGCTGGTCGAGTCCAGCCACGGGATCTGCAGCGCGGTCAGCTTCTGGTAGGTGGCGACATCAACACCGTGAATGATCGGCGCATACATCGACTCCTTGTTCTTCGCCAATGCCGCCTGGATCGGACCCGTGATGTCGCTCGGCTTCTGGCCGGTGATCTTGGCGATGGCGGCAGCGGCGACATCGAGCGAGACCTTCTTGGTCTTGCCATCGATGGTTATGGCGCGCAGGCCCGTCGTGTACTTCGGAGTGGCTTGGAAGTCGTAGCGCGTCACGCTGCGAGCCAGAACCGTTCCGTCCTCGGCGACGATGGAGCCCCGCGTCCCCTCGATCGTGGAATAGTCGCCCCGTCGCTCAGCGGCTTGCTTGTCCAGCGCATTCGCCCGCACGACCTGCAGATCGACCAGCCGCACCACGAACACCACGACGATGACGACGACGGCGGCGATGGCGAAGGCGGAACGGCGACGGTGCGACTTGACGGTCGTCATCGGGCTCCTCGAAACGGCGGCTGGAACGCGGTGCGCTGCAGCGGTGGATCAGTGGGTCGAAGGCGCCGGCAGGGCCCCTGTCCACGGTACGGGGCCACCGTCGGACTGCGCCTGATTCGCGCTCGGTGTGCCCGATCCCGCCTCGCTGCCGGTGCCGGAGGCGGTCGCGTCGCCGGACGTCTGACCGGCGGTGCTCGACGTGCCGTTCTGCGCTCCGGCGCCCTGCTTCGTCGGCTTCTTCGTGGTCTTCGGTGCGGTGACCAGCGGAAGATCCTGAGTCAGCGCGTTTCCGACGAGCTGCCCCGTGGAGCCGGCCGATGCCGATGCCGGTGCCGGCGAACCGATCACCGCGCCGTCTGAGAGGCGCAGATAGACCGGCGTGCCGTTGTTCACCATGCCGAGGGCCACGGCGTTGGCGGCGAGGTTCTGTGGCGACGACAACGTCTGCACCTTCTCGGATGCTTCCTGGTAGGCGCGCGCGAGCTGCGCTTTGTTCGCCTGCAGCGACTCGATGCGATAGGCGCCTTGCGAGACTCCGATCGACAGCAGCAGTTGCGCGACAACGACGACCATGACCGTCGTCACGGCGACAGCGGCGTAGAAGAGCTTCGGCCGCGCTCGGCGCTGCGCACGCGGCAGTGCTGCGAGGTGCGGCGCCGTGCGCTGCGCCGGCCCGCGGGTGGCCGGAATCCGCGTCGATGGAAGAGTCGCAGTCGCCTGGCTCATGAGTTCCCCCTGATACGTTCCGCCGCGCGCAGCCGCACCGGAATCGAGCGCGGGTTGCGCGCCCTCTCCGCTTCGTCGGCCAGCTCGGCGCCCCTCGTCAGCAGCTTCAGCTCCGGTCGGTGCTCGGGGAGCTCGACCGGAAGTCCCACGGGCGCGGTCGACGCGGCCCTCGCCGCCAGAGCCCGTTTCACAATGCGGTCCTCCAGGGACTGGAAGGACATGACGGCGATGCGCCCGCCGACGCGCAGAAGATCGATGGCCCGCGGGACCGCTCGCTCCAGCACGTCGAGCTCGTGGTTGACCTCGATGCGCAACGCCTGGAAGACGCGTTTGGCCGGATGCCCGGCTCTCTGCACCGCGGCAGGCGTCGCATCCTGGATCACCGCAACGAGCTGCCCCGAACGGGTGATCGGCTCCTGACTCCTGGCCCGCACGATGGCCCGCGCGTACCGGGCGGCGAGCTTCTCCTCGCCGTAGTCGAGGAAGATGCGCCGCAACTCGTCCTCGCCGTACTCGGCGACGACGACCTGCGCGGTCAGCTCCGAAGTGGAATCCATGCGCATGTCGAGCGGGGCGTCCTTGGAGTAGGAGAACCCACGCTCCACCCGGTCCAGCTGCAGGGAGGAGACGCCGAGGTCGAAGAGCACGGCGTCGACCGTTGTGTATCCGGCGGATGCCACGGCATCGGCGATCCCGTCGTAGACCGTGTGCACCGCCTTCAGCCGGTCGCCGAACGCTGACAACCGCTGTGTCGCCAGTGCGATCGCCTCGGTGTCGCGGTCGAGCGCGATCACCGTGAGAGAGGGGAAGCGCTCCAGAAAGGCCTCGGTGTGGCCACCCAGGCCGAGCGTCGCGTCGACGAGCACCGGCCTGTCGGTCTCGAGCGCCGGCGCGAGCAGCTCGACGCAGCGCTCGAGCATGACCGGCGTGTGGATGTCCCGCGGATCGCTGTCATCGACCATGGAATGTCGGAGCCCGCTCCTGGCGCCGGATCCCCATCCACACGCCACCTGACACCGGGGAAGTGCGTCAGGGTGCGATGTGTGGCTGGGAGTCCGGCGCCAGGCGCTAGAACAGCCCCGGGATCACCTCCTCGGCCGTCTCCGCGAACGACGCCTCGTTCGCGGTGAGGTAGGCATCCCACGCGGCGGAGTCCCAGATCTCCGCACGGTTGCCTGCACCGATCACGGTGAGATCCCGCTGCAGTCCGGCGTACGTCCGCAGAAGCGGTGGGATCGTCACGCGGTGCTGCTTGTCGGGGATCTCGTCACTGGCGCCCGAGAGGAACACGCGCAGGTAGTCACGGGCCTGCTTGCTCGTGACCGGTGCCTGCCGGATCTTCTCGTTCAGCGACTCGAACTCGCGGCGCGGAAAGACGTAGACGCATCGCTCCTGGCCGCGGGTCATGACGAGTCCTGATTCGAACTCTTCGCGGAACTTGGCCGGGAGGATGATGCGCCCTTTCTCGTCGAGCTTCGGGGCGTAGGTGCCAAGGAACATCGGCCCTCCCCCGGTTGATCTGCGCCGCGAGCCTGCGACATCCTCCACTTTACTCCACATCCTTCCACGAATCGCGGAAAGATGACGGATTCACAGCATAGGCCGCCCCGAAAGCCGTGAAAAGACAAGGAAAGTCCATGGTGGAGGACGGTGGAGGATCTTGGGCACTCAGACCGCACGCTGAAGGGCGGCACACGGAAACGCGTTGCTGAGCATCGGTAGGTAAGCCCGGGGGGAGCTATCCCTTAAACACGAATCGCGCGCCTTTCGGCGCGCGATGGTTCTTCAGATGGTGGCTCGTCGGCGGACTGGAGCGCACGCGAGCCGGTGCCTCAGTGGTCTCCCTCTTGGCGCTTGTCCCAGCGCTCGTTGAGTTTGTCCATGAAACCGGGTTGTGCAGGTTTGGCGGCAGGCGTCTCCGACTGCTCGTCGGCGATCGCAGCGGCTCGCTTGGCGCGGCTGGGCGTGATCGCCACGAGCACACCGACAAGCATGAGAGCAAAGCCCAGGATGCCCACCACGATGACCTGGATGAACACCCCGGTCAACAGAACGGCGACACCCACCACGGCCAGAAGAATGCCGAGGACGACGGCGCGGTAGGTGGGACGGACTCGGGTTCCACCGACCTTCGCGACGAAGTCGGCGTCATTCTGATAGAGGCTGCGCTCCATCTCATCGAGGAGGCGCTGCTCGTGCTCCGAAAGCGGCATCCTTGTCCCCCTCAGGCTAACGAGAATGACGATGTGGTGACTTCTTATTCTAGTCTCGCTGCCGCAGCTAGGCTAGGCGCGTGCCCGAAAGCTCGCGATTGATCGATCTCATCGACGACCGTATCGGACACTTCCTTCAGACGCGCGATTCCATTTTGTTGTCCATCGCCCCGGAGATGGGGCCGCTGGCGGCGATCTCCCGGCAGTTTCTCAGTGGCGGCAAGAGATTCCGGGCCCTGTTCTGCTACTGGGGCTATCGCGCGGTGAACGACACGCGGGACGCGAGCGAACCGGAGCGGCTCGACCCCGTGATCGGCTCCGCCGCAGCCCTCGAACTGTTCCATGCGGCCGCCCTCGTGCACGACGACATCATCGACCGATCCGACACCCGGCGCGGCGCGCCGTCGGCGCATCGCCGGTTCGAGTCGCTGCACCGGGAGAGCGGCTGGGACGGCTCGGCCGCCGATTTCGGAGACGGCGCCGCTGTGCTGCTCGGCGACCTCCTGCTGGGCTTCAGCGACGACCTGCTCGCGGAGGCGCTCGCCGACGACGTTCCTGCCGACCGGGCGAAGGAGGTGCGCCGGGAGTTCGGGCGCATGCGAGCCGAGGTGATCGCCGGTCAGTATCTGGACATCCTCGAGGAGCGATCGTGGCGAACCGGCACCGATGACGAGCTCCTCCCGCGTGCCGAACGGGTGATCGTCTACAAGTCGGCGAAGTACAGCGTGCAGGCGCCGCTCGTCATCGGCGGCATGCTCGCCGGCGGCACGCTCGAGCAGCTGGATGCCCTGCGCGAGTTCGGCCTGCCGCTCGGCATCGCCTTCCAGTTGCGCGACGACCTCCTCGGCGTCTTCGGCGATGCACACGTGACCGGCAAGCCGAGCGGAGACGATTTGCGGGAGGGCAAGCGCACCGTGCTCGTCGCGCTGACCCGCAAGGCTCTTCCGGCATCCGCGAGGCGCGTGCTGGATGAGCTCCTCGGGGACCCCGACCTCGGCGACGAGCAGATTCGTATGCTGCAGAGCACGATCAACTCATCGGGCGCCACCGCCGAGGTGGAGCGGATGATCCTGGGGAACGTCGATCGCGCAAGGCGCGCCCTCGACGGCGCACCGCTGGCGGACGTCGCGGTGGGTCAGCTGCGGGACCTCATCGAGTCGGTCAGCGATCGCGTCGCATGACCGACGGGCCCTGGGAAGTCTCAGGCACGCCCTAACCCAGCGCCTGAGCGATGCGACGCACCTCCGCCTTGCGCCCGGCGCGCAAGGCGTCGATGGGAGCGACGCCCAGGCTGTCCTCCGGCTGCAGCAGCCACGACATGGCATCGCTGTCGCTGAAGCCGGCATCAGCGAGCACGATAAGGGTGCCTCGCAGCTCGCTCAGCGGCTCGTCGCCTGCGATGAAGTCCGATGGCACCTTCAGCACACCGTCGACGCGGGTCGCCAGCAGATGCTTGTCTTCGAGCAATCGGTGGACGCGCCCGACACCTACGCCGAGCACATCGACGAGCTCGGGCACGGTCAGCCAGGTGCGCTCTGCTTCGGTTCGGGTTTCCTGAGACTGCGCGGATGCGGAACTGGGTTTCGCCACTGAACAAGGGTGTCATGAACCGGGCATTTTGTGCAGGCCCTGTGAGCCCTATTCGTTACCGTGTTCTACCCGGATGCTTCAGCATGTCGTCCGTAGACTCGTCGGGTGACCGCGAGTCAGCCCGATCCGATGCTCGGCCGTCTCATCGACGGCCGGTATCAGGTGCGCTCGCGGATCGCGCGCGGCGGCATGGCGACCGTGTATCTGGCGACCGATCTTCGCCTCGAGCGGCGCGTGGCGATCAAGGTGATGCACGGGCATCTCGCTGATGATGCCCAGTTCAAGAACCGCTTCGTACAGGAGGCGCGCTCGGCGGCGCGGCTCGCGCATCCGAACGTGGTGAGCGTGTTCGACCAGGGTCAGGACGCCGACATGGCGTACCTGGTGATGGAGTACCTTCCCGGCATCACGCTGCGGGATCTGCTGCGCGACTACGGCAGGCTCACGCCCGAGCAGACCATCGACATCACAGATGCCGTGCTCTCCGGTCTCGCCGCCGCACACCGGGCGGGCATCGTGCACCGCGACCTCAAGCCGGAGAACGTGCTGCTCGCCGACGACGGACGCATCAAGATCGGCGACTTCGGACTGGCTCGGGCGGTCACCAACAGCACAGGCACCGGCCAGGCGCTGCTCGGCACCATCGCCTACCTCTCCCCCGAACTCGTCACCAGGGGCGTCGCCGACGCGCGCAGCGATATCTACGCGCTCGGCATCATGATGTTCGAGATGCTCACCGGCGAGCAGCCGTTCAAAGGCGAGCAGCCGATGCAGGTCGCGTACCAGCACGCGAACGACGCGGTTCCGCGACCGAGTCGGCTGAATCCCGAGGTGCCGCCACAGCTGGACGAACTCGTGCTCTGGGCGACGGCGAAGGATCCGGTAGCACGTCCCGCGGACGCCGGCGTGATGCTCGAGCGCCTTCTGCAGGTCGAACGAGAACTCCATACTCCCGGTTCGGATACCGGCCCGCAGCCGACGCTAGTGCTCGCGGGCGGCGGCTTCGAGGCATCCGACTCCGACACACAGCTCATCGGGCCGGCTGCACAGGTGAGGCCGGAGGCGTCGGCAACGGATGCCGTGGCCGCCCTCGCGAAGACCGCGCACGGCCGGCAGGCCCGAGGCTGGTGGCTGCTCGCATTGGTGCTCGTGCTCGCGGCGGTCGCGGGTGGGACAGGCTGGTACTTCGGCGGCGGTCCCGGTTCGCAGGTGACAGTTCCCACGGTGAACGGGATGGGCCTCGATGCGGCCAAGACGGCACTGACGAAGGCCGGCTTCAAGATCGCGACCGACGACGTGTACTCCTCGGCGGTACCCGCCGGTTCGGTCGTGTCGTCCACTCCAGAACAGGGAACGAAGGCCACGAGCGGCTCCACCGTGAAGCTGCATGTCTCCAAGGGCAGACAGCCGATCACGATTCCGGTGCTGGCCGGGCTCAGCAAGGCACAGGCCCAGAAGGCGATCACCGACGCAGGAGCCCTCCTCGGGACCGTAGACGAGCAGTTCAACGGCGATGTCCCCAAGGGCGTGGTCATTTCTGCAGCGCAGGCCGAGGGCGACAAGGCCGATCTGTCGAAGGGCGGAGGCTACTTCAAAGGCCTGAAGGTGAACCTGGTCGTCTCACTCGGGGCGGTGCCCGACGTGACGGGCAAGAGCCTCTCCGACGCCCAAGCGGCGCTGACCGCAGTCGGCCTGACCTCAGCTACGGGAAAGAACGAGTACAGCAACGACGTTCCCTCCGGCGATGTCATCTCCCAGGCGCCGCAGAACGCGGGACCTGTGCGCAAGGGTGACACGATCGTGCTGGACATCTCCAAAGGTCCGCAGCTCTTCCCTGTTCCGAACGTGGTCGGAATGACGAGGGATCAGGCGAAGAAGGCGCTCACGGACGCGGGGTTCGTTCCCGAATACTCGTCGTTCTGGGATGCAGTGCCGGACGGCCTCACGAAGGTGCAGTCGCAGTCGCCGGACTCCTCGACACAGCAGCCCAAGGGCACGAAGGTCAACCTCGGGATCGTCGCCGGAGGCTGATCGGCCCGAACCGGCTTGCCGAGCTTCAGCGTGCGCCGAGTTCCTCAGCGACCAGGAAGGCCAGCTCGAGCGACTGCATGTGGTTCAGCCGCGGGTCGCACAGCGACTCGTAGCGGGTCGCGAGCGTCGCCTCGTCGATGTGCTCTGAGCCGCCGAGGCACTCCGTCACGTCGTCGCCGGTAAGCTCCACGTGGATGCCGCCCGGCACCGTCCCGGCGTCGCGGTGCGCGTCGAAGAATCCCTTGACCTCGTCGACCACATCGTCGAATCGACGCGTCTTGTAGCCGGATGGCGTCGTCAGCCCGTTGCCGTGCATCGGGTCGCTCACCCACAGCGGGGTGGCGCCATGCCGCTTGATCGCGTCGAGCAACGGCGGGAGGGCATCCCGGATCTTTCCGGCGCCCATGCGCGTGATGAACGTGAGCCGGCCCGGTTCGCGAGTTGGATCGAGCTTGTCGATCAACCGGAACATGTCGTCGGCCGACGTCGTCGGACCGAGCTTCACGCCGATCGGGTTGCGCACCCGGCTCAGGAAGTCCACGTGCGCGCCATCGATCTGCCGCGTGCGCTCACCGATCCAGACGAAATGCGCCGACGTGTTGTACGGCGTGCCGGTGCGCGAGTCGATGCGCGTCATGGGCCGCTCGTAGTCCATCAGAAGCGCTTCGTGGCTGGAGTAGAACTCGACGCGCTTGATCTCGTCGAAGTCTGCGCCGGCCGCCTCCATGAACTTGATCGCCCTGTCGATCTCACGGGCCAGACCCTCGTAGCGCTGGTTGGCCGGGTTCGCAGCGAAGCCTCTGTTCCAGCTGTGCACCTGACGGAGGTCGGCGAAGCCGCCCTGGGTGAACGCGCGGATCAGGTTAAGCGTGGATGCCGCCGTGTGGTAGCCCTGCACGAGACGACGGGGGTCGGCGGTGCGCGACTCGGCGGTGAAGTCGTAGCCGTTGACCATGTCACCCCGGTAGGCGGGAAGCGTGACGTCGCCGCGGGTCTCGGTGTCGCTCGAGCGCGGCTTGGCGAACTGGCCGGCCATGCGGCCCATCTTGATGACCGGCACTGAGGCGCCGTACGTGAGCACAACGGCCATCTGCAGCACCGTCATGACCCGGGCTCGGATCTGATCGGCGGTGGCGCCCGTGAAGGTCTCGGCGCAGTCGCCGCCCTGCAGCAGAAAGGCGCGACCCTCCGCGGCCGCCGCGATGCGGGTGCGCAGATGGTCAACCTCGCCGGCGAAGACGAGCGGGGGCAACGTCGCAAGCTCCTCGGATGCCACGCGCGCGGCATCCGCACTCGGCCAGGTGGGTTGCTGCTTGGCTTCGAGGGTGCGCCAGTGGTCGAGGCCCGCGAGAACGGATTCGTCGGCAGGGATGGCAGGGGCGGTGTGGTCGAGCAGCACGGTGAGCAAGCCTAGCGGGCGAGACTGGGCCGGCGCTCTTTCACCGTCGAGGCGTAGACATCCACGTATTCCTGCTGGCCGAGGCCGTGCAGCGAGTAGACGATCTCGTCGGTGATCGACCGGAGAATGAAGCGGTCGCCCTCGAGACCCTCGAAGCGGGAGAAGTCGAGCGGGTCTCCGAAGACGACGCCGATCCGGCGGATGCGTGGCAGCTTGGACCCGATCGGCATGACCGCCTGCGTTCCGATCATCACGACCGGCACGACCGGCACGTGTCCCTCGAGGATCATGCGCGCCACTCCGGTGCGGCCCCGATAGAGGCGCCCGTCCGGGCTGCGGGTGCCTTCCGGGTAGATGCCGAGGATCTCGCCCCTGGCCAGTACCCCGAGCCCGGTGTTGAGGGATGCCTCGGAGGCGGGCCCGCCCCCGCGGTCGATGGGAAGCTGCCCCGTCGCCTTCATGAACGTCTTCGTGAGCCAGCCCATGACGCCACGCCGGGTGAAGTAGTCGATCTTGGCGAGGAACGAGACATGCCTGCCGACGACGAGAGGGAGGAAGAGCGAGTCGATGAACGACAGATGGTTGCTGGCGAGGATGACGGCGCCGTTCTTCGGCACCTTCTCGAGCCCGATGACCCACGGCCGGAAGATCGCGCGAAGCGCGGGGCCCGCGACGATGTACTTCAACAGCCAGTAGAACACTTCTCGCGCAACCCTTTCGTAGCGTGCAGATGAAGCTTAACGGCTGGTGAGGTTACCGCTCAGCGGCTCACGGCATGCAGACGAGCGAGGTCTGCCGCACCGACCACGCCCGCGTCGTTGACGAGCTCGGCGATGCGGAACTCCGGCTCCGGGTGGTAGCCGCGCGCGGGGAGGTTCTCCAGGTAGGCGCTGCGAATCGGTTCCAGAAGCCGGTCGCCGGCCTGCGCCACTCCCCCGCCGAACACGAACATCTGCGGGTCGAGAACGGCGGCGAGGCTGGCGCTGGCCTGGCCGAGCCAGTCGCCGAGCTGGCGCAGTGCCGCCAGCGCTCCGGGGTCGTCCTGTTGGATGAGGTCGCCGATGTCGGATCCGGACAGCCTTCCGGTCCTGGTGCGCACGTCGGCGAGGGCCTGGCCGATGCCACCCTGATCGGCGAGCTCGTTGGCGTACCGCTGCAGGGCTCGGCCGGATCCGTACTGCTCGATGCATCCCCGCGCGCCGCAGCCGCAGAGCAGACCGCCGGGCACGACTCGCATGTGGCCGACCTCGGCGCCGGCGCCGAAGCCGCCGCGGAAGAGCCGGTCCTCGCTGACGATCGCACCCCCGACACCGGTCCCGATGGTGAGGATGACCATGTCGCTGACGAGACGCCCGGCACCGAACCGGAACTCGGCCCACCCGGCGGCGTTCGCGTCGTTCTCGATGACGACCGGGACATCCACCCGCGCCTCGATCTTCTGGCGCAACGGCTCGTTCCGCCAGGCGATGTTGGGTGCGTAATAGACCGTGGAGCGTGCGGCGTCGACGAAGCCCGCCGCTGCGACCCCGGCTCCCACGGGATCGGCGTCCGCAGAGAGCCGATCGATCATCTCGACCACCGCGTCTTCGATGCCCCTGGTGTCTTTCGGCGTCGGCACGCGGTCTTCACGGATGATCACACCGAGTTCGTCGACGAGGGCGCCGGCGATCTTCGTGCCTCCGATGTCGATTCCGATCGCGTGCACGCTGCGTCTCGCCTTTCGTCGGAGGGTTCGGGCCGTCCGGGCCGGCAGCCGATAAAGCATAGAGTGTAGTGGTTGTATCGGTGCCGAAGGAGCTACCCGTGAACCATGCCGAAACGCCCGCAGCAGTGCCCGCCGATCCGCACGCGAACGCTGCGGACCTGTTGGTCGACCGTGTCGCGGAGACGCCCGACAAGGTGCTCTTCGGCAAGCCGGCGGGCGATGGATGGCAGGACGTCACGGCGGCGCAGTTCGAGGCGGAGGTGGTCGCACTCGCCAAGGGCCTGGTCGCCGCAGGCGTGCAGCCCGAGGACAAGATCGGCATCATGTGCCGCACCCGGTACGAGTGGACGCTGATCGACTTCGCCACCTGGTACGCCGGTGCGGTGCTCGTGCCCATCTACGACACCAGCTCGCCCGCCCAGGTGCAGTGGAACCTCAGCGACTCCGAAGCCAGCGGCCTGTTCCTCGAGACCGCCGACCACTTCGCGCGGTTCGACGAGGTCGCCGCCGACCTTCCGCAGATCCGCAACGTGTGGCAGGTGGAGCTCGGAGACCTCGCGAAGCTCGTCGCGGCCGGCAAAGACGTGCCCGACGAAGAGATAGCGCGTCGCCGTCGGCTGGCGAACGAGGACGACCTCGCCACCATCATCTACACCTCCGGATCCATGGGCCGCCCCAAGGGGTGCGTCATCACGCACTCGAACTTCGTCGAGCTGTCACGCAACTCCGCCGTCGCGCTCGCCGAGCTCGTCGACGACCCGCGCGGGGCATCCACTCTGCTGTTCATCCCGCTCGCGCACGTGTTCGCCCGGTTCATCTCGGTGCTGTGCGTGCACGGCGGCGTGCGCGTCGGGCACCAGCCCGACACCCGCAGCCTCCTGCCCTCGCTCGGCACCTTCAAACCCAGCTTCCTGCTGGCCGTTCCGCGGGTGTTCGAGAAGGTCTACAACTCGGCCGAGCAGAACGCCGAGTCCGGCGGCAAGGGCGGCATCTTCCGCAAGGCGGCGCAGGTCGCCGTCGAGTACTCGAAGGCGCAGGAAGCCGGTGGATCCATTCCGCTCGGCCTGCGCCTGCAATTCGCGCTCTACAACCGGCTGGTGTTCGCCAGGCTGCGGGCTGCGATGGGCGGCAACGTTCGCTACGCGGTGTCGGGCTCCGCACCGCTCGGCGCCCGCCTCGGGCACTTCTTCCACAGCATGGGCATCAAGGTGCTCGAGGGCTACGGACTGACCGAGACCACTGCACCGGCGACCGTGAACCTTCCTCAACGCTCCAAGATCGGCACGGTGGGTGTTCCGCTGCCCGGTGTCGCGATCCGCATCGCCGACGACGGCGAGATCCTCGTCAAGGGCGTGGATGTCTTCAAGGAGTACTGGAAGAACCCGCAGCAGACGGCCGACGCGTTCGAGGACGGCTGGTTCAAGACCGGTGACCTCGGCAGTCTGGACGACGACGGCTTCCTCACCATCACGGGACGCAAGAAGGAGATCATCGTCACCGCAGGTGGCAAGAACGTCGCACCCGCAGTGCTCGAGGACCCGATCCGCGCGAATCCCCTGGTGGGTCAGGTCGTCGTGGTCGGCGACCAGAAGCCGTTCATCGGTTGCCTGATCACACTGGACACCGAGATGCTCCCGGTGTGGTTGCACAACAACGGCGAGGACGCCGCGATGCCGCTCGAGGTAGCCGCGAAGCATCCGGCCGTGCTGGCCGAACTGCAGAAGGCGGTCGACGCTGCGAACGCCCAGGTCTCGCGCGCCGAGTCGATCCGCAAGTTCGTGGTGCTGCCGACGGAGTTCACGGAGCAGAGCGGGCACCTCACGCCGAAACTCAGCATCAAGCGCAACGAGATCCTGAAGGACTTCGCCGGCGAAATCGAGTCGCTCTACGCCAACTCCCCGTCGACAGAGGGCTTCAGCCTGCGCTGAAAGCGGTTCAGAACCAGCTCGACTCGCGCACCTTGCGCATGGCCTCGCGGCGTCGCTCAGGAGCGAGGCGCTTGAGGTACACGATGCCGTCGAGGTGGTCCGTCTCGTGCTGCAGCGCCTGCGCAAGAACCCCTGTGCCCTCGACGACCACCTCGTTGCCGTCCAGATCGGTGCCCCTCGCCTTCGCGTAGGTGTGCCGGGGCGTCGGGAACCAGAGCCCGGGGACCGAGAGGCATCCTTCGTCGATCTCCTCGACGTCGTCGCCGAGCTCGACGATCTCGGGGTTGATGAGGTAGCCCACCTCGCCCTCGACGTTGTAGCTGAACGCGCGCAGGCCGACACCGATCTGGCACGCGGCGACTCCTGCACGTCCCTCGACCTTGACACTGTCGACGAGGTCGGCGACCAGCGAGCGGACACCGTCGTCGACCGCGGCTATCGGGTCGGAAACGGTGGTGAGCACGGGGTCGCCAAAGAGACGGATCGGGCGGTCAGGCATCCGCTCATTTTATAAGGGCGGGATGCCTGCGCTCGGTACAGGCGTCACTCCGGGTTCACGACCACGAGCAGATCGCCGGCATCCACCTGTTGCGTCTTCGGCACGGCGAGGCGCGTGACCGTTCCCGAGACCGGCGAGGCGATGGCGGCCTCCATCTTCATCGCCTCGATCGATGCCACCGGAGTGCCTGCCACGACGCGGTCGCCCACCTCGACCTGCAGCGTGATCACACCGGAGAACGGTGCCGCGATGTGCCCGGGCACCGAGACATCCGCCTTCTCCGCGGCCTTCGTCTCCACCGTGATGGAGCGATCGCGCACGAACACCGGGCGCAGCTGCCCGTTCAGCGTCGTCATGACGGTGCGGATGCCCTTGTCGTCGGCCTCGCCGACCGCCTCGAGTCCCGCGTACAGCCGCACCCCGGGTCCGAGGTGGATGACGTGCTCGCGCCCCGGCGTCAGGCCGTAGAGGTAGTCGTCGGTGTCGAGCACCGAGACATCGCCGAACAGCTCGCGCACCTGCTCGAACTGTCGCGCAGGTCCTGGGAACAAGAGCCGGTTCAGCGTGGCCCGTCGCGTCGCGGAGTCCGATTCGAGACCCTGGCGATCCTCGGCGGCCAGGTCGGCAACGGCGACTCGAACGTTCTTGCCCTCGAGCACCCTGCTGCGGAACGGTTCGGGCCATCCTCCGGGAAGGTCGCCGAGTTCGCCGGCCATGAAACCGACGACCGAGTCGGGCACGTCGTACTTCTGCGGGTTCTGTTCGAAGTCGTCCGGGTCGGCGTGAACGGCCGCCAGATGCAGTGCGAGGTCGCCGACCACCTTCGACGAGGGCGTCACCTTCGGGATGCGGCCGAGGATGCGGTTCGCCGCCGCATACATGTCCTCGATCAGTTCGAAGTCCTCTGCCAGTCCGAGCGCCTTCGCCTGCTGCCTCAGGTTCGACAGCTGTCCACCGGGGATCTCGTGGGTGTACACACGCCCGGTCGGGCCGGGAAGCCCGGACTCGAACGGGCCGTAGAGCCCGCGCACGGCCGCCCAGTACGGCTCGAGGTCGGTCACGTTCCGCAGCGGGATTCCCGTGTCGCGCGAGGTGTGCGCGAGCGCCGCAACGAGCGCGGATGCCGATGGCTGGCTCGTCGTGCCCGACATGGGTGCGCTGGCGACGTCGACGGCATCCGCCCCCGCCGCGCTCGCCGCCAGCAGCGTGGCGAGCTGGCCGCCCGCCGTGTCGTGCGTGTGCACGTGCACCGGAAGGTCGAACCGCTCACGGAACGAGCGCACGAGCAGCTCAGCGGCGCCCGGCCGGAGCAAGCCTGCCATGTCTTTGATGGCGAGCACGTGAGCGCCGGAGGCCACGATGCTCTCTGCCAGCCGCAGGTAGTAGTCGAGCGTGTACAGCTTCTCGGCCGGGTCGAGCACGTCGGCCGTGTAGCAGACGGCCACCTCCGCGACTGCCGTGCCCGTCTGCAGCACGGCATCGATGGCCGGACGCATCTGGCTGACGTCGTTGAGGGCATCGAAGATGCGGAAGATGTCGACGCCGGTGGCCGCAGCCTCGCGCACGAAGGCATCCGTCACCTCGGTGGGGTACGGAGTGTAGCCCACCGTGTTGCGGCCGCGCAGCAGCATCTGGATGTTGATGTTCGGCAGCACCCCGCGCAACGCTGCGAGCCGCTCCCACGGGTCCTCTCCGAGGAACCGGAGCGCGACATCATAGGTGGCACCGCCCCACGCCTCGACCGAGAGGAGCTGCGGAGTCATCCGTGCGACGTAAGGCGCGACGGCGAGCAGATCCTTCGTGCGCACCCGGGTCGCGAGCAGCGACTGGTGGGCGTCGCGGAAGGTGGTCTCGGTGACCGCAAGCGCGCCCTGCGCCCGAAGCTCCGCCGCGAAACCGGCCGGCCCGAGTGCGAGCAGCCGCTGACGGGATCCGTCCGGCGCCGGTGCGGCGATATCGACGTCAGGCAACTTGGTGACCGGGTCCGCCACGTGCGGCCTCGGACCGTTCGGCTGGTTCACCGTCACGTCGACCAGCCAGTTGAGCAGCTTGGTGCCTCGGTCCTTCGACACGCGGCCGCGCAGCAGCTGGGGCCGCTCCTCTATGAACGAGGTGCTGAGGTCGCCGGAGACGAACGACGTGTCGTCGAGCACCGCCTGCAGGAACGGGATGTTCGTGGCCACTCCGCGGATGCGGAACTCGGCCAGCGCTCGCCTGGCCCGCAGCACGGCAGCACCGAAGTCGCGTCCGCGGCAGGTCAGCTTGGAGAGCATCGAGTCGAAGTGCGGGCTGATCTGCGCGCCGGCGGCGACCGTGCCGCCGTCGAGCCGGATGCCGCCGCCGCCGGGCGACCGGTACGTCGTGATCGTTCCCGTGTCCGGGCGGAAGCCCTGCGTCGGATCCTCGGTCGTGATGCGGCACTGGATGGCCGCGCCGTGCAGCTGGATGCGTTCCTGGTGCAGCCCGAGATCGGCCAGCGTCTCCCCCGCCGCGATGCGCATCTGCGACTGCACCAGGTCGACGTCGGTGACCTCCTCGGTGACCGTGTGCTCGACCTGGATGCGCGGGTTCATCTCGATGAACACGTGCTGACCGACGCGCTCGCCCGCTGTGTCGAGCAGGAACTCGACGGTCCCGGCGTTCACGTAGCCTATCGACGACGCGAACGCGATGGCATCCCGGTACAGCGCCTGACGGACGTCGTCGGACAGGTTCGGCGCCGGTGCGATCTCGAGCACCTTCTGGTGACGGCGCTGCACGGAGCAGTCGCGTTCGAACAGGTGCACCGTGTGTCCGGTCGCATCCGCGAGCACCTGCACCTCGATATGGCGCGGTCGCAGCACCGCCTGCTCGAGAAACATGGTCGGATCGCCGAAGGCACTGTCGGCCTCGCGCATGGCCTCTTCGAGCGCTTGGCGCAGCTCCGCCCGGCTGTTCACCCGCCGCATGCCACGGCCCCCACCGCCGGCGACCGCCTTGGCGAAGATGGGGAACCCGATCTCGTCGGCGCCGGCCAGCAGTTCGTCGATGTCGCGCGACGGCGGAGTGGACTTCAGCACCGGCACGCCTGCGGCGATCGCGTGTTCCTTGGCCGTGACCTTATTGCCCGCCATGCGCAGCACGTCGGCGTTCGGACCGATGAACGTTATGCCCGCCGCGGCCGCAGCTTCGGCGAGCTGCGGGTTCTCCGAGAGGAAGCCGTAGCCGGGGTAGATGGCATCCGCTCCGGCCTGCTGTGCCACCCGGATGATCTCGTCGACGTCGAGGTACGCCCGCACCGGATGCCCCGGCTCGCCGATCTCGTACGCCTCGTCGGCCTTCAACCGATGCATCGAGTTGCGGTCCTCGTAGGGGAACACCGCGACCGTCTGAGCACCGAGCTCGTAGGCGGCGCGGAACGCCCGAATGGCGATCTCCCCGCGGTTGGCGACCAGGATCTTCGTGAACATCAGGGCCTCTCTGGCGGGGCACGCGCCGCTCAGCGAACGGTTAGGTTCTCCAAGACTACTGACGGTAACGTTGCCTCTTGTGCATGTGCTCAGCGTCAGCTCCCTCAAGGGCGGTGTCGGCAAGACCACGGTGACGTTGGGTCTCGCCTCCGCAGCCTTCGCCAAGGGACTTCGCACGCTGGTGGTCGATCTCGACCCCCAGTCGGACGTCTCGACAGGCATGGACATCACGATCGCCGGGCACCTCAACGTGGCCGACGTGCTCGCGTCTCCGAAGGAGAAGGTGGTGCGCGCCGCCATCGCGCCGAGCGGGTGGACCCGCGGGCGCCCCGGCAAGGTCGACGTCATGATCGGCAGCCCTTCGGCGATCAACTTCGACGGCCCGCACCCGTCGATCCGTGACATCTGGAAGCTCGAAGAGGCCCTCGCCAACGTCGAGCACGATTACGATCTCGTGCTCATCGACTGTGCGCCCTCGCTGAACGCGCTCACCCGCACCGCGTGGGCCGCCAGCGACCGGGTATCGGTCGTGACGGAGCCCGGCCTGTTCTCCGTAGCGGCCGCGGACCGCGCTCTGCGCGCCATCGAGGAGATCAGGCGCGGCCTCTCCCCCCGCCTTCAGCCGCTCGGCATCATCGTCAACCGCGCCCGCGTGCAATCGCTGGAGCACCAGTTCCGCATCAAAGAGCTGCGCGACATGTTCGGCCCGCTCGTACTCTCGCCCCAGCTGCCGGAGCGCACCTCCCTGCAGCAGGCCCAGGGCGCGGCCAAGCCGCTGCACGTGTGGCCGGGCGAAAGCGCGCAGGAGATGGCGCACAACTTCGATCAGCTGCTGGAGCGAGTGCTGCGCACCGCCCGCATCGGCGAGTACGCGGAACAGAACTAGCTGATCTTCTTCGCGGCCCGGCGGACGGCGAGTTCGTCCATGGGGTCGGATGTCTGCACATCCAGTTCGACGAGGCTCGTCTCGACCTCGCGCAGCACCTTGCCGACCGCGATGCCGAACACTCCTTGTCCGCGTCCGACCAGGTCGATGACCTCGTCGTCGGAGGTGCACAGGTAGACGCTGGCGCCATCGCTCATCAGCGTGGTCTGGGCCAGGTCGTTCACGCCCTCCTTGCGCAGCTGCTCGACTGCGGTGCGGATCTGCTGGAGGGAGATTCCGGTGTCGAGCAGTCGCTTCACGAGCTTGAGCACCAGGATGTCGCGGAACCCGTAGAGGCGCTGCGACCCGCTGCCCGCCGCGCCACGCACAGTGGGCTCGACGAGTCCGGTGCGCGCCCAGTAGTCCAGTTGGCGGTAGCTGATGCCCGCTGCTCGTGCGGCGACGGCTCCGCGGTAGCCCGAGACGTCGTCCATCTCCGGCAGGCCATCGGTGAACAGGAACCCGAGGTCGTAGCGAGCGTCGTCATTCCGACGAACTTCCGTCATGCGCGTTCCCTCTCACCCCAGGCGCCTCGCTCACGCGGGACGTACCTTCCACGGTAACCGTGCCCGGTGAGGCGATCAACGACATCCGCCCGAACGGTGCGGCGTGTCGTGACCTCGGTCGTGGTCATGGCGCCAGGCGCGCGATCGCCGCGCGCACAATGCTCGATCGCACCGTCTCGAGATCGTCGGCGAGCTCCCGCCCGAGCTCCCCGGCCCGGGACCGTGCGCTGGCGTCGCTGCGCCGCAGCACCGGGGCGAGCGCGGTCTCGATGAGGCCGATGTCGCGCTCTGCGGATGCCCGCAATCCGCGAAGATGGCGCGGCTCGATTCCCGCCCGGTGCAGTTCGACGAGTGCGGCGAGCACCGTGAGCTGGTCGTCGCCGTACACCTCGGCGGGCACGATCAGCGACGCGGCGATCGCCTCCTGCAGGAGTGCCTGCGAGGCACCGGATTCTTTCAACAGCTCGTCGCGGCTGAATCGTCTGCCGGTGGAGAGCATGGTGGGGCGCGCGGGACCGGTGCCGGGGAGGATCGGAGTGCGGCCGGCATCCTGGTCGGCCAGATAGGAGCGGATGACCTTCAGCGGCAGGTAGTGGTCGCGCTGCAGGGTGAGGATGGTGCGCAGGCGCTCCACGTCGTGCGCGTCGAACTTGCGATAGCCGGAGGCCGTGCGCGCCGGGGTGACGAGTCCCTGTTCCTCGAGGAATCGCAGCTTCGACGGAGCGAGATCGGGGAACTCCGGCGTCAGCTGCGCCAGCACCTGACCGATGCTCAGCAATGCGGGCCGACGGGCGAGGCCGGAACCGCTCGCCTGCGACTCGCGCACCATCAGGCCGACGCCGACGCGTCCAGGTCGGGGCGGGCGGCGTAGAAGGTGAGCCGGAACTTGCCGACCTGCACCTCCGCTCCGTCGGTGAGGATGGCGCTCTCAACGCGCACACCGTCGAAGTATGTGCCGTTCAGCGACCCGAGGTCTTTCACTTCGAAAGCCGTGCCGTGGCGGATGAACTCGGCATGCCGGCGAGACACGGTGACGTCGTCGAGGAAGATGTCGGCATCCGGATGCCTGCCCGCTGTGGTCACGTCGGCATCGAGAAGGAAGCGCGCTCCGGTGTTCGGTCCGCGTCGAACGATCAGCAGCGCCGACCGGCTGGGCAGGGCGCTGATCGCCTCACGCTCCTCCGGCGTCACGCCTGCCGCCTGGGCGTTCATAGCCGCGGCGAAGTCCTCACCGAAACCGGCGGTCGTGTCGTCTCCCGAGGAATGTGCTTGGCGGTCCGGGTTCCGCTCGCGGTTCGGATCGTTCTGCTCAGCCACCGTCGACCTCCTCTCCAGAAAGCGTATCGGATGCTGCGCCCCCGCCGACAGCCGTGCCGCGAACCACACGACGGGTTTCCCGGATGTAGAGGATGCCCGCCCACCAGTACAGGAACGCGCCCCAGATGGCGATGGCCCAGCCGACCGGCTGAGAGGCCCACGAGATGACCGGGAACGCCTCGCCGAGCATGAGCACGGGCAGCGCGACGAGGAGCGCGAACGTGGCGATCTTGCCGAGATGGTGCACCGGGAGCGGACCGTGGCCGTGGTTCGCCAGCACGATGCCGAGCACCAGGAGCATCACGTCGCGGGCGATGATCGCAGCGACGAGCCACCATGGCAGCAGCTCGCGCCAGGCCAGCCCGATGAGGGCGGCGAAGATGTAGAGCCGGTCGGCTGCGGGATCCAGCAGCTGACCGAGCCGCGAGACCTGACGCAGGCGCCTGGCGAGGAAGCCGTCGAAGAAGTCGGTGATGCTCGCGACGATGAGCACGAGGAGCGCCCAGGCATCCCATCCGACGATGACGAACCACAGGAAGATCGGCACCAGCGCGAGCCGGAAGAAGCTCAGCAGATTGGGGACGGTGAGCACCCGAGACGAGACCGCTCCGGATGCCTGTTCCACGCCTGGAATCCTATGGGCTCCACCCGGAGGATACGACGCTCGTGCACCATCGCGACCATAGACTTCGGTACATGCCCCCTGTGATCGTCTGTCTGTTGATTCTCGCGGCCGTCTGCGTGGTGACGTGGGTGCTTTCCTTCCTCACGAAGGAGTACTCCTGGGTGGACCGCATCTGGTCGATCGTTCCGGTGGTGTACGTGTGGGTGTACGCGATCGCGGCGGGCCTCGCGGACGCACGGCTGGATGTGATGGCGGCCCTCGTCACGCTCTGGGGCGCCAGGCTGACGTTCAACTTCGCGAGGAAGGGCGGATACGCTCCGGGCGGCGAGGACTACCGCTGGGCGTTCCTGCGGTCGCGGATCGCGGGCTGGAAGTGGTTCCTCTTCAACCTTTTGTTCATCGTGCTCTACCAGAACGTGCTGATCTTCTTGTTCACGCTCCCCGCGTGGACGGCGTATCAGCACCAGGGCCCGTTCACGGTGCTGGACGTGGTCGCCGTCGTCGTGTTCCTCACGTTCCTGATCGGCGAGACCGTCGCCGATCAGCAGCAGTGGGATTTCCAGCGGTGGAAGGCGGCGGAGACCGCCGCGGGCCGCGAGCCGCATCCGCGCTTCCTGCGTTCCGGACTCTTCCGCTTCTCGCGTCACCCCAACTTCTTCTTCGAACTGGGCCAGTGGTGGGTGATCTTCTTCTTCGGGGCGATCGCGGCGGGTTCGGTGCTGCAGTGGACCGTGCTCGGCGCTGTATTACTGACAGTGCTCTTCATCGGCTCCACCATCTTCACCGAGTCCATCTCACGCAGCCGCTACCCGGAGTACGTCGAGTACCAGGCCGAGACGTCGCCTATCGTGCCGTGGTTTCCTCGGCGACGCCGAGTCGCCACTGCGTGACAGAGGTCCTCGTTAGCCTGGAGGCATGTCGTGCATTCGGTTCAACACCCCTGCCCAGCGCGAGGCGATGCGTCGTGCAGCACCCGCGATGCTGACGGCTGAGGAAGCCGCTGCACTGCATCCGGCACCGCCGGTCACCGAAAGCAAGATCAGACGATTGCGCCTCCTGGCAACGGATGCCAACCCGAAGATCAGGGAGAGCGTCGCCAGCAGCTACAACACTCCCGCCGACCTGTTCGAGGTGTTGGCGCATGACCCCGCGGAAGGCGTGCGCGCCTGCGTCGCACGGAACGAGGCCACGCCGTGCGATGTGCTGCGCGAGCTCGCCGGCGATCGCTCCGAGCTCGTTCGCGGCTGGGTCGCCGCGAACTACTTCGTGCCAGAGGATGCCATGGCACGGCTGGCCGAGGACCCGAGCCCGATCGTGCGCTCGCTCGTGAGGTGGAAGGCGACGCTCGCGGCAGAGCCGGCAGCGTCCTAGACGGCGTCGATCGCTCGCCAGAGCGCCGCGGGCGATGATGTGGAGGCGCCGAGCGCGGTGATGCGGTCGGTGAGGCCGCGGTCAGCGGTGACGACGATCGACTGTGCGGGATCGGGAAGCGACCGCACGCGGGCCACGATGGCGGAATCGCCGTCTGCGCTCGCCCGCTCGATGTCGAGCGCCTGCGGGTGTGCCGGGTCGGGCATCCGTTTCGCCTCGCCCTCCAGCACGACGACCACGCGCGGCCACCACCTCTCGTGCGGAAGGCCCAGCGCCTCCGCCGGCCAGCCCGCCTCTCCGAGCGCGACGAGGTGCTCGACGAGGCGGAACGCGGCGGCCGGCCGGTCGCGCCACCAGCCGTCCGGACGCGAGCCCACGACGTTCGCCGCGTCGACGATGACGACGGGATCGCGGAACAGGTCGTCGCGCAGCGATGGCCAACGCTCGGCGAACCCGGGATGGAGCGGAAGCGTGGCGACCTCGGCGACCGGAACCCAGCGCACCTCGATGCTCTCGGCATCCCCGATCACCGGAGTGAATGGCGCGTCGGCACCGGCCACCACCGTGGAGTAAGACCACCAGCCGAGGTCGAGCAACGACAGGAATCTCGGCCGGACGTTCTCAGCCGGAACACCGGCCTCCTCCGTGGCCTCGCGGACGGCGCCGTCCCTGGCGCTCTCGCCGCGATGGCGCGCACCCCCGGGCAAGCCCCAGGTGCCGCCGAAGTGACTCCACTCGGCCCTGTGCTGGAGCAGCACGCCGTCGTCGTGCCTTGCCACCAGCAGCCCGGCCGCACCGAATGTGCCCCAGAACCTGCGGCCATCCGGGCCCTCGACCCACGCGTCGCCGCTACCATGCGGACGACGCTTCAGCGGCGCAGGGCCGTCGCTTCCGCTCGGCGACGTGGACACCTAACCGGCGCTCGGTGCGGAAGCGACGAACGCCTCGGCCTCCGCCTCTGGCATGACCACCATGCCGCGGGTACCGTGCGACGACAGCGCCATGGCCTCGAGCCATACGCGGTTGAGCTCCGGCGGGCGAGACCCCGAGAAACGGAACTGAAGCGGGATCGCCGGGGACACCCAGAGGCTGACGCGTCCGGATCCTTCCTCGGCCGGAACGGTCCAGTTGATCAGGAAGCTCTCCTGCAGCCGCAGCTTGACGATGATCGCGATCTTGAGATGGGCCAGAGTGCGATCGTCGATCTCGTACTCGGCACCAGAGCCGTAGATGAGGTATCCCATCTGCCCATCATCGCAGCACGGATGCTTGCTCGTCGTCCCCTTGACCTTCATGGCAGCGGCCCAGTGCCGGCACGGGACGCACGACGACGCGTCTCAGCCCGCCTTCTTGCGCGTTCGGCTGCCGCTCTCCTGGTCCTTCGTACCGCTCGACTTGCCCTTCTTGGATCCGCGGTTCTTCTCCACGCTGCGTCGCAGGGCCTCCATGAGGTCGAGCACCTCGCCCTTCTCTCCCTCGGCCTCCTCGCCGAAGGTGGCCTCCGTGTCGATGGTCTCGCCCTGTTCGAGCTTGGCGTCGATGAGCTTCCTGAGCTGGATCTGGTAGTCGTCCTCGAACTTCTCCGGTGTGAAGTCGCTCTCGTAACTGGCCACGAGCTTCGCCGACATGTCGAGTTCCTTGTCGGTGACGCGCACGTTCTCGGAAAGGCTCGGGAACTCCGGCTTGCGCACCTCGTCGGCCCAGAGCAGCCCCTGAAGCACGAGCACGCCGTCGCGCACGCGGAGGGCGCCCAGACGGGTCTTCTGACGAAGCGCGAACTGCACGATGGCGGTGCGGTTCGTCGCTTCCAGCGTCTCACGCAGCAGCACGTATGCCTTGGCCGACTTGGAGTCGGGCTCGAGGTAGTAGCTGCGCTCGAACATCAGCGGATCCACCTGATCGTCGGGAACGAACTCGACGACCTCGATCTCGTTGCTGCGCTCCTCCGGCAGCGAGGAGAGGTCCTCGTCGGTGAGGATGACCGTCTGATCGCCCGCTTCGTACGCCTTCGCGATGTGCTCGTAGGGAATGACCTTGCCGTCGATCTCACACGTGCGCTTGTAACGGATGCGACCTCCGTCTTTGTCGTGCACCTGGTGCAACGACACGTCGTGGTCTTCCGTCGCGCTGTAGATCTTGACCGGCACATTCACCAGGCCGAAGGCGATCACCCGCTTTCCGATGGCTCGCATACCGTCTATTGCACAGCCCCACAGGCAGAAGGGCAAGGGGAGGAGCGCGGCGACGGGCACGGCGTAACGTCGGGGCATGGCGACCAAGAGGACGACTGCGAGGGCGGCAGGATCGAGCGGCTCGCAGATCGTCGAGATCGACGGGCACCGGCTCAAGCTGACCAACCTCGACAAGGTGCTCTACCCCGAGACCGGTACGACGAAGGGCGACGTGGTCGGGTATTACGCGCAGATCGCGCCGCATCTGATCGAACACGCGCACGGACGACCGGCGACCCGCAAGCGCTGGCCGAACGGTGTGGGCACGGCGGAGCATCCGGAACCCCCGTTCTTCCAGAAGAACCTCGGAGAAGGAACGCCGGCGTGGGTGCCGCGGGTGACGATCCAGCACAGCGACCACGAAAACGTGTATCCGCTGGTGAACGATGCGGCGGTTCTTGCGTGGCTCGGCCAGATCGGCGCCCTGGAGATCCACGTTCCGCAATGGAAGGCGGGACCGCGCGGTGCCCGGCGCAATCCGGACCGGCTCGTGCTCGACCTCGACCCGGGTGAGGGCGTCGGCCTTGCCGAGTGTGCCGAGGTGGCGTTCTGGGCCAGAGACATCCTCACGGGCATGGGACTGGAGCCCGTGCCCGTGACCAGCGGCAGCAAGGGCATCCACTTGTACGCACGGCTCGACGGGGCACAGACCTCCGACCAGGTCTCGCAGGTCGCGCACGAGCTCGCCCGGGCTCTGGAGGCCGATCACAAGGACGAGGTGATCAGCACGATGAAGCGTGCGGATCGCGCGGGCAAGGTGTTCATCGACTGGAGTCAGAACAACGCCAACAAGACGACGATCGCGCCGTACTCGCTGCGCGGCAGGTCGCATCCCATGGTCGCCGTACCCCGCACGTGGCGGGAACTCGCCTCGTCGAAGCTGACCCAGCTGGGGTACGAAGAGGTGCTGAAACGCATGGCGAAGAAGGATGACCCGCTCATGGAGACCACGCCGGGCACCGTCGGCGAGGCGGACCGCCTCACCGTCTATCGCAGCAAACGGGATGCCGCCAAGACTCCGGAACCTGTGCCGAAGGGCACCCCGAAGACCACCAACGGCCGCTCGTTCGTGATCCAGAAACACGCGGCGAGGCGGCTGCACTACGACTTCCGCCTCGAGCGCGACGGGGTGCTGGTCAGCTGGGCGCTGCCGAAGGGGGTTCCGACGGACCCGAAGGAGAACCACCTCGCCGTGCACACCGAGGACCACCCGCTCGACTACGGCGGGTTCGAAGGAGACATTCCGCGCGGGGAATACGGCGCGGGCCACGTGGACATCTGGGACTCCGGGGTCTACGACCTGGAGAAGTGGCGCGACGGCGAGGAGGTCATCGTCACGCTGCATCCCTCAGCGGAAGGCGGCCTGGGCGGGCGGCCGGTGAAGGTGGCGCTCATCCACACCGGCCACTCGACGCGTGGCGGCTCGGGCGGTTCGAGCGCCGCCGACGAGAAGAACTGGCTGATCCATCGGATGGCCATCGAGACGCGGCACAAGGACTACTCCCCCATGCTCGCCACGCTCGGCGCGGAATCCCAGCTCGAACACGACGACGAGCGGTGGGTCTTCGAGAACAAGTGGGACGGCATCCGCGCGCTCGCCTACGTGCAAGACGGCACGGTTCGCCTGATGACACGAAACGGGCACGACGTGACGGCACAGTATCCGGAGCTGACGGCGATCGCCGACAGCCTGCGCTCCCCCGCTGTGCTCGACGGCGAGATCGTCGCGCTGAACGACGGGCATCCGGACTTCGGGCTGCTGCAGCAGCGGATGAACCTGCAGAACGAGACCGAGATCTCGCATATGGCCTCGCGCGTGCCCGTTCGGTATTACGCGTTCGACATCCTGGAGCTCGAGGGACACGACATCACTGACGAGGAATACGAGGTGCGCCGTGCCGCTCTCGAGCACGTCGTCGCCGACCGGCGACGCGGCGTGCTGCAGGTTCCGGACGTCGTCGACGGGCCGATCGAGACGGCCATGGCGGCAAGCCGGAAGGCGGGGTTCGAGGGCATCGTGGCGAAGGACCGGGAGTCGACGTACTCGTCCGGCAAGCGCTCCACCGCGTGGATCAAGGTGAAGCACCACGGTACCCAGGAGGTCGTGGTCGGCGGCTGGAAGCCCGGCGAAGGGCGCCGCGCCAACGGGATCGGATCGCTGCTGCTGGGCATCCCGAACGGCAAGAAGCTCGCATATGTGGGCAAGGTGGGCACCGGTTTCGGCGACGCCGACCTCGACGAGATCGGCAGGCGGCTGGCGGACCTCGAGGCGGGTTCCGACCCGTTCGACGACATTCCGAAGACGGATGCCCGTGGTGTGCGCTGGGTGAAACCCACCCTGGTGGGCGAGGTGGAGTTCGCCGAGTGGACGCGCGGCGGAAGGCTGCGACAGCCGTCGTGGCGGGGCTGGCGGCCGGACAAGGACCCTAAGGACGTAGTACGCGAGAGCTGAGAGCGTTCAGCGCCGATCAGGGAGCGGCCGGGCTCGGCAGTCCGGTGAACTCCGTGTCGGCATCGAGGTCTTCGTTGACCAGGCCGCGCACGATCGACTCCCAGTCGGAGCCCTCGTAGTCGGTCTCCGTCTGGCCGGGAAGAAGGCCCCCGTACACGGGCTCGTGCTCCTCGCCCTCCGGTGCGATGACGGTGAGAGCACCGATCGTGCGGCCGTCGTCCCCGCGCACGACCCAGTCAGCCGGACCGAGCCGGTGCACGACGTAACCGCCGCCCCGGTGCTCGAAGTGCACGTTGTCGTTCTCGAGGATGGACGCGATCATCGTGTGTCTCCCTGTCGTGTGGCCGGATCGCCCGGCCTTGTGGTCGCTGAATCCTTGCAGGAGGAACGCTGTCAGGCTAACCCCGCGCGGGCGCAGCCGTGGCCGCAGCTCGCCGGATCGCCGCCCCGACGCGTTCATCGGCACGCAGCTTCTCGTCCGCCTTCTCGTACGCTGTGTCGCCGCGCACCCGCAACCGCACCTCCTTCTCGGCGGCCTCACCGATCGAGAGCTCATGTCCGCGTTCGAGCTCGGAGCCGAGTTCGGCTCCGACGACGAGCGCGAGGTTCACCAGCCACACCCAGAGAAGCGCGACCAGCAGACCGCCCACAGCGCCGTAGACCCGGTTGTAGCTCGCGAAGTTCGACACATAGAAGCCGAAGGCGAGCGAGCCGAGCACCATGATGATGACGGCGACCGCCGCACCGCACGCGACATAACGGATGCGAAGCCTGCGGAGATTCGGCGTTCCGAAGAAGAGCACAGCGACGGCAACGATGACGGCGACACCGATCACCGGCCACTTCACGATCTCCCAGGTGGTGAACAGCGCGTCTCCCGCTCCGATCGTCTGCCCGATGCTGCGCGCGAAGGGTCCGCTGAGCACGAGCGACAGAACGACGAGCACCGCAAGCGCCAGCACGACGATGGTGATCAGCACCTGCTGGGACCGCAAGACGATGGCGCTGCGCCCCTCGCGCACGCCGTAGATGCTGTTGACCGCACGCGTGAACGCCCCCACGTAGCCCGACGCCGACCAGATCGCGCCGATGATGCCGATGGCGAGCCCGATGCCTGCGGCCGTCGACGAGGTCAGCTGCGAGAGCAGCCCGGACAGCGCCGGCCGCACCTGCCCGGGCGCGAAGGTGTCGACCAGTTGAAGCATCGTCTTCGACCCGGAACGCCCCGCCCCCAGCAGGCCCAGCACCGAGACGAGGGCCAGGAGCGCGGGCAGCGCCGACAGGACGGAGAAGTAGGTGAGAGAGGCGGCGAGGTTGGAGCATCCGTCCCTGCCGTACTCACGCAGCGTGCGCCCGAGCACGTACTTGATCGGCATGTGCCCGTATCGGGTGGATGCCGCGGCCTTCGCCTCGCGCTCCCGCAACTTCTGCTCGGCGGGCGACGGCGGCCTGCGCTCGTGCTCGAGCTGGAACTCGACGAGCTTACGCGTGCGTTTCGCCGCCTGCTTCGTGTGCTTCTTCGCCAGATCGAGCGCATCCATGACCGTCACGGTACGACGGAACGCCGTCCCTGGCCCACCCCCTTGCGCGGACGCAAGGAATGATGGAACGGGCCGTCGCGTTCGCCATACATGCATACGCATAGACACAAGGAGGGCCCGTGGCCGTTCAGTTCGGTTTGGATACGTTCGGTGATGTTCCGCTGCAGCCGGACGGCACGCAGGGATCCGGTGCCCGCACAATTCGGGAAGTGGTGGAGCAGGCCGTGCTCGCCGATGAGCTCGGCATCGACGCGTTCGGGATCGGCGAGCACCACAGGGCGGACTTTGCGGTCAGCGCACCCGACATCGTGCTTTCGGCGATCGCCGCACGCACGAAGAACATCACCGTGGGAACCGCCGTCACGGTGCTCAGCTCAGACGATCCGGTGCGGGTGTACGAACGGTTCGCGACGCTGGATGCCGTCTCGAACGGTCGCGCCGAGGTCACGCTCGGTCGCGGCTCCTTCACGGAATCGTTCCCGTTGTTCGGCTTCGACCTGACGCAGTACGAGAAGCTCTTCGAGGAGAAGCTCGAACTGTTCAGCCTGCTGCTGGAGGAGGGGCCCGTCACGTGGAACGGAACGGTGCGCGCTCCCCTGACCGACCAGCAGGTGTACCCGAAGACCGAGTCCGGACGGCTGAAGGCATGGGTGGGCGTCGGGGGCAGCCCGGAGAGCGTGATCCGCTCCGTTCGGTACGGCATCCCGATGGCGCTGGCCATCATCGGCGGAAACGC
This sequence comes from Humibacter ginsengisoli, assembly GCF_054780095.1. NCBI lineage: Bacteria > Bacillati > Actinomycetota > Actinomycetes > Micrococcales > Microbacteriaceae > Humibacter > Humibacter ginsengisoli. The sequence continues at coordinate 255,761 of NZ_BAAGWZ010000003.1, forward strand.
AGGACGCTTCGCCCCGTACGTCGACCTGTACAAGCGTGCTCAAGAGCAGTTCGGTCGCGAGCCCATGCCCCTGGCCATGCACTCCCCCGGCTTCGTGGCCGACACCGATGAGCTGGCGATGGAGCAGCTCTATCCGTATCAGAAGGCGACCATGGACCGCATCGGCGCCGAGCGTGGCTGGGCGCCGCAGAGCAAGGAGCAGTACATCAGCGAGGTGCGGCACGGCTCGCTGTACGTGGGCTCGCCGGAGACCGTGGCGAAGCGGATCGCGGAAGCGATCCGAGCGCTCGGCGTCGACCGGTTCGACCTCAAATATGCGAACGGTCCGATGCCGCACGAGTTGCTCGAGCACTCCATAGAGCTCTACGGCACGAAGGTGGTCCCGATGGTGCGCGACCTGCTCGACGCCGCCGCATAGACCTCACGTTCTCGTCGGCGGCAGCGTCTACGGTGTGATGATGCTCCTGCCCTTCGAGTCGGTCGTGCGGAGGCACGGCGAGGTCGTGCTGCGTGTGTGCCGTTCGATGCTTGCTGTTCACGACGCCGACGACGCGTGGTCGGAGACGTTTCTGGCCGCGATGGATGCCTACCCGCGGCTGCCCGCCGACGCGAACGTCGAGGCATGGCTGGTCACGATCGCGCGGCGCAAGTGCATCGACCTGCTTCGTGCGCAGGGCCGCCGTGCGATGACCCTCGATCGCATGCCGGAGGAACAGGGAACGCTCGGCATTCCCGAGGATGCGGTGGAAGCCCGGGCGGAGGCGGATGCGGTGGCGCAGGCCGTCGCCGTGCTTCCGCATCGGCAGCGGCAGGCCGTGACGTACCACTACTTGGGCGGGCTCGGCTACCGGGAGGTGTCGGAGATCATCGGCGGAACGACGGAGGCGGCGCGACGGGCGGCGGCCGACGGCATCCGCACTCTGAGACGCACGATGGGAGCTGAGCGATGAACGAGACGAAGAACGAGCTGCCAGGCATGGAGCTGGGCAATCTTCACGCCCGGCTGGCGCGAGAGGCCGAGGAGCGTGGGCTGATCGATGTGGGCTATCGCATCGTCGACAGTCCGGTAGGAAGGCTTCTCGTGGCCTCGACCGAGCAGGGCATCGTTCGCATAGCGTTCGAACGCGAAGGGTTCGACGCCGTGCTGCAAACGCTCGCCGACCGGGTCAGCCCGCGCGTGCTGGAGGCGCCTGCCCGACTCGATCGTGCGGCGACCGAGCTCGACGAGTACTTCGCGAAGCGTCGCACCAGGTTCGACGTGCCGCTGGACTTCGCGCTCAGCCGCGGATTTCGTGGCGAGGTGCAACGACTGCTTCCCACGATCGCGTACGGGCACACGACGAGCTATGCCCAGCTCGCGAATGCGGCCGGCCGGCCACGTGCGTTCCGGGCCGTGGGAACGGCGTGCGCCACGAATCCGCTGCCGGTCGTCGTGCCGTGCCACCGCGTTCTGCGCGGGGACGGGTCGCTCGGCGGCTACGCGGGCGGGCTCGACGCGAAGCGTGCCCTGCTCGCGCTGGAGGCGGCCGCGTGACGGAGAGCGCGTTCCTCGCCGGGCGCCTGGAACGCGACGTGGTGCTCGACTCGCTCGTGCGGCACAGCGTGCCGGGCGTCGAACGCGTGAATCTCGGGAACGGAACCGTCACCCGGTTGATCAGCGGGGCATCCGCCGCGTGTCCGGTACCCGTGACCGTCGCTGTGCGCGACGACGGGGTCGAAGTTCACGGGTGCGTGTCACCCGACGTGCTCGCGGCAGTGCGCGAATGGTTCGACCTCGACACCGACGTCGACGCCGTGGTGGATGCCTTCGGCGACGACCCCCTGCTGGGGCCTCTGGTTGACGACAGGCCCGCGTTGCGGGTGATCGGGCATCCGGATGCCTTCGAGGCGGCCGCGCAGACCGTGCTCGGCCAGCAGGTCTCACTGGCGGCGTGCCGCACGTTCACCGGACGCCTCGCGGCCGCGTACGGGACTCGTTGCGAGCTCGCCGTCGGCGCCGACGGAGACCCCGACGACGATGGACTCATCGCCTTTCCCTCGGCCGAGGTGGTCGCATCGGCCGAGCTGGAGGAGTTGCGCGCCGCGGTCGGCATCCCGGTCGCTCGCGCTAGAACCGTTATCGCGGTGGCCGAGGCGTTCGCTTCCGGACTCAGAGTCGCACGCGATGCGGACCACATGGACGTTCGCGCCGACCTGCTCGCGCTGCCCGGTATCGGCCCGTGGACCGTCGATTACCTCGCTCTGCGCGTGTTGCGGGATCCGGATGCCTTCCCGGTCGGCGATCTCGTGCTGTGCCGGGCGCTGGGGGGCGTGTCGCCGGCCGAGGCGCTAGGGCTCGGCGAGCGATGGCGGCCGTGGCGCGCGTACGCCACCATGCACCTCTGGACCGCTGACGCGATCGGCTCGACCGCCGCGCTCCCGCGTGGCGTGTGAACTCCGCACTGTCGTCGGACCGGCGAAAGACGGCATGATCGGAGGATGGCCGCATCGCTTCCCGCTCCCATGCTCGCCCGCGCCGTCGACGCCGTACCCGAGCCGGACTCGGTGGAGGGCGGGCTGTCGTACGAACCGAAGTGGGACGGGTTCCGCGGCATCGTGGGCGTCGAGCGCGCCGCCGAGGGGATCGCGGACGTCGAGATCGGCAGCCGAGGCGCGAAGCCGCTCACCCGGTACTTCCCCGAACTGGTGACCGCGTTCGCACGGCAACTGCCGCGTTGCATCGTGGACGGCGAGATCGTCGTTCGCACCGGGAAGCCCGGGTCCGAGCGGCTCGACTGGGAGGCTCTGTCGCAGCGCATCCATCCCGCCGCCAGCCGCATCACTATGCTCTCCGAGACCACACCGGCGATGTTCGTCGCCTTCGACCTGCTCGCCCTCGACGGCGACGATCTCATGGAGCATCCGTTCGCCGAGCGCCGGGCGGCGCTGGAGAAGCTCGCAACCGAGTGGGAGCATCCGCTGTACCTCTGCCAGACGACGACGGACGTCTCCCTCGCCCGCCGCTGGCTTGTCGAGTTCGAGGGGGCCGGTCTCGACGGCGTCGTGGCGAAGCCGCTGACCGCGCCGTACTCCCCCGGCAAGCGCACGATGCTCAAGGTGAAGCACCATCGCACGGCCGACGTCGTTCTCATCGGCTACCGGGTGCACTCCAGCGGTCACGGGGTGGGGTCGCTGCTGCTCGGCCTCTACGACGACCAGGGCGTGCTGCGGAACGTGGGCGGCGCATCCGCATTCAGCAACGCGCGCAGACTCGAGCTGGTCGACGAGCTGGAGCCGCTCGTGGAACGGGACGAGAACGGCGAGATGGTCAAGGGTGAGACCGACCGCAGCAGGTTCTCCGGCAGCAAGGATGTCTCGTTCGTCAGGCTGCGCCCGGAGCGCGTGCTCGAGGTGCGGTACGACCAGCTCGAGGGAATGCGGTTCCGGCACACCGTTCAGTTCGACCGCTGGCGCGACGACCGGGAACCGCGTTCCTGCACGTTCGATCAGCTGGACCGGCCGGTGGCGTACGACCTGTCGGGCGTCATCTCCTGATCCGCGCCATCTCCTGATCAGTCGGCGTCGATCCGGTTGCCCTCGTGATCCCAGTTCTCGGCGACCTTCTTGCTGGGCTGCACGCGGGGCGGCTCGCCAGGCATCTTCGGAAAGTCCGGAGGAAATGGCAACTCGCCGAGGCCGTCCGCGAGGTCGCGCTGCCACCACGACAGCAGCACCTCGATGCTCCCGGGCCGCTCGCCGAAGTTCTCCCACGGGTCGCCGACGTCGGCGAGCCGGTCGGGCACGGTCAGCACGGTGAAGGATCGGGGGTCCACCGACTCCAGCTCGTCCCACGTCACGGGGCACGATACTGATGCGTGCGGAAGCGCGCGCGGGCTGTAGGCGCCGGCCATCGTGCGGTCGCGGTTCGCCTGATTGAAGTCTACGAACACTCGGCGTCCGCGCTCCTCCTTCCACCAGGCGGTGGTCACGGCATCCGGCATGCGCCTCTCCAGCTCGCGTGCCGCAGCGATCACCGCGTGCCGCACGTCGAGGAACTCGTGCTCCGGCCGGATCGGAGCGAACACGTGCAGACCACGGTTCCCGGAGGTCTTGACAAAGGCATCCAGTCCCGCCTCGGCGAGCACGGCGCGCAACTCGATCGCCGCCGGGACGGCGTCGTCGAAGTCGGTTCCCGGTTGCGGGTCGAGGTCGATGCGCAGTTGGTCGGGGTTGTCCGAGTTCTCCGCGCGCGACGCCCACGGGTGGAAGACCACCGTGCCCATCTGCACGGCCCAGATGGCCGAGGCGGGTTCGTCGAGCACGAGCTGTGGATGCGACCTCGCACTCGGGTACACGACCTTGATGTCGCGGATGTACGCGGGCGCACCCCGCGGAGGGTTCTTGGAGAAGAACTGCTCGCCGTCGATCGTCTCGCGAAAGCGCTGCAGCGAGATCGGCCGGTCGCCGTTGGCCATCAGGAACGGGTCGGCTACCGCTTCGATGTAGCGCGCGAGATCGAGTTTGGTGATGCCCGGCTCCGGGAACACGACCCGGTCCGGATGGCTGATGCGCACCGCGCGCGCGCCTTCCGGCCCCTGAACCTCGAGCGTCGTCTCGTCTGCCATGCGTTCCTCGTCGTCAGTCGTGCAGGGATCGGGTCGGCCGCCGGCCAGGCTCGCCGGATCAGCCCTGCCCGGAGATGTTCACCATCCAGTTCACACCGAACCTGTCGACCAGCATGCCGAACCAGTCGCCCCACGGAGCCTTCTCCAGCGGCTCGACGATAGTGGCATCCTGCGACAGGCCGTCCCAGTAGCCGCGCAGGCTCGGCTCGTCGTCGCCGCTCAGCGACACGGTGATGGAGCCGCCGGGCGTGTACTCCATGCGGTTGGGGGTGTCCGCGCCCATCAGCACGATGCCGCCTGGGGCGTTCAGCTGCGAGTGCATGACCTTGTCGAGTTCGCTCTCGTCTTCCTCCATGTGGAAGTCGCGGAACGTGCTCACGGTGAGATCGCCGCCGAAGACGGACTGGTAGAACTCCATGGCCTCGCGTGCGTTGTCGCGGAAGCCCAGATAGGGATTGAGAACGACGGACATGACCTTGCCTCGATTCTGACGCCGTTTGAGCACACGCTACCCGCGCGACGGGCGGGCGTCACCCCTGAGGCGGGCGCTATCGCGCGAGCACGGGGGCGAGCTCAGCCTCGAGAGCGGCGCGCGGCTTCGAGCCCACGATCGTGCGCACGACAGCGCCATCCACGAGCAGCTTGAGGCTCGGCACGGCCATGACGCCGTACTGCGCCGCGAGGCGAGGGCTGTCGTCGGCGTTCACCTTGACGATGGTGAACGCCTCGGGGTGGTCGGACTCGATGCTCTCGAGCAACGGGCCCAGCACCCGGCACGGACCGCACCAGGTGGCCCAGAAGTAGACGAGCACCGGTGTCTCCGCGTGCTCGAGCGCAGACGCGAACGTCCGCTCATCGGCGATGATCATGAAGTTTTCCTCTCTTCAGAAACGACTGCCTCTGGTGTGCCCATGAGTGCGCAACCCGGATTCTCCAGTTCCGCCCGCCCTCGTTCCTCCGCGGCGGAGAGCAACGTCTCGAGCGCTTCCCGGCGTCGCTGGAGCTCGTCGATCCGCCGGGTCAGGTCGTCGATGGCTGCGCGGTAGGCGGGACGCGTTGCGAGGCAGTCGTCGGAGTTCGCGCTGCCCCCGGCCAGGCAGTCGAGAAAAGGTCTGGTCTGCTCGAGACGCAGGCCCGCGGTTCCGAGCTCGTGCGCCTCTTGGACCAGCCGCGGCGCATCATCCGCGTAGTCCCGGTAGCCGTTCGGCAGCCGGGAAGAGCCGATCAGCCCGAGCGACTCGTAGTGCCGCACGGTCTTCACGCTCACGCCGGCGCGGCGAGCGACCTCACCGATCCTCATGGGGCCTCCTGTCGTCCCGATTCACGCTAAACGCTGACCCCAGGGGCAGGGTCAAGCACACGCACGGCAGGCGTCGCGCCGTCTCAGTGGGAACGGAAGAAGTCGGACGCCCGTCCCGTCCAGAGCAGGATGATGATGATCAGCGAGATCAGTGCACTGATCGCGGCCCACGCGAACTGACCGGGGAACGCCCAGGCGGTGAAGGCATCGGCGGCGATGGCGAGCAGCTGCACGATCGTGACGATGATTCGGGCGCCACCGGAACCGCGCAGCAGTCCCCCGGCGATGAGCACGACCACCACGCCGAACAAGATCGACAGTATGGCCGAGGTGATCAGCGACGCGCTGCTCGACCACGCGCTGCGCACGGTCGGCTCGTGCTGGAACACCAGCAGCAGCACGCCTGCCACGATGTTGAGCGCGCCTTCGATCCAGGCGAGGACGGCGATCAGGGTCACCCCTGCCGGACGACGGGCTGCTGCGCTCATTCGTGCTCCTTCGTGACGGTGACTTCACCGTAGCGAGTGCGGCGGCGTGCACGGATGAGCGAACCACGTCGACGACCTTTCGCTGTGACTTCACACAGGGTTCACTGGCACCTGATCGGGTGGCAGGCGTCGAAGGGGAATCGGGTATGCGCAGCCAAGTCATACAGAACGGCAAGCTCACGCGCGTGGGAAGAGGCGCCGCGGTCGCGGCGGCGGCACTCGGGATGCTCGCGGGCACGTTGACGGCGACCGCGGCGCAGGCGGCGCCGTCGACCGGCATCGTGATCAACGAGGTGTACGGCGGCGGCGGCAACGCGGGCTCGACCTACACGAACGACTTCATCGAGCTGACGAACCGCGGGTCGGCTGCGGTCGACCTCACCGGATGGTCCGTTCAGTACCACTCGAAGTCTGCGACCGGCACCTGGCAGGTCACCGACTTGAGCGGCAGCATCGCTCCCGGTGCGTTCTACGTGGTCGCCGAGGCGAAGGGCAACGGCGGCACCACGCCGCTGCCGCAGCAGGATGTCGCGGGCTCGATCGCCATGTCGGCCACCGACGGCACCGTGGCGTTGGTGTCGGGCAGCACGCCGCTGACGTGCGCCGACAGCGCATCGTGCGGTACGGCATCCGTCGACCTGCTCGGCTTCGGGACAGCGGCGATCGCGGAGGGGTCACCGGCCGCCGGTGCCTCGAACACCGCGTCGGAGCAGCGCACGAGCGCGGCGGACACCGACAACAACGCAACAGACTTCTCCGCTGCGGCGCCGACGCCCGGCGCTGCAGACACGTCCGGCGACGACGGCGGCTCGACCCCGCCGACACCGGGAACGACGCGCATCCACGACATCCAGGGCTCGAGCTTCGTCTCCCCCTTGAACGGCCAGAAGGTGACGAACGTGCCCGGCATTGTGACGGGAGTGCGGGCATCCGGTTCCAGCCGCGGCTTCTGGATGCAGGACCCTGACGCCGACACGAACTCCGCGACGAGCGAGGGCGTCTTCGTGTATACGGGCTCCGCGCCCTCTGCGGCGCCGGGAGACTCGGTGCTCGTCTCGGCGACCGTGAAGGATTACTACCCGCTGGCCGGCGGGGACTCGCCGTCGACGACATCGAACCTCTCGATCACCGAGCTGCAGAACCCGCAGGTCTACACCGTCTCGCACGGCAACCCCCTGCCCGCACCCGTGGTGCTGAGCCCGACGACGGTGCCGGATGCCTATGCGCCGAACCTCGGCGGCGGCAACATCGAGACGACCCCGATCACGCCGACCCGCTCTGCACTCGACTTCTACGAGTCGGTCGAGGGGATGCGAGTGCAGGTGGATGACGCACGCGTGGTCGGCCCCAGCGACAAGTACGGCGAGCAGTACATCACCACGAAGCCGGACCAGAACGTCACCTACCGCGGTGGCACCTACCTGCCCGGCGAGAACGAGACGCCGTCGGGCCGCCTCGAGGTGGTGCCGGCCGACGGGTCGAACCCGAACGTCACCGTCGGCGACGTCTTCGCCGGCGCTACCGTCGGGCCGATCGACTACTCGCTGTACGGCGGGTACCTCATCGCGGCAACCGAGCTCGGGCAGGTGAAGTCCGGTGGACTGCAGCCGGTCGTGGCGAAGAGGGCATCGGATGATCGGCTCTCGGTCGCCACCTACAACGTCGAGAACCTCGCGCCAGGCGACTCGGCCGGCAAGTACAGCCGCCTTGCGGCGGGAGTGGTCACCAACCTGGCCTCGCCAGACATCGTGGCGCTCGAGGAGGTGCAGGACAACGACGGCGCGACGGACTCCGGAACCGTGGCCGCCGACCAGACGCTGACCAGGTTGACCCAGGCCATCCACTCGGCAGGCGGCCCGCTGTACGACTGGCGCGAGATCGACCCGGTGAACGACGAGGACGGCGGACAGCCCGGCGGCAATATCCGAGTCGCGTTCCTGTTCGACCCGACCCGCGTCGCCTTCGTCGACCGTGGCGGGGCGAACGTCGACCGCTCGACAACGGCTACGTCGGTCGTGAAGGTTCACGGCAAGCCGGACCTCACGCTCTCCCCCGGCCGCATAGACCCGGCCGACGACGCGTGGAAGGACAGCCGCAAGCCCCTGGTCGGCGAGTTCCTGTTCCGCGGCGAGAACGTCTTCGTGATCGGCAACCACTTCGACTCGAAGCTCGGCGACCAGAACGCCGACGGGCGCTACCAATACCCCCAGCAGTCATCCGCTGTGCAGCGGCAGAAGCAGGCTATCCAGGTGCACGACTTCGTGGCATCGCTGTTGAAGGCCGACAAGAAGGCGAAGGTGGTCGTCGCGGGGGACCTGAACGACTACCAGTTCAGCCCCGCACTGCAGACGCTCACCGGCGCGGCATCCGGCACCCCGATCCTGCGGGATCTCATCACCACCCTGCCGAAGGACCAGCAGTACACCTACGTGTACGACGGGATCTCGCAGGTGCTCGACCACATCCTCGTCACCGCGGGCGTCGGCAAGCCGGACTACCAGGTCGTGCACGTCAACTCGGAGTTCGCGAACCAGGTCAGCGACCATGACCCGCAGGAGGTGGCGCTGACCGCCGGCGCGCGCCCATGGGCGCTGCCAGGCCTCGAGTCCCGCCGCTGCGAGCCCTCGGCGGTCGCCACCGACTACTCGGATGCCCTCGACAAGGTCACCTACAACGGCGTGCAGGTGGGCGGTCTGTCATCGCTCGCGCGCGACCCGCGCAGCGGCGGCTACGTCGCCGCCGTCGACAATCACGGATCCGACCCGGCGCGCATCTGGTTCCTCTCCGGAGTGACGCACCCCCGGATCACGCGGGACCCGCTCGTGCTGAGACGGCCGGACGGCACGCCATACAACGGAACGGACAGCGACAACGAGGGACTCGCCGTGCTGCCGAACGGGGACTTCGTCGTCAGCAGCGAGACGGAGCCGTCGATCCGCGTGTTCGGAAGGGACGGCATCCAGAAGGCGTCGCTCCCCGTGCCCGATCGCTTCGCCGTGACCGGCACGACCGCCGCCGGCCAGGCGACCGCGAACGCCACGTTGGAAGGCCTCACGATCACGCCGGACGGTAAGACGATCGTGGCAGCCATGGAGGGCGCGCTGTCGGGCGACGTCTCGACCGACGGCGACGCCACCGCGCACCATCTGCTCGTGTACACACAGGCCAGGCACGGCACCTGGGCCCTGTCGAAGCAGGTGGAATACCGGGCGGAGCCGGGCATGCGCATCCCCGAGGTGGCCGCGTATGGCAACGACTCGCTCGTCGTGGAGGAGGCGGCCTGGTCGCCGGCCATCGGAAACTCGGTGAAGCTGTACGCGGTGACTGGGCTGCGGAAGGCCCACGACGTGAGCGGCGTCTCGAATCTCTCTCTGCCGGCTGGTTCTGCGGCGTCCGGCTCCTTGGCGCTGCACAAGACGCTCGTCGCCGACGTCGTGCAGTGTCCGACGCTGGGAGCGAGCGCCAAGGAGGCGCAGGCGAATCCGCTGCTCGACAACTTCGAGGGCATGGCGGTGACGTTCACGACCGGACCGTTCCATCTCGCGGGCATCGCCCTGATCAGTGACGACAACTTCAGTGCGTCACAGACCACACGCGTGCTGAACCTCATCGCGAAGCTGCCGTAAACGCATCGGAACGAAGGGCGCCGGCCACTGTCGGCGCCCTTCGCCGTATGCGCGCGATTCCAGGAGTTGCACCGGGAATATCCCTGCGTGATAGATGTTGAAGTTGATAACACCCGGCTCAAGTTCGGGTCGTTCAACGGAAGACAACCCGGAAACTACAGGAGATTCAGTGCCTGAGAACTTCATCCCCGGTGGCGCCGAGGCGAACGGCGAGGGCAACTCGTTCGACGACTTCCTCGCGCGTTATCTCGCGGGCGAGCGCGCTCGCGCGGCCCGCTCGATCGACATCAGCCGCTTCCTCAGCCGACGCACCCAAGAGGTGCTGCAGCGTGCTGGGCGGTTCGCGCTCGAGCACGGGCACAACGAGCTGGACGCGCTGCACATTCTTCGCGTGATGGCCGACGAGGACCCGGCCGCCGACGCGATGCGTCGCATCGGCGTCGACCCCACGCGTATCGTGCGCGCCGCGGACCAGCGCCTGCCGCAGACCGGCGAGGCGACGACGGACGCGCCTGCCCTGACGCCGCCGGCGCAGCGCACGCTGTTCCACGCGTACCAGGTGGCGCGCGCATCCGGCTCCACCTACATCGATCCCGAGCACCTCTTCTACGCACTCGTGATCGCGCAGGACTCCCCCGCCGGCCAGGTGCTGCAGTCGGCAGGCGTGACGCCCGAGGCGCTCGCGGGTGCCATGCGCGAGGCCGCGACCGTGGGCGCTGGAGGTGATGCGGATGCCGAGGGGCAGGCATCCGAGACGCCCATGCTCGACCGGTTCGGCACCGATCTCACGCTCGAAGCCCGCGAAGGCAGGCTCGACCCGGTGATCGGCCGGGTCGACGAGATCGAGCAGACCGTGGAGATCCTCTCCCGACGCACCAAGAACAACCCGGTGCTGGTCGGCGAGGCCGGTGTGGGCAAGACCGCGATCGTCGAGGGGCTCGCTCAGGCGATCGTCGACGGCGTCGTTCCGGAGCAGCTGCGCGACAAGCGCGTGATCTCCCTCGATCTGCCCGGCATGCTGGCCGGGACACGTTACCGCGGCGACTTCGAGGAGCGCCTGACGAAGCTCATGGACGAGATCTCGCAACGTAAGGGCGAGCTCATCGTCTTCATCGACGAGGTCCACACGGTGATGGGTGCGGGCGCCGGCGGCGACGGCGGAATGGATGCCGGCAACATCCTGAAGCCGCGTCTCGCGAAGGGCGAGCTGCACCTGGTGGGCGCGACGACGCTCAAGGAGTACCGGCAGATCGAGAAGGACCCGGCACTGGAGCGCCGCTTCCAGCCGGTGACCGTCGCCGAGCCGTCGATCGAGGACTCTGTCGCGATCCTCTCCGGCCTGCGTCACGCGTACGAGGAGCACCACGGAGTCGAGTACACCGACGAGGCGATCCGCGCGGCCGTCGAGCTCAGCGCCCGCTACGTCTCCGACCGCTACCTGCCCGACAAGGCGATCGACCTGATCGACCAGGCCGGCGCGCGACTGCGGCTGCGGCTCGGCAAGCAGGCAGACGCATCCGATCTGATGCAGCGGTTGGCCGACCTGGAGGCGGAGAAGAACGCAGCGGTCTCGGCGGAGCACTACGAGGAGGCGTCGAGGCTGCGCGATGAGATCGCGGGCGTCGAGTCCAGGCTGGCGGAGGCATCCGCTGCTGGTGCACGTATCGGGGCGGATGCCGTCATCGACGAGGCGCAGATCGCCGCGGTGATCTCACGCGCGACCGGCATCCCGGTCGCCCGGATCGGCGAGGCCGACCGCGAGCGTCTGGCCAAGCTGGAGAGCGAGCTGCACGAGCGTGTGATCGGACAGGACGACGCGGTGACCGCGGTCGCGAAGTCGGTGCGCCGCAGCCGCACGGGCATGGGCGACGAGCACCGGCCGGTCGGCAGCTTCCTTTTCCTCGGGCCGACCGGCGTGGGAAAGACCGAGCTGGCGAAGGCCCTTGCGGCGTCGTTGTTCGGCTCGGAGCGCTCCATGATCCGCTTCGACATGAGCGAGTTCGGCGAACGGCACACTGCCGCTCGGCTGATCGGCGCCCCTCCCGGCTACGTCGGCTACGACGAGGCAGGGCAGCTCACCGAGCGCGTGCGCCGCAACCCGTACTCGGTGCTGCTGTTCGACGAGATCGAGAAGGCGCACCCGGACATCTTCAACCTGCTGCTGCAGGTTCTGGACGACGGGCGGCTCACCGACGGTCAGGGCCGCACGGTCGACTTCCGCAACACGGTGGTCATCATGACCTCGAACCTGGGCAGCGAGTTCCTGGCCTCCAAGAGCGGTGCGCTGGGCTTCGTGGCACCGGGCGCCGACGGATTCGGTGACGAGAAGGCTCTGCGCGACCGGGTGATGGGCAAGCTCCGTGAGAACATCCGGCCGGAGTTCATCAACCGCATCGATGAGATCGTGCTGTTCCGCAAGCTCGACAAGCAGCAGCTGCGCGACATCGTGCACCTGCTCCTGACCGCCACCCAGTCGCGGCTGGGCACGCGCGAGATCTCGCTGACGGTGACGGATGCCGCCGTCGAGTGGATCGCCGAGCACGGCTACGAGCCGGAGTTCGGCGCGCGGCCGCTGCGCCGGGTCATCCAGCGCGAGGTGGACGATCGCATCGCCGACCTGCTCGTGAACGGCTCCGTCGACGACGGCGGGTCCGTGCGTGTGGACGCGTCAGGCGATGAGTTGCACGTGACGGCCGAGCGGCGGATGCCTGTGGCCGCCTAGGACTTGTCTGAACGACGAGGCCGTGGGAATCCCCCACGGCCTCGTCGTGTCTGCAGCCCGGCCGCGTGCCTACGCTGAATTCGTGGACACCGTCGTTCGCGCGGCGACCGAAGAGAACATCCCTCAGATCGCCGCCATGATGGCTAGAGCGTTCGACGCCGATCCGGTCATGCGCTGGGCGGTTCCGCGCGCCGAATCCCGGCCCCGCCGGCTGGCCGGTGTGTACAGGGCAATCGTGCAACACGAGGGAGTGCCGTTCGGCGCCACCGATGCGGCCGTGAGCGAAGGCGCGGTGGTCGGCGCCGCGGTGTGGCGACCACCCGGCAGGCGGCTGATCGGCCGGCACGCTGTGCCGTTCGCCCTGGCGGCGGGGTGGGCGCTGGGCCCGAGCATTCCGCGCATGGTCACGATGGGAAGACGGGTGTTCGCCGCCTACCCCGCACAGCCGCACTGGTATTTGCAGCTGCTCGCCGTCGATCCTGTCGTGCAGAGACAAGGCGTCGGCACCGCGCTGATGGTCACGGGCCTCGACCGGGTCGATGCGGAACGCATGCTCGCCTACCTGGAGACGACGAGCGGCAACCTCGCGTTCTACGAACGGCTCGGTTTTCGTGTCAGCGGCGAGGTGCGGATGCCCCGAAGCAGCCCACGCCAGTTCCGCCTGCTGCGCAGCACCCCCTGACCATCGGCCCGGTGGGTCATCAGGCTGGCGCCGGCGAACGCACCAAGCGGCATCGGCATCCAGTACTGCACCAGTCGCCAGGCCGTGACGCCCAGTACCGCGACTCCATGTGGCGTTCCCATCGCCGCGAACGCAGGCACCATCACCCCTTCGACGATCCCGACGCCGCCAGGCGTGATGGGCAGAAGCGCGAGGATGGCGGCCAACGCGTAGACCAGCACCAGCGGCGCAAGCGGAGCGATGGTGCCGAACGCCGCGAACATGACCCACAGTGAGGCGACGTCGAGCGCCCAGTTCGTCGCAGCCCAGAAGACGGCGGCGGCGAAGCGACGTGGATTCCCTGCCAGTGCGCGAACGGCGCGGATGGTCTGCGCGAACGCACGTGTCACGTATCCGGCACGATCCCCGGGTAGCCGTTTCGCCACCCGGTGCACCGCGCGCAGTGTGATCGCCGGACGAGCCAGGGCGAAGGCGAGCCCGCCGACTGCGGTGCCGAAGACGCCGACCATGAATGCACCGGCGAGCCGATAGTACGGAGCGGACGGCAGGGCTGCGACCGAACTGAGCAGGCCCGTCCCGAACAGAGCTCCGAGCGCGAGGTTCGAGAGCACCACTTCCGCGGTGATGCCTCCCACAGCCGCGCTGCCTGGCGTACCTGAACGGGTGAGCAAGTGAAAGCGCAGAGCAAGCGATGCGGGCCCACCACCTGGCATCGAGTTGCTGATGCCCACGCCTGCGACGTCGATGCGGGCGACGCGCCAGAAACGAGGTCGCGAGGATGGGTCGAGTGCGGTCGAGGTCAGGCGGGCATAGGCGCAGAGCGAGAGAAGCTCGAGGCCGAGCCCGACGAGCAGCAGCGGGGCGGAAACGTTCGAAACGACGCCGATGGCATGCACGGCGTCCCGCCATTGAGGCATTACCACGAAGACGACGAGCAGGGCTGCAAGGGCGACGACAACGACCAGTCGGATCACGCGCGCGGCCGAGACGCGCCCCTCCCACTCCGCCGTCGCGACGGGAGTGACTCCCCGATCCACTCGCCAGGGGTTCACACGATGAGTCAACCACTCGCGCCCGCCGACCGAACGTGAAGACTTCCCGGCGTATGTGAGGCACCGTTCAGGTGCGGCGAAGGAGCGGCTGGTACCGTTGCGAGCCGGCAACTGCCGGCGTCAGGGAAGATCACGGCCGCCACGCGAGGCAGGACAGACACCTCCTCTGAGTCAATCAGAGGAGCGCCATGTCGCAGATCACCCGTTTCTCCGCGCCGCTGTCAAGCGTCGCGGTTCCCCAGGCAACCGCTGCCGCTGAACCCGCCCTTCCGTCCGGCGCCACCGCCGTCGTCTACTGCGAGGGCGAATTCGGGGCGCAGGACGGCAAGACCGCGAACGGGCTTGTGCGGTTCTCCGAGCGCTATCGCATTCTGAGCGTGATCGACAGCACGCTGGAGGGAGCGGATGCCGGAAGCCAGCTCGACGGCGCACCCAACGGCATCCGGATCGTCGCCTCCTTGCGCGATGCGATCAGACGGGCCGGGAGCGTGCCCGACTATCTGATCTTGGGTATCGCACCAGCGGACGGCCTGCTCACCCGGGCGCACCGCACCGTACTGCTCGACGGCATCGCGAACGGCATGCACATCGTCAACGGGCTGCACGAATTCTTGAACGATGACGCCGAGTTCGCGGCAGCGGCTCTGCTGCACCAGGTGACGATCACGGACGTGCGCAAGCCGAAGGAGAAGCAGGACCTCCACCTGTTCTCCGGACGCATCTTCGACGTCACATGCCCGCGCATCGCGGTGCTCGGCACGGACGGCGCGGTCGGCAAACGCACCACGTCGACCCTCCTCGTGAAGGCGCTGAACGACCGGGGCGTCAAAGCCGTCATGGTCGGCACGGGCCAGACCTCGATCATGCAGGGCGGAAAGTACGGGGTCGCGCTCGACGCCATCGTGCCTCAGTTCTGCTCAGGCGAGGTGGAGGATCAAGTGGTGGCCGCGTGGCTCGGCGAGGATCCCGACGTGATCGTGGTCGAAGGGCAGGGAGCCCTCAGCCATCCCGCGTACATGACCAGCGCGCACATTTTGCGCGGAAGTCGTGCCGAGGCGGTCATCGTGCAGCACGCCCCGAAGCGGAAGGCGCTCGGAGACTTCCCGATGATGCCGGTGCCGAGCGCAGCGAGCGAGATCTCGCTCATCGAGTCGTTCGCGGGCACCAGGGTGATCGGCGTCACGATGAACCACGAAGACATGCGCCCCGAGGAGATCCGGCCCGCAATCGCCGCTCTCGAGCACGAGACGGGCCTGCCGGCCGCTGATCCCCTCACCAGCCCGCCCCGCGAGCTCGCCGAGATGGTCCTGGCCGCCTTTCCGCAGCTCGTGCCTCGGACGCGCATGGCACGGTGAATCGCGTGATCGGCGGTCAACGCGTGTGGCGTGCGCAATCCGTCAGATGCTCTGTCTCCGCTCCAGCATCGGGCACGCGAAGGGATCCTTCTCGCCCAGGCCGACCCGGTTGATGTACCGGAACACGATGCCGTAGGACTGAAGCAGGCCGGTCTCGATGTATGGCACATCACGTGCGACGCAGTAGTCGCGCACCATCGGCGCGGCGCGGCGCAGATGCGGCCTCGGCATCGACGGGAACAGATGGTGTTCGATCTGGTAGTTGAGACCGCCCATCGCGAAGTCGAGCATCCAGCTTCCCCGGATGTTCCGGCTCATCATCACCTGCCTGCGCAGGAAGTCCAGCCGCATATCCTTCGGCACAAGGGGCATCCCCTTGTGATTCGGCGCGAACGACATGCCCATGTAGAACCCGAAGAGGCCCAGCTGGAGGCCCAGGAACGCTCCCGCCTTGCCTGGCGGCAGCATGAGGAAGAGGATGCCCAGATATCCGAGCAGCCTCACCATCAGGAACACGATCTCCACCGGTCTCCTGGCGACAGGCTCCCGCCCGAAGACGCGGCGCACGCTCGAGGCGTGCAGCGAGATGCCTTCGAGGAAGAGGATCGGGAAGAAGAACGTACCCTGGTGTGAGAGCACCCACGGAAGCGGCCACGGCCGGCGGCGGCTCGCCTGCTCCGGGGTGAAGGAGATGACCGGCAGTTCGATGTCGGGGTCGTAGCCCTCGCGATTCGGATTCGCGTGGTGCCTCGTGTGCTTGTGCTGCCACCAGCCGTAGCTCATGCCGATGAAGAGGCCGCCCAGGATGAGACTGATCCAGTCGTTCCAGCGGCCCGAGCGGAAGATCTGCCGGTGGGCGGCGTCATGCCCCAGGAACGCGGTCTGCGTGAACACGAACGCGACCACCGCGGCGACGGCCAGTTGCCACCACGAGTTCCCCACCCAGAGAAAGAGCACGAAGCAGCCTGCGTAGGCCAACGGAACCGCGATCAGCTTCGTCCAGTAGTACCCATACCTGCGGCGCAGAAGACCCGACCCGCGGATCTCCGCAGCCAGCTGGGTGTAGTCGTTGGGCCGTTCCGGACGCGGAACGGTGGAACGCAGCGCACCGGCACCCTGGGGCAGATTGGCGGTTGTCATGACATCCTCCTGGCCTGCGCCGCGGCATCCGCGACATCTTCGATCGTCAGGCGGCCAGGGTCTGGGACAACCTGTCTCCAGCGTACGCGTCGTGCCCGCTTTCGGATCGGGCGTACGGTGAACTCAGCGCATAAGCGCCAGAAGTCTGCGAGCGCACGTGAACGATGGTCGTCTCCATGACGGGAGCGGATCCCGCGGACTCGGCGACCCCGGGCAGCGAGCAGACGATGTCGGCGCAACGATCTGCGCACCGTTCCTGTCTTCGCTTCCGGTCGACGGTGCGTCGATCTCGGTGATGGGGACGGCAGGACGCCAGACGACGATCGCGGCCAGCGATTCCCTCGCCACACGGCTTGAAGAACTGCAGTTCGACCTGGCCGAAGGCCCGCACTGGCAGGCGATCGCCGAGAACCGCGCGGTACTCGCTGCCGATCTCGACTCCTCGGACGGCGATGCGTGGCCGGTGTTCACGCCCGCCGCCGTGCGCGCCGGCGCCCGTGCCGTCTTCTCGTTCCCGCTCCGGCTCGGAGCGGTCGTCATCGGCACGGTCGACCTCTACCGGATGCGACCGGGTGAGCTGGATCGGCCCTCGGTCGAGACCGCGCAAGTGCTGGCAGAGGCCGCGACGATGGCGGCCGCCGGGCTCGCAATCCGCTCCGCCCGCGAGTCGGAGCAGGCGGAACCCGGCGGCGCACCTGCCCTGCGCCGGGAGGTGCATCAGGCCATTGGGATGATAATCGTGCAACTCGACGTTCCGGCCACCGATGCCTTCGCCCGCTTGCGTGCGCACGCGTTCGCCGCGGGGCGTTCGGTGCACGATGTCGCGCTCGATGTGGTCGGGGGGCGGCTCGATTTCGGCTCGCTCCCCGACCGCGAGATCGATACTTGAGATGCGAGACCATTCAGGGGAGCAGAACATGGCGGATGCCTCACGAGAGTCGAAGCTGAGCGCGGCGTTCGTCGCCGTCGCGGACACGCTGACCGCCGACTACGACGTTGTGGAGCTGTTGCACACCCTGGTCACCGAGTGCACCGAGATCCTCGGCGTGCAAGCTGGCGGATTGCTCCTCGCCGAGCCCGGCTCGGGACTGCATCTGGTGGCCTCGACGAGCGAGAGCGTCGAACTCGTCGAACTCATGCAGTTGAGCGCGGGTACCGGCCCCTGCCTCGACTCGTTCCGGACCGGTCGTGCCATCGATGTGCCCGACATCGAGGCCGCTGCCGCCTCGTGGCCCGAATTCGCCTCGATCGCGCTGCAACACGGCTTCCTGTCGCTCCACGCCACGCCGATGCGGCTGCGCAGCGAGGTGATCGGCACCATGAACCTGTTCCGCACCCGCCTCGGCGCGTTCCCGCACCGCGACGCCGACGTGGCGCAAGCGCTCGCCGATGTGGCGACCATCGGCATCGTGCACGAGCGCATCGCCAGCCAGTCGAACCTGGTCGTCGCTCAGTTGCAGCACGCGCTGGACAGCAGGATCCTGATCGAGCAGGCCAAGGGTGTGCTCGCGCAGTCGGCCGACCTGAGCATGGACGACGCCTTCACGGCGCTGCGCAGATACGCGCGCTCACGGAACCTGCAGCTGAGGGCCGTCGCTTCCGGCGTCGTGGACCGCACCATCGACGCCGCCGCTATCGCTCACTAGCCTCCTCGGAACGGTCAGGCGTTCGCGAGCGCGTCGATCACGATCTTCTTCTGCCGCATCATCGCCTGAACCTGTTCCGGGCGTCGAGTCAGTTCGCCCATGTTCTGCGGGATGATCTGCCAGCTCACGCCGAACCGGTCCTTGCACCACCCGCACTGCTCGGACTCCGGCACGTGCGACAGCTTGGACCAGTACCGGTCGATCTCCGCCTGATCGGCGCAGGTGACGACGAACGAGATCGCCTCATTGAAGGTGAACATCGGACCGCCGTCGAGGCAGACGAAGTCCACACCGTTCAGGGTGAAGCGTCCGTTCAGCACCTTGCCGGACATCCCGGAGAAGTGCTCATCGAGCTTCTCGTCGGGATACTCGTCGATCGAGACGATGCGCGAGTCCGGGAAGACGCTCACGTAGTACTCCATCGCCTCCCGCGCCTGGTCGTTGAACCACAGGCACGGCTGGATGGCCGCGACGCTGCTCATCGCTTCACCCCTTCCGAAATCAAGATCGCATCGATCTGGCCCATGGCCAGGCGCATGCCCTCCTCCATACCCATCTGCATCATCTGCTCCAACTGCTCCACGCTGACGAATCGGTTGACGGTGGTCATGCGAGTGCCCTCTGCGTCTCCGTCGAGCGAGACCGGTTCGAGCGTCACCTCGACACGTGCGGGCAGGTCGGCGGTCGGCTTGCCGTCGTCATCGGACAACCCCTCGTCGAACGCGAGACCGCGCGGCGGATCGACGGCGACGATCTCCCACCAGCCGTGCGCCTTGTCACCCTCCGGCCCCGTCATGTAATAGGCGCTTCTGCTGCCGACGCTCAGGTCGTGTTCGTCGAACGTCGCCGGCCAGGTCGGCGGACCCCACCAGCGCTCCAGCTGGCGGGCGTCTTCCCACACCTGCCAGACGCGCTCCGGCGGCGCAGCGAACTCCGCCACGAACGTGAGCGTGAGGTGCTCGGCATCCCTCACGGTGCTGATCACGGTCATCTGTCGTGTCCCTTCGTCATCTCTTCGGTGAGGATGTTCTCGATCGCCGCCGCCCTCTCGCGCCACAGCGCCTCGTAGCGGGCGAGCAGCTCGTTCGCACGCCTGATCGTCTCCGGCACCGCGCGCACCAGCTGCTCCCTCCCCCGGCGCTCCTTCGTCACCAGACCCGCCCGCTCGAGCACGCTCACGTGCTTCTGCACGGCGGCGAAACTCATCAGGTAGCTCTGCGCCAGACCCGAGATGGATCGATCGCCTCCCAGCGTGCGCGCCACGATGTCACGCCGGGTGGCGTCGGCGAGCGCGTGGAAGATCCGGTCGATGTCGTCTTCGGTGAGGATGTCGGACATCCGCTTATCTACAACCATTTGGTTGTATGTTAGGCGCGCAGGAGTGGTCGGTCAAGAGCCGAGCGGTGCTTGCCTCGGCGGTCTCTTGAAGGCCTCACGCATCATGAGCTGAGCCACAGACGGCGTTCCGCTCACCGTGCCGACCGCGGCGGTGGCGCACTCGAACCGGTGGTCGTCGAGTTGACGCAGCATCGCATCCGCGAGGTCGATACGAGCCGTGAACTTCTGTGGAAGGTAGCGCTCGGCGACGCGATAGTCGCTGACGGCCTCGGAGTCGAAGAGACCGGATGGCCGCATGACCGTCCAGCCGACGTCGCTCTCGCTCAGCATCGCCTCCATGCGTTTCATGTCGTCGTAGAGCGTCTTGCCGAGAACGCCGGCGACGAACGGCTGCAGCACGCGCTCGAAGAGGAAGCCGCCGTGCGGGCCCGCCTCGGGATCGACGGCGCTGGAGCTCACGCAGACAAGCCGCTGCACCTTGTGTTGCGCCATCGCGTCGAGCATGGCGGCCGTGCCTGCGGAGTATGTCGTAATCTCCCGCCGGCTGTACGGAACCCCGAGCGCCGACAGCACGGCATCCGCTCCACCCACTGCGCGGCTCACCGAAGCGCTGTCGAAGACATCTGCATGCTCGACGACGAGGTTCTCGTGAGCGAACGGGAACGCCCGCGGCGAGCGCGTCGCCGCGACCACCGAGACACCTCGTTCCAGGGCGAGGCGTGTGACGAGGCGACCCGTCGGACCATTCGCGCCGAACACCACTATCTTCACTAGATTCTCCTTAGACCGGTGATTCAGATAATATGAGAACCATACTGTATGGAGACGAGAATGCCTAGAGGTTCGAGCGACGCACGCGAGCACCGGCGGCTCACCGCCGAGCTGAAGAGACGCTTCCGCGAGGTGAACAATCAGATCGCGCTGCTCTCGCACCACGTCTCATCCCGCGTCGAGCTGCGCGACATCGACCTGGACTGCCTCGACTACCTCGCCCAGCACGGGGCCACGAGCCCGAGCGCCCTGGCACGCCGTGCCGGTGTGCATCCGGCGACCATGACGGGCGTGATCGACCGGCTCGAGAGGGGCGGGTGGATCAGCCGCGAACGCGACGCGAGCGACCGCCGAGGCGTCGTGGTCTCCGTTCGACCGGACGCGATCGGTGAGGTCTTCAGCCACTACGAGGGCATGAACGCGCAGATGGATGCCGTGTGCGCCGAATACTCCCCCGCCGAGCTCGAACTCATCGCCGGCTTTCTGCAGCGCACCGCGGATGCCGGGCGGCGGGCGGTCGAGGAGTTCGCAGGAGGCTGACCGGTACGGGTCGATGACTCGGGCTACTCAGTAACTCCTTGCCACGACGGCGAAGAGGTTCTCGTCGGTGTGGGCTTCCGGAAGGCCGCCTTGCTCGGTCTGCAGGCAGCGCACGGTGATCGCGTTGTCGGCCAATTCGTCTTCGCCGGCCTCGCCGAGCACGGAGTATGGAATCCGTGCGAACCCGGTCGCGGCGGCGGCGATGGCATCCGAGACGGTGCGGACGTCAACGGTGTTGTCGGCGAGTCGGTTCGCCGCCTGTTCGAACAGCTCCGCCTGCATGGCGCCGAGCAGCGCAGGAACGGAGGAGCTCAGGCGATCGAGCGGACACGTACTCTTGCCGCGCGTATCCCGACGAGCGATCGTCGCCTGTTGTGCGTCCACATCGCGCGGGCCGATCTCGATGCGCACCGGAACGCCCTTGAGTTCCCACTCGACGACCCGGCGGCCGAAACCCGGCGTGCTGCGGGCATCCAGGCGCACGCGCACGCCGGCATCCGCCAGTTCGTCGGCGACGGCGGACGCTGCGGTCACCGTGCGCTCATCGTCTTTCACCGCGACCACCACGGCCTGGATGGGCGCGATGCTCGGCGGAACACGGAGGCCGGCCTGGTCACCGTACGACATGATCAGACCGCCCATCATGCGCGTGCTGGAACCCCATGAGGTCGTCCAGCATGTCTGAACGTGGCCGGAAGCATCCGTGTACCGGATGTCGAAGGCCCGCGCGAAGTTCTGGCCCAGTTCGTGGCTCGTCGCCATCTGGAGCGCCTTGCCGTCGCCCATCATCGCCTCGCAGGTCATCGTGTTAATCGCTCCGGCGAAGCGCTCCCTCGGGCTCTTCACGCCGACCAGCACGGGGATCGCGAGGGTGTTCTGGAGGAAGTCACGGTACACGCCGAGATGGATGCGCCGCGCGTACGCGGCAGCGTCCTCCGCAGTCGCGTGCGCCGTGTGCCCCTCCTGCCACAGGAACTCGGTGGTGCGCAGGAACAGGCGCGGACGCAGTTCCCACCGCACGACGTTCGACCACTGGTTCAGCAGCATCGGCAGGTCGCGATGCGATTGAACCCACTTGGACATGAGCTCGCCGAACACCGTCTCGCTCGTGGGCCGCACGACGACCGGTTCCGTCAGCTCCTTGCCGCCGGCGTGAGTGACGACGGCGAGTTCGGGGCTGAAACCCTCGACGTGCTCGGCCTCGCGCTCTAGATACGACTGCGGGATGAACAGCGGTAGGTAGACGTTCTCGGCGCCGGTCGCCTTGATGCGGGCATCCACATCGGCCTGCATCCGCTCCCAGATGGCGTACGCGTACGGTCGGATGACCATGGTGCCACGCACCGGCCCGTTGTCGGCGAGCTGCGCTTTCTCCAGTACGTCCTGATACCAGCGCGGAAAGTCATCGCGCACCGACGCAAGCACGCCGGGTACATCGTTCTGAGCCACGGGTCCACGATATGGGGCGCGGCATCCGCGGACCACGTGGGTATGTCCGAGCCGGCGGGCGGCCGAACGCTGTCACAATGTGGCCATGACCGCGCGCCCTGTTACCCGCCGCGTCGCGCTCGGAACGGGAATCGGCATTGCCGCGGCGGCTGTGCTCACCGGCGCCGGCATCGCCGTGAATGAGAATCTGCTACCTGGTCGCTCCACCATGTACCGCGCACTCGGCCTTGACGGCCCGGACGGTGTGGTGCCGAGTATTACGGCGGGTCCGGTGGTCGCCGGGTCGTTCGTGTCTGCGCACATGGGCGGTCGGCGGGTCGGATACGAGATCGCCTACCCGCCGGGCACGAAGCCCGGAGCTGAACTGCCCGTCGCTGTCGTTCTGCACGGATATGGCGACGACCAACGGGCCGCGTTCTCTACCTCGATGCGTTTCGACGCCTATCTTGCGCAAGCTGTGCAGTCCCGCAAGCCGTTCGCGCTCGCGTCGGTCGCCGGAGGAAACGGCTACTGGCATCCGCGGGAAGACGGAACGGATGCCGGTGCCATGGTCGTCGACGAGTTGCTTCCTCAGCTTGCGGCGCGGGGCCTGCGCACCAGACCCGCTGATCGCATCGCGTTCATGGGCTGGTCGATGGGAGGCTACGGAGCGCTCCGCTTGGGCGGCGTACTCGGAAACTCGCGAGTCGCCGCCGTCGCGGTTGAGAGCCCCGCACTGTGGCACACGTTCTCCCAGGCGGCCAAGGGCGCCTTCGACGACGCCGCGGACTTCGCGCGCAACACCGTCTTCGGCCGCCAGTCCGACTTGGCGGGCGTTGCCGTCCGCATTGATTGTGGTACGGGCGACGGCTTCTATCCGAACGTCCGCGACTATGTCGCCGGCTTTTCCGCGCATCCCGCGGGCGGTTTCGAGGCCGGCGGCCACGACCCCGGGTTCTGGCGTCGCCTCGCTCCCGCCCAACTCGCTTTCGCTGGAGATGCGCTCGCGTCCGGCTAGCGCTGCGGACGTCGGCTAAGGCGACGGTGTGAGGTCTCGGCGCTTGACGTATCCGTTGCTGCTGACGACGCAGTTGGCTGGGACGTCTTTCGCAATGACGGCGCCCGCTGCGATGACCGACCCGGAACCGATGCGCACCCCGGGGGTCACGGTCACGTTCGCCCCGATCCAGACGTTGGATTCGATCACGATGGGCGCGACGGTGATGCCATCGAACCGCTCCCCCGGCTCAACAGGGTGCCCCGCGGTGCTGAGCGTGACGCCCGGGCCGATCATGGAGCGGTCGCCGATGGTGATTCCGCCGAGGTCGTAGAACGCGCAGTTCTGGTTCACGAACACGTGATCGCCGAACTCGAGGCCCAGTCCGTAGTCGCAGTAGAACGGCGGGTAGACAGTGAGCGTCTCGGGTACGGGCCGGCCGAGGATCTCGCTGAGAACAGCCGTGCGCCCCTCGATGTCGTTGTGACGCAGCACGTTCAGACGCGAGGTCAGGTCCATGACAAGCTGGACCCTCTCGACCACGGCGCGCGATTCGGGAGTGCGCCTGGGGATCAGCCGTTCATTTCGCATCGTCTCTCATGATGACACCGCGCTCAACGGATGCTTCACCTCGGCGCGGGCCGTCGACAGAAGACGCGAGTGCGCCTATCTCGCCACTACTTCACTCCGGAACAACCAGGCGTTCTCCCGGCTTGATCACTGTTACGGGAACGTCCGGGACCAGACGACGGGCGGCATCGACGTAGAGCGCCGGGTCTTTGTCGCTCTTGAGGATGAGGCGATCGCCGATGGGGCCGGCCGTGAACGCGTAGTGCTGCGGGATTGCCATCTTGGGGCGCAGAACGGACGTGAGCTCGGCGGCTTCTTCGGCGTTCATGACGACCTGCTTGTTTTCCGCCATCCGTATGTGGAGACCGTTGACCGGGAGCAGGGTGACGTCGAGGGGACCGAAACGGTCGGGCAAGGTGCGCAGTTCCGGCGTGAAGAGGGTGTCGCCGGCGAAGTAGACGCTGCGGCCGCCGCCTGCGATCACATATGTGACTTCGTAGACCCCGTGCTCACCCGGCGCTGCATGGAAAGTCAGGTCACCGACGTTCGTGTTCTCCCACGCCTCGAGTGGAGTGACGTTCGTGAAGCCTGCCTTCCGCGCCTTCTCGACAACCGGGCCGGCGACGATCATCGGTACGCCCTTGTCCGGGTATCGCTTGAACGCGTCGAGGTCGCAATGGTCGTAATGCTCGTGGCTGATCACGACAGCATCGAGGTGTGGCAGCTCCTCCGGTTGAAAAGCGATGGGCTCGCCGGGGTGGTAGAAGGTCTTCTGCGAGAACCACGGGTCTGTGAGCACCGTCAGTTCTCCGATCTCGATCAGGTGGCAGCTGTGGGTGACGCGGGTGATCGCGAGCGACTCGGTCATGACGGTTCCTCTACTGTGCAGGCGGCAGGCATCCGCTCAATTGGTACTCAGTACCGTAACATACGCAGTTCCGAATGGTTCCGCGTACCGTTTTCGTGTAGTCTCGGACCGTGTCGCAAACCATGCCCAATGGCGAGTCCCTCAGGGAGCGCAAGCGACGTCTCGTCCGCCAGCGCATCATCCAAGCCGCGGACGAGCTCTTCGCCGCGAACGGCTACGACAGTGTCTCCGTGACCGACATCGCGGCCCA
This sequence comes from Humibacter ginsengisoli, assembly GCF_054780095.1. Taxonomy (NCBI): domain Bacteria; kingdom Bacillati; phylum Actinomycetota; class Actinomycetes; order Micrococcales; family Microbacteriaceae; genus Humibacter; species Humibacter ginsengisoli. The sequence goes on from NZ_BAAGWZ010000003.1 coordinate 281,138, forward strand.
CGCCGACGTGGGACGCACCACGTTCTTCCGGTATTTCGGAGACAAGGCCGAGGTGGTGTTCGCACACGAAGAGGACATTCTCGAGCGGATCACCCAATTCGCGGCGGCCGAGGCCGTGGCGCCAGCCCGCACCGCCGCGGAGGCAGTCGCGCAACTGCGGGCTATCGTCGTCGCGCTTTGTGCTTACGCAAGCGACAACATCGACGGTTATGCGCTGCACTACGAGCTGGTCGAGAAGCACCTTGAACTACGCGCACACGATGCCCTGAAAACGCAGCTGATCGCCGATCGATTTGCTGAACTTCTCGTAGGTCGTGGCACGAGTGAGCCGACGGCAGTGTTCGCAGGCCACATTGCGCTGGCCTGCTACCAGATAGCCCGCCGCCGGGCGACGAGTCCCGACCAGCTCGGCGCCGAGGCAGACGCCGCATTCGACCAGTTAGGGGCGCTCTGAGCCGGTCGCCGACACGACGCCGGCGCTGTGGGAGTGCACCTGGGCAAAGTGCTCCGTCGTACGGGGCGATGTCGTCTCTACCAGGGGACGGGTCCGCCATCGCGTCGGTAGGCGGCGTTGAGTCGGCTGGCGCTCACTCCCTCAGTAACGAGTGCCGTTGCCAGCGTCGGCCCCGTGATGACACCGCACTCAACGAATGCTTCACATCCGCCGGAGGCCATCGGCAAAAGATGCGCGTGCGCCTGCCCGCACGCGCATCCTCTTGCGGGAGCGTCTATTCTCGGCCGGCGGGCAACAGCACGTCGGCGATCTTCCGAGCGACCTCCGCGGCCGTCGTTGTCGAAGTGTCGAAAACGACATCGTTCTCGAAGCCGGCACGATCAAGGATCTGCGCCAGTTCCGGATGACGGCGCTCGTGCCACTCCAGCCCGGACGCGTCGTGATCATGCCGAGTACGCAACCTGTCGATGGCACAGTCACGTTCGATCGTGAGCCGAACGTGCAGCATGCGGCGGGTTCCCACCACATCGGCGCTACGAGTCAGCTCCTCACGACTCTCGATCACGCCGGCGATCACGACTAACTGAGCTCCGCGCATCCGGTAGTTGCCGGCCACGGCTTCAAGGTTTACGAGCGCGACCTCCGTGCCGAAGGGATCACCGTCGGGGGACGGCCACGACCGACGCAGTTCGTCGACATCGATAACGGCGCCGGGTACTCCGCGCCGCTTCAGTTCCTCACCAAGCTGGGCGGCGGTGGTCGACTTACCCGCGCCCACGCTGCCATTGATCCAGACCGTGTCGAACGCGTCAGCAGACATACCAGAAACCTAACGACGATCTCGGGCCTCATCCTGCCCCCGAAGGAGCAGCGACCGCTCCCCCGGCGCGCTGACCTAGAATCGGCCGGTGAATGATGTGCGCTTGAGCGGTCAACTCATCTGTGCGGATGCCATCCAAGCGCGGCAGGTCGCAGAGCTCCTTCCCGAGCACGTATCCATGACGCGGATGGAGCCCGGATGCCTATCGTTCGCGGTCACGCCAACAGACGATCCATTGGTCTGGCAGGTCGAGGAACGGTTCGACAGTGAGAGCGCCTTCAAGGCTCATCAGACACGCGTCGCGGGCAGTGCATGGGGCCGCGCAACTGCTGACCTCGAACGCCGGTACTCGATCCAAGGCCTTGCCCTGAACGTCGAATCCTGAGCCTTGGTGTAGACCGGCTACTCCGGCGCGTTCCAGAGTGTGCGGAGCGCTGCAGTGGTTTGGTCGTAGGTGAGCCCGGCTTGTGTCGCGCGCTCGTGGAGCGCACGCGCCGCGTAAAGCACGTCGGCAGGAATCGCTGTTGCGCGCTCGCTGACGCGCGTGCCGGCAGCGGATTTCGTGATGATGAGCTGGTCTACTTCAAGTTGTTTGTAGGCGCGCGCCACCGTTCCCGGCGCCACTCCGAGGTCACGGGCAAGCTGTCTCACCGTCGCGAGACGTTCACCGGGTACGAGTCGGCCGGACAGGATTTGCCCGCGCAGGTGCTGGTAGATCTGGTCGGACGGCGGCGCTGCCCCTGTGAGATCAATGGACATTGGTGCGCCGGCGCTGCTCGAGCCGGGCGTCTTCGTTCTCGGCCCGCGGCGTCTTCGATATCCCAGACGCCGCCATCATACCGACGCCCACACCGCAGAGAATCAACCCGAGGCCGCTGAGCGGGATCTGCAGGGCAGCAAACGACGTCACGACGTCGACTCTCCCTTCCGCCGTCGGGAATTGGGTGGCGAGGGAACTCGAGCGAGCGATGAACAGCCACAGTGATCCGAGGCTGAATGCGATTGACCCGGTGCTGAGACTCATGATGCGACGCACCGTTACCTGCCGTGAGGCGAGGGCATATCCGGTGTCAGTGGATCGCGCCAGAAGGCCGGTCACCCGAGACATTGCGAAGAGGGTGGATGCGATGACCAGGGCGAAGGCGATAAGCACCGGCACGCCGTAGAACCAGCCAGGAAAATCGGTACTCGCCGTCATTGTGCCCGTCACGATCGTGATTACAGCCGACCGTCCGGAGTCATCGCGAGCCGCGGCCAGACCGGCAACTACAACAGTCGCAAGGAGTAGCAGAGCTAGAACCAGCCAGGTGGCCATCCACCATCTCTTGCCGTATGACCAGGCCCGGCGGGGAGTGAGATCCACGGCCGCGAAATTGAGAATCGCTCCTGCCGTTACCGGCCTCGCCGATCTAGTAGTCACTGCGAGGAGCGCGAGCGCTACGGCTGCCGAAGCGAGGGCGACTGCGTAGTGCCAGCCGACCGGTTGCATCGGAGGATTCGAGAGCTGAAGTCCGTAGAAGGTCACCACACCTGCAATGGCGAAGACAGACGTCGCTATCGCGATTGCTGAGGTGCGTCCTCTCCGAATTCCTCGACGACTCTGATGCGCAGCGATCCCCACCGTAACGAGCGCGATCGCGAGCACAGCAATCTCTTCACCGAACATCAGGATCGCGATCATCATCTCTCCCATGTTGTGTCATCGTGATGATACAAGATCGATCGAGAGGGAACCAGAGGTCGATCAATTGACCGTTGGTGGACAGCTGAAGCCGGTCCCTTAGCGGGCGGCTCGTGTCGACGGATCGTTACAGGCATGTCTACCGGGAATGGGCGAAGACATCCGCCTGGTCATGCGCGGTGTGGTGCTGCCGATCGTGCACATCGTGCTCGTCATCGTGCGCACGGCGAACGGCGACAACCCGGGAGCGGCGATCTTCCTACCGCTGGGGGTGGCCATCACTGTCGGGATGTACCAGCTGGTGGGAATCACAGCCCTGTTAGCCGTGCTGGATCGAAACGATGCGAAGCTGAGTTCGGGAATCGGCTCCGCACGCCTCGGCGATCTGAGGTGATCGCGCGCTCGCACACCCCCGGTATCAGACGGCGACCGCGAGGCAGGCGACCAGGCCGACGATCGTGATCACGACGAAGGCGCAGACCACGAGGACCGTTCCCTTGGCCTGACGACGTCGGTCGTCGGTGCGATCCGCTCCCCACAGCTCGGCCTTCAGCCGCACCCGGTGCGCCTCGGCGACGATGTCGCTCGTGCCGGGAAGCGAGAGGTCGAGCGACCCGCGTTCGAGCTGCTGCTCGATGCGCAGCGCCTCGTCGAGCGTCATAGAAGCCTTCGCGACACCCCGCGCGATCGTCCGCGGCCGGGCATCGGCGCGCCCGCTGCCGTCACCTTCGGCCATCGTGCACCTCCGATCGGGTCTCGGTGCTTCCAGGGTACGAGTCTGGACCCGGATCGGTTCGGCGTCTACTCCTGCTGACCGGCCGGCACGAACCGATAGCCCATCCCCGCCTCGGTGATCAGGAAACGCGGGCGAGACGGCTCGGGCTCCAGCTTCTTGCGCAGCTGGGCCAGGTACAGGCGGAGATAGCCGGAGTCCGAGGTGTGGTGCGGTCCCCACACCTCGGTGAGGATCGCCTCCCGGGTGACAAGGCGGTCCGGGTTGCGCACCAGCAACGCCAGGATCTGCCACTCGGTTGGTGTGAGCCGCACCGGATGGCCGCCCCTGGTGACCCTGCGCCCGGCGAGATCGACGAGCACGTCGGCGAACTCCACGCGAGGCTGCTCGTCGGCTGCCGGCATCCGTCGCACCAGAGCACGGATGCGCGCCAGCAGCTCGTCGGTCGCGAACGGCTTCGTCACGTAGTCGTCGGCACCCCGGTCGAGCGCCTCCACCTTCTCGGCCGAATCGGTGCGGCCGGAGATCACCAGGATCGGCACGGTGCTCCAGCCGCGGATCGCCTCGATCACGGCCAGTCCGTCGAGACCCGGCATGCCGAGGTCGAGGATGACCAGCTCCGGGTGGTCGTCGATCACCCGGTCGAGCGCCTGCTTGCCGTCCGCGGCGACGGTCACGTCGTATCCGCGTGCGGAGAGGATGATGCGCAGCGCACCGAGGATCTGCCGGTCATCGTCGGCGACGACGATCTTCATCGGGGTCCTTCCGCAGAGTGCTGGCCAGCCGGCTCCCCGGCGCGCGTGAAGAGGGGCAGCGCGACCACCATGGTGAGCCCGCCGCCCGGTGTGTCTTCGGGCGTGAGCGTACCGCCCATTCCCTCGACGAAGCCTCTGGAGAGCGCGAGTCCCAGACCGATTCCGGTCGTGTTGTCTGTATCGCCCTCGCGCTGGAACGGCTGGAAGATGGCGTCTTTGCGTTCGTCGGGCACACCGGTGCCGCTGTCGGCGATGCGTACCTGCACCTCGTCGCCGAAGACGCTGACGCTCATCCGCGGCGGGCTCCCGTGCGGAGAGTAGCGCAGCGCGTTGGCCAGCAGGTTGACCAGCACGCGCTGCAGAAGCACCGGATCGGCCATCACCGCAGGCGTTCCCTCCGGCACATCGAGCTCCACGCTGCCAGGTGGCGCCGAAAGCTCCTCGAGCACAGGCGGCAGCAGGTCCTCGACATCCACCCTGCGCAACGAGACGCCGAGCACGCCGGCCTGCACCCGTGAGACGTCGAGCAGGTTCGTGACGAGCGCGTCGAGGTTCACGAGGCTGTCCTTCGCGGTCTCGAGCAGGGCATCCCTGTCGAGTGCGCTCAACTCGACCTGCGGAGAGCGCAGACTCGTCACGGCAGCAGTCGCTGCGGCGAGCGGCCGGCGCAGATCATGGCCGACGGCCGCCAGAAGCGCCGACCGCACGCGGTCCGTTTCGGCCAACGGCTTCAGTTCGCTCGCGGTCTCGCTGAGTTCGCGATGCTCGAGCGCGGCATCCAGCTGCGTCACGATCACGGAGAGCACGCGGCGGTCGGATGCCGTGAGTTCCGCTCCGTAGAGCTCCAGCGTTCCGCGCTCCCCTACGCGCTCGACAGTGCGCGCCTGGTGCACCTCGGTCGAATCGGCCTGGTGCGGCAGCGCCTCCTCCGGCTCCGTGCCTTCCGAATTCCCCGCCTCCTCCGAAAGAACCGTGCCGTCGTCGTCGAGCAGTCGCACGCGACTGAGCCCGAACGCCTCGCGGGCTCGTTGCACGAGGGCATGCACGGCGTCCTCGCCGCGGATGACGCCGCCGGCGACCGTCGCGAGCACGTCGGACTCCGCCGCCGAGCGCTGTGCCGCCCTCGTGCGCCTCGCGGCCTGATCGACGACGAAGCTCACGAGGGCTGCGCCGACGACATAGAGCAGCAACGCGAGCAGGTGCACGGGCTGCGCGATCGTGATGGTGTAGATCGGTGCCACGAAGAGGTAGTCCAGCGTGAGGCCGGAGAGCACGGCGGCGAACAGTGCCGGCCAGATGCCTCCGACGAGCGCGACCACGACGACGAGCAGCTGAAACGCCAGAACGTCGCTGGCCAGGGCATCCGGGCTGCGGAACAGCCAGAGGAGCCAGCTCAGCAACGGGCCTCCGGCCAGCGCGAGCACGAATCCGTACACCCGTCGCCGCACGCTGAGCGCGCCGCGTGCCCGCGGGAGCACGAGCTGACGGCTGCCCGCCGCAGCGTGCGAGACGATGTGCACGTCGATGTCACCGGATGCCCTGATCACCGTCGACCCGATGCCGGGACCGGTGAGGAACGCGAGCAGCCGCGACCGCCGGGAGACCCCGATCACGAGCTGCGTGGCGTTGACCGCTTTCGCGAACTCGACGAGAGCTGCCGGGATGTCCGACCCGACGATCTCGTGGTACGCGCCGCCCAGCTTCTCCACGAGCGCCCGCTGCTCGGCGAGGGCTCGCGGATGCCGCTCCCGTAGTCCGTCGTCGCTCACCACGTGCACGGCGAGGAGTTCGCCACCGCTCGAACGCGCCGCGATGCGCGCGCCCCTGCGCAGCAGGGTCTCGCCCTCCGGACCGCCGGTGAGCGCGACGACGACCCGCTCGCGCGCCTCCCATTTGCCCTCGATGCCGTGCTCGCGGCGGTAGGTCTGCAGGGCGCTGTCCACCTCGTCTGCGAGCCAGAGCAGGGCGAGCTCGCGCAGCGCCGTGAGGTTGCCGAGCCGGAAGTAGTTCGAGAGCGCGGCATCCACCCGCGCCGCCGGATACACGAGCCCCTCGGCGAGGCGGTCGCGCAGCGCCTGCGGCGCGAGGTCGACCACCTCGACCTGATCGGCGGCGCGCAGCACGGCATCCGGAATCGTCTCCTGCTGGCCGATCCCCGTGATCTGCTCCACAACGTCGTTCAGCGACTCGATGTGCTGGATGTTCACCGTCGAGATGACGGTGATACCGGCATCCAGAAGCTCCTGCACGTCTTCCCAGCGCTTGTCGTGCCTGCCCCCGGGGGCGTTCGTGTGGGCGAGTTCGTCGACGAGCGCTACCTCAGGACGCCTGGCCAGCACGGCGTCAAGGTCGAGGTCGGTGAGCGTCACGCCGCGATACCCCACGCTGCGGCGGCGAACAACGTCGAGTCCCTCGAGCATGGCCGCGGTCGCCGCGCGGCCGTGCGTCTCCACGACCGCCACCACGACGTCTTTGCCGGCCTCCGCAAGGCGCCTGCCCTCCTCGAGCATGGCGTACGTCTTGCCGACGCCCGGCGCCGCACCGAGCAGCACACGCAGTCTGCCTGTCGTCATGCCGACCCGATCATCTGAAGGCCTTGTCCCCCGCCGGATCCATCTTCGACAGCGCCAGGTTGAGCTGCAGCACGTTCACCGTCGGCTGACCGAGGTAACCGAGATCCCGCCCCTGAATCCTAGACTTCACCAGCGCTTCCACCTCGGATTCCGGGATGCCTCGAGCTTTGGCCACGGCGGGAACCTGAAGCAGCGCGTAGGCAGGGCTGATGTGCGGATCGAGACCCGAGGCGGATGCCGTCAGCGCGTCGGGCGGGATGCTCGTGGCATCCGCACCGTCCAGCTTCTCGATGGAGGCCCTGCGCTGCTCGATCTCGTTGGTCAGTTCCGGATTGTTCGGTCCGAGGTTGCTGGCGCTCGACGCGTTGCCGTCGTAGCCCGCGCCCGCGGAGCTGAGTGCTGCGGAGGGCCGGGACTGGAACCACTGGGGCAGTGCCCGGCCCTTAGCGTCTGTGAACGACTGGCCGATGAGGTTCGATCCGACCGTCTCGGCGCCGACCCGCACGAGCGACCCGTTCGCCTGCCACGACATGGTCAGCTGCCCGACGCCGGTCAGGACGAGGGGGTAGACGACGCCTAGCGCCACGGTGAGCACGATCATGGCTCGGACGGCGACCCAGTACTGCCTTCCGGTGCCGCGAAGGGTGGGGCTCATTGCGGTTCTCCTTGGTACGCGGGTTGATTCGTTGCACGTATCGACATCGGCATCCGCGTCAGAACCCGGGGATGAGCGAGACAGCCAGGTCGATCAGTTTGATCCCGATGAACGGCGCGACGATGCCACCCAGTCCATACACCAGCAGGTTCCGTCCGAGCAGCTGCGAGGCAGCCGCCGGCCGGTACCGCACGCCCCGAAGGGCGAGCGGTATGAGGGCGACGATGATGATCGCGTTGAAGATCACGGCCGAGAGGATCGCGGACGACGGCGAGTGCAACCGCATGACGTTGAGCACCTGAAGTCCGGGAAACACTCCGACGAACATGGCCGGGATGATGGCGAAGTACTTCGCCACGTCGTTCGCGATCGAGAACGTCGTCAGGGCGCCGCGGGTGATGAGCAGCTGCTTGCCGATCGAGACGATGTCGATGAGCTTGGTCGGGTCGGAGTCGAGGTCGACCATGTTGCCCGCCTCCTTCGCCGCCGACGTTCCGGTGTTCATGGCCACGCCGACATCGGCCTGGGCGAGCGCAGGCGCGTCGTTCGTGCCGTCTCCCGTCATCGCAACGAGCTTGCCGCCCTCCTGCTCCCTCCTGATCAGGGCCAGCTTGTCCTCGGGCGTGGCTTCCGCGAGAAAGTCGTCGACACCCGCTTCGTGCGCGATCGCCTTCGCCGTGAGCGGGTTGTCGCCCGTCACCATCACGGTGCGGATGCCCATGCGCCGCATGTCGGCGAACCGCTCGACCAGTCCCGTCTTGACGACGTCTTTGAGGTGGATGACGCCGAGGATGCTCGTCGTGCCGTCTGCGGTGCGCGTCGCGACGGCGAGCGGTGTGCCGCCGGACTGCGAGATCCGCTCCACCACCTGGTCGAGCTCGGCGACCACGGCGGAGCCGACGGGAGACGCCTGCCTCGCCCAGCCGATCACGGCGCTCACAGCGCCCTTGCGGATCAGCAGTCCGTCGGTCAGGTCGACCCCGCTCATGCGGGTCTGGGCTGTGAACGGTACGACGTCGCCCGCCACCGACGCCGGCGGTGTGCGTCCGACCGATGTCGCCAGGGCGACCACCGAGGATCCCTCCGGGGTCGGGTCGCTGAGCGAGGCCAGTGCGGCCGCATCCACGAGATCATCGACGGCTGTGCCTGCGACCGGGACGAATTCGCTCGCCTGCCGGTTTCCGTACGTGATGGTTCCGGTCTTGTCGAGCAGCAGCGTGGTCACGTCCCCGGCCGCCTCAACGGCTCGACCCGACATGGCGAGCACGTTGCGCTGCACCAGCCGGTCCATGCCGGCGATACCGATGGCGGACAGGAGCGCCCCGATGGTCGTGGGGATGAGGCAGACGAGGAGCGCGATGAGAACCGGTACGGCCGGTGTCGCGTGCGCGAACCCGGCCACCGGTCCCAGGATGAGTACCACGACCAGGAAGGCGATGGTCAGGCTGGCAAGCAGAATGTCGAGTGCGATCTCGTTCGGCGTCTTCTGCCGGCTCGCGCCCTCGACGAGGTGGATCATCCGGTCGACGAACGTCTCGCCAGGCTTGGAGGTGATGCGCACCACTACGCGGTCGGACAGCACACGTGTGCCTCCTGTGACCGCGCTCCGATCGCCGCCCGACTCGCGCACGACGGGCGCTGATTCTCCGGTGATCGCCGATTCGTCGACCGAGGCGATGCCCCACACGATGTCGCCGTCGCCGGGGATCAGGTCACCGGCACTCACGACGACGATGTCACCGAGCTTCAGCTCCGCCGACGCGACCCGGGCGGTCGCGGCATGCAGAGCACCCGGATCGTCCTCGCTGTAATCGACGACCCGATACGCACTGGTCGTCGTGCGAGTTGCGCGCAGGCTGGCCGCCTGCGCCTTGCCCCGCCCCTCGGCGACCGCTTCGGCGAGGGTGGCGAACACGACCGTCAGCCAGAGCCATACCGCGATCCACCACGTGAATGCCACCGACGTCGTCGTACCACCCGAGATCTGCTGGCCGAGGAACGGTTGCGCGATGGCCAGCACGGTGGTCAGCGCGGCGCCCACCTCCACGATGAACATCACCGGGTTGTGCCACAGCTCGCGCGGATTCAGCTTGCGGAGGGCATCCGGAAGGCTGGTGAGAAGCTGACGGGCGTTGAATGCGCCGCCGCGCGTCTTGCGTTCGTCAGGATGCCGTGGCGCAGCGGTCTCGGGTTCGAGGATGGTCGTTTCGTCACTCATGTGTCAGTGCAGTCCTTCGGCGAGCGGCCCGAGGGCGAGTACGGGGAAGTAGGTCAGCGCGGTGATGATGAGGATGGTTCCGACGAGCAGACCGACGAACTGAGGCCGGTGCGTCGGCATCGTGCCTGCCGTGGAGGGGATGCGCTCCCGGACGGCGAGCGAGCCGGCCAGCGCCAGCACGAACACGATCGGGATGAACCTGGCGAGGAACATCGCAGCGCCGAGCGCTGCATTCATCCATGGCGTGTTCGCCCCGATTCCGCCGAATGCCGACCCGTTGTTGTTCCCGGCGGACGTGAACGCGTAGAGGATCTCCGAGAACCCGTGCTGTCCCGGGTTGAAGATCGTGGACTTCTCGACACTTTGCACCACTCCTGGTATCGCGAAGCTCAGCGCGGTGCCTGCCAGCACGATGGCCGGCGTCGTCAGAAAGTACAGGCTGGCGAGCTTCACCTCGCGCGAGCCGATCTTCTTGCCCAGATATTCGGGCGTGCGACCGACCATGAGGCCGGCGAGGAATACCGCGACGATGGCCATGACGAGCATCCCGTAGAGCCCGGCGCCGATGCCGCCGGGGGCGACCTCGCCCGTCATCATGTTGATCATCGTCATCATCCCGCCGAGCGGGGTGAGACTGTCGTGCGCGGCATCCACCGCACCCGTGGAGGTCAAAGTGCTCGTCGTGCCGAAAAGAGTTGACCCGACGATGCCGAAACGCTGCTCCTTGCCCTCCATCGCGCCGCCCGCCGCGGCGGTCGCCGCTCCCCCGGTGGTCGACTCGATCCAGGTGAAGAGCGAGACGGACGCCACGAAGATCACGCCCATCGCGGCGAGGATGGCGTAGCCCTGCCGCCGGTCGCCGACCATCGTGCCGAATGCGCGAGGCAGGCTGAACGGCACGAGCAGCATGAGGAACACCTCGACGAGGTTGGTCCACGCAGCCGGGTTCTCGAACGGATGCGCCGAGTTCGCGTTGAAGAATCCACCGCCGTTGTTGCCGAGCAGCTTGATCGCCTCCTGGGAGGCGACGGGACCGCCGGGGATGCTCTGCGTTCCTCCGGTCAGCGTGTGCACGGTCTGCACCGCATTCAGGTTCTCGATCGCTCCGCCGGCGATCAGGATGATCGTGAAGATCACCGAGAGCGGCAGCAGGATGCGCAGGATGCCGCGCATCAGGTCGACCCAGAAGTTGCCGATCGTGCCCGACCGGCGCGCCGTGAACCCGCGCACGAGGGCGATCGCGACGGCGAGACCCACGGCGGCGGAGACGAAGTTCTGCACGGTGAGGCCGGCCATCTGCACGGTGTAGCCGAGGGTCGCCTCCGGCGAGTACGACTGCCAGTTCGTGTTGGTCACGAACGAGATCGCCGTGTTGAACGAGAGCCCTTCGGGCACGGCGGGAAGGCCGAGCGAGTAGGGCAGCCAGGCCTGCAGCCGCTGCATCAGGTAGACGAGGAACACGCCGACGATGGAGAAGGCGAGCACGCTGCGCAGGTAGACGGGCCAGCTCTGTTCTAACGACGAGTCGACGCCGATCAGGCGGTACACGCCACGCTCGATCCTCAGATCACTGCGCGAGGCGAACGTGCGGGCGATGTGGTCGCCGAGCGGGCGGTAGCAGATAGCCAGCATCAACGCGACGGTGGCGAGCTGAGCGAGGAACAACCAGAACGTGAGCACCTAGAACTTCTCCGGCTTCACGAGGGCGCACACGAGGTACACGAGCGACGCCGCGGCCAGCACGGCCGACAGCACGACGAAGAAGGTCACAGCTTCTCCACCGCCCGTGCGACGAGCGCCACGACGACGCCGAGCGCTGCGATGCCGAGGATGCAGGCGAGGTCCAGCACGAGGATGCTCCGATCCCTGTCGCGCCGCGGTCACGGCGGGCCGCGCTGTGCGGCCAAGGCACCATCGAACTCGTGCCGTGCGAGCAGGAACGCACCCCTTACGGAATCCACACGGCCTACCGCCGAATGCTCACGGATTCCGTGCGAGCAGGTTCCGACCCGGCGCGTTCCCGCCGGCTCTTCAGCCTTCTGAGCAGAGCGGTCACGACGATCGGCAGAACGGAGACCACCACGACCAGCACCATGAGCACATCGATGTTGCTGACGACGAACGGAATCCCGCCGAGCAGCAACCCCAGGATCACCATGACGATGCACCACGATGCGGCGCCGAGAACGTTCCAGAGCACAAATCTGCGGTACGGCATCCTCGCGACGCCGGCAGCCAGCGGCACATAGGTGCGCACGATCGGCACGAACCGGCCCAGCAGCAGCGATGGAGCTCCGTATCGGCCGAAGAACTCCTCCGCACGCTCGAGGTGCTGCGGTTTCAGGATGCGTGCGCCCGGCTTGAACAGTCGCCTGCCGAAGCGTTTGCCGAGCCAGTACCCGGCCTGGTCGCCGGCGATGGCAGCGACGATCCCCACGAGCGCGACCATCCATGCCTGGATGCCCAGCTGAGGAGCAAGAATTGCGGCGGTGATCAGAAGTGAGTCACCTGGCAGGAACGGGAACAGCAAACCGGACTCCACGAACACCAGCACCGCAATACCCAGCAGCACCCAGGGCCCGAAGGCGTGCAGCCAGCTCGAGGCATCCAACAGCGGAATGGCGGTGTGAAGAATCATCTGATGCCTTTCGAGCTCGCGATCTGTCCCTTCTTCCACCGTCGCGGCTCGATACCAAGAACCGGCACAGCAGCCGGCGACGGACATGTGAATACCCCGAGAGTTCCCCGAGAGCGCGGAATCAGCCGCGACGGGCGAGTGTCAGTTCGCCAGACCCATGCGGTCTGCGATTTGCGGCAAGGCCCTCGCCCACACGTAGCGGACGGTGTTCCAGTCGTGTCCCGAGCCGCGGGAGATCACGAGCTCCGTCCTCATCCCCGCTCGTTGCGCCGCCGCATTCAGCTCTGTCGCGTAACGCGTGTACTTCACATCCCGCGCTCCGGATCCGAAGATCGCAAAGCTGTCCCGATACGGTGCGTGCTTGGCCAGCAGCGTCAGGGGTTTCGCCGCGTGGTATGCGGCCGCGGAGCCGCCGAAGCCCTCCGCGACCGTCTTCGAGCCGATGGTGGGTGCGAGCTCCCCGAGCACGTCGACGATGGAACCGAACAGCTCGGGATGGCCGGCCCCGAACTGGATGGCGCAGGTTCCGCCTTGCGAGTACCCGGCAACCGCCCAGTACCTGCTGCTTTCGGCCACGGGCAGATGGGTTCGGATCCAGGTCGGCACGTCGATGGTCAGATAGGTGGCGGAGTTTCCGAGCGGGGAGTCGACGCACATCGGGTTCTGCCCAGGGGATCCCAGCTGGTCGGCGGACACCACGATGGGCGCGAGACCCTTGTGCTTCGCAGCGAACGCGTCGTAGGTCGCCGCTGCCCGGCCGGAGGTGAACACATCCGCCGGCGTTCCCGGCTGACCACTGAACAGCATCACCACCGGAAGCACAGGCGGATTCGGCACCAAGGCCGCCGGCGGGAGATAAACCACAGTCTCCCGCGCGTCGAAGTGCGAGGCGGTCGGCGCAATGTTCACGGTCCCGACGCGGCCGCGCTTCGGCATGCCGGCAGGCGGCCGCCAGTCCTTCCCCAGATTCGGGTCCATGGCACCGGTGTGCGCGGCAAGGTCCGATGCGGGCAGAGCCGAGTACGGGACGATGCCGAGCGCGTCGTTCAAGTCGCGGTACGCCCCCTCGTCCACGTTGATGCCAGCTGCCGCGACCAGAAGAACACCGGGGATCATGGCGACGGCGATCACCTTTCGCCACCACCTGGTCCCCCACAGATTGACGATCGCGAGGAACACACCGGCGAAGGCGATCGCCACCCACATGCGCGTGACTGCGGTCAGAGGAAGCCCGAAGACGTTCCAGACGTCGCTGACCAGCCACGCCAGCAGAAGACCTACCGCCGCTCCCAGGGCCGTCGCGCCGAAGGAACGCAGCAGTGGCCTGGGTCGCGGCGACTTCAACAGCAGATACACGCCGAGCAGCGCGACAACGACATCCAGAGGGATCAGAAAACTACTCTTGTCGATCCGCAGCGTCAGCAACCAGTGCAGCGGATCCAGCATGCGAACTCTGCCCCTTCTCTCGCGGTCGCGAACAGACCTCCGCCTTCAGACCACTTCAGGCAGATGAAAGCGAGGTGAGGCTACTGGTCGACCCAGAAGCCACGGCCACCGAACCATCCGCCGCCGTAGCCGTCGTGACCGCCGAGCCCGCCGCCCAGCCCGTTGCCCGAACCGCCGAAGAGGTCAGCTCCGGCATCGAAGGCGCCCTCGCCGCGTCCGCGGCGAGACCCGCGCGATCCCAGATAACTGTCGACCACCGCGACTCCGAGGTCGTCCAGCTCGGGTGCGACGACGCGTCCGCCCACACGGCGCGCGAGTCCGTCGACGAAGCGGGCCAGACCCGGGTCGGAGCCGAGGCGGAAGATCGTGATCTGTGCACCCAGCCGCATCGAGACATCCAACTCGTCCACGGTGTGCGCAATGGTGATCGGATGCGGCGGGTACGCGAACCGCACGGAGCCGTCTGCCTCCAGGTGCGAGGTCGGCTCCCCGTCGGTGACGATGAGCAGCACGGGCTGAGCGTCGGGATGCTTGCGGAAATGCCGGTTCGCCAGCAGCAGCGCATGGTGCAGGTTGGTGCCCTTGTCCCACATGGCGTCGAGCCCGGTCAGCTCCTCGATCTCCATCACCTGCGCGTGCCGGGAGAACCCGATGAGTTCGAGCCGGTCGTCGCGGAACCGGGTGCGGATGAGCGTGTGCAGCGCAAGCGCGGTGCGCTTCATGGGCACCCAGCGGCCGTCCATCGCCATCGAGAACGAGGTGTCGACGAGCAGGGCGACGGTCGCCTGTGTGCGCGACTCGGTCTCCTCCACCTCGATGTCGTCCAGCGCGATGCGACGGCCGGCCGCCGCACCGCCGGATGCACGGCGGAGCACCCCGTTCAGCATGGTGCGCGGGATGTCCCACGGCTCCGTGCTGCCGAACTCCCACGGTTTCGTGGCTCCGGATGTCTCCCCTGCGGCGCCTGCGAGCCGCACGTCGCGCTCTCCCCTGCGTTTGGACATCCGGTTCGCGATGTCGCGCAGCAGGGTCTGGCCGAGCTGCCGCATGGCCTTCGGGGTCAGCTGCAGGTTGCCATGCGAATCGCGGCGGAACGTGTTGCTGCGACGGAGCGCCTGTTCGAGGTCGCGCAGCGTTCGTGCGTCGACCGCCGCGTCATCGCCGAGCTGCCTGGCCAGCTTGTCGAGGTCGACGTCATCGAGGCGCGCGCCGTCGTAGCCCTGCGAGAGCTGCTCGGACAGCTCGTCCAGGTCTGCGAGATCCGACAGCACCTGGGTGCCCTCCGCAAGCCCGAGCGGCTGGTCTCCGTCGAAGCGTTCCGATCCGCTCCAGTCCTCCCCGGGGCGCAGCGCCTGCAGGTTCGCATCGAGGTCGGCGAGCTGCTCCATGAGCTGGGGCGACCCGAACGCCTGGGCGGAGAGCTGCATCAGCTCCTGCCGCTGCTCCTCGGTCATCGAGTTGAGCATCCGCTGTGCCGCCGCCGAACGCGAGGCAAGCGCATCGATCAGCTCGTCGACGTTCTGCGGGTTCTCCGGAAAGTACTGCCCGTGTTCGGCCATGAACTCGGCGAAGTCCTCGGGCGTGTCCTCGCCCCGCCGGTGCTTGTCGAGCAGCCGGTTGAGGTCGGTGAGCATCTTGTTCACCGATGCGCGGTCCTCGTCGGTGACGTTCTGCAGCGTCTGCTTGAGTCCCGAGAACCGCTGCCCGAGCAGCTCCTGACCGAGCATGTCCTTGATCTTCTGGTAATCGGCTCGCGCCTGCGACGACCGCCAGTCGTAGTCGCTCAGCTCGTTCACCGCGGCCGAGGTCGACTGCGGCAGGCTCTCCAGCCGCATCTCGGCGAAAGAGCGGTCCGTGTCGTCCATGTCGACGTCGCGGGCCAGCTGCTTGCGCTCTTCCAGCACGGCGTGATCGAGGAGCTTCTGGATGTCTTGCAGCGTGCCGCCGAGATTGTGCCGCCGCAGCAGGTCCCTGCGTCGTTCGGCCACCCGGCGCGACAGGTCGTCGAGGCCGGTCAGGTCGCGCCCGCCCCTTCGCAGGAACTCGCTCAGCGCGCGCTCGGGCGAGTACCCTGCCATGACGTCCTCGCCGATCGCGTCGAGCGCTTCGGCGAGGTCGACCGGCGGCGCGAGCGGGTCCCCGCCCTCGTAGCGGTGGAACCGGCTGACCGGGGAGCGTGGCGCGCCGTGTGGATGCTCAGCCATAGATCGTCTCGTTCCCGTCGGTGTCCTTGCCGATCTTGCGCGCCAGATACAGGCCCTCCAGTGCCAGCTCGATGGCGGCGGCCCGCTCGCCGTCGGTGCGGGCATCCAGTCGTTCGACGATCTCGTCGTACACCGGGGACTCGCCCAGCATCGGCAGCCCGGCGAGGAACTCGGCAGCAGTGACCCGCTCGCCGGTGGCGACCATGGCCCCGCCCTCGATCGCGGCGACGAGGGGGCCGAAGTCGATGCCGCGGAAATGGGCTCTCACCGCGTCGGCGGTGGCGGTGCGCAGCAGGTGCGTAAGCACCTCGGACTCCCGGCCCTGCTCCCCCGTCTCGAACTCGATCTTGCCGCCCAGCACGTCGACGGCCGTCGTGAGGTCGACCGTGCGGGCGACGGCGTCGTCCTCCCCGCGTGCCGTCGAGCGATGCAGCGCCGCGGCCGCTATGGTCTCGGCGCCCGCAATCGCGAACCGGGCGCTGACGCCGCTGCGCTGGTCGATCGAGCTGGATTCCCGCAGGTTGCGGGTGAACCTGGCGAGGATCTCGATCAGGTGGTCGGGAACATCCGCCACCAGTTCGGCCTCCTGCCGGATCACGGCGATCTCCGCCTCGAGCTGCCGCGGATAGTGGGTGCGGATCTCGGCGCCGAACCGGTCCTTCAGCGGCGTGATGATGCGGCCCCGGTTCGTGTAATCCTCCGGGTTGGCGCTGGCGACGACGAGCACGTCCAGCGGCAATCGCAGCACATAGCCGCGGATCTGGATGTCGCGCTCCTCCATCACGTTCAGCATCGACACCTGGATGCGCTCGGCCAGATCTGGCAGCTCGTTGATCGCGACGATGCCGCGATGGCTGCGCGGGATCAGCCCGAAATGGATGGTCTCGGGGTCTCCCAGTGAGCGTCCCTCCGCGACCTTCATCGGGTCGACGTCTCCGATCAGGTCGGCCACCGACGTGTCGGGCGTCGCGAGCTTCTCCACGTACCGTTCGCTGCGGTGCCGCCACGCCACAGGCAGGTCGTCGCCGAGCTCGGCGGCTCGGCGGATCGAGGCGTGGGTGATCGGCTGATACGGATGCTCGCCCAGCTCCGACCCCGCGATGACGGGCGTCCATTCGTCGAGGAGTCCGCCGATGGTGCGCAGCACGCGCGTCTTGCCCTGTCCGCGCTCGCCGAGCAGCACGATGTCGTGTCCCGCGATGAGCGCACGCTCCAACTGCGGGATGACGGTGCTCTCGAACCCGTGCACGCCCGGCCACGGATCCTCGCCTGCGCGCAGCTTCGCCAGGAGGTTGTCTCGCACCTCCGCCCGCAGTGGTTTCTGCACGTGGCCGGATGCCTTCAGCTCGCCCAGCGTGCTGATCCGTGGCGCCTCGGAGGCCGCCGGAGCACCGGCCGGAAGGTTCGGGGAAAGGGGGTACGACTCGTGCGAAGGCGTCATGCTCCACGATACGCACGGTGTCCCCGCGTGCGGGGTGGCGACGCGCTTTGGTCAGGCGCGGTTCAGGCTCGCTGTTCCCCAGTGAGAACGCCGGAGGCGAGCACGTGCCTGCCACCGCGGGAAGCAGGTCGGCGAGACCGGCGAAATCGCGGGCATCCAACTCGATGTCGAGAGCGTAGAGGTGGAAGCCGTAATGGTGCACGCCGTGACCGGGAAGCGGACGGGGTCCCTGGTAGGCCACCCAGCCGCGGAACGCGGGCACGTAGTGCACTACGAGATTCCCCGGTGTGAGCGCGCCCTCTGCGACGCCGGTACCCGGCTCGAGCAGGGCGATCAGATGGACGATCGGGGCGTCGAACGGAACATCCGTGTCCTCGAGGATGAGCAGCAGTTGCTTCGTGCCTTCCGGCGGCGTGCTCCACGAGAGCTCCGGGGAGACGTTCGGCCCCTGTCCGATGCCGGAGTGCCGCCGAGGGATGCGTGCGCCGTTCTCGAACGATGGAGACATCACCGTGAGGATGCCTGGGGCGGTGAGCTCGGGCGCGAACTGCACGCTGCGCTCCGGTTTCGAACGCTTGCCGCGCAGCATCCAGCCGAGCGGAGTGACGAGCAGGTCGGCCAGACGCATCGGTTCCCCTTCCCTCTGGTGTGCTCCCACTGCATGGGCGGGCACGGTGCCGACGATACGGCAACGAAGAGCTGGGAGTCGCCCCGCCCGCTTGGGCCCGGAAGGGACAATAGGCTTTCGAGGTGAACGAGTCGTCGAGGGTGCGATGCGCGCTATGGCGCGGCGTGCTGCGGGGAGGCATCCGATGAGGTCGTCACGACTGGAAGCGTTCAGCGACGGCGTGCTCGCGATCATCATCACCGTGATGGTGCTGGGCCTCGCGGCGCCGTCCGGGGACTCGTTCTGGTCGCTGGTCAGCACCTCCGGCCTGGGGCTCCTCACCTACCTGCTGAGCTTCATCTACATCGGCATCTACTGGAACAACCACCATCATTTGTTCCAGCTGCAGCCACGGGTGGACGGCAGGGTGCTGTGGGCCAACCTGCATCTGCTCTTCTGGCTGTCGCTGTTCCCGTTCACGACGGGCTGGCTGACGAAGACGGAGGTCGCCACCGCGCCGACCGTGGTGTACGGCGTCAATCTGCTGGCTGCGGCAGTGGCGTACAGCATCCTGCAGTCTGTCATCGCCCGGCGGCCGGGCGGCGACCGATTGCGGGAAGCGATCGGGCGCGATACCAAGGGCTGGCTATCGCCCGTGCTGTACGCCGTAGGGATCGGGCTGAGCTTCGCCGTCCCGTGGCTCGGCCTCGTGCCGTACGTCGCGGTCGCCGTGATCTGGCTGATCCCGGACCGTCGCATCGAGCGGTACCTCGCGGCGCATCCCGACGACGAGAACTGACACCGCTAGCGTCAGTACCCGCGCGGCGCAAGCACTCCCGTGAGCGGCGCAACACCTGCTGGAGTGGCCGTATGCCCCACACCGCGGTGCACGCGCAGACCGGCGATCCGGAGCGTCCGGGCGCCGACCGCTGGGTGCCCGAGCGACACACGCTCGCGGCTCTGCGTCGCGCCGCACCCGATTGCCGTGGATGCGAGCTGTGGCGGGACGCGCGACACGTCGTGTTCTCGCAGGGGCGGGCATCCGCCGCCATGATGCTGATCGGCGAGCAGCCCGGCGACCACGAGGACACGACCGGTGAGCCCTTCGTCGGACCGGCCGGGAAGTTGCTGGATGACGCGCTCGAGGCAGCAGACATCGATCGGGAGACCACATATTTGACGAACGCGGTCAAGCACTTCAGACACCACGTGTCGGGTAAGCGGCGCATCCACGACAAGCCGGAAGTCGGCAACGTCATCGCGTGCCACCCGTGGCTGGAGGCCGAGTTCGAGGTGGTGCGCCCTCAGGTCGTGGTCTGTCTCGGCGCGACGGCGGCGCGCGCCGTTATGGGCCGCCCGATCCCGATCACCCGGTCTCGCGGGCAGCGCTTCGAGGGGCCGGATGCCGCACCGGATGCCGCCGTGTTCGTCACGACGCACCCCTCCGCCGTGCTCCGGCTGCGCGGGAAGGACGGCTTCGACGAGGCGTTCGACCGCTTCGTCGGCGATCTCGAGACCGCCGCGGCGGCACGACGGTAGGCGATGAGGCTCCGGCCAGCCTCATTCAGAGATCTTCGGGTGCGAGGTCTCCCTGCCCCTCGTCGCCGAGTTCGGCCTCGAACGGGTCCTCGCCCTGCGACTCCGGCTGGGCCTCCTCGGGAATGCCGAACCCGGCCGCCTCGAGCTCTTCGTCCTCCTCGGCCTCGATGTCTTCCTCGGGAACAGGGTCGGGCTCACCGATGTCTTCCGGATCCCTCGGCTCGGTGTCAGCGGCAGGAATCGCCACTCCCCCGACGTCGTCCGGCTCGATGTGGATGCCCTCGTCGCTGTCCATTGCTCACTCCTCGCCTGCTGAACGCGGCCGACCGGTCGCGGTCTGCACACGATAGAGCGAGACGGAGGCGCGCCGGAGCGGATTGACAACCGCGGGATCGGGCTCGAATGCAGCAGAGCCGCTAGAAGTCCCGTTCACGAGCGCGGGAACGGATGCGTGCCCGCTGCACGACGGGCGCCGGCACCGTCGGCCCGACCACCGACGTCAGCTCCCCGATGCCCTCCACAACCATGCGCACCTCGTCACCCTCGTGGAGCGGCGGCGGCAGGAGTTCGCCGCCGCGCCCCCAGAGCTCGGCGAGGCATCCCCCGTTGCCGACCGTTCCGGAGCCAAGAACATCGCCGGGCACGACCCGCGAATTGCGCGAGGCGTACGAGACGAGCTCGGCGAACGGCCACCCCATGTTGGAGACGAGGTCCTCACCGAGGAGTTCGCCGTTGACCCACGCCTCGGCGCGGACCGCGAGGAAGCCGTCAGCATCGAGATACGTCGCGAGCTCGTCGGACGTGACGATCCACGGCCCCAGGCTCGTGGCGAAGTCCTTGCCCTTGGCGGGGCCGAGCCGCACCTTCATCTCCCTGGACTGCAAGTCGCGCGCCGACCAGTCGTTCATGATCGTGTACCCGAAAATCTGCCGGGCCGCGGCGCCGGCGTCGAGGTTTGCACCATCCGAGCCGTCTACCCCGCCGATGACGGCGGCGACCTCGAGCTCGAAGTCGAGCCGCTCTGTCATAGGCGGCGTCACCGGCTGGTCTGGTCCGAGCACCGTGTGTGGATTGGTGAAGTAGAAGGTAGGCGCCTGATACCACTCCGGCACGACCTCGCTCTTGCCGTCCACAGATGCGCTGACGCCCTCCACGTGCTCCTCGAACGCGACGAAGTCGCGGATCGCGGCCGGCCTCAGCGGCGCGAGCAGCCGCACCGATCCGAGGTCCGAGCCACGCGCATCCGCCACACTGTCGTACAACTCGACGGCGAATCCGAGACCTCGTTCGAGCACATCGGCAACGGTCAGCCCATCGGGGAACGGCACCGCCTTCCCAACGATCACGAACCCTTCGTCGGCTGTACCCGAGGCATCCTGCCAGCGCGCGATCTTCATGCGCCCACCGGCAGGCCGACGAGCTCTGGCGCATTGCTCGCGAGGATGCGCCGCTCGGTCTCCGCCGGCAGCGACGCGCTCCGCACGAACCCGACCGGGTCCTCCGTCCCCATGTCGAACGGGAAGTCGCTGCCCAGCACCACCTGCGACGCCCCGGCGACCTCCACGAGGTGTCGGAGAACGTCCGGATCGTGCACCACCGTGTCGAACCAGAGGCGACGCAGATAGCTCGACGGCTCATGCTGGCACACGTGCGCGTCAGGCCGCTTGCGCCACGCGTGGTCGCTGCGCCCGATCGAGGTGGGCAGGTATCCGCCGCCGTGTGCAGCCACGATCTTGAGTCCAGGATGCCGGTCGAGCACGCCCGAGAAGATCAGGTGCGACAACGCGACGGCGTTCTCCACGGGCTGACCGACCGTGTTGGAGAGGTAGTAGCGATCGAGCCGGGCGTCGAGACTGCAGCCGAACGGGTGCAGGAAGACGACGGCCCCCAGCTCCTCCACTCGCGACCAGAGCGGCTCGAGCCGCTCGTCGGAGAGCTCGACGTCAGCGGCGAAAGACGAGAGCTCGATGCCGGCGAGTCCACGGCCGAGCACCGCGTCGTCCACGCACTCGACGATGCGCGACGGATGCTGCAACGGCACCAGGCCGAGTCCGATGAGGCGGTCGGATGCCTGCGAGACGTGCTCGGCGACGAGACGGTTCGCCTCCGCCGCGACCCAGACCGCGAGCTGCTCGCCGGCCCACGGGTAGAAATGGCTCGGCGACGGGCTGACCCACTGACGGTCCACACCCTGCGCGTCCATCGACTCCAGCCGCACGTTCACGTCGGTGAGGCGCGGGATACGCGCGCCCACCATCGGACCTGACACCGCCAGGCTCGCCGCACCGTTGCGCTTCAGCTCCAGCGCCGCCGCCTCACGTGCGCCGTCCGGGTCACGCCGCTCCACCTCCGCCTGAAGCGACGGGAGCAGCACGTGCGCGTGCACATCCGTGACTCCATTCATCCGCTGCCCGCTCATGCCGGTTCCGCCATCTTCTGCGCGATGCCGAAGATGAGCCCGCCGGCGTCGGCGTCCCGATCGCCGTTGATCTGCCACTGGCCCAGCTGCACGGATGCCTCCACCACCGCCTTCGCGCGCGGTACCCGTCGGGCGTGAAAGTCATCCCAGAGCCGCTTGTCGACGGCCTCTCGTTCCTGCAGGAGCTCGGTGAGCACAAGCGCGTCCTCGAGACCCTGCGCCGCGCCCTGGGCGATGGTCGGAGGGCAGGAGTGCGCTGCGTCGCCGATGATCACCGCACGGCCCCTGTTCCACGGTTCGGCGACGAGGTGCTGAGTGAACCAGGTGTAGTTGACGTGCGCCCCCTTGGCCAGGTCGTTGCGGATCGCCTCCCACGGTCCGTGATATGCGAGCGACTCCTCGAGCATGATGCGCACGGCATCCTCGTCGTCGACCGCGAAGCGGTCCTGAGCACGTTCCACCAGGAACGCGTACATCGTGTCCTCGCCGGTCGGTGTGTAGCCGGCGATGTACACCGGCCCGCCGTAATAGAGCTCGCTGCGCTCCACCTCCGCCGGCCGTGAGACGAACGAGCGCCAGATGCCCATTCCCGTCGGCTGCGGAGTGGTGTCGATCCCGATGAGCCGCCGCACGGCGGAGTTCAGGCCGTCGGCACCGATGAGCAGGTCGAACTGGCCGGCGGATTCGCCGTTCACGAGCACCGCGACGGCATCCTCATTCGGTGTCGCAACTCCGGTGACCTCCGATCCCCAGTGCAGCACGGAACCCGCATCCTCGGCGGCGGCGAGCAGGATTCGTGCCAGGTCGGGCCGGTACATGCCCATACCCGCCGGGTAGTCCGGGCCGCCGGTCTTCACGTCGGGCAGCTGCGCGACGATCGGCGCGTCCGGTCCCGGAGCGCGCAGGTTGAGCCCCTCGAACGCGTAGCCTGCGGCACGCACCTCGTCCCAGACGCCGAGCGCATCGAAGACCCGGAGCGCGTTTCCCTGCAGCGTGATGCCGGAGCCGAGCGCGCTGAGCTCGGGCTTGGACTCGAACACGTCGACGTGCACGCCCGCCTTCGCGAGCCGGATCGCGGCCGCCAGGCCGGAGATGCCGGCACCGGCGACCGCGACCTTCTGCACTGCTGTCATGAACGGAACCTCTCTGTTCTCGTGGGTCTGGTATCGCCCGGGCGCTACAGGATAGCGACCGGGTTGATCGGCGAGCCGACGGCGCCCGTCACCGGGAGCGGCGGTGCCGAAAGAAGGAACTCGTAGCGCCCTGAGGAAGCGCACGCATCGGCGAGCTCCTCCAAGTCCCACATCTCACCGATCGTCAGGCCGATGTTCGGGATGCTCACCTGGTGCAGCGGCTGGAACGCTGGCACGTCGAACTCGTTCGGACGCACCTCGAATCCCCAGGTGTCGGTGGCGATCGCCGCGACCTCGGAGCGATGGATCCACCCCGCGGTCGTCAGCGACAGTCCCGGCGCGGCGCCTCCCGCGTAGTCGCCCCAGCCGTCGCGTCTCACTCTGGCCAGCTGCCCGGTGCGCACCAGCACGATGTCGCCGCGTTCGATCGCGACGCCGTGGGCATCCGCTGTGGCGTCGAGGTCGGCGGCGGTGATCGCGTATGCGTCCGCGAGTTCACCGGTTTCGGGCCCGAGAACGCGGCCGACGTCGAGAAGCACTCCCCTGGAGACCACGACGGATGCCGCGTGTTCCATCCCCGTGACCAGGTCGCCGTCGCTGGTGACGACGTCGCCCGCGCGCCGGCCGTTCCACGCCGAGCCATGGTCGAAGATGTGGCCGAGCCCATCCCACTGCGTCGAGCACTGCAGAGGCATGGCGACCACGTCGTCGGCGCCGCCGATGCCGTGCGGGAACCCCTGGGATCCGCGCTCGGCATCCGTCCCGGTGTCGAGCATGGTGTGCACCGGGTTCGTGCGACGCCGCCAGCCCTTCTGCGGGCCGTTCATATCGAACGACTGCGCCAGCGAGACGACGCGGCCGGACCTCACAAGGCCCGCCGCCTGCACGCGCTTGGCGTCATCGATGAAGTTCAGGGTGCCGATCCGGTCGTCGTCGCCCCAGCGACCCCAGTTGCGGTACGCGGCGGCCCGAGTGGCGATCTCGGTTTCCGGGTCGGCGCGATCCAGGTCACCCGGGTCCTCGCTCGGCTCGGTCATCGTGCTCCTTCGGCGACACAGCGCACCACCTGCGTGCCCAGGCCTTGGATGCTGCCGGTCATGACATCCCCGTCGCGCAGGAATCGCTTCCAGTGTTGTCCGTTCCCGGCGGGGCTACCGGTGAGCAGCAGGTCGCCGGGCAGAAGCGGCATCGTCTGCGACGCGCCCGAGATGAGCGCGGGGATGTCGAAGAGCAGGTCGCTGGTCGAGGCATCCTGCATCACCTGGCCGTTCAGCTCGAGTCGCACGTTGAGATCGGACGCGTCGACGAACGGAGCCGGAACGAGGAACGGCCCGGTCGGCAGGAAACCGGGCGCGTTCTTGGCGCGGTACCAGTCGGTGCCGATCTCCTTCATGTCCTTGCGGAACACGAGGTCGCGGGTGGTGATGTCATTGCAGATGGTGTACCCGGCGACGTGTTCGAGCGCTTCCTCGCGCGAGACGCGGAACGCGGGTGAACCGATCACGACAGCGAGCTCGAGCTCCCAGTCGTGCACCTCGCTGTACGCGGGAAGCACGAGCGGCACGTCGTCGCCAACGACACATGCCGGCAGCCCGATGAAGAAGTACGGCTCGCCGTGCGCTGCCCGCTCGTCCATCATCCGTGCCGCGAACTCGTGGGATTCCTCGGGGGTGCGCTCCGTGTTCTGTGTCAGTCCTGCCGCGACCAGCTCGATCACGTGCTGCCGATAGTTCGCGCCGGTCTGCAGCACCTGCCGTGGCTCGACCGGTGCGGTGAGCGTCTTCTCCGACAGGGCCGACCAGTCGTCGTCCTGTCGATCAGCGAGCGTCGCCAGCCGCTCCCAGTCCGGCGCTGTCAGGAATGCGTTCAGGTCTGGCGCGCCCAGCTCGGCGGGTCCGACGGGGCGGATCCGGTCACCGGCGACGAGCCCGAGGCTCGCCCGGTCGCCCTCTCGATAGCGGGCGAGTGCGAACGTAGCGTCCAAGCGTTCCGTACTCATGGGAGTCCTCCTGCTCATCGTCGCGCGAATGGCGGATGCCGTCAGCCGCGACCCTGCTTCGCGTACGGATTGAGCAGGGCATCCTTGATCTCCTCGGGCACGCCCTCTTCCGTTGCGCTCGGGCCATCGGCGGGTGGGAACGACTCGGTCATCGACATCGGCATCGCACCGTTGCGGTAGAAGTTGTTCGATCCCTGCGACGGACGCCAGGTGTTCGGCTGCCAGTCGGGGACGTAGTTGCGGTATCCGCCCGTGTTCAGCTCGATGCGCAGGCTGGACGGCTCGCGGTAATAGAGGAAGTTCTGCTCGCCGATGCCGTGGATCGAGGGACCGTACTCGATCGGCACATCGTGCTCCATGAGCGTGTCCGCAGCCATCAGCAGCTCCTCACGCGTGTCGACCCAGAACGCGTAATGGTTGACGCGCCCAGCGCGAGTGGAACCGTCGAGAACGACCCCGAGGTCGTGTGATTTCTCGTTCGTGGTGAGCACCGAGAAGACGGAGAGGGGCGCCTCATCGAGCAGGGTGCGCGCCATGATGCGGAAGCCGAGCACCTCGTTGTACCACTGCGCGAAGGCGTCGACGTCGCTGCACGCGATCGTCACATGGTCGAGTTGCCTGGGAGCTCCTGCGACGGTGCTGCGCTTCTCCGGGCGGTCCGGATAGATGGATGCCTCCACCGGCGCGGCGACGTGTCTCGTGACATCCCAGTGCAACGTCATCGAGTGCCCCCAGGGGCCGGTGAAGCGGTAGGCGCGGCCGATCTTATGCGGCTCCACCCACTCACCGTGGATGCCGGCCGCCTCGACGCGTCGTACGGCCTCTTCGAGCGCCTCGGCACTGGAGGTACGCCACGCCATCGTTTGGAGCGACGGCTCGTCGCCGGGAATGACCACGACCGAGTAAGCGTAGTAGTCACCCCAGCAGCGCAGGTAGACGGCACCGTCGACGCGATCGACGACGGTGAGTCCCACACGGTTCACATAGAAGTCGACGGATGCCTCGACATCCGGAGTCGTGATGGTCACGTACGAGAGGTGGGAGAGAAGCTTGATCATCCTTGACCCTTTCCGACGGGGCGCATTCGTTGCCCTCGGCATCCACTATCGGCGGGCTGCCGCTATCAGGGAACCGCATATTGTCTATCCCGCGGATCGGGTTCGTTTATAGCCGCGCTCGACTGCAGCACGGAACGTCGTCTCGCGTCACCTTTCCTTCGGCGGCCTCGCCCTACCGTGCTCTTGCCCTGGGTTCTTGCCCTCTTGCCCCGGATTCTTTCCGTCCACAGGTGCTCGTTCTGTGGTGTTGTCCACAGGTGAATGTCCTGGTCAGGAGACAGTTCGGAATGTCGGTGGGTGCTGCTTGACTTGGTTGCATGAACACCCCGAACGCACCGGTCGCCGCCTCCACGGCGGCACTGTCGGATGCGTTCGACGCGCTCACCGCGGCACTGGATGACGTGCTGCCCGCGACGGACGTGCACGGTCTCGGCGACGAGGTGTTGTTGACCGCGACCCGGGCGGTGGAGGTGGTCGGTCGGAAGGTCGACGCATTGCGTGCGCACTGTGCCGGGGAGATCCTGGAACGCTCCCCGAAGGGTCTCGGCGCGGAACGACTCTCCGCACGTAACGGGTGCCGCACCCCCGCAGAGTTGACCGCACGGCTCACCGGGGTGTCCGAGGCGACCGCGACCCGACGTGCTGCGCTCGGGCAAGCCGTCACAGTGCGCGGGTCTCTTACTGGTGGGTTGTTGCCGCCGAAGTTCCCGGCCGTCGCGGAAGCCGTCGCTGCCGGGGACCTCGGTGAGGACGCTGCCCGGATCATCGTCTCCACCCTCAGCAGCATTGAGCACCGTGCCGATCCCGTGGACTGGGCCGCCGCGGAGGCCGACCTCGTCGCCTCCGCCGTGCACGAAGGATTCACCGCAGACCAAACCCGGGTGCAGGCCACCGTGTGGAAGGTCGCCCTCGACCCGGACGGTGTCGAGGCGGATGCGGAGGAGGCGATGCGGCAGCGTGCCCTGACCCGGTTGGGTACCCGGGGCGGGCTTGTCAGGTATCGGATGGAGTTGATGCCGGAGATCTCCGGGAAACTCGAACAAGCCCTCGCCGCGGTGGTGTCACCGAAGTCGAAACCAGCGTTCCTTCACGGGGATCAGCCCGGTGACGGGGATCTGGATGACCGGTCGTCACCGCAAAGGCGGCATGACGCGTTCGCGTCGTTGATCGACGCGGCCGCCCGCAGTGCGGAGGTTGCGTCGATGGGTGGTGCCGCCCCCACGGTCCTGGTCACCGTGGACGAACACGACCTCCGGGAGGGGCGTGGTGCCGGGTGGATAGACGGGGTGGACGAGCCGATCCCGATGGCAGCGGTCACCCAGTTCGCCTGCGCCGGCGGCATCCAAAAACTCCTGATGCGGGATGGGCGGGTCGTGTCGTTGTGGTCAGCCGAACGGTGCTTCACCCCACAGCAACGCCGCGCGATCGCCGCCCGCGACCGTGGGTGCGTGATCCCCGGGTGCCGCATCCCGGGCAGCTGGTGCGAAATCCACCACGTGCAAGAACACTCCAAGGGCGGTCCCACGGAGACCGGCAACGGGGTTGCGCTCTGCTGGTACCACCATCACCACGTCGACACCGGCGGATGGGCCATCAAGATGGTCAACGGGGCACCTCACGTCCGAGCACCCGCATGGATCGACCCCAACGGAACCTGGCGACCCACCGCCACCGCACGCGGAAGACCGACGCGCCGCGAAAACCACCAAGGTCGCGAATAGGCGTGGAACCGACCTAAGTAACCCGAGTTCCATCCATAGTCTCGCCGTAACGATGCCGATGAAGTCCGCGCTTGTGTCAGAATCGAGCGTGGCCAGAAAGTCAGCATTGCGATTCGGCGCCCAGACCGACGAAGTGACGAGCCTGCTTCGGATCGTCAACATGGTGCGAACCGGAGAAGCGTCGACGCGCCCGGAGATCGGGCGCCTCACGGGTCTCGGACGCGGGGTCGTCACCCAGCGGGTCGAGGCCGCGATAGAGATGGGATTCCTCGAAGACGGCGAGTTCGGCCCCTCCTCGGGCGGTCGCGCCCCACGCACCCTGCGGTTCCGATCCGACCAGGCGTACATCGTCGTCTGCGCGCTCGGGGCGCTGCACATCCGCGTCGGACTCGCTTCGCTCGATGGCGAAGTCCTGGCTCAAGATCATCGCGACTGGGAGATCGCCCGCGGACCGGCAGAGACGCTCGACGCCGCGATCGAGATGATCGACACTCTGCTGGATGCGGGCGATGGCCGCCCGGTCTGGGCGGTCGCCGTCGGCGTGCCAGGGCCTGTCGACTTCGAGACCGGGGCCCTCGTGGCGCCGCCGATCATGCCGGGCTGGAACGGGTTCAATGTGCGCCGTCGCTTCGAGCAGCGGTTCGATGCACCGGTCTGGGTGGACAACGACGTGAATCTGCTCGCTCTCACCGAGCGTGTGCACCGCAGGGACGACGCCGTCGATCTCATCTACTGCAAGGTCGGCAGCGGAATCGGCGCCGGTCTGCTCTCACGCGGACGACTGCATCGTGGCTCCAATGGCGCGGCAGGAGACATCGGGCACGTGCGCGTACGAGACTCCGAGGTGCTCTGCCGATGCGGCAAGGTCGGTTGCCTGGAGGCCGAAGCCGGTGGCTGGGCCATGGTGCGCGACGCAGAGCAGGCGATCGAGGACGGGAACAGCGGCGCGCTGGCAACGCTGCACAAGCGAGGCGACCCGATCACTCCCGAGGCGATCTCGATCGCGGCCACCGATGGCGATGCGCTCGCCATCTCTCTCGTGCAACGATCCGCACGGCTCGTCGGCGAGTCGATTGCGGCGCTGGTCAACATGTTCAACCCGGCCGTGATCGTGATCGGAGGCGCGATGTCCGGCGCGGGCGAGATCTTCCTCGCCGAGGTGCGCCAACGCGTCTACGAGCTTTCACTCCCCCTCGCCACCCGTGACCTCGCCGTCGTCTCGTCGGTCAACGATGCGAACGAGCCCCTCCGAGGAGGTGCGGAGCTGGCCATCGAGGAGCTTTTCGAGTCCACTTTCCCGCGCTGGTTCGCGACCGGGCGCCCCACCATCGAGGGCGTCAAGGCCGCCTGACCCCAGTGCACCCCATGCCTCAGTGCTCTCCCATGGCTGAGCGGATGTACGCGACCGCCGTCGTCAGGTCCGTCGAGGGGACGAACTCGAGCGAAATGGATCCTGAGTAGGCGCCCTCCTCGAGTGCATGGAACACCACGGCCCAGTCGATGTCACCCGTTCCCGGCTGTCCTCGGCCAGGGAAGTCGGCGATGTGGACGTAGCGGACGAGGTCGGCGACCGCGGCGTACTGCGCCGCGAAGCCCTCGCCCTGAGCGACGGAGTGATAGACGTCGTAGAGCATGCGGAGCGAGGGCTCATCGATGGCACGCACGATGGCCGAGACATCCGCGTTGCTGTCGATGAGCAAGCCCGGGTGATCGACACGAGTGTTCACGGCCTCCATCACGAGGGTCACCCCCGAGCCACGGACCGATGTCGCCGCCTCGCCGTAGACATCCACGAGACGGTCGAGCTGGCTCCGCCTCTTCTCCCCCGGAAAGCCGAGGCCGGGGTCGAGGATGACGAAGGGGCAGTTCAGTTCCCGCGCGTTGTCGACCGAGCGCATCAGGCCGGAGCGGAATGCATCGAGGTCGGCGGTTGGCCACGCGGTGTCCATCCTGGGCTCGGCAACGAGTGACACCAGCCGCATGCCCGTCGAGTCGAGCGCCGCCTTGAGCTCCGGAATGTCCTTGTCGAACGTGGACCAGATCTCGATCTCGTCGAAACCCGCGGCCCGAGCGGCGTCGATCCGCTCCGTCACCGAGTCGATCCCGGGGTAGTTGAGTTCGAGGTTGGAAGTGAGCGTGAACACAGTCGTCAGGCGAGAACCAGCTCACGTTGCACGGGCACCCGGTTCGTCACGTAACGACCCGGACCGCCGTCGACACCGGGCATGATCTGCATGTACAGCAGCCGCATGGTGAGCACGATCTCGACGGTGACCCGGTCACCCGGTGCCGGCACGTGCTCGAGCGGGATGACGACATCCGGCCGGTCCGCGACGAACCAGAGCGTGTCCCACTGCTCGGGCAGCTCCTCGACGGTGTAGCTGCGATCGTTCAGCACGAAGCGCAGCACCTCCTTGGGGATCGCGACGCCGTCGACGGTCGCCTCGACGTTGTCCACCGCCGAGAGCCAGAGACTGCGGTACCAGGGAATCTGGACCGAGACTGCGATCCCATCGGGCAGGCGCCGGACATCCTTGTCCTGAAAGAGGGAGTTGTGGGTTGCCATGAGCGCTCCTTACGCGAAGGTGTCGGTGAATGTCTCGTGCGGAACCGGTGGCACCGGATCCAGTTTCTGAACGGTGGATGGACTGTACGGGTGGTTCGTGCTCGGTACTGGTTCGTCGGCCGGCGGCATGAAGACGGGCTTGCCGTCGTCGCCGAAGTACATGAGGTCGAGGTCGAACGCACCCTGGTTCTTCAGCCCGAAGCTGACCCAGTTCTCGTCGAACGGGGCGCGGGCGAGCTCATAGCAGCGGAACTTCCAGATCTTCCACTCGCCGTCCTGGCGCAAGAAGTCGATCGCGTACTTGCACCAGACCCAGTGGGCCCACACTTTCTTGCCCAGCACCTCACCGTGCGAATACATGTCGGGGAACTCCTCGGCGACCTTCGGATCGGTCAGGCCCGACTCGGTGCCTGCCATCAGCCAGACGCCTTTGGCGGTCTCCCCGTCGCCGGCGACCTCGATCACCGGCGTGGTGGTGGCGTGAAGGATCAGCTTGCCGACCGGGGCAGGGCGACCTTGGTGATAGCGGATCACGCTGTCGTAATCCGTGTACTGTCCGGCATTGGTGTAGCGGGCACGAATGCCGGGTGTGCCCCGCTTCACCCATAGCGGGATGATCTGCTCGTCCTGGAAGGCGTTGTGCAGATACATGTACCTGCTGAACAGGTTCTCGATCTGTCCGCGATCTACGGCGCTATGTGCCAGCGCCTGCGCCGCAGCGACCTGTTCGCGCAGGTGTTCCACCTCGGCCTTCAACTGCTCGATGCCGGTCATACGGCCACCACGCTCTCTTCGATCGCGCGCCGCATCAGCGCGTGCTGCTTCTTCACCAGGTCGATCGGGTCGGCCTCTCCGAGGTCGGAGAACGCATGGCCCTCCCACTCGCTGGAGAGGTAGCCTTCGTATCCGCCGCTCACGAACTGACGCACGATGCGCGGGATGTCCATGGCCGGCTCGTCGCCGTTGGCATCGATGTCGAAGAACTTGGCGTGCACGTGGAAGATCCGCGGCATGATGTCGAGCCACTCCTCCGGCGGCACGAGCCCATGCATGTTGAACGCGAGGCGCGTGAACGGTCCGAACCGCACCGGGTCGACGCCCTCGCCGCGCAGATAATCCTCGAACTTCTGATTGCGCACGTGCATCGGCGTCGGCTCGTGCCAGATCTCATTCATGACCGGGAAGTGCCGCTCGTCCAGGCCCATCTTGGCCAGCTGCGACAGCAGCGTCGGCGAGAGGCTGTGCATGGTCGAGGAGAAGTCCGCAGTGAACCCGAGCCGGTCGCTGCCCAGCTCGTCGTACATCTCCCGGATGCCGAGCACCTTCTCGTCGTTCGGTCCCTGTGGTGCGTGGATCTCGTAGCCGAGCCGCTGGTCGTACTTCTCCGCCAGGGGCAGCAGGCTACGCAACAGCTCCTTGCCTGCCGAGCGGATGACGACCCGCTTGAAACCGAGCTCGTGGGCGGTCTTCAGCTGCCGCGCGAGAAAGTCATGCTCCTCGTCCGGTGTCATGTCACGGTCCTTGCGCCGCCCCATGTCGAGATTCGTGCCCACCGCGCTGGGTTCGAGCTCGTACCTCTCGAGCGTGTCGAACCACAGCTTCACGAAGTCGGCGTCGACGTCGGGGTACGTGCGCAGCAGTTGCGCGATGTTGAACTCCACACCGGGCCCGATGCCGTTCTCCGCGACGGCTGCGATGAGGGTCTCTGGTGTGTACAGCCCGGCCGCGAACTCGCTCGTCATCGAGTACAGCGTGGTGCCCAGACGGATGCCGGTGCCTGCGATGGAATCGGTGGTCATGCGTTCACTCCTTCGGTTCGTGGCAGCCATGCCGCCAATCGGGTGCGGGCATCCGCAGCATCGGTCACCATGGCGGAGCCGGCATCCTGCGCCGCAGATCGCTGCACGGCCTGTTCACCGGCGATGATCTCGAACGGCGACTGCCAGTGGTTCCAGTGCCAGCCCTCGTACTCACTGGAGATCGCGCCGTTGTAGCCGTTGTCGACCAGCAGACGGATGAGGTCGCGCACCGGAACCGAGGGCTCCTCGCCGTTCTCGTCGATGCCGAAGAACTTGCCGTGCACGTGCTTGATCCACGGCATGATCTGCAGCCAGTCATCCACGCGCGCAGGTCCGAACAGTCCGGTGCCGTTGATGCCGAAGTCGACACCGAGGTCGGGGCGGCCGTTCTCCGCGCCGAGCGCGATGAACCGTCCGAACCGCTGCCCGTGCTCGGCCTGGTCGGCAGGCGGGCCGGCCCGGTAGAACTCGTCCCACAGAGCCACCACCTTGGCGAGCAGTTCCTCCGACGCGCCTCGGCGTCGGTACGCCTCCACGAGCGAGGGCGCGAAGCCGACCGTCGTCGCGCCCCAGTCCGCGGTGAAGCCGAGGTACGGCGAGCCGACCTTCTCGTAGCGGTCGCGCAGCGCCAGGATGCGCGGATGCGACGCGTACTGGTCGGCGTGCACCTCCAGGGCAAGGGTCACACCGTAGCGCTCGGCGACGGGGGCCAGGGCCTCCATCGAGTCCGGAGTGATCGAGATCTGCACACGCGCGATCGGGAAGCCGAGCTTCGCGGCGGCCTCGATCTGGCGGCGCATGTACTCGATGAGCTCGTCCTGGTTCAGCAGCCGGTCCCGGTGGATGCCGATGTCGGCGTTGATCGCCAGTGACGTCGGCACCAGCCCGACCTCGTCGACGAGATCCCGGAACCAGCCGGCGTATTCCTCGTCGATTGTGGGGAACCCGCGGAAGCTGGAGAAGCCGATGATTTCCAGACCAGGGCCGTATCCGTCGGCCGCGACCTTGCGGATCAGCTGTTCGAGGTCGTACTCACGGCCGTGGAACGCTCGGGTGAAGCTGTAGAGCGTGACTCCCTGGATCGGGCTGCCCTTCGTCGCGCCTGTGCCCATCTTTGTGTCTGACTCGGTCATGCTGCCGCCTCCCCCGTCGATCGTGCGGACATCGTCTTCGTGTCGTGCTCCTCGATGCGCAGCACCTCGTCGTCGCCGATGATGATGTACGGGATGTAGAGCTTCAGCTCCACGTCCACCCGGTGCTCACCGGCATCCGCGCGGATGGGGATGTCACCGGAGACCACCGCCGAGTCCAGCGGAAACCACCATTCGTCGATCTTGTCCGCGAGCTCGTCGATGCGGAACGTCTTGCCGTTCATCCCCCAGCGCAGCGACTGCGCCGGCGCCGGAACGCCGTCGACCGCGAGCGACACCTCGGAGATGCACGAGCCGGGAAGCGCCCGGTACCACGGAATGCGCACTTCGACGCTGCTGCGGGCTCCGTCGGTGGTGAGCGTGCCCTGCTCGATGATGCGATCGGGAATCATCGCGACCTCCTTGAATTGCGTGGTGCTTGTTCTGACACGTTGTCGTCCTTCTTCTGTGTGGTCAGGGGATTCATTGCTTCTCCCGTTCGAGTTCGGCCGCTATGCGGCGAGCGCCGCGCACGGCAAGGGCCACACTGGTGAGCGTCGGGTTGCACGCTGTCGCCGTGGGGATCACACCGTTGCCTGCCACGTACACGCCTGACGCAGACCAGACCTCGCTGTCCGGGCCGCAGACGCTGCACCCGTCGTCGGTCTGGCCCATCCGCACGGTGCCCTGGTAGTGCAGCGACGCACCGAGCGGCATGGTGAACGGATGCTCGTCGAGTGGCTCCCCCACCGCCCGCCCGAGGCGCACGATCTCGGTTCGCGCCCGGTCGAGCACCTCGTGGTCGCGATCGGTGAGCCGGTAGTGGATGCGCATGGCCGGCATCCCGTAGGCGTCCATCTCGTCGCCGGCGAACTCGACGCGGTCGTCCCACTGCAGGTCCTTTGCGGTGAACAGTCCTAGGCCGACGATCGACCCAGGCACCGCCGGATCGTCCTCGGCCAGCGGAACGGGCGAGGCGTCCAGCTGCATGATCTGGCCGTGGAACGGCTCCGCATCGGTATACGGAACCCAGCTGACCCCGCTCTGCTCGCTCAGGGTGCCGGCCACGATATCGTGCTCGTCGGACTGGCCGGCGGGTCCGTTCGGGGTGGCCGGCGCTGCCGCATCGCGGATGCGGGAGGCGAAGACAACCTGCGACTGGTCGTTCAGCATGCGACCGAGTGCGGCGGGACGGATGCCCGACGCCCACAGCACCTGCGGCGTACGCAGCGCGTCGGCGGCGACCACGACGAAACGCGCTCGCACGTCGTGGGTTTCACCGGTGCGGCGGTCCAGTACCGCCACGCCTGCGGCGCGGCCGTTCTCCAGCAGCACGCGGGTGACGAGCGATTCATCGTGGAGCGCGAAGTTCGGGTTCTGCCGGGTGATGTCGCCGAACACGACGTCCGAACCCGACCACACCAGCCTGCCGTCCTCGCGCCGGTGCACGGCCAAAGGCATCCGCTGTACCCGACGCTCGGGCGGTCGTCCGTCATCCACCGCCGCGGCCAGCCGCTCACGAACCAGGTCGGTGAAGGGCGCACCGTCGAACGCGTGCGTGGTCACGCCGAGCAACCGGTCCGCTTCGTCGAGCAGTTCGTCGAGATCGGGGAGGAATCCGATGCGCTCGCTGTCGCCGGGCCGCGGGCAGGCGCCGGTCCAGTGCGCGCCCATACCGCCGACGTTGCTGGAGAACGCAGCGACCGGCATTCCGTCCTCGCCCGGGAATGCGTACCCCTTCTCCAGCACGTACGTGCCGGGACGAGCCATCCTGCTTCCGGCCTTCACCGCGCCGGGCGAGGCGACGGTCTCGGCGTCGACGGCGGGGCCCTGCGAGGCGTGCTGAGCAGCCGCGCGGGCGGCGGCATCCTCGATGTTGTTCACGTGCGACCCGGGCGGTTCCGAGACGGTTGGCCCCACCTCGAACATCGCAACAGATGCTCGAGGTGCTCGTTCGCTGAGGATGCGCGCGTAGGCGGCACCGGTCGGCCCGCTTCCCACGATGGCGACGTCGACGACATCCGGATAGCGCCTGCTCATGCTGCTGCCGCCAGGTCGCGGATGAACATCGTGGATGCCACGGACTCCTTCGTCGGGTAGTACTCCAGGCCGATCGGACCGTCGTACCCCGACCGCCGAAGAGTGCGCAGCGCGTCCGGCCAGTCGATCGCCCCGCTGCCGGGCTCGCCACGGCCCGGCGCGTCGGCGATCTGCACATACTTCACCAGGTCGCCTGCGCTGGCTAGCTCGGCGGCGACATCCTCACGCTCGACGGTGGAGTGGTAGAGGTCGTAGAGGATGCCGAAGAACGGCGAGTCGACGCCACGCGCGACGTACGCCGCCTCCGTGGTGCGATCCAGCAGCGATCCCGGGTGGTCGACTCGGATGTTGACCGCCTCCAGTGCGAGGGTGATACCGGAGCCGTCGATCTGGGCCATCGCCTTGCGGTAGATCTCGATCAGGTCGTCGAGCTGGGTCTGTCGTTTGCTGCCGCCGAACCCGGTGCCGCTGCCGACGACGATGCGCGGGCATCCGAGCTGATGCGCGATGGCGACGCCTTCGTCGAGCTTGCGGTAGAACTCGGAGTGGTCCCGCGGCGGGATCATGAACTGGGTGCGCGGTTCGGCCAGCTGGGCCGTCAGGACCGTGCCGGTCTCCTCGAGCGCGGCCTTCAGCGCCGGCACGTCCTTGGGTTTGGCAGGGGCGTCGACGCCGGTCGGGCCCCACATCTCGACGGCGTCGAACCCGGCTGCGGCGGCGGCGCGCACGCGGTCGTGGTAGTCCCCCGCCTCCGTGAAGAGCAGTTCGATATTGGGTGCGAGCTGATACACGTGTCTCTCCTTCTCAGAACATCGGATGGTCGTGGGCGGCATGCACGGGAACCTGCTGCAGCACGTCCCAGTGCTCGACGATCCGGCCGTCCTCGAATCGGTAGATGTCCGCGACCGCGGCGTCGGGGACGCCTGGACGCGAAGCCTTCACATGCACCATCGCCGTGTCACCGTCGACGAGGATGCGCTGGATCTCGAACCGCGCATCCGGGGAGCCGTCGAACTTCGGAGTGAGCGCCTCGACCGCAGCCGCCGGCCCATCGGGAATCCCAGGATTGTGCTGCCGGTAGCCGTCGGCGACGAGGTAGGCGAACGCATCCGCCACCCGCTTCTGCGTGTAGAAGAGGTCGCAGAAGCGCTCGAACGCTGCACGGTTGCCGGTCATGCGGGCTCCCTGCGCGTCAGTCTCACGGGACCGAGCAGCCCTGACGGCTCCTGCTGCGCGAACGCGGAGAAGAAGTCGGGCTGCGCCTTCACCAGAGTGTTGGTCACCTCCACGACGAGGGTGTTGCGCTGCCGCAGCACGCCGTTCGGCACCTCGAACCGGTACGGAGGCGCGATACGCGTGCCGAGGTCCGTGCCGTTGAGCGTCACCTGAGCGATCTCACCGACCTCGCCCAGGTCGAGGCGGAAGCATCCGTCGGTGTGCTCCTGCGCGAAGGATGCCGTATAGCGTGCGGTGCCGCTGAAACGCGGCAGCAGGCCCGGCGCATCCAACGGCGTGAGCTCGTCGAGCTCGCGCCATGGTGTGAAGGCCGGGTACTCCTCCGACGTCGCGGTCTCGACGCTCCAGGCCGGTGCGAGCACCGCGACACGATCGTCGCGTGCGGCGGGGGTGACCGGGAGGCCCTGCCAAGTATCGGGGTTGCCGACGATCAGCACGACGGCCTCCCCGGCGCGCAGCTCGAGGGAGACGGTGGTGCCCTGGGTTGACGTGGGTGGCGACGACAGGCTCGGCACCGTGGTCTCGCCCGACGGCGCCGGCGTGCTCGGCACCGTCGTCAGGGTCGTCGTGAAGGCATCGAAGGCGACAGCCTCCCCTGACCGTGGAATCGTCATCCGGGTACGCACGGCGTCGCGCGTGGACTCGTTGACGAGCATCACCACATCCGTGGCGCCCAGGTCGCGCCGGTACACGCGCAGCGACGGCGACGGCGTCGAAACCCGCACTGCACGGGCGGTGAGGGATGCGCCCACTTCAGCCAGCTCGCCGAGCGGCACCGCGCGGAACCTGTCGCGCAGGGCCGCCGGCTCTCCCCCGGCGACCTCGGGCACTTCGTCGACGAAGACGACGGGAACGCCCGCCTCGTCGAGTCGCAGCAACTGGGCCGCCACCTGCTCGGGGAGATAGGCGCTGCCCGGCACGATGAGAGCGTCGTACACCTCATCGCCCAGTGCCAGACCCGTGCCCGCGGCCCGCGCACCGGTGAGCGCGTCCGCGGGCACGATGTCGGAATCCAGCTGCGCCTCCATGAGCGGGCGGAGCGGGCGCTCGCACGGTTGCGCTGGTCCGAGCCACTCGGCATCCGCGTGATAGAGCACGGCGAATGGTGCCACATGCGTTCCGCCGCTCAGCAGATAGCTCAGGCGGTTCGTGTAGTCGCTCAGCAGCCGGTGGTGCCGGTACTGCGGGTTGTGCCCGTGCGCGTAGAAGTGCGGCGGGCAGTCCGGGTCCGGGAACGGCGCAGGCGAGAACGCATGCGGCACGACGTGGGTGACTCCGCGCACCAGCAGGTGGTTGCTGAGCCACGTGAAGAGGCGCAGGCCCGCGTACCAACCGGAGGCGCCGATCGTCTCGCACATCGAACGGCCGCGCTTGAGCGGATCGAGGTGCGCCGCGGAGGAGGCCAGCTTCGCGAGTCCGAAGTGGAAGAACTCGCCGCCGGCAGCGCCGGAGAAGTTGGCGAACGGACCGCGCGAGAAGCCCGGGACCACCTGGCCGCCGATGATGTCGACGCCGGCCATGTCCTGGCCCGCCATCGCCCGGAAGTAGTGCCCGGCGCCCGGGCCCAGGCGGGCGTGCGCTCCGTTGTCCTCGATGACGTGCCCGATGTGCTCGACGCCGTGGGCACGGCACCAGTCACCGAGCTGCCGGCCGAAGCTGTCGGAGTAGAGCCGGCTGACGGCATCCATGAAGGCGTAGCGCACCCGGCGCTCCGCTCCGCCTGCCGGTGCCCACAGCAGTGGCAGAACACCGTGCAGGTCGGGCCCGAGCGTCGCGGTCAGGCGAGCCGCAAGTTCGTCGTTCCACGGCAGCGGTACGGCCTTGCCGGGCGCGGAGCCGAAGTCGAACGTGTCGGGATCGTTGTACAGGCCGGGTTCGTCGCTGAAGAATCCGGCGATCGTGGAGCCGAAGTCGCCCGCGTAGCGCTCGTGGATGCGCTCGTACACGGTGTCGACCAGCAGGCGCACCGACGCCGGGTTCAGGTAGTCGATGTGGTCGGCATGTCGCACGCTTCCGCCGTCCGTTGTGACGGAGAGGAAGAACACGCGCCACCAGCCGTCCGGGACGTCCCAGTAGAGCATGCCGTCGACGATCCGATCCGTCAGGTCGATCGGATCGCCGGTCAGCTCGGCCGAGTCTTCGGCACGTGGATAGGCGACCACGCGCAACAGCGCGCCGGGATCGACGGACGCCGCCGGTCCGAAGAACGGCGTGCGGTCCACGATGAGGGAGGCGCCGCGCGCCGGGCCGACGACATCCGTGTGCCGTTCGACGAGGAAGCGACGGCGGAGTTCCGCCGGCGCAGACTCGATCGCACCTGCCGCATGCCCGGTCGGGAACGTGTCGTCGTCGAAGAACCACACCTTCATGCCGCGCCGGCGCGCGATCTCCAGCACCGCGTCGACATCGCGCCACCAGCCTTCACCGAGGAACTCGGGATGCGGGCGTGCCTCGAGGATGACCGCGCCGATGCCGGCATCCGCGATGCGTTCCATCTCCTCCCGCACGACCTCGACCGGGCCGCCCTTCTGCCAGAACAGCGGCATGATCGCGTTCGGCACATCGCCGCTCATCGCTTCCCGGAGTCGTTGCAGAGTCATGACCGCTCCACCGTCAGACGAGTGGACAGCCGGGACGTGCCGTCGCTCACGGCGATGGTGAACGTGCCCGGTTCGAGGATGCGCGTGTCCCCGTCGGCCCAGAAGCTCAGGTCGTCGGCGGTGAGGCGGAACTCGACCCGAGCCGACTCTCCTGAACCGAGACAGGTTCGGCGGAACCCGCGGAGTCTGCGCACGGGCTGCGTGAGCGAGGCGACCTCGTCGGTGATGAACAGCATCACGACGTCGTCTCCGTCGCGGTCGCCGGTGTTGCGGACGCTCACGGATGCCTCGACACCGGGCCCGTCGAGCGCGCCTGCGCTCACCGCCTCGTGCGACAGTGCGAATGCTTCGAGCTCGAAGGTGGTGTAGCTGAGTCCGTGCCCGAAGTCGAACTGCGGACCGAGCGGCAGGTCGAGGAACTTCGACGTGTAGTGATCGTCGGTGTTGTTCGGCCCGGTGAACTCGGCCGCGGTCTCCGGCAGCAGCGCGCCGCCGGTGCGCGGCGGGCGACCGGTGCGCTCGTGGTCGTGGTAGATCGGCACCTGTCCGACGGCGCGTGGGAACGTCATGGGCACCCGGCCGCCGGGGTTCACCCGCCCGGAGAGTGTCGCGGCGATCGCGGCCGGAGCCTCCACGCCGAGGTGCCAGACACACAGCAGCGCGTCGACCCGGTCGACCCAGTCCTCGACCGCGAGGGGGCGACCTGTCGCGAGCACGACGACGACCCGCGCCCCGGCATCCGCGAGCGCATGGATGAGCCGGCGCTGCGCCGTCGGCAGCGTGATGTCGGCGCGGGATGCGGCCTCGCCCGAGATCCGGCTCGGCTCACCGACCGCGAGCACGACCAGGTCTGCGGCCGCCGCACGCTCGACCATGTCGGCGATGCCGGCATCCGTCGTCTCGAAGAAGTCCGCTCCGCCGGTGACGTCCCACTCGACACCGGGAAGTTCGGCGGCCAGCGCATCGACGAGGCTTTCGCCCGCCGGCGTGGCGAAGGGCTGCACCCAGGCACCCAGGTGATCGAGGCTGCGCGCATACGGACCGGCGAGCAGGATGCGCCCTGTCACCGGCAGCGGCAGCGCACCGCCGTTCGTCAGCAGCACCGTGCACCGTTCGGCCGCTTCCCGTGCGCGGGCGCGATGCTCCGAGGTGGCCACAGTGACGGCTCGCGTCTCGTCGACGTATGGGTTCTCGAACAGGCCAAGCCGCTGCTTCAGCCTCAGCACCCGGAGCACCGCGTCGTCGACACGTTCCACCGGCACCTCGTCCGGGGTGAGGAGCGGGCTGCCGTCGACTGCCACCAGCGGCGTACCGCCCATCACGACGTCGACGCCCGCCGTCAGTGCCAGCGCGATCGCCTCCCGCTCGTCTTCCGCGACCCCGTGGTCGACGAGCTGCGCGACGCCTTCCGCATCGCCGACGACGACACCGTCGAAGCCCCACTCTTCCTTCAGCACACCGGTGAGCAGCGCCGTGTTCGCGTGCATCGGATGCCCGTTCAGCGAATTGAACGACGCCATCACGGATGCCGCACCCGATGCGACCCCCACCCGGAACGTCTCGAGGTACGTCTCCCGCAGGCGCCTCGCGGAGACATCCGTCGTGTTGTAGTCGCGACCGGCCTCCGCGGCGCCGTACGCCACGAAGTGCTTGAGGCACGATGCGACACGATCGCTCGCTGCGAGGTCGTCGCCCTGGTACGCGGCCACCTTCGCCGCGGTGAAGCTCGAGGCGAGAAAGACATCCTCGCCGAAGCTCTCCACGACGCGTCCCCATCGCGGATCGCGCACGAGGTCGACCATCGGCGAGTACGTCCAGGTGACGCCGTTCGACCGAGCCTCCGCCGCGGACACCCGGGCGTCGTCTGCTGCGACCTCGGCGTCGAAGCTCGCGGCCTGTGCCAGCGGTGTCGGGAAGATCGTGAACTGTCCGTGCAGCACATCGAGCGCGATCAGGAGCGGGATGCCCAGCTCGGTCTCGTCGACCGCGATGCGCTGCAGCGCATTCGTCTCTGCGGCGCTCGGCGGCCAGAACGTGGAACCGAGGCCGCGACGCACGAGGTCGTCACGCTCGGCGGCATCCTTCACCCAGAGGATCTGC
Organism: Humibacter ginsengisoli; assembly: GCF_054780095.1. Taxonomy (NCBI): domain Bacteria; kingdom Bacillati; phylum Actinomycetota; class Actinomycetes; order Micrococcales; family Microbacteriaceae; genus Humibacter; species Humibacter ginsengisoli. Next base: position 322,703 of record NZ_BAAGWZ010000003.1, read on the forward strand.
AACTGCAACAGCTTCTGCTGCCAGTTCATGCGGGCCAGGAGCTGTTCGATGTCGACGCTCATGCGGCGATCTCCTCGGTGAGCACCCCGTACCGGAAGCGACGGAACACGACCTCGCCGTCACCGGCGGCGAACAACGCCGGTCGCAGGCTCTTCAGGTCGTTCATCGTCGCCGAGTGCGCGCCCGACGTGTCGTAGCGCACCTCGTGCCGCTGCCCGGCACGCCCAGGAGCCGAGTGCCATCCGGTGACGATGTGGTGGTCGTTCGTCAGCCGCAACCGGATGATCGTTCCCGGCTCCGCCGGTTCCCGCCAGTGCGTGCGGATGCCGCCGGCGTAGCTCTGCATCGATCCGCCGTCCCAGCCCATGCCGAAGAACATGCGGTCGTTGAAGTACAACAACAACCCCCCGCTCGCGTCGCCGCGAAGCTCGAGTTCTACCTCCACCTGGTACGCCCGGTCCATCGCCCACGTCGTCACCGGTGAGGAGTCCGACGGACCGCATCCCTTGCCGCTCAGCACGAGCCCGTCGTCGAATCGGGCGCGGCCGGTCTCGTCCTGGCCGGGATTGTCGAACACCCAGCGCTCGCCCCACGCGGGCGCGGCGAAATCATCGGAGGGCGCCGGCACGCCGACCGGAGTGCCGGCGGTGGCGGCCGATCGGCACGGCATCCGCAGCGGCGCGCCGAGGTCGCGCCCGACCCCGACCGGCCATCCATCCTCGGTCCATTCGATCGGTTCGAGCAGCACCTGCCTGCCCAGCGTGCGGTACCCGTTCGCGTAGCCGTGCGACAGCATCCACCAGGAGCCGTCCGCCGCCTGAAGCATCGTCGCGTGACCGCGAGACCACCACGCGTCATCGGCCGACCACGTGCGCGAGACCGGGTTTCCCGGAGCGTTCTGCCACGGCCCGTCGACGGACCGCGAACGGGCCACGATGACCATGTGTCCGGTCGCCGGACCTCCCGTGCCGCCGACCGCGCTCACGAGATAGAACCACTCGCCTCGACGGAACAGCTTCGGGCCCTCCAGCGCATACGCCTCGGTGATCCACTCGTCGGGGTAGCGCCATCCGTCGTACACGTGCTCGAGCCCGCTGACCGCGTGCAGCCCGTCGGCGCTCAGCCTGCATCGACGGATGCCGTTGACGAAGAGATAGCGCTCGCCGTCCTCACCCGCAATGTGCCCGGGATCGATCGCCCCGGAGACGCCCGTGAAGACCGGTTCGCTCCATGGCCCTTCCGGGTGGTCGGCGTGGACGACCCACACCTGTGGCTCCGTGATCGTCTCCGACCACTTGCTCGGGACGTAGGGGAAGTAGATGTAGTACCGTCCGGCGTGTTCGACGAGGTCGGGAGCGAACACCGTGCTCGCCGGCCTCTCCAACGCAGAGGCGACGAACGTCCAATTCACGAGATCGGGCGAGCGCCAGATCGCCAGGCCCGGGGCCGCGTCGAACGAGGAGCAGGTCAGGTAGTAGTCGTCTCCCACCCGGAGCACGCTCGGGTCCGGCCGGTCGCCGGGCAGCACGGGGTTGAGGAACGTTCCGTCCCCGAGGTCGGAGGCGGGCCGGGTGGATTGTGTCATGGGTCAGCCCTTGAGCCCGCCCGCGTAACCCTGGATGAACTTCTTCTGCGCGAACGCGTAGAACGCGAGGATCGGGATCATCGAGATGATGACGACCGAGAAGATCAGGTTCCACTGCGAGACGAGTGAGCCCACGTAGCTGTACATCACGACCGGCAGCGTCTGGTACGGCGTGCCGTTCAGGAAGATCAACGCGGTGAAGAAGTCGTTCCACACGATGAGTCCGGCGAGGATGGCCACGGTGCCGGTCGCGGGCGACATCAGCGGGAACACGATGCGCCAGAAGACCTGGTAGCGGTTGGCGCCGTCGATGACCGCGGCCTCCTCGTACTCCGGGCCGAGATTGCGGAAGAAGTTGGCGTAGAGGAACACCGACAGCGGCAGAAGCATGCCGGTGTAGATGAGGATCATGCCCCACGGATTGCCGACCAGGCCGAGATTGCGGGCGCCGATGTACAGCGGCAGGGTGCCCAGCTGCGTAGGAAGCACGATCGCCACCAGGAACAGGTAGTACGCACGGCGGCTCCACCGGCTGGTCGACCGTGAGATGGCGTACGCGGCGAGCGACCCCAGCACGATCAGCAGGATGATGCTGCCCGCGGTGATCACCGCGCTGGACGCCAGTCCGGTCCAGATGTTGCCCGAGGATGCCGACGCCGGCGAGAGCAGCTGGATGAAGTTCTCGATCGTCGGCTGCGTCGGCGGCGCGACCGCGGGCGTGGCGAGGATGGCCGGCAGGGTCTTCAGCGATCCCATCAGCAGGATCCAGAACGGGAGCAGCAGGATGGCCGTGCCGAGGATCGTGACGATCTCGATCACGAGGGTCTTCTTGGTGTAGCGGAACACGGTCAGGCTCCCTTCTCGGAGCGATCGCGGGTCGCCCACTGCTGCGCTAAGGAGAAGATCAGGATGAGCACGAAGAGCACGAGCGCCAGCGCCGCACCGAACCCGAACTGCTGGTAGGTGAACGCCTGCTGGTAGACCTCCAGCGCGAGCGTCTGGGTCGCTCCGGCGGGGCCGCCGTTCGTGAGAGCGACGACCTGGTCGAAGACCCGTAGGCCCTGGATCAGGGTGAGTGTCGTGGCGATGGCGACGGATGGCTGGATCAGCGGCAGCACGACGGATCGGAACCTCCGCCACGGGCCCGCTCCGTCGATCGCCGCGGCCTCCTCCATCTCCACCGGCACCGTGGCAAGCCCGGCGAGGTAGGTCACCATGATGAAGCCGATGTTCTGCCACACCATCACGATCAGCACGCACCAGATCGCGAGCGTGGGACTCGCCAGCCAGTTCTGCTTCTGCAGGCCTACCGCGACAAGGATCTGGTTGAGCGGGCCGTTGTAGTCGAAGATGAACTTCCAGATGTACGAGACGGCGATCGGGCTCACCACCACCGGCATGAACACGAGGGTGCGCAGCAGGTAGCGGGTCTTCAGCCCTCGGTTCAGGGCGAGCGCGAACAGCAGTCCGAAGACGTTCGTGAAGATCAGGAAGCCGATCGCCAGGAACAACGTGTTCCAGAGGGATCCGATGAGCTCGGGCGTCTGGAAGATCTTCACGAAGTTCTGGATGCCCGTGAACTGGAACGCTCCGACGCCCGACCAGTTCGTGAAGGCGAAGAATCCGCCGGCAACGGTCGTCACGTAGATGACGAACGCCATCAGCACCACGGCAGGCAGCGCCCACCACCACGAGCCGAGCTTGACGTGGTGGGCTCCGCGCCGTGAACGTCCGCGAGCGCTGCGGCCGCGACCTCCGGTCGTGATCGCCTCGGTCTGAGTCATCATCTGTGTCATCGTCGACATTTCCCGTCATCCGCGATCGGTGGCCGGCCCGTGCGGACCGGCCACCGGCTTCACGTCAGCTCCAGTCGGAGTCCATCTGCTGAAGAACCTGCTTCACGGTCATCTGACCGGTGAGGATGCCCTGCACCCCGCTGCCGAGATCGTTGTAGATCTTCGCGTTCGGCCAGTCGAGCGAGGGGTAGCCCCGCACGTCGTTCGAAGCGATGAGGTCCTTGACCGGCTCATATTGCGGGAGCAGGTTCTTGGATGCGTCCTGCTCCACCGGGATGGCGCCCGTCGAGTTCGCGAAGTTCTCCTGTCCCTTCGTCGAAAGGATGTACTTCAGGAAGTTCGTCGCCACGGTCGGACTCTTCGTCTTCGCGCTCGCCGCAATACTTTGGTCTGCGCTGACGGCCAGGTAGGTCTTGGTGCCGCTCGGTGCCGGAATCGGCAGGATGACGAGCTTCACGTGGCCGCCCGCGGCATCCATGATCTCCTTCGCAGCACCACTGGGTGCGAAGAAGCCGAGGATCTGTCCGGACGACGAACCGTTCGTGAGAGCGTCGAAGCCGGCGCTCGTGGCACCGTCCTGGAAGCATCCGGAGTCGTACAGCTTCTTGATCTCCGTGAGAGCTGCCGTCCAGCCCTTGCTTCCGGCGAAGGTGACCTTGTTCTTGGCCCGCTGTGCGTCCCAGTCCTTGTCTGGCCCGTAGACGGTGGAAGCAGCGAGCGTGAGCGCCAGGAACGCGTTGTTTGCCGGCACGCTGCCTGCGAGCCCATAGACGGACTTCCCGTGCGCTCGTGCGACGGAGCACGCCGAGATGACGTCTTGGATGGTGGATGACGCGCCGAGGTTGATGCCGATCGACTTCGCCAGGTCGTCGTTGTAGATGACGCCGTACGCCTGGGTGCCCAGCGGGACTCCGTAGGCCTTGCCGTTGTACATCCACAGCTCCTTCTGTGACGAAGGAAGTGCGTCTATGACCGACTTGTCGCTGATGCCGAGCAACAGTCCCGATTTCGCCCACGGAATGATCGAGTCCGCCTGACCGGTGCCGCCCTCCGCGTAGAACGTGTCTGGTGCGTTGCCGCCCTGGACTCGTGTAGCGAGCGTGCTCGGGTAGCTCTCGGTGGGAAGGTTCAGGGGCTTGACAGTGACGCCCTTGTTCGCCTTCTCGAAACCGGTGATAAGCGCCGTATACGCCGCCTTGTCCTGATCGTTCGTGGCCCCGAAGGCCATAGTGATGGTCTGTGGTTCCTTCTTCGCGTCCGAGGAACCGGTGGCGGAGCAGCCGGTGAGGACGAGTGCGCCGGCGGCGAGCGTGGCGACCACTGCGCCCATCCGCCCGCGTGAGCGACGATGCTGTGTCATTTCGGGCCTTTCTGACTTCGTTGTCGGCGGCTCCGCTGAGGGGTTAGCCGCGCTGTACCATCAGTGTCGCAACGCTGCGTTGAAAACACACATAAGTAGTTTGGATGCCAGACATAACCCGGAGCGGGGTGCGCGTCGAGCCACCGCAATCAGCCTGATTGCGGCATCCGAGCCGGCTATATTTCCCGGCTCATGCATCACTCCGGTTGATAGAGTCTGTAGACCAGCCGCCCACCCTGAAGGACACGAGGACGTGGCCGATCACCTGCTGCTCTCCCGACTCGACCTGAACCTGCTCGTGTCGCTCGACGCCCTGCTCACCGAGCGCAGCGTGACGCGGGCCGCCGAGCGACTGCACCTCAGCCAACCGGCGTTGAGCGCGTCGCTGGCCCGCCTGCGCACCCACTTCGGCGACCCGATCCTTGCCCGCCGGGGTAACACCTATGAGCTGACGCCTCTCGCGTTGCGGCTCGCTGACCACACGACGACGGCGCTGGAGGCCGCCCGGCGCGTGTTCGAGAGCCAGGCGACCTGGGATCCGGCGGAGTCGATCCGGGAGTTCTCCATCTACGGCTCCGACCACGCCTTCACGACGATCGGACGTGTCGTCTCCGAACTGGCTGCCCAGCGTGCCCCGGGAGTGCACTTCCGATTCCTGCTGCACAACCCGATCGTCGTGGAGGATGCACCCAACCGGCTGCGAGCTACCGACGGCATGATCATCCCGCACGGCTTCCTGACCGACCTGCGCTATGTGGACCTCTGGCAGGACGACTGGGTCGCCATCGTCGCCGACTCCAACCACGAGGTAGGCGAGGAACTTACGATGGACGATCTCTCCCGGCTGCCCTGGGTGATGAACTACCAGACCCGCTCCGCTTTCACCTCCGCCGAGCGGCAGGTACAGCAGCTGGGCGTCGAGCCGAACGTCGAGGTCGTCGTGGAAAGCTTCCTCGCCATTCCGCACTTCATCACCGGTACGCGGAGGGTAGGCATCATCCATTCCGCGCTCCTGCCACTGGCCACGCGCGCTGCCGGGGTACGTCCCGTCGGGCTGCCATTCTCGCCGACGCCTATCGTGAACGCGCTATGGTGGCACCCCGTGCACACGCACGACCCCGAGCACTCCTGGATGCGTTCGCTGTTCGGGGAGGCCGGGCAGCTGGTCGCGGCCGGCGCGCACGCATGAGGCCCGCGAGGCCAAGCACGCCCGACTTCACCCAGTGCTTCGCCTTGCTCTCTCGCCGTGCTACGAAACGCTGAGTTCGATGAGCACAACGGATTGCAGGTCAATCTGAACATCCAGATCGATAGAACCAGAATCCGATACTCCCTCCCGATAGGCTGCACGCTGCTCACGGTTGAGCGATTGCTCGGCGATCGACACCACTCGGCCTGCCCACGGGAGATTTGTCAGATGGACGCGCGCCGATGTGACGCATCGCGATGCCAGCCCCGTTCGCTGCGGCGGGAGCCTGAAGCCAAGCTCTATTCGCTCCGCCCCGAGCGGAACGCGGAACTTGCATTCATCACTCTCCCGGGGTGCAAGAGCAATCTCCGGCGCCACGAAGTTCGCGATGAGAATACGTATACGATCGCCGTCGATACTTGCGGCGCAGGCGAAGCCAGCCTCATCCCCCCCATCGACCGCCAGGCGGTGACCCGAGAACACGCGCCCCATCCATCCGAATGTCACGGTCCGCGCATCCGGCGAGCCGTCCGGGCCACAAACTGCTGCCGGGTCAGTGAATCCGTAATGAGGGTCCGCACCACTGTCCGCCCGGAAGAACAGGGCGTAGTCAACTGCCGTGTCCTGCAAGTAGATCTCGGACACCGCCTGAAATGCGGCCTTCTCGTTCAACGGAGCCTCGCTGTTCGGAATACCGAGATAATTCCAATACGACAGCATCAGTTCGGTTTTTGTGAAGCCATAGGAGTTCAGCAGGCGGCGCATCTCCGCAGCCACAAACCGGAAATCCATGGGATCGCGCGTGGCGTCCGCGAACCACAGGAAAGAGAAGAAGTCCAAAGGCAGGCCGTTATCTCGCACAAATGCAAGAAAACTCTCGCGGAACGATGTCCCCGCGTTAAGCGGGAAGCCAAGCGAAGGTCCTCCGACGATGAGGGCTGGGTCTACTCGCTTGACGGCCGCGCAGAACGCCTCGTACATGCTGAAGAATTCGGTTGCCGTCCCGGTAAAGTGAAGCGGCCCAAAGTCCGGCTGGTCGCCGAACTCGTACATGCGTATCGGCTTCTCGGGGCCGTTCGCCCAACCGTCAGCGTAGTGCCGGACGATATGCTCGACAACCCGACCGTACTTCTCCACGTCCATTGCGGGGAGTTTGTTGGAAGGGATCGCACTGGCGAAGTTGAACAACACGTCAGCACCAATAGAATGCACGGCATTCACCCAATGATCAGTTGCCGCGAAATTGTAGCTGTTCGGGTCACTCGGGTCGGCATTCCAGTCGGGGAACAGGCTCTCGGGGTTGTCCCGGGTGTCAAGTCGAGACACCCAGTCGTAGGAGCGGATCAACTGCATGCCGGCTTCACGCCATAGCGGTGTCATATCAGGGAAGCCCGGGTAGGTAGGCGCCGAGCACGGGATTCCGCCGGCGCCCCTTTGCACCTTCCATTCAGAGATGTCGCCTGCGTCGATCTCCAGTGTGCGAGAGACCGGTGCTGTTCCCTCGCCATTTGTACTCGGCTCGCTCTGGAGACCGAGATCGTTCGACAAATCCCGCAATTCTTTTCTCCTGGTTCATGGTCGACTCGGCCACCGAAATCGGATTACGCGTAGGCGACCCTAGGCTGCTTCCGCATTCCGAATCGTCACTGTTCTCAAGCACATCTGCCGGGAGCTGTGGCTTCAGTACGGTCGCGCGAGAAGCTGGTTTGAGTATTCGTTCGCAATTGGTTCGTCGTTGATCAGGAATTCGACTCGACGCTGGTACGTCTCCGGCGTAACCGAATCGAACTCCTCTTTCATCGCTTCCATCGAACGATCGTGTACAGCTCTGACCCGCGGGAGGCGCCGAGTCATGAATGCCAACTGCGCATCAAGCAAGGACTGATCCTTGGCGAGTTCCTGTGCGAGGACCACGCCATCCTCGATGCTCATCGCAGCGCCGGAACCGAGGTACGGCGTCATGGCGTGCGCGGCATCCCCCATGATCATGATGCGGCCCCGGAACCACGGGTACGGTACCCACACCGTCGAGAACGGGGTGTATGCAACGCTCGTCGACTCTCGAATGTGCTCGACCGAGTCAGACATGAACTCAGAGTCCCCCATGACCGCGCGAGCCCGGTCGTACATGATCCTCGGCATGTCTGCGGGGTCATAGCGCGGGCGCCCCTCCTCAGCCACAGTCAGCACCAAATACATCATGCCGCCTGCCAGTGGTGAGAAATTCGCTTTCCCGCCATATCCCTGGCAGAAGATGGTTTCTGTCATGCCGGGGGCGAGCGGCATAGCAGTACGCCATGCCACTCCTCCAACTGGCGTGGGGGCGTACTGGGCACCGAAATACTCTCTGCGGATCTGCGAGTTTATCCCGTCGAACCCGATGACGAGGTCGTAGTCCGCGTCGTCGCCACTGTTGAAAGTAACCGTCACCGCATCGGATTTCTCCACGATGTTCGCGACAGTGGTACTCATGCGAATATTGCAGCCGACATGCCGCGCCCGATCAGTTACCGTACGCAGGTAATCGAGCCTCGGCATGATCAGGTTGCTTGGACCCTCGTCGTCCGGAGCGCCATAGCTCATGTCGCACAGGTGTCGGCCGTGCACATCGTAATAAGTCAGCCCGCGGCTTTCGATGCCGATCGCCATACACTGGTCCAGTAGGCCGATCTCCTGGATGGCACGCAGGCCGTTCTTTCTCAGACCGAATCCAACACCGGGAGCGCTGTTGTCGTCCGAAATTTCGATGACGTCGACCTCCGCTCCTATCTCCGCCAGGGCGATCGCGGAGCTCAACCCGCCGATTCCCGCTCCGACCACCAGAATCTTCAGCGGCTTACTCATAGGAAACCCCTTTCTCGCGCTATCGGGCGACGGGTGACCGTACCGAAACGAATCACGAATTGAAGCGCGGTCAATCTCGACCGCTCTCGTAGCCTGCGACTTTGAACCAACCTCATCGTCGACGCGGATCCAAACCGCCGGAACCCGACCGTTCCAAGCATTTCATGAAATGGCAGGTAACGATCATTCGAAACGTTGATACCCGCCAATGCTCAGAGTGATACGCGTGGGCTTCGAGCCACCGGCGAGCGCTATATCGTCCCGAATTCGGCTGAGCTCGGCATCCCCTGACGCAATTGGCGTCCCGAGATCCGGGTACATGCGGAATACACTCATCCCGAATCAAATCCGGCTCATCTGGTAGGCCCCTGGGGGTTCCGCACCGAACTGGACGCGCTCACGCAACCGAGCGCCGCACTCGTGACGCCCTCAACTGAGTTCGGACGTTGCCGAATGCCGTGGCTTCCACGGCTGCCGGTGAGATCGTCGTTCCGGTCAACTCCCCGACACGGTCCCACAGCAGTCTGTTTCGCGATGCACCTCCCGACACATCGATGTTCGTTGTCGGGGGCAGGCCCGCGAGCGAGTGCGCGCGACGGATCGTGTCCGCGTAGCGATGCGCCAACGAGTCCGTGATAGCTCGGATGAGTCCGACATCGTCAGCGAGTGCGCCCCCCGCACCGGCGCACAGGGTGCGGATGCGTTCCGCCATGTCTCCAGGCTCGCGCAGGCTGGAGTCCGTGACGTCGAAGACGACGCGATCCGCCGGCAGCGCGGCCGCCTTCTCGTGCAGCGTGATCACCTCATCCGGATCAGATCGTCCATGGAGCGAGCGAAGTGTCTCGTTCACAAGCCAGGCGCCGGGTTCAGTGCGATGGAAGCAGGCCTCCAGCTCCCCGTCCAATTGATTCGTGAACCCCTCGGCGAGGGCGTCGTAATCGAACACCGGCTCGTCGGGTCTGACACCGATCACCGACCATGTCCCGGCCGACACGTAGGCCGAGGTCGGCGTTGTGCCGGGCGTTACTGACAGTGCCGACGCTGTGTCGTGCGAGCCGACTGCCACCACCTCGACGCTGTGACGTAGCCCGAGCAGAGAAGCGACGTCGGCCCTGATCTCGCCGACCCGATCGCCCGGCCTGGTCAGTGGCGCGAACAACTCGGTCCGGAGCGAGACCGCGTCGAAAACGGTTGAAGCCCATGAACGTGTAGCGACGTCAAGCAGGCCGGTCGTTGCAGCATTGGAGACTTCGGTGACCGGTTTGCCTGTCAGCAGGAATGTCAGGTAATCCGCAACCAAGAGCACCCGCGCGTCCCTGCGCTGTATGCGGTCATCCGACGCGAGTTGGAAGATCGTGTTGAAGCTGTATCGACCGGCTCCGGTTGCGCGGAACAATCGTTCGGAAGACATCATCGATTCCACCCGAGTCACGGCTGTTCTCGTCCGGGGATCGCGATAACTCACGACATCCCCGGTGCGGCGACCGTCACTGTCGATCACCGCGTAATCGTGTCCCCACGCGTCAACGCCGACACTTTCGATACCGGCCAGTCCCATAGCACGAGCGCGATCATTCGCGGCTCGGAGGCCGCGCAGCACCTCCCGCCAAATGCCATCGATGTCCCACACGAGCTGCCCGGCGGCATTCCTCCCGAGCGCGTGAGCGAATCGCGCGACGATTTCGAGCGAAACGCCCTCGACCGAATCGAGTCCAAGCACCACGCGGCCACTGCTGGCGCCGAGGTCCACTGCAGCCACCGCTCGAGTTGGACTGCGCAACTGGCTGGTGAGCATGACGTCAAAGCTCATTGGTACCTCCGCCTCCCGGACATCATCAGACATCGACAGGAACTGCCGCCTGACGACCGCAGTCATCGTCTACACGAGTAGCTTATGCCGGCGACACCTAGGCTGATCATCGATTGATGCGACGGTGAGGAGGTCCGGTGGACAGCAGTCCCGTACAGCACAGCAGGCGCGTCACGCGGACGGATGTGGCACGCGACGCCGGTGTGAGCACCGCGGTCGTGAGCTACGTGGTCAACGGCGGACCCCGCAACGTCGCCGACGCGACGCGCCGCAAGGTCGAGGCGGCTATTGAGAGGCTGGGATATCGTCCCAATCCTGTGGCACGTGCGCTGAAGCTGGGCCGGACTGCGACGTTGGCTCTGCTCCTTCCCGACGTCAACAACTCGTACTTCGCCGAGCTCGCTGAAGCTGTCGAAGAAGCTGCATTCCGGCGCGGATTCGCATTGATACTCGCGAGCTCGAGCAACGATGCGAAGCGGGAGCGTGTTCAGTACGCCGCGCTTCGCGATCGTCATGTCGACGGCTTGATACTGGCTTCGATCAATGACCGCGCGGAGTTCCTCGACCCGGCGGGGCTCGATGTGCCGACCGTACTGATCGACAGAGCATCGAACCGTCCTGGGGCGGATTCTGTGGGAATGGACGACCGAAAGGGAGCCTTCGCAGCGACCCAGCACCTGCTCATCGATCACGGCCTCCGCCGAATCGCCTGTTTGAGCGGTCCCGAGGACGCCGTTTTCGCGCTCGAACGCGAGGCGGGTTGGCGCGAAGCGCTCGAGACGACCCCGGGAGCACTCGGTGAGGTCACCCGGTCCGGATTCACGAAGGACCAGGCCTATCGAGCCACGTTGCGCCTTCTTGGCGGAGCGGTTCACCCCGAGGCGATCCTCGCTCTTTCCGGCGTTCAGGCGGGCGGGGTGCTGCGCGCCTGCTGGGAACTCCAATTGCGCGTCCCGGAAGACATCGCCGTGGTGGCATTCGATGGAACGGCCGATTCCGAGTTCACCACGCCACCATTGACCGTCGTGCAGCACCGGCTCTCCGCTACCGCTGAGACCGCAGTGGATCTCGTGCTGACGTCACATTCGCGTGCAGAGGCGGTTCATCATGTCGTGCCGTTCGAGCTCATCCTCCGCGCGTCGTGCGGTGCTCACGACGTCGCTCGGGACGGCCACACCGCCCAATAGAAAGACTGCGTCGGCTCTCGTCAACGATCACCGCAGGAATGCGGCGGCGACACCCGCGTCCACCGGAATATGGTGCCCGGTCGTGAGGCGCAGGCCGTCCGCCACGAGGACGAAGACTGCACTCGCGACGTCCTCGGGAAGGACCTCGCGTTTGAGCAGCGTGCGCTGCGCATAGAAGGCGCCGAGCTCGTCCTCGGCGACTCCGTAGACCGCTGCGCGCTTTGCCCCCCATCCGCCGGCAAACATGCCGGTGCGCACCACCCCATCCGGATTGATCCCATTGACACGGATGCCGTGAGGTCCGAGTTCTGCGGCAAGGAGGCGAACCTGGTGCGCCTGGTCTGCCTTTGTGGCTGAGTACGCGAGATTCTCTGGACCCGCGAACACGGAGTTCTTTGACGAGATGTAGACGAGATCGCCGCCGAGCTTCTGGTCGATCATGGCCCGGGCGGCGGCTTTAGAGACGAAGAACGAGCCCTTCGACATCACGTCGTGCTGAAGGTCCCACTCGGCCTCGGTTGTATCGAAGAGCGAACGGGCGATCACGAGCCCCGCGTTGTTGACGACGAGGTCAACACCCCCGAACGCGAGAAGAGTCGCATCGACCGCCGCTTGGACCTCAGACTCACTGGTCACGTCCGCTCGCACTCCAATCGCCACGTCCGCGGTGCCAATCTCCGCGGCCGCCGCCTGCGCCTTCGTGAGATCGAGATCGGCGATGACCACGCACGCGCCCTCCGCCGCGAGCCGCTTTGCTGTTGCCTTGCCGATGCCCGATGCAGCACCGGTCACCAATGCGATGCGGGTCGCGAGCGACTTCGGCTCCGGGCGCCGCGCGAGCTTCGCTTCCTCCAGCGCCCAGTACTCGACCGCGAACTTCTCTGAGTCGGGAATGGGTGAGTATGTCGACAGCGCCTCGGCGCCGCGCATGGCGTTGATCGCGTTCACGAAGTACTCGCCTGCTACGCGCGCAGTCAGCTTGTCAGTGCCCCAGCTGAACATGCCGATGCCGGGAACGAGGAAGATCGCAGGGTCCGCGCCGCGGATCCCTGGGGAGTCTGGCGTCGCATACGCATCGTAATAGGCCTGGTAACCCTCTCGGTAGGCAGTGTGCAGGTCTCGAAGGCACGCGATCACATCGTCCAGCGGAGCCGTGGGCGGGAGATCGACGACCAGGGGGCGGACCTTTGTGCGCAGGAAGTGGTCTGGGCAAGACGTGCCCAAGTCCGCGAGCCTCGAGTGTTCGGCATGAGCGAGAAAGTCGAGCACCTCCATGCTGTCGTTGTAGTGTCCGACCTTGGCCTGATCGCAGGACGCGAGGGCGCGAATGTGGGGGATCAAGGCGGCGGCACGTGCATGCCGTTCGTCCTCTGGCAAGGGTGCGTACTCGCGAATCATGGTGCCGAAAGGCTCGGCTTTGCCATGAGCAGCGATATAGGCCTCGGCGGTGTTGATGATCCACAGGCTGTTGGCCTCAGCCTCGTCGCTGGTGTCACCCCACGCAGTGATGCCGTGGCCGCCCAAGATCGCCCCGATCACGCCGGGGTTCTCCTCTTTGATTCGACGCATGTCGAGACCGAGCTGGAATCCCGGTCGCTTCCAGCCGATCCAAGCGACGCGCCCTCCGAAGATCTTCGCGGTGAGCTTCTCACCATCTGCCGCGGTCGCGATCGCGATGCCGGCGTCGGGATGGAGATGGTCGACGTGCGCCGCGTCCATGAGCGCGTGCATGCTGGTGTCGATGGAGGGCGATGCACCACCGGTGCCGTGGGCTACGTACGGGAACTTGGCGACCATGTCGTCCTCGTGCTCGACGCCGCGGTACACGGCCTCGAGTTCACGGAACCGATCGAGACGGAGAACACACAGGCCCTCGGCTGTGAGAGTCGCCAGGTCACCGCCTGATCCCTTGACCCAGACCACATCGACGGGCTTGCCCGACGCCGGGTCTTCGACAGTTCCTTTCGAAGAGGTGTTGCCGCCGCCGTAGTTGGTCACGCGCGCGTCGGCACCCAACCGGTTGGAGCGTCCGAGTAGAAGCTCGACGGTGTTGTTCGACACGTTTCATCCCTTCTTCAATACGAAAGTCAGTGGCCACGTTCGGCGGCAAAGAAGCCGTTTCTCCTCATGGTCCAGGTTGGCGTCATCGACGCGGGCATGGATGCAGCTAAAAGGCCAGACCGAGCGGCTGAGCGCCGAGCTCGACTTCACGCGCGTTCGCGACTCGGTAGCCGTTCGCCTTGTATGCCTCATAGTCGAACGTGTCGCACTCCTCAAAGCCGATCTGGTGATACTCCAAGAATCCTTCCCAGTCCTCGTAACCGTCGCCCATCGAGCTTTCGAGGAAGGCATCGGCCATCCCTCGCGCGAGCGCAGGCCCCGTGAAGAACGCGCCGATGGCGAGCACATTGGCTCCGTTGCCGGTCGCTGCGCGGCGGGCTGCGGGAAGACTCTCCGCGACGGCGGCGTGCACGTGCGGACACTTGCTCGCACCGATGTGGATGCCCATGCCGGTGCCGCAGAACAAGAGCGCCTTTTCATACTCTCGCTCGGAGATCTTCGAGCCGACCAGAAATCCCACGCGGTGATACATCGGTGCTTCGTCCTTCACCGGGGTGACGTCCTCAACTGCCCAGCCCCGCGCTTCCAGATGCTCCTTGACGAGTTCCTTCAGTCGAAAGCCGGCGAAATCCGCGCCCATCACAACGTACTTATCTCTCGTGGTCTTCATCCTGGTCACTCCTTCGTGCCTGCGCTGACGAAATCTACTCGTGTAGCTTAGTTGATGATCAGGTAGCCATGTCAACGCGATGACGACGAACCCTCGCGTTCCTGCCCGCTGATGTCGGCTGCCTTCCTCGTACCTCGCGCTGCTTCGCCGTCGGGGTGGCTACGAACGTCGCGGACACGCCTGCGATGTGCCAACGGCAGAGCTTAAGCCTGCGCCTTTCCGGGCACGTTGCAGATTCGATCGAGCCGCGCCAACTGGTCGACCCGCGAGGTCACCACGAGGACCCAGTCGCACTCCAGCCCTGATGACGGCGCCGTGAAGACCTGACGCGACGGGGTGAGCGCGACCTCGAACGTCTCCCCCGCGACGGCGCCCGTGCGCGGGTCGAACCATGCGCCCAGGTACGCACCATGGGCGAGCTCGCCGAGATCGATCTCCTCGGTTCCGCCGTCGGTGAGATAGACGATCACGAACTCGCCGTCGCGGTCCACGGCCGCTTGGCGGTGATGATCGATGCAGTCCTCGGCGCACGCGTGTGTGAGTGCGTGTTGAGCAGGAACCCAGCGTTCGAAGTCCATCGTCGCGACGAAGTCGCGCAGGATCGACATCTGGGCCGCCCCGGGGCTCGAGAGCGCCTCGAACCAGGTCGCACCGAGCACGTCGTCGCGCTCCTTCTCCGAGATCATGCACCACACGGATGCGTGGCCGTACGTGTGCCCGAACGCGCCGGCGAGGAGGTCCCAGTACGCGCGCATCCGCACGATCCAGTCACCGTGCAGCGGCGACGGGCCCGGCCACGACATCGGCATGCGCTCGTACGCCGGTTCGGCGTCCAGCACCGGGAGCACGCGTTCACGTTCACGCTCCCGGCGGACCGTCGCGTAGCTGGGCACGTTGCGGCCGTGTCCCGATTGCAGCGCGATGAAGCTGATCCAGGCATCCTCATCACTCCAGTACGACATCGTGGAGAACTCACCGGTCTCCTGCTCGAAGCACGTGTGATATGTGATGAGAAGGCGATCCCATACCGGTGAAGAGGTGTTCCAGCGCGGGTTCTCCCCCGTGACGCCGTGCGCGATCCCCTCCGCGAGCCGCCGCCACACGCCGCGGTAGTCGACTCCCTTGTGCACAGGATGGCGGTCGCCGCCCAGGCACCAGATGAGGTTGGAGCGGTCGCGGTAGCGCGCGCCGATCCAGTCGCCGAAGCCGTACGCGTTCTCCTCCGTCACGGTCTTCGGCAACGTCTCGCCTGCCCAGTTGTCACCCACGACGAGCTGAGCCCAGACGGGTAGCAGGAGCACGTAGAAGCCGAGGCTCTCGGCCAGGTCGAGGATGCGGTCCAGCCACGTGAAGTACGCCTCATTCGGATGACTGAGGTCGCCGTCGACCAGCGCCGGATCACCGACCGGATTTCGCATCTCGACGTCGCGTTCGGGGTCGAGCGCGACGAGTTGCAGCACGGTGAAGCCCTGCGCCTTTCGCCGCTGCATGTAATACAGCGCGTCGTCCCACTTCAAGCGCTGCGGCAGCGTCCAGGCCGTGTCGGCGAGGTAGAAGAACGGTCGACCGGATGCCGTTTCCAAGCGCCGCCGGTCCCCGGAGACCCGAAGCCGTTCGAGTGACGAACGGTTATGCCCTGCCTGCTCGTTCGCTGGTCCGTCTACTACCGACGCGTTTCCGGTCATCGCGCGCCGGCCCACCCTGCGATCGCCTCGATCGTCGGCAGCGCCGTGCGATCGGCGGGCTCGTTGAGGTGACCATGGCCCGCGCCGGCCTCGACGCGCAGCGACACGTCGACCCCGACTCGCGTCAACAGGTCGGCGAACGCTTCGCCCGATGGACGCCGGTCGTCTCGCTCGCACACGACGATCAGCGTCGGAGGGTAGCCGTGCCCCGAGCCGAGGCCCGGGAATGCCAACGGGTCGGTCAGCGCCTCGGGCGAGCCGACGTAGTTCAGGGAGAGCTGCGCGTGCGGGTCGTCCGCACCCGGCACCCACTCGGGGAGCGCGCCGCCCGGATGCAGCACGGGATACACCAGCACGAGGCCCGCGGGCAGCGGCTCGCCCGCATCTCGAAGCCGCGCCGTCACGCCGGCCGTCAGCGTTCCGCCGGCGCTGGCGCCGCCGAGCAGAAGTGCGTCCGGCTCTGAACCGAACAGCTCCGCCGCGTGCTCACGCGCATACCGCCACGCTGCCAGCACATCGTCGGAGGGCACAGGGAAGTGCACGTCGCCTAGGCACTTCGTGTAGTCCGCGGTCAGCACCGGGATGCCCCGCGCGGCGAGTTCGAGAGCGACCCAGTTCGATTCCGGCATGCCCAGGTGACCGCCGATGAACGCACCGCCGTGCACCCAGACGAGCGCGCGTCCCGTGGGCGTCGCGGTGTCGTCGCGATAGACGCGGACCGGCTGGGAGCCGGTCGGAGTCTGGATCTTCAGGTCGGTCATCCGTACTCGGGCCAGACGCGGAAACCTGCGGCGCAGCGACTCGGTGTCGACATCCGGGCGCGGGTCGGCGGGTTCACCGTGCTCGCGCAGCCAGCGGAGCGCGTCCGCAAGCGGCATGCTTCGAAGATCAGGTGCGGTGTCGGTCATGATGACTCCTCGTCCTCATCTGCGGGAGGCTCACCGCACAGGTGCGAGGGCTCGCATCGAGCGGCGGATCAGGTCGTGCTGCTTGCGCACCAGCACGAGCGGGTCGACCTCGCCGAGTTCGGCGAACGCGTGTCCCTCCCACTCGCTCGACCAGTATCCGCGGTAGCCGCCCTCGACGAACACCTTCACGAGCTCGGGGTAGTCGATCGCCGGTTCCTGCCCGTTCTCGTCGATGTCGTAGAACTTGGCGTGCACGTGCAGGATCTGCGGCATGATGTCCGCCCACTCATGCGGGTCAACGTGCCCGTGCATGTTGAACGCGAGATGCGCGAACGATCCGAGCCGGCCGGGGTCGAAGTCGCGGCTGCGGAGGTAACCGATGAACTCGTCCTGCCGGTCGCGCATGGAGGCATCCGTGGCCCAGATCTGCTGCAGTCGTTCGACCGCGGCATCGTCGAGACCGCTTCTTCGCACGGCGCGCAGCAGGGTCGGCGACATCGCGTGCATTGTCGACGAGAAGTCGGCGACGAAGCCGAGCAACGGCGAACCCAGCTCGTCGTACGTCTCGCGCACCTTCAGGATCGGGTCCGCGTTCGGACCCATCGGCGCGTGGATCTCGTACGCCAGCTTCAGCTCGAGGCGCTCCGCGACCGGGAGCAGACGGCGCAGCAACTCCGGCTTGGCGGACTGGATGCGCACCAGCGGGAACCCGAGCTTCTTGGCGCCCTGGAACATCAGTTCGCTGAACTCGAACTCCTCGTCGGGCGTCATGTCGCGGTCTCGCCGTTTGCCCATGTCGAGGTTCGCGCCGAACGCGCTCTCGTCGAATCCGTGCCGGTCGAAGGCCGCACGCCAGGTGCGCACGAACTCGTCGGAGACGACCGGGTAGGTCGGCACCATCTGGGAGGCAACGATCTCGATGCCCGGCCCGATGCCGAGCTCCGCTACGCGGTCGAGCAGCCCGTCGAAGTCGAACCAGCCGGCCCGGAACTCGGCGCTCGCGGAGTACAGGGTCAGGCCGAGCTGGAACGGGTCGGCGTCGGTGGCAGGCGGCGGTGCGGCGATGCCGGTCTCGAGAACCGGCCGCGCGGCATCCGTGTCCGTCGCCGTCAGCGTGAGCGCCTGATGCACGACGTTCGGCACGTACATGCCCGGTCCGCCGTCCCTCCCCGGCGCGATCTGCATGTATGGCAGGCGAAGCTCGCCGTGGATGACCACCTCGTGCGTCTCGCCACGAGCGATCGGCGGATCGCGGCGCACGATCAGCAGCGGATGCGACTGCAGGTACCAGAGCACATCGCTCTGCTGCGGCAGGTCGGCGAGCGCGTACCTTACGCCGTCGAGCTCGAATGCGAGGGCATCCTCCGGCACGTCGGCACCGTCGATCGTGAGCCGGATCGTGGAGACTGACGAGAGCCAGAGGCTGCGGTACCAAGGGATGGTGAGCGCGATGGCTGCGCCCTCCGGATGCACGCGAAGGCTCGCGTCGTCGATGAGTCCGTTCGGCATGGTCAGCTCCTGTTCACGAGGTCGGCGGCGACGGTGCGGATGAGCGCGTGCTGCCTGCGCAGCTGATCGGGCGCACGGTACAGCTCGTGGTGGCCCTCGTACTCGCTGGAGAACCAGCCGGTGTAGCCGGCGTCGAGTGCCACCTTCAGGACGTCCCGCCACGGTATGTAGTGGTCCTCGAGTTTCTCGTCCACCTCGTAGAACTTCGCCTGGAAGTACACGGTGTGCTCCATCACCTCGGCGAGGTCGCTCACCGGCACGAACGGCACCTCGGGCGGCCGTGCCGTGCCGTCGCCCATGCGGAAGGATGCGCTGCCTCCCCGGCGCGGGTACGGCTGCAGCTCGAAGACGCCGGTGTCGATGAGCAGGCCGAAGTGGTCGGTGCCCGTGCGCTGCTTGAACTCCAGGTACTCCTCGACGACCGGCGACTTGATCACCGTCGGCCAGTGGATCTCCGGGCAGATCACGATGCCCAGGTCGGCGGCGAGCTCCAGATTGCGCTCGACGGCCTCCTGCCAGATCGGATCGACCTGAAGGTCCTCGGTGATCACACCGATCTTCGGACGCACGAACGAGAACCCGAGACGACCGGCGAGCCGCAGGTCGAGCTCGAGCTGCGCAGCGCCCTCGGCCACCGTCATCCCCCTACCCGGAAACCGCCGGGTGTCGATCCAGGAACCGTAGAGCGTCGGGGTGAGCCCGAGCCGCTCGTTGCGGGCGAACCACGCGTCGATCCACGCGCTCGACGGGTTCGGGTAGTCGGCGATGTGGCCTTCGCCGAGGATCTCCAGCCCGGTGGCACCGACGTCGGCGACATCCTCCATGCAGTCCTCCACGGTCATCGTGACGCCGATGTCTTCCGTGTAGCTGTAGAGCGAGACGCCGAGGCCGAAGGGCAGGTCGTTCGTGCTCACTTGACAATCACCACCTTGCGGTTCGCGGTCCAGATCCCGGGCTGCAGTTCGACCGGGATGTACGACATGCGCAGCCGAAGCTTGAGCGTCACGTCGTGGATGCCGCGCGCCAGGCCGCCGGGCCGTGGCACGGTGAGCACGGCGGGCTCATCCATCGGCCAGCGCGCGTCGGTGGATGCCTGCAGCTGCGCAAACGAGTACTCGCCGGTCGGCAATGTCCAGCGGATGTCGTCTCCGGCGAACTCCTCGCCGTCGACGGTGACCGTGGGCTTCTCGATGAGACTCCCCCACAGCCCTCGGTAATACGGGCTACGTACGCGCAACTGGAACCCGGTGGGGGCACCCTCCGGCCCCACGTTGCGGAACCCGGCCGCCTGGATCAGCGGTTCTTCGAGCATCGTCTTCCTGTTCTTTCCTCGTTCGGCTGTTTCATGGTCAGGCTGCCGCCGCGACGGCGGTGTCGCGCCGGGTGAAGCTCTCTGCCGCTCGGCGAGCCCCGCGCACCGCGATCGCGACGCTCATCAGCGTGGGATTCATCGTGTTCGCCGTCGGGATCAGCGCGTTCCCGCCGACGAGAAGGTTGCGGAAGCCCCACACTCGCGAGTACGGGTCGGCGACGCTGGTGCCGTCATCCGTCTCGCCCATGCGCATGGTGCCCATATAGTGCAGGCTCGACCCGTTCGGCATGAGGCGCGGCTCGGCGACGAACGTGCCGAGCGCCGTCCCTGCACGGCGGAGGCGTTCGGTGGCCTGCGCGATCTCGTCGAGTTCGGCGTCCGTCAGCGCGTACTCGATCGTCATGTTCGGGAACCCGCGGTAGTCCGGCTCGGCGTCGTCGAAGCTCACGCCGTCCTCGGCTCGCGGCCGCTTGCGCACGCCGTAGCCCATGTTCACGTACCCCCACCGGTTGCCGGACTGCGGATGCGCGGGGTCGAGCGTGAACGGCGGGTTCTCGGCGTACATCACCTGCAGCGAGAACGGATGCCCCGGCTCGGAGAACGGGATGCGGTTGACCGCTGCGACGGGGTCGGCCGGGTTCTGCGCGCGCCTGGCCAGCTCCTGCGCGAGCTCGTCGTCGGTGACGAGTCGCGACATCCGCTCGCCGTCGAGCGCGACGGTGCTGATCACGACGTGGTGCTCGGTGAGATATCGGCCGAGCGCGGCGGGACGGATGCCGGATGCCCACAGCAACTGCGGCGAACGGAACGCGTCGGCTGCCACCACGACCAGGTCGGCCGGAACGAAGGATGTCTTCCTGCTGCGGAGATCTTCGACGGTCACTCCCGTGACCACGCCGTTCTCGTGCTCGACGCGACGAACGAGCGTCAGGTCGCGCAGTTCGAAGCGCCGGGACTCCGGCGTTCCCGGCTCGATCAGCGGTCCGAGCACGACGTCGGCCCCGGCCCACCGCATCGAGCCGTCCGGCTGCGGGTCGCCGGCGACGGGCAGCGTGCCCACGCCGTAGCCGGGCGGCAGCTCGGCACCGAACTCGTCGTCGAGCAGCGACCGGATGGCCGCGCCGATCGGTGAGTCGGCGAACGCGGCATTCTGCACGTGCAGCAGGCGGCGTGCGGTGGCGATCAGGTCGTCCCACTCGTCGTCGGGGATGAAGCCCACCTTCTCGCTGAACGCCGGTGCCGGGGTGACGCACGTCCAGTGCGCGCCCTGACCGCCGACGTTCGTCGCGGCGGCGGCGGCCGGGAACGTGGGTGCGTGCGCCGAGCCCTCTCCGCCGAAGTCGAGCAGGAACGTGCCTTGGCGGGCGGTGAACATCCCTTCGACCACGGCCCCAGCCGGGATTCCGAGCGACTCCCGGAACTCGCCGGCCTGCGGTCCCTGAGACATCTCCCTCGCGCGGTCTTTCGCCACCGGATCGGCGATGTTCCGCACGCTCTCGCCCGGCCGGTCCGTCAGCTGCGGGCCCGCCTCGAACATGATCACGCGGGCGTCGGGCAGCGACTCCAGCAGAACGCGCGCGTACGCGGAGCCGATCGGGCCGCTGCCGACGACGGCGATCACAGGTGAGTCGGTCATGGGGTTCTCCACTTCGGTGTTTCAGGCGGTGAGGGTTTCGATCGGCTCCGTGGCCGGATGCTCTTTGTCGTCGGACAGCCTGCCGCCGGGCAGCAGGATGGATGCCACGATCCCGATCGCGTAGGTGATCGCCAACGCGGCGAAGACGGGCGCGAACACGTCGCGGTAGATCGCGGCGACCTGCGTCTGCACATCTGGGGACGCAGCGTGCACGACCGCGGGCGTGAGGGTCGCGGCATCCGTTCCGCCCGGCAGTGCAGCGGCGACGCCGAGCCCGATGATGCCGCCGATGACGGCGGTCGCCAGAGTGGATCCGACCTGGCGAACGAGATTCACCGTGGCGGTGACGGATCCCAGCTCGGATCGGGGTGCGGCGCTCTGCACGACGGCGACGATCAGACTCATGAACGCACCGGTGCCGAGCCCGACCACCGCCATCACGGCCATCGGCACCCAGAGGGGAAGTCCGGTCGGGAGCACGGCCATGGCTCCGAGGCCGATTGCGCCCAGCGTTGTGCCCACGAGCGGGAACACACGGTAGTGGCCGGTGCGGCTGGTCAGCCATCCGGTGGTGAGGTTGCTCACGAGCATGCCGAACACCGTCGCGATCGGAACGAGACCTGACATTGTTGCGCTCGTGCGGTACGCCATCTGGAAGTACGTGGGCAGGTAGGCGGTGATGGAGAACAACCCGATGCCGACGATCGCCGAGATGGCGGTGCCCGTCGCCATCGTGCGGTCGGCGAAGAGCCGCAGCGGCACGATCGGCTCCGCGGCGCGCAGCTCGGCGATGACGAAGACGGTTAAAGCGAGGGCGGCTGCGGCATAAGCGGCGACGCTCGCCGGACCGGTCCAGGTGACCGCGAGCACGAGCGCAACCAGGCCGATCGTCAGCGTCGCCGCTCCGGCGATGTCGAAGCGCGGCCGACCGGTTTGCTGTACGTGCGGCACGGCGAACAGGGCGAGCACGAACGCGAGCACGCCGACGGGGGCGTTCACCCAGAACACCCACGGCCAACCCCAGTAGTCGGTGATCAGACCGCCGAGCACCGGGCCGATCAGGATCGCCACAGGGAAGGCTGCGCCGATGATCGCCAGGTACTTCGGCCGCTGGCGAGGCGAGGTCGCCTCCGCGACGATCGTCTGCGACATCAGCTGCAGGCCGGCGGAGCTCATGCCCTGCACCACGCGGGCGACGATGAGCCAGAGAAAGTCTTGCGCGAAGCCGCACGCGATTGACGCGAGGATGAACACCGCCAACGAGGTCAGGAAGACGGATCGCGGTCCCACCAGGTCGCCCAGCTTCCCGAGCACCGGAAGCAGCACGGTGCTGGCCAGGGTGTAGCCGACGATGATCCAGCTCATGTGCTCGAGGGCTCCGAGCTGACCGGCGACGGTCGCAAGCGCCGTCGAGACGACGGTGTTGTCGAGTGCACCCAGGAACGAGACCGTGAGGAGCGAGACGACGAGCAGTCGGAGTCTCAGTGACGTAAGCGGCATGGTGATCGCCCGCACGACCGGGCACTCGACGCGACGGGTTGTGGCCCCAGCGCAACATCACGAGGGGAACGGACCAGGAGGCCCCGACGTCATGTCGATTCTATGCTAACTTTTGCCGATATACAACATAAGCCGGTATCCGTGCCCGACCGGCCGAGGAGGTCAACGATGATCGATACCCATCCGCTTCGCACTGCGACGGCCGGCGCGCGGCACCTACGGAGGGCCGGCGTGACAACCGGTGTTCTCGCCGGCATCGCGGCTCTCACGCTCCCCCTTTCCGGAGTGCCCGCTTCGGCAGCGGGAAGACACGGACCCAGCGAGGGCTCCAGCTACACGCAGACATCCGTCATCAGCATTCCCACCCCACCAGGTGAACCACTGTTCGCGGACATCATGTTCGGCGATCAGCGCACACAGCGCGTGTATCTGAGCGATCTCGCGAACTCGTCGCTCGATGTGCTCGACGCGAAGACCATGAGTCTGATCGCACAGGTGCCTGGATTCAGCGGCGGCCCAGCAGGTGTTTTCGCCGACGACCTGAATCAGGTCTGGGCGGGCGACGGATCCGGTTCAGTGAAGGTGATCTCGGCCACGGCGCCGTATCGAATCATCGATTCCGTCCCCGTGGGAGCTCCGACCGCGGACGAGATCGGATACGACCCCGTCGATCAGATCATCGCGGTCTCGAGCCCGGATGCGACATCCGCATCGGGAGCGCCCACGCCGTGGGTCACGCTGATCGACGCGCGACCAGCGGCAGACGGCTCGCATCGTGTGCTCGGGCACGTGGTGATCCCCGGTGCCGGTCCCGATTCGATCGAGCAGCCGCAGTGGGATCCCGGCACGCGCACGTTCGTCGAGTCCATTCGCGCCACGCACGACCTGCCGGGCGGAGCTGTCGCACGCATCGACCCGCTCGAGGTTCGTCTGGAAGCGCTGCTGCCGATCGATGAGCAGTGCCAACCGGGCGGCCTCGCCGTCGGACCGCAGAATCAGCTGCTACTGGGCTGCAACAACGGCGCGCCCGTTCTCATCGACTCCGTCACCGGCCGCATCCTCGCCACCTACTCCGGACACGACGCAGGCGGTGCCGACGAGGTCTGGTACAACAGCGCCGACAACCGCTTCTACGCAGCCGAGGCCGGTGCGGCCGGACCGCCGCCGCTTCCGCAACTCTTTCCTCCGTCGGTGATGGTCATCGACGCGAAAACCGACGACTTCGTTACGACGATTCCGCTCGGCAGTACAGGCCTCGGTTTCCACCAGGTCGCCGCGATCGGCGATCCCGCGCAGGTCTTCGTGCCGGAATCCGACGGGGTGCACGTCTACACGGCGGACAAGAAGCACTGAGCGGGAACGGCTAGACATTGCGGGCGGTGCACCGGGCATCGAGGTCCGGATCGCCGCCCGCGCCTCACGGCGAGACGTCCTCGAACACGCGGTTGCGGGTGTGCACCGTGAACTGGGCGATGATCGACGCGATGATGAGGAAGCACGAGATCAGCATCAGCGCCCAGAACACCGACAGTTGTGGAATGAGCGGAGCGAGCACGAGGATGCCGATGCCTCCGCCGACGTGCCCGACGCCGTCCACGACGGCGAAGCCCGTCGAGCGTGCCCTGGTGGGGAAGTTCTCCGCGGTCAGCGCGTAGGTCGGCGACACCCAGAGGTTGAAGCCTGCGAAGATCAGCATCGCGCCGATGAAGTCGACAGCAAGGGACTTGCCGGCCACGGCGATGAGGATCGCACCGATGAATGTGACGATCGTGCCGACAGGCAGCCAGTACCGCCGCTCGAGCTTCTCCACGATGAACGACATCACTATCGCCTCGACGACGAAGCCGATCGTCCCGACCGCGGCGATCACGCCCGCCTCGGGTGGCGAGAACTTCAGCGAGGTGAGCACCGACGTGAATCCGGCGGCGTAGGCGTACACGGTGATGTAGCCGAAGAACCAGAGCAGAAAGAGCAGGATGACGCGCTTCAGGTAGACGGGATTGAGGAAGATGTCGGCGTACGGCACGGTCCGCGCCGGCGGCCAGTGCGTGGGCACATCGTCCATCATCGGAGGGGCGAGCGCCCCTCTCCGTGCCGCGCGTGCCTCCATGCCCTCGGCGATCTTCTCCGCGTCGTCGACGCGTCCTCGCTGCAGCAGCCAGCGCGGCGATTCGGGCAGCTGGAACCGCAGCAGAATGGCTATCACGGCGAGGATCGCGCCGATGGCGTACATCCACCGCCATCCGGATGCCAGGCCCAGCGCGAACGGGAGCCCGGTCGGCCAGGGCGCCGACGCTGTGGTGAGCAGCAACCCGAGCCAGACCCCAAAGAAGGCGCCCAGCGCCGACATGATGAAGATGACCGTGGTGAACTTGGCTCGCGACTGCTTGGGCGAGACCTCGCCGATGTAGGTGTTCACGATGGCGAGGTCCGCGCCGATGCCGATCCCCGTGACGATGCGAGAGATCGTGAAGTTCACGTAGTCGGTCGACAGTGCCGTGTACAGCGAGCCGAGACCGGTGATCAGCATCGTGATCAAGAGCATGTTGCGACGGCCGATCCGGTCCGACAGCGGCGAGAGCACAAGCGTGCCGACCACATAGCCGAGCAGGTTCAGCAGGGTCGGAAGCGGCAGGTAGGTCAGCGCCATCTCGGGCGTGCACCCATGCACCAGTTGCGTACAGGTCTGCACGAACGACACGTTGATGTCGAAGATGTCGTAGAACGTGAACAGGAATCCGAGGCCGATGATGGCCAGAAAGGCCGGCGACAGCGACCAGGTTCTGATGCGGTCCAGCCGCGCCATTATGCGGCGCGACGCCTCGGGGATGGGTTCGCCGTTCATCTGAAGCTCCTTCCACGTCACTGTGTGAGGGCGAGCGAAAACTTACCACCGAGCCCGCGTCGAGTCCTACACCCGCTCGAACACGGCGGCGAGCGCCTGCCCTCCCCCGATGCACATCGTCTCGATGGCGAGAGTGCCGTCGAGCGCGGGGAGTTCGTGAGCGAGCGTGGCGAGCATCCGCAGTCCCGTCGCCCCGATCGGATGCCCGATAGAGATGCCGCTGCCCCGCGGGTTCAGCCTCGGGTCTTCTGCGTCGATCCCCCAGTCGGCGAGACACGCGAGCACCTGCACCGCGAATGCCTCGTTCAGCTCGATCACGTCGAGGTCCGCCCACGTGGCGCCCGCGCGCTCCAAGGCCCGGTTTGCCGCGGGCACGGGCGCGACACCGAAGATGCGGGGATCGTTGCCCGCTATAGCCCAGGAGCGCATGCGCAGCAGCGGTGAGAGGCCCAGCGCGGTAGCACGCTCGGGGGTGGTCACGATCGCGGCCGCGGCCGCGTCGTTCTGCCCGCTCGAGTTGCCTGCCGTGACGGTCGCATTCGGATCGTCGCGTCCAAGGATCGGGCGCAGTCCCGCCAACGCTTCCAGAGACGTGTCGGCTCGTGGATGCTCGTCGCGGTCGACGACCGTCTCCCCTCGCCTTCCCGGGACCACCACGGGCACGAGCTCGTCGTCGAACGCACCGGATTGCTGTGCGGCGACCGCGCGCTGGTGAGAGCGCAGCGCAACCTCGTCCTGCGCCGCACGTGGGATCCCGTAGTCGCGTCGCAACTGCTCGGCCGAACCGACGTTGCCCTCCGGCGTCGGAAACGACCGGCCTCCCGCCGTCTCGCGTCCTCGAGCCAGAGCGTCGTGCAGCATCAGTCCACCCGAGGGGATGCCGCGCCGGCCTTGCTCGGTGTACAACGGCGCGTTCGACATCGACTCGGCGCCGAGCGCGATCAGCACGTCACTGGCTCCGGTCTGCACCTCCATCGCGGCGTTGATCACGGCCTGCAGGCCGGAGCCGCAGCGGCGGTCGAGCTGGTATCCGGTTGTGGTGACCGGGAAGCCCGCGTTGAGCGCGGCGACCCGCCCGAAGGCGGGCGCCTCCATGGTGGGGTACCCCTGGGAGCCGATCACGCCCTCCACCGCGGCAGGATCGACTCCCGTCCGCTCGAGCAGGGCGCGCAGTACCGTCTCGGCCAGTGCCAGCGCCGACACCGGTGCGAGCGCCCCGCCCATGCGACCGACCGGGGTGCGCAGGGGCGAGCAGATCACGACGTCGCGAAGTTCAGGCATCCGTCTTCTCCAGTTCGACGACGAGCCCGGCGCCCGTCGCCCGCCTCACGTCGTCTTCGGTGACGCCCGGTGCGAGTTCACGCAGCACGAGGCCGTCGCCGGTGACGTCGATCACCGCGAGATCCGTGATGACGCGGTCGACGCATCCGCGGCCGGTGAGCGGCAGCGTGCACTGCTCGACGAGCTTGGGCGAGCCGTCCTTCGCGACGTGCTCCATCACGACGATGACGCGCTCGGCTCCGTTCACCAGATCCATCGCGCCTCCCATGCCCTTCACCATCTTGCCCGGCACGGCCCAGTTGGCGATGTCGCCGGATGCGGAGACCTGCATCGCACCGAGCACGGCGGTGGCGATGCGTCCTCCGCGAATCATGCCGAAGCTGGTGGACGAGTCGAAGTAGCTTGCGCCGGGCAGCACCGTGACGGTCTCCTTGCCCGCGTTGATGAGCTTCGGGTCCGCCTCGCCTTCCCACGGGTAGGGTCCGACGCCCAATATGCCGTTCTCGGAATGCAGCACCACATGCACCCCTTCGGGCAGGTGGTTCGGGATGAGCGTCGGCAGCCCGATCCCGAGGTTCACGTACGATCCGTCCTCGAGCTCGAGCGCGGCTCGGGCCGCCATTTCGTCGCGGCTGCGCGGCATGTCAGTTCCCCTCCTGATTCGCGAGCTGCGCCGGTCGCTGGCGCACGGTGACCTTCTCGATCGGGAGGTCCGCGGACTGCTCGGGCGTCAGAGCTACCACGCGGTCCACGTAGATCCCCGGCAGGTGGATGTCGTCAGGCGCGAGCTCGCCCGGCTCCACGAGCTCGTCCACCTCGGCGATCGTGATCCGCCCGGCCATTCCGGCGAGGGGGTTGAAGTTGCGGGTCGACTTCTCGAACCGCAGGTTGCCGTGCTTGTCGCCGACCGCGGCACGGACCAGCCCGTAGTCGGTACGGATCGCGGTCTCGAGCACGTACTCGCGCGATGTGCCGAACACATCGAACGGGCGCAGCTCCTTCGGCTCGCTCGCCACGGCCACGGTGCCGTCGGCGGCGTAGCGGATGGGCATCCCACCGTCGGAGACCGCGGTGCCTGCGCCAGTTGCTGTGTAGAACGCGGGGATGCCCGCACCGCCCGCCCGAAGCCGCTCGGCCAGCGTGCCCTGCGGCGTGAGCTCCACCTCGACCTCGCCGCCCAGGTACTGCCTGGCGAACTCCTTGTTCTCGCCGATGTAGCTCGCGATCACGCGGCGGATGCGCCCCGCAGCCAGCAGCTCCCCGAGGCCCCATCCGTCGACACCGCAGTTGTTCGAGACCACCGTCAGGCCGCCGACCCCGCGGGCAAGCACGGCACGGATGGTCACGATCGGCACGCCGGAAAGCCCGAACCCGCCGACGGCGAGCGATGCGCCCTCGGGTATGTCGGCAACCGCTTCGGCGGCGGTGGGGTACGTCTTATCCATCGTTCTCCCGGCTCTGTTCGGATGTCTCGGCTCCCTCATCCGGCGAACCAGCGTCGGACGACACGGATGATGTCTCGGTCGTATTGGATGTCTCGGCGAAGACCTCGCGCATGGCGGCGAGTGCGCTGTTGGCGGCAGGCAACCCGGCGTAGAGCGCGGTGTGTTGGATCACCTCGGCGATCTGCGCGCGGGTCAGACCGTTGCGCAGGGCCGCGCGCACGTGCATCCGCAGTTCGTTCTCGTGGCCGCCGGTCACGAGGCTCGCAAGCGTGGCGATCGACCGCTCACCCCTGGTCAGCTGCGGTCGCGCCCACACCTCACCCCAGGCATAGCGGGTGATGAAGTCCTGGAAGCCGGCGGTCTCCGGCGTGATAGCCGCGACCGCGCGGTCGACGTGTGCGTCACCCAGCACCTCGCGTCGCACGCGCATGCCGGCTGACCGAACGTCACCGGTTGCTGAAGGCATGTCATCGGCCGGCGGCTCTTGACCACCCAGCTGCGATTCGATCAGCGCGGTCGTCTCCTGCGGGCACTCGAGCGGAATCAGGTGCGAGGCATCCAGCTCCACGAATCGGGAGTCGGGCAGCGCATCCGCCAGCTGGCGCATGAGCTCCGGCGTGGTGACGACGTCGTGGCGGCCGGCGACGATCAGCGCAGGGACTCGCACCTCAGTGAGCGCGTCGCGGCGGTCGAAAGCGGCGAGCGCCTCGCAGCACAGCGCATACGACTCGTCGTCGACATCGATGAGCGTTCGCAGTGCGTGTCCGCCGGGGCCATCGGGGTTCCGGTCCAGGTAACCGGGGGCGAACCAGCGTTGGGCGCTGCCCGCGACGACGGACGCGGTTCCGGATGCCCGCACTTGCGCCGCTCGCTCCGCCCAGCCATCCGGGGTACCGATGGCCGCTCCTGAGCAGAACATCGTCAGGCTCAGCGCCCGCTCGGGCACGGTGATCGCCAGTTCCAGCGCAACGGCGCCACCGAGGGAGTCGCCCGCGAGATGAAACGCTCCCCCGCCGACCTCGTCGATGACGTGCAGCACGGCCGCGGCGAGGTTGCCCACCGTGAAGGGTTCTCTCGCAGGCGGCGAGGCGCCGTGGCCGGGCAGGTCGACTCGAAGGATGCGCGGCCGGCCCGGCTCCGCTGCGAACTTCGCGACGACGCCGTCCCAGAGCTCTGCGGTCGTTCCCAGCGACGGCAAGAGCACCAGGAGCGGCGCGCCGAGCGCGGTCGGTGCGGTCGGGATCATGGAGCCGCGCAGTCGGAGATCCGTCATCGCGTTCCTCCGTCAACTGCGCCGCCCACCGACGCCAGTTCGTCGAACCGCTCGACCGCGGCGTCGACCATGTGCCCGGCAGCGATCGTGTTGCTCTGGTCCGCGGCGCGATGGCCCGTGTCGCTCACCGCCTCTGAGGACGCTTGCGCATCACGTGCTGCCGCCCTCCCGGCATGCACGACCAGGTCGCTCGAGGCGTGGTCGAGCAGACTTGCGCTCTCGGCCGCGAGCCGGAGCGTCTCACGCCAGGCCTGCCACTCAGCGTGCCATTCCCCCGCGGGGCGGGCGTCGTAGCTGAGCGCTGCGGACTGCAGGACGGCCAGCGCTCCCCCGACACGAAGGCCGTTCGCCACCAACAGCACCGCGTCGACCGGGTTGTGCTTGTGCGGCATCGACGACGACCCACCACCGTGACCAGGCGTGATCACTCCGTCGCGGGCGAGCAGGCCGAGATCACGCCCGACCCGGCCTCCGGCAGCGCAGACGCTCGCGGCCGACCTCGCCACCGCGAGCACCGCCGACCGCTCCGTGTGCCACGACCGCCCTGGATCCGCGAGACCGAGCTGTCCCGCGACCCGGCTGCGGAGCGTGGCGACGGCGGCCGGATCGCCGCTGCGACGCAGCATCGCATTGCCGTCGCCGACCGCTCCGCCGAGCTGCACCGGATACGACACCGAGTCGAGCGCCTCGAGAGCGGATGTGACGGCATCCAGCCAGACGGAGATCGCTGCACCCAGCGTGGTCGGCTCCGCCTCTTGAGTGAGCGTGCGCGCGATCGTGGGCGTCGCACGGTGCTCGAGCGCGAGGTCACGAAGGCTACGACCCGCAGACTCGAGCTGTGCGCGCGCCGCACCCAGAGCATCCTTTGACACGAGCATCAGCGCGGTGTCGAGCACGTCCTGGCTCGTCATGCCCTGGTGAACCCGTTCCCCGCCGTGCCGGCGGAGCTCGTGCACCAGCCCGACGACGGCCACGCCGGCCTGCCTCGATGACCGCAGCAGGGCATCCTCGTCGATCACCTCGGCGCCCAGCACGGCGCTCGACTCGACGCCGAGCATTTCGCACCACGCCGCCAGATAGGCCCGCTCGACCTCCACCATCGCTTCGAGCACACGGTCGTCCGACGCCACGAGGCCCGCGACCCCGGCGGGTTCGAGCAGGCCCCAGTCGAACGCCTCAGCCACGCCCGTCGCCCTTGAAGTCGAGGAACACCGTCTCGCCCTCGCCCTGCAGCCGGATGTCGAACCGGTAGCTGCGCTCGCCGTCCTGCTCGACGAGCAGCGTGCCTCGGCGCTCGGGCGGAACCGTCTGCAGGAACGGGTCGTCGTCGGAGAAGTAGGCGCGGGTGAAGAGGTGGTGCAGCAGTCCGCGCGCGAACACGGTGACGAGAATGTACGGCGCGCGTCCCTCCGCCGTTGCGCCCGGCCGCACCGTCGTGAACGTGTAGTGCCCCGCGCGATCCACCGCTGCCCGACCGAACCCAGTCACCGCGTAGCCGTCCCGGTGCAGGCTGCCTCGCTCGTGGATCGGGGCTCCGGATGCGTCGGGTCCCCAGATCTCCAGGATCGCGTCGGGTACCGGCTCCCCCGCCCCGTCGTACACCGTGCCGTGCAGCCGGATCGAGTCGGGATCGGCGCGGGAGGCGACATCCGGCCCGCCGTCGTACGGCAGTGCGTACCCGAAGAACGGGCCTACGGTTTGCGATGGAGTCTGGAGATATTCCTGCTCAGGCATGGTCGCCCTCCTCTGGCTCCATCCAGGTGGCCTTTCCGCCCGTGAGCACGATGTCCCACCGGTAGCCCATCGCCCACTCCGGAACGCTGAGGTCGTGGTCGTACACGGACTTCAGGCGCTCCCGGGCAGCGGGATCCACGATCGACTGATAGATCGGGTCGAGCGCGAACAGCGGATCGTTCGGAAAGTACATCTGGCTCACGAGCCGCTGCGTGAAGGCCGAGCCGAACAGCGAGAAGTGGATGTGCGCGGGCCGCCACGCGTTGCGGTGGTTCTTCCACGGGTAGGGCCCCGGCTTGATCGTGATGAAGCGGTACGACCCGTCGTCGCCCGTGATCGCACGGCCCACGCCGGTGAAGTTCGGGTCGAGCGGCGCCGGATGCTGGTCGCGCTTGTGCACGTAGCGACCGGACGAGTTCGCCTGCCAGATCTCGATGAGCTGTCCCCGTACCGGACGGCCTTCGCCGTCGAGCACACGTCCGGCCACGATGATCCGCTCACCGAGCGGTTCGCCGCTGTGCTGGATCGTGAGGTCGCTCTCCTCCGGTGCCACGTCGGAGTGTCCGAACGCGGGCGAGACGAGCTCGATCTCCTCGGGGTCGGCGCGCACGAGTTCGTGGGTCGGATGCCGCAGCGTCGAGCTGCGGTACGGCCGGAAGTCCCGCAGCGGGTGCGGCGGCAACGGACCGGTTCCTGCGGCGGCGTGCACCGCGGCGATCTCGGCGCTGATCTGTTCCTGGCTGAGCTCTGTCATGCATCCACCTCGAGTAATCGGCTCAGAACGGGAGTCCGGCGTACTGCTCGGCGAGGGCCGACTGAGCGTGACGCGAACCTGTGGTGTATTCAAGCTGGCCGACCTGCGTGCGGTACCGGAATGCCCTCGTCGCCTCGTCGGGGCTCTCGCGGTGCACGTGCAGCATCTCCGTCATCCACTGCGAGAACTGCTGCACCTTCCACTGCCTGGCCAATGCTGAGCGGCTGTAACTCTTCAACGGTGTCTCATCCCCGCCGTACCGCGCCACCAGCGACCGGCCCAGCAGCGCTACGTCGGCGATGGCCGAGTTGAGGCCCTTAGCGCCGGTCGGCGGCACGATGTGGCCGGCGTCGCCGGCGAGGAACAACCGCCCGTGCTCGAGCGTCGAGGCGACGAAGCTGCGCATCGGGGTGATCGACTTCTCGCTGATTGCGCCCTCGTGCAGGGTCCACCCCGGCGTGCCGAGCCGCAGCTGCAGCTGCTCCCAGATGCGGTCATCCGGCCAGTCGTCGATCGACTCGTCCGGATCGACTTGCAGGTACAGGCGCGACACCTCGAGCGATCGCATCGAGTGCATCGCGAACCCTGACGGGTGCAGGGCGTAGATGAGGTCGTCGGTGGAGGGCGGCATGTGCGAGAGGATGCCCAGCCACGCGTACGGATAGCTGCGCTCCAGCGCGCGGATGCCCGGAATTGCCGGCCTGCACACGCCGTGGTAGCCGTCGGATCCGATCACAAAGTCGCAGTCGATCCGAAGTTCGTCGCCGTCGTGCGGGGCCGTCACGAACGGCGCATCGCTCTCCACGTCGTGCGGCTGAACGTCGGACACCTCGAACCGCACGTCCGACCCGATGCGATCGTGCTCGGCCAGCAGGTGCTTCACTAGCGCCTGCTGCCCGTAGATCGTCACCGTGCGTCCGACGAGGTCGAGAAAGTCGATGTGGTGACGCTGACCCTCGTACTGCAGGTAGATGCCGTGGTGTGTGAGCCCGCGCTCCGCAAGGTCGCTGTCGAGGCCGAGTTCACGCAGGATGTCGACCGACCCCTGCTCCAGTACGCCGGCACGGATGCGCCCCAGGATGTACTCCCGGCTCTTCTGCTCGAGAATGACGAACTGGATGCCGGCCCGGTGCAGGATGTGCCCGAGCAGCAGCCCCGCAGGGCCGGCTCCGATGATGGCGACTTGGGTTCGCACCGGCTATGCCTCTCACGTCGATGGGAAGGTCACGTTCATCGTGCCGGGCGCCGCGGCATCCACGACGCACGTTTCCACCGAGTGGAAGACAATTACGGGCGCGCGCCGAGCGCTCCCGAGATGCCGCGTGCAGCCATCCGCACCCCGAGCGCGAACTGCGGCTCGTCCTTGCGATCGGCGTGGGCGATGATCGAGACCGCCGCGACGACCTCCCCACCGGCATCCCGTACCGGCGCCGCCACCGAGAACGCGCCCCTGGTCAGCTCCTCGATCGAGACGGAGATGCCCGTGGCACGGATGTTCGCCAGCCGTGCCCGAAGCTCCCGCACCCCCGTCAACGTGTTCGGCAGGAATTTGCGCGGCTGCGATGCCAGGACTTCCTCCAGGGTGTCCTGTGGCGCGTGGGCGAGCAGCACGAGCCCCACACCCGTCGCGTGCAACGGCAGCCTGGCGCCGACGTCGCTGATCACCGAGATCGCCCCCGGCCCGGAGAGCCGCTCGAGGTAGATGACACCGAGTCCGTCGCGCACGGCGAGGTGCACGTGCTCTCCGGTGGCCTCGAGGAGGTCCTCGAGGTAGGGCAGCGCCAGCTCCCGCAGCCGTCTTGCGGTGGGCTGCCGCACGCCCAGCCGCCACAGCTTCAGTCCGACCCGGTACCGTCCGTCGTCGCCGCGCACGAGGCCGCCCCAGTCGACCCACTCCTTCAGCAGGCGATGGGTCGTGGAGACCGGCAGGCCGGCCCGCCGCGCGACATCGCTCAGCGTCAGCGCGTCGCCGCGCTCGAACGCGTCGGCGACGGCGAACACCCGCTGTGCGACGCCGCGGTCATCCATCGGGTGCACCATGAACGCACCATAACCGACGCCGCGTTCTCCGCATCCCGCTCGTTAGGCTCGAGTCATGAGCAGGATCTTCACCACCACTGTCGCCTCGGTGTATCCGCTCTACCTCGCCAAGGTCGAACGCAAAGGTCGCACGAAGGCGGAGCTCGACGAGGTGATCGGCTGGCTGACCGGATACGGCGCCGCGGCCCTCCACAGCCGGCTCGAGTCGGGTGCCACCTTCGAGGACTTCTTCGCGGATGCCCGCCTCAACGAGAACGCCTCGCTCATCACCGGCTCGATCTGCGGGGTGCGGGTCGAGACGATCGAGGACCCGCTGATGCAGAAGATCCGCTACCTCGACAAGCTCGTCGACGAACTCGCGAAGGGCAAGCCGATGGAGAAGATCCTGCGTATACCGACCGCCTGATCCTCAGTGCCAACGCCATGCTCCGCGACGCTGCCCTCTAGCGGCCACGCACCGCAGAGTACGAGGCGAAACGCTGCCTGAGTGCTAACGGGCGACGCCCGACGCACCCCACATCTCCATGGCATCGAGGACGAAACGGAATCCGTGGCACAACACCATCAGCCATGCGCAGAACCCTGCCACATCCGATCACGATCCGCGCGCCGACGGACACGGCGAACGACGCAGGGCATCCCTTACAGCGCGCGAATGCTCAGGCGATCTGGATTCGCTCGTCACCCAGTTCGACCTCCACGCGAAGGTGGCCGCCGACTGCCTCGACGTACTTGCGCAGGGTGTCAACCTGCGCGCGTTCGATGTCGCCATGCTCAATCCGTGAAACGCGGTTCTGGCTGACGCCGAGCCTTCCGGCGAGTTCGACCTGGGTGAGATCGGATGCCTCGCGTAGCTCGCGCAACCGATACGCACGGAGTTCATCGAGCATCTGACGCTTATGGGCGTCGACGCGAGCACGGTCGACCGGACGCTCCCGCACCAGCTCGCCAAGCAACTTCGTCATGGCCTTCTCTCCTTCCTTAGCTTTTCCAGATGCATCGTGAACCGATCGCCGGCGATCGGAATGCTCTCCCGGTACCACTTGCTCCAGTTCCCGGTCTTGTCTCCGGCGACCAAGAGGATTGCCCGGCTTTCCGGGTCGAAAGCGAACAACACCCTCAACTCCGTACGGCCACTCGAGCCCGGTCGCAATTCCTTCATGTTCTTGTGGCGAGAACCGACGACGGTGTCGACCAGCGGTCGTCCCAGTTGCGGCCCGCGTTCGGCAAGCAATTCGAGCGCCGCGATGACCTGCTCATAAGAGGACTGATCCAGCAACGTCAGCCACTCCTCGACTAACTCGATGTCCACGTCCCACACCAAGATTACACCACGAGAGTTGTATAGCCCTGATGTTGTATTGATAGTCATACAGACCTTCGGTCAGGGGTCGCGTCTGCCGCGCCTCGCGGGCGGCGCAGCTGTTTGAAGCGAGTTGATCTCCACCCTCCGATGCCGCCCGGGGAAGTTCCCCTATGGTCAAATCATGGAAAGCACCGCATCGGAGCGGAGCGGCAACCCACTCCGCATGGGAATCGTCAGAGAGCCCGATGGCGAGACGCGTGTCGCCGCGACCCCGGACACCGCGGCGAAACTGGCCGGCCTCGGCTACACGGTCGTGGTCGAACGCGGGGCGGGAGCCGCGGCATCCTTTCCCGATGACGCGTACGAGGGCGCCGGCGCCGCGATCGTCGACACCGCCGAGGCGTGGTCGTGCGATGTCGTGCTGCGGATCAACCCGCCAACCTCCGACGAGATCGCCCGGTTGAAGGACAGCGCCACCATAGTCGGCATGCTGAGTCCCTCGCTTCGGCCCGAACTCCTGCAGTCGCTGGCTGTTCGCGACCTCACCGCCATCGCGATGGATGCCGTTCCCCGCATCTCCCGCGCCCAGTCGATGGATGTGCTCAGCTCGATGTCCAATATCGCCGGCTATCGCGCCGTCGTCGAGGCGGCCCACGAGTTCGGCCGTTTCTTCACCGGGCAGGTGACAGCGGCGGGA
This sequence comes from Humibacter ginsengisoli, assembly GCF_054780095.1. NCBI lineage: Bacteria > Bacillati > Actinomycetota > Actinomycetes > Micrococcales > Microbacteriaceae > Humibacter > Humibacter ginsengisoli. Next base: position 359,130 of record NZ_BAAGWZ010000003.1, read on the forward strand.
AAGGTGCCGCCGGCGAAGGTGCTCGTGGCGGGAGCGGGTGTCGCAGGCCTCGCCGCGATCGGAGCGGCATCCAGCCTCGGCGCCGTGGTGCGGGCGACCGATCCGCGCCCCGAGGTCGCCGACCAGGTGCACTCGATCGGCGGCGAGTACCTGCCCGTCGACGTGGCCGTCGAGCAATCGACCGACGGGTACGCCAAGGCGACCAGCGAGGCGTACGACCGCCGGGCCGCCGAGATCTACTCGGAGCAGGCGGCGGAGGTGGATGTCATCATCACCACCGCGCTCATCCCCGGTCGTCCGGCTCCCCGGCTCATCACTGCCACGGACGTCGCCAGCATGAGACCGGGCAGTGTCATCGTCGACATGGCGGCGGCGCAGGGGGGGAACGTCGAGGGCTCCGTTCCCGGCAAGCGCGTCGTCACCGAGGGCGGGGTGATCATCCTCGGCTACACCGACCTCGCCGGACGGCTGCCCACCCAGGCATCCCAGCTCTACGGCACCAACCTGCTCAACCTGATCAAGCTCCTCACGCCGGGCAAGGACGGCCGCCTGGTCATCGACTTCGACGACGTCGTTCAGCGCGCGGTCACCGTGGTGCGCGACGGATCGATCACGTGGCCGCCTCCGCCGGCGGCTGTCGCGGCGGCTCCGAGCACGACGATGCCCAAGCCCGAGAAGGAGGCGCCAGAACCGAAACGAAGGATGTCGCCGCGCGCCCTGACAGGGCTGGTCGCACTGGGGATCGCGGCCCTCTTCGCGGTGTGCGCGTTCGCCCCTCCGCCGCTGCCGCAGCACTTCCTCGTTCTCGTGCTCGCCGTGGTCGTCGGGTTCTACGTCATCGGTCACGTGGCGCACGCACTGCACACCCCACTGATGAGCGTCACGAACGCGATCTCGGGCATCATCATCGTGGGCGCGATGGTTCAGATCATGGCGCCCTCCCCCGTGGTTCAGGTGATCGCCGCGGTCGCGGTGCTCGTCGCATCCATCAACGTGTTCGGCGGCTTCGCCGTCACCCGCCGCATGCTCGCCATGTTCACGAAGGCGGAAGACCGGTGAGCGCGGCAACCGCGATCGCCGACGCTGCCTACATCGTCGCGGCACTCCTCTTCATCATGAGCCTCGCCGGGCTCAGCAAGCACCAGACGTCGCGCCGCGGCGTCGTGTACGGGATCATCGGCATGACGATCGCCCTCGTGGCCACCGTCATCGTCGTGCTGACCGGTGCGTGGGGCTCGTCGTCCCTGCCGCTCGGCCTCACGTTCCTCGTGGTCGCGATCGTCATCGGTGCGATCATCGGCCTGTGGCGGGCGCGCACCGTCGAGATGACGGGGATGCCTCAGCTCATCGCCCTGTTCCACAGCTTCGTCGGCGCGGCGGCAGTGCTCGTCGGCTGGAACGGCGCGATCGACACCAGAGGCATTCCGGCGGATCTCCTGGGCGTGCACCATGGCGAGGTCTTCATCGGGGTCTTCATCGGCGGCGTCACCCTGACCGGGTCCGTCGTCGCGTTCCTCAAGCTCTCGGCACGCATCTCCTCGAGGCCGCTCATGCTGCCCGGCAAGAACGCGCTGAACATCGGCGCCCTCGTCGTCTTCGTGGCGCTCACCGTCTGGTACATCGCGGCACCGCAGCTCTGGCTCCTGATCGTCGTCACGGCGCTCGCCCTGGCGCTCGGCTGGCACCTGGTCGCCTCGATCGGCGGCGGCGACATGCCCGTCGTCATCTCGATGCTGAACAGCTACTCCGGATGGGCCGCGGCAGCTGCCGGGTTCCTGCTGAACAACGACCTGCTGATCGTCACGGGTGCGCTCGTCGGCTCCTCCGGCGCCTACCTCTCCTACATCATGTGCAAGGCCATGAACCGGTCCTTCCTGTCCGTCATCGCGGGTGGCTTCGGGATCGAGGCACCGTCGAAGACGGATGCCGGCGGCGAGCACCGGGAGATCGACGCGGCCGGCGCGGCGGCGATGCTGGAGGCCGCCTCGAGCGTGATCATCACGCCCGGGTACGGCATGGCCGTCGCCCAGGCGCAGTACCCGGTCGCCGAGCTCGCCCGTCGCCTGCGGGAGAAGGGTGTCGAGGTGAGGTTCGGCGTCCACCCGGTCGCCGGACGCCTGCCGGGGCACATGAACGTGCTGCTGGCGGAGGCCCGGGTGCCGTACGACATCGTGCTGGAGATGGACGAGATCAACGACGACTTCGCCTCCACCTCGGTCGTGCTGGTGATCGGCGCGAACGACACGGTCAACCCGGCCGCCGCCGAGGACCCGGGAAGCCCGATCGCGGGGATGCCCGTGCTGCGGGTCTGGGAGGCGGAGAACGTCATCGTGTTCAAGCGGTCGATGGCGGCCGGATACGCGGGTGTAGACAACCCGTTGTTCTACCGCGACAACGCGCAGATGCTGTTCGGCGACGCGAAGGAGCGGGTCGAAGACATCCTCAAGGTGCTGTCGAGCCAATCGGAGCCGGCCCAGCGCCAGGCCCGATGAACGGCCGCATCGAACAGGTCTCACCCGGCGGGTGGCGTCGGCTCCCCCAGCGACAGCATCAGCCGGTTCGCCCAGTTGAAGAATGCGGCACCGTGGATGACGTCGGCGATCGCGAGATCGTCGAGCCCGGCATCCCGCAGCTGCCGCACGTTCTCGGCGGTGAACAGGCCGGGCGTGCGGGTGAGTGCGACCGATGCGTCGATCGTCGCGCGCCACTGCGGGTCGTCCTGCGGGGCTGACGTGCCGTCGTCCAGAAGCCGCTGCACGTCGTCGGGTCGCTTCGACTTCTGCGAGGCGAACCGGGCGTGCACGGACGCGCAGAACAGACATCCGTTCGTACGCGAGGCCGCGGCAGCGGAGAGCTCGCGCTGGGCGCGGGTGAGTCCGCCCTTCTCGTTGTAGAAGATGTCGTTGTCGGTGCGGGTACGGGCACCGAGGATGTCCGGGTCCCGCACGAGCAGCCGGAAGTACGGGCTGTTCGCGCGTCCCTTGTCGACAAGCCCGGCGTAGTGACGTTCGGTGAGGTCGTCGACGGGCAGCGGTTCGAGCCACGCCTCCCAGCCGAGCTGGGCCTGGGTGAACGCGTTGGGACGTTCGAACGAGTGACGGATGACCTGCTCGGGCATCACAGCTCTCCCTTCAACACGGTGAGGCCCGCGACGACGCGGAGCTGGAAGTTCAGGAACGACACGAGCTGCGAGAGCGTCACGATGCCGGTGGTCGACCAGCCGGCGTCCAGGAGCGCTTGCAGCGCGTCGGGCGTCGCGTCTCTCGGCCGGTACGTGAGCAGATGGGTGTGTGTCAGCGCGGCCGCCAGCCGCGGACCGACCACTGCGGCGAGCTCGGCCGTGGGTTCCCAGTGCTCACCGGCGACGTTCTCGGTCGTGAGCGGTCCTTCCGGATAGTCCCCGTACGGGCCGGTGGTGATGGCACCGGGCACTGCCGCCTCGAGCGCCGCAAGCGTGTCCTGCGAGGCCGCCGCCAGAAGTTCCCGGTAGTGCGAAGCGGTGCCGCTCTGCGCGAGCACGACCGCCCAGTACGCGACCGCGAGCCTCTCGAGCTGCGAGACGTGCTTGAGCTCGTCCGAGGCGAACAGGGCATCGTAGCTCGCCTGCGCGTTCCGCTTCGCCTCAGGACGCCGCAGCCGCAGCTCGAAGAGCGCGTCTCCCTCGCGGATGCCCACGAGTTCGTCGATGACGTCGGTGGCCATGGGGTTCCTCCTAGTGTTTCCAGCCGAGTTGAGGCGCGATCCGTTCGGCGATGAGCTCGAGCGAGCGGAGCACCACCTCGTGCGGCGGATCGACCGGATGCGCCTGCAGCACGATGTCGGTCGCGCGCGGCAGGATCGGGTCGTCCTTCAGCGTCGCCAGCACCTGCTCCGGAGTGCCGATGTGCAGGTCGAGGTAGGCGGCGAGCTCGGCATCGTCTGCCTCGGGTACGGTGACGCCCTGCGCACGGAGTGCCGGAAGCGAGCGTGCGATGCCCTGCGCGCGCCATTCTCGGGCATCCTCCTCACTGTCGACCACGAGAACGGAGCGGGACGCCATCACGCGCGGCTCGACACCCGGCAACGCGGCGACGTAGCGGTCGACGATCTCGAGCTGATCGGATGCCGACCCGCGGCCCGTGTACTCGCGTCGCGGCTGGGTGCGCGAGAGCATGAGTCCGTGCCCGGACCCGCCGATGCGCTCGGCGCCCGTGGCGGAGAACGTCGCCTCCCACAGCGTGTCGGCGAGTTGCGGCGCAGGCGGATACAGTGCGCCGCCGTCGCTGGTCAGCACCTCTCCGGACAGCGCGCGAAGCAGGGTCTGCTTGTGATCGGCGTAGATGGCCGGCCGGTCTTCGGGAGCATGCCCGAACGGTGGGAACGACGACGCCGTGCCTCCGGAGCCGATGCCGAGCTCGAGCCGGCCGTCGGAGAGGAGCCACAGCACGGCGGCGTCCTCGGCCACGCGCAGCGGCGCCTCCAGCGGAAGCGTGACGATGCCGGTGGCGAGCACGATGCGGGAGGTCTGCGCCGCCGCCTGTGCGAGCAGCACGAACGGCGACGGCAGCCCGCCCTCGTCGCGATGGAAGTGGTGCTGCGCGACCCACGCCGTGTCGAACCCGAGCTCCTCGGCGCGCACGATCTGCGCCAGTGCGTTGCGGTAGCGCTCCACCGGTTCCACATCGTCGAGCAGCCGCGTGAAGTAGCCGAGCCTGGGGGTGGTGGTCATGACTGTCGTCCCTTTCCGAGGTAGGCCTCTTGGATCTGCGGGTCATCGAGCAGATCGCGCGCTTCGCCCTCCAGCACGATCGCACCGGTGGCCAGCACGTAGCCGCGCGACGCGATGGAGAGCGCGAGCTCCGCCTGCTGTTCGACGAAGAGCACCGCCACGCCGAGCTCCCTGTTGATGCGGGCGATCTCGTCCAGCACCTGGTCGACGAGTTTGGGCGAAAGCCCCATCGTGGGCTCGTCCATGCAGATCAGCCTGGGCCGGCTCATCAGGGCGCGCGCGAACGCCAGCATCTGCTGTTCTCCGCCGGAGAGGGTTCCCGCCTCCTGTCTGCGACGCTCGGCGAGTCGCGGGAAGTGCTCGCGCATCCGTTCCAGATCTTCGGCGATTCCCACGCGGTCCGATCTCGTGTACGCACCGGTGAGCAGGTTCTCGTCGACCGTGAGCTGCGGGAAGACGCGGCGCGCCTCCGGCACTGAGGCGATTCCCGCTTTGATGCGCTGCCTGGTGGACGAACGCGTGATGTCGCGGCCGGCGAAGTGCACGGATCCCTTCTTCACCGGCGTCAGCCCGAGAATCGTCTTCATCGTCGTCGACTTGCCGCTGGCATTGCCGCCGAGCAGGGAGACGATCTCGCCCTCGCCGACCGTGATCGTGTTGCCGCGCAGCGCGTGGAACGGGCCGTAGTAGACGTGCACATCATCGAGTTCGAGCAGCGCGGTCATGCCAGCACCTCCCCGCCGAGCCCGCGACGCCGCCCCAGGTAGGCCTCGATCACCGCGGGATCGCTGCGCACCTCCTCCGGTCTGCCCTGCGCGATGATGCGGCCGCCGTCCATCACGATGATGCGGTCGGAGACGGTCATGACGAGGTCGAGCTTGTGCTCGACCAGCAGCATCGCCTGACCGGATGCCTTCAGCTCGAGTAGCTGCTCCAGCACCTCCGCGGTCTCCGACTGGTTCATCCCCGCGGTCGGCTCGTCGAGCACGAGCAGCTTCGGCTTCAGGGCCAGCGCCCGCGCGATCTCGGTGCGGCGCCGGTTGGCGTAGCTGAGTGTGTACGCCGGATCGTCGCGCCTGGGCCCGAGCCGCGCCTGGAACCGCTGGATCTCCTCCTCGATCGTCGCGTCGATCGCCTTGCGCTCCCTCCGCGATGCAGGTGTTCCCACGATCGCGATGAACAGCTCGGCCAGCAGCGGGATCCAGCGCAGCAGGAACACGTGCGAGAGCCTGCGGAACGGCCTGCTGGCCGTCAGCGTCGAGTGGATGCCCACCTCGATGTTGTCCGCCACGGAGAGCGTCGCGAACACGCGTCCGTTCTGGAAGGTGCGGCCGATGCCGTCCTCCGCGATCCGTGCGGTGTCCGCATGACCGATGTCACGGCCATCCAGGATGATCATGCCCGCGTTCGCCCGGATCGTTCCGGTGACGAGGTTGAGCGTGGTGGTCTTGCCCGATCCGTTGGGGCCGATGATCGAGACCACCTCGTGCGGCGCGACCGTGAACGAGACGCCGTCGACCGCCTTCAGCCCGTCGAAATGCCGCTCCAGGCCGACCACCTGCAGCAGCTCCTCCGCCTCTGTGCTCACTCGTTCTGGGCGCACACCTTCTGTGCGCACTCCTTCTGTGCGCACTCCTTCTGTGCGCACTCCTTCTGTGCGCACTCCTTCTGGCCGCACTCCTTCTGGGCTCACGAGTTCCTCACCAGGATTCCGCCAGGCCGGAACCTCACCACGAGGATCAGCACCAGCCCGTACACGACGATGCGCAGCTCGTCCGTGAAGCGCAGTGCCTCGAGCCCGCCGATCAGGATGAGCGAGCCCACCACGGCCCCGTACGGCAGGTTCACGCCGCCCAGGATCACGATCGTCACCACGACGAGCGACATCAGCATCGAGAAGATCGACGTGTCGATGTACGTGTACTGATGCGCCAGAAGCGACCCGCCGATGCCGGCGAAGAACGCGGAGATCGCGAACGCCAGCGCCTTGTAGTCGCGCACCCGCACGCCGGAGGCGAGCGCCGCGACCTCATCCGCTCCGACCGACGAGATCACCCGTCCGAGGTGGGAACGACGGATGCGCCACATCACCAGCAGCGTCAGCACCAGCACGCCCAGGTCGATGAAGTAGAAGTCCTGCGCGGTGAACAGCACGGTGTCGCCGATCTTGGGCCACGGGATGCCCTGCACGCCGAGGGGCACGATCAGCTGGATGACCGCCACGATCACGATGCCGATACCGAGCGTCGCGATCGAGATGTAGTGCCCCTTCACGCCCCAGATGGGCGAGGCGAGTATCGACGCGATGAGGGCGGCGGCAAGGCCCGCCAGTGGCAGCGCCACCCAGAACGACACGTGCAGGTAGAGGGTGATCAACGCCGAGGTGTATGCGCCGATGGCGATCGGTCCTGCCTGGCCGAGTGCCATCACCCCGGCCTGCCCGGCGGTGATCGTGAAGCCGGAGGCGATGATCGCGTAGACGAGCACCTGGGTGCCGGTGCTGAGCACGTAATCGTTCCCGATCAGCGGAACGATGACAGCGGCGACCGCGAGCGCCGCCGGCCAGACCCAGCGCGGAATCCTGAACGGCCTGCCCTTCCCCAGGAACGTGCCGGTCAGCGGTTCGCTGGAGATCAGCGGCACCTTGCCGAGCAGCCCGCCCGGCCGGATGATCAGCACCGCGATCAGGATGACGAACACGATGATCTGATCGGCGCTTCCGCCGAAGAAGTAGATGCCGAACGACTCGAGGATGCCGAGCACGAAGCCGCCGATCACGGCGCCGACCAGCGACCCGAGACCGCCGAGCGTCGCGGCGACGAACGCCGTCATGCCGGTCTCGAGCCCGGATGTCGGATCCGCCACACCCACGTACAGCGCGATGAAGATGCCCGCGAGCCCTCCGAGCGCCGACGCGATCACGAACGAGAGGTTCTGCACCAGCGCGACGGGGATGCCCATCTGCAGGGCCGCCTCTTGGTCCTGCGCGGTCGCCCTGATGGCCCTGCCGACCTTGCCGTATTTGAGGAACAGCGACATCACGATCATGACGCCGGCCGTGATGCCGAGCATCACGACATCCGCGGTGCCGAACCGCATGTTGCCGACGTGCAGGTTGGATGTCTGCAGCACCTGCGGGAAGACGCGCGAGTTCGCGCCGAACGCGGCCTGCGACGTGTTGTCGAGGATCAGCGAGACCGCGTACGTCGAGAGCATCGCCGCCAGCGGCAGGAACTTCGCCAGCGGACGCACGACGGCGGCGTTGATGATCAGTCCGAGCGCCGCGCACACAACCAGCACGAGCGGGAGCGCCAGCCAGAACGACAGCCCGAGGCGGGCGACGAAGAACCACGTGAGCATGGCGCCCAGACCGAAGAACGAGAACTGGGCGAAGTTGACGACGTTCATGACGCCGAAGACGAGGGAGATGCCGACCGCTCCGAGGGCGTAGACGTTCCCTCGGAGCATGCCGGCGATCAGTGTGTCAAGCATGGGTGCGCAGGTCTAACGGCTCAGCCGTTGTAGACGACCCATTTGCCGCCCTTGAGAATCGTGGGCGTGAGCTGCGGCGACTGCACCCGGCGGGTGGTCGGGTCGAATGTGATCTTTCCGTAGACGACGCTCGGAACATCCTTGACCTCTTTGAAGCCCTTGAGGATGCCCTCCCGTGTGATGCCGCCCTTCTTGGCCGCAGCCACCGCGACGTTGAGCGCGTCGTATGCGCCTGCCTCGAAGCTCGTCACGTCGGTCTCGTTCGGATACTTCTTCTTGAACGCCGTCACGAAGCTCTTCACCGCTGGGTCGGTGCTCGTCTCCACGAACTGGGCCCCGTTGATGGCGCCCTCGGCAGCCGGTGTGCCGTCGAAGGACTCCTCGTCCTGGCCGCCGAAGAAGGTGCCCTTGTACCCGATCGCGCGCAGCTGCGTGACGATCTTGGAGGCGTCCGGACCGTAACCGACGTGCACGAAGGCCTGCGGGTTGCCCTTGACCGCCTTGATGAGCGACGGCTTGTAGTCGTCAGCGGTGTCGAGCACGGCCTCGGAGTCCGTGATCTTCAGACCGATCTTGTCGGCCTCCGACTTGAAGGCCTGGAAGGCGGGGATGCCCCAGTCCGCGGTGTTCAGGTAGCTCACGCCGACCGACTTGATGCCCCGCTTCTTGATGTAGTCGGCGGTCCACTTGTAGGTGTCACTCGTCGTGATCGACGTGGACCACTGGTACTCCGAGCCCTTCGCGGTGAAGTCGGGGTTCGAGTTGTTGAAGCCGTACTGCAGCAGCTTGCCCGCCGTGTAGATCGGGGAGGCGGGGATCGATGCCGCCGACGAGTAGTCGCCGAACACCAGCACCACGCTGCTGTCGCCCACGAACTTCTGGGCGACCGGCACCGACTGCTTCGGGTCGGACTGCGAGTCCTCGTACTTCAGCGCAACCGGGTGGCCGTTGATGCCGCCCTTCGCGTTCACCTGCTCGACGGCGAGGTCGAACGCCTCCTTGAACTGCTGTCCGTACTGCGCGTACTGGCCGGTCTCGGCGGCGGAGACCCCGAAGTAGACGGTGCTCTTCTTGCCCGAGCCGCTCGTCGACGACGCATCCGCTGCACCACTGCACGCGGCGAGACCGAGCGCCATGAACCCGGCGACGGAGACGACGGCTGCGCGTTGAAGGAGCTTCTTCATGGGACTTCCTCTTCGTGTCGGGTGGCGCGTGCACAGGCATCCGGTCTCCCGCACTGCTGGTCGAGCTTGTCGAAACGAGGTTCACGTCGCGTCCCGGTTTCGACAGGCTCAACCCTCGGGGAGCCGACGCGACGATGCGTGGATGGTTCGGCGACCTTGCGGGCGCCTACAGGTGACGCCACACTATGGCCGTCGGGGCGCGCAACCCGCGCGACCGGTAACAGACGGGAACCGAACGCAACACGGCGTCACGAGGGAAGAAATTCCTGGCGCCGCCGGTTTGCAGCATGCTTGCGCTTTTCCTACAGGACGAGCTCCCAGTCCTGTCCGACGAGGTCGGCGCCGAAACTGTGATGCGGTTTCTCGGCGACGAGCTGGAAGCCGGCCCGCTGATAGATGTGCCGAGCAGACTCGAGCACCGAGTTGGTCCAGAGGACTGTGCTGCGGTAGCCGGAGCGGCGGGCGAAGTCGAGGCAGGCATCCACGAGCGCGCTCCCGGCACCGCGCCCGCGGCCGTCGGGCGTGACGAGCAGCAGGCGCAGCCGGGCGACGTCCTGCCCCGCATCGACGCACATCACGCAGCCGATGCGGCGGCCGTCGACCTCGGCGATCCAGGCACGTTGTCGTTCGGAGCCGGCGCCCTCGGCGAAGTCGGCGACGATGCGAGCAACCAGCGTCTCGTAGTCGGTGCTCCAGCCGAACTGCTGGGCATACACCTCGGCGTTCGCCATGACCATCCATCCGAGGTCGCCGGGCCGGTCGGCGGTCCGCACTGTGACATCCATGTCATCCTCCGTGAAGAACTCACTGGAACAGTCGTTCCAGTGGCGATACTATCGCGGCATGCCCGAAGAGAGAACGGATGCCTCGCCACGTCGCCACGAGCTCGCCCGGCGCGGGTATGAGTACGTCTCCGAGCATGGTCTCGCCGACCTGTCCCTGCGGCCGCTCGCCGACGCGATCGGTACGAGCGCCGGCGTGCTGATGTTCCTGTTCGGCAGCAAGGACGGCGTCGTGCGGGCCATCCTCGCCGAGGCACGCGCGGATGAGCTCACCATGCTCGACGAGGTGCGTCGCTCGTCCTCTCACGCCGACCTCGCAACGGTCGCCGGGAAGGTGTGGGCCTGGCTCGCCGCACCCGAGCATCGCCGACTGCTGAACCTCTGGGTCGAAGCGTACGGGCGATCGTTGATCGCGCAGGACGGCCCATTGGCCGGCTTCGCCGCCGAGACCGTGCACGACTGGCTCGTACTCTTCGATGCGTTCGGCGACGGCACCGACGACGCGAAGATGCGCTCGAGGGCCGTGCTCGCCCTGCTGCGCGGGTGCATGCTCGACCTGCTCGCGACCGGGGAGCGGGTACGCGTGGATGCTGCGTTCACGTCGGCTCTCGCCGGCGCGGCCGCGCCGTCATCCCCGTCGAGTACGGTTGCCTGAAACACCGACTATGGGGGATGTATGGGGTACGCCGTCGACTTTGTGAACGTGTCGACCACGGGACTCGAGTCGTCCCCCGTGGCCGAAGCGCTTGCGGGCCTGCGCGCCAACGAGGCGCGCTACTTCAAGAACAAGTACGACCACACGTTCACCGTCGTTCCGGCCGACGAGGCGACGGGAGCGCTCGATCGGGTGAAGCGCATCCTGTCCGAGGAGCGAGGTATCGTCATCGCTTCGCGTCCGCTCGAGGTGACGGAGTTCGAGGTGGACGGCATCCGCATGACGTACGTGTTCTACGAGTCCGGGCTCTCCATCAACGTGATGTACACACTCGATGACGACGGAAAGCGGGCCGTGGGTTTCAAGCTCGCCGAAGGCATGGAGGTGCCGGAAGAGCTGGCGTCGAACTTCAAGTTCGCCCGGCAGAAGTCGCGGCTGGCCGGCGTCATCCGCGGGTCCTACTTCGTCATCAAGGGCGCTTACTGAGCGCTCGGGCCGGAGTCTCGCTCACCGTTCAGCCCAGGGCTGTGTGGCCGTGGCGACAGGGGAACCCGCCTCGATCGCACGGCGGATCTCGAGCTGCAGGTACTGGTCCTGGCACGCCTCGGCGACGCTGTACACGGGGGCGCCACCGCCTGCGTAGGCAGCCATCCCGTCGAGAAGCGCCGCGATGCTCAGCTCGTCGTCCGCCAACCGAGCCGGGCGATATCGGTTGTCGTAGAGGATGCCTCCCTCGAAGGCGTACGACCGCAGGAACTTCCCCTCGTGGTTCCCGGCACCACCCGCCTCGACGCGTTCGATGCGGCTCGTCACCGGTGTGAACCCATCCTGGAGGTGGCGTACTGTCTCGTCTCTGAGCTCGCCCCGGGATCCGCGCACCTGAACCGAGGGTGTGCGGATCCATGACCGGTACTGCTGGTCGTGGAACTCGTAGGCACCGTGCGCTCCACCGTCGAACTCGAGCCACGCCGAGGTGCGGATGCCGTCGACGAGACGGTCCTCGAGCGGATCGCCCTGCCGGCTCGGCCCGTCTTGCAGGCGTTCGGAGAATCGGCGGGCCGTGATGCGCGCATTCTGGAACTCGATGCCGAGGAACCGCCGCAGCACGCTCATGCCGTGATAGTCATGGGCGATCGAGACGGATGCCTCCGACACCTCGCCCACCACGCCTCTCCGAACCACTTCGAGTTGCGCCGAGACCAAGGGCTCGAGGTGGTACTGCTCCGCGACCTGGATGCGTGCACCTTCGCGGACGGCGTCGACGAGTGCGAGGCAGGACGGCAGGTCGGGCGCCACCGGCGTCTCCGTGAGAACTGCGTGGCCTGCTCCGGTCAGGGCGAGGATGATCTCGGTCGACACGGATGGGCTGACCGCCACGACAACGAAGCCGGGCCTGCCGCGGTCGAGGTCGTCGATCGAGTCGACGGTGTCAACCGACCACCGCTCGCGGATCTCTTGGCGATTCTCGGGCCTGCGAGCCATGACGGCGGTGACTCTGAACCGCTCGGGCAGTGCATCCGCCACCCTCAGGAATGCCTCTGCCCGGTACCCGCCTCCTACGATCGCGAGGGTCGCCGGCTCCGTGGGTGTACGCATCGTGGTCATGTCCCATGGATACCCGACGTGCCGCGGATCCACCTCCGGCCTAACCCTCAGAGCGGAGATCCGGCGCCGCCCAGCTCTGCAAGCCTGGTCCAGACCTGCTCGGCGATGCCCGGTCCCGGATCCACCGTGCGTGGGTCTGGTGCCACGCGCACGGGCTTGCCTCGCATGCCCTCCGCGGGCGCGTAGTACTCGCCGCCCTGCGCATCGGGGTCCGTCAGCGCGCGAACGCCGGACCAGGCTGCGGCGTCCTTACCCTGTGCCCACGGAGTATAGGGATTGCGCCGGTATCGCACGGTCTCATCGCGTACGCCCGGCCTGCGGGGCGTCTTCGCATCCACACCCACACCTGGACGCGTCACAATCGAGTCCAGTGGAAGCGCTGCCGCTCGAAGGCGGCGGTCGAGCTCGAACGCGAACACCTCGGTGACCGTCTTCGCCTTCACATACGCACCGATCCCGGTGCGTGGTGTGTGCTCGACGTCGGCGACGCTCGTGGGGAACCGCTGAACGTAGCCCGTCGAGGCGTGGACGATGCGACGGTGCCCATCTATTCCCTGACCGAGAAGAAACGGCATCAACATCGCGATGAGCGCGACGTTGGCCACGGTGTGAGCGCCGAGCATGAGCGGCAGGCCATCCTCGGTGAGCGCGCGACGCGAGAACTCCATGGGACCGCCGTTGAGAAAGATTCCGTCCAGACGAGGAAGTTCCGCGAGCCGGTCGGCCGCTGAGGCGACCGACGCAAGCGACGTGAGATCAATCCGAACGTGGTGCGTGATTGCGCCGGGCGCCTGCTGGAGGATGGCTTCGCTCGCCTGCTGAAGTTTCGTCTGCGCGCGGGAGGCGAGCACCACTTCAGCGCCGGCCGTCGCGAGCTGCTCGGCAGCGAAGTAGCCGATTCCGCCGGTGGCGCCGGTCACGGCGTAGACGCGGCCGCTCAGATCGGGCAGTCGCTGTGGATCCCAGTTCATCTGCTCTCCTCCAAAGCGGATAGGTTGTCCGCTTACTCTAGTGCAACCGGACAAGCTATCCGTTTTGTTACGATGAGCGGATGCCCGCCCTGAGAGCCGATGCGGCGCGCTCCCGCGCTCGGATCCTCGACGCCGCGCGCGCTCGTGCACCCGAAAGCATCCGGCTCAATGACATCGCGCGCGACACGGGTCTCGGAGTCGGGACCGTGTATCGCCATTTCCCGACCGTCACGTCGCTTCTCGAAGCGCTCAACCTGGACGCGCTGAAAGAACTGGTCGAGATCGCCCGCGACGCCGCCGAGGGTCCCTCTGCCGGATCGGCATTCGCAAGCCTCGTCAAGCGAGGCGCCGAAATGCAGATCTCCTGCGACGGCCTGCAGACAGTGCTCATCGCTGACGATGTCTCACCCGAATTCCGCGTGTTGCGAGAAGAGCTCGTCCGCCTCACCGATGTCGCTCTCGAAGCGGCCATTCGGGAGGGCCGGATCAGACCCGAGATCTCGATCGGACACGTCCAGCGGCTCGTGTGCGGTCTCGAGCATGCCGTGCGCCTGGGTGACGGCCGGGATCAGGAGCTTCTGATCGACGTCATGATCGCCGGCCTCAGCCCTCGAACGCCCTGAAACGGCACTCGAGCGGGGCATCGATGCGGAGGACTCCGGCCACGGGTCTCGCGCATGTCGCCGGTCTTGCGTCGCAGCCTCCTGGCATCCGGGACTGGATGCACCGGCAGACCAGAACGCCGAGAGTTCGCGAAACGTGAGCCCAGGCGAGAAAACCGCTTCTCGCCTGGGCTTTTCTGTCGGGATGACAGGATTTGAACCTGCGACCCCCTGACCCCCAGTCAGGTGCGCTACCAAGCTGCGCCACATCCCGTAGCCGTCCGCGAACAGCCTTGGACAGTTTACAGGGTGCGGAGACGGCGACCGCACCAACTCCTGGGACCCGCGATAGCTGCATGTCGGCGGCGCGCGATAGCTTGACCGCATGGCGACGAAGGTGCGCGACGACGCGGTGACAGACATCCGAGTAGAGCCGGTGGGCGACGTGCCGTGGAGCGACGTGCGTACCGTGTTCGGCACCCGCGGAGACCCGGCCACGTGCTGGTGCCAGTTCTTCAAGCTGTCGAACGCGCAGTGGCGCGAGACGGATGTCCCCACTCTCGAGTCCGCGCTCTGCGAGCAGGTGAGACGAGAACCCGGACCTGGCCTGATCGCTTACGTGGGCGATGAGCCAGCCGGCTGGGTCGCAGTGGAACCGCGATCGGCCTACCCGCGGCTTCGCACGAGCCGTATCGTCGCGCAGGGGCGGCCAGCGCAGCAGCACGACGACCCGAGCGTGTGGTCGATCACGTGCTTCGTCGTGCGGGTCGGATTCCGCAGGCGAGGCGTGGCATCCGCATTGCTCACAGCGGCGGTGGAGCATGCGCGAGTATCCGGCGCACGGATCGTCGAGGCTTATCCCGTCGACACCGATGAACGAACGGCGTCGTCGGCCGAGCTGTTCCACGGCGTGCTCTCCGTGTTTGTCGGCGCAGGATTCGACATCGTCTCCCGGCCGCAGCCGGGCCGCGCCGTCGTGAGCCTCACCCTCTGAGTCCGGCGCGCACGACCTCAGCGTGCGGGACCTGCGCCGCCCTAGTCTTATCTGCATGAGCGCAGACGAGGGACGCCTTCGGTTCGAGCATGAGGCGATCCACAGTGCGGCCGAGCTGTTCGACGCGGGCAAGGCTGCCCGCGGCAAGCTTCCGCGCTCGGGACATGCGGAATACAAGCCGGCCAAAGGCCGCGATCCGGTCGGCATCCTGCGCAAGCAGCACGAGCAGCGCGTGTCCGAGTTGGTCCCGTTGCGCCTGGAGCGGATGACGGCCAGCCCGTTCGCGTTCTACCGGGGCTCGGCAGCGATCCAGGCCGCCGACCTCCGCGACGCGCCTCGCACGGGCGTCGATGTCACGATCTGCGGTGACGCGCACCTCGCGAACTTCGGCATCTACGCTTCGCCCGAACGCTCACTCGTCTTCGATCTGAACGACTTCGACGAGTCCGCGTACGGACCGTGGGAGTGGGACGTGAAGCGGTTCGTCACCAGCGTCGTGGTCGCCGCCCGGCAGCGTGGATTCAAGGAGTCCAAGGTGCAGACCGCCGCGCTCGAAGCCGCCGCGAGCTACCGCATTGCAATGCGGCAGATCACGCAGCTGAGTGTGCTGGAGCGGTACTACATCCGAGCCGACGTGCACAGGGGCCAGCGGCATTCGAGTTCTCAGAAGGTGCTCGATCATGCGATCGAGGCGGCATCCCGTCGCACCTCCGCGCGAGTGGTGCGCAAGATCACGAAGCGCGCCGACGACGGCTCGACGGTGATCGCCGAGAATCCGCCGGTGCTGTCGCACGTGCCGGAGACGACGGAGAAACGCATCCTGGGCATCGTCAAGCGCTACCTCGCAACGGTGCCGTCCGACATCGCGGTGCTGCTCTCTCAGTACGTGCCCACGGATGCCGTGCGTCGCGTCGTCGGCGTCGGCAGCGTCGGCAGCCGCTGCTACATCATCGTTCTGTCTGGTCCCGCCGGCGAGTCGCTGGTGCTGCAAGTGAAGGAAGCGGTCGAGTCCGTCGCCGTCGAGTTCGGCGGCGCCAAGGCGGGAAGGGCGCCGGTCTTCGGTGACCGGGTCGAGCCCGACGAACACGGGCACCGCGTCGTCGCGAACCAGCACGTACTGCAGGCGGTCAGCGACCCGTTCCTCGGCTGGGTCAAGTACGACGGGCACGCGTTCTACATCCGGCAGTTCCGCGACCAGAACGTCTCCATCGACACCGAGACGCTCGACTTCCGGCCGTTCACCGACTACGTGGATGCCTGCGGCACGGTGCTCGCGCGCGCCCACGCGCAATCCCCTGCCGCCCCGTTCATCGCGGGATACCTCGGCGGCGGCACCCCGTTCGATTCCGCCGTCGCGGAGTGGGCATCCGCCTACGCGGATCAGTCGGTCGAGGACTACCAGGCACTGCGCAAGGCCGTGAAGAAGGGGGAGATCTGAACATGAGCGCGAGATTCGTGTACTGGATGAACGTCTCGCTCGACCTCTACATCGAGCACCAGGCCGGCGACCACTCCGATCTGGACGGCCCGGACTGGGTCCGCATCGGAGAGCCGCTCCATCGCGAATTCAACCGGCGTGCTCAAGGGATGTCGATGTTCGTCGAGGGACGCATCGTCTACGAGATGATGGACCCCTTCTGGCCGGATGCCCGCACCAACGAGTCGCTTCCCGCCTACCTGCGCGAGTACGGAGAGATCTGGACCTCGATGCCCAAGGTGCTCGTCTCGCGCACCCGCACGACGGCATCCCACAACACGCGCATCATCGGGGGAGACGACGCGATCGACCAGCTGGCCGCGCTACGGCAGAGTGCCGAGGGCGACATCGGCGTCGGCGGCGCGACGCTTGCCACGCAGTTGCTGCGCGCCGGGCTGATCGACGAGCTGATGCTGTTCACGCATCCGACCATCCTCGGCGCGGGGCGACCGCTGTTCGACGACCCGCACCCTCGCGTCGATCTCGACCTGCTCGAGCAGCAGACGTACGACCAGGGCGTCACGCTGCATCGCTACGCCGTGCGCGGGGCGAACTGAGCGATGCGCCACCACCGCAACAAGTGAGACTAGGTGCATGCGCCGACCCTGGGCGCATGGCGCCCGGTCTCAGCGCATACGGCTAGTCTCGCGAAAAACTAGCGCCGCCGCTTCTCGCGAACGCGCATATTCAGCACTATCGGGGTGCCCTCGAAGCCGTAGATTTCGCGCAGTCGGCGCTGGATGTACCTCCGGTAGCCGGGGTCGAGGAACCCGGTCGTGAACAGCACGAAGGTCGGCGGCCGGCTCGAGGCCTGCGTTCCGAACAGGATGCGAGGCTGTTTGCCTCCGCGCACCGGGTGTGGATGCGCCGCCGTCAGCTCGGCGAGGAACGCGTTGAACTTGCCGGTGGGGATGCGCGTGTCCCATGACTCCAGCGCCGTCTCGAGCGCGGGGACCAGCTTCTCCAGGTGCCGTCCGGTGCGTGCAGAGATGTTCACCCGGGGTGCCCACGACACGTGCGCGAGGTCCTGCTCGATCTCGCGCTCCAGGTAGCGGCGCCGGTCGTCGTCGAGCAGGTCCCACTTGTTGTATGCGAGCACGAGCGCGCGCCCGCTCTCCAGAACGAGGTCGATGATGCGAACATCCTGCTCGCTGATCGGCTCGCTCACATCGAGTACGACGACGGCGACCTCGGCCTTCTCCAGCGCCGTGCTCGTGCGCAGCGACGCATAGAAGTCGGCGCCCTGCTGCAGGTGGACGCGGCGACGGATGCCCGCGGTGTCGACGAAGCGCCACACGCGTCCGCCGAGTTCGATCTGCTCGTCCACCGGGTCGCGGGTGGTGCCGGCGAGGTCGTTGACGACCACGCGCTCCTCCCCCGCCGCCTTGTTCAGCAGGCTCGACTTGCCCACGTTGGGCCGCCCGACGATGGCGACGCGACGCGGACCACCGATCTCGCGCTGCGCGAAGGCGGATTCTGTGGGCAGCACCTTCAGCACCTCGTCGAGCAGGTCGGCGACTCCCCTGCCGTGCAGTGCGCTGACCGGATGCGGCTCCCCCAGCCCCAGCGACCACAGCTCGGTCGCTTGCGGCTCGTGGCGGGCGTCATCCACCTTGTTCGCGACGAGGAACACGGGCTTCTTCGACTTGCGCAGCAACCGAACGACGTGCTCGTCGGTGGATGTCGCGCCCACGTTCGCGTCGACCACGAACATCACCACGTCTGCGAGGTCGATCGCGACCTCGGCCTGCGCAGCGACCGAGGCGTCGATGCCCTTCGCGTCGGGCTCCCATCCGCCGGTGTCGACCACGCTGAAACGGCGGTCGTTCCATTCCGCCTGGTACGTGACGCGGTCCCGCGTCACACCGGGCACGTCCTCGACGACGGCCTCGCGACGGCCGAGAATGCGGTTCACGAGCGCGGACTTGCCCACGTTCGGGCGCCCGACGATCGCGACGACCGGCAGCGCGGGCAGGTACTGGATCTCGTCCGGGTTCTCGGTGACGGCATCCAGCACGTCAAGGTCGGCGTCGTCGAGCTCGTAGTCCTCGAGACCGGCCCGCAGAGCGTTGGCTCGCTGGTGGGCGAGGTCGTCGTCCACGTTCGCCAGACGTTCGACGAGGTCGTCGGGACCCGCCTCGAAGTCGTCGGCGGCGCGTTCGGTGGGATGGGCGTCAGACATCCGTTCCTCCTCGAGACGGGGCGGCCCCGCGCGCGTCTGCGGCGCGCGCGGCCTGGATCACGTCGATCACGGCGTCGACGGTCTCATCGAAATCCAAGTCGGTGGAATCCACCGTGGTCACACCCTCTGCCGCGGTCATGAAGTCGACCACCTGCAGGTCTGCGTGGTCGCGGGCGTGCAGCTGCGCCGCGACATCCGCTGCGGCGTGCCCGTCGAGTTCGCCCGCCCGGCGGGCCGCGCGCACCTCGGGCGCCGCGGTCAGCAGGATGCGCACCGGAGCGTCGGGCGCCACCACCGTCGTGATGTCGCGGCCCTCGGCGACGATCCCCTCGTGGTCCGTGCCTGCCAGCAGTCCTCGGAACAGTTCGTTCAGCCGCAGCCGCACCTCCGGGATGCGGGCCACGGCGCTCACCCGCGCCGACACCTCGGGATCGCGGATGTCTGTGGTGACGTCGGTCCCACCCACGAAGACCCGGAGGCGGCCGGGTTCCGTGTCGATGCGGTAGTCGAAGTCGGCGATGGCGTCGACCACGGCGCCCATGTCGGTCACGTCGATGCCGCGTCGCATCGCGAACCAGGTCAGCGCGCGGTAGGCCGCGCCGGTATCGAGGAACGCGAAGCCGAGGCGGGAAGCGACGGCCTTGCTCACGCTGGACTTGCCGCTGCCCGCGGGCCCGTCCACGGCGACGACGATGGGAGTGGGCTCGGTCATCCGGCGGTCCTCCATCCTCGTGCCGAGAGGTCTTCGATCGCTCGGGTCTTCACCTCGGGCAGCACCGCGATCTCGGCCAGGCCGATCTGCGCGCCGGGCGAGTGCTCCAGCCGCAAGTCTTCGATGTTGACCCCTATCTCGCCCAGCTCGGTGAACAACCGCCCGAGCTCGCCCGGCCGGTCGTCGACCATGACGACGATGCCCGCGTAGCGGCGATCCTGCCCGTGCTTGCCGGGAAGCCCGGCCACCCCGGCGTTGCCGGCGGCGAGATCCTGCGCGATCGCGCGGCGGGCACCGGATGCCTCGACATCCGCCAGTGCGCTCATAACGGCGTCGAGATCGTCGCGGTACGCCCGCAGGATGTCCACCACGGCGGGCGCATTGGCCGACAGGATCTGCACCCACAGCTCGGGGTCGCTGGAGGCGATGCGGGTCACGTCGCGCACGCCCTGCCCGGCGAGCGCCAGAGCGGACGACGGCGCACCGTCCAACCGTTTGGCCATCAGCGACGACACCACCTGCGGTGCGTGCGATACGAGTGCCACCGCCGCGTCGTGCTCGTCCGCAGGCAGCGTGACGGGTGTCGCGTCCAGGTCGAGGATGAGGTGCTCGATCGCCACGACGCGCTCTCGCGGCACCTCCGGTCGCGGGCACACCACCCACGGCCGTCCGATGAAAAGGTCCGCGCGGGCGGCGATCGCCCCGCCGCGCTCCCGGCCGGCGAGCGGGTGTGAGCCGACGTACCGGCTCAAGTCGACGGGGCCGAGTTCGGTGCCGAGGTGTTCGAGCTCGGTGAGCAGCGCGCCTTTCACGCTGGCGACATCCGTCACCGTGGCATCCGGGAACGCCGCGAGCTCGGCTGCGACGACGGATGCCGTGGCGTCCGGCGGCACCGCCACGACGATCACCGACGGGTCATCGCCCTCGTGCGGCAACCGACCCGCACCGTAGTCGACGGCGAGCCTCAGACCGGCGCGAGAGGCATCCGCCAGGATGACGTCGACACCGCGCGACCGCAGGCCCAGCCCGATCGATGCCCCGAGCAGCCCGGCCCCCACGACGCGCACGCTGCCGTCGAGGCGCGCGACAGGGTTCTGATTCACGTTCGCTCCGATTTCGACCTGGCAAGAGTGAGCACCTGGCCGAGCTCGATTTTAGTCAACTCGCGGGTATCGCCCGACCGCAGGCTGCCCAGCTTCAGCGGCCCGAACTGGCGTCGCACGAGAGCGGTGACAGGATGCCCGACCGCGTCGAGCATGCGCCGCACGATTCGGTTGCGCCCGGAGTGCAGCGTCACCTCCACGATGCTCTGCCCGCCGGATGCCTGCACCAGCCGCGCCTTGTCCGCCGCGATCGGACCGTCGTCGAGCTCGATCCCGCGCATGAGCTTCGCCATCGTGGCCGGCATCACGCTCCCCCGCACGGTCGCGATGTAGGTCTTGGTGACGCCGAACGATGGATGCGCGAGCACGTTCGCCACCTCGCCGTCGTTGGTCAGCAGCAGCAGGCCGCTGGTGTCGGCATCCAGCCGGCCCACATTGAAGAGCCGCACCTCGTACCGGTCGGCGAACTGCGTCAGGTCGGGACGGCCACGGTCATCGCGCATCGAACTGACCACGCCGGTCGGCTTGTTCAACATGACGTAGTGCTTGGAGGCATCCAGCTGCACGGCGATGCCGTCCACCTCCAGTCGATCCACGGCGGCGTCGATGCGGCTGCCGAGTTCGCGCACGACCTCGCCGTTCACGCGCACGCGGCCCTCGATGATGAGCTGCTCGCTCACCCTGCGCGATGCCACACCGGCCGCCGCCATCACCTTCTGCAGACGCTCCCCCGGCTCCGAACCGATATCTGCGCGATCGGCACCGTTGCGGGCATCCGGCTTCTCGGCCGGCCCGCGGCCGGCTCTGTCAGCGCACATCGCCCTCGAACCCTTCCGCACCATCGGCGAGCAGAGGCGAGATGAGCGGGAGCTCCTCGATCGAGTTGATGCCCAGCTGCTGCAACAGCAGGTCGGTCGTGCCGTAGTTGATCGCACCGGTCTCGGCGTCCGTGAACAGCTCCGTGATGAGCCCGCGGGACAGCAATGTGCGCACGACGGAGTCGACGTTCACGGCACGGATGGACGCGATAGCGCCCCGGGTGATCGGCTGGCGGTAGGCGACCACGGCGAGGGTCTCGAGCGCCGCCTGGGACAGCTTGGCGGGCGCCTGCTCGCTGACGAAGTCGGTCACGAGGCTGTCGTACTCGGCGCGCACGTAGAGCCGCCAGCCGCCTCCGACCTCGCGCAGCTCGAAGCCGCGGACCGGTCCACCGGTCTCGCCGTCGAAGTCGGCGACGAGCCCGTCGATCGCCTGCCGCACGGCGGCGACGGGCGCGCCGACCGCGGTCGCCAGGGTCACCAGCGGGAGCGGCTCGTCCGCCACCATGAGTACGGCCTCGATCGCCCTCGGCACGTCGTACGCATGCTTCTCCTCGTGCGGGGGTTCTGCCTGCTCCGTTGATTCCGGCGGCGGTTGCAGGTCGAAGGACTGCGCGTCATCATCCATAGTCGGCTCCCAGGTTCGCCAGATTCTCGTCGGACCAGGCATCCGCCACCCATCTGATGGTCAGTTCGCCCAGGGGTTCCAGTTGCTCGAACGCCACCGCCGCGAACCGGTACAGTTCCAGAACGGCCACGAACCGTGCGACGATCACGCCTTTGCGCTCGGCGCCGGCAATCAGCTCGCGGAACGTGTGCGGCGTGCCGCGCCTCAGCTGCGCCACGACGAGCGCAGCCTGCTCGCGCACGCTCACGAGAGGCGCGTGCAGATGATCGAGCTCGACCACGGGGATCGCCTTCGGCGCGAACGCGAGCTCGGCTATGGCCGCGAAGTCGTCGACGCTGAGCGTCCACTGCAGCTCTGGTTCGCGTGATCGATACTTCTCTTCCAGGCGCACGGAGCGTGGATGCCTGGCCCACTCCGCCTCAAGGCGCTGCGCGAACCAGGTGGAGGCCTCCTTGAAGGCGCGGTACTGCAGCAACCTGGCGAACAGCAGATCGCGCGCTTCGAGCAGGGCGACATCCTCGGCGTCGACGAGTTCTCCCTGCGGCAGAAGGCCTGCGACCTTCAGGTCGAGGAGCGTGGCGGCCACCACGAGGAACTCGCTGGCCTGGTCGAGCTCATCCGCGGTGTCGATGTTTTTGAGGTATGCGATGAATTCGTCGGTCACCTTGCTCAGCGCGACCTCGGTGATGTCCAGTTCGTGCCGCCCGATGAGGCTCAGCAGCAGGTCGAACGGCCCCTCGAACACCTCGAGTGCCACACGGAACGACGGTGCACCCGCTGCACCCTCGACGACGTCGCTCTCGACGGCATCCTGTGCGTCGTGCTGCGCCGACGGCTCAGGCGGCGGCGCCACGGAAGACCAGTTCCCGCGCCAGCTGACGGTAGGCGTCGGCTGCCTGGTGCTCAGGCGCGAACTGGGTGATCGGCGTGGCCGCGACGCTTGCGTCGGGGAACTTCACCGTGCGGCTGATCACGGTCTCGAGCACCTTGTCGCCGAACGCGTCGACCACTCGTTCGAGGACCTCGCGCGAGTGCAGCGTGCGGGCGTCGTACATCGTCGCCAGGATGCCGTCGAGCTCAAGAGCGGGATTGAGGCGCTCGCGCACCTTGTCGATCGTCTCGATGAGCAGAGCGACACCGCGCAGCGCGAAGTACTCGCACTCCAGCGGGATGAGCACCCCGTGGCTGGCGGTGAGCGCGTTGACGGTGAGGATGCCCAGCGACGGCTGGCAGTCGATCAGCACGACGTCATAGTCTCCCGCGACCTTGCGCAGCACGCGGGCGAGGGCCTGCTCACGGGCGACCTCGTTCACGAGGTGCACCTCGGCCGCCGAGAGATCGATGTTCGCCGGGATGACGTCGAGTCCCGGCGTCGCCGTGTGCTGGATGGCCTCGGCCGGGTCGTGGGCGGTGGAGAGCAGCAGGTCGTAGATGGTGACGGCCTCGTGGGTGGCGACGCCGAGCCCAGCCGACAGCGCACCCTGCGGGTCGAAGTCGATCGCCAGCACCTTGCGCCCGTATTCGGCGAGCGCCGCGCCGAGGTTGATGCTCGAGGTGGTCTTGCCCACGCCGCCCTTCTGGTTGCACAGGGCGATGACCCGGGCGGGCCCGTGCTCCGTGAGCGCCGGAGGGATCGGGAACTGGCGCAGCGGACGTCCCGTCGGGCCCAGCGTTTCGACGGCGGTGCCGCCGAGGCCCGGCAGTTCCTGCTCGTCGGCTGGAATACGCGCCACGACTTCTCCGCTCGGCTCTGCTTGACTCTGGCTCAAGGATTCGCGATCGAGTCTATCGAGCATCGGGATGGTGAACAGTCCGGAACGCCGCCGTTCCGCAGGCGCAGCACCGGATCCGCACCGCGGAGTCGGGTTCCCGGCGCCGGCGACCGCCGCCGATGCTGTGGAATCCCTGAGCGGGCTCGCACCCTTGAGCGGCCCGCCTCAAGCGCGTGGACGAAAGCTGTTGCTACCTTGGCCCGCATGAACGGCAGGCGACGCATGTGGACCACTGCTGCGTCCGCTCTTGCCATGCTGCTCGCCGGCCTGACCGCAGGCGTCGTTCCGGTGCCTCCTCCGGCGCAATACGCCCGCGCACAGACATCCGAAAGCACCGGAAGCCTGCCTTCCCAGAACGGCAAGGTGCTCAGCTTCACGCTCCCCTATCTCGCGTTGAAAGTGCACGACCCGAACGCACAGGAGGTCGCGCAGCACGCGGCGGGCGACGCCCCTCTCCTCGTCTTCCTCCCCGCAACCGGCGAGGTGCCCAACAACTACCGGGAGTATCTGGCAACGGCCGTCTCTGTGGGCTACAGCGTGCTCGGCCTCGACTACTGGAACATCGGCCGATCCGTCACGCGCACCTGCCGGGCCAACGCGGAGTGCTACACCCAACTGCAACAGAACCGGTACGACGGCTCGCACCCGTCACGGTTCAGCCGCGTGGGGGCAGCGAACTCGATCGAACGCCGTTTCGCGGCCGCCATCGCTTACCTCGAGAAGCAGGACGCGTCAGGCGACTGGGGACGGTACATCGTGGACGGGCATCCGAACTGGAGCCGCGTCGTCTTCGCCGGGCACTCCCAGGGCGGCGGCGAGTCCGCGTTCATCTCGCACTATCACCGCGTGCGCGGCGTGCTGATGTACTCCTCGCCGGTGGAGACGTATGGCGACGTCGCCGCCTCGTGGATGCGCACCCGCGGCGCGACTCCCCCGTCTCGCATGTACGGCTTCGACGACGTGCACGACATCTACTTCCACCGCATCGTGGGCTCCTGGCAGCGGCTCGGCATGGGGACTCCGGATGCCCGGCACGCGTCCCACGTGCCCACCGGCGGTCACGTGCTGCTCAGCTCACTCGACATCGGCAACCCCTTGGAGTCGCACGGCCACACCGTCGACGACGCAGGGCCGCGCACCGAGAGGGCCATGGTGTT
The DNA here is from genome assembly GCF_054780095.1 of Humibacter ginsengisoli. Taxonomy (NCBI): domain Bacteria; kingdom Bacillati; phylum Actinomycetota; class Actinomycetes; order Micrococcales; family Microbacteriaceae; genus Humibacter; species Humibacter ginsengisoli. Next base: position 383,972 of record NZ_BAAGWZ010000003.1, read on the forward strand.
CGCGCCGACCTGGCGCTGGATGCTCGAGCAGGTGCGCTGACGACGAACCCTCACCGCGCCCGCGGATGCGCCGTCGTGTACATGTCACGCAGCGTGTCCGCCGTGACCAGCGTGTAGATCTGCGTCGTCGCCACGGACGAGTGGCCCAGCAGCTCCTGCACCACGCGCACGTCGGCGCCGCCCTCAAGCAGGTGCGTCGCGAACGAATGTCGCAGCGTGTGCGGCGAAACGGATGCCGTGAGTTCGGCCCGCTCCGCCGCCGCACGGATGACGAGCCACGCGCTCTGCCTGCTCAGCCGCGCGCCGCGCGCACCGAGAAACAACGCGGGGGTCGCGCGCCCGCGCACCGAGTACAGCGGCCGTACCCGCACCAGGTACTCGTCAACGGCCTGTCGCGCGTAGCGGCCGAGTGGCACGATCCGCTGCTTCCTGCCCTTGCCTGTCAGCCGGATGACATCGCGCTCGATCACATCGTCCACGTTGAGGTCGACGGCCTCGGAGACCCGGGCGCCGGTCGCATACAGCAGTTCCAGCAGCGCCTTGTCGCGGATCCGCGAAGGCTCGTCCCCGTCCGTCGCCGCCAGGAGCGACTCCACCTGCGCGACGGTCAACGCCTTCGGCAAGCGAGACGGCAGCTTGGGCGGCCGCACGTCGCGCGCGGCGTCCTCCTGCACCTCCCCCTCGTCGAGGAGAAAGCGGTGCAGGCCGCGCACGGTGGAGAGCATGCGGGCGACGGATGCCGCACCCAGCCGCTGCGTCGCATCCGTCTCTCCGCGGGTCACCAGGTGCCGGGCGTAGTCGTCTACCGCACGGGGGCCGACCGCTCCCATGTCGTGGATGCCCCGCTCGGCGAGCCATTTGGCGTACGCCCCGAGGTCGCGACGGTACGCCGCGACGGTGTTGCGCGAGAGCCCGCGTTCGATTCCGACGTGCCGCAGGTACGTCCCGACCGCGGCCTCCGGAGTCATGCCACCGGACGGCTCAGCCACGATCCCCGCCGCAGCGGCTCGTCCGCCTCGCCGAGGGAGGCGTATCCGTTCGTCCGTGAGGCGACTGCGGCGAGTGACGCGAGAGCGAGCGGCCCGTTGCGCAGCCGCCGTTCGAGCACGCCGCGCACGACCTCCTCCAGCGGCACCCAGCGCACCTCGATGTCGGCCTCTTCCTCCTCGCGGGCGAACTCCTCCTCTGCGGGATGCACCCCCCTGGCCAGGTAGATGCGGATCAGCTCGTTGTTGCCGCCCGGTGTGCTCGCGAACTCGACGAGCACATTCCACTCGTCGGCGACCATGTCGGCCTCTTCGGCCAGTTCGCGTTTGGCGGCATCGAGCGGGGGCTCTCCCGTCATGTCCAGCAGCCCGGCGGGCAACTCCCAGTCCTTCGAGCGAATCGGATGCCGGTACTGCCTGATCAGCAGCGCCCGGTCCTTGTCGTCGAGCGCGAGAACTGCGACGGCACCCGTGTGGTCGACGTACTCCCGCACCACGGTGGAGCCGCCGAGATCGACCGTGTCGCGTCGCACGTCCCAGACCCGACCCCGGTACACGACGTCGGATTCGGTCACCAGCCCGGTGTAAGGCTCGTCAGCAAGATCGTCGTATGCGGCCTCAGGCATCCTCTTTCACCTCGAACAAACGCGTCGACTCCTGGCGGATGAGAGCGGCGGCGATGAGGCCGCGGAACAACGGATGCGCCCTGTTCGGCCGCGATCGCAGCTCCGGATGCGCCTGGGTCCCCACATAGAACGGGTGCGTCTCGCGCGGCAGCTCGACGTACTCCACGAGGTGGCCATCGGGCGATGTGCCGGAGAAGGCGAGCCCAGCGGCGGCGATCTGCTCACGGAAGTGGTTGTTCACCTCGTAGCGGTGACGGTGCCGCTCGGATGCCTCGTCCGCGCCGTACAGCTCGGCCACGATCGACCCGTCCTGCAGTTTCGCCGGGTACAGGCCCAGCCGCATCGTGCCGCCGAGGTCGCCGCCCGCAATGATCTCCACCTGCTCGGCCATCGTCGCGATCACCGGGAACTGCGTGTCCGGGTCGAACTCGCTGGAGGATGCCCCGTCGAGGCCGGCCTCGTTCCTCGCGTATTCGATCACCATGCACTGCAGGCCCAGGCAGAGCCCGAGCGCCGGGATTCCGTTCTCGCGCGCGAACCGCAGCGCGCCGAGCTTGCCCTCGATGCCGCGGATGCCGAAGCCGCCGGGCACGCAGATCCCGTCGACATCGGCCAGCTCTCGAGCCGCGCCCTCCGGCTCCTGGCATCCGTCGCTGGCGATCCAGCGCAGGTTCACCTTCGCCCGGTTCGCGAAGCCGCCGGCCCGCAGCGCCTCGGTGACCGACAGGTAGGCATCCGGCAGGTCGACGTACTTGCCGACGAGGCCGATGGTCACCTCGTGCTTGGGCTCGTGCACCACCTTGAGCAGGGTCTCCCAGCTCTCCCGGTCGGGCTGCTCGGCGGCGAGGCCGAGCTGGTCGACGATGTAGTCGTCGAGTCCCTGGTCGTGCAGCATGTTCGGGATGTCGTAGATGCTCGGCACGTCGACGGCGTTCACGACGGCGCGCTCGTCCACGTCGCACATCAGCGCGATCTTCTTCTTGTTGCCCTCGGAGACCGAACGGTCACTGCGCAGCACGAGCGCGTCCGGCTGGATTCCGATGGACCGCAGCGCCGCCACCGAGTGCTGCGTCGGTTTGGTCTTCTGCTCGCCCGACGCGTTCATGTACGGAACGAGCGACACGTGCACGAAGAAGCAGTTCTGGCGCCCGAGCTCGTGGCGCACCTGTCTGGCGGACTCGATGAACGGCTGCGACTCGATGTCGCCGACCGTCCCGCCGATCTCGGTGATGATGACGTCGGGCTGGGGATCGTCGGATGCCTGCAGCCGCATCCTGCGCTTGATCTCGTCGGTGATGTGCGGGATGACCTGCACGGTGTCGCCGAGGTACTCGCCGCGGCGCTCCATGGCGATCACCTGCGAGTAGATCTGCCCGGTGGTGACGTTGGCGGCCTGGCTGAGATTGATGTCGAGGAACCGCTCGTAGTGGCCGATGTCGAGGTCGGTCTCGGCGCCGTCGTCGGTGACGAAGACCTCACCGTGCTGGAACGGGTTCATCGTTCCCGGGTCGACGTTGAGGTACGGGTCCAGTTTCTGCATGACGACCCGCAGTCCGCGGGAGGTCAGCAGATTGCCGAGACTGGCGGCCGTGAGGCCCTTGCCCAAAGAAGAAACGACACCACCTGTCACGAAGATGTGCTTGGTAGTGCCGTTCGGCTTGCTGCGATCAGTTGAAGGGCCCGCGTCAGTTTTTTCCACCACGGGCTTTCATCCTATCAGCGCGTCTGCGCCCGCAGCGGACGCATGAGCACGACACACCGGCCTCGATGCCCGGGCCGAGATGACGCTTGACCTGGGGCTCCTGGCATGATTAGTTAAGGATGTGCTTAACCAAATTGACGACGTGTTCCGCGCGCTCGCCGACCCCACCCGTCGAAGCATCGTCGAGCAGCTGGCTGTTCGCGACGAGGCGGTCAGCGAACTCGCCCGTCCACTGACGATGTCGCTGCCTGCCGTCCTCCAGCACCTCGCCGTGCTGGAGGCCAGCGGGCTGGTGCGCAGCCGCAAGACGGGACGAGTGCGAACCTGCAGCCTCGACCGCGCCGTCTTCGACCGAGCGGAGAAGTGGTTCGTCGAAAGGCGACTCGCCTGGAACGACCGGCTCGACCGGCTCGGCGACTACCTCGCCGACGAGCACGAATGATCAGAAAGAGATTCGAAGGAGCGAAAGATGTCCGAACGATACGTCACTCACGACACGATGGTGCTGGAGCGCACCTACCCCGCAGACCCGCAAAAGGTCTTCCATGCCTGGACCGACGCGCGCGCCAAACGCGCCTGGTTCCTCGGCGAGGCTGACGAGGATGCCTCGAGCACCCAGTACGAGCTCGACTTCCGAGTCGACGGCCGCGAATTCTGCCGCAGCGGCGCACCGGACGGCGCGGTCTACACCTACGTCGCGCGCTACGACGACATCGTGCCCGACGAGCGGATCGTGTACACGAACTTCATGCTGCGAGGTGAGACACGCATCTCGGTGTCCCTCACCACCGTGGAGTTCCACCAATCAGGATCGGGTACGAAACTGGTGCTCACCGAGCATGGCGTCTACCTCGACGGCGAAGACCAGCCGGAATACAGAACGCAAGGCATCGAGCATCAGCTGGATGCCCTTGGTGCGGCGCTCGGATCGGCTGCGACGGCGGATGTCACGAGCTGATCGTGATACCCACCCGGTCTACGACCGGGCGCCCACGCCGTCCCTCGCAAGCTCGATGAGCTCCCGTGCGTGGGCGAGGCCGCTCTCCGAGTCGGTGAGCCCGGAAAGCAGGCGCGCCATCTCGGAGATGCGGTCGTCTCCGTCCAGCTGCCGAACGCTCGATGCCGTCACAGATCCGTCCCCCGCCTTGACCACGGTCAGGTGGTTGGTCGCGAATGCCGCAACCTGCGCGAGGTGCGTGACGACGATCACCTGAGCGGTCTCTGCGAGCTTGGCCAGTCGTCGGCCGATCTCGATCGCGGACGCCCCGCCCACCCCCGCGTCGATCTCGTCGAAAACGAACGTCGGCACGGGATCGCTCCCGGCGAGCACCACCTCGATGGCCAGCATCACCCGCGAGAGCTCCCCGCCGGACGCGCCCTTGCCGAGCGGTCGCGGCTCGGCGCCGGCGTGCGGTCGCAGCAGGATCGATACGGCGTCACGGCCTGCGAGCGTGTAGTCGTCGCGCCGCTGCACGTCCACGACGACCTCGGCATCCGCCATGGCCAACGCCGCGAGTTCTTCCGTCACGAGTGCGGCGAGCTCGTGTGCCGCTTTCGACCGGAGGTGTGAGACGGATGCCGCCAGCCGGTCGACCTCCGCCTCGTCCTCCGTGACGAGCGTGCTCAGCTGCTCGATGCGCTCCTCGTCGCCTTCCAGCTCTGCCAGACGCGTTCCACCGCTTGCGGCGCGCTCCAGCACCTCGTCGAGGCTGGGGCCGTACTTGCGTACGAGCGCGGTCAGTTCGGCACGGCGCTCCTGGATCACTTCCAAGTCTCGCGTGCCATCCGCGTCGAGCGCCGCCAGGTAGGTGGAGAGCTGCGCTGCGGCATCCTCGACCTGGAATCCGAGCCCCGCGATCGAGTCCGCCAGCGCCTGGAGTGCCGGGTCGTGCGCGCCGGCGCGCTCGAGCTCTCGGCGCGCCGTCTCCAGGAGCCCCCGCACGTCTGGCCCGTCGGAGTCCTCCGCCGACAGTGCCTCCCGGGAGACCGACGCCGCTATGCGCAACGACTCCAGGTTCGTAAGCCGCTCCGCCTGCTCCGCGAGCGCCTCGTCCTCGCCCGGTTCTGGCGCCACGGCCTCGATCTCGCTGAGCGCCACCCGCAGGTCGTCGGCCTCGCGGGCGCGGCGATCCCGCTCGTCGATGAGCTCGGCCAGTTCCTCCCGATTCGCGCTCCAGCGCCGGAACACCTGACGGTACGCGTCGAGCGCTTCCGTCAGGGGCGCCCCGGCGAACCTGTCAAGCGCCTCACGCTGTGCCGTCGCCGACCGCAACCTGATCTGGTCCGACTGTCCGTGCACGACAACGAGCTGCTCCGCGAGCTCGCCGAGAACGCTGACGGGCGCCCCGCGACCGCCGACCACCGCGCGACTGCGGCCCTCCGCCGCGACGGAGCGGCTCAGCACGAGCTCGCCATAGGATGCCTGACCGGAGTCGTCGAGGTCGCCACCGGCATCCCTGACCCGCTCGGCGACCTCTCCGTCAGCAGGGACGAGCCACCGTCCTTCCACCCACAACTGCGCGCTGCCTGACCGAACGACGGCGCTGTCGGCACGTTGACCCAGCAAAAGCCCGAGCGCCGTCACGACCATGGTCTTGCCGGCACCGGTCTCGCCGGTGAGCGCCGTGAACCCGGGCCCGAGCGGCAGCGTGGCACTCTCGATGACCCCGAGGTCGCGGATCGAGATCTCCTCAATCACGGGCGTTCGGTCCTCGCCAGCCTGTGACCGGCAGGTTGAACTTGCGCACCAGCCGGTCGGTGAACGGCGCCGTGTGCAGCCGCGCCAGCTTCACGGGGGTGTCGGATCGCGCGACCATCACCCGCGCGCCCGGCGGAAGGTCGAAGGCCCGCCTGCCGTCGCACCACAGCACGGCCGGCGTGTCGGTGCGACGCACCAACTCGACGGCGAGCACAGAGTCGGCGGCCACGACCAGCGGGCGCGAGAACAGGGCATGCGCGCTCAGCGGCACGAGCAGGAGTGCATCGAGGGTGGGCCACACGACGGGACCCCCGGCGGAGAACGAGTACGCCGTCGACCCCGTCGGGGTGGACATCACAACGCCGTCGCATCCGAAGCTCGACAGCGGCCGGCCGTCGACCTCGACGACGACCTCGATCATGCGCTCGCGACTGGCCTTCTCGATGCTCGCCTCGTTGAGCGCCCAGCTGGTGTAGATGACCTCGGTGCCGGATTTCACGCGCACGAACAATGTCATGCGCTCCTCGACGGTGTAGTCCCTGGCGACGGCGCGGCTCACCGCGAGCTCCAGGTCGTCCCGCTCGCTCTCGGCGAGGAATCCGACGTGTCCGAGGTTCACGCCCAGCAGCGGAACGTCGCAGTCCCGCACGGTCTCCGCCGCGCGCAAGATCGTTCCATCGCCCCCGAGCACGATCACGAGCTCGAGCTGATCCGGCATCACATCGTCGCCGAGCACCGCCAGCGATGCGAGATCGGATGCGGCGTCCACGAGCTCGGCGCGCTCATCCGCTCCGAGAACCGGAACGACTCCGGCGGCGATGAGCTGCCGGCACACCTGGATGCCCGCTTGGATCGAGTCCCCACGACCGGTGTGCGAAACCACGAGGAAGTACCGCCGGGGTCCGCCCACGCTCACTCTCCCACCATCGCGCCGATGTCGTTCAACCATTCTGTCGGATGCCGACCCGCGCGTGTGCTGAGCCGGATGAGGTACTCACGATTCCCGTGGCTTCCCGCGATGGGGGACGGAAGGATGCCGGCGGTCGGCATCCCGAGATCCCACGCCGCCCACATGACCGACGTGACCGCATCCTCTCGCAGCGCGGGATCGCGCACGATGCCCTCGCGGATGCCCGTGCGGCCCACCTCGAACTGCGGCTTCACGAGGAGCACGTACTCTGCGTCACGCCCGACCGCCCTCACGAGCGGAGGCAGCACCAGAGTCAGCGAGATGAACGACAGGTCGCCGACCACGATCCCGATCGCCTCGCCACCGGTGAGCTGGCCGAGCTCCGCCGTGCCGAGATACCGAACGTTGACGCCCTCGGCGACCGTGACCCTCGAGTCCGAGGCGATGGACGGCGCGAGCTGTCCGTGCCCCACGTCGAGAGCGATCACCCGCCGCGCCCCGCGTTCGAGCAGCACCTGCGTGAAGCCCCCTGTGGATGCGCCGACATCGAGCGCGGTGGCATCCGCGACCGTCTCGTCCAGGTGGAATCCGTCCAGCGCGGCGATGAGCTTGTGCGCGGCACGACTGACGTAGTGGTCCGGCGCATCGACGGTGATCTCGCCGCCCTCACGTACCCGGGCGGATGCCTTGACCACGGGCTTGCCATCCACGCTGACCCGCCCGTCGGCGATGAGCCGAGCCGCGTGGGTGCGCGACCGCGCCAGTCCTCGAGCGGTCACGGCCGCATCGAGGCGCTGATCACCCGTCTCCGACCTTGCGCCCGACGAGCCGTCGCCCGAAGAGCCCGTGGTCGCGGAAGCCCGTTCGGCCACCCCGTCGGCTCCCGCCGCGGCCTCAGGCATCCTGACGGTGGTCGTCCTGGCCCTCGAGCACCTCGGCGAGCTCCGTGTGAATGCGTGTGTACGCGTCCGCGCGTTCCTCGAGCGGACGCTCTTCGATGAGGCGCAGCCGGGACAGGAGCCCGTCGTCTCCCTCGTGCACCATTTGGTCAAGCATCAGTCCACGGTACCGCGAGGGCTATCGCCTCGGGGCCCCGGACACCGCTCACGTGTACAACTCTTCGGGAACCTCGAGCGCGTAGATGGGCCGGCCGCAGTTCCAGATGAGCGCACTGGCCGCCCGAAGCAGGTCGATCTCCCGATCGCCCCTGCGCACGATCTGCACCGCGCTGCCTTGGAGGCGCACGAATGCGTTCCGCACCTCGACCGCATCGCCGGATCGGGACACCTTCACCGCCGGATACGGCTCGTCGAGCTCACGGAGATCGGAGAGCAGGTACTGCGGTCGCTCGTCCCGGCCAGCTGCCAGCACTTGCTTCGCTCGGTCGATGCCGGTGAGCACGAGCAGAGACGGCACGCCTGCCCGGTTAGCGCCGAGGATGTCCGTGTCGAGCCGGTCGCCGATCGCCAGCGGTGCCTTCGCGCCGAATCGCTGCACCGCGAGGTCGTACATCGCCCGCTCCGGCTTTCCGGCGACGATCGGAAGCCGCCCGACTGCGGTGTGCACCGCGGAGACGAGCGTTCCGTTTCCGGGAGCCACTCCCCGTGGCTGTGGAAGCGTCCAGTCCGTGTTCGTCGCGACCCACTGCACGGATTCATCCGCCAGCGCGAAAGCCGCCTCCGCCAGCTGCGCCCACCCCACGTCCGGCGCGAACCCCTGCACCACGGCGGCCGGACGGTCCTCGGCCGAGCGCGTGACGTGGTACCCGGCCTTGTCGAGTTCCGACACGAGCCCGTCTCCCCCGACCACCAGCACTGTGGACTCGGGCTGGATGAGATCGTGCAGCATCATGACAGCCGCCTGAGGCGAGGTGATGATGTCGTCCGCGTGCACCGCGTAGCCGAGTTGGTTGAGGTGATCGGCGACGGACCGGTCGGTGCGCGAGGCGTTGTTCGTCAGGCATCCCACCCGCACGCCCTTGTCCTGGGCGCGCCTCAGTGCCTCGGCCGCATGCGGGATCGGCTCGGCGCCCGAGTACAGCACCCCGTCGAGATCGGCCAGGATGACGTCAACCCCGTCGAGCGGCGATCGCTCCGCATCTCGGCGGAACAGCCGACGCCGGCCGTCACTCCCCATCGCCGCGCTCACCGGATGCCTCGCCGCGCGCGCTATCGTCATCCGTCGCCGTATCGACCTCGGATGCTCCGTCGCCCGCATGATCGGTGGGCTCACCGTCGGCGGCATCACCGTCGCCGGGCAGCTCTTCGACGACCCCGTCGCTGGTGGCGTCCCCGCCATATCCGTCGCCGATCGCGTCTCCGCCTTCGTCTTCGACGACCATGACGTCCTCGTCGTTCTGCCCGAGCGCCTCCCGGGCGCGTTCCGCGAGGTTGCGCCATTCCTCGGACTCAGCACTACGGCCCAGGTCTTCCAGCACCGTCGCGTACGCGTCGAAGAGCGTCGGACTGTAGGAGAACGCGCGCCGACGGTCCAGCTGCGGGATCTCGAGCTCGGCCAGGGCGGCATCCGTCTGCCCGAGGTCGAGACGTGCCCCGGACATGGCGATGGCCAGCGCGACCTGCACCTCGTTGGGGAGTTCCGAACGCGGAACGGAACGTCCCTCCTCGAGGGCCCGGTCCGGCCGGCCGATACCCCGCTCGCTGTCGACGATGAGCGGCAGCTGGTCGTTCTTACCGGAGATGCGTCGATAGGTGCGCAGCTCGCGCAGTGCCAGGGCGAAGTCTCCCGTCTCGTACGCGGTGATCGCAAGCGTCTCGCGAACGATCGCGATGCGTCCGGCTCGTCGTGCGGCGGCCAGCGCGTGCCGATGCGCCAGTTCCGGGTCTTCGCCGATGAGCTGGGAGGCCATCGCAAGGTGCCGGGCCACTTCTTCGGCGTTCTCCTTGCTGAGAGTCTTCAGCTCGTTCCGAGCCGCCCTGTTGAGGTCCTTCGATGTGATCGATTCGGGCAGCTCGGGGTCATTGTGACGCGGCCGCACACTCCGTGGCGCGAATCCGCGCTCGCCCCCCTGTGCATCGTTGTCTCCCCGCCGCGACTCCGACCACGGACCCTTCTGCGAGCGGTCGCGACCCCCGTCATGTCCATATCCACGGGCGTTACGACGGTCGCTGTCACGCCCGTAATCGCGGGCACCTTCGCGCTCCCCTCGGTCCCGCTGCTGACCGCCGGCACCACGATCGGCGCCCGTGCGGCCCTCGTTGTAGCGGCGCTGGCCGGCCCCGCTTGCACCGTCGGCGCCTCTTTGGTCTCGGTAGTCGCGGCGACCATCGGAGTTCCCGCGGCCACCCGGTGCGGTGCGACGGCGGTCTCCATAATCGCGACCGCGACCGCCATTCCCGCGGTCACCCGACCCGGTCCGACCGCGGTCTCCATAATCGCGACCGCCATCGCGATTCCCGCGGTCACCCAACCCGGTCCGACCGCGGTCTCCATAATCGCGACCGCCATTCCCGCGGTCACCCGACCCGGTGCGACGATCCCCGTACGGTCGACCGTTGTCGCGGCCACCATCGCGACTCGGCCGCCGATCATTCTGGGCGCCTGTTCCGCCCGTACGCCGATCGTCCCGCCGGGGCGAACCGTCGGTACGCCGTTCATTCCACTCGTCGGCGCCACTCGCGCGCCGGTACCCACCAGCACGACGGTCGCCCGAGGACGAACGATCACCGCCAGGACGCTGGTCTGAGGACCAGCGATCACCGCGACGGCGTTCGTCCGAGCCTGGACGGTCGAACCGACCGCTGTCCCGGCCTCCGCGTCCGTCGCCACTGCGTCCCTGATCGCCAGGGCGCCGGTCGCGATCGCCGAACCGACGATCACGATCGTTCGAATGAGGCGTCGCTGTCCGGTCCACCCGCGACCGCGAGCTATCCGCACCCCTGTTCGGACCACTCCGCCGTTCCCCGTTCGCGTCTCCGCGCTGCGGGCGAAAGCTCCCAGAGTCACCGGAACGCGGACGTCCGTATCGTCCGTCCCGCCCTCCGCCGCGTCCCGTCGACGGGCGCTGCTCCGGCCGACCACCGTCAGGACGCCCGTTCTTCGGTCCTCTTCGGTCACCTTCGCCGCCAGTACTCCGCCGGGAGTCGTCGCGATCTTCCCCTCGATCGCCTCGATCGTCTCGTGCCATGTGCACAATCCTTCCCGTCGCATAGTGGGCGCGGATGCCGTGTGGTGTTGTTCGTGTGTTAAATGCGGAATGGCCACCTCGTTGGGTGGCCATTCCGTTGAAAGGAGTCCGGCGGTGTCCTACTCTCCCACAGGGTCGCCCCTGCAGTACCATCGGCGCTGGGAGTCTTAGCTTCCGGGTTCGGAATGTTTCCGGGCGTTTCCCTCTCGCTATGGCCGCCGTAACACTATTGATTTACAGTCATAACCCCCCACCTATGGTGGGGTGGTGGTGTCCCGACCGTATATCGGGAACCACATAGTGGACGCGAGCGTTTTCTTCGCCTGC